>CAWISC010000059.1:0-633136 GCA_963838635.1 uncultured Gammaproteobacteria bacterium | reverse complement strand
CGGTCATGCTCGACCATACCGGCTTCGTCGTTTCGGACCTTGTAAAAGCGCGTCGCTTCTACGACGCGATCGCCAAGGCGCTCGGGCTCGGCACAGTGGACAACGGTCCGCAGGCATTTCTCCTGGGCCGCGGCGCGCAGGAGCCTGTTCCTTATCTGTGGATCGGAACGTTGCGGCCGTCCTATTGGGCGGAAGGCTCGCGAGCCGGCCTGAACCAGAATCACGTCGCCTTCGTGGCGTCGAGCAAAGCTGTCGTCGACGAGTTCTATCGCGCAGGATTGGAAGCGGGCGGAAGGGACAACGGCAAGCCCGGCGAGCGACGCGGCGGAGACACCTACTACGGCGCGTTCCTGCTCGACCCCGACGGCAACAACATCGAAGCCTGCTGGCGCGACCCAGCCGCGCAGAAGCAGAAAAGTCAGAACCAGTAGTCTGCGACGCAGCGTCCGTCGCGCGGCAGATCTTCGAAGGTGTCCAGGCCGTCGAAGTGATCGATCGGAATTTTCGCGACGGTTTCCGGCTCTGCGAGCCGCAGATTGACGGCGATACGACGCCGCCCGTCCTTGTCGACGTCGGCCCCGCGCCAGAACGCGACGCAGCCGCACGTGGGACAGAAATTGAAACTCAGCGCCTTGCCGCGAACGAACGCTTGCGCTGGCCCTGAGACCTTGATCCCTTCACCATCGAAGTCGTAAGCCCACAGCGCGCCGTAACGACGACATGCAGTGCAGTTACACGCCGTCGCGCCGTCGGGCACGCCTTCGAAAGTCCATTTGACTGCGCCACAAAGGCAGGAACCCTGGATCACCTGAGTACTCCGTTCAACTTGCCTGACGGCGCCACGCTATCACGGCCGAGAGAAAGCCGAGCAGAGCAGGAACACGACCTATATAGTGCTCGTGGCCCGCCGTCAGGAACACCCGATGACTCCCCCGCGACTCCCGTATGAACTCGTGGCCGCGCCGCCCGGCAGCGCCGCCGATCACCGTGACAAAGTATTGCGAGCCGCGGAACAGCGGGCAGCGGAGCGCGACCGCGAGCTCGAATCTCAGGCGTCGGCCGTCAAAGATCCCCGTGAGCGCATCGAGATCTGGGAACGACTCCATGCGTTGCATCTGCCCTCGACTCCCGGCCATGTGCTCGTCAAAGTGATTGCGAAGCACACGCGGCTGACAGTCGGTCAAGTGCATGAGGAACAGCATCGCCGCGCGGGCGGGCACGTCGGAGTCTAGGCGGGCTTGCGTTCCATGAGCTTCGCATGGAACAGCACGACGGCAAGGATGATCCCCACGCCGACGTAGAACGGCCACGCCAGCTCGCGTTGCTCGTCCAGTAGCACAATCGCGAGCACGATCGCATACACCGGCTCCAAGTTCAGCGCGAGTGCTGTCGAGAACGCACTCAAATGTCGCATGGCCATGAGGCCGAGCGTGAACGGCAGCAGCGTGCAACCTATCGCGAGCGCAAGAAGGAGCAACAGATCGCGCGGCGACGGGATTGCGAACAATGCATCGCCCGCGGGCAACAGCGGCCCGACCAGCGTAAGAAACAGCGCACCGGCGCCCATTTCGATCCCGGTCACCGTCATCGCATCGGCCTTACCGATGTAGCGCTTGTTCAGCGCACCGAAAACACAAAGGATCAGCGCGGAAAGTACGCCGACTGCGATGCCGAGTCGCATCGCCACCGGCGTGCCGCCGATCACCAGCAGAACGCCGGGAATCACCGCGAGACCGAACAGCAACTCGCGCGGATCGAACTTTCGCCGCACGATCAGCGGCTCGACGAATGCCATCAACACCGACATGAGTGCCATGCACGTCGCGCCGACGGAAGCGTTCGAAAGCTTGATCGAGCCGTAAAACGTCAGCCAATGCAGCGCGACCAGCACGCCGATACCCGCGTAGATCGCGATCTGTCGTGCGGGCACTCCGCGCAGGCCGCGCCAGAACTTCGGCACCGCGAGCAACGCAACGCCGACGAGCGTCATGCGCCACCACACCAATGGCAACGCGGGAAGCGAGATGAGTCGGCCGAAGATGGCTGTGAAGCCCCACAGCACGACGCAGAAATGCAGCTGCAGCCACGCGCGCGTTCGCGCCGCGCGGGCCGCGGGGTCGATCAATAGGCTTTCGCCCACACGACCCGCTGCGGGCTCGGCTCGCCGCTGAACGGACACGTTCCCGGCTCGCTCTTTTCCAGCGGGATACAGCGCACCGTGACGCCGAGGTCGTTCTTGATGCGCTGTTCGAGCTTCACGTCGCCGTTGAAATGCGTCAGCGCGAAACCGGCGTGGATCGGCGTCGGCGCGTTCTCCGGAACCTTCGGCGCCGTGAACCACGCGTAGAACTCATCCTTGGAATCGATGCTGCGCGTGTTCTTCTCGCGCAGATCCTTGGCGCGTGCGTACAGGTTGTCCTGGATCGATTGGAGTGTCGCCACGATGGATGCAACGAACTCCGCGCGCGGCACGCTCTGCTTGTCCTTCGGCGCGCGATCGCGACGACCGACGAAGAGTGCGTCTTTCTCCATGTCGCGCGGGCCGATTTCCAGGCGCAGCGGTACGCCCTTCTTGATCCAGTTCCACACTTTGTCGCCGCCGCGCTCATCGCGCTCGTCGACCATCACGCTGACCGGCTTGTCTGCGTAGCGTTGCGCTCGCAGCTCGCGTGCGACGTTGTGGCAGTACTCGAGTACGCGCGGCTTGTCTTCGTCGGAGCGCCAGATCGGAATGATCGCGACTTGCAAGGGCGCGACCTTCGGCGGCGCGATGAAGCCGTCGTCGTCCGAGTGAGTCATGATCATGGCGCCGATCAGACGCGTAGAGCTGCCCCAGCTCGTCGTCCACGCGTACTGCTGCGCACCGCTCTGATCGAGATACTTGATCTCGCTCGCCTTGGCGAAGTTCTGGCCGAGGAAGTGACTCGTGCCGGCCTGCAGCGCCTTGCGATCCTGCATCATCGCTTCGATGCAGAACGTCTGCACCGCGCCGGGAAAGCGTTCGCCCGCGGTCTTCTCGCCCTTGATCACGGGCACCGCGAGCCACTCCTCGGCGAACGTCGCATAGACGTCGAGCATGCGCATCGTCTCTTCCACCGCCTCTTGGGAGGTGGCGTGCGCGGTATGACCTTCCTGCCAGAGGAATTCAGTCGTGCGCAGGAACATGCGGGTGCGCATTTCCCAGCGGACGATGTTGCACCACTGATTGATCAGCAGCGGCAGGTCGCGGTAGCTCTGCACCCAGCGCGCGAATGCGTCGCCGATGATCGTCTCGGAGGTCGGCCGCACGATGAGCGGCTCTTCGAGCTCACCCGCGGGACGCAGCTTGCCGTCCGGACCGGTCTCCAGGCGATGATGCGTGACGACGGCGCATTCCTTGGCGAAGCCTTCGACATGGGCGGCTTCCTTCTGCATGAAGGACAGGGGGATGAACAACGGGAAGTAGGCGTTCTGATGGCCCGTGGCCTTGAACATATCGTCGAGCGCCCGCTGCATGTTCTCCCACAGCGTGAAGCCCCACGGCTTGATGACCATGCAGCCGCGCACCGGCGAGTTCTCGGCCATGTCGGCGGCGCGCACGACCTGCTGATACCACTCGGCGTAGTTCTCCTCGCGGGTGGGGGAAATGGCTGTTTTGGGCTTGGCAGGCGTGTTCATCGATCGCGGTCCGGCTTGCGGCGGACGGCGATTAGAGCACGAAAAGCAGGCCTAAATCAGCTTCGTCTGGAGCCAGGCCTTGGCGAACCGCAGGTCGCGGATCACGACCTCCGGCGCCAGCCGCAACGCTGCGGCGGTTTGCTTGGTTGTGAGCCCGGCGAAGTAGTGCAGGTCGATCATGGTGGCGCACATCGGGTCGAAGCGGTCGAGCCAGCCGAGCCACTCGACCAGGTCTTGAACCTTCACGTCGCTGTCGCCGATGCGGTCGCCGCGGTTCGCCAGGCCGATGGCGATCTTGCGCGCGATCGGCGCCGCGAAGATCAGGAAGCGTGTCTCATCGCGCTCGCTGCAGTCCGGTCCGAAGAGGTTGTGGCAGACGCGTTTGAGCGCCGCGCCGGCGGGCAGCGAGCCGGCATTGGCCAGCTGCAGCAGCTCGCGAGCGATGCGCGGCCGCAGCTTCATCCAGGCGGCGTACTCCGCCGGCGGCTTGAGCGGCAGCTGCTCTGCGACTTCGTCCGAATCCGTGTCTGCGTCCGTGACCATGGCTTATGCTAACGGCTTCAGGCATCCAAAGCGTATCCTAAATTGGGATATTGGCAAAGCGGGATTACAGATACGGGCCCGGACACGGAGCCCGCCACCTTGAAGTCCTTGCGCTCGGCTGAACATGTGCGCCTGACCCAGTACCTGGTCAATGCCCGCGAGCGAGCTGGGTTTACCCAGCAAGCCCTCGCCGACAAACTGGGCAAACACCAGAGTTTCGTCGCGAAATACGAAGGCGGCGAACGCCGCATCGACGTCATCGAGTTCCTGCATATTGCCCGCGCGCTCGGATTCGATGCGTCGCGGGCGATCAGGACGATAGAGAAGAAATAGGCGCTGTCAGGCTGAAGCCTGACCCACAAAGAGTCGGGCTGAAGCCCGACCTACAGCGAACCTAGAGCCTTCGCAGCGATTTGCTGCGCGAGGCGGTAGGGCTCGGGGTCATTGCGGTTGGTGAGCACGACCACGGTCAGGCTGGCGCTTTGGGTAGCGCACGATCACGTTGCGGAAGCCCGTGGTTTCGCCGGAGTGCCACAGGGTCTCGCCCGTGATGCGCCAGCCGAAGCCGTATTCCACCTCGGGATCGTCCGTGCGGGTCGCCGGCTTGAACGCTGCCTGGAGAGAGGCCGGGCGCAGCAGCCGACCGTCGTAGAGGGCGGCATCCCACTTCGCCAGGTCGTCGATGGAGGAATAGATTCCGCCGTCGCCCAGGACAGCGCTGGTCTGGCTTTGATCGGTGCGGGCCCAACGGCCCTGGTCCTGCGTATAGCCGAAGGCGCGGGTGCTCACGGTCGAGATCCCGTCCTCAAAGGCGACCGTGTTGGTCATGCCGAGCGGCTGGAAGATGCGCTCGCGCAGGAAAGTCGCGAACGTCTTGCCCGACACACGCTCGACGGTAAGTGCGAGCAGGGCATAGCCGCTGTTGCTGTACCGATAGGCGCTGCCGGGTGCGAAGTACGTTCGATCCTGCGATTCCAGCAAGCGCAGCACGTCCGCGTCGTGCAGCTGCGGCTTGAAGGTCTCCGGGATCACGTCCTCGTAGTCGATGAGTCCCGAGGTATGCGTCAGCAGGTGGCGAATCGTCACCCGCTCTGCCGCCTTCGGCAGCGAAGGCAACCACTTGCGCACCCGGTCATCGAGCTCGAGGCGGCCGTCTTCGGCGAGCAGCAGGATGGACGCGGCGGTGAACTGCTTGCTCACGGATGCGAGGCGATAATTCGTGGTCGCTGTCGCAGGCACATGCGCTTCCATGTCCGCCAGGCCATAGCTGGCGCGCACGAGCGGCTCGCCGTCGCGAAGCACGAGCACGGACGCACCCGGTACATCGCCGGTGTAATCGCGCATCAACGCATCGACTTGTGGCTTCATCGAGCAATCGCCCACGCGCGTGAACGCCAGATCTTCGTAGTCATAACTGAAATCCGCCTCCGGATCGACTTTGCTCATACGCAGCGCCATCGCTGCACCGGACACCGGCGGCGAAAAGTCGAGCCATGCCTCGGCGTCGATGCTGTCATCGCGCCAATCGACGAGCAACCGCTCGCCCGCCTGCATCACCGCTCCGGTGAGCCGCGGTGATTTCGCAGCAGTGAAGTCGATCGCCCCGTCGCGCTCGCAAATGGCGACTTCGCCGAACCACGGGTCCTGATAGATGCCGAGCTGCCTGGCGAGCGTCGCTGCGGCAGGTCGTGTTCGTGCGGGCGCCGGCGGTGTCGACTCCTGCGGTTGCTGCCGCTCCCTTGCCAACTCCGCAGCATAGTCGGCCACACGCCGGCGCTCGCCCGGGGCCGTGAAAAGCTTGACCAGCACTTCGTTCAAGACGATGCGCGCCTCGGAGCCCTCGCCGTTGATCATGAACACGAAGCCGCTGTTCTTCTCGGGCAGCAGCGTCACTGCCGAATACATACCCGCCAGCGTTCCGGTGTGCGCGACGCGCAGGACGTTGTCGACATCCGACACGCGCCAGCCGTAGCCGTAAGCGTTGAAGCGACTTCCATCCCAGCGTCGCTGCCGTGCCGAGAGCGGCATCGGCATATGCGGCGCCCACACCGCTTGGCGCTGCGCCGGCGAGAGCCATTGCGAATCAGCATCCAGCCACATGCGCACCCACTTCAGCATGTCGTCGAGGCTGCAACGGATGCCGCCTGCTGCGGCGGAAGTGCTGACGGGGATCGTCTCGTCGTCCTTGCGAATGACGACGTTGCTGTCGCCATCTCGCATGTGAGGTTGCGCGACGTTGCCGACGACGTCGCGCTGCCACTTGTCGACCTGGCAGCGGCTCATTTGCAGCGGCTCGAACAGCTCACGCCGCACGAGCGCTTCATACGACGTGCCCGCGGCGGCAGCGGCAACTTCTCCCGCGACGACGTACATCAGGTTGTCGTAATCGTAGTGCGAGCGAAAGCTGTGAGCTGGCTTCAGATGTGCCAGCCCCGCGATCACGTCCGCGCGCGTGAAGGAGTTCGGCTCGGGCCAGAACATCAGGTCACCCGCGCCTTCACGCAGCCCGCTGTTGTGCAGGAGCAGGTC
Organism: uncultured Gammaproteobacteria bacterium; assembly: GCA_963838635.1. Taxonomy (GTDB): domain Bacteria; phylum Pseudomonadota; class Gammaproteobacteria; order Steroidobacterales; family Steroidobacteraceae; genus Steroidobacter. Next base: position 626,407 of record CAWISC010000059.1, on the reverse strand, counting down.
GCGCACCTGCATCTCGCGCGTCACCCACGGATCGTGCATGCGGAACTGCGGCAGGTAACGCGTGACCGGATCTTCCCAGCGCAGCTTGCCTGCGTCGACGAGACGCGCGAGCACGCCGGTCGTCATCGCCTTGCTGTTGGAGGCGATCTTGAAGATCGTGTTGTTGTCGACGCGCTGGCCGGAGCCGGCGATCGTTTCGCCGGCCGTGCGCGTATAGATGATCTCGCCATCGCGCACGACGCCGAGCGCGAGCCCCGGCAATCGATAGCGCGAGTAGACGTCCTCGAACGCAGCGTCGATGGATCGCTCCATCGACGACTGCGTAGGTTGCGCGCCGCCGCTACCCGGGGGATGAGCGGTACAAGCGGCGGTGCCGAACGTCAGCGCGGCTAAGAGACCAAGCGTGCGTGCCCGCATCCATCAAAAGTCCAGCTTGACGGTCAGGAGCGCCGAACGTGGAGCCTGGTAGCCGGTGCCGATCCCGATACGTCCGAATCGGGCTCCATCGGCACGCGAGCCGAGGAACTCGTCGACTTCCGTGACTGCGCTGCTGGTTCAGCAGGTTGTTCACCTGCAGCTTCACCCGCAGGTCGGCTACAGAGAACGAGTGGCGGTAGGTCACGTTCGCGCCGAGATCGAACAGCCACGGCGTCCTGCCTTCGGCGCCGCGCTTGTGCAGCTCGTACTCGCTCGGTTTCGGCGTTGAAGATGAAGAAGCTGTCGAACACCGTTTCGTCGAACGGATTGCCGCTGCCGAACGCGCTGATCGGCCGGCCCGAGCGCAGCGGCCAGCGAGGCGCCGACCTCCCAGCTGTCGCCGAGCGCGTAGGCGCCACGCAGCTTGATCTGGTGGCGCCGGTCGTTCGGCAGGTAGCCGCCGCCGCCGAAGTTCACCCACGGATTGTCGAACGCCTCGGTGCGGCCCGCGTCGGCGAAATCGGTGTCCGAATTGACGGCCCTTCGGCGTTGCCCTTGCTGAACGACAGCGTGTACGTGGCGTTGAACGACCAGCGGTCGTCCCACGCGCGGTCGATCATGAACTCGAGCGCCTTGTAGTCGCGCTTCGGCTTCGGGATAGCCCACGTCGCCGATGTAGTTGCCGTCCTCGTCGAACATCGCCCAGCCGGCGCTCCCCGTGTCGATGGTGACGAGCGCGTCGTTCTCGCCGTCGCAATTCGTGTCGGTGAGGAGGGTCAGCGGCTCGCCGGGATTGCCCATCACGAAGCCGGCGCCGACGGGCTCGCCGTCGCACACGATGCCGGTGGAAGTGATCTCCATGTCGTCGATGGCGTTGTTGCAGCTTGCGATAGATGCCGCGCACGCCCCACGACCATTTGTCGTCGATCATCGACTGGAAGCCGAGGATCAGCTCGTCCTGGTAGACCGGATCCATGTCCTGATCGACCTCGCCGCGCAGATCGCCGACGGTGCCGTCGCCTTGCGAGTTGTCTACGCCTCCGAGCTGCGCGCCGAGGATCGGCCGCTGGCGCGTGGTGCCGTTGTAGTCGAACGGCTCGAAGCCGAGGAACTGATAGAACGTGCGCTCGTCGAGGAAGCCGCCGGCCTGCTTGATGTTGATGACGTTCGCCACCGGCAGGAAGTAACGGCCGGCGTTGCCGAACAGCTTGCTGCGGTTGTCGCCCTTCATGTCCCAGGAGAAGCCGAAGCGCGGCGCGATCATGTCGTCCATCTTGATGTAGCTGTCGCCGTCGGAGTTCTTGTTGTCGAAGGCCTCCCAGCGCACGCCCGCCGTTCAGCACCAGGCTGTCGGTGATCGACCAGTTGTCCTCGAGGTAGATACGCCGAGTTGATCGTCTCGAACTCGCCGTCGACTTCGTTGCGGCGGGTGCGCACGAACTCGGTGCCGACCGGCACCACCGCGCCGTTCTCCAGCGTCGGGATCAGTCGGTGCGACGGACCTCGTACAGCAGCCGCTCCGGCCCGGGATAGTACTGGTCGTGCTCGCGAGGTATTGGTCTCGTGATCCAGGCCGAAGCGCAGCTGATGGTCGGCCGAGATCCCACTCGAAATCGATGCGCGCCGCCTCGCGCGTATCGGTGCGCTCCGTCACGTTCGCGCTGGCAGTGCAGCCGACGTCGCCGCCGCCGCCGGGACGCAGGTCGCGCACGCGCGCGCACTCGACATCGTTGTTGCTGAAGCGCGAGAACTCGCGCTCGTTCTCGCCGTACAGCACTTTCATCGACAGCGTGTCGGCTGAGGTAGCCCGTGTACGTCGTCGACCAGTTCAGACCGCCGCTGTTGGTGAAGCGCGTGTTGCCGAAGGAGCCGCGCGTCGCCCGGCGGGAACGTGAAGCCGAAGCTGTCGCGTCACTTCCTCGTTCTCGTCGGAGAACGCCGAGCAGCTCGAGCAGGTGGCGATCGTTGATCTGCCAGTCGACCTTCGCGCCCCAGAAACCGTTGTCCTCCTTGCGCATCGAAGAAGCTGTTGGCCTCGTCGTCGGTGTTGACGGGCTGGTAGTCGCGCGCCTCGTACATCGCGAAGAAGAACAGCTTGTCCTGGACGATCGGGCCCGACGCGTACACCGACGCGGTCGTGCGATCGTACTCGTCGTAGCTGCCGATGATGCGGGTGCTGCCATCGCGGTCGAAGTGGTTGTCTCTTCGACGACTGCAGCGAGCTCGGCTCCCAGGTCACTTCGGTGCCGAACTCGAATTCGTTCGTGCCCGAGCGCGTCACGGCGTTGATGACGCCGCCGGTGGTGCGGCCGAACTCGACCGAGTAGCCGCCGGTCTTGACCTGGAATTCCTTGTAGAACGAATAGGGCGCGCTGGAGAAGCCGACGCGGTTGTAGAAGTCGGTGACGTTCAGACCATTGATGTAGACGGTGTTCTCGGCGATCGAGGAGCCGCCGAAGGACACGCCGCAATTGCCGCCAGTGCACAAGCCGCGTCGCCCTTGGTCAGGCCCGGCGCCAGCAGCGCGACCGACGAGCATGTCGCGCTCGACCGGCAGGCGCTCGAGATCCTCGCGCGTTACGTTGGTCGCCGACTCGGTCGACTTGACGTCGACCGCGGTGACGATGCGCGTGCCGAGCACCTGGATTTCTTCCAGCGTGATCGCGCCGAGCGTCACGTTCGCGGTCGTCGCCGCGCCGAGCGCCACAGTGACGTCGGCGAGCTTGGCGAGCACCGCGCCGTCGCGCGTCGCGTCGACCTGGTACTTGCCGACCGGCAGGAACGGGAAGCGATAGTAGCCGTCCGCGTCCGCCTTCACGGTGCGCGTGAATCCCGTTTCCGGATTGCGCACGGTGATTTCGGCATCGGCGACCGGCTTGTTGCTCGCGTCAGTGAGGCGGCCGACCAGCGAGCCGTCGCGCTGGCAGCGTGCGCAACCGTTGCAGGAAGCGCGGCAGCGAGCGACATCCCCATCGCGATATACATCGCGCTCTTCAAAAGTCTGTTGTTCATGCGACCTCCCGGCCAGTTATCGATTACTAGTGCGGATGTTCGGAATGCTGACGTGTGCCTGGAACGTGTAGTCCCATTTGTCGAAATACAGATTGCCGCCGCGCCATTCGACCTCCCCGCGCTGCAGGTCGACGGTCTCGGAACGGAAATGCTGCTTCGGCGGCGCGAACGGCTGGCTGTAGTCGTCGTTGAAAGCGATGCGATACGCATCGAGACCGCCGAGATAGAACATGTCGAGCTGCGCGTCGCCGGCGTCGAGCCGGCCGAACGTCACGTCCATCGGCACCCAGCCGTAGGGCTCGAGGTACAACAAGCCCCAGTCGTGCAGGTTGTCGTAGTCGCCGTCCGAGAAAACCATTCCGGACTGCCAGCGCGCCGGAATGCCGTTGAGGCGCAGCAGTGTCATCAGTAACAGCGTTTGCTGACCGCAATCGGCGTGACCGGCGCGCAGTGCGTAGTCGCTGATGTTTCGCAGGGTCGAATATTCGAGCGCGCCGGCCCAGGGAATGCGATCGACGGCGAGAAACAGCTTCTCGGCGATGCGATACGGATTTCGCTCGTCGCCGATCGCTGCGCGCGAGAACTTGCGCAGGTCGTCGGTGAAGACGATGTGCGGCGGCCGCTCGCCCATGTGTGCCGCGAGCTCGCGCGTCGGCTCGACACGCGTGACTTTCGCGGGATCGATCGGATGGTACTGGCCGAAGGTCGTCAGCTCATAGGTGACCGAGAACGTCGTCGGCTTGCCGGCAGCGGCCTCGCGCTCGAAATACACGGTCCGCTGCAGCGTCGATTCGGGCGCGATCGTGTGCTGCGCGGGCTCGCTGGCAACGTAGCGAATGTCTTCCTGCTGACCCGGCAACGCACGCGGGAACGGCAGCCAGGCGCTCACTGTCTCGCCGGCCGGTACGGCATCGGGCTCGACGGTAAGGGTCTGCGTGACGCGCACACGCCGCGGCGCGACGCTGGTTTTGTTGCTCGCGAGCACCGCATCGCGAATCTCACGGTGATGCGGATGGGGTTTTTCGAGCGGCCCATCGTTGAACGGTGTCTGCTGCGCACGCCGGGCACGAGCCTGCTCACTCAGACGAAAGAGATTCGAAGGCGCGCGATTGAAGTAGCGCTTGCGGCCGTCGATGACGCGATGTTCGAGCAGTCCGGCGGAGTCCCAGGCAGCGAACTCTTCAGGCCGCAGGTCAGGAACCTTGCCGCGGACCTTGTCCCGCGCCTGCTGCTCGCTCAGCGAGAAGTCCAGCTCGATGCGGTGCATGCGCTCGGCTTCGAATTCGAAGTCGCGGCGCTCGTCCGACGTGAGTACGCCGCGAGACAGAACGCGGTCGATGGAGGCTCGCGCCGCTTTGAATTCACCGGCGTCGATGTGCGCGATGAGATCGTCGAGCAGCAACGCATTGCGTTCCGCTTGCGCGGTGCCGCCGGCCGAGCACGCCATGCTGAACAGCAGCGGCGCCAGCAACAAGCGACGAAATGGCGCTCCTAATGAGGTGTGCACGTCGGTTCTCACGCGCGGCCAGGTAACCGCTGTGTAACATGGTGGGCAGGGGTCGTCAATAATTTATTCTTGCCAGATTCACTACAAGAAGCGAATATTCGCCGACCTGCAGAGACCTGCTCGAGCACAGTTAGCCGGGGGGACGGATGATCGAGACGATGTGGCCCTATCTGGCGATCATGCTGCTCGCCGCAGGGCTATTTCCGTCGCTGGAGAGGCGCTATCGCTGGCGCTTCTTTTCGATCCTTCCGCCGATCGTGCTCACGTATCTCTTCGTGACGGCGCTGGCGGTGGCCGGCGTTTGGTCGCCGACCGGCGAAGTGCAGACAGCGCAGCGCACGCTGACCCAGTACATCCTGCCGACACTCTTGTTCCTGCTGATGGTGACGTGCGACCTGCGCGCGATTCTCAAGGTGGGCCCGCGCGTGCTGGCGGTCTTCGCGTGTGCGATGGGCAGCATCCTGCTCGCGATCACCATCGTGTATGTGCTGTTTCGGGGCGTGCTGCCGCAGGACGGCTGGAAAATGCTGGCGGCGCTCAGCGCGACCTGGACCGGCGGCTCGGCGAATCTCGTTGCCGTGAAGCAGACGATCGGCCTGCCCGAGAATCTGTTGCCACCGGTGCTGCTCGCAGATGCGCTGGTTTACTCGCTGTGGGTGCTGTTGCTGCTGTCGAGCGGGTCGTTCGCGACGCGCTTCAATCGCTGGACGCGCGCTGAGTCGCGTGCGTATCCGGAGCTCACTGCGCCGACGACGGAGCCGGCCGATGCGGGCGGCATTCTGCTGTGGCTGGGAATCGCACTGTTCGTGGCCCTCGGGGCCGGACTGCTGGCGACGTCTTTGCCGACCTCGATGATGCTCACGACGACTTCCTGGACCGTGATCATTGCGACGGTCACCGGTTTGATCATCGCGCGCACACCGCTCGCGCGAGTTCCAGGACCCGCGCCGCTGGCCAGCGCACTGCTGGCGATGCTCGTGGCGGTTCTGGGATCGCAGAGCAACTTCGGCGGGATGGCCTCCGCACCGGTATTCGTCCTGTGCGGCCTGCTCGCGCTGGCGATTCACATCGTCCTGTTTGCACTTGCCGCGCGCACGTTCCGCTTCGACCTCCAGCTCACGAGCATCTCTTCGCTGGCGCAGATCGGTGGCATCGCCTCCGCGTCCGTGCTCGCCGCAACGTACACGCCGACCCTGGTCCCCATCGCGGTGATGCTGGCACTGCTCGGCATAATCATGGGGACCGGCATCGGACTTCTCATGTCCACCTTATTGTCGGCATTGGCGCCATGAAACGTTTTCTACCGATAGCCGTCGTAGCTCTGACGCTTGCAGCATGCGCCTCGGCTCCGCGCGAGCCGCAGATTCCTGCACACGGGGTAATCGGCGTGACAGACGAGCATCTCGATCCTGAATTCTGGATCCGTCGCGGCGCGGGCTCGCGCGTCGTGCTCGATAGGGCTGCGATCGAGGCGCAGAACGCGAAGCTGCAGCAGCTCGATAAGTCCGTGCACGATGTCGAAGCGATTCCGCGCACGCTTGTCCGCAAACGATGTGAGCGCGTGGGTCGAGCGCATGTCGGTCCGGCCTGCAGACACGCTGTATGACGAGAAGGGCCGGCCGGTCGAGTCGAGCACGCTCGACGAGCTGGTTGCGAACGCAAATGTCGCGGCGATTCCGGCGACGCAGTCGACGCGCTACGGCATGGTCGTACGGCGCTCGGACCTGCGCACGTTCCCGACGCGTCTGCGTGTGTTCAGAGATGCCGGCGGTACCGACATCGATCGGTTTCAGGAAGACGCGCTGTTCACCGGCACGCCCGTCGCGGTCGTCCACGAGAGTCGCGACGGCGAATGGTGGTTCGTCGTCAGTCAGCGCTACGCGGCGTGGATTTCGCGACAGGACGTGGCACTTGGCTCGCATGCGGAAGTGTTCGCCTACGCGAAGAAAGAGCCATACCTGATCGTCACTGGCGCGGCGGCCCACACAGTGTTTACACCGGAGCGGCCCGAGGTCTCGGAGGTGCAGCTCGAGATGGGTCAGCGCATTGCCGTGCTCAGCGACTGGCCGGCAGAGAAGCCCGTCAACGGTCAGCATCCCTACGCCGGACACGTCGTCGAGTTGCCGATGCGCGCAGCCGATGGCTCGCTGCATTTCACGCCGGCGCTGATCCCGCGAACCGCGGAGGTGGCGAAGGACTATCTGCCGCTGACTCGCGAGAACCTGATTCGTCAGAGCTTCAAGTTCCTGGGTGAACGGTACGGCTGGGGTCACTCCTACAACGCACGCGACTGCAGCGGCTTCGTGTCGGAGGTCTATCGCAGCTTCGGCGTGCAATTGCCGCGTAACACGCGCGATCAGGGCGTGAGCCCGGCGCTCAATCGCATAGCGTTTACCGCCGACGACGATCGCGAGAAGCGGCTGGAAGTGCTGCGCGAGATGCAGGTCGGAGATCTGATCTACATCCCCGGCCACGTGATGATGATGATCGGGCACCACGGCGGCCAGCCGTACGTCATCCACGACACCACCGGCATCACCTACCGCGACGAGAACGGGGAGGTCACTCGCGTGAACCTGAATGGCGTCGCAGTGACGCAGCTCCTGCCGCTCCTGGACGGCAAGGACACTTCGCGGGTCGATCGCATCTACAGCATCCAACGCATTCGCAAATGAGCCAATGAAATGAAAATCACGGACATTCGCTTCGGCATGCTGCGCGTCCCGCTGAAGACGCCGTTCAAGACGGCGCTGCGCACCGTCGACACGATCGAAGACATCATCGTGACCGTGCACACGGACACGGGGAACATCGGCTACGGCGAGGCGCCGGCGACGGCCGTGATCACCGGCGACACGCACGGCTCGATCATCGAGGCGATCAAGAAGTTCATCTCGCCGCGGCTGATCGGCGAGGAGATCGCGAATCTGAATCGCATCACGCAGCTGATCCAGGGCGCGCTCGAGAAGAACTCCAGCGCCAAGGCCGCGGTCGAGATCGCGATCTACGACTTGTTCGGTCAGCTGTACAACGCGCCGCTGTACAAGATGCTGGGCGGCGGCGATCCGGTGATCACGACGGACATCACGATCAGCGTCGATTACATCGACAAGATGGTCGCGGACTCGGTCGCGGCGGTGGATCGCGGCTTCGAGTCGTTGAAGATCAAGGTAGGGAAAGACATCGGCGTCGACATCGAGCGAGTCAAGGCGATCTACGCTGCCGTCGAAGGGCGCGCGCTGTTGCGGCTCGACGCGAACCAGGGCTGGACTGCGAAGCAAGCGGTGTTCGCGCTGCAGACGCTGGAGGATGCCGGCGTTCGGCTGGAGCTCGTGGAGCAGCCCGTCAAGGCGCAGGACCTCGAAGGCATGAAGTACATCACCGAGCGCGTACACACGCCGATCATGGCGGACGAGAGCGTGTTCGGCCCGACGGAGGTCATCGAGCTGATCCGCATGCGCGCGGCCGACATCATCAACATCAAGCTGATGAAAACCGGCGGACTGTCGAACGCGATTCACATCGCCGACATCTGCGGGATGTACGGGATGGAATGCATGATCGGCTGCATGGTGGAGACCAGCGTCAGCGTTGCGGCCGCGGTGCATCTCGCAGTCGCGAAGTCGAACGTGATCACGAAAGTGGACCTGGACGGCCCGTCGCTGTGCCAGTTCAACCCGGTGGTCGGCGGCGTGATCTTCAACGAGTCGGAAATCACGATCACGCAGGCGCCCGGCCTCGGGATCAAAGAAATCCACGGCCTGCAGGCCCTGGCTGCTGCCTGATGCCATGAGCTCGCTGCTCAAAATCCGCTCGGAGCGTGACCAGATGAGCGCAATCGAGCGCCGCATTGCGGACTTCCTGCTGGAAAACGCGCACCTGCTGCGCGACTACTCGTCGCAACAACTCGCGGACGCGCTGCGCATCAGTCAGTCGAGCGTGGTGAAGTTCAGCCAGAAGCTCGGATTCAAGGGTTATCCGGATCTGAAGCTTTCGGTCGGCGAAGACATTGCGCGTAGGAATGGCAACGGCGGCGGTGCCGCGAAGGCGGCAAAGCCTGATCCGCATGCAGCGCTGGCCGAGAACTTGTGGCGCGCGAAGGCAAAGGCGGAAGAAGAGACGCGGCTGATCAACGCGCCGGACAAGATCGACGAGATCGCGTCGCTGATCGGCGCGGCGGGGAAAGTGTTTCTGATCGGGCTCGGCGAGGACAGCGTGTCCGCGCAAGCGTTCGCTGCGAGGCTCTCGCTATTGGGATTCGTGGCCGTGTTTCACGCGGATCCGGTGTTGATGAGCTCGGGCATCTCGACCGTCGCGGCGAAGGACGTGCTGCTGGTGTTCTCGGAGCAAGGCAAGCAGCCGACGCTGTATCAGATCTGCCGGCAGTTCCGCGAGAGACGCGGCAAAGTCATTTCGGTGACTCGCCACACCGCGAATCCGCTGCGCGCACATGCAGATGCTTCGCTGCTGGTCTCAGCGCACGACGAGCGCGCGCACATCGAACCGCTGCTGTATCAGTCAGCGCTCCAGCACCTGCTGGATCTGATCTTCGTGCTCTTGTGCGAGGACGGCAACGGCCGCCTCAAACAACTCGACGCCAACCTCGCCCGCATCCGCCACATCCAGGAACCCTGAGTCAGCCAGGCCTCGACTCCGCCTTGTAATCACGCTGTAGGTCGGGCTTCAGCCCGACTCTTCGGCGCCGCGCGTCGTAGTCTCGCAGCAGGTACGTAACTATTTCTTCTTCGCTGCTTTCTTTCGACCTGCCTTCCTGGTCGCCTTCTTCTTCGCGCGCTCAGCAGAACTGGAGCGTTGCAGATCAGAGCCATGTGCCTGCTTATAGCCCTGGATGTCCGTAAAGCGGCCTTTCTTGGAACGCTTTGCATACAGCTTGCTGCCGCTCTTCGAACGATGAGTTGTGCGTGCCATTCAATTTCTCCAATGGGTCCACCTTGCGATCAAACGCTCAGGCGACCGGCGGTTGTTCCGAGTAGCGGGCGTTGCAGCGCTGAACGACGCTGCAACGCCCTCTCGAGTTATGGATTCACTCGCGCCAAGCCGTATCCATCGACGTTGTTGCGCGCCAGGCCGCCGAGCACGATCTTACCGTCGCCTTGGATGGCTACGTTTTCGGCAACGTCCGTGAAGCCGAAGAAATCGACCGACAGCATGCTCGCCGTGGCGAAGCTCGCGTCCAGCGTGCCGTTCGCGTTGTAGCGCACGGCTGCGAAGTTGGGATTCACCTGGTTATTGCTGCTGCCGGCGACCACGATCTTGCCGTCGGCCTGCAGCGCGACTGCCCTGGCCGTATCGCCCCGGGTCGTTATCGAGGTGATCACTCTGCCGTCTGTCCCGAATGAGGTATCCGGCGTGCCGTTGACGTTCAGCCGCATCGTCGAGAACCGTGGCGTAGCCGGTGTCGCACTTTCGATGTCTCCGACCAGCACGATGCGACCATCGTTTTGCACGGCCAACCCAGCGCTGACACGTGCGTTGAGCATGATGAGCGCGCCCGCGGTGCCGAAGCTCGCATCGGGATCTCCGCCGGAATCCAGACGCACGACGGCCGTGTGCTGCTCGCGCTCGGTCTCGCCGACCCTGGTGTGCGGCCCCGACAGCACGATCGCACCGTTCGACTGCACGGCCACGTTATCCGCAAGCTCCGCAGTGAGGTCGAAGTCGAACAGCCTGAAGCCGCCCTCGCCGAAGGTGAGATCCAGATTGCCGTTGGGGTTGTACCGGGCAACCATCATGTCCTCGGGCAACGGCGCATCGCCGACGACGATGATGCCGCCGTCTGGCTGGAATGCCATGGCGAAGATGCGACCGATCAACGCGCTGGCGACACCGCCGTTGCCGAACGTCGTATCCACGCTGCCGTTCGCGTTGTAGCGCACGATCGCGTGATCGAAGCGGTTGCCCGCGGGTCGGCCTGGACGACCGAACTGGCCCGTGTGGCCGGCGACGACGATCTTGCCATCCGACTGGATTCCTACTGCACGCGCGATCTCCTCGGAGGTGCCGCCCAGCATGCTGTGCGTCACGAGTCCGTTCGTGCCAAACGACGTGTCCAGACTGCCATTCGTGTTGTAGCGGGCCAGCACGAAGTCCGAGGTGGAGCCGCCGACCATGACGATTTTGCCGTCGGGCTGAAGCGCCATGCCGGTGTCGTTGCCGCCGAAATTCGTCGTCACCTTGCCGTCCGTGTCGAAGGTCGGATCGAGACCGCTCGGCTGGTTCGGCGTCGCCACTCGGTTATCGAGGATCGTCAGCACCGCCGAGGTGCGCGCACCGAGGGCACCGCAACCGCCCGGCTCCGACAGCGTCATGTTCACGGTCTCATCGAGCTCGGCGACGAGGTCGGGCGTGACCGGGATCGGCACGATGCGCCGTCCTTCTTCGCCGTCGGCAAAGAAGACCGTGGCGTTCAGGGCGTCGTAGTCACTGCCCGCCGTCGCCGTGCCATCGCTCGCAGTGAACGTAGCGGTGATCGCGCCTTTGGAGCCGCCGCTGCGGGTGATCGCAACCGTCGGGATCGAACCGCCGAACTCATCGACCGTAAACGAAGCGGCTTCGAACTGCAGCAGGCCGGCTGCGGGATCGGGACCTGGCCCGGGCTCGCACGCTGCGGGCTCGAGTCGCGGCGGTTCATCCGAGGAATCGTCGACTGCTGGCGTGTCGATCGGCGTCAACCCCGTGAACTCCCACTCCACGCCGCCAATCTCCAGCGGGTCGCGAATAAACGCGCTGGCCGACGACGCCTTGCAATCGTTCGGCAAACCTCCGCCTCGGCGGTTGTACGTGTCCGCAAGGATGGACGACTGGAGCGTGAAAGTTTTTTCATCGCCGAGCAACGAAAGAGGAATGTCGATCGGAATGGTCTCCTTCAGCTCCAGCAGCGCGAAGCGGCCCGGGCACGAGCCCGGCGCCACCGTCCCGTCGAGGGGCCCCAACGTCGGTCCGTTGCTTTCGATTGAAAAGCCGACGGCGCCGCTGCGAAAGTCGAAGTCGTCATTGTTCCACAGAGGGTCGACGGCGAACGCGTCGTCGGTAGCGTCGCGGAAGAAGAAGCGATCAGCGCCGAAAACTGTCGCACTGCCTACCGCGTTGAAGAACCGCGCTCCAGACTCCCTGCGGGCCCGCAAGAGGAACTGGACCTCGCCTTTGATCGGCGCGACTCCGCCGGTCGGGCCCGGCGGCCCCGTGAAATCCGTCAGCAGGATGCGCACTTTCGTGAGCTTGACCCGCAGCGTCGGGTTCGCACCGGTCACCTCAAAGCTCTGCACCTGCTCGAGCTTGGTAACGCTGCCGATCGGCTCGGCGCCCCCGACCTGCGCGTTCGGCGCTTCGGCGAGAACGCCGTAGGTCACGCCACTCGCCGAGCCGAACGCATGGCCATTCGCAATCTGGTCAGCCGGGAGCGATGCGCCCAGGTCCGTCACGGGCTCGTCGAACAACGCCGGCCCGAACTCGACGATGTGAGAAACGGCGTCACCGAGCGCGACATCGCCCGGCTGGGTGGCGATCTCACCAAGGAGCTCCTCCTCCCCGCCCGTGCCCGGTCGCCGGAAGAAGCCCCATTGACGCGTGGGCTGGGCCGGCGCCAGCGCCGTCATGAGATCGGAAAAGCTCGTGACTTGCCCGCTGACACTGCTCGCGTCGAACACGGGGTTCGAGATCTGCTGCCACTGATTTTGCGCGTTCGTCTTGATGAACTGCGGCAACGTTCCCGCGGGAACGCTGGCCGGATCGAACGGCAGTGTCACAGTCACTGGCACGGCGAACGTCGTGCCGTGCGGAGTGAATGCAAAGGTTGCACCGACCGGTGTTAAGCCGCTGGGCAGCGGAATCGCGCTCGCTCCGATCTGCGCGATCGCGATCGGCATGTTGACCGCGAGTGCACCCGGCGGGATTACGACTTTCGTACCATTCGGCCCGTTAACTGTGCCGCCGGCAGGACCGATGCCGCTCGTCGGGGGTGGTGCCGGCGTATTCGCCGTACCGCTGCCACCATCGTCGCCACCACCTCCGCCACCGCACGCGCTGAGCAACAGCGCGCAGCCGATGACGACATATCTGACAACTATCCCCGAAATACCCATTCCGCCTCCACAAAGCTCTGTTGGCCCGGTAGCCTTGAGAGTGGCGAGTCGTCGAGGATTTCTCTGTCAACGGCTTGACAGAGCAACAGGCGGCATTGCGGGTATTCATGGCGGTTGAGCGATGCGCGCGGGCGGACGGGTCGTTGCTGATCTCAGCGCACGCACCCACCACGATCAGACGTGGTGGGGGTCGAAGGTGAAGCTCACAGCACGATGGCCGTGTCTGGAGGCATCTTACCGGTAGAGAGAATTGCGCTGCGCTTCGGACTCAACCGCACGGCCGCGCGATAGACCTCATCCCACGAAGGATTCGCCGCGGCTGCTCGATTACGTCAGGCTGAAGCCTGACCCACAAGAACCCGGAGTCGGGCTGAAGCCCTGAAGCCCGACCTACAGCGAGCTATTCGCGGATGGCGTCGACGACGGGCGCGTACTTCTCGTAGAACGCGCTCTTGTTCTGCAGGTCCTTCGCCACCGCCTGACGTTTCCTCTCGTCGAGACCCGGCATCGAGAGCAAAGTATCGGCCGCCTTCTTCAGTGCAGCCACGGCCTCGCGATTGCGCGGGTGAAGAGCGTACGCCTCGCCATAGAGCGTAACTGCCTGGATCGCTGCGTCCGAAATGTTGCCACGCTCGAAGAAGGCCCAGAACTCGTTGCCTTCGTTCATCTTGCTCGTGAACTCCGTCTGCACCTGGCTCGGCAGCTCGCTGAACGGAATCGCGGGGCTGGTCTCGACGTAGTACTGGTAGTACTGATACCCCGCGACCAGCGCGAGCACGGCAGTCGCTGCGAACGTCACCTTCTGCAGCGTCGAAACACCGCGGAACAACTTGAGGAAATCGCCCGCACTCTGCGGACGCTGCTTGCGATCGAACGACAGACACCGCTCGATCGCGCGAACTTCCTTGCGCTTGAGGCCTTTCAGCGGCTCCGGCTTGAGACCGAGCTTGCGCGCGGCGGGCGCGCTGTGGCGCTGATATGGATGGAAGCCGGTCAGCAACTCGTACGCGATGATGCCGAGCGCATACATGTCGTCCGCGGGATGCGGATCGACGCCGTCGACCATTTCGTCCGTCGCATACGCTTCGGTGTACGCGCCGAGGCTGCCCGCATCGAACACGTCGCGGCTCGCCTCCGTATTCATGCTCGGCACTGCGCGCGCGATGCCGAAGTCGAGAACCTTCGCGGTGCTGTCCTCAGTGATGAAGACGTTGCCGGGCTTCAGGTCGGAATGCACGATGCCCTTGCGGTGGGCGTACGCCAGACCTTCGGCGATCCCGCGAATGATAGGCAGCGCAACGTCGCGCTTGATGCCCTTGCCGCGCGCTTCGCGCGTCATCGAGTCGAGCCCGCGCCCTTCCAGCAACTCCATCGTCATGTACACGGCATCGCCGTCGCGGTCGAAGTCGAACACCGTGACGACGTTCGGATGCGCGAGCGTCTGCGCTTTGCGCGCCTCGCGCTGCAGAGCCATGAACGCTTGCGGATGGCGCTGGAAATCCGCGTTCAGCACCTTGAGCGCGACGCGCGGATTCGGATCGCGCGCCTCTTCCTTGCGGCGGTCGATGGCGCCGAACACCAGGCCCATGCCGCCCTTGCCGAGCAGTTTCTCGAGGACGAAGCGCTTCTTGATGATCGAGCCCGGCTCGAGCGGGCCGTGATGGCCTTCGCCCGCATCTTCGAGCGAGCCGACCAGGCGATTCGACAGCACCTGTGTGCCATCCGGACCCGTGAGCGGGCCCGACTGCGCCTGCAATGTTGGCGCGTACGCGGCGCCTGGCCCTGGAGTCGGCAACGTCTTGGCGTAAGCGCTCTGCGCAGTCGGCGGAGCGGCTTGCAGGGTACGCGCAGCAGTCGCGGGTGCTTCCGGGCGCAGGGTCTTTTTCGTCGCGTCCGGATCAATGGCGGTGGGCGCCGCCATCTCGGTCGGCGCACGCATGACTGTCTGTTCGTCATCTTTCGCCGGCGGCGACGCTGGAGTCGCGTGCGGCGAGGGGCGCACGAGCGTTCCCTTGGGCGGCAGATGCTCGGTCTTTTCCTCGTCCTTCATTGTGCTTCGATGACTACGACGGTGACGTTGTCGCGGGCGCCCGCTTGCAACGTCGCAGCGATCAGCGCCTTCGCACACTGCTGCACGTCTTCGCCGCCCATCAGCTCGGCGATGAGTGCATCCGGCAGCTCACGAGTGAGACCGTCGGAGCACAGCAGGTAACGATCGCCGAGTCGAACGCGATCGCGACGCACGTCCAGCAACAGCGTGTCCTCGCCGCCGACCGCGCGCGTGATCGCATGATCCGCTTCTTCGTTCGGCTGCTGCAGGTTCAGCTCGGAAGCCCAGGTGTGATCGGTCGTCATCTGCGTGAGTCGCTTATGACGCAGTCGATACACACGGCTGTCGCCGGCCCACACGACTGCGCAGGCCGTGCGCTGCACGAGAAAGATGGCGACGGTGCTGCCGCTGATGATGGGATCGTGCTCGCGAATCGATGCCTGATGCAGCCGGGTGTTCACCTCGGTCATGCGCTGGCGAATCGCGTCGATGGTCGCTTCCAGAGAAGTGGTGCTGTCCAGGCTCTGCAGGCCTTCGACCACCATGCGGCTCGCGACATCGCCGTCGCGATAGCCGCCCATGCCGTCCGCGATGGCCCAGACGCCGCGCGCGCCGAGCTGCAGGAAGGCATCCTGGTTGGCGGTGCGCACGCGGCCGGTATCGGTCACGCCTTCGGAGACGTAGACCGGATGAATGTCTTCCTCGACCAGCGTGTCTTCGAGCACGAAGTCTCCCGGGCGATGCGCTTTACTTTTCGCGACCGCGTGCCAATCCCTGCATCCGTTCCACTTGCTCTTCGTACGCCTTGGCGAAGGCGTCGCCGAACAGCGTACGGAACGCGTGCTGCGCATCCTTCGCGAGGTTGGAATACTTGTCGCGATACAGATCCCAGTAGCGCAGCTTCGCGGGCACGCCGAGGATCGAGCCTTTCTTGATCTGGCGATCGAACTCTTCCTGCAGCTGGTTCGGATCCAGTTGCGCGAGCATCGACTCGAAGGCGAGGCGCATCGCCGAGAGGAATGCAGCCTGGTGGTCGCGTACGTCGCGGAATGCATCTTCGAACGCCGCGGCGGGTTCGAGGTAAGCCGGGTTGCGCTTCACGAACAGGTTGTGGAAAGCGTCGTCGGTGTTCGCGGAAAACTTCAGCGGGTTGTTGTTCTGTGCCTTGAAGGTCGTGCCGCGCACGCGCAGCTCGTCTTTCATACGCTCGCGAGCACGCAGGACTTCCATCATGCCGCCGACCGCGGCGCGCAGCATCGCGCCGAGCGTGCGAGCGGCCTCGCTCGAAGGATCGAGTCCCTCGATACCTGCTGCGTCGAGCAGTGCTTTGAGCTGCGCGGTTTCTCCGGCGGGAGCTTGCGATGCGCGGGGCGCGGGTGCGGGTGCGCTCGGAACTGGCCGCACGGGCGCCGGCGGCGGCGGGCGACGCGCGGCGACATGTGGGTTGGCAGCAGGCGCCGGGCGTGGCGGCTCTGCTTTGCGCACCTCGGGCATCGCCGGCTTCGGGCCGGACGCTGGCATGTCGGTCGAGCCGAACCACACCGTGCCTTCGGAGTGATCTTCGTCGCGCCGTGCGGCGGGGCGCTTCGACATGGCCTGCGTGCGATCCTCGCCATCCTCCGGCGGCGGACGCGGCGGCGGAATCTGGCGGGTGCCGCCCTTCTGGCGCGCGTGCAGTTGCGCGAACGGATCGTCCTCTTCCTTGGCTTCCGGATCCTTCGCGATCGTGCACTTGATCTGGTACGCGTCGATGTAGACGACATCGCCGTCGTGCAGCTGATGCGACTCGGTCCGCGAGATGCGATGGTCCGGCGTGTTGACGAAGACACCGTTGGTGCTGGTGTCCTCGATGAAGTACTTGCCGTTCAAATAGCGGATCAGCGCGTGACGGCCCGAGACGTACGGATCCGGAAAGACCCAGTCGTTGTCGGGCAGGCGGCCGATGGTGCCGCCGATGGCGTTGAAGATTTTGCGGCCCGCAGCGCCGAGGTCCTGCGCCTGCTCACCGATGACTTCCAGCGTAAGGATCATGGAGTCGGCCTGTTTTCCTAGAAGTGCCGAAGCCTTGATTGTGCGAAGACTTGGAGCATCGCAGTATCGGCCAGAGGGCCGCAACAATAATGAGTACTATCGCCCACTTCAACGTAACTTTCGCACCCGGACGCAACGGGCATAACCAGACGGGGTAGGCGATGACAGGCCAGCGGCGGCAGCCCGATAAACGGCGGAATTTTCAGCTTTTTGCGGCCGTGGTGGGGTGGTTCGCGACCGCCGCGTGGGGGGCCGAGCCGCAGGTCACGGAGGGCTTCGTCAACGCACCGGTTGCCGAGGTCTGGAATCTGTTCACGACCTCGGACGGCTATCTGGCCACTGGCGTTGCGCATGCCGATGTGCGCCTCGCGATCGGCGGCGAGATCCGCAGCCACTACGACCCGAAGGGCAAGCTGGGTGACGCCGAAACGATCGTCAACGAGATCCTGGCGTACGAGCCGCAGCGCATGCTGACGATCCGCATCAAGCAGGCGCCGGCGGGCTTCCAGCATCGTGACGCCGTGGCCGGCAACTGGACGGTGCTGTACTTCAACCCTGCGGGCGAGAACATGACGCACGTGCGCATCGTCGGGCTCGGCTACGACGACACGCCGGCGTCGCAGGCGGCGCGCAAGTTCTTCGCCGAAGGCAACCGCTGGACGCTCGATCACATCGCCAAGCGCTACTGGCCGAAATGCAAGCTGTGCGAGAAAGAGGACGGATGAGAGAATCTCCTAATGGATCGCAAGTACATCGAAGCCGAGCACATCGTCGACCGGTATCTCTCCGGTGACCTGACCGTACGGGAGGCGCGCGAGTTCGAGCAGTACTGCCACGATCATCCCGAGGCGCTCAAGGCGATGCCGATCCCGGTGCGCCTCAAGACGCGGCTCTCGCGGCGGCCGGCAGCGGACAGCGAGACGGGCGTGTTCAAGGCGATTCCCTCCAGCGCGACCCACGCGGCGCTGGAAGCTTCCGACGAAGGCTTCGACGTCGAGGAAGGAGCGCGAGTACTCGCGCGGGCAGGGCGTCGGCGGCAACCGCACGGTATTCATCGGACTCGTGTTCGCGCTGGTCGCGGCAGTGGCCGGCGTCGTCGCGTATGCGGTGCAGGCGAATTCGTTGAGCAAGCAGGTCCGGGCGATGGAGCGCGACGCAAAGGCTACGCAGATGCAGGCCGCAGGGAGCACAAAGGTCTATCGCGTGGAGCCGGTACGTGGTGGCAAGCCGGCGCAGGCGACGCTCGCTCTCGGGTGGATGCAGCCGCCGCAGTGGCTCGACCTGTACATCGACGTCTCGGAAGGCAAGTACACCCAGTTCATGATCCGCATCGAGAAGGTCGATGAGGGACTGGTCATGCAGCTGCGGCGCGTGGCGCGGGATTCCAATCGCGAGCTGCGCCTGGCGCTCAACTCGTCCGCGTTCGGCCCGGGCGATTACCTGATGAAGATCGACGGCTACAACTGGCGCGGACAGACGGAAGCAGTGGGCTGGGTGCGCATCAGCCTGCAGTGACAGCTAGCCGGCAAAAGCCACGCCTTTTGACGGCGTCATCGAAAGGGCCTGGGCCGCTTTCGATCAGAAAAACTAGGTGTTTCGTAGCGTTGCGATCGGCGGGTGATTGACGACGGAGCGCGTTGCGAGCGTGCCGCTGATGCCGACCAGCAGCGCCCCCGAGACCAGGCCGACACCCCACACAGCAAAGCTGAAGGTGTAGTCGAGACTGAAGATCTCGGTGGCGAGGAAATAGCCGGCGGCGGTTGCGCCAATGGCAGCAAGCGTCCCCGCCAATAATCCCAGCGTCGTGAATTCCGCTGCGACTCCCTGCAACACGACCCGTCTGCTCGCGCCCAGCGTGCGCAGCATCGCGCTTTCGTAGCGGCGCTCATCGCGCGTCGCCTGGATCGCGGCAAGCAGCACCGTGATTCCGGCCAGCAACGTGAAAGCAAAGACGTACTGCACGGCCAATGACGCCTTGTCCATCACGCCGCGCACCTGAGTCAGGATCGCTTCCAGGTCGATCGCAGTGACTTCCGGAAACTGTCGCGTGAACTCCAGCAGGATGCCGCGCTGTTCGCGCGGGATGTGGACGCTCGTGATGTACGTGCCGCTGGTATCGTCGAGCGTGCCGGGCGAGAACACCATGAAGAAGTTCGGCCGGAACGAGTCCCACTGCACCTCGCGGAAGCTCGACACCGTGGCATCGACGAGCTCGCCGGCGATGTTGTACTTCAGCTTGTCGCCGATCTTCAGACCGAGCGACTGCGCCAGCTCGATCTCCACCGAAACGCGCGGCCCGCCGCCATCGTCCGCTTGCCACCATTCGCCGGCGACGAGCTTGTTGTCCTTCTGCATCGACTGCGCCCACGTCAGGTTCGCTTCGCGCTCCAGAAAATCGCGGCCGCGCTCGTTCGTCATCTTCAGCTCAGCGACGGGCGTGCCGTTGATCTCGGTGAGCCGCGCGCGAACCATGGGCACGAGCTCCGGCGGCGACACGGCGCTCTGCTCGGCGAAGAAGGCGCGAATGGCTGCGGTCTGATCGGGCCGGATGTTGATCATGAAGTGATTCGGCGCATTTTCCGGCAGGCTCGCGCGCCACTGCTGCATGAGGTCGTTGCGCACGACGGCGAGGAGCAGCAGCACCATGAGCCCGAGGCCGAACGCGACGATCTGGATGACGCTGTCGCGTCCGCGCCGCGCGATGTTCGCCATCCCGTAGCGCCAGGAAACACCGACGCTGCCGCGCAATGTGCTCAGGCTCCGTACCAGCAACCAACCCGCGGCGATCAGTACGATGAAAGTGCCGAGCGTCGCGGCCGCCACGTAGCCGAGAAGTTTCGGGTCGCGCACGAGCCAGTACAGCAGCGCAGCCAGTGCCGCGACGGCGGTACCGTAGACCACCGCATAGCGCAGCGGCGGCGGTTCCAGATTGCGTCGGAGCACGCGCGCCGGCGGCACCTTGCGCAACTGCAGAAGCGGCGGCAGTGCAAAGCCGATGAGGATGAGGATCGAAGTCATCAGGCCCAGCCAACCCGGGCTCAAGGCGGGGCGCGGCAACTCACCGCGGACCAGATCGCGCAGCAGGAGCGCGATTCCTTCCTGCGCTGCATATCCGATCAAGGCGCCCAACACACCGGCGATGATCGCGATCGCCAACAACTCGAGCACGCTGATCGAGAGCACGAGCCGCTGCGATGCGCCCATGCTCTTCATCAGCGCAACGGTATCGAGATGACGAGAAACGTAGCGGCGCGCCGTGATGGCGACGGCAATCGCCGCGAGCAGAATCGTGACCAGCGCCGCCAGGTTGAGGAAGCGGCTCGCGCGGTCGATCGCCGAGCGGATCTGCGGACTCGCCTCTTCGACGTCGACGATGCGCTGACCCGGCTTTTTGCGCGCGTTCAGCTGTTCCTTGAATTGCGTGACGTTCGGCGTATCGCCTGCGAACAGCGCCGCGTAACTGATGCGGGCGCCTTCCTGCGTGAGCTTCGTCGCCGGCACATCTTCCAGACGCATGAGCAGCGTCGGCGCGAGGTCGACGAACTGCGAGCCCTGGTCGGGGCGATAGTCGAGCACCTTCGCGATCGTCAGCTCGGTCTGTCCCACGCGGATGCGATCGCCGACGCGCGCGTTGAGCTGACCGAACAGTCGCGGTTCGAGCCACGCTTCCCCAGCAGCTGGCAGCGCAGTGACTTCGCGCGCGGGGCCGAAGGGCACATCGGCAACCTTCAGGCGACCGCGCAAGGGATAGCGCGCGGACACGGCGCGAATCGCACTGAGCGCGCTGTCTTCGCCTTTGAATATGACGCTCGGGAACGTCGAGATCTCCGCCGTGGTCAGGCCGGCGGCCGTCGCGAGATCGAAATACTCCCGCTCGATCGGTGTACGGGACTGCAGACGCAGATCCGCCGCGAGCACTTCGCCCGCCTGTTGATCGACCGCGAGGCTCACCCGGCTGGTGAAGAAGCCCACGGCAGTGAGCGCCGAAACGGCGACCAGCAGCGCGAGCATCAACACGCGCAACTCGCCGGACTTCCCGTCGCGGAGCAACGCCAGCAACGCGAGTCGCAGCGCCTTGATCACGACACCAACCTTCCCGCCTCGATCTTGATGATCCGGCTGCACCGTCGCGCGATGGCTTCGTCGTGAGTCACGACGACCAGCGTCGTCTGCGTTGCCTTGTTGAGATCGAACAGCAAATCGATGATGCGCTCGCCGGTGACCGAATCGAGATTGCCGGTGGGCTCGTCCGCGAACAGCACTGCCGGCCGCGTCACGAACGCCCGTGCGATGGCGACGCGCTGCTGCTCGCCGCCCGAGAGTTGTCGCGGATAGTGCTCGCGACGCGGTGAAAGATTGACCTGCGCGAGCACCTCTGCGGCGGAGTTGCGTGCGTTCGGCAGCCCCGCCAGCTCCAGCGGCAGCATCACGTTTTCGATCGCGGTCAGCGACGGAACCAGGTGAAAACTCTGAAAGACGAAGCCCACGTGGCGCGCGCGCACGGCGGCGCGGCCGTCTTCGTCCAGTGCCGTCAGCTCCGAGCCGTTGAGCCAGACCTTACCCGCGGAGGGCTCGTCCAGCCCGGCGAGCAGCGCCAGCAGCGTGGATTTGCCGGCACCCGAGGCGCCGACGATGGCAACGGTTTCTCCAGCGGCGATCTGCAGGTCGACTTCTGCCAGAATGGTCAGCGTTCCTTCCGGGCTGCTAACCTGTTTCGTGACGCTTTCTGCTTTCAGGACCGGTGGCTGAATGTTCGTCTCCCGACGACGGCTCATGCTTGGCTTGATAGGACTGGCTGCGTCGCTGTCAGTTCACGCGAGTGCGGCGGAACCCGTCGTCCTGGTCGTGGGCGACAGTCTGAGCGCGGGCTACGGTGTCGCAGTCGACTCGACTTGGGTGGCGCTGCTGCAGAAGCGTCTTGCTGCGCAAGGTTACGGATACCGCGTAGTGAATGCCAGCATCAGCGGCGACACCACCGGCGGCGCGCGGGCGCGCCTGCCACGCGCTCTCGAACTGCATAAGCCCGCCGTCGTCGTCCTGGAGCTCGGCGGCAACGACGGGCTGCGCGGGCTGCCGCTGCGGCAGGTCCGGGAGAACTTCGAGTTCCTGATCGAGCGCTCCCAGGCTGCCGGCGCCAAGGTCGTGCTGGTCGGTATGCGCATGCCGCCGAACTACGGCGCCGCCTATGCGGACGGGTTTCATGCACTATATGGCGAGCTGGCGAAGCGCTACGGCACACCGCTCCTCGGCTTCTTTCTCGAAGGGGTGGCGCTGGACGAGAAGCTGATGCAGGCCGACGGCATCCATCCAACCGCCGCCGCCCAGCCGCGATTGCTCGACAATCTGTGGCCCGTCTTGAGCCAAGTACTCGAAAAATGAACAAGGTCTGGCTGAAGAACTACCCGCACGGCGTGCCGGCGGAGATCAATCCGAACGAATACCCGTCGCTCACGGCGGTGTTCGAGTCCAGCTGCGAGCGCTTCGCGGCGCAAGGCGCCTTCAGCAGCCTCGGCCGCACGATCACTTATGCCGAGTTCGACCGGCGCGCACGCCACTTCGCGGCCTGGCTGCAGCAGAGCGCGAAACTGCAGCGCGGCGACCGGATCGCGATCATGCTGCCGAACGTCCTGCAGTATCCGATCGCGTTGTTCGGCGCGCTGCGCGCCGGGCTCACCGTCGTCAATACGAATCCGCTCTACACCGCGCGCGAGCTCGAGCATCAGCTGAGCGATTCCGGTGCGAAGGCGATCCTGATCCTGGAGAACTTCGCGCACACGCTCGAACAGGTGATCGAGCGGACGAGTATCGAGCACGTGCTGATCACCGGCGTCGGCGACCAGCTCGGCTGGCCGAAGTCCGCGATCGTGAACCTGGTCGTGCGCCACGTGCGCAAGCAGGTCCCGCCCTACGAGCTGCCGGGCGCATTGCGCTTCAACGACGCGCTCGAACAGGGCCAGTTCCTGCCGTTCGAGCCGGTGACGACGACACATGACGACATCGCGTTCCTGCAGTACACCGGCGGCACCACGGGTGTCGCCAAGGGCGCGATGCTCACTCATCGCAACATGGTCGCGAATGTGTTGCAGGCGGGCGCGTGGCTTGGCACCGAAGCGAAGCTCGGGCAGGACACGATCATCACGCCGCTGCCGCTGTATCACATCTTCGCGCTCACCGGGAATCTGATCGTGTTCATCCGGTTCGGCGCGCACAACGTGCTCATCGCCAACCCGCGGGATTTCGCGGGGTTCGTGAAGGAGCTGCGTTCCTGGCGCTTCAGTTTCATCAGCGGCGTGAACACGCTGTTCAACGCGCTGCTGAACACGCCGGGATTTGCCGAGCTCGACTTCAGTCAGCTGCGCATCACTCTCGGCGGCGGCATGGCCGTGCAGCGCTCGGTTGCCGAGCATTGGCAGCGAGTCACGGGCAACGTGCTGACACAGGCGTGGGGCCTGACGGAGACGTCGCCGGCGGCGTGCATCAACCCGTTCGCACTCACGCAGTTCAACGGCTCGATCGGCCTGCCGATCCCCTCGACCGAAATCACGATCCGCAACGACGAAGGCCGTGAGCTGGCGATCGGCGAGGTTGGCGAGATCTGCGTGCGCGGACCGCAGGTGATGCTCGGCTACTGGAAGCGGCCGGACGAGACCGCGCAGGTGATGGTCGGCGACTGGCTGCGCACCGGCGACATCGGCCGCATGGACCAGGGCGGTTTCGTCTTCATCGAGGACCGCAAGAAAGACATGATCCTGGTGTCGGGCTTCAATGTGTACCCGAACGAGATCGAGAGCGTCGTGGCTGCGCATCCCGGCGTCCTCGAAGTCGCCGCGGTCGCGCAGGACGACGAGCGGTCGGGTGAAGCGGTCGCGCTGTTTGTGGTGAAGCAAGGATCCGAACCTGACGGAGCAGCAGCTGATCGATCACTGCCGCGGCGAGCTGACGGGCTACAAGGTGCCGCGGTACGTGTATTTCAGGAAGGAATTGCCGAAGTCGAACGTGGGGAAGATCTTGCGCAGGGAGCTGCGCGATGAGCTCAAGAAGAAGAGTCAGGCTGAAGCCTGACTTCTTATGCGTGATAGGGCGGGCTGAGCTCGTGGACCGCGGCGATCATCGCGCCGGCGTGCTCGGGGTCGATGCCGGGATGAATCCCATGACCGAGATTGAACACGTGCCCGTGACCGCGGCCGTAGCTCGCGAGCACTCGTGCGACTTCGGTGCGAATCGCCTGTGGCGACGGCATATAAGCAGTTCGGGTCGAGATTTCCCTGGAGCGCAACGCGGTCTTGCACGGCACGCCGCGCGTCTGCGAGGTCTGTCGTCCAGTCGACTCCCAACGCGTCGCAGCCCGTACGCGTCATTGCGTCGAGCCAGGCACCACCGCCCTTCGTGAACAGAATGACCGGCACGCGGCGACCTTCGTGCTCGCGTTGCAGACCGTCGACGATGCGTTGCATCGGCTGCAGCGAGAACTCGCGATAGTGCTGCGGCGTGAGCACGCCGCCCCAAGTGTCGAACACCATCACCGCCTGAGCACCGGCGGCAATCTGCGCGTTCAAGTACGACCGCGTCGATTCGACGAGCAGCTCGAGCAGCGAATGCAGCGTCGCGGGCTCCTCGTACATCATCCCTTTGATGCGCGAAAAATCGCGCGAGCTGCCGCCCTCGACGATGTAGGTCGCGACGGTCCACGGGCTGCCGGCGAAGCCGATCAGCGGCACCCGCCCGCCGAGCTCGCGGCGGATGAGGCGGACAGCATCCATCACGTAGCGCAGCTCGGTGTTGGGATCAGGCACGCCGAGTCGCGCCACGTCGCTGCGCGTCCGCACCGGGCGTTCGATGCGCGGCCCTTCGCCAGTCTCGAACTGCAGCCCGAGGCCGAGCGCGTGCGGAATCGTGAGGATGTCGGAAAACAGGATCGCCGCGTCCAGCGGATAGCGCGCGAGCGGCTGGAGCGTCACCTCGCAGGCAAGCTCAGGCGTCATGCAGAGCTTGAGGAAGCTGCCGGCCCGCGCGCGCGTGGCGCGGTACTCCGGCAGATAGCGACCGGCCTGGCGCATCATCCAGACAGGCGTGCGCTCGACGGGTTGACGCAGCAGCGCTCGCAGCAGCAGATCGTTCTTCAGAGTCGTCATCGGTTTTGCCCGACATCCTTTAACTTCTCTTGGCCGGATCGAACAGCCGCTCGTGTTCCACGATGGCGTATCGATCGGTCATGCCCGCGATGTAGTCCGCGACGCCGCGTGCGCGGCCCACTTCGCCCGATCGCGCCTCGAGTTGCTTCGCCGCCTGGTGATGCTCGTCCGGCAACAGCTCCGGGCGCGCGAAGAATGAATCGAACATCGAGCGGATCACTGCATTCGCCTTGTTCGTCATCCGCAGCACGCGATAGTGGCGGTAGACGTGATCGCGCAGGTACTGCTTCAGCTCCAGGTGCTCCGCCGCAACGGCGGAGCTGAACTGCACGAGTGCAGCCGAGCGCGCACGGACGTCATCGACACTGGCTGGCGCAGCGCAGCGGATCGTCGCGCGAGTGGTCTCCACGAGATCCGTGACGACGTGATTGATCATCCGCCGAACGACTTCGTGAATCAGCCGCCGGCCGGCCAGATCCGGATACAGGCCGATCACCACTTCGTGCTGCCGCCGGAATAGCGGCACGTCGCGCAGGCCGTCCAACGCGATCAGTCCCGCGCGCAGGCCGTCGTCCAGGTCGTGATTGTTGTAAGCAATCTCGTCCGCGAGGTTCGCGATCTGCGCTTCCAGCGTCGGCTGCTGGCGCTTGATGAACCGCTCGCCGAGCTCCCCCAGCTGACGCGCGTTGCTCAGCGAGCAGTGCTTGAGAATCCCCTCGCGCGTCTCGAACGTGAGGTTCAGCCCCGGGAAGGCTGCGTAGCGTTCTTCGAGCTCGTCGACCACGCGCAGCGACTGCAGGTTGTGCTCGAAGCCGCCGTACGGCTTCATGCAATCGTTCAACGCGTCCTGGCCAGCGTGACCGAAAGGTGTGTGGCCGAGGTCGTGCGCAAGGCAGATTGCCTCGGCGAGCGTCTCGTTCAACTGCAGCGCCCGCGCGATCGTGCGTGCGATCTGCGCGACCTCGATCGAGTGCGTCAGCCGGGTGCGGTACAGGTCACCCTCATGATTGACGAACACCTGCGTCTTGTAGACCAGCCGCCGGAACGCGGTGGAATGAATGATCCGGTCGCGGTCCCGCTGGAACTCCCCGCGCAGCACCGGGGCGGGTTCAGCGTGCACGCGGCCACGCGAGGCGCCCTCGTTGGCGGCATAAGGAGCGAGCGGTGCGGAATCGGCGGTCATGCGCTGCAGGCAAGTATCAGCCGAAATGCGCTTGCAGAGTAGCGTCGAACGCCTGCTCGGCGTAGTCGTCGACGACGACCGCGTGGCCGAGCTCCTTCAGCAGCACCAGGCGGATGCGTCCGCCCAGCACTTTCTTGTCCATGCCCATGAGCTCGCGCCCGCGCTGCGCTCCGATGCGCGGCGGCGCGGTCGGCAAGCCGAGGCGATTGAGCAACCGCACGACGCGGTCCCGCTCGGCCGGTTGCAGCCAGCCCAGCCGCTCCGACATCTCGGCAGCCATCGCCATGCCTGCAGCTACTGCTTCGCCGTGCAGCCAGGTGCCATAGCCCGATGCCGTCTCGATAGCGTGCCCGAACGTATGGCCGAGATTGAGAATCGCGCGCACACCGTGCTCGCGTTCGTCCTGGCCGACCACGTCTGCTTTGATCTCGCATGAGCGACGGACCGCGTGCATTACTGCGGCATCCTCGCGCGCGACGAGCCTTTCTGCGTTCGTCTCGATCCATTCCAGAAACTTCACGTCGTGGATGAAGCCGTATTTGATGACCTCCGCCAACCCCGCGCGATACTCCCGCGGCGCGAGCGTGTGCAGAGTGCTCGTGTCCGCGAGCACGCAGCGCGGCTGATGGAAGGCGCCGATCATGTTCTTGCCGCGCGGATGATTGACGCCCGTCTTGCCGCCGACGGACGAGTCGACCTGCGCCAGCAATGTCGTCGGCACCTGCACGTAGTCGATGCCGCGCTGATAGCTGGCCGCCGCGAAGCCGACCATGTCGCCGATGACGCCGCCGCCCAAAGCCACGACGGCAGCGTCGCGATTCATGCGCTCGGCGATCAGCGCATCGAGGATGCGCGAGAAATTTTCGAGAGTCTTGTGCTGCTCGCCGTCGGGCAGGATCAGCGTGGCAATGCGCCGGCCCTGCAACGCGCCCTGCAACTTCGCAAGATACAACGGCGCGATCGTTTCGTTCGTGACGATGAGCAGACTCCGTGCGGAGATGTGCGTGCTCAGCAGCTGTGCATCCTCCAGCAGGCCCGCCCCGATCAATATCGGATAGCTGCGCTCGCCTAGCGCAATGTCGACGCGCTCGTACCGCGGAGCGCTCATGGCGTCGACGCGCCCTGCAGCCGCTCGAGAATGTCGTCGGCCACGACCCGCACGTGGCGGCCATCGGTTGCGACGACCACGCTGGCGATGGACTCGTAGAGCGGCGCGCGTACCTCCATCAGCTCGCGCAGGCGCGCCTCCGGGTCGGCGGTGTAGAGCAAGGGCCGCTGACGGCCGTGCCGCGTACGCTCCAGCTGCTGGCGGATCCCGGTTCGCAGATAGACGACGCGGCCGCGCTCGGCGAGCCGCTCGCGGTTTTCCGGCAGCAGCACGGCGCCGCCGCCGGTGGCGATGACCACGTCCTGGAGCTGCGTCAGAGAGTCGATCACTTCGCGCTCGCGCTCCCGGAATCCGGTCTCGCCCTCCTTCTCGAAAATGTAGGGAATGTCGACGCCGGTGCGCCGCTCGATCTCGACGTCGCTGTCGTAGAAGGTGAGATCCAGCAGGCGCGCCAGCTGCTTGCCGACGGCCGACTTGCCCGAGCCCATCGGGCCGATCAGAAACACGTTCCTGCGAGGGGCCTGCGAGCTCATGGCGGCAGGACGACTATAAACGAAAGCGGCCGCCCGAAGGCGGCCGCGGATTCGTCGCTGGGTCGGGCTTTAGCCCGACTCTTCAGTACAGGTTGGCGCCTTCGCGCAGGATGCGCGGGGTGACGAAGATCAACAGCTCGTCCTTGTTGTCGGTCTTCGACGTCGTCTTGAACAGACGGCCCAGCACCGGCACGTCGCCGAGCCACGGCACCTTGGTCTCCGCGTCGCGGCGCTCGGTCTCGAGGATGCCGCCCAGCACGACCGTCTGGCCGTCGTTCACCAGCACCTGCGTGACGATCTCGCGCGTGTCGATGCTCGGCACGAAGCCGCCGGTCGCACTGGCCACCAGCTGACCGATGCTGTCCTTCGCGACCGTGAGATCGAGGATCACGCGGTTGTCCGGCGTGATCTGCGGCGTGACCTTGAGGGACAGCACCGCCTTCTTGAACTGCGTCGTGGTCGCACCTGACGACGAAGATTCCTGGTACGGAATTTCCACGCCCTGCTCGATGGTCGCTTCGCGCTGGTTCGCCGTGATCAGGCGCGGCGAGGAGATGATCTCACCGCGGCCTTCGGCCTGCGCGGCCGACAGCTCGAGGTCGACGATGTAGTCGGAGTCGAGCAGCGTCATCGCGATCCGGCCGGCGGGATTGGCGATCGGCAGGTTCACCATGTAGCGGTCGACGGGATCGAGCACTGCCCAGCCGTCGCCGACGTTGGAAGCCGCATCGCCGTCGTCGATGGTGAGGTCGTCTTCCGCGATGCCCTGATTGTTCGCGCCGATGACGCCGTCGCCGTCGGCGCCGCCGTGATCGAGAGCGAACTGCCCGCCGAGCCGCACGCCCAGCTCGCGGCGGAAGTCGTCGTTGACGATGACGATGCGCGCTTCGATCAGCACCTGCCGCACCGGGATGTCCAGCGTCGAGACCAGCCGGCGGATGTCGGCCAGGCGCTCGGACGTGTCCTGCAGCAGCAGCGTGTTGGTGCGCTCGTCGATGGCGACGCTGCCGCGGTCGGACAGCAGCGAGCTGTTCTGCCCCGACTTGATCAAAGCGGCAAGATCGCTCGCCTTGGCGTAGTTGATCTGCAGGTACTCAGTGCGCAGCGGCGAGAGCTGCTGCACCTGGGCGCGAGCCGAGAGCAGCTCCTTCTCGCGCGCGGCGATTTCCTGAGCGGGCGCCACGAACATGACGTTGCCGTCGCGGCGCATGTCGAGACCCTTGGTGCGCATCACGATGTCCAGCGCCTGGTCCCACGGCACGTTCTGCAGGCGCAGCGTGACGTTGCCGCCGACTGTGTCGCTGATGACCATGTTCTGGCCGCTGGTATCGGCCAGCAGCTGCAGCACCGCGCGCGTCTCGATGTCCTGGAAGTTCAGGGTCAGGCGCTCGCCGGTGTATTCCTTCTGGTCCTGCAGCTCCGGCGGCAGCTTGACGACCTGCTTGAATTCGATCGTGTAGACGTTGTCGGACTGGTACGCGAGCTGCTCGTAGTCGCCGCTCGCCGCGATCACCAGGCGCGTGCCGTCGGCGACGCGCATTGCGTCGACGGAGTTGACCGGCGTCGCGAAGTCGGTGACGTCGAGGCGCTGCATCAGGTTATCGGGCAGCGAGGTCTTGGCGAAATTCACGACCACGCGGCCGCCTTCCTGGCGCAGGTCGGCGGGCACTTTGGAATCGGTGAGCTCGACGACGACGCGGCCGGAGCCATCGGCGCCGCGACGGAAATCGATATTGCTGACGCTGCGCGAGCCGGAGATCGGCGCTGCGGAGCGCGTGGTCTGGCTCGCCGCGGCAGCGGCTGTCGACACTGCGGCACCGCTGCCGGCGCGTGCGGAGGCGCCGCTGCCGCCGACCGACACGATGATCGTGTTGCCAGCGACGCGGGTCTCGTAAGGAACCAGGTTGTCGACGTTCAGCACGACGCGCGTGCGGCCGCCGGCCTCGGCGACGTTCACGGTGTCGACGACGCCGGTCTTGACGTCGACGCGGCGCGAGCTCATCGAGACGGTCGTGTCGGGCAGGTCCAGCGCAATGCGCGCCGGATTGTCGACGGTGAACGTCAGCGGCGTCGGCGCGTTATCGCTGAGCCGCAGCGTCAGCTCGACCTTGTTGCCGGCGCCCGTGGTGAAGGTGATTCCTTCCAGGCGGTTGGTGCCCTGCGCCAGCGCCTGCAGCGTCATGCCTGCAAACAGCAGTGCACCGATGCCAATCCGGCGCAGCGACGAAATTGAAGACGACATTTTCGGGTTTCTCCCTGGGGTCATTCTGTCAACGCCAGCGCGGCCTGACGCTCGATGTATCCGCCGAGACCATCGGGGATGATCTCGATGATTGATATTTTGGTGGGCGCAATGCCGACGATGCGGCCGTCGTTCTGACCGACGAAGTTGCCCGGCAACACGCGGTGCACGAGCCCGTCGCGTCCCTGCACCAGGCCGTAGTTTTTGCCTTGCAGGTTCAGCGTGCCGACCATGCGCATGCTGTCGATCGGGAACTGCTCGAGGAATTCGCGCGGACGCTTCACGTCGGGACGCACGCCGGCGGCCAGGTCGCTACGCGCCGGCGGAGTCGGCACGAACGGCGAGCGCAGGCTGGCCGCGTTGTACGCGAACGCCTCGTACGGCTTGATCTCCGGCAGCGGCTCGATGGCCTCGCCGGGACGAGCCTTGATCTCGGCGACTTTTTGCTGCAGCTCTCCCATGCCGTTGGAGCATCCGCTCAGCGACAGCACTGCGAAGGCGGCTACAAAGAACGTGGATCTGGTCATAAGTGGCGCTGCTTCCGAGTTGTATCAGGTGCCCGACTGCCGGGCGCCGGCCGGACCCTGCGGCTGGGACGCGGCCTGCTCTTCCTCGTCCAGGTAGCGATAGGTCTTCGCCGTGACGTTGAGCTCCAGCTCGTCGGAGTTCTTGGCCTTCTGCGTGATCTCGACGTCGTGCAGCGTCACGATACGCGGCAGCGCCGCGATGCCGCTGACGAACGCACCGATCGAGTGGAAGCTGCCGGTGAGGCGCATCTTGATCGGCAGCTCGGCGTAAAAGTCCTTGATGTTCTGTGCAGTCGGCTGGAACAGCTTCTGGTCGAGGCCGGCGGCGGTGCCCTGCTGCGAGATGTCGGTCAGCAGGTTCGGCACTTCGGTCTTGTTCGGCAGCTTGCGCAGCATCGCGCCGAAGGACTGCTCCATCTCCGCGAGCTGCGCCTTGTAGGCGTCGAGGTTCGCGGCCTTCTTGGCCTTCGCTTCGAGCTTCTCCAACAGCTGCGTCTCTTCGACGCGCGCGGCGTCCAGCTCCGGCTTCTTCGGCTTCCAGGCCAGGAAGTATGCGAGCAGCACTACGGCGAGGATGAAGATGATGCCGATGGCGCCGAGCCGGAACGGCATCGGCCAGCGGCCTGGATCGTTCGGATCGAGATCGCGAACCTGATCGAGGACGCTCATTGGCGCGCTCCTGCCCGCTTCGGCGCTGCGGCGACCTGGTCATCGGGGCTGGCCGCGACCTGCGGATTTTCCTGCACGGCGTTCAGCGTGAAGTCCGAGCCGCCTTCACTGGCGCCCTTGGTCTCGAGAATGTCGAGCGAGGGGTCCTTCAGCCATTCGGAGGCGTCGAGGTTGCGCATATAAGAGGCGACGCGCGTGCTCGACTGCGCCAGGCCCCGCAGCTGGAGCTTGCGGTCGCTCTGCTTGAGCTCAACCAGGTTGACGCCGTCCGGGATCGTGCGCACCAGCTGGTCGAACACATGCACGATCTCGGGACGGCTGCGCTCGAGCTGCTCGATGACCTGGATGCGCGCGCGCAGCCGCTGCTTCTGCTGTTCGAGCGCGAGGATCTCGGTAATCTGCTTGTCGAGCTTCGCGATCTCGTCGTTCAGGTACTGGTTACGCTCTTGCTGATTGCTGATCGCCGCGCCCATCTGCAGGTTCACGAGGAACGCGATCACGCCGGCGGCAAGCAGCGCGCCCACAGCGCCGACACCGAATTCCTGGCGCTTGCGCTTGCGCTCCGCCTCGCGCCACGGGATTAGATTGATTCTCGGCATGTCAGTCGAAACTCCGTAGTGCCAGGCCGCAGGCCGTCAACAGCGCAGTCGCGTCTTTCTTCACTGCCTGCGCCTTGGCTTTCTGACTCACTTTCATCTGTCCGAGCGGATCGCCGCGCTGCGACTCGATGCCGACGCGGCTCTGGATCATTTCCGCCGCGCCCGGAATGTTGGCGCAGCCGCCGCAGATCAGGATCTGCTCGGGCTGCTCGCGCCCCGCGCCCGAGGCGAGGAAGAACTGCAGCGAGCGGCTGACCTGCTGACACATGTCGTCGATGAACGGACCGAGCACCTCGGTCTCGTAGTTGCCCGGCAGCCCGCCTTCTTTCTTCGCGCGGCCGGCCTCTTCCATGCTCAGGCCGTAGGTGCGCATCACTTCTTCAGTGAGCTGCTGGCCGCCGAACGCGAAGTCGCGGGTGTAGATGACCTTCAGGTCGCGCAGCACGCTGAACGTGGTGCTGCTGGCGCCGAAGTCGACGACGGCGATGACGCGGCTCAGGCCGCCGTCCGGCATTTGATGAGTCAACAGACGGCAGGCGTTCTCGAGCGCGAACGCCTCGACGTCGACGATCTTGGCGGTGAGGCCGGCGGCGGCGCAGGCGGCGACGCGCTGCTCGACGTTCTCGGAGCGCGTGGCCACCAGCAGCACGTCGAGCATGTCCGGATCTTTCTCGGACGGTCCGATGACCTCGAAGTCGAAGCTGACTTCTTCCATCGGGAACGGGATGTACTGGTCTGCCTGCATCTCGACCTGGCCTTCCAGCTCGTTCTCGCTCAGCGTGCGCGGCATCTGGATCACTTTGGTGATCGCAGCGTCGCCGCTGATCGCGACTGCAGCGTCTTTGGCGCGCGCGCCCGAGCGCTTGACCGCACGCTTGATCGCTTCACCGACGGCACTCGCGTCGACGATTGCTTTTTCGTTGATGGAGTTCGGCGGTGTTGCTTCGGCCGCGTACGATTCGACGCGGTATTGGCCGCCACTCATTGAGAGCTCGATCAGCTTCACCGAAGAGGTGGTGATGTCGAGTCCCAGGAGAGGCCGGGATTTTGCGGTGAGGAGCACGCTGTTTCCCTTTTCAGATCAAATAGTTAAGGCACGATCGGAGATCGGACACGAAACTCGGGCGGCAACTATATACAGCCGGGCGTTAAGTTGAATGTGAGCAGCCTCACGAATTACCGTCGCGGCAAACCCGGATCGCACATAGCCCCATTCCTGATTGAGCAATGGCCTCATGCTAGGTCGGTCACATCCGGGCGGCTCGACCAGAGACTAGCCAATCACGCAGGTATGGCGATTCGATGCAGGTCTCGCTGCGCTGGACAATTCGCCAGGCAGAACGATAATCGACGCGGTTTGCTCCTACCCCCTCCCCGATTCGCCTCTTATCATTCCTCACGCGCGCTGGTCGAACAGGGCGTGGTCCCGCGAAAACGGCGGTTACTATGCAATCGGCCCATTTGTAAAGCAAGGACTTAGGATTTGTTGTTGTGATGCGACGTTACCTCTCGTCCCCGCCCCGGGTCCTGCTCGCGCTCGGCTTCACCGTGGTCATCGCGACCATGCTCGCCTTGCTCGGCTCGTACCAATACCTGCACCCATCGCTGCCTGACGTCACGACCATCAAGGACATTCGCCTGCGCGTGCCGCTGCGCGTGTACAGCCGCGACGGCAAGCTCATCGCGCAGTTCGGCGAGGAGCGGCGCATCCCGCTCACGTTCGACGCGATCCCGAACCAGATGATCAACGCGGTGCTCGCTGCCGAGGACGACAGCTTCTTTCAGCACGGCGGAGTCGACTACCCGGGCCTGATCCGCGCGACCGCGCGTCATCTGCTGTCGGGAGAGAAAGCCGAAGGCGGCAGCACGATCACGATGCAGCTCGCGCGCGGCCTGTTCCTGAGCCCGGAAAAGAGCTATCGCCGCAAGCTCATCGAGATCTTCACGACGTTCCGCATCGAGCAGGAGCTGACGAAACAGGAAATCCTCGCGCTGTACCTGAACAAGATGTTTCTCGGCCAGCGCGCGTACGGCGTCGGCGCGGCAGCGGAGGTTTACTTCGGCAAGACGGTCGCGCAGCTGACGCTGCCGGAGATCGCGCTGATCGCCGGAACGTTCCGGCTGCCGTCGCGCGACAACCCGGTGGCCAATGCCGACCTGGCGCGGCAGCGGCGTGCCTACGTGCTGCGGCGAATGCGCGAGAAGGAATTCGTCACGCAGGACGAATACGACATCTCGCTGAACGCGCCGGTCGAATCGCGCTTGCACGGACCGACCGTCGAAGTCGAAGCGCCGTATGTCGCGGAGATGGCGCGCTTCGAGTTGTTCAACCGACTCGGCGCCGAGGCGTACACCGCGGGCTACGAAGCAGTAACGACTGTGGACAGCCGCTTGCAAGGTGCGGCCGTGCGAGCGCTGCGCGCTGCGCTGCTCGAATACGACCAGCGTCATGGCTATCGCGGACCGGCCGGACGCGTGACGTTGCCCAACGGTGCGAGAGAGAAGGAGTGGTCGCAAGCACTCGAGGAATACTCACCGCGCGGCGGACTCGTGCCGGCGCTGATTCTTTCGGTCGACGAGAAGAGCGCCGTCGCGTTCACGCGCGCGAACGGTCGTATCAGTCTGGCGTGGCCGGCGATCAGCTGGGCGCGTGCGCCGCTTCCGGATGGCAGCGTCGGGCCGCAGTTGCAGCGCGCCGGGGACGTGCTCGCGCAGAACGACGTCGTGTACGTCGCGCAGGAAGTCTCGGGCAACTGGCGCATGGTGCAGGTGCCGGACGTGCAGGGCGCACTCGTTGCAGTCGATCCGAAGGACGGCGCGATCTCGGCGCTGACTGGCGGCTTCGACTACTTCGCCAGCAACTACAACCGCGCGGTGCAGGCGAGGCGGCAGCCGGGCTCGGCATTCAAGCCGTTCCTTTATTCCGCCGCGCTCGATCAAGGGTTCACGCCGGCGAGCATCGTCAACGACGCGCCGCTGGTGATCGAAGATCCGACGCTCGAAGGCAGCTGGCGGCCGCAGAACGTGACGCGCGAGTTTCGTGGACCGATGCGTCTGCGCGAAGCGCTGGTGCGCTCGCGCAACCTGGTTTCGATCCGCGTGATGAACGCACTCGGCCCCGCGTACGCCACGCAGTACATCGAGCGCTTTGGTTTCCCCAAAGACAGTCTGCCGCGCAACTTGTCGCTTGCGCTCGGCACTGCATCGGTTTCTCCGCTGGAGATGGCCACCGGGTACGCGGTTTTCGCCAACGGCGGCTTCAAAGTCGAGCCGTATTACCTGGACCGCATCGTCAGTCCGGACGGCAAAGCGATCTATGAAGCGCAGCCGCGCTTCGCGTGCCCGGAATGCCTGGAGTCGCAGTCGCCCACGGCAGGCGAGGGTGCGGGTGAGACCTTCGGCGAGGGCGGCAGCAGCGACGCGCCGATTCGCGCGCCGAGCACGGACGAGATGCGCTGGGGCGGGATGACTTATCTGCAGGAGCAGTGGCTCGCGCCTTCGGTGATCTCGCCGCAGAACGACTATCTGATGACGGACATGATGGGCGACGTCATCCGCCGCGGCACGGCGACGCGCGCGCTGCAGTTGAAGCGCGGCGATCTCTCCGGCAAGACCGGCACGACCAACGACCGGCGCGACACATGGTTCTGCGGCTTCAACGCCGGGCTGGTCGCGACGGCCTGGGTCGGGTTCGACCAGGAACGCTCTCTCGGTCCGGGTGAAGAAGGCGGCCGCACGGCGCTGCCGATGTGGGTATATTTCATGGCGGAAGCGCTCAAGGGCGTGCCGGAACAGCGGCGGCCTGCGCCGCCGGGCCTCGTGTCGATGCGCATCTCCGCGGACACCGGGCTGGCTGCGCGGCCGGGCGAACCGAATGCCATCTTCGAGACTTTCATGGCTGGGCACCTGCCCGCCGAACCGCAGCTCGACAGCGCGCTGGGCGAGGGGCAGGAGGGCTCGGAAGAGAAGAAGGACGAGGACGACTCGCTATTCTGACGACGCATCGCGATGACCAAGCGTAGCAACCCCCGCGCGGAACAACTGCGAATGGCGCTGGCGCAGGAAGCGGCACGCATCATGTCCGAGCAGGGAATCGACGATTACGGACTGGCGAAACGCAAGGCGGCCGAGCGCTTCGGCGCCACCGATATCGCGGTGCTGCCGAAGAACACGGAAATCGAAGCGGCATTGGCCGCACATCACCGGCTGTTCGAAGCACATACGCATTCGTCGACTCTGAGCGCGCTGCGCCGGACGGCGCTGCAGGCGATGCGCCTGTTGCAGCGTTTCGACCCGAGACTGGTCGGGCCGGTACTCAGCGGCACAGCGTCCGCTCACTCCGAGGTGACCCTGCATCTCTTCGCCGAAGGTTCCGAGCCCGTGGCGCTGCACCTGATGGAGCGCGGCATTCCGCACCGAGTGGGCGAGCGCCGCTTGCGCTACGAGCCGAACCGGCTGGTCGCGTATCCGGTGGTGCACTTCGTGGCGGGCGACCGGCCGATCGACGCAGTGGTGTTTCCGATCGACGGCATCCGTCAATCGCCGGCGAGCCCGGTGGATGGCAGGCCGATGAAGAGAGCGGACACGGCGGAGATCGAAGCGATGCTGGAAGGAGAGTCAGGCTAAAGCCTGACCCACAAACTCCGATCGACTCTGCTGTGGGGTCAGGCTTCAGCCTGACTCTCATCTCTTGGTGATCTCGACGTAGTCGCGCTTCGCCGGGCCGGTGTACAGCTGGCGCGGGCGGCCGATCTTCATCGCCGGATCCGCGATCATCTCCTGCCAGTGCGCGACCCAGCCGACGGTGCGCGCGATCGCGAACATCACCGTGAACATCGACTGCGGGATGCCGATCGCGCTGTAGATGATGCCGGAATAGAAATCGACGTTCGGGTACAGCTTGCGCTCGACGAAGTACTCGTCCTTGAGCGCGATCTCCTCCAGCTTCAGCGCCAGCTCGAACAGCGGGTTGTCGGACTTGCCGAGCTTCGCCAGCACCTTGTGGCACATGGTGCGGATGATCGTCGCGCGCGGGTCGAAGTTCTTGTACACGCGGTGGCCGAAGCCCATCAGCCGGAAGTTGTCGTTCTTGTCCTTGGCCTTCGCCAGGTACTTCGGCACGTTCTCGACGGTGCCGATCTGCTCGAGCATCGCCAGCACCGCTTCGTTCGCGCCGCCATGCGCGGGACCCCACAGCGCGGAGATGCCGGCGGAAATCGCCGCGTACGGATTCGCGCCGGTGCTGCCCGCGAGTCGCACCGTCGACGTGCTTGCATTCTGCTCGTGATCCGCGTGCAGGATGAACAGCAGGTCGAGCGCCTGCGCGGTGACCGGGTCGACGTTGTACGACTCGCACGGCACCGCGAAGAACATGTGCAGCAGGTTCGAGCAGTAGTCGAGATCGTTGCGCGGATAGATGAACGGCTGGCCGAGCGAGTGCTTGTAAGCCGCGGCGGCGATCGTCGGAATCTTGGCGATGATGCGGTGGGCGAAGATCTCGCGATGGCGCGGGTTATGGATGTCCATCGAGTCGTGATAGAAGGCCGCCATCGAGGCGACCACCCCCGACAGCATCGCCATCGGGTGCGCGTTGTACTGGAAGCCGTTGAAGAATCGCAGCAGCGATTCGTTGATCATCGTGTGGTACTGGACCGCGTGCATGAACTCCGACAGCTGGTCGCCGGTCGGCAGCTCGCCGTTGATCAGCAGGTAGGCGATCTCCAGGAAGTTGCTCTTCGCGGCCAGCTGGTCGATCGGGATCCCACGATGCAGCAGCACGCCCTGGTCGCCGTCGATGAACGTGATGCGGCTTTCGCAGGCGGCCGTCGCCATGAAGCCCGGGTCCAGCGTGTACACGCCGTGATCGCGCGTGAGATTCGCGATGTTCAGCACGTCCGGGCCGAGCGTGCCGCTCTTGACCTCGACGGTCGCTTTCTTGCCGTTCGCGAGGTTGGTCAGCTCAAATTTCTTCTCGGCCATGTCGGGTCCCAGTGTTGGCCGCGCAGACTTACACGAGCGCGCCGCTTCAATCAAGCCGCGCGCCCGGGCCCGGGCCGGAAGGGACCGGCGGCTATTCCACGATCTTGATGAGCTGCCCCGGCTTCGGTTCCTTGTCCGGGTACAGGTCGTTCAGCAGGCGCAGCTGCTGTTCCGCGTATTTCGGCAGCGGGGACTGCTTCGCGAGGTCGGCCATGCGCGTTTTCTCGTCCGCGCGGATGATCTTGATCTTGTACGGCTCGGCCTGTGCGAACTCATTCTGCTTCAGGCGCCGGAACGTCTTGATCGTCGACATGAACAGCGGATCGGCCGACGGCGCGCCCGCCGAGCCCTTGCTGGCGCCGGCGAATATATAAGCGAGATTGTTGTAGTAGATCACCGCATAGCGGGCCGGCACGACGCCGAAGTCCGTGCGAGCCGAGCGCACGATCGTCGTGTAACCCTGCAGGCCGTTCACGTCCAGCGGCTGGGCCTGGCCGGCGCTGTACTGCGCGAGCATGCGCGACAGGAACTCGCGCGGACCGGTGTTCGGCGGCGGCGCCTGCGTCTGCATCTGGATGACGCTTTCCTTGTTCGGCGACATCGCGATGAGGCGATCGGCGCGATTCTCCACCTGCCAGCCGCTCGGGAACACGATCGTCATGCCGAGATTGGCGTGATAGAAGCGATTGCCTTTGAGCGTGCCCTGCGCGCGGCTCGTGCCCATCGGCAAACCTTCGATCGTCCGCAGATACTTGTCGCGCTCGGGATCGCGCGCGTCGGCCCCGCCGATCTTCACTTTGTCCGCGGCTGCCACGACCTCGTGCAGACGCAAGTCGTTGTCCGGGTGGCTCGCGAACACGCCGTGATAGACACGCGGCTTGCGCTTCTCCTCGCGGGCGCGCTGGATTTCGATGAGCTCCTGGTTCTTCAGCAGGCGCACCACATCGACCATGTGAGCCGGCGAGTAGCCGGTCTTCACCAGGTACTCCGCGCCGAGCCGGTCCGCCTCCAGCTCCTGGTCGCGGCCGTAACCGCTGACGAGCGCAGCGCCCGCGTAATTGGCGAGGCCCGCCAGATCCGCGCTGCCGGTGAAGATGCCGATGGCCGCGGCGCCGATGCCGGCGAGCGCCGACTTGCTCTGCTGCCGCACCGGATGACGTGCGCACACGTGGCCGATCTCGTGCCCGAGCACCGCTTCGAGCTCGGCCTCGTTGTTGAGGTAATTCATGATGCCGCGGGTGATGTAGACGTACCCGCCGCCTGTCGTGAAGGCGTTGATCTCTTCGCTGTCCAGCACGGTAAAGGTGTACTGCAGGTCCGGACGCTGGCTGACCTTCGCAGCGCGCTGGCCCACTTCGTTGACATAGGCCTGCACCTGGGCATCGTCGTAGACGCCGCCGAACTGCTGCAGCAGCATCGGGTGCACTTCCTTGGACTTCTTGATCTCGCCGGCTTCGCTCTGAAACACGAGGTCGGGCGTGCCGGTGACGGGATTGGAGGCGCAGCTGGCAAGCCCGGCGGCAGCCGGTAACAGCAACACCAGTCGGGCGAGAGTCGTGAGACGCATGACAATGAGCCCCTGCCAGGTCTGAAAGTAGAAGCTAACCGCGCGATTGAGCGGGCCACAAGGTTTGAGCCGCGGGCCGCGCGGCGAGTTCAAGTGGCAGCTGCCGGGGCACCATGAAGGCCCCCGCATGAATGGTCAATGAAGACCGCAATAAAGCCCAGACAAAAAGGGGCGCCCTGGGGCGCCCCTTGGGTCGTCTGGCAGGAACGTCGCCGGCTTTAGCGGGCGTACTTCTTGCGGAATTTGTCGACGCGACCGCCGGTGTCGACGATCTTCTGCTTGCCCGTATAGAACGGGTGGCAGTTCGAGCACACCTCGATCTGCAGGTCATGGCCAAGCGTCGAGCGCGTGGGGAAGGTGTTCCCGCAGCTGCAGGTCACGGTGATCTGTTTGTACTCGGGATGGATTGCGTCTTTCATGGCTGCTTCTTGCCTTGCG
Source organism: uncultured Gammaproteobacteria bacterium (assembly GCA_963838635.1). Taxonomy (GTDB): domain Bacteria; phylum Pseudomonadota; class Gammaproteobacteria; order Steroidobacterales; family Steroidobacteraceae; genus Steroidobacter. Next base: position 586,311 of record CAWISC010000059.1, on the reverse strand, counting down.
CCGGCTCAACGAAAAAGGCGCGCAGTGTAACGACGCGAGTCGGGGCTCGCAAGAAAAAACCCGCTGAAAACCCTTTTCGTCGCCAGCTGCCCCGGCAGCCGGCCAATCGGCCCGCGGTTATCCACAAAACTTGTGGATAAGTGTGTGGATGACCGCGGGGCCCGGTACGGTGCATCGCTACAAAAATGTGACATCGTCAAATTGCTCAATTTTTCACCAGTCCTTTTTGACCTGTGCGCTCAGAGGCTTACGGGCGGCTGCTGAGATGTCGCATGTAAAACAGTCATCAACGCACAGGCTTGTTGCAAGACGTGCACCCGTGTGCATAACCCCCGCGCGCAAAGGCTCCGTACCGACGGCCGCTGCCGAAAAATTTGTGCGCCAGTTCACCAACTTGCACGCGGCAACGCACGTCCGACGTGGAACTTTCGCTACCCGCCAGTCGTCTTACTCGACTGCCCGGCGCTCGCCCTCTCCGGCAGGAACACGGCCTGCAGATCGTTCAAGAATCGCTGGCCCAGCTCCGTTACCCGCCACTTCCCGGCTCCCGTCCGCTCCAGCAGCCGCTTGCGCTGCGCTTGCGCGAGCGAGCTCGCGATCGTTTCGAACTCGAGGCCGGTGCGCGCTTCGAAACCGGCTGCGTCGAAGTCGTCGGTCAGCCGCAGCACATTCAACATGTACTCGAACGGCAGGTCAGCGGCCTCGACCTCGAAGCGATCGCTGATGCGCTCGGCGGCCACGCGGCGCAGGAACTCACGCGGCTGCTTGATGCGCGCGCTGCGAACGATCGCTAACCGCGATCGCTCATTGCTCGCCTGCCACGTCAGCTTGCCGTGCGCTCCGGCGCCAACGCCGACGTAATCTCCGAACTGCCAGTAGTTCACGTTGTGCCGGCTGCGCCGTCCGGACCGCGCATATGCCGAGACCTCGTAGTGCTCGTAACCGTGTGCCGCGAGCTTCTGCTGACAATCCAGCTGCATCTGCCAGATCGCATCGGAGTCCGGCAACGGCGGCGGGCGATGGTAGAAGACCGTGCCCGGCTCTAGCGTCAACTGATAATGCGAGACGTGCGTCGGCTCGAGTGCCAGCGCCGCGTCGAGATCGGCGAGTGCCTGCTGCAGCGTCTGTGCTGGCAACCCGTACATGAGGTCGAGATTGAAGTTCTCAATGCCAGCGCTGCGCACTTCGTCGACCGCTTTCTCGATGTCGCCGCTGCCGTGAATGCGGCCGAGCGTGCGCAGGTGATCCGCATCGAATGTCTGCGCGCCAAGCGAAACGCGATTGATCCCGACGTCGCGATAGCCGCTGAAGCGGCCGTGCTCGACGGTGCCCGGGTTGGCTTCGAGCGTGATCTCGACGTCCGGCGCAAAGGCGACCAGCGAGCGAGCGCGTTCCAGGAAACGTCCGATCTCATCCGGCGCAAACAGGCTTGGCGTGCCGCCGCCGAAGAAAATGGACACGAGAGCACGGCCCTGCGCAGCATCTGCGTCGATCGCGAGATCTTCCAGCAGGGCGTCGATGTATTGCCGCTGCGGAATCGACTCCGGCGCCACGTGCGAGTTGAAGTCGCAATAGGGACACTTGCGCACACACCACGGCATGTGGACGTAGAGCGCGAGCGGCGGCAGTGCGGTCACTGCACTCCTCGCGTCAACTGCGCGACGAGGCCGCGCAAGGCCTTGCCGCGATGGCTCAGCTGATTTTTCTCCGCCGCAGGCAATTCCGCGACCGTGACCGAGCGCTGCGACAGCTCGAAAATCGGGTCGTAGCCGAAGCCGCCGCTGCCGCGCGGAGCTTCCGTGATGCGACCTTCCCAACTGGCCTGGCTGATCAACGGGAACGGATCGTGCTCCCAGCGCATGTAGACGAGCGCGCAGCAATATCGCGCGGTGCGTTCCGCAGCCTTGCGTCCGGACAAGACGCCGAGGAGCTTGCGGAGATTGTCTTCATCGCTCGCGTGCTCGCCGGCGTAGCGCGCCGAGTAAATGCCCGGTGCGCCTTGCAGCGCATCCACTTCCAGTCCGGAGTCGTCGGCGATTGCCGGCAACTTTGCGAGCTGTGCGGCGTGGCGAGCCTTGATGATCGCGTTCTCGACGAAAGTGAGGCCCGTTTCCGCAATTGCCGTGCGCGTGAACTGCGACAGCGGCACGACCTCGATCGCGAGCGGCTCGAGCATCGCCCGCAGCTCCTGCAGTTTGCCGGGGTTGCCGGTCGCGAGAACGACACGCATACGCGCGAGCTAGTCCGCGTGCAGCGCTTCCAGCTGCCGCGCCAACAGCTGAGCGATGCCGTTCGCCGCAAGATTCAGCAACTCGTCGAGCTCGTGTCGGCGCAGCGCGTGACCTTCGGCCGTGCCCTGCACTTCGATGAAGCCGCCGCCGTTGTTCATCACGACGTTCATGTCGGTCTCGGCGTCGGAATCCTCGGCGTAGTCGAGGTCGAGCACCGCCGCGCCCGCCCAGATACCGACGGACACCGCAGCGACCTGGCCGTGAATCGGGCTCTCGCGCAACGTGCCTTTGCGAACCAGCGTATTGACCGCGTCGACGAGCGCGACGTAGGCGCCAGTGATGGACGCCGTGCGTGTGCCACCGTCTGCTTGCAGCACGTCGCAGTCGACCGTGACCGTGCGCTCGCCAAGCGCTTTCATGTCGACGACGGCGCGCAATGCGCGACCGATGAGCCGCTGAATTTCCAGAGTGCGGCCGCCCTGCTTGCCGGCCGCTGCCTCGCGCCGGCTGCGCGTGTGGGTCGAGCGCGGCAGCATGCCGTATTCGGCCGTCACCCAGCCGCGGCCGGTATTGCGCAGAAAGGAAGGCACGCCATCCTCGACGGACGCGGTGCAGAGCACGCGCGTGTCGCCGAACTCGATGAGTACCGAGCCTTCTGCATGACGTGTGAAACGACGGGTGATGCGCACAGGGCGCAGCTCGTCGGGAGCGCGCCCGCTGGGTCTGGCTTTCATGGACGTGGATGTTACTCGTGCCAGCGCAGCACGGCGGCAGTGCTGTTGTCGCTGAACGGCGCAGACGCCTGCACGGCGCGACGGCCGAGCGCTTCGAGCCAGGCGCGCAGCTCCTGGTTGTCCTCGCGGAAGAACCCTGCGATGTCGGTGTCGCGCAGGTTGGCCCAGATGCCGTCCGTGCAGAGAAGCAGTACGTCGCCGGGGAGCAGGGTGTTGCGGCCGCTCACCGTCATTTCGGGAATCGCCGGGTCGCCGCCGAGGCAGCACTCCACGAAATTGCGCATCGGATGCGTCGGCAGCTCTTCCTCGGTGATCTTGCCTTCGCGCAGCAGCAGCTCGACGTGGCTGTGGTCGCGGGTCCGCTGCACGATCTTGCCGTGACGCAGGTGGTATACACGGCTGTCGCCGATGTGGGCCCAGAACGCTGCACCTTCCTGGACCAGGCAGATGGCCGTAGTGGCGCGCGGCCGCGTGTCGATCGCCTGGCCGTTGCCGAGCTTCGCCACTTCGTCGTGCGCGCGGCTCAGCGCCATGTGCAGGAAGCCGAGCGGATCGAACATCGGCAGCGAAGTCTGGCGGAACGATTCGAGCAGGCTCTTGAGCGCGGTGTCCGCGGCGCGGCTGCCGTCGGAGTGTCCACCCATGCCGTCGATGACGATCAGCAGCGCGGCTTGCTCCGCCGCGGAGACCGTGACGCGGTCCTGGTTGTCTTCGCGGTCTCCGAGGAGACTCAGGTCTGCATACTCGATCCGCAAGCGGGCTCCGGCGCGAGGCCTGTCAGCTGCTAAACTCCCCCGCCACGGCCATGCAGCCGGGCGCGGCGCTTTATATCACCGCGCACACACCCGTGTAAGACAGCGTTTGCCTTAATCTGAACCAATGATCCGAAGCATGACAGGGTTCGCGCGGCGCGAGCGCCAGGGGCCGTGGGGCACGCTGGTCTGCGAGCTGCGGACCGTGAACCACCGCTACCTGGAAGCTTCGCTGCGGCTGCCGGACGAGCTCAAGGCGCTCGACAACGAAGTGCGCCAGGTGATCGCGGCAGCGCTCCGCCGCGGCAAGGTCGACGCGAGCTTGTATCTCAAATCCGCCAGCGGCACGCAGCGCTCGCTCGAACTGGACAACACGCTGCTCGATGAGCTGCTCGCCCGCGTCGCGCAGGTCCGCACGAAGCTGCCGGACTCCGCGGCGATCAGCCCGCTGGAATTGCTGCGCTGGCCGGGCGTCGTGCGCGAGGCCGAGATCGATGCGAAGCCGGTGCTGATCGCAGCGCTCGAGGTGCTGCGCGAGGCGCTGGCCGAACTGAATGACACCCGCCATCGCGAAGGGCAACGGATCCGCGAGTTGCTGCTCGCTCGTTGCACTTCGATGCGCACCAGCGTGCAAGCGGTGAAGGTGCGCTTGCCGGAAGTCTCGCAGCGTTTGCGCGAGCGCATCGTCGAGCGCATCTCGCAACTCGGCGTCGCGCCCGATGTCGAGCGGCTCGAGCAGGAGCTGGTGTTGTACGCGCACAAGATGGACGTCGACGAGGAGCTCGACCGGCTCGCCGGTCACCTGGAGGAAGTCTCCGCAGTGCTCGATTCCTCCGAGCCCGCCGGGCGCCGGCTCGACTTCCTGATGCAGGAGCTGAACCGCGAAGCGAACACGCTCTCCTCGAAGTCGCAGGACAGCGAGACCACGCGCGCCGCCGTCGACATGAAGGTCGCGATCGAGCAGATGCGCGAGCAAGTCCAGAACGTCGAGTGATGAGCGGCCAGCGGGGCAAGCTGTTCGTGATCGCGGCGCCGTCCGGCGCCGGCAAGACTTCGCTGGTGCGCGCGCTGATGCAGCGCCGACCCACGCTGCGTTTTTCGATTTCCTACACCACGCGTACGCAGCGGCCGAACGAGCGCGACGGCCATGATTATTTCTTCGTCGACAAGCCACAGTTCGAGCGCATGGTCGCCGCCGGCGATTTTCTCGAGCACGCGCGCGTCTTCGACAACTACTACGGCACTTCGCGCTCGCAGGTGGAGCGAATCCTCGACGCAAGCCAGGACGTGCTGCTGGAAATCGATTGGCAGGGCGCGCAGCAGATCCGCCGTACGTTGCCGGAGTGCCGTTCGATCTTCGTGCTGCCGCCTTCGCGCGCAGCGCTGGAGCAACGCCTGCGCGGCCGCGGCACGGACAGCGACGAGGTGATCGCACGCCGGTTGCGCGATTCCCTGGCGGACCTGTCGCACTGGAGCGAGTTCGACTATATCGTGGTCAACGACGACTTCGACCGCGCCACCGCGGAGCTCGAGGCGATCGTGACCGGCCAGGGCGAGCACCTGCGGCGCGACCGTGCAGAGTTGCGGGAACTGCTCGCCCGGCTCTTGTCTTAGCATGTAGGTCGGGCTTCAGCCCGACAGCAACAGTCGGGTTAAAACCCGACTTACAAGAGGAAGAACTGCATGAAGTTTGGGAAGCTCGCTCTCGCCGGCATCGCCGTCAGTGTCCTGTTCGCCGCGACCGCATCCGCCCAGCAGGCGGAACATCCGCGCACGATCGGTGTCGGCGGTCAGGGCGAAGTGCGCGCCGAGCCGGACCGCGCGACCCTCACGCTCAGTGTCGAATCGCGCAAGCCGAAGCTCGACGACGCACGCGCTGAAGTCGCTAAGACCGTGGACGCGGTGCTCAAGCTGACGCGCGAGCTGAAGATTGACCCGAAGCTGGTGCACGCAACGCGCATCAACGTTCAGCCGGAGTACAACTGGCAGGCGCAGTCGAACGAGCGCAACCTCATCGGTTACTACGTGTCGCGTCAGGTCGAGGTCGAGCTGCGCGATCTGGAGAAGCTGGGCCAGCTGCTGGAGCGCGCCATCGATCTCGGCGTGAACCAGGTCGGCGATCCGCGCCTGGATTCCAGCAAGCGCCAGGAACTGGTGCGCGAAGCGCTGGCCAAAGCCGTGGTCGACGCGCGCCAGAACGCGGAAGTCATCGCCAAGGCCGCCGGTGCGAAGCTCGGTAACGCGCGCACCATCAACGCGAACACCGAATTCACGCCGCCGCCGATGCCGATGGTTCGCGCCATGGCGATGGAAGCCAAAGCGGCGGGCGGAGCGCCGTATCAGAGCGGCGAGATGACTTTCAACGCGACGGTCAATGTTCAGTACGACCTGATCCCGCAGTGAGCGCTGCATGAACACTCTTCGAATCGTACGCGCCGGTGCTCTCGCAGCCTTGTGGCTCGCGACTTGCGCAGCGCATGCGATCGAAGCTCCGAAGCCGCAGCCCGCGCCCGAGAAACCGCGCGGATCAGGCGCCGCCGCAGCTGACTGTCACGCCGACGGACGAGCGCGCGTTCTACGAGAAGGTCCAGCGCGTCACTGCCTTTCGCTCGATGCGCGGACTGAAAATTCCTGCCTGAGGTGATCGCGGAACTCGGTCGCGGCAACGCCGACGCCGCGGTTGCCACGCTCAGCCGCCTTGCGGTCGAGGGCAACAAAGAGGCGGACATCGCGCTCGTGCACGTTCAGCACTGGTGCAACTCCGTCAGCTCGCAACGCGCCGGCGATCCGAAAGTGCAGATCGCGAAGCTGGTGAAGGGTCAGCCCGAGCAGCGTGCCGCGCGCGTCGCAGGCGTGATGTACGCGGAGGTCGACTACATGCAGCGTGCGCGCGCTGGTTGCAGCAAGGCGCGCTTCGACTACACCGGCATCGAGGCGCGTTTGCGGGCGGCCGCGGACACGGGCGATCCGGCGAGCGCCACCGAGCTCGCGCAGTTCCTCCGCGACCCCGCCAAGCGCGAAGCGATGCTGCAGAGCGCGGTGAAAAAGAACTATCCGCCCGCGGTCTACAAGGTGGCCACGAATCTGCTGATCGCCGTGCAGCGCGGGCAGACCACCGAGAACGTCAGTCAGATCCGCGAGCTGTTGAAGATTGCCGGACGCACGATCCCGCGGGCGAAGCTGGACCTCGCCAATTGCATGGCAGTCGGCTGCGACGGCCATCCCGCGGATGCGTTGACCGCGCGCGCCTTCGGCATCGACGCCGCTCGCGACGGCGAGCCGACTGCATTCGTGTCGATGGTGCGCATGCCATGGGGCCGATTGACGCGGCCGCAAATGCTGTCGTGGCAGTACTTCGGCGATCGGCTGAACGAGGGCGGCTGCATGGGCGACGCGTACGTGCCGACCACGCTCGCGTTCGGGCAGACGATCGCGCTGCTGGAAAGAAACGCCAGTCCGCAAGTACTGGAAGAAGCACGCAAGCAGGCGCGAGACGCTGTGGAGCGAGCACGGCGTGCGCGCCCAAAAAGAAAACGGCTGCGAGTAGCAATCAGAGGACCTGCGCGATCTCCTGCATCAAGCCGTTGTCTTCCGGCTTCGTCCCCGACGGATAGCGGCCGATCAACTTGCCGCTGCGGTCGATCAGGAACTTCTCGAAATTCCACTGCAGGTCGCCCGCAAAGCCGTTCTCCGGCGCGGTGAGCCACGCGAACAGCGGATGGCGATTCGCGCCGTTCACTTCGATCTTCGCGCTCAGCGGAAACGTGACGTTATAGTTGAGCGTGCAGAAGCGCATGATGTCCGCCTCCCCGCCCGGCTCCTGCTCACCGAATTGATTGCAGGGAAAGCCGATGATCGTGAAGCGCTGACCTTTCAGCTCGCGATACATGCGCTCCAATCCGGCGTACTGCGGCGTGTAGCCGCACTGGCTCGCGACGTTCACGACGAGCGCGACGCTGCCACGCAGCGGCGCGAGCAGATCGGACACGCCGTCGATCCCTTTGACGCGGAAGCTGTAGAAGTCGGACATAGGCGCGCAGCATTGAATCAGCCGGGCGCTACGTCAACAGGAAATGTTGAGCTGACACGGAATTACGCGGCGACGCGGTCGACCAGCAGAACAGTTCCGTCGACGCCGGTGACGCGCGCCTTGGCGCCGGCCGGCAGGTTCGGGCCGCGGATCGCCCAGTCGCGGTTGCCCAGGCGCAGCCGCCCGGTGCCGTTCTGAATCCCCTGCTCCAGCACGACGACCTGGCCGATGTGACTGTGGCCCGAGCGATGACTCGCAAGCGGGCTGTTCATTTCGCGCGCGCGCGCGCGGTGCTGCCGCCAGAAGTACAGCGCAAACACTATCGCAGCGAAAATCACGAACCAAGTCATGGCGGCTCTGTAGTGGAAAGGCAGTGGAAGCAACGCGCAGCGTAGCAGCAGCCGCTTGCGGGAAACGATGAGCGCGGTCACACAACCCGCGCCGTGCGCCGCTTAACTTAACGCGACTATCCGGCGAGCTGTGAGCGAATGCCCGAGTGCCGCTTGAGGTGAACCAGCAGCAACGAAATGGCGGCGGGCGTGACTCCGGGAACCCGGCCAGCCTGGCCGAGCGTGGCGGGCCTGACCTCGCGCAGCCGCTGCCGCACTTCGGTCGACAGCCCGCGCACCTGCGCGTAGTCGAGATCGTCGGGCAGTTGCAGCTCTTCGTGCCGGCGCTGGCGTTCGATTTCGAGTTGCTGCCGGTCGATATATCCGGTGTATTTCGCGAGCACGTCGACCTGCAGCGCGACCTGCTCGACCAAGCGCTCGTCGGCATCTGCCGCGCGCATCCATTCCGGCTGCTCGACGGCAGCGAGTGACGTGAGCGTGGTGTAGGAAACCTCCGGCCGGCGCAGCAAATCGAACGCATGCGCCTCGCGCGTCAGCGTCGACAGATCGGCGGGATGAACGACCGTGCGCTCCAGGCGCTCGACTTCGGCCGCCGTGCGATCGCGCTTCGCTGCGAAGAACTCCCAACGCTCGTCGCCGACCAGTCCGAGCTCGCGGCCGCGCGGCGTGAGGCGCAGGTCGGCATTGTCCTCGCGCAGCAGCAAACGATATTCCGCGCGACTCGTGAACATTCGATACGGCTCGCTCGTGCCGCGCGTGATGAGATCGTCGACGAGCACGCCGATGTAGGCCTCGTCGCGACGCGGCCACCACGCCGCGCGATCCTGCACGCGCAGCGCCGCATTGATGCCGGCGAGAATGCCCTGCGCTGCGGCTTCCTCGTATCCAGTCGTACCGTTGATCTGGCCAGCAAAAAAAAGGCCGGCGATGAATTTGGTCTCGAGGCTGTACTGCAGGTCGCGCGGATCGAAATAGTCGTACTCGATCGCGTAGCCCGGCCGCGTGACGTGCGCGCGCTCGAACCCCGCGATCGAGCGCACCAGCGCGAGCTGCACGTCGAACGGCAGGCTGGTCGAGATGCCGTTCGGATAAACCTCGTGCGTCGTCAGGCCTTCCGGCTCGACGAAGATCTGGTGCGAAGTCTTGTCGGCAAAGCGATGCACTTTGTCCTCGACCGACGGGCAGTAACGCGGACCGACGCCTTCGATCACGCCGGTGAACATCGGCGAGCGGTCGCAGCCGGCGCGGATGATCTCGTGCGTGCGCTCGTTGGTCGCGGTGATGTGGCAACAGATCTGCCGCGGATGATCGCTGCGCCGGCCGAGGTAGGAGAACACCGGCACCGGCTCGTCGCCCGGCTGAACCGCGAGTCCCGTGTAGTCGATCGTGCGGCCGTCGATGCGCGGCGGCGTGCCGGTCTTGAGCCGGCCGACGCGGAACGGCAACGCGCGCAGCCGTTCGGCCAGGCGGTTGGACGGCGGATCTCCCGCGCGCCCGCCCTGGTAGTTCGTCAGCCCGACGTGAATCTTGCCGCCCAGGAACGTGCCGACCGTCAGCACGACTGCGCGAGCGCGGAACTCAATGCCGGTTTGCGTGACGACTCCGCACACCTGCTCGCCTTCGACGAGGAGGTCGGCGACTTCCTGCTGGAACAGCGTGAGGTTCGGCTGGTTCTCCAGCATCGAGCGGATCGCCTGCTTGTACAGGACGCGGTCGGCCTGCGCGCGCGTCGCGCGCACCGCCGGGCCTTTGCTGGCATTGAGTGTGCGGAACTGAATGCCGGCGCGATCCGCAGCCTGCGCCATCGCACCGCCCAGCGCGTCGATCTCCTTGACCAGGTGACCCTTGCCGATGCCGCCGATCGCCGGGTTGCAGCTCATCTGCCCGAGCGTCTCGATGCTCTGCGTCAGCAGCAGCGTACGCACGCCCATGCGCGCCGCGGCCAGGGCGGCCTCGGTGCCGGCGTGCCCGCCGCCTACGACGATGACAGAGAATTCCTCGGGAAAGCGCATGGATGGGCCGGGTTCAGGGGGCGCGTATTCTAGCGACGTCAGGCTAAAGCCCGACCCACAGAGAACCAGACCCTGCAAGATTCCTTGTAGGTCAGGCTTTAGCCTGACTCTCCTGACCCTCTTCAACAACGTCAACGCCATCGCCACCAACAACCCCACCCCCACCACCAACACCGACCACAACACCACCAACCTCACCGGCGTCTGCCGTGGCATCGGCCTGAGCGCTGTATCGCCGCCAAGCACGCGCGCACCCTGCGCAAACCCTTCGCCGACGAGTTTCGCGCGCTCGTCCGATCCGACGTCGGCCAGCAACGCATCGCAGCCGCTCGCCGGTGAAACCTCCGCGCGACGACTGCCGAACGCGAGCGTGAACGGTCCCGATCCCTGCGACAGGAATCGCAGCCGCGCGGGTCGATAGCCCAGCTCCAGCAGCGTTGCGCGATACAACTGCGGATCTTTCGCGATCTGCAACCGCCAGTAGCGATCGCTGGTCGCCCCGAAATGCGCCGGCGGGCTTTCGCGTCGCTCCGTGTCGGTGCTGATCCGGTACGCCTCGCCGCTCCAGCGCTCGACCCACGGCGCCTTGCCGTCATCGCGGCTGTGCAGCGTCGCGCGCACGGAGCTGTTCTCCTGCGGCAGGCGCAGGCGCGCATAAGTCACCGGTGCGCGACGCCCGGTATCGAAGAACAGAACTTTGGGGTCATCCACGGCGAGCATCGTCGCCATGAACCACGCTGGCTCGATCTCCGCCGCAACACCGACGCGCTCGGCCATCACGCCATTGATCGCGAGCGGCGGACCGCCGTCCGCTCGCTGCACGCGCAGGTAGTCATAGGACTGCGGCGGCAGCGCGATGCGCTCGCGTCGCAATTGCTGATCGCCGCGAGTCGCGAGCAGCAGCGTGCTCGCCGGCACCAGCACACGCCATTGATCCAGATCGTTACTGGCCTCGATGCTGACCTGTACTTGCGAGGCGCCGTCCGGGCTCGCCCAATCGAACTGAATCGCGCGGATCGGATCGTCGCTTTCGCTCGCGTCGATGATGTGGATGCGGCCGTTGGCCGGGGAGGGTTGCTCGGAACCTGCCTCCAGCACGTTCACCTGCGTTCCGCCGGCCGTCTGTACTTCGATGCGCGAGCCGCCGGCGTTCGTGGGCGGCGGCTCGCGCAGCTCGAACACAGGCAACGACTGCTCGGTGATCGTGGGCTCTTCGGTCGAAGGCGACGAGCAGAACGCGTGCGGAACCGGCAGCCCCTCGGCGTTGAACACACGCACGTCGCCCAGATCCGCGCGCGTCACTGCTTGATACACCGCATCCGGCACGACTGTCTCGACGAGCGGCATGCCGCCGGATGTCGCGATCTCGATGCCCTGGCTATAGTCGTCCAGCGTCGCAGACGCGCCGAAAACGGCGTTCGCGGCGAGCAGCAAGCAGGCGGCAGTCAGCACATTCCTCGTCATCATGCAGCCTCTCGCTTCGGCGGAAGTGGGGCGAAGTATCCAGTGATCACCAGCAACAGGCCGACCGTGATGAACGAGGCGATGCGCGCGACCGTACCGATGCTCGAAAGGTCCACGGCGAACAGCTTCACGACGACGACCACCATCAGGCCCATGCCGACCATCCACACGTAGCGCCATCTTTGCTTCGCGGCCACGGTCATCGCCGCGAACCCGAGCACACCCCAGAAGATAGACAGCGCCGACTGCACGAATTGCGAGTGCGTAATGCCGTAAGCCGTGATCGGCGCGCCCCAGTTGTGATGCAGCGTGCGGATCAACGCGGCGTTGAGCCACAGAAACACGATGCCCGCTGCGATCGCGATCAGTGCGCGGACATCGAACTGCCACAACGATGCGCGCTGCGCGGGCTCGAGCGCGCTCCACCACATTACGAGTGCCGCGAGCGCCAGAGCGACGCAGACATCCAGCGGATTCAGCAGCGGCAGATATGGCAGCCACGCCGGATCGCCGGTGCTGCCGAGATTGATCATGACGATCCAGATGCACAACGCAACGGCGATGGGCGCGGCGCCAATCATGCGATAGCCGATGTGATGTTGCGCGATCGGCCACTGCGGGCGCAGCTGACGCCGACCGAGCCACGCCAGCAGCAATGCAGGCGCGAAGCCCCACGCGAGGCTTGCCCAGACTCCCGTCGTGCGCTCCGCCACCTGCCAGTTCAGCTCCCACGCGAACAACAGCGCCAGCGCCCAGCAAGCGCCGCCGTGCAGCCATTCCAAGGCGGTATGTCGCTGCGACTCCGCGATCCGCAGTAACGCGAAGTGAGTAACGAAGATCGTGGCCCAGCCGAGCGCGCCCCATTGCGCGAACGGATGGCCCAGTTGCTCCGCATGAGCGAATGCGTAAGCGCCGACGACTGACGGCAGGAACAATGCGATCCAGCGCGGCAACGGCCACTGCCGGCTGATGCCCAACCACGTGAGGATCGCCGCAGTGATGCTCGCGTAGACCAGCAGCGAGCCGAGCGCCGATGCGGCGAAGTACCGGTGGATCTCGTTCGTGCCGCCGACGAACCACCAGATGACTCCCCAGAAGGTGAGCCCCACAGCGAGCCCGGCCTCGTACTGCGCGCGCCGCGGTTCGTTGCGGAACAGCCAATAGCCGCTGAAGACACCGGATACGGCGAGCATCGTCGCACCCATATAAGCACTGTTGAGGATCGGCCGCGTCGAGCGCAGCTCGTCGTAGCCGATCAGGTATCCGACACCCGCACCCGCCTGCAGCAACATGCCGAAGAGGCGCGGCAGCCGCCGCTCCTGACGCACGCCGAGCCACAACAGTCCCGCACCTTCCACCGCCCACATCGCAGCAGTCGTGCGCGTGTCGAACGCCAGCGGGATCGCCAGGCTCGCGAAGATCACGCCGAGCGCGGCGAAGGCTTCGACGAGCAGCCGGAAGGTCTCGCGGCGCGTGATGAAGAGAGTCCAGCCGAGCAGCAGGTAGAAGGCGCCGAGCGCGAACGCGCTCCACGCGAGGCCATATTCGATGCGCGAAATCATCGTCGCATGCAGCGTGAACGCTACGACCGGCAGGCCGAACACCAGCGAGCCCGAGACATAGCCCTTGAGGTTCGGCGGCTGCCGCACGCAATTGAGGATCGAGACCGCGACGTACATCAGGAAGAAGAGGATGAGGAACGCGTCGGCCGTCACCAGGTCGTCAGGTTGGTACGAATTGGCACGCCATAGACCAGTGATGCTGAACGTGAACAGAAAGCCGAGCACGTTGAGGACGCGCCACGTCTTGAACCACGCGACGGCGAACACACCGAGATTCAGCAAGGCGTAATAGGTGAAGAGGGCGACGTAGTTGCCGCTGCCCGTCGAGACCAGGATCGGAGCGAGAAAGCCGCCCGCCGTGCCGATCACCGCCAGCGGCAGCGCGTTCTGGGCGACCGCCAGGACGGCTGCAGCAACCGCGATGACCGCCAGCAGTCCGAAGGCGAGAGCGGGCGGCAGAAGTTGGTACAGGCGCGTCGCCGCGAACACCGTCAGATAGAGCCCCGCGATGCCGCCACCTTGCAGAAGCTGTGCGTAGACCGCGCGCCGCTCACGCAAGCGCCAGCCGACGATGAGCAGCGCGAAAGCGCCGAGCGCTAGCGAGATGAAGCGCAGCTCGATCGGGAACATGCTGTTGTCCGCGGCATACTTCGCGAGGAACGCCGCACCGAAGAACAGAATGACGATGCCGATGCGGGCGAGCGGGTTGCCGCGCTTCAGCCAGGCGATGAATCCGGCAATCGCTCGGTCGACTCCCGAAGGCTCGCGCGGCGTTGACGGCGCGCGCGCAGGGAGGGGCTGCTCGAGCCTCGACGCAACGGTCGCTGCCGCGGCCACTGCAGGTTTGGGCGCGGGAGCCGGCGTCGGAGTTGGTGCTGCCGAGGGTGCAGCAGTCACTACTGGGGCCGGCGGTGCGAGCTCTTCGGGAGCGGCCGCCTTGAAGCTGGCTAGGCGTTGCTTGAGCTCGTGAAGCTGTTTATCGAGAGCGTCGCTGCGCGAGCGCAGATGCAGGACCTGCGCGATCAGTCCACCGATCGCGGCGCCGATGAAGAAGCCGCCGACGTTCTGCTGAATCGAGGCCCCGACGATGCCGAACAGGATCGCCAGGCCCCAAGTCGCCCCCTGTGAAGAGGGTCGTTTTTCTGTCTGCATGCGCGCACCCGTTGCGGTGCGCGCATCTTAGTGCCGCTCGCGCTCGCGCAGCAATGCAAGCGCAACTTTCTCCAGCCGCGACGGCGATAGCGGCCCGCGCGGCACCAGGCGCTCGACCGCCTTCTCGCGCCAGGCCTCGAACACGACCGGATTGATGTACGACTTGCGGCAAACGGCCGGCGTGTTGCCGAGCGCTTCCGCGACGTGCTTGGCGGTCGACGCCACGCAGCGATTGAACGCGCGACTGCTCACGTGCTCGCCGGCGCTTTGACAGGCGAGAAAGGAGATAGCGCGGACCGTCCCGCCCCAGGTGCGGAAATCCTTGGCCGTGAAACCTTCGCCGTTGCCGCCCATCGCCTCACGCAGATAGTCGTTGACCATGCCGGAGTCGATCGGCTGGCGCTTGCCCTCGTCGTCGACAAATTGAAACAGCTGTTGACCGGGCAACTGCTGGCAGTGGCGAATGATGCGCCCGAGCCTCCGGTCGTCGAGGACGAGCTCCTGCGTGCGCCCGCTCTTGCCCTTGAACGAGAAGAAGGCGCGGCCGTCCTGCAGGAACTTCACGTGGTGGTCGCGCAGCGTCGTCAGGCCGTACGACTTGTTCGACCGGGCATACTCTTCGTTGCCGACGCGCAGCAGCGTTTCGTCGAGCAAGCGGACGATCGTGGCGAGCACCTTGTTCTTCGGCAGCCCCGGCAGGGCGAGATCCTGCTTCAAGCGACGCCGCAACCGCGGCAGCCGCGCGCCGAACTCGATCATGCGCGCGAACTTGCCGTTGTCGCGCGTTTCGCGCCACTGCGGGTGATAGCGGTACTGCTTGCGCTGCCGCGCATCCCGACCGGTCGCCTGCAAATGTCCGCGCGGCTCGCGGCAAATCCAGACGTCCGTGTAAGCGGGCGGGATCGCGAGCTTGCGGATGCGATCGAGCGTGCGTGGAGCCTTTACCGGCCGGCCGTTCGGCCCGAGATAGTGGAAGTTCGACCCGCGGCGCTTGCGGCGGATGCCGGGCTCGGTATCGGAAACGTAGAGCAGGCCGCTCGCGCGCGCGTGTCGGCGCGCCTGAACGACGGTCTCGGGAAGCGCGTCGTCAGCGGCCGGCGGCACGATGCCTCTGCAGCAGGCCCCAGCAGATCAGGGCCAGACCCAGCACCAGAAGCAGGTGGATCGCGCCGACCGCGAGCTTGATGCCGAACCACAGCACACCCCAGCACACCATCATCGCGATACCAATCCACACCAGCAGTTTCATCGGACACCTCGAACCTACATTCGCTCCAGAGCGGAACGCGCTGTGTAAATCGTGGGTTCCTGAATGGCCTCATCGGTCGATTGACGGCGTCCACTGCCTACTCCACTCTCTGGCGGTCGGTGCGGGGCCGCAAGGGGGAGCGATGACTGCTCAAAAGCGTCTTCTGATATTGAGCGCGCTGCTGGCGCTGGGCGTAGCGCAGGCCGCGGAGTCGCCGCCGATTCATCCTGCAATCCAGGCCGCCGTGGACAGCCAGGAGCGATTGCCCAAGGACCGCGCACGCGACGACAACCGGCACTACGCGCAAGTCATGGAGTTCTTCGGCGTGCGGCCGGGAATGAACGTCATCGAACTGTTCGCCGCCGGCGGCAACACGGCCGAGGTGCTCGCACGCGCCGTCGGACGCAACGGCAAGGTCTACATGCAGAATCCGGAATTTTTCTATGAGCGCTTTGGACGGAAGTCTGTAGACGAGCGCCTCGCGAACAACCGCTTGCCTAACGTCGTGCGTCTCGACAAGCCGCTCAACGATCTCGGACTCGAGCCGAATTCGCTCGACGGCGCCGTCGCGTTCATGGTGCTGCACGATTTCTTCTGGCTGTCGCAGGACGTGCCGGATGTTCTGAAAGATGTGCACCAGGCGTTGAAGCCCGGCGGCTGGTTCGGCGTCGTCGACCACGCAGCGCCCGAGGGCACCGGCGCCGAGCATGCGAAGGATCGCGACAAGGGCGCGCATCGCATCGACGAAGCGTATGTGAAGAAGATTTTTGCCGACGCCGGCTTCGTGCTCGACGCGAACAACGACGTGCTGCGCAATCGCGCGGACGATCGCACCAAGCCGTTCTACGACGAATCGTTCCGCGGCAAGACCACGGACCGCTTCGTGCTGCGGTTCAGGAAGAAGGCCGAATGAGAATGCTCAGCACCATGCGCTCACTGGCAATTGCCCTGCTCGCATCCGCGCTATGCGCCAATGCCGCGAGCGCCGTGGAGCGTCGCACGCTGACCGCGGACGACATCAATGCGCTGGAGGAATTGGACGATCCGCAGGTTGCGCCGGACGGCGAGTGGGTCGCTTACACGGTGCGCACCGCCGACCTCGTGAAAGACAAGCGACGCACGCACATCTGGATGACGAGCTGGAACGGCGAGCGCTCGCTGCAGCTCACGCGCTCCGAACAGAGCGAACACACTCCGCGCTGGAGCCCGGACGGCAAATATCTGGCGTTCCTCACGGCCCGCGGCGGCGACGACGACCCGGAGCAAGTCTGGCTGCTCGACCGAGCGGGCGGCGAAGCGAGCCCGCTGACTGGATTCAACGGCGATGTCCTCGAATATGCGTGGTCGCCCGACGGCCAGCGGCTGGCGCTCATCGTCGCCGACGAAGATCCGCGCCGCAAGAAAAAGGGCGAAGAGGACAAGACGCCGCCGCCGATCGTCATCGACCGCTACTACTTCAAGGAAGACGAGACCGGCTACCTCGGCAACCAGCGCCAACATTTATATGTGTTCGACGTCGCCAGCCGCAAAGCGGAGCTCCTGACGCCGGGCCGCTACGACGAAGGCTGGCCAGCGTGGTCGCCCGACGGCAAGCAGATCGCGTTCTTCAGCAAGCGCGGCCAAGATCCGGACCGCAGCGATGAGTTCGGTCTCTACGTCATCGCAGCGCAGCCCGCAGCGACGCCGCGGTTGGTCACGAACTTTCAGGGCGAAAGCGGCGATGCGTCCGCGATGGCGCGGCCGAGCTGGCGACCGGACGGGCGCGAGCTCGCGTTCGTCGCCGGTGGCGACCCCAAGCTCATCTACTACGCGACCAATCACCTCGCAGTCGTATCCGCTGACGGCGGCACGCCGCGCATCCTGACGCGCTCGCTCGACCGCAACGTGCTGTCACCCGTGTGGGCACGCAACGGGCGCGCGATCTACTTCCTGCTCGAAGACGATGGCAATCAGCACCTCGCGCGCATCGAGACAGCTGACAACAGCATCGAGCGCCTGGTCGACGGGCGGCGCGAGACCATGGCATACGACATCGGCGGTAAGGAACGCATCGCCGTGCTCGACGGCATCGTCGAAGCGCCGGACGCCGTGTACGCGCTCGACGAGCGCCGTTACCGGCGGCTGACGCGTCACAACGACGAATGGCTCGCCGGCGTGAAGCTCGGCTCCACGGAAGAAATCTCTTACGCCTCCAAGGACGGCACGCGCATCAACGGCTTCATCGTCAAGCCGCCCGATTACCGACCCGGGCGTCGCTATCCGACGCTGTTGTGGCTCCACGGCGGACCGGTCTCGCAGTACGCGCATTCGTTCTCGATGAGCTGGCAGATCTTCGCCTCGCATGGCTACGTCGTGCTCGGCGTCAATCCGCGCGGCAGCTCGGGGCGCGGCGAAGCGTTCGCGAAAGCGATCTACGCCGACTGGGGCAACAAGGACACTGGAGGACGTGCTCGGCGCGGTCGACTTCGCAGTGAAGCAGGGTGTCGCGGACGCGGACCGTCTCGGCGTCGGCGGCTGGAGCTACGGCGGGATCCTGACGAACTTCGTGATCGCGAAGGACCAGCGCTTCAAATCAGCGACCAGCGGCGCTTCGATCTCCAACGTGCTCGCCGGCTACGGCACCGACATGTACGTCCGCGAGTACGAGCAGGAGCTCGGCACGCCGTGGAAGAACCCCGACGTGTGGCTGCGCAACTCCTATCCGTTCCTGCACGCCGACCGCATCAAGACGCCGACGCTGTTCCAGTGCGGCGCCAGCGATTTCAACGTGCCGCTGTTGAATTCGGAGCAGATGTACCAGGCGCTGCGCAGCCTGGGCATCGACACGCAGCTGGTGATCTATCCGGATCAGCATCACGGGCTGACCAAGCCGAGCTACCTGCGCGAGCGCATGCAGCGCTACCTCGACTGGCACGGCAAGTATCTGCAGAAGCAGCGCGCGGAGATGACTGCGCGCTAGCGGCTCGGCCTTCTGTTTTTTTATACAGTTTTGGGCCATGATGCGCGCTCATGAACGCGCACGTCCAGGAAGCGCCGGCCGATCCGTTCGCCGAGCGCCTGAATCCCGCCCAGTACCAGGCTGCCACGTACGGCGCGCCGAGCGAGTGCCGGCTTTTCGGCCGGGCCGCTGCTCATCATTGCGGGGGCGGGCACCGGCAAGACCAATACGCTCGCGCATCGGGTCGCGCATCTATTGCTTAAAGGTGTCGCACCCGAACGGATCCTGTTGCTGACCTTCACGCGCCGCGCCGCCCAGGAGATGTTGCGCCGGGCGGAGCGCATCACTCATTCATATACGAACGTCAGCGGCCATGCAGGACGGCGGCTCTGGTCCGGCACGTATCACTCGATCGGCAACCGGCTGCTGCGCGAGTACGCGCAAGTGGTCGGGCTCGAACCGTCATTCTCGGTGCTCGACCGGGGCGACGCGGCGGACTTGCTGGACTTCCTGCGCCAGGACCTGGGACTCGCGAAGAAAGAGAAGCGCTTTCCGCGCAAGGACACGTGCCTCGCGATTTACTCCCACCGGGTCAACAGTCGTCAGCCGCTCGCGCGCACGCTGGAAGAGTCCTTTCCCTGGTGTAGCGACTGGGGCGACGAGCTGACGCAGCTGTTCCGCCGCTACGTCGAGGTCAAGCACGCGCAACAGCTGCTCGACTACGACGATCTGCTGCTCTACTGGCACATCCTCGTGCAGGAGGAACGCGTCGCGCGCGACATCGGCGGTCGCTTCGAGCACGTGCTGATCGACGAATTCCAGGATACGAACACGCTGCAGGCGCAGATCGTGTACGCGATGAAGCCGAACGGCGTCGGTGTCTGCGTGGTCGGCGACGACGCGCAGGCGATCTACTCGTTCCGCGCCGCGACCGTCGACAACATTCTGGATTTTCCCGGCCGCTTCACGCCGCCGGCGCAGGTCGTCAAGCTGGAGCAGAACTACCGCTCGGTGCAACCGATCCTCGATGCGGCGAACGTGCTGATGAGCGACAGCGCCCGGCAATATCAGAAGGAGCTGCGCTCGGAACGGCCCGCGGGCAACAAGCCGGCGTACGTCGCCGTTCAGGACGACCAAGCGCAGGCGCTCTATGTCGTCGAGCACGTACTTGCCGCGCGTGAGCAGGGAACGTTGTTACGACGACAGGCCGTGTTAGCACGCAGTGCGCATCACACGGACATGCTCGAGCTCGAGCTGCTCCGTCGCAACATTCCGTATGTGAAATACGGCGGCCTGAAGTTTCTCGAAGCCGCGCACGTGAAGGATGTGCTCGCGCTGCTGCGCTGGGCGGACAATCCGCGCAATCGCGTCGCCGCCTTCCGCGTCCTGCAGCTGCTACCCGGTGTCGGGCCTGCGACAGCCGATCGCTGCCTGAAGGTGTTTGAAGCGAGTGGTTTCGCGTGGCCGCTGCTCGCGGAGTACCGCATGCCGGCGGCGGCGGAAGCCGAGTGGTCGTCGCTGATGGAGTGCATGTCGGATCTGCTGAATGCGCGCGAGTGGCCCGGTCAGCTCGGCCGCCTGCGCAAGTGGTACGAGCCGCAGCTCGAACGCATCTACGACGCAGCCAAAGTCCGCGCGGGCGACATCGAACAGCTCGAACGCTTGTCCGGCCAGTACGCAACGCGCGAGCAATTCGTCACGGAGCTGACGCTCGATCCGCCGCAAGTGACCGGCGACCTCGCCGGCGATCCGTTGCTCGACGAGGACTACCTGATCCTCTCCACGGTGCACTCGGCGAAAGGGCAGGAATGGGATTCCGTGTACGTGCTCAACGTCTCGGACGGCAACTTTCCAAACGAGCACGCGGCCGGGCGGCCCGAGCTCATCGAGGAGGAGCGCCGGCTGCTCTACGTCGCGATGACGCGCGCCAAGCGGGACCTGCACTTGATCGCACCGCTGAAGTACTACATCACGCAGCAGAGCCGCACGGGCGATGCGCACGTTTACGGCGCGCGCAGTCGCTTCATGACGGATCAGCTGTTGGCGCAGTTCGAGCAGAAGGCCTGGCCTGCGACGCGCGAAGCTGCGATTCGTGCGTTCGATACCAAAGCCAACGTGCGCGTCGATGCGGCAGCGGCGCTGCGCGCGATGTGGGAATGAGCGCAATAGTCAGCGGTGGCTGGCGATCCACTCGTCCACTGTCGCGCGTGCATCCGGCTCGGCCACCGACTTCTTCCGTGACGTCGTGATCTCCCACGTCAGGCCGCTGCGGTCTTCGAAGTAGATCGACTGCTGGTCGCCGTGATCCTCATGGCGAATCTCGAAGCCCGCAGCCTGCAGCTTCTTCTCCCACGCGGCGAGCTGGCTCTTGCTCGCGGTTGCCAGCGCGAAGTGCGGAAGGTCGGTAGCGGGCGGGTGCGTCTTCTTCGCACCATGCCGCGCGCACAGCGCGACCTGTCCGTCTTCGGCAAGGCCGAAGATCATCATCAGCCACGGCGCGCCGTCCCAATCGTCGCCGCTGTGAGCGGCGAGCAGCGGCAGTCCGAGCGTTTCGGCAAAGAGCTGATAAGCGCTCTTCGCGTCGTGCACCGGAACCGCGACGTGATCGAAACGCAACGAGGGTGAGTTCTTCATGGGGATCAGCTTAGCCGACGCGCTGGCGTCAGCTCTTGGACGAATGTGACTGGCTCTCGCGAGCGAACCCGTAGTCGGCGCCGAACTGCCGGCCCCGGCGGTAGTCGGTAATCGTAGTGCCGGCGATCGCGCGAAACTCACGCGCGAGATGCGCCTGATCGAAGTAGCCGAGCCGCTGGGCGGCGGCGGCAAGACCGTCGTCCGTGTGGTGTTCGAGCGCCAGCAACGTCGCGTGAAATCGCGCGACCTGCGCGCAGCTCTTCGGCCCGATCCCGACTTGATTCACGAAACGCCGGTGCAGATGTTCGCGGCTCCAGCCGATCTCGCGCGCGAGGCTCGCAACGCAGACACAACCGCGAGTCGTCGCGATACGTTCCAACGCCCACTCGACTGCGCCGTCCCACTTGCAAGAGCGTGTGGCGCGCTCGGCAATGTACGCACCCAGCAAGGTGAGGCGGCGATCTGCGGTCGATGCATTCCGAACCGCATCTACGAGTGCTCGTGCAGCTGCACCGTGTAGTGCATCCAGATCGACGATCGTGTTGGCAAGCTCGCGCGGCGCAACGCCGAACAAGCGGTAGGCGCCTTCGACCGTGAGCCGCGCACCGCACAGCCATGCGCGGCCGCCCGACGCCGTGAGAAACGCGCGCTCCTGCAAGCCGGTGACCCACGCCTCCTTGAACACATGCTCGCGATGCCTGTCGGTTGCATCGACAACGGCGTGCCGGCCTTCGAGATTGACGATCAGCGAGATGTCGCCGCGAGGCAGCTCGCGCTCGCGGGCGGGCGGAGCCGTGCCGTCCAGCTCCCACAGCTTGCTCACCCACCGATCGAGCGGCGGTCGCGGCTCTTTGATCGCGAATTGCCACGCGCCGTCCGGTGTCGTGAGCCGGCCAGCGCGCGTCTCGAAGAGCAGGACAGAAGCGTCCATGGGGTTGAGCATAGCCCGCGCGCAGGTGCTAAATGAACGCCGATGTCGCGCAACCTCATCGTCTGCTTCGACGGCACCAACAATCAGTTCGGCGCCCACGACACGAACGTCGTGCGCCTGGTGCAGGCGCTGGAGCGTTTCGGCGAGCGGCAGCTCGTCTACTACGACCCCGGAGTCGGCACCTTGCCCGAGCCCGGGCTGCTGGCGCACGTTGCCAGCCGCGCTTCGGAGCTGGTCGGACTCGCGTTCGGCGTCGGCCTGGTCGGGAAGATCGAGCGCGCCTATGCCTTCTTGATGCGCAACTGGCAGCCGGGTGACCGCGTGTTTCTGTTCGGCTTCAGTCGCGGCGCGTACACGGCCCGCGCGCTGGCCGGGCTGCTGCACATGTTCGGGCTGCTCCGGCCGAGCCACGAGAACCTGTTGCCCTACGTGATGCGGCTGTTCCGCAGTTCGCGACGCATGGAAGACAAGAACGCGAAGATCTGGCGGCTGAGCGCGCAGTTCCGTAACACGTTCGCGTGCGACGCGGGCGTGGAGCATCGGCGCTTCCGCGTGCATTTCGTCGGCGTGTGGGACACGGTTTCGTCGGTCGGCTGGATCTGGGATCCGGTGAAGTTCGTGCATACGGCCGCGAACCCGAGCATCGCGACCGTCCGTCACGCCGTCGCGATCGACGAGCGGCGCAGTTTCTTCCGTCAGAACCTGTTCGCCGCAGACGTGCGCGGCCAGGACCTGGTCGAGCTGTGGTTCCCCGGCTCACATTGCGACGTCGGCGGCGGGTATCCGGAGGATCACGGTGGACTGTGGCGCGAGTCGTTCACATGGATGCTCGATGAAGCGAAGAAAGCGGGAATGCTCACCGATCCCGAGCAGGAGCGACGCGTGCTGACCCGGGCAACGCCGCCGGAAAAACCGTGGGCGGAGCCGCAGCACGAGTCCCTGACCTGGCATTGGTGGCCGGCGGAGCTGTTTCCGAAACTGCGTTACAACAAGCGGATCGGCCGGCGCTTGCCGTCGCTCGGCCTCGGCCGCCGACGTCACCTCGAGCCCGGTGCATTACTTCATCGCAGCGTCATGCAACGCATGGAGAGCGTCGCGGGCTACGCGCCTGCGAATCTGCCGCAACCGCGAGCGGTCGCTCGCGCCGGCGATGTTATTGCGTGATGACGGCCGTCATCTTGATCGAGACCAGCAGGTCGCCGAGATCGGGGCCGAGCCGCGCGACCGAGCGAATCGGCGGATCCGTCGGAAAGAACTTCGCATACGCCTCGTTCAGACCGGCGAAATCTTCGGGCCGCGCCAGCAGCACCTGAACCTCGACGACGTCCGTGAGCTTCGCGCCGCCGGCGCGCAGGATGTTCTCGCACGTGGTCAGCGCCTGCCGCGTCTGCTCCTGGATCGTCGGGCCGGCCGCCTTTTTCGTCTTCGGATCGATGCCGGGCACGCCGGTCACGTAGATCGTGGAGCCCACCTTCACTGCCTGGCTGTAGAGCGGCGAGCTGGGTGCGTCCGGAATACGGATGATCTCTCTCTTCATTGACTGGGCCTTCGGAGATTCGCCGCCGGCCTGCTGCCAAGAAAAGCAGCGCGCAACAAAGAATGCCGGTGGTGAACAGCAGTGCAGTGTTTCATAGGTTATCGGTTGTACGAACCGCTATAGACTATGGGTCTACTGAAAACGGGGCCCTCGATGAAAATTCCAACGAAGTTTCGAATGGCCGCCGCGCTGGCCGCAGCGTGCTGCCTCGCGGGCCTGCAGTGCGCGCAGGCAGACGCGCTCGCCTACACCAGCTACTACGTGCTCGATCAGAAGCGCGCGCTGGATTTCTACGTCGGCCAACTCGGCATGGTCGAACGTCAGCGCATCACGCCCAGCGCGGGCGTGACGGAAATCGTGCTGGGCTTCGACAAGAACCCGGGCACGCCCGGCATTCTGCTGATGCACAAGGCCGACCGCACGGCGCCGTACCAGATCGGCGATGGCTTCAGCCGCACGATCATCCACCGTGTCGGACATCAAGGCGACGATGCAGCGGTTGACGCAGGCGGGAGTCCCGGTCGTGCGGCAGCCGACGGAAGTGGCGAGCCTGAAGCTGACGTACGCGATGGTGCGCGATCCCGACGGCTATCTGATCGAGTTCATCCAGACGAACTAGAAGACGCCGCCGACCTCGACGGTGGCGGCGAACGGCGGTGGCAGCGGCACCAGATCATGCCGCTGCAATACGACGCGCCGTCGATAGCCGTCTTTCGCCGGCTCGCTCAGACAATGCAGCTCGGCGCTCGAAGTGTTCACGATCCAGACCACAGGCACCTGCGCCGCGGCGTAAAGCGAAGCCTTGATCGTGCGGTCGTAGAGCAGCGCCTTGTCCGCGACTTCGATCAGCCACAGAGTGTCTTGCGCTGTCGGATGCGCGTTGCGGTAGTGATCCGCACGCGCGTTCACGATCGCCAGATCCGGTTCCGGCTGCGATCGCTCGTCCAGCACCAGCGGCATCCCGCAGCGAATCTGACCTTGCGGCTGAACCAGGCCCGCGAGACGTTCGTGCAATGCCGCGACCGCACTCGCGTGGCCGCTTTCACGTGGCGCGATGTCCATGATTTCACCGCGGATCAGCTCGACGCGCGCGCCCGGCGCGAACGCGCCCGACTGCAACAGCTGGCCGTACTCTGCGGTGGTGAAGCGATGACGAACGTTGCGGAACGGCTGCATGGAGCCGGCTTATGCGTCGAAAATTCAGTGCCGGCAATACGTGCTGTTCACGAGGCTCGATCAGCTTGCGGATACGGCCCGAGCACGCGCTCGCACAACATCGAATGGGCGATCTTCGTGGCTCAGCGGCAACTTCAGCGAGAAGCGAATCGGCGCGCGCCCGCATTGCGAGCCGTTCGACTCGACGATGATGAACGTGCCGGCCTGCAGTCCGGTGGCAGCGATCTGTCCCGCGGCGAGCTCGAGCACTCGACCCGTGCCGCGCGGCGCGAGCACGATGCGCCAGGGCTGAACACGCGCTGCGAGTCCGAGCACACGCATCTGCCGACTGAGAAACACCACATCGACAGCGAAGCGCATCCCGAGCGTGTGGATGCCGCGCGCCGGGCTCAGCAGCAGCCCGGCTCGCGTCGGCAACGACCGCTCGCGCGACAACGCGAGCAAGCGTGCTGCCAGCGAGTACGCGACCCGCACTTCGTGCGCGATGAATCGTCCCTCGACAGTTCGCAAGGCAATGGTCTTCATGGTCGTCCCTGACATGAATGGCACTACCGGACTGTAACCGCGGCGCAACCGTACGGCAGCGGCGATTTCTCCGCAGATGCAGCGATAGAATGTGAGCCATGACGCTAGCTCGCGCGACAGATCGCATCGAATCGGCCCGACTGGTCCTGCGCCGGATCGCGCCGGGCGACCTGCCCTTCTTCACCCGCATTCACGCCGTTGCCGACGTCGTCCGCTACACCGGCCACGGCCGGCCGCGCAGCGCCGAAGAAACGCAGTCGTGGTTGGAATCCACGATGACGGGTTACGAGGAGCACGATCTCGGCCAGCTCGCAGTCCTGCGTAAGGCGGACGGCGCCCTGCTCGGCCGCTGCGGATTGAGCGACCTGGTCGTCGAGACCCGACCCGCTTCGAACGCGATAGCTCGCGCGTGGTTCGGCCGGGCGCAAGCGCCGGCCGGCATCGCGGTGACGCAGGAGCTCGAGCTGGGGTACACGTTCGATGCAACTTACTGGGGACACGGCTACGCAACCGAGGCGGCACAGTGCGTGTTCGCGTACGCGCGTGACGTGTTGAAGCTGCGTCGTGTCATCTCGGCCATCGATGGTGAGAACGCACGATCGCTGCGCGTCGCCGAGCGATGCGGCCTGCGACATGGCCGCGTGCAGATCGACGTGCTCGGTCGTCTGCTCCACATCTATCTCTGGCCGCTGTGAGCGCCGGAGCGGACGTGACGGGCAGTCAGGAACCGCGTATCGTCCCGCAGCTCGCAGAACAATCAATGTGGCAAAGAGTGCGGAGATTTCCTTTGATGCATCTCAAGTCGATGATGGTTGCCGTCGCGGCAACGTTCGCTGTGGCCGCGCAGGGCGCGCAGAGCACCGGGCCGGTCGTGTTGAAGGCTGCTTATCTGTTCGACAGCAAGTCCGGCCAGCTCACACAAGGCGGAACGGTCGTCGTCGAAGGCGACAAGATCGTGTCGATCGGCGGAGCAGCGCCGGCGAACGCCAGAGTGATCGACCTCGGTGACGCGACGCTGCTGCCCGGCTTCATCGATGCGCACACTCACCTGGACGGACAGTTCGAGAAGGATTACTACAAGGCCTTCTACGACGCCATGCTGCGCTTTCCGGTCGAGCAGGCGCACACCGCCGCGCTCTACGCGAAGCGCACGGTCGAAGCGGGCTTCACGACTGTGCGCAACGTCGGCGCGGGCGATTTCGTCGACATCGGACTGCGCAACGCCATCAACAAAGGTGTGATCCCCGGGCCGCGCATGATCACCGCCGCGCACTCGATCGGCTCGACCGGTGGCCACTGCGACCAGAGCCCGTTCCCGCCGGAGGTCGTCAAGCCGCTGGGCCCGCTGCAAGGCGTGTGCAATGGCGCTGACGAATGTCGCACGGCCGTTCGCAACCAGATGAAGTGGGGCGCGGACGTGATCAAGATCTGCGCGTCAGGCGGCGTGTTGTCGGAAGCGGATCCGGTCGACGTGCCGCAGCTCACGTCGGAGGAGCTTGCCGCCATCGTGTCCGAATCGCACGCGTGGAAGCGCAAGGTTGCGGCGCATTCGCACGGCGACCTCGCGGCGAAGCTGGCGGTCGAAGCCGGCGTCGACTCGATCGAGCACGCCAGCTTCCTGACGGAAGCGACGCTGCGCTTGATGAAGCAGAAAGGCGTTTACCTGGTACCGACGCGCATGGCTGTGTGGTGGATCGAGCGAGAAGCGGGAACGTATCCGCCGGTGATCCAAGCCAAAGCCCGAGCTGCCGCCGCGGCGCACGGCACGATGCTGAAGATGGCGATCAAGCTCGGCGTGCCCATCGCTTTTGGCACCGATGCTGGCGTGTATCCGCACGGCATCAACGCCAAGGAATTCGCGCTGATGGTCGAGCAGGGCATGGCGCCCGAAGCTGCGCTGCTCTCCGGCACGCGCGAAGCGGCCAAGCTGCTGGGTATCGACGCGGAAGTCGGCACGCTCGAGGCCGGCAAGTTGGCGGACATCGTCGCAGTCCGCGGCAACGTGCTCAAGGACATCGCGGTCACGGAACAGCCGGTCTTCGTGATGAAGCACGGCGCGGTGGTCGTCCAGAAATGATCAGGCCGCGTCGTGAAAGATGATGCCCAGCGTGTGACGCCGGCCGCGCGTCAGCGGACTCACTCCATGTCGTAGCGTCACGCGGGAATAGCCGCGGGCGCCGCGACGTGGGCGGTGATTTACGGCTATGACCGCAGCGTCGCCCTGCTTCAGCGAGATCACGCTGCCCTTCGACTGCGCGCGCGGTCGCTGCTCGACGATCAATAGCTCGCCGCCCTGAAAATCCTGCTCCGGCGCATTCAGCAGCACGATCACCTGCAGCGGAAACCACTCCGCGCCGTACAGATCCTGATGCAGGCAGTTGTAGTCACCGGCGACGTACCGCAACAGCAGCGGTGTCGGGCGCTTCTGCTTGGCGGCGTGACAACGCTCGATGTACTCGCGATGTGAAGCCGGATAGCCGTGCTCGTAACGAAGGTCGGTCGCCCACTGATTCGCGACTGGCGCGAGGCATGCGTAGAGATCGTTGCGCAAGCTCGACAGCCACGACGGCAGCGGATACGCAAAGTATCGATACTCACCTTTGCCGAAGTTGTGCCGTGCCATGTGGACGTGCGAACGAAAGCCGTCCGGCTGGTCGTACAGCGCCGCGACACTTTCGCAGCTCGCTTGCGGCAGCAGATTGCGCAGAACTGCAGCGCCGTTCTCGGTGACATCGGCGGCAACGTTCTTCCAATCGAACGCCGCGAGCGGCTGATGATGCAGCGTCCTTTCAGCAGCCATGTCAGCTCCCGGAACGTTTGCTGGACGCGCGCTCCGTGTCCAGCAACACACGCTTGCGTTGCACGCCCCAGCGATAGCCGCCCAACTCACCCGTGCCGCGCACGACGCGATGACACGGAATCAACAACGCGACGCCGTTCGATGCGCACGCGCGTGCCACAGCGCGCGCAGCGCTGGGCTTGCCGATTGCCTCGGCCACTTCCGAATACGAGCGCACTTCGCCGTAAGGCAGCTTCTGCAGATAGCGCCACACGATCAGCTGGAATGCCGTGCCGCGCACGTCCAGTGGCAGATCGAGCCGCGGCTCGAGTCCACGCAGATGTCGATTGAGCGCCGCCATCCACGATTCGAACTGCTCTTCGTGTGTCGCGGGCATCGGCTGAACCGCCGCGGCGGGAAACTGCCGGCGCAGCTCTGCCTGCAGCGCGCGGTCGCTGTCGCCGAACTGCAGGAAGCAGATGCCGCGATCGGTCGCACCGATCATCAACAGGCCAAGCGGCGTGCGGCCGCTCGCGTATGAAATCGTCAGGCCTTTGCCGCCGCTGCGGTATTCGCTCGGCGTCATGCCGAGCTGGCCGTCCGCCTTCTCGTACACGCGACTGCCGGAGCCGAACCCGGCCTGGTAGATCGCGTCCGACACCTGCGAGTCCTTGCGCAGCTCCTGCTTCAGAGTGCGCAGGCGCGCGGCGGTCTGATATTCCTTCGGCGTGCTGCCGATGATCGCTTTGAAATTGCGCTGCAGGTGAAAGGGGCTGTAGCCGGCGCGTTGCGCGAGCTGCTCCAGGCGGAAAGTCTGCTCGGGATTCGCTTCGATCTGGCGCGCGAGCTCGTGAACCACCGCGTTGATCGGGCTGGCGCTGCGATTTCCCGTCGCCTCGTCCGGACGGCAGCGCTTGCAGGCGCGATAACCTTGCTCGCGCGCGGCGGCGGTCGTCGCGAAGAACAGCGCGTTCTTGCGCAGCGGCCGGCGCGACGGACAGGTCGGGCGACAGTAAATCCGCGTGGTCTTCACGCCGTAGACGAACTCGCCCGTAACCGACGTGTCGCGGTTGAGTACGGCATTCCATTGGGTATCGGAGATGGGTGGGTGCGGCATGGCAGGGCTCCTCGACGATGTGCCTGCCATTGTCCGGATCGGCCGGCGCGCCGAACTCCGTCTCTTGCGGTCGAATGCCCGGCTCATGGACTCATAGCCCGAGAAGATAGTCCGCCAGCGGCACGGTCACGAGGGAGAGCACGATGCCGAAGCCGAGTACGGTGTTCGCGAGCTGCGGCTCCAGGTCGTTCTGCTCGGCCAGGATAGCAGCGGAGATCATCGGCGCCATCGCCGATTCGAGTACAGCAATCGTCAGGATGGCGTCGGACACGCCAATCGCAAGGCCGGCGAGCCAGATCGCGAGCGGCGCCAACAAGAGCTTCCAGCCGAGTGCGAGCAACACCGCCGCTCCCTGTCCGCGCTGAAACTGCAGGCGAAACTGCAACCCGACCGAGAACAACGCGAGCGGCACGAGGGTCGCACCGAGCCGGTCGAAGATCGCATCGACGGGCTGCGGCCAACCGCCGAGGAGCGCCGCGACGACGCCGATGAGCAGCGAAACGAACGGCGGAAACGTCAGCACTTTGCGCATGACAGCCCTGGCGCTCGCGCTCTTGCCCGAATAGAGAGCGGCGACGATCGTTCCACCGATTGCCAGCGCGAGAAAGCATCCGAGTTGATCTGCGACCAGCGCGAGCTTCACGCCTTCGCGCCCGTGCAGTGCTTCGATCATCGGAAACCCGATGAAGGCTGTATTGCCGAGCCCGCAGACGAGCGTCAGCGCGCCGATGCGCGCACGCGTCCAATGCAGTGCGCGTCCGAGCGACGCGAACACGGCCCATGCGCCGAGGAAGACGAGCCACTGCGACGCGCTGAGAAACCAGAACTGCCAGTCGAACTGCAGCGTCGGAATGAGATGCAGGACGAGCGCCGAGAGCGCGACGTTGATCACCCACCAGTTCAGAGATTGCGGCAATGTCGCCGGAGGAGTGGCGATGCGCGCAACGAGCACGCCGAGGACGAGGCATGCGACCAGCAACAGCAGAGCGGACATCGGGGGCGAGTTTAGCTAGCCACATGTCGAAAGTCAGAGCTGCCTTCGAGCTTGCGTGAGTAGTGCCGCGGGCCGGACGTGCCGATGATGCACACGGCTGCCGCGGTTCGGAAAACAGGAGTTTCGATCCCCGGCTCTCCGACCCGGCCGTTGGCAGCCTTCTCTCCCCGCAGGCATCATAGACGCGTCCCTCCAGTCCCGACGAGGCCGCCATGTCCGCGCACCTGTCATCGCACTTCCGCCTTCGCTCCACGCTGATCTGCGTCGCTGCCTCGTTGCTCCCGTTCGGCACGCAGGCGATCGAGCCGAGCCAGAGCATCAAGGTCACGCAACTGCTGAAAACCACGCAGAGCTGGAACGGCACGCCGATCAAGTATCCGCAAGGCCAGGCCGAGGTCACCGCTCTGATGGTCGAGATCGCGCCCGGCGGCGAGACCAATTGGCACGAGCATCCGGTCCCGTCGTTCGGCTTCCTGGTCGAGGGCACGCTCGAAGTGAGCCTGGTCGACGGCAGGAAGAAGCTGATGAAACCAGGCGAAGCGCTTGCCGAAGTGATTGCGACTGCGCACAACGGTCGCAACGTCGGCAAGACGCCGCTCAAGCTGATCGTGTTCTACGCCGGCGCAGTGGACAAACAACCGTTGTCGGTGCCGCGCCCGGACGCGCTGCAGAAGTCGAACTGAGCGCGGGTCATGACAATCTCACGCCGGCAGGTCGACAACATCCACGTGGTGCAGATCGAGCGGCCCGAGCATCGCAACGCTGTCGATGCCGCCACCGCTCGCGAGCTCGCCGACGCGTTTCGCGAATTCGACGCGGACGAGCGCAGCGATGTCGCGATTCTCACCGGCGCCGGCGGTCATTTCTGCGCCGGCGCGGATCTCAAAGCATACGCACGCGGCGATCGCCGCAAAGTCACCGAAGAAGGCGACGGCCCGATGGGTCCGACGCGCATGCGTTTGTCGAAGCCTGTGATCGCAGCCGTCGAGGGCTACGCGGTTGCTGGCGGTTGCGAGCTGGCGTTGTGGTGCGACCTGCGGGTGGCGTCACAGACCGCGATCTTCGGCATCTTCTGTCGTCGCTTCGGCGTGCCGCTGATCGATCTCGGCACGATTCGTCTGCCGCGGTTGATCGGGCACAGCCGTGCGATGGACCTGATCCTGACCGGCCGCGAAGTGCGCGCGCAGGAAGCTTTCGACATCGGCCTCGCGAATCGCGTCGTGCCGGCAGGCGAAGCGTTGTCTGCAGCGATCGAGCTCGCGCGTCAGATCGCATCGTTCCCGCGAGCCTGCATGCGCAACGATCGGCTGTCGGCGATCGAGCAGTGGGGCATGGAAGAAGAGGCGGCG
Organism: uncultured Gammaproteobacteria bacterium; assembly: GCA_963838635.1. Lineage (GTDB taxonomy): Bacteria > Pseudomonadota > Gammaproteobacteria > Steroidobacterales > Steroidobacteraceae > Steroidobacter. The sequence goes on along the minus strand of CAWISC010000059.1, from coordinate 554,795 downwards.
ATGCGTAACGAATTCCGCCACGGCACCGTTACGATGACCAGCGGCGAGAGCGCGGCCGGCGCGAGCGATTTCGCGAAGGGCGCGGGCCGACATGGTCGACCCCGCGAATAGCCCGCTGCATTGAAGCCTTTCTCGCGCTTGCGGGTTGACAGCGCAAACCCGGTCAATAAACTCCTACCGCTATGACACAGATTCTCTTCAACCAACCGGGCGACTGCATCGCGCCGGATGGCGTGCGCCTGAACTATCTCGATTGGGGCGGAAGCGGCGATCCGATCGTGTTCCTGCACGGCGGCGCGTTGACTGCGCACAGCTGGGATCTCGTCTGCATCGGGTTGCGCGATTCGTATCGATGCATCGCGCTCGACTTGCGCGGTCACGGCGACAGCGGCTTGGTCGGACGACTATCGCGTCGATACTGCGGCCGCGGACGTCGGCGCTCTGGTTGCATCGCTCGGCGCTGCGCGTTGTCACCTGGTCGGTATGTCGCTCGGCGGCAATATCGCCGCGCATTTCGCCGGTGCGCATCCGACGCGGGCGGCGAGCCTCACGCTGGTCGACGTGGGTCCTGGCATCGACTTCGAGGCGACGCGCTCGCTGCGCAACTTCGTCGACGAAGCGCAGGACGTCGGCAACCTCGAAACGATCATCGCGGCGGCGCTGCTCTTCAATCCGCAGGCGGACCGCGACAAGCTGGTGTATCGATTGAAGCACTCGACGCTGCGCACCGCCGAGGGCCGCTATCGCTGGAAGATCGACCGGCGACGGCCGCATCGACTACGACCACATTCTCGCCAAGCTGGCCGAGCTGCCGGCCCTCGCTACGCGCATCGGCTGTCCGGTGCTGTCGCACGCGGCGCACGGAGCAGGATCTTCAGCGACGACGCGGCTGCGCGCTGCGCGGCGCTGTTCGCGCGAGGGGAATGGACGCGGATCGAGGACGCCGGCCACAACATCCAGGAAGACAATCCGCGCGCGCTGCTCGCTGCATTGAAGCGTTTTCTCGCGCTTGCGGGTTGACAGCGCAAACCCGGTCAATAAACTCCTACCGCTATGACACAGATTCTCTTCAACCAACCGGGCGACTGCACGCGACTGCGTGCCGTTGCAGCGGGTGTGCACACGAGCCGTTAGCTTTCCGCGATATCGCTGGAAGGCCTGCGTGCCTTCCAGGTCCAGCCAAGAACCCTGGTCGGCATGCCGATCGGGGTTTTTGCGTTTTGGAGCCGATGAAAGGGGAAGGATCATGGCGACGCGTCTGACTATCGCGCAGTCCGAGCGGGGGCTGCTGTGGAGGCAGGGCCGCTTCGTGGGCATTCTCGAGCCGGGCGTGCGCTGGGTCGTGCAGCCGTTCGCGTCCATCGCGGTCCAGCTGTACGACACGCGTGTCCCAGAGTTCGAGCATCCACGCGTGGACGAGCTGCTGACGCAGGCGCGCGCGACGATGGAGCGTCACTTCCACATCGTCGAGCTCGGCGAGCAGGAAATGGGCGTCGTCTACAAGAACGGCACGCTCGCGGGCGTGCTCGCGCCAGGCAAGCGGCAGCTCTACTGGAAGGGGCCGACGGAGATTCGCGTGCAGAAGGTGCGGGCCCGACGCGCGTCGGGCCCGGCATGCGAGGAAGCTCAGTCCTTGGTCTTCTTGTAGTCCCCGGGGACTTCGAATGACTGCGGGCTCACGGCGTCCCGGCTGATGGACACCAGCTCGGTGCTCATGGTCATGAGCGGCATCAGTCCGCCCGCCATCGTCGGGGGCGGCGCTGCTGCGGCCTGCGGCTGCTCCTGTTTCTTCTTGAACATGCCGCCGAGCGCGCCGCCCAGTGCTCCGCCGATGCTGGGCGGAGATTGCGGACCGCCCTGCGCCTGCATCTCCTGCGTGCTCTGGCATTGCGGGCCGCCCACGCCGAGGCCGAAGCTCGACTTCACCGCATAGCCCTTGAGGTTGAGCTCGGCCATCTTGGTTCCGAGCTCGGACCAGATCCCTTTGTAACGCCCGAACATCGATTGGGCGCGCTCGGCAAAATCGCGCGACGAAGCAGCGCCGAGGCCGAGCTTTTCCGCGTACGCGAGCTGGTATTTCTGGGCCTCGCTGGACGCCTCGAAGCCCGGCGCGAGCCACTGGTCGAGGGCTATGCCGAAGTCGCAGACCTGGCCGTTCTTCTTGTTACGACAGGATTGCGTGGCGGTGACCGTGACGCGTTCGGCCTGGAACCCGCCGATCAACGCCTTCTCGCCGCTGCGCTTCACTTCGGACTTCGGATCGGACCACTCGCATTCGGATTCATCGACGCCGGAAGTGGCCTGCTGCTGCGACGCCTGGCCTTTGTTCATCGCTTCCATGGCCTCCTGCATCTTGGCGCGCTGCTCGGCGAAAGTGGTTTCCGTATAGGTTTTCTTCTTGGTATTGAGCGAGTAGATCTTGTCCTGGTCGAGCTGCACGATTTCGACGTGGTCGCCGGCGCCGCCCGCGAAAGTCCGCATCATCGCGGACTCGAACCTCATGTTGCTCTCGGTGCGGGCGCGAGTGCCGGAAATGACCGTCGTCGTCGTGCCGCTCATATTGGCCATCTTCATCATGCCGCTGCCGCTCAGCGACATTTGCTCCTGCATCGTTACGTCGGCGTGCGCCGCTGCGCCGGCCAGCACGCCGGCCACGCAGGATGCAAGCAGATGGGATCGGAAAACGTTCGCCATGAGAGTCATCCTCCGGTTTGAGTCCCGATGAAATCGAGGCTGGCGCGAATGCTAGCAGCGCCCGCGCCGGGTAGGGAGCGGAACCGCCCTTTAGGACAACGGCGCTCGGCTCAGCAACCTGCGCAGCGCCGGGGCATGCGTTGCAGCGAACTGGCGTGCCTCGATCTCGAAGCGATTCAGCCAATAGCCTCGTTGCAGCGATTCCACGAGGTAGCGCCAGATCGTCAGCCGGCGTGGCTGCCACTGGCGCAGCACGTGAAAGTACTCGTGCAGAACGAGATCGGCGTCACACCAGAACGCCGCTGCGGAGTCGCGCAGGAGAATGCGGTTGCGTCGCGTCGTCGCGCGAGCGCCGAGATGCAGGCGCGCATAGAGCGAATGCTCGATGACGCGTACGTGATCGACTGGCTCGCCGAAAATCTCGTGCAACGCTGCGCGCAACGGTTCGGGAGGAACGTGCGTGCGGACGAACTTCATGGGTGTTCTTGGTTACAAAGCGTAGTCCAAACTCCGACGTCTCTTGCCGATACAGAAACTCGGTCTGTAGTGACCAGGGGACCAACGGAATGAAGGCTAGACAGCTCTGCGGACAGGGAGCGCGGCTCATTGGTGCAGTAGCGCACGGCTGAGGGTGGACAGGGCCGGGCGGCTCGCTACTTGCCGATGCAAAAGCTCGCGAAAATCCGGCCCAGCAGATCGTCTGAGGTAAATTCGCCCGTGATCTCGGCGAGTGCCTGCTGAGCCTGGCGCAGCTCTTCCGCCATCAGCTCGCCGGCGCGCTGTTCGAGCAGCTGACGCCGCGCTTCTTGCAGATGCCGATCGGCGCGAGCGAGCGCGTCGAGATGCCGGCGGCGCGCTGAGACCGTTCCCGAGTCGGCGCCCTGAAATCCCATGCACTCCTTCAGGTGCTCGCGCAACAGATCGATACCTTCGCCGGTGATCGCGGACACGTAGAGCCGTGGCGGCTGCGACTGCTCATAGCGCGAAGCAATCGCGAGCAGGTCGATCTTGTTGACCACCAGCGTCACGGGAACGTCCGCCGGCAGAGTCGCGAGCTCGCGCTCGATTGCGGCCGGCTCGGGCCCATGCTGGCCGTCGACGACATATAAGATGCGATCTGCGCGCGTCATCTCCTGGCGGGCACGCCGGATTCCTTCTGCTTCGACGACGTCGGCCTCATCGCGAAGTCCCGCGGTGTCTGCGACGTGCAGCGGCATGCCGTCGATCGCGATGCGTTCACGCAGCACATCGCGCGTCGTCCCAGGAATCGCCGTGACGATCGCAGCGTCGTAGCCGGCGAGTCGGTTCAGCAGACTCGACTTGCCGGCGTTCGGGCGGCCGGCAATGACGACCGTCATGCCCTCGCGCAGCAGCGCGCCTTGGCGCGCCTTCGCTGTGATCTCCACACACAACCCAATTGCGCCATCGATGCGCGTACGCAGCTGCGTGTCGGCGAGGAAGTCGATCTCCTCCTCGGGAAAATCGATCGCCGCCTCGACGTGCATGCGCGTTTCGGTGACAGCGTCGGTCAACGAACGCACGGCGACGGAGAACTCGCCCTGCATCGAGCGCAAGGCTGCGCGCGCTGCCTCGACCGAGCCGCTGTCGATCAGATCCGCGATCGCTTCGGCCTGTGTCAGATCGAGCTTGTCGTTGAGGAATGCGCGGCGCGAAAACTCGCCCGCCTCTGCCATGCGAGCACCGAGCTGCAGAGCTCGCGCGAGCAGCATGTCCATGACGACCGGGCCGCCGTGACCGTGCAGCTCGAGAACATCTTCGCCGGTGAACGAGGCCGGTTCGGCGAAGTACAGTGCCAGGCCTGTATCGAGGGGATGACCGTCGGTATCGCGAAACGGTCGAAGCACGGCGCGGCGCGGTCGCGGCAGTTCGCCGAGAATTTCGCGCGCGATCGTCGCTGCGAGCGGACCGGAAACGCGAATGACCCCGACGCCGCCGCGCCCCGGTGGCGTGGCGAGAGCGGCAATGGTGTCGCGCGGCGCGCCCACGACCTATGTCTTCGCGTGTTGCTGCTCCGCTGCGACCAGCTTGTTGATGCGCCATTGCTGCGCGATCGACAGCAGCGTGTTCGTCAGCCAGTACAGCACCAGGCCCGCAGGGAACCAAGCCATCGTCACCGCCATGATCACCGGCATGAACGCAAACACCTTCGCCTGCATCGGGTCGGTGCTCGGCATCGGCTGCAGCTTGAACTGCGCGAACATCGCCGCGCCCATGAGGATCGGCAGGATGAAATACGGATCGCGCACCGACAGGTCGGTGATCCAGGCGAAGAACGGCGCCTGACGCATCTCCACGCTCTCGAGCAGCACCCAGTAGAACGCCAGGAAGAACGGAATCTGGATCAGGATCGGCAAGCAGCCGGCGAGCGGATTGATCTTCTCGCGCTTGTACAGCTCCATCATCTGCCGGCCGAGCTGCTCGCGGTCGTCCTTGTAGCGCTCCTGGATCGCCTTGATGCGCGGCGCGACGTTGCGCATCTTCGCCATCGAGCGGCCGCTCGCGGCGGTCAGCTTGTAGAACACGAGCTTGATGAGGAACGTGACGATGATGATCGCCAGGCCCCAGTTGCGTACGAAGTTGTGCACCTTCTCGAGCAACCAGAACAGCGGCTGCGAAATGACCGTGAGCTTGCCGTAGTCGGCCACGCGCTCGAGTTTCGGCCCGGTGACCTGGAGCTGCTCCTGCAGCTTCGGGCCCACGAAAAGAGTTTCTTTGAACGACTGCGTGGCGCCGTTCGCCACTGTCGTCAGCGGCCCGCGATAGCCAAGCGTGAAGTCGTTCTGTGCGTTGAGGCTGAGCTGATAATCGTACGACGCCTGCGGCGGCGGCACGGCCGCAGCGACGAAGTGATGCTGAAGCGCCGCCAACCAGCCGCCGACATAACTGCCCTTGAACGCCCGCTCTTCTTCGTCCTCGACGTCCAGCTTCCGATAGCCCTTGCCGTCGAAGATCGCCGGGCCGCGGTATGCGTACGTCTCGACCCGGAAATACGAGCGTTCGACGTGCTCGTAGTGACGCACCAGCTGCACGTACGACGCTGCTTTCCAGTCACTGCCCGACTGATTGTTGACGTCGTAGGTCAGGTCGATGCGATACGTTCCGGGATAGAACGTATAGGTCTTCGTGACCGTCAGCCCGCCTTCGCTCCAGGTCAGCGGCACCGTCAGCTTCGCTTCGCCCGCCTTCAGCTGATATTCGTTCGCCTCGCTGCGAAAGGTCGCGAGGTGATTCGGCTGGGGCACGTTGTCAGCCGCTCGCAGACCGGAGCGTGCAACGTAGACCGGAGGTGTGGGGCTGAACAATCGCACCGGCACGTCGGGACGATTCTTCACCAGCGGATACTTGAGCAGGTCGGCGCGCACCAGCTCGCCGCCGCGCGTGCTGATGTCCATCGACAGCACGTCCGTGGTGATGCGAATGACGCCTGACTTGGTATCCACCGCCGCTTCGACCGGCTGCTCGGTCGGCGCCGGCGCGGCTGCAGGTTGTTGCTGCTGCGGAGTCGAAGTGTCAGATGGCAGCGCCGGCAAAGTGTCCTCTGCAGGACTGCCATTCGCTGCAGAGCTCGGCGCCGCGGCGGCCGGTGCGATGGGAGCCGGCGCGTAGTCGCGCTGCCACGTGGTGTAGTTCAACCACAGCACGAGAGCCAGAGCGGCCCAGACGAAAACGCGTTGGTTATCCATGCGACGCAGGCTTTATGGAAGAGTGCGGCGGCACCGGGTCATAGCCGCCGGGATGCCACGGGTGACAGCGCAGAATGCGGCGCGCAGCAAGATAGCTGCCGCGCGCGATGCCGTGATGCTCGATCGCTTCTTCGGCGTAGCACGAACAGCTCGGATAAAACCGGCAGTTCGGCCCGAGCAGCGGGCTCACGCAGTAACGGTAGAGGCGGATCAGGCCCTTCAGGACGGCGCGCATTGTTTGACTACCGTTCGCCAATGCTTTTCGAGGCTGCGCGTGATCGCTGCGTTGTCCGCATCGCGCGCGCCGGCGCGCGCATTGACGACGAGATCCACTGCGGGCAATTCATGTTGATGCTGGCGAAACGATTCACGGACCAGGCGCTTGATGCGATTGCGACGCACCGAATTCCCAACGATGCGGGCGGCGATCGCCAATCCAAGGCGGGGCACGGCGGCGCCGGTGTTTCGCGCAAATATCGCGAAGCACGCGTCGGCGGAGCGGCGCGCGTCACGATACACGCGATCGAATTCGGATTTTTGTCGGAGGCGTTGCGCCGGTTTGAACGGCCGTGCGGGAGACAAGGAAATCGTCGCGGAGTCAGCAGCGCAGCTGATCGCGCGCAGCGGCTCACACCGTGAGACGCTTGCGACCTTTCGCGCGGCGCCGGGCGAGAACCTGACGACCCGCTCGCGTGGCCATGCGGGCACGAAAGCCGTGCGTGCGCTTTCGATGCAGGTTGCTCGGTTGGTACGTACGCTTCATGGCGGAGTCTCGCGAGGAAGAATTTTTCTCGAAAGTTCCGCTAAAACAAGCACATGGTGGGGCGGAACGAAGGGCGGCAAGGGTACGCAGCACTTCCCTGAGTGTCAAGCGTGTAGCGGCGTTTCGCAGGCGGTCGGGCGTCAGAAATTTCGCGCGCCCGGGCTGTGGATAACCCCGCGCTCATCGGTATAGACTCGCCCTCCTTCCGCGTGGCCAGCGCAGAATAATTCTTTGGCTTTGAACGATAGGGGACGAAACCGTGCAGGGTTCGTTATGGCGGCGCTGTCTGACTCAACTCGAGGCGGAACTGCCGGAGGCGCAATTCAACACGTGGATCCGGCCGCTTCAGGCGGTCGAAGACGGCCAGACCCTGCGCCTGCTTGCCCCTAACCGCTTCGTCGTCGATTGGGTGAACGAAAACGTCGCCGGCCGGATTTCCGAGTTGGTCGATGCAGTCGGCTCCGAGCCGGTGCCGTCGGTCGTGCTCGAAGTCGGCTCGCGCGCCGTGCCGGTCGCGGTGCCCGCCCCGACGCTCGCCTCCCAGAATGGACGCCCGCCGGCCAAGGATCTGCCTTCGCTGCTCGGCAGCCGGCTCAATCCGGACTTCACTTTCACCAGTTTCGTCGAGGGCAAGAGCAATCAACTGGCGCGCGCGGCGGCCGTGCAGGTCGCAGAGAATCCCGGGCGCGCGTACAACCCGCTGTTCATCTACGGCGGCGTCGGTCTCGGCAAAACGCACTTGATGCACGCGGTCGGCAACACGATCCGCAGCCGTAACGAGCGTGCACGCGTCGCGTACGTTCACTCGGAGCGCTTCGTCGGCGACATGGTGAAAGCGCTTCAGCACAACACGATCAACGATTTCAAAACCGCGTATCGCTCGCTCGATGCGCTGATGATCGACGACATCCAGTTCTTCGCCGGCAAGGATCGCTCGCAGGAAGAGTTCTTTCACACGTTCAACGCGCTGTTCGAAGGCCAGCAGCAGATCATCCTGACGTGCGACCGTTATCCGAAGGAGGTCGACGGCCTGGAAGAGCGGCTGAAATCGCGCTTCGGCTGGGGCCTCACGGTCGCGATCGAGCCGCCGGAGCTGGAAACCTGCGTCGCGATCCTCATGAGCAAAGCGGCGCAGACACGCGTGGATTTGCCGGAAGAAGTAGCGTTTTTCATTGCCAAGCGCATTCGCTCCAACGTGCGCGAGCTCGAAGGCGCGCTGCGCAGAGTCGTTGCGAATTCGCAGTTCACCGGCCGTGCGATCACCATGGATTTCGCGAAGGAAGCGCTGCGCGATCTGCTGGCGCTGCAGGATCGCCTCGTCACGATCGAGAACATCCAGAAAACCGTCGCGGAGTACTACAAGATTCGCGTCGCGGACCTGCTGTCGAAGCGTCGCAGTCGCTCGATTGCGCGGCCGCGCCAGGTTGCGATGGCATTGTCGAAGGAGCTCACGAGTCACAGCTTGCCGGAGATCGGCGATGCTTTCGGCGGCCGCGACCACACGACGGTGCTGCACGCCTGCCGCGTGATCAAGGAGCTGCGGGAGTCGAATACGCGCACCAGCGAGGACTACTCAAACCTGTTGAGAACCCTGGCTGGATGACTGTGGATAGACTGTGCATGGCCTGAGGACCGGATCGATCCACAAAAAGCTAACAGCTTTAGGACAAGTACCGACGCAGTTACCCGGAGCCTAACGGGCGTTGCAAGTACGTTGAACGGATTGGCGAAAGAGCACTTATTCACAGCACAGCGGCACCCTCATAGTTATTACAATTCTTAATATCTACTTATCTAATTAAGAAGTCGGACAGGTGGAAAGATGAAGTTCAGCGCAGAGCGGGAAACGATCCTCGCCCCCTTGCAGGCAGTCATCGGCGTGGTGGAGCGGCGGCAGACGATGCCGATCCTGGCCAACGTTCTGGTCGTGGGCAAAGGTGAGCAGCTCGCGATCACGGCGACGGATCTCGAGGTCGAGCTGGTCGCGAGAACGAACGTGACGCTGCAGCAGGCGGGCGAAGTCACGCTGCCTGGACGCAAGTTCTTCGACATCGTGAAGGCATTACCGGAAAAAACGCAGGTAACGGTCACGATCGAAAGCGAACGCGCCACGATCCGCTCGGGCAAGAGCCGGTTTACGCTCGCCACGCTGCCCGCTTCCGATTTTCCGACCGTCGAGGACATCCGTGCGCAGCAGACCTTGACCATCGCGCAGCCCGCTCTCAAGCGATTGCTCGACAAGACCCATTTCTCGATGGCGCAGCAGGACGTGCGCTATTACCTCAACGGTATGTTGCTCGAATCGGATGGGAAGTCGCTGCGAACGGTCGCGACTGACGGCCATCGTCTGGCTTTTTGCGAATCAGCGCTCGATAGCGAATCACCGGCATCCCAGCAGGTCATCGTGCCCCGCAAGGGTGTCCTGGAGCTGCAGCGCTTGTTGGGCAACGAAGGTACGGTAGAGCTGGCGATCGGCAGTAACCACATTCGTGCCCAGATTGGCGATATTCGCTTCACATCGAAGCTGATTGACGGCCGGTTTCCCGAATATGGCCGCGTGATTCCCGCCGCTCCGCCGAAGAAGATCTTTGCCGATCGCGACATCCTCCGTGCAGCGCTTCAGCGTGCCGCAATCCTGTCCAACGAGAAATATCGTGGCATTCGGCTTGCGGTGAAGACGGGCGTGCTGACGTTGCAGTCTCACAATCCCGAGCAGGAGGAGGCCGAAGAGGAGCTCGAGATCGCATACCAGGGCGAGGAAATCGAGATTGGCTTCAACGTGAATTACCTGCTGGATGCGCTCGCGGCGATCGACGTGGGCCAGGTCGAGCTCGGGCTGACGGACGCCAACAGCAGCTGCCTGGTCAGCGCCAGCTCGACACCGCAGGCGAAGTACGTCGTCATGCCGATGCGGCTCTGACCGAGCCGCTGATCCCATGTGCTGACCCGGATCGATATCGAGAATTTCCGCTGCATTCGCTCGGCCCAGCTGGAGCTCGACAGCCAGGCAACGGGAATCGTCGGGGAGAACGGCTCGGGCAAAACGAGCCTGCTCGAATCGATCTACTTCCTCGCACACGGTCGCTCGTTCCGGACGAATCAGCGCGAGAAGCTCCTCCCTCCACAAGCTGACTTCCTGCGCGTCGTGGGTCGAATCCAGACGACGCGCGGCGAGCTGGTCGCCGGTGTCGAGTACGGCCAGCAGGGCACCCGCGCGAGTCTCGCCGGGCAAGGGATCTCGGGTATCGCCGAGATCGCCGAGATCCTTCCAGTTCAAGTCATCGATCCGGGCGTACATCGACTGATCGAGGAAGGGTCGGCGCGCCGCCGCCGGTTACTCGACTGGGGGGTGTTTCACGTGAAACACGAATTCCTCTCCGTGTGGCGCCGGTATCAGCGGGCGCTCCAACAGCGCAATGCCGTGCTTCGAGCTAATGGCGATGAGCAGCTATTGGCCGCCTGGGAGCGCGAGCTGGGTCCAGCCGGGCATCGCGTTGATACGCTCCGGAGTGAGTACGCGGCCCAGCTGCTGCCGTACTTCATGGAGATCGCCGATAGCCTCTTAGGCACCCAGGGAGCACGGTTTACTTATCGCCGGGGGTGGGCGGCCGAACAGGATCTCGCCGCCGAACTGGTCGAATCTCGCTCTCGCGACCAGCGACTGCGCACGACCACGGTGGGCGCACACCGCGCGGACGTGTCGTTTTTCTTCGAGGGTGCACCGGCTCGCGACCGTGTGTCGCGCGGTCAACAGAAGCTCCTCGCTGCGGCTTTCATCCTCGGCCAGCTCTCATTCCAGGCAGCACAAGGTGCGCCGCCCGCCTGCCTGATGCTCGACGATCCGGCGGCCGAGCTCGATGTGGATAACTTGGGGAAACTGCTCGCCGCCGTCACGCGAATCCCGGCGCAGCTGATCATCACATCGGTCCACGAAAGCGGTCTGGAAGGCGTGAAACTCGGCCGAAAGTTTCACGTGAAACAAGGCAATTTCTTATAATTCCCCACCTCATCTTCCAGGCTGGCCCATGACAGATTCCGACGTTTACGACTCAAGCAAAATCAAAGTATTGAAGGGTCTCGACGCCGTCCGTAAACGGCCTGGGATGTACATCGGAGACACCGACGACGGCAGCGGTTTGCACCACATGGTGTTCGAAGTTGTCGACAACTCTGTCGATGAAGCGCTGGCCGGTCACTGCTCGCAAGTTACGGTCACAGTCCATGCGGATGAGTCCGTAACCGTGGCCGACGACGGACGTGGAATACCTGTGGATATCCATCCGGAGGAGGGCCGCTCCGCCGCCGAAGTCATCATGACGGTCCTGCACGCCGGCGGTAAGTTCGACGACTCGTCCTACAAGGTTTCCGGCGGTCTGCACGGCGTGGGCGTCTCGGTCGTCAACGCGCTGTCCGAGTACCTGCTCCTGACCATCCATCGGGACGGCAAGCTGTACCAGCAGGAATACCGGCTGGGTGAGCCGCAGGCGCCACTGGCAGCCATCGGGACCACCGACAAGCGCGGCACGACTATCCGCTTCAAGCCGAGCGCCACCATCTTCACGAACATCGAGTTCCACTACGACGTCCTGGCGAAGCGGCTGCGCGAGCTGTCCTTCCTGAACTCCGGGGTACGCATCGAGCTGATCGATGAGCGCGACGACAAGCGCGAGGTCTTCCAGTACGACGGCGGCATCCGCGAGTTCGTGCGCTACATCAACCGCAACCAGACCGCCATCCACGAGACGATCATCTGGTTCCGGACGCAGCAGGACGCAGTCACGGTCGAGCTCGGCCTGCAGTGGAACGACTCGTACCAGGAGAGCATGTACGCGTACACGAACAACATCCCGCAGAAGGACGGCGGGACGCACGTGGCCGGTTTCCGCAGCGCCCTGACGCGCACGCTCAACAACTACATCGAGAAGCAGTTCGCCGCGAAGGACAAGATTCCGACCTCCGGCGAGGACGCGCGCGAAGGTCTCACGGCGATCCTGTCCGTGAAGATGCCGGACCCGAAGTTCTCCTCGCAGACGAAGGACAAGCTCGTCTCGTCCGAGATCAAAGGCATCGTCGAATCCGCCGTGGGCACGAAGCTGGACGAGTTCCTGCAGGAACACCCGCAGCAGGCGAAGGCCGTCGCGAGCAAGATCCTCGAAGCTGCGCGTGCACGCGAAGCTGCTCGCAAGGCGAGGGAGATGACCCGTCGCAAGGGCGCGCTCGACCTGGCCGGCTTGCCCGGGAAGCTCGCGGACTGCCAGGAGCGCGATCCGGCGCTCTCCGAGATGTTTCTGGTCGAGGGCGACTCCGCAGGCGGCTCGGCGAAGCAGGGCCGCGACCGGCGGACGCAGGCGATCCTGCCGCTGAAGGGCAAGATCCTGAACGTCGAAAAAGCGCGCTTCGACAAGATGCTTTCATCGGCCGAGGTCGGGACCCTGATCACGGCGCTGGGCACGGGCATCGGCGCCGACGACTTCGATATCGAGAAGCTGCGCTACCACCGCATCATCGTGATGACCGACGCCGACGTGGACGGCTCGCACATCCGCACGCTGCTGCTGACGTTCTTCTACCGGCAGATGCCGATGCTCATCGAGCGCGGCCACATCTACATCGCGCAGCCGCCGCTCTACAAACTCAAGAAGGGCAAGAGCGAGCACTACCTCAAGGACGAAGCCGAGCTCAACGCGATGCTGTTGAAGCAGGCGCTGGAGGAGGCGGAGCTCTTCGGCGATCCGGCGCAACCGCCCGCTGACGGGCGCTGCGTTGGAGGCGCTCGCCAAGCGCTGGATGGAAGTCGCCGCGATCCTGCGCCGCTCATCCCGTCGCTACGATCAGCGCGTGCTGGAGCAGTTGCTCTACATGCCCGAGGTGACTCTCGCGGATCACGATCGCATCGACTGGCTGACGCAGTGGGGTCACACGCTCGAGGCGCAGCTCAACGCGCAGGACGATTCGACGCAGGCGCTACCGCGTTCGCACGATCGGCACGACGGACGGCGGCACGCCGCCGCGACTGCTGGTCGCTCGCACCGAACACGGCACGACGACGGAGAAGCACATCCATCGCGAATTCTTCGAGTCGGCCGAGTACCGCCGCATTGCCGAGCTCGGCAAGACCCTGGCGGGTCTGCTGAAGGAAGGCGCGTATGTGCTGAAGGGCGACCAGCGGCAGGAAGTGAGCAGCCTCAAGCAGACGATCGAATGGCTGCTCGACCAGGCGCGCCGGGGTCAGCTCATCCAGCGCTACAAAGGTCTGGGTGAGATGAATCCGGGTCAGCTGTGGGACACCACGATCAACCCGGCAACACGGCGGCTGATCCAGGTGCGCATCGAAGACGCGCTGGCCGCGAACGACATCTTCGCGACGCTGATGGGCGATCAGGTCGAGCCGCGGCGCGAGTTCATCGAGAAGAACGCGCTGGCCGTTGCCAACCTCGACATTTAGTTTTACTAATCGGACGCGAGCAGTGGCACAGCGATCGCGCCCGCATTAACAATTTTATGTAATCGATGACGGGGCGATCGCGGCGATCTGATGCTCGATCCACGCGCGCACCTCCTCGTTGAGCTCGCGCGCATCTCGGCCCGCTGCTTCGATCGGCGGTCCGATCACGACGCGGATGACTCCGGGCCTCTTCACCCAGCCGCGACGCGGCCAGTAGTAACCGGCGTTGTGCGCGACCGGCACGATCTTGCAGCCGGCGCGCGAGGCGAGCAGGGCGCCGCTCACGCCGTACTTGCGCTTCTCGCCGACGGCGACGCGAGTGCCCTCGGGGAAGATCAGGATCCACATCCCTTCGCTCAGCCGCTGCGTTCCACGCTCGATCACTTGCGACACGGCCGCAGCGCCGGCTTTGCGATCGATCGCTATCGGCTTCAGAGCGCGCACCGCCCAGCCGACCAGCGGAATCCACATCAGCTCGCGTTTCAGCACCCAGGATTGCGGCGGGAAGATCGCGGCCTGGGCGATCGTTTCCCACGTCGACGAATGCTTCCACATCGAGACGTGCGCGCCGGGCGGGATGTTCTCTCGGCCTTCGAGCGTGTGGGTCAGTCCGCAAAATGCTTTGAGGAGCCACAAATGAGTGCGCGCCCAAGAGCGCGCGACGCCGTACAACTTGTCGTTCGGTAACCAGCTCAACGAGACGACTGCGACGGCGTAGAGCAGCGTGCCGATGAACAGGCACGTCGTGAACAGCACTGACCGCAGCAGCTGCACTCGGTGGCCTCCGCTCAGCCGGGCAGACGCGATAGGTCCGCGAACTGCAGGAACAGAGCGCGCAGCCGCAGCAGCAGACCGAGGCGGTTGGCGCGAACTTCCGCGTCTTCCGCCATCACCATCACCGAATCGAAGAAGCGATCGACGTCGTCGCGCAAGGTGGCGAGCTGCGTGAGCGCCTGCGTGTATTCGCGCCGCGCGAACAGCGGATTGACGGCGCGCTCCATCGAGAGCACGTGCTCGAACAGCTGGCGCTCCGGTCCGTCCTGAAGCCGACTGGTATCGACCGCACCGGTCACCTCATCGGGCGCCTTGCGCAGAATGTTCGCGATCCGCTTGTTGGCAGCCGCGAGGCTCTCCGCTTCCGACATCTTCAGGAACGGCTCGAGCGCCCGCAGGCGCAGGTCGATGTCGAGCACCGATTGCGTGCGGCTCGCCAGCACGGCGTCGAACATCTCCGTCGTGACGGCGCGCCCGGTTTCGTCTTCGAGGTACGAGCTGCGCAAACGCTCCACGACGTATGTCCAGACTTCGTCGGCGATCTCCGGCTTCTTCTCCACGGGCTGCGCGGCGACCGCAGTTTCGATCAGCTGGCGCAGGTCCAGATCGAGCTGTCGTTCCAGGATCGTCCGCAGCACGCCGAGCGCGGCGCGGCGCAGTCCGAACGGATCGCGCGTGCCGGTCGGCTTTTGCCCGATCGCGAAGATGCCCGCGAGCGTGTCGAGCTTGTCGGCAAGCGCCAGAGCGATTCCCGTGCGCGTTTCCGGAATGCGGTCGCCAGCGAAGCGCGGCCAGTATTGCTCCTCCAGCGCGGTGCAGACTTCGGCCGGTTCGCCGTCGTGCTGCGCGTAGTACTTGCCCATCAAACCTTGCAGCTCGGGAAACTCGCCGACCATCAGCGTGAGCAGATCGCACTTGCTCAACTCGGCGGCGCGGCGGGCCAACTCTGCATCGCCGCCGATGGACTCGGCGATGCGCACCGCGAGTCTGCCGACGCGCTCAGCCTTGTCGTGCACCGAGCCGAGCTTCGCCTGGAACGTTACATTCTTCAGTGTCGGCCGGCGCGCTTCGAGCCGCTCGCGGCGATCGCTGTCCCAGAAGAATGCCGCGTCGGCGAGCCGCGGCCGAATCACGCGCTCGTTGCCGTCGCGGACTTTGTCGGGCGCGCGGCTTTCCAGATTGGCGACTGCGATGAATTCGTTGCGCAGCTTGCCCTGCGCGTCGCGCACCGGGAAATAACGTTGATGATCCTGCATCGTCGCGATCGGCACTTCCTGCGGCAGCTGCAGATAGCGCTCGTCGAAACGGCCGAGCAGCGGCACCGGCCATTCGACCAGCGCGGTGACTTCATCGAGCAACGCGTCTTCGATGACTGCATGGCCGCCGATCGCCTGCGCGAGCCCGGAGGCTCCGCTGCGGATTCGTTCGCGTCGATCGGCGACGTTCGCGACGACGTGCGCCTTCTCGAGCGCATCCAGATATTTCGCGGGGCTGGCAATCGACAGCTGCCCGGGCGCGTGAAAGCGATGTCCGCGCGAATGCTTGCCGGCGCGCACGCCGAGAACTTCGCAATCGACGACCGTCGTGCCGAACAACATGACTGCCCAGTGCACCGGCCGCACGAACTCGTTCTCGCCTGCGCCCCAGCGCATGCGTTTCGCGATCGGCAGCGCATCGAGCGCCGCCTTGACGATAGCGGGCAGCAGCGCCGCGGTCGGCTCGCCCTTCTTCGTCCCGACGAACATGCAGCACGCGACCCTTCGGCCCATCGACCTGCTGCAGCTCTTCGACGCTGACGCCGCACGACGCCGCGAATCCAGCCGCTGCCTTCGTCGGCTGTCCCGACGCGTCGAAGGCGTTGGCGACAGCGGGTCCTTGCCGTTTGATTTCCTGATCCGGTTGCCGCTCGGCCAACGCGTGCACGCGTACCGCCAGTCGTCGCGGCGTCGCGAACCATTCGACTTCGCCGTGCCCGAGCGCAGCAGCCGCGAGTCCCTTCGTTACGCCTTCAGCGAGCGAACGAGCGAGCGTGAAGAGCGACTTCGGCGGCAGCTCCTCAGTGCCGAGTTCGAACAGGAAGTCCCGCTTGGCCATGCGCTCAGGCTCCTGCAGCTGCGCGCTTGAGCATCGGGAAGCCGAGAGCTTCGCGGCTCGCGAAATACGCTTGTGCGACAGCCTTCGCGAGCTCGCGCACGCGCAGGATGAAGCGCTGCCGCTCGGTGACGGAAATCGCCTTGCGGGCATCGAGCAGGTTGAACGTGTGTGAGGTCTTCAGCATCTGTTCGTAAGCCGGCAGCGCCAGCCCGCTCGCGAGCAGCGCCTTGCAGTTGGCTTCGTGCTCGTCGAAGTGGCGGAACAGCTGCGCCGTGTCGGCCAGCTCGAAGTTGTACTTCGATTGCTCGACTTCGTTCTGGTGATAGACGTCGCCGTAGGTGACGCGACCGAGAGGGCCGTCGGTCCACAGGATGTCGTAGATGCTCTCGACGCCCTGCAGGTACATCGCGAGCCGCTCCAACCCGTAAGTGATCTCGCCCATGACCGGGCGGCAGTCGAGCCCGCCGACCTGCTGGAAGTACGTGAACTGCGTGACCTCCATGCCGTTCAGCCAGATCTCCCAGCCGAGGCCCCAGGCGCCGAGCGTCGGCGATTCCCAGTTGTCCTCCACCAGGCGCACGTCGTGCGTCAGCAGATCGAAGCCGAGCGCGGCCAGCGAGCCGAGGTACAGATCGACGATGGCGGGCGGCGACGGCTTCAGGACGACCTGGAATTGATAGTAGTGCTGCAGCCGGAAGGGGTTGTCGCCATACCGGCCGTCGGTGGGTCGACGCGAGGGCTGCACATACGCCGCGCTCCACGGCTCCGGACCGACCGCTCGCAGCAGCGTCGCGGTGTGAAACGTGCCCGCGCCCATCTCCATGTCGTAGGGCTGCAGGATGACGCAGCCCTGCTTCGACCAGTACGCCTGCAGGGCGAAGATCAGATCCTGGAAAGTGCGGGGCGGGGTGACGGCTTTCGATGCGGCCATGCGTCAGTCCGAGCGAAAAGGCGCGGGAGTATAGCCTGCGACACGTCGCCAGCCGCTTGCCAAAGCACCGATGCACGGTAATAGTGCGCCGGCTCGCGACGACGCCCCGCGACGGCGCGAATTCAGAACCCGACGGCGCTACGACTGACGCCGGATCAAGTGCTTGCGCTGCCGCAGTGCAGTGGCATAGATCCTGCAAATTCGCGAGCCCAGACTCAATAAGACACCGGCATCGCAGCGGCGAGCGGCCGGTGATCAGCAATTTTGCCGCTAAACCGGAGGAGAACTCATGACGACGCCCGCTGAAGTCCTCAGCATGTTGAAGGAGAAGGAGGTCAAGTTCGTGGACCTGCGCTTCACGGACACTCGCGGCAAGGAACAGCACGTCACCGTGCCCTCGCACACGATCGACTCGGGCTTTTTCGACGACGGCAAGATGTTCGACGGCTCGTCGATCGCCGGCTGGAAAGGCATCAACGAGTCCGACATGGTGCTGATGCCCGATGCCACGACAGCGGTGCTCGATCCGTTCTTCGAAGAGACCACGCTGATCCTGCGTTGCGACGTGCTCGAGCCTGCGACGATGCAGGGTTACGAGCGCGACCCGCGCTCGCTGGCGAAGCGCGCCGAGGCGTTTCTGAAGTCCACCGGCATCGGCGACCGCGCGCTGTTCGGTCCCGAGAACGAGTTCTTCATTTTCGACAACGTGCGCTACGGCACGACCATGCAGGGCTCGTTCTTCGAGATCGAATCGATCGAAGCAGCGTGGAGCTCGGGCAAGAACTACGAGGAAGGCAACAAGGCGCACCGTCCCGGCGTGAAGGGCGGCTATTTCCCGGTGCCGCCGGTCGATTCCTTCCAGGACCTGCGCTCGGCGATGTGCCTGGCGCTCGAAGAGCTCGGCATGAAGGCCGAGGTGCATCACCACGAAGTCGCGACCGCCGGCCAGTGCGAGATCGGCGTCAACGCCAACACGCTGGTACGCAAGGCCGACGAAGTGCAGATGCTGAAGTACGCGATCCATAACGTCGCGCATGCTTACGGCAAGACGGTCACCTTCATGCCGAAGCCGATCGTCGGCGACAACGGCAACGGCATGCACGTGCACCAGTCGATCTCGAAGGACGGCAAGGCGCTGTTCGCGGGCGACAAGTACGCGGGCCTGTCGGACATGGCGCTGTACTACATCGGCGGCGTCATCAAGCATGCGAAAGCGATCAACGCTTTCACCAACGCTTCCACCAACAGCTACAAGCGACTGGTGCCGGGCTTCGAAGCGCCGGTGATGCTCGCGTACTCCGCGCGCAACCGCTCCGCTTCGATCCGCATTCCGTGGGTCGCGAACCCGAAGGGCCGGCGCATCGAAGTGCGCTTCCCGGATTCGACCGCGAATCCGTACCTCGGCTTCGCGGCGATGCTGATGGCGGGCATCGACGGCATCCAGAACAAGATCCACCCGGGCGAGCCCGCGGACAAGGATCTGTACGACCTGCCGCCGGAAGAAGCGAAGCACATTCCGGAAGTCTGTTACTCGCTGGAGCAGGCGCTGCAGGCGCTGGATGCAGATCGCGGCTTCCTCAAAGCGGGCGGCGTGTTCACCGACGACGTGATCGACGCGTACATCGCCCTGAAGATGCAGGAAGTGACCAAGGTGCGGATGTCGACGCATCCGCTGGAGTTCGAGTTGTACTACAGCGTGTGACCACACTGGCGTACCGAGTCCTCCGGCTCGGTACGCCGTCGCGCGCGTAGGACCTGCGGTGACGGAGTTCACAGCCGTCACCGTTTTTGTCGACTGTGTTTGGTTACCTATGGGCGAAGCGGCTATGCTCTGGCCTCATGCGTACGGCGCTCCTACTGCTCGCGCTCGCGGCTTCTGGGCTGTGCAGCACCGCGTCGGCCGCCGACGTGTGGAAGTGGGTGGATGCCAAGGGCGTCACGCACTACTCCGATCAGCCCATCCCCGGTGCGATCAAGATCGAAGTGCGCGCCGGCAACATTTCCGAAGCGCGCTCCGCGCAGCCTCTGTCGAACCAGGCCGGCTGCGGACTCGCAGTCGCAGGACGGAGCAAGGCAGCTATCGCGAATTCCAGATCGTCCGGCCCACGAAGGATCAGAACATCATCAATACCGGCGGCGAGGTCGCTGTCGAGATCCGCATTGTGCCGCCGCTGCGGGCAACGCACAGGTTGAATCTCTATCTCGACGGCAAGCTGGTGGCGGGCTTCCCGCACAACACGGCCAGCTATGCGCTGACCGCGGTGCCTCGCGGCATGCACACGCTTACTGCCGTGGTCGCGGATGCGTCCGGCAACACGATCCAGGACGCGCCGCCCGTCACGTTCAACGTGCGACAGGAATCGATCGCGCAGCCGCCGGTCGGTCCTTCGCTTGGACAGCCGCCCAAGCCGGTGCCGCGCCCGCGTCCGCAGGCGAGCAACAAGGTGCTCACCAAGCAGCCGACTTACGACGCCTTGAACGGCGGGCGTCCGGCGATCAATCCGGCCACCAATCGTCCGGTCGAGAAGAAGAAGCCCGCGCCTACCGGCAAGCCCTGAGGAGAGTCAGGCTAAAGCCTGACCCACAAGAAGCAGTCGTAACGCGGAGGTGCGGCTAGCGATGGCAGCGCTGCCTTCGTCCTTCGCCGCTGCGACCGCCATGGCCGACCCAGGACGCATCCTCGACAGTCTCAGCACCAGCGTGCTGATCGTCGATCGTGCGCGTGCGGTTCTCTATCTCAACGTCGCGGCCGAAACGCTGTTCGGCACGAGCCGCAACCAGGCGCGCGGGCGGCCGCTCGAAGAATTGTTCGCCGACGCCAACGCGCTCGCCGCGATCGTCGACCGCGCGCTCGAGACGTCGCGGCCGTTCCTGCGGCGCGAGCTGACGCTGCGGCCGGTGAACAGCGAGGGCGAGCTGGTCGTCGATTGCGTCGTCGCGCCGTATGAAGAATCGACCGCGCCGGCCGTCATGATCGAGATCAGCGACACGACTCAGCATCAGCGCATCTCGCGCGAGGCAGCGCTGCTGTCGCAGATCGACGGCAGGCGGTTGATGATTCGCCAGCTCGCGCACGAGATCAAAAATCCGCTCGGCGGTCTGCGCGGCGCTGCGCAGCTGCTGGCCCGTGAGCTGCCCGACGATCGCATGCGCGAATACACGTCGGTGATCATCAGCGAAGCGGATCGGCTCGCCGGGCTGGTCGATGCGATGCTCGGGCCGGGACACGCACCGCGTCGCGAGCTGACCAACATTCACGAGCTGACGCAGCACGTGCGACACCTGCTCGCTGCCGACGCGCCGCCGGGCGTGATGGTCGAACGCGACTACGATCCGAGCCTGCCGCCGCTGGCGCTCGATCGCAATCTCATCATCCAGGCGATGCTCAACCTCGGTCGCAACGCGCTGCAGGCGATCGCGCAGAACGCGAGCAGCAAGGGCCGCGTCGTGCTGCGCACGCGCGCGCTGACCAACGTCAACATCGGCGCGCGCCGTTACCGGCTCGTCGCCAGCGTGCAGTTCGAAGACAACGGTCCGGGCGTGCCCGACCACCTGCGCGAGACGCTCTTTTATCCGCTCGTGACCGGACGCGCCGACGGCACGGGGCTCGGTCTTGCGATCGCGCAGGACCTGGTCAGCCGCCACGAAGGCCTGATCGAATTCGAGAGTCGTCCCGGTCTGACCCAATTCACGATCCTGCTGCCCTTCCATGTCCATCTCACTGAAGCCTCTTAACGTCTGGCTCGTCGACGACGATGCCTCGATCCGCTGGGTGCTCGAGCGAGCGCTGCGCCAGGGAGGAATGTCGCCGACTGCTTTCGACCAGGCGGACACTGCGCTGGCGGCTTTGCGACGCGATCGCCCCGACGTGTTGATCACCGACATTCGCATGCCCGGGCGCAGCGGCCTGGAGTTGCTGACGCAGATTCGTGCGAGCCAGCCCGAGCTGCCGGTCATCGTCATGACGGCGCACTCGGATCTCGACAGCGCGGTGGCCGCATATCAGGGCGGCGCGTTCGAGTATCTGCCGAAGCCGTTCGACATCGATCAGGCAGTGGACCTCGTGCGCCGCGCCGCTCAGCAACGCACGGCAGCGCCCGAGCCCGCATCGGAAGCCAAGCGCATTCCGGAGATGCTCGGCCAGGCGCCGGCGATGCAGGAAGTGTTTCGCGCGATCGGCAGATTGTCGCGCTCGAGCATGACCGTGCTGATCACTGGCGAGTCGGGCACCGGCAAGGAGCTCGTCGCACGTGCATTGCATCGTCACAGCCCGCGCGCGGCGAAGGCGTTCATCGCGCTCAATACCTCCGCGTTCACTGCGGACCTGCTGGAGTCCGAGCTGTTCGGTCACGAGAAGGGCTCGTTCACCGGCGCTGATCAATTGCGGCGCGGACGCTTCGAGCAGGCCGATGGCGGCACGCTGTTTCTCGACGAGATCGGCGACATGTCGCCGCAGCTGCAAACGCGGTTGTTGCGCGTGCTGGCGGAAGGCGAGTTCTATCGCGTCGGCGGGCAGATTCCCGTGCGCGTGGACGCGCGCGTGATCGCAGCGACACACCAGGATCTCGAAGCACGCGTGCAGCAGGGGCTGTTCCGCGAAGACCTGTTACACAGACTCAACGTGATCCGCATCGAGGTGCCGCCGCTGCGTTCGCGTCGTGAGGACATTCCGGAGTTGCTGCTTCACTATCTCGGCGCCGCCGCGCACGAGCTGGGCGCCGAGCCCAAGACGCTGACGCCGGAAGCAGCGGCCACGCTGTCGAACTTCGAATGGCAAGGCAACGTGCGCCAGCTGGTCAATGCGTGTCGGCGGCTGACCGCGACTGCACCGGGTCGCGAGATCAAGGTCGAGGACATTCCCGCCGACCTGGGCGGCGTCGCAGGCGCTGCGAAGCTGCAGGACGAATGGACGCGTCAGCTTACTCAGTGGGCGGAGAAGCGGCTCGCCGCGGGCGAGACACCGCTGCTCGACGACGCGCTGCCCGAGTTCGAGCGCACGCTGATTCGGGCGGCGCTGCGACAGGCGCAAGGTGGAAGACAGGAAGCCGCGCGGCTGCTCGGGTGGGGACGCAATACGCTCACGCGGAAGTTGAAAGAACTAGCGATGGATGACGAATAAGAGTCAGGCTGAAGCCTGACCCACAGAATCATTCAGCGGCGGGTGTGCGGACGACGTCCCGACCAGCTCCCTCACCGACTGCATGCCGTGCTTCGCGAGATACGCCGCGACTCCATCGTTGATCTTCTTGCACACCAGCGGATCGTAGAACAGCGCGGTGCCGACGCCGACGGTCGTAGCGCCGGCGATGAGAAATTCGAGCGCGTCGTTCGCCGTCGTGATGCCGCCCTGACCGATGATCGGCACGTTGTGCCGCCGCGCGACTTCGTACACCTGGTGCACTTTGAGCAGCGCGATCGGCTTGATCGCAGGTCCCGACAAGCCGCCCTGCACGTTGCCGATCACGGGCCGCCGCGTGTGCACGTCGATCGCCATGCCCGTGACCGTGTTGATCACTGCGAGCGCGTCCGCACCGGCCTCGATGCAGTGACGCGCGTTGTCGCGGATGTCGGTCTGGTTCGGCGAGAGCTTGACGATCAGCGGCTTCTTCGTCGCCGCGCGGCACGCTGCGGTCACGCGACCCGACATCTGCGGATAGTTGCCGAACTGCACGCCGCCTTCCTTGATGTTCGGGCAGGAGATGTTCACTTCGATCGCGTCGATCGGCGAATCGTCGAAGCGCCGCGTGACCTCGATGTAGTCCTCGATCGTCGAGCCGCAGACGTTGGCGATGAAGCGCGTCTCCGTGAAATCGAGCGACGGCAGGATGGTCGTCACGACGTGTTCGACGCCCGGATTCTGCAGCCCGATCGCGTTGAGCATGCCCATCGGCGTTTCGTACACGCGGTGCGGCGGGTTACCGAGCCGCGGCTCGCGCGTGGTGCCTTTGAGCACGATGGCGCCGGCGTCGCGATTCGAGAAGCCCTCGACGCGCGTGTACTCTTCGCCGAAGCCGACGCAGCCCGACAGCAGCACGATCGGCGAATCGAGCTTGAGGCCGCAGAAATCGATCGCTAGGCTCGCGGGCAACATGGGCCGATAGTTTACCCTTCTGGCGGATGTTCCACGTCATCCTCTACCAGCCCGAGATCCCGCCGAATACGGGCAACGTCATCCGCATGTGCGCCAACACGGGCGCGCGGCTGCACCTGATCGCGCCGCTCGGTTTCGACATCGACGAGAAGGCCGTGCGGCGCGCCGGGATGGACTACGCGGAGCTTGCGGACGTCAAGGTCTGGCAGAGCCTCGATGAATGTCTGCAAGCGCTGGGCAAGCCGCGTTGGTTCGCTGTGTCCACGCGCGGTGCTACGCGATACGACAGCGTGCAGTTCGCCGATGGCGATGCGTTCGTGTTCGGGCCGGAAACGCGAGGACTGCCGCAGGAGGTGCTGGAGGAATGCCCGACGGAGCGGCGACTGCGGATTCCGATGCGGGCGGGGAATCGGAGTTTGAACCTGTCGAATGCGGCTGCGGTAGTCGTGTACGAAGCGTGGCGTCAACAAGGGTTCGTGTCAGGCTGAAGCCTGACCCACAAGCTCGTCCTGTGGGTCAGGCTTCAGCCTGACTCAGTTTCCGGCTTCAGCGCGCGGCTCATCAATTCCTTCACCGCATCCTTGGGCGAAGCGCCCTCGTGAATCACGCGGTACACCTGCTCGCAGATCGGCATTTCCACCGACAGGCGTGCGGCCACATCGCGCACGGCGCGGGCCGCTTTTACACCCTCGACGACTTGCCCGATCGATTTCTGCGCGGCTGCGCCTGTCGTACCAGACGCCAGTGCCAGGCCGAAGCGCCGATTGCGCGACTGGTCGTCGGTGCACGTGAGCACGAGATCGCCGAGCCCCGCGAGGCCCATGAACGTCTCCTTGCGTGCGCCGAGCGCGACGCCGAGACGCGTCATCTCCACCAGTCCACGCGTGATGAGCGCGATGCGCGTGTTGGCGCCGAAGCCGAGTCCGTCGGAGATTCCCGCGCCGATGGCGAGCACGTTCTTGATCGCGCCGCCGGTTTCCACGCCGATCATGTCCGCCGAGGTGTACGCGCGGAAATTCATGCCGGACAGTCGCTGCGCCAGGTCGCTTGCGAACGTCGCGTCGCTCGCCGCGACGGTCATCGCCGTCGGCAATCCGGCGCCGACTTCTTTCGCGAACGTCGGCCCTGACACGACGGCAGTCGGGACTCGCTCGCCGAGCATCTGGTGCACGACCTCGTGGGGCAGCAATCCGGTAGCGAGCTCGAAGCCTTTCGTCGCCCAACTGACGCGCGCACCCGCGCCGAGATGCGGCGCGATTTCCTGCAGCAGCGAGCGCAGGGCGTGACTCGGGACTGCGATGAGCAGATCGGACGCGGAGCGCACGGCTGCAGCGACATCGGGCTCGATGCGCAGGGAATCGGGAAATTCGGCCTGCGGCAGGTAGCGCTCGTTACTGCGCTGACTCGCCAGGGCAGCGACGTGCGCTGGATCGCGACCCCACAACACAGTGGGGCGCGACAAGCGTGCGAGCTGGATCGCGAGTGCGGTGCCCCAGGAGCCGGCGCCCAGCACGACGCACGTCGAGCTCGCGGGCGCGGCGGACATCTGCGCGGCTCAGTTCACCGACGCCGCGGGCGCTTGCGGCTGTTGCTGCTGGGCACGGGTCGCAGCCTGGGCGAACAGCGCCTCGAAGTTCACGGGCGGCAGCAGGAACGGCGGGAAGCCGCCCTTGGTCAGCAGATCGGAAATCACTTCGCGCGCGTACGGCAGCAGATAGTTCGGGCAGAAGATGCCGAGCAGACGCTGCATGTCCTGCGCCGGCACGTTGCGAATACCGAACGCGCCAGCCTGCTGCAGCTCCACCAGCCACACGGTCTTGTCCGAGGCCTTCGCCTCGACGCGCACGGTGAGCACGACTTCTTTCATGTCGCCGCCCATGTCGCTGACCGAGGTGTTGAGATTCAGATTGATGGTCGGGTTGGCCGCATTCGACGCGACGCGCGGACCGGCCGGCGCTTCGAACGACACGTCCTTCAGGTACACCGCCTGCGGCGCGAACTGCGGGGCGTTCGGGTCGGCGGTCTGGTCAGTGGGTATTGGGGCTTCGTCAGCCATGATGCAGGTCCTCTTCTCGTGTCGTATTGGCGGGCCCGTCAGGGGGCCAGGCCGAGCAGTTTGTTCAGTTCGCCGGAGCGGTCGAGCGCGGCCAGCGCATCATAACCCCCGACGTGCAGGTCGCCGATGAAGATTTGCGGCACGCTGCGCTGGCCGCCGGTCCGTTGCAGCATGGCCGGCCGCTGGTCCGGCTCGTCATCGAGCTTGATCTCGCGAAAGGCGACGCCCTTGCGCTCGAACACGTTGCGAGCTCGCTGGCAGTACCCGCACCAGTTGGTGGAATACATGACCACTTCGACCGAGCTGACTCATGCCTGCTTGCCGTCCTTGCGGGCTGCGCCCTTCACCAGCGGCAGATTCTCCTGGCGCCAGCTCTGCAAGCCGCCGCGCAGCGTCACGACTTTATTGAAGCCGCCCGCGCGCAACGTGCGCGCCGCGCCGCCCGAAGCAGCGCCGTTCTCGCAATAGACGATGACGGGCTTTTCCTTGTACTTCTTCAGGGTTTCGGCCTTGGCCGCCAGATCCGCAGCGGGCAGGTTGCGCGCCTCGATGATGTGGCCGGCCTCGTAGGCCTGGCTGTCGCGCACGTCGACCAATAGCGCGCCGGAGTTGGCGAGGCGCACGGCGTCAGCCGGAGCGACAGCGCTGCTGCCGCGGGCGCGGTGACGGAACTCGATCACGATCCCCAGAACGGCGAGAATCGCCGCAGCTGCGACCAGGAACGGATGATGGACGACGTATTCGAAGAATCGATTCATTGCACGCTGTACGCGACCTGCCGACGCTCGGACGCCGGTCCCCTGAAAAAGGCGGCGAAGTATAGCAGCCGTGCCGTTCCGGACATGCCCATCGCCGCTGCCGCAGCTTTGTGTACTGTTGCTGTGCTCGGTCGGTTTTCAAGCTGGCGCCGCGGGCATCGACTCCAAGGAGGCCGAGCTGCGGCAGGTGCGCACGCGCATCGAGTCGATCCGCAAGCAGATCCATGCGGACGCGGAGCGGCGCGACGCCCTCACCGGTCAGCTCAAGCAGGCGGACCTGCAGATTCAGTCGGCGCGCGAGCGACTGGCGGCAGTGCGTTCCCGCCGCATCGATTCCGAGCAGAAGCTGGCGGGGCTGAAGGCGGAGCAGTCACGAACTCAGCGTGAGGTCGCGGACGAGCGAGGAGCGCTCGGCTCGGAGCTGAAGGTCGCCTACATGAACGGGCAGCAGGAGCAGCTCAAATTGCTGCTCAATCAGCGCGACCCGGCGGCGGTCGGCCGCATGATGGCTTACTACGGCTACTTCGGCCGCGCGCGCGCCGAGCGCATCACGTCCATCACCGAGCACCTCGCGCACCTGGAATTACTGAGCGAAGGTATCGCCGCCGAAACCGCGCGGCTGCGCGAGATCGAGGCGGAGAACGCGCGCGACGTGCGCGCTCTGGCCGGCGCGCGCGAACGGCGCGCGCAGACGCTCGCGGAGGTTCAGGCGAAACTGCGCACCCGCAACGATCAACTCGCGCGGCTCCAGTCGGACGCACAGGCGCTGGAAAAACTGGTCGAGCAGCTGCGGCGGGCGATCGAGGAATTTCCCGAACTGGCGGAACAGCCGTTCCAGCGCGTGAAGGGCAAACTTCCGTGGCCCGTCAAAGGGCGCGTGCTGGCGAAGTACGGGCAGCTGCGGGCCGGCGGGCCGCTCAAGTGGCAGGGGCTGGTGATCGGCGCGGAGCGCGGCGCCCAGGTCCGGGCTCCCTTTCACGGCCGGGTCGTCTACGCAGACTGGCTGCCCGGGCTGGGATTGCTGATCGTGCTCGATCACGGCGGCGGCTATATGAGCCTGTACGGCCACAACGAGCAGGTCTATCGTCGGGTGGGAGATCGCGTGGCTCCGGGCGACGCGCTGGCGGCGGTGGGAGAGGCCGCAGGGCTTGGCCGGCCGGGCCTGTACCTGGAGATCCGCAAGGGCAAGCAGACACTCGATCCCCAGGAGTGGCTGGGCCGCCCGTAAAAGGTGACGTGCGTCACTGGCTCCGCCTGGCAGGCCGTCCCTGAATCCTCGCTTTTCGTGTAGCAGGCGGGATAAAACTGCGGCCAAGATCAAGGACCGCAGCGGGAGCGGGCCCGATGATGGGTTCCTTAGGTGCGAAATCCCCGTAATCGGCAGGGCAGAAGTTGGCCGCAGGCACGATCCTCGACGACGAAGACACGATAGAGGCGCTGGCCCTGTCGACGTCGCTCGATCCCTATGGCCAGCTGGTCAAGATGCTGATGCCACGCGCGAGTTGCATCGCCATCTACGATCGCAACAGCGTGCAGCTGTGGTCGGACGGCTGCGATGGCCCCGACCTGCCGCATCTCATCGAAGAAGCGCTCAACGCTGCCCAAAACGAAAACAAGGACGACAACACCTCTCCCGAAGAACGTGACGGCTGCGCGCGCTCCTGGAGCGGCGACACCGCTTACGTTTTCATTCTCCGCGACGGCGGGACATTGCTCGGCGCGCTCGGCGTCTCGTGCCAGGACGGCAGCGGCGGTGCGCGACCGTTCTCGCTCGTGCAAGGACTGCTGCGGCCGGCACTGCAAGTTCTCAGTCGCGAGCTCATCAGCCAGTACAGCATCGGCGATCTGCGCCAGGACGCGCCGCCGCGTAATGACGACCTGGAGCGTCTGCTCGATGCGAGCGTTCCCGAAGATAGCAGCCACGACGATCTCGAACAGCTCCTGCGCAGCTGCGTCACGCATCTGCAGTGCTCCGCCGGTGCGCTGTTCATCCCGGACAAGCAGATCGCGATCCTGCGCGCCGACGGCGCACTGAGCGCTGCCGAGCGCGAGACCTTCGAGAAGACCCAGCGCCATCTGTTCGCGTGGGTGCAGGTCCAGCGGCGCACGCTGATATTGAACAAGGTGCCGGCGTCCAGCCCGATGGGCAGCCTGCCGTACAAGATTCTCGCGTGTCCGATCCGCCACGGCGGGCAGCACGTGGTCGGCCTGCTCATGCTGCTGAAGCGGCTGACCGGCGCCGACTTCGATGCGCACCAGGTGCGCGTGGTCGAGATGATGACTCGCCACATCGCGTACGTGCTGCAGAACGCGTACGACCCGAGCACGGGATTGTTGACGCGCCCGGCGCTCGAGCAGCGCGCACTCGCGGTGCTCGAACGCAATCCGGGCGAGCACTGCATCGCTTACGCCGACGTCGATCGCCTGCACGTGATCAACGAGAATCACGGCATGCACGTCGGCGACACGGCCATCGTCCGCATCGCCGAGACGATCCGCATGCAATTGCCGGCCAACGTTTCGGCCGCGCGCATTTCCGGCGATCGTTTTGCCCTGTTCT
Source organism: uncultured Gammaproteobacteria bacterium (assembly GCA_963838635.1). Lineage (GTDB taxonomy): Bacteria > Pseudomonadota > Gammaproteobacteria > Steroidobacterales > Steroidobacteraceae > Steroidobacter. Next base: position 525,925 of record CAWISC010000059.1, on the reverse strand, counting down.
TTGCGAACCAAAGCCTCGACGCAGCACGCGCCGTCCTCGACAAGCTGTGCGCAGCGATCGGCGGGATCGCATTCGATCACGAGGGCATGCCGATCCCGATGTCCGCCAGCTTCGGCGTCGCGGCCGTCAAGAGCACGAAGTTTCCGTTGTCGCACGCGCTCGCTCATGCCGAGGCGGCCTGCAAGGCAGCGAAGGATCGCGGGCGCGGACGCGTGGAGCTCTATGAGGACGCCGATCGCAGCATCGTGCGTCGTTACGAAGACGTCGCGATCATCGGCGACCTGCGCGACGCGATCCTCAACGACCGCTTCCGCATGGACGCGCAACCGATCGTCGAGCTGGCGCACACCGGCGGAGCGCGGCGCTTCGAGCTGCTGCTGCGAATGATCGACGCGAATGGCGAAATCGTTGCGCCGGACAAGTTCTTTACGGCCGCCGAGCGCTATCAGCTCGCGACCGACATCGACCGTTGGGTCGTGCAGTACGCGCTCGAAATCCTCTCGTCGGCGGCGCCGCGGCTGGCGAGCATGGATGCGCACTTCGCGATCAACATTTCCGGCCAGTCGCTCGGCGATGAGCAGTTCCCGACCTATCTCGAGCAGAAGCTGCGCGAGTACGACCTGCCGGCCGGCATGTTGTCGTTCGAGATCACCGAAACCGCAGCGGTCGCCAACATCGTGCGCGCCGAGACGCTCATCCGCCGGCTGCAGGACCTGGGCCACTCGATCGCGCTCGACGATTTCGGCCGCGGCCTGTCGTCGCTCACGTATCTGAAGTCCCTGCCGGTGTCGCACCTGAAGATCGACGGCGGCCTGGTCCGCGACCTCGCGGGCAACGCGCGCTCGCGCGCCGCTGTCACGGCAATCGTGCAGTTGTCGCAAGCGATGAAGCTGGAGACCACGGCGGAGTGCGTCGAAAGCGAATCGATCCTCGCGGCCGTCGGCCAGCTCGGTGTGACTTACGGGCAAGGCTTTGCGATCGGCCGGCCGCGTCCGCTCGAAATCGTCCTCCAGGAGCTGTTGCGCTCCGGTCCGGCGCCGCGTGGCGGCTCGTCGCGACCGTCGCGTATCGGTCTTTAGTCTTCCGTCGCATAGGCCGCCCTCACCTCCATGTACTATGCTTTCTGCGCCACCTGACCACGAAAATCTCTCAGCCCACGAACGCTCCGATATGGCCAGCAAGCTCTCTCGCCTGGGCACCTCCATGCGCTTCGCGCTCGTCCTGACGGTAGGGCTCGTGGCCGGCTTCGGCCTGTCCGTCGGCCGCACCGTCCAGGCCGAGCGGGAGATCGAGCCCGACCCGACTACCAAGAGTGTCACCCGGACGGCCACGTCGCCGGTGCCGTGGCAGGATGCGCGGCTGCTCGCGGAAGTGCTGGAGCACGTGCGCCGCGAATACGTCGAGAACATCTCGGACCAGGAGCTGATCGAAGCGGCTATCCGCGGCCTGATCGCCGACCTGGATCCGCACTCCGCGTTCCTCGATGCGGAGCAGTTCGACGAGATCCGCATCAGCACCACCGGCGAATATTCCGGCGTCGGCATCGAGGTCGCGCTCGAGAACGGCGTCGTCAAGGTCATCACCCCGATCGAGGACACGCCCGCGTTTCGCGCCGGTGTGCTCGCAGGCGACCGCATCCTGGCCGTCGACGACGTGCCGGTGAATTCCGAGAATCTCAACGACACCATCGATCGCATGCGTGGCCGCGTCGGCACGGCGGTGAAGATCAGCATCGCGCGCAGTCCCGATCCGAAGCCGCTGGAGTTCACGTTGTCGCGCGCGAGCGTGCAGGTGCACAGCGTTACGCAGGAGCTGCTCGAGCCGGGCCTCGGTTACGTGAAGATCTCGCACTTCAGCGAGACCACGACGCCCGACCTGGAAGCCGCGATCGCCAAGCTCAAGAAGGCGAGCGCCGGCAAGCTGCGCGGGCTGGTGCTGGACCTGCGCAACAATCCGGGCGGCGTGCTCGAAGCGGCAATCGGCGTGTCGGACGTATTTCTCGACGGCGGCCTGATCGTCACTGCGAACGGTCGCGCGCCCGACGCACGCTTCTCGATGGATGCGAAGCCTGGCGACGACCTGGACGGCGCGCCGCTCATCGTGCTGGTCAACAGCGGTTCGGCCTCCGCATCGGAGATCGTCGCCGGCGCGTTGCAGGACCATAGTCGCGCGCGGCTGGTCGGCAGCCAGACTTACGGCAAGGGCTCGGTGCAGACCGTGATGGCGCTGTCCGACGGTCACGCCATCAAGCTCACCACGTCACGCTACTTCACGCCTTCCGGCGCTTCGATCCACGAGCGCGGCATCAAGCCCGACGTGGTGATCGAAGACGCGAAGGACGGCGACGATCGCGCGCTGCACGCCGCTCTGGATCTGCTCAGGAATCCGGGCACGATTCGCCAGAGCAGCGCGAACTAAAGCCACGCATGCGAGCCGAACAGCCGGCGAGCGACAATCGAGGTTTCGCGGCGGTAGTCCTGCTCTGGCTGCATTTGCTGATCCTGATCGCGGGTGCGCTGCAATTCGCCTTCGCCCAGCAGACCGTGCAGCAACCGATGCTCGCAGTCGGCGCGCTCACGCTGCTCACAGTCAGCATCCTCATCACCCGCTCGATCCCGGCATTGCAGCGCCCGATCGCGCGTCAGCATTGGATCGATGTCATCTCCGCAATGGTGGCCGTCACGGCACTCTGCGCGGCGACGGGCGCAGTGCGCAGCTCATTACTCTCGCTTTACGCCATCCCGCTTGCCGGCATCGCCGTTGCTTTCGGCAGCTGGTGGCTCGTGGTGCTGCTCGCGATTGTCGTCGGCACGCTCGGGCTGCTGCTCGGCGCATTGACGCCGCAGACGTACATCGGCGATCCGGAATTTCTCACGCTGCTCTTCAACTCGTTCGCGCCGGCTACAGGTGTCGCGCTGCTCGTCGCTGCGCTGATCGCCAGGATGCACAGCGCTGTCCAGCGCATCAGCGATCTCGCGTCGACCGACGCCCTCACCGGTCTGCTCAACCTGCGCGCGTTCGAAGAAGTCCTGCAGCAGGAGCATCGCAAGTCGGAGCGGTTCAATCGACCGTACACGCTGGCAGTGATCGACGTGGACAATCTGGCGCAGGTGAACGAGATGCTCGGCCACGAAGCGGGCAGCCAGGTGCTGGGCACGGTGGCGAGCGCGATCACGCGCTCGATTCGCGGTTCCGACGTCGCGGCGCGCCTCGGCGGCGACGAGTTCATCGTGTTGCTGGTGGAGGCGGATGGCCAGACCGGCACGGCAATCGCACAGCGCATCCGTAACAACGTCTATGCCGGCACCGTCTCGGTGGCGAACCGGCTGATCCGCGCCAACGTCAATGTCGGCACGGCCAACTTCCCCGACGACCATCTCTACCCGAAAGAGCTGATGATCCTTGCGGAACAGCGCATGCAGCAGGATCGCGACCTGCGCCGCCCGCCTGCCGCCTGACTAGCCGGCAAAAGCCACGCCTTTTGACCGGCGTTGTCGAAAGGGCCTTGGCCGCTTTCGACCAGAGAACTAGACCGGCGCTTTCACCAGCGCCCACACTGCCCAGATCAGGATTCCCAGCAGCAACACCAGCTGCGGGAGGGCGCTCATCGCGAAGCCCAACGAGCGGCCCTTCGGATCCTTGACGTAGCTGCGCGCGTAAACCGCGCGGCCGATGATGTAGACCACGCCGATTGCGGCAGCCCAGATCGGGCTGATGAAGAAAGCGAAAATCCACAGCGACGGCAGGAACACGACCAGCTGTTCCAGCGTGTTCATGTGGACGCGGAACACGCGCTCGAAAGCTTCGTTGCCGCTGACCGCCGGTGCCGCGATGTTGTACTTGCTGCGCGCTACGCCGACCTGCCAGCCGAACCAGAAGAACTGCAGCAGCGCCGCCACAGTCACGATTGCAACGTAAGGCATATTGATTCCCCGCTGAAGGACCCGATGTTGTTATAAGGGCGTATGGGCAGGAACACTAGCGGAAGTCGGGAGTGGAGACCATGACTGGATTCGTGCTGCGGGTGGCGATCGTCGCGCTCGGGCTGTGGCTCGCCACGCTGATTCTGCCCGGGCTGCACTTCGACAACGCCACCTACCTGCTGGGAGCGGCGCTGTTGCTCGGCATCGTCAACGCGATCGTCCGGCCGATTGCCGTCGTCCTGACTTTGCCGCTCACGCTGCTGACGCTGGGGCTGTTCCTGCTGGTCGTGAACGCAGCGATGCTCGGCCTGGTCGCGCTGTTGCTCGACGGCTTTCAGATCAGCGGCTTCTGGACCGCGCTCGGCGGTTCGCTGATCGTCAGCATCACCGGCTGGCTGGCCGCGGGCCTGATCGGCAACAACGGCAAGGTCCAGGTGATGCGGAGTCGTTAACCGCCCTTGCACACCCGCCGCGCGCCCTCGATCGCTGTCCGATACAGCAGCACGCCGAGTATCGCGAACACCACTACGCCCGCCCATTCGCCGAAGTGCAATTGCGCCGGCAGCGCCATCACGTCCGGGTCCTTGAACTTCCAGACGAAGAACGCCACCACGATGCCCATCAGCGCTTCGCCGGTGATCAGGCCCGACGAGTAGAGCACGCCGTCCTGATGCATGCGCTCGTGATCGGCGGGATCCGCCGGCTTGCCCGCGCTGCGCTCGACGAAATGCGCGAGGATGCCGCCGAGGAAGATCGGCATCGTCACATCGAGCGGCAGGTAGATGCCGACGGCTGCGGCGAGCACTGGAACGCGGAAGGTTGAGCCGCGATTCTTCTGCACGGCGTCGAGTGCGATGATCGCTGCACCGACGGCCGCTCCGATCCACACCATCGTCCACGGCAACTCGCCGCCGAACATCGCGCGCGACACGGCTGCCATCAGCGTTGCTTGCGGCGCGAGCAGCGGGTTCGGATGCTCGGCTGTCGGCACGCCGATGCCGCGCGTCTCGTTCAACAGATTCAACACCGGCGCCATCACCAGCGCGCACGAGATTGCGCCGATCGCGAGCATCACCTGCTGACGCCACGGCGTCGCACCGATGAGATAGCCGCACTTCAGATCCTGCAGGTTGTCGCCGGCGACGGCGGCCGCGCAGCACACGACGGCGCCGATCATGATCGCGGCGACCGGACCGAGCTTCGAGCCGCTGCCGAGCAGCACGATCAGCATCAGCGACGCGAACAGAATCGTGGCGATCGTGATGCCGGAAACCGGATTGTTCGACGAGCCGACCAGGCCGGCCATGTAAGCGGATACGGATGAGAACAGGAAGCCGGCGACGATCATCACGATCGTCATCGGGATCGAGACTACGACGTTGTTCACGATCGCCTGGTACAGAACGGCGAGCGGCAGCGTGAATACCACGAGCCCGACCAGCACCGCCTTCATCGGAATATCTTTTTCTGTCTCTTCGATCACCTTGGTCGCGCCGGCGCGCGTCGCTGCGAGGCCGCTGCGTACGCCCGACAGGAGCGATGAGCGCAGCGAGAAGAGCGTCCAGATGCCGCCCACGAGCATCGCGCCGACGCCGAGGTAACGGATCTGCGTGGCCCACACGGCGTACGCGACTGCTTCAGCATCGCCTGCCGGCACCGTATCCATGAAGTAAGCGGTGTAGATCGGAATCGCGATGTCCCACGACAGCACGCTGCCCGCCACGATGACGATCGAGATGTTCAAACCGACGATGTAGCCGACGCCGAGCAGCGCGGGCGATAGATTCGTGCCGACGTACGCGAACGCTTTGCCGATCGAGCCGGCCGTCGCGGCGACGTCGGGCAGCATCTTCATGCCGCTCTGCGCGAGGATCTTCGCGCCGCCGCCGAGCACCGCCGAGAGCGCGAGAATCCTGATGCCGCGACCCGGATTCTCGCCGGCCTTGAGCACTTCCGCGGCGGCCTTGCCTTCCGGAAACGCGAGGTTCTGCTCGACGATCAGCGCACGCCGCAGCGGCACCGAGAACAGTACGCCGAGCACGCCGCCGAGGCCGGCGATCGCGAGCACCCACGAGTACTTGAAGTCATCCCAGTAGCCGATGATCACCAGCGCGGGCAACGTGAAGATCACGCCGGCCGAGATCGACGCGCCGGCCGATGCGCCGGTCTGCACGATGTTGTTCTCGAGGATGTGCCCGCCGCCGAACAGCCGCAGCACCGCCATCGAGACCACCGCGGCAGGAATTGCCGTCGCGATCGTCAGTCCGGCGAACAGGCCCAGATATGTGTTCGCCGCGGCGAGCACCATGGCGAGCACGATCGAGAGAACGATCGCGCGCGCCGTCAGTTGCGGGGCGGCTTTGATGGTGGTGGTGTTCATGGGCGCTTACCAGCCGCAGCTCTTGCCTTGATTTTGTTCTGTGAGCCACGTCTGCAGCGGCGCGAAGTAATCGATGATCGCCGACGCGTCCATCTGTCGCGTGCCCGTGAGCTTCTCGAGCGTGTCCTGCCACGGCTGGCTCGCGCCGAGCGCGAGCATCTCGCGGAAGCGCTTGCCCGCCTCTTCGTTGCCGTACACCGAGCACTCGTACAGCGGCCCTTTGTTGCCGGCCGCTTCGCAGAGCGCACGATGGAACTGGAACTGCAGGATGTACGCCAGGAAGTAACGCGTGTACGAGGTGTTCGCCGGAATGTGGTACTTCGCGCCCGGATCGAAATCTTCCTCGCTGCGCGCGACCGGTGCCGCGACGCCCTGGTACTGCTCGCGCAGCTGCCACCACGCCGCGTTGTAGTTCTCCGGCTTCACTTCGCCGGCGAACACTTTCCAGCGCCACTCATCGATGAGCTTGCCGAACGGCAGGAACGCGACCTTATCGAGCGCCTGCATCATCTGCTGATTGATCGTCGCTTCAGGGCTGCGCTTCACCGCGCCGATCAGGCCGATCTGATGCAGATACCCCGGCGTCATCGACAGGTTCACGGTGTCGCCGATCGCTTCGTGGAAGCCGTCGTGCGCGCTGTTCTGGAACATGTACGGCTGCTGGTTGTACGACAGGCCGTAATACACGTGGCCGAGCTCGTGATAGACCGTCATCAGGTGGTCCTGCGTCGGCTCGATGCACTGCTTGATGCGCACGTCGTCCTTGGCGTCCATGTGCCACGCGCTCGCGTGACACTGCACGTCGCGGTCGCGCGGCTTGGTGAGCAGCGAGCGTTCCCAGAAAGTCTGCGGCAATTTCGGGAAGCCGAGCGAAACGTAGAAGGCCTCCGCCGACTGCGTGATGCGCACGGCATCGTATTTCTGTTTCTTCAACGCGCCGGTCACGTCGAGGTCGGACACGCCGCGGTACGGCTCGACCAGCGGATAGATTTCGCCCCACTGCTGCGCCCACATGTTGCCGAGCAGGTGCGCGGGAATGGGCTTGCCGTCCGGCACACGCTCCGCGCCGTAAGTCTTCTGCAATCGTCCACGCACGTAGCAGTGCAATGAGTCGTACAGCGGCTTGACCTGGCCCCACAGCCGCGCGGCCTCTTTCGTGAACTCGTCCGGCGGCATGTCGTAACCCGAGCGCCACATCGCACCGAGGTCGGTGAAGCCCAGCTCGGTCGCGCCTTCGTTCGCAAGACTCGACGAACTGCGCGTATTCCTTGCGCAGCGGCCGCGCAGTCGAATGCCAGCCCGTCCACGCTTCGGTCAGCTCCTCGTAGTTGCGGCTGTTCGCCAGCACATCGGTGAGCTGCGTCTGGTCTTTGCAGGAGTCGGGACCTTTCGGGCAGTACTTCGCCGAACCGTACATGCCTTCCATCTTCGACGTCAGTGCGGCGAGCTCGGCGCGCTTCGCCGGATCTTTCGGCGCGGGCGCCGGGACGCCCAGCTTCAACAGCTGCAGCGTGCGAGCAGTCGCCGGACTCATCTCCTTGCCGTCGTAGGCCTTCGCTGTTTCGACCGACTTACTGAAGTATTCGAGCCCGCGCTCGGTGGCCTTCGCGTTGAGGAACTCGGTGTCCTGGTTGATGAACGTCGCGTATGCCCATCCTGCCGCCGCCAATTCGCGGCCAAGCTCGGTCGACTCGCGGTTCAGGCGCTCGACGAACTGATCGGCAGATTCCTTGGGAGCCGCGCTCTGCGATGTGTCGCGGCTGCAGCCGCCCGCAAGTGCGATGACAGCCGCGATCGCGGCCGCGAGCCGTACGGAATTACGCATCCTTCACCCCTGACTGACTTATTTCACGCCGCCCATCATCTTCTTGATGAACGGCGTCAGCACGAGCAGCACGGCGCCCGCCAGCACGCCCCACCACATGAGATAGAGGAAGCGGTCCGGCATGCCCGGCAGGTTGTTCGGATCGAACTCGCCGGAGAACTGACCGGCGAGGTTGTTGCCGATCGCGGTCGCGAGGAACCACAGGCCCATCACCTGGCCGACGAAGCGCGCCGGCGCGAGCTTGGTCATCGAGCTCAGTCCCACCGGGCTCAGGCACAGCTCGCCGAACGTGTGGAACAGGTACGTGAGCATCAGCCAGGTCGGCAGCACCTTCTCGCCTTGCACGACGTACTGGGCGGCCAGATACATCACGAAGAAGCCGACGCCCATGAGGATCAGGCCGAGCGAGAACTTGAACGGCGCGGACGGATCGAGGTTGCGCTTGCCGAGCATCACCCAGATCGCTGCAATCACCGGCGCGAAGATGATGATGAATGCGGGATTCACGCCCTGCAGCACTCCGGCGGGCATTTCCCAGCCGAAGATCACGCGATCGGTGTGACGGTCTGCGAACAGGTTGAGCGAAGCACCAGTCTGCTCGAAGCCCGCCCAGAACATGGCGCACGCAGCGAACAGCGCGATCATCGCGACCACGCGCTTGCGCTCGGCCAAGTCGAGGCCCGCGAAGAAAGCCAGGTAGCTGAAGTAACCGGCGGCGAGCGCGATCATCGTCCAGTTCGCGACGACCGAGATGCGCACCGGGTTGAGCGCGAGCGCGCCCGTGATCCCTAGCGCCGCGACCACTACCAAGACGACCATGAAGCCGACGATCGGCCACCACGTGGCCGGCTTGCCGAGCGGCACCAGGCCGGAAGTGCCGAGATGATTTTTCGTGACCTGGAACTGCACCAGGCCGATCAGCATACCGAGCGCGGGCAACGCGAAGCCGGCGCTCCAGCCGAACGCCGCCGCGGTGATCGGTACGAAGAACGAGCCGAGGACCGCGCCGAGATTGATGCCCATGTAGAAGATCGAGAAGCCCGCGTCGCGCCGCGAGCCGCCTTCCGGGTACAGCTGCGCGACCAGGGCGCTGATGTTCGGCTTGAGCAGGCCGACGCCGAGCACGATCACGATCAGCCCGACAAAGAACAGGCGTGTGTCGCCCGCGGCGAGCAGGCCGTTGCCCAGCATGATCAGCACGCCGCCCCAGATCACGGAGCGTTGCTGACCGATCAACCGATCGGCAATCCAGCCACCCATCGGCGCCAGCAGATAGGTCGCGGCGATGTAGAGGCCGTAGACCGCACCCGCAGTCTTATCGTCGAGGCCGAGTCCACCCTCGGTAATGGCGCCGGCCATGAACAGGATCAGGATGGCCCGCATGCCGTAATAAGTGAAACGTTCCCACATCTCCGTCATGAACAGCGTCGCTAGTCCGCGCGGCTGGCCGAAAAGCTGAGGTCCGTGCGTGGAATCGCGCTCGATGTTCTGATTCATGCGGGGCCCATCCTGCGGTTCGTTCTGTTGTTAGTGACAGGGATGTTGCAAAGGTGCGCCAGTCTCACCGAAGAGCGCGCGCCGGGGCAAGAAGCCCGGCTTGCGCAACGTGTATACACCGCCACACCCTGAACACGTTCAGCCGGGCGTTCAGCTGCTCGCGCTTTGTTCTTCGCTGCGCTGCTGCGCCAGGCGTTCCCGCAGCAGGATGCGCGACAGAACTATCCCGACCTCGTACAGCAGCCACATCGGCACGGCCATCGCGGTTTGCGACAGGGCATCCGGCGGCGTGAGGAACGCCGCGATCACGAAGATTCCCAGCAGCACGTAGCCGCGGTTCTTCGCCATGGTCTCGACGCGCACCAGGCCTGTAGACGCGAGCAACACGGTGGCGACGGGCATCTCGAACGCGATGCCGAATGCGAAGAACAGCAGCAGCACGAAGTCGAGGTAGTTGGTGATGTCCGTCATCACCTGCACGCCGGTCGGCGCGGTCGTGGTGAGGAACGCGAACATCAGCGGAAACACTACGAAATACGCGAACGCGACTCCCGCGTAGAACAGCAGGATGCTGGAGACCATCAGCGGAATCGCGAAACGCTTCTCGCGCTTGTACAGCCCCGGCGCGACGAACGCCCACACCTGGAACAGCACGTAGGGCATCGCGATGAACAGCGCGACGAACAGCGCCAGTTTCAGCGGCGCCATGAACGGCGAGATCAGGCTGGTCGCGATCATCGAAGTGCCTTCCGGCATCTTCTCGATGAGCGGCTGCGCGACCAGCGTGAACAGCTTGTCGGAGAAGATCGCGCACGGAATGAAGCACAGGAAGACTGCGACCACGGCCTTCAGCAGCCGCTGGCGCAATTCGATGAGATGGGAGATCAGCGTCCCTTCGGCGAGAGGCTCGCGTTCTCCTTCGTCACTCATGACGCGGCTTTGGTCGGTGGAGAGTCGACGACTACGGCGGCATCGGCGGCCGCGTCGTCGCCAAACTCGGCGCGCGGCGACACCTCAGGCTCGATGCCGGAGACCATCGTGTCCAGGTCGAGCTCGGGACCGGTCGGCGCGATGCCCGGCTCGGGCGCGGCTGCAGAAGTATCAGGCGGCGGAGGTGGCGTTGCAGGTTGCGATGGCCGCGAGCGGGACAGCTCTTCCATCGTGACTTCGTGCTCGAGCTGCGTGCGCAGCTGGCGCGCCATCGAGCGCGCGCGGCCGGTCCAGCGGCCGACCTTCTCGGCGAGGCCAGGCAGTTTCTCGGGACCCAGCACCAGCAGCGCGAGGCCCAGGATCAGCAGGATCTCGGTGAAGCCGACTTCGAACACGGGCCTGGAGGGGAATCTGTATTGTCGACGCGTCCGACGTCAGACGTTGGACTTGGTGCCGGTCTTGCCGGCAGGCGTCGAGTCGAAATCCGCGTCCTTCTGGTCCGGCGAGTTGAGCTGGCGGCTTTCCTTGTCGTCGCCCTCGTCCATCGCCTTCTTGAAGCCTTTCACGGCACCGCCCAGGTCCGAGCCAATGGTCTTCAGGCGCTTCGCGCCGAAAATCAGCAGCGCGATCGCCAGGATGATCAGCAGTTCTTTGAAGCCGATACCCATTGCTCTCTCCTCACATAAGCCGCCGGATGATACGCCAAATCATCGGGGCCGACGGTTACGAAGCCAGCGCCGCGCGTCACATCTGCGACGGCTTTCACCCTACATTGCCGACCTGCAGCCAGAAGGTGACCGGACCGTCGTTGGTTAGCGTCACCTGCATGTGCGCGCCGAACTCTCCGGTTTCGACAACGCCATGCTGCTCGCGTGCCCGACGGACGAGGTAGTCGAACAACCTTTTTCCTTCCTGCGGCTCCGCGGCGGGGCTGAAGCCAGGGCGCGTGCCCTTCCGCGTGTCTGCGGCGAGGGTGAATTGGGACACGAGAAGCAGCCCGCCGGCTGTGTCCTGCAGGCTGCGGTTCATGCGCCCCTCGTCGTCGGGGAAGACGCGGTAGGTCAGCAGCCGCTCCAGCAGCCGGTCGGCGTGCTGCTCCGTATCGCCGCGCTCGACTCCGACCAGGACCATGAGGCCGGCCTGGATGGAGCCCACGGTCTTGGCTTCTACGCGCACTTCAGCGTGGGTGACGCGTTGCAGCAGTCCGATCATGGGCATGAGGATAGCGGGAGGGGCGGCGGTGGGGAAATTTGTGGTTGTTGATTCCACAATGAGCATCAAAAGTGGCTGGTTCCGTCAAATACAAATCCCACCGGTAGGAATCTACGGCTGACGACGTCTGACTGTGCGTTAAAACTAACGGCGAAGTGGGATACTCAGTGCGAACATAAAGCAGCAGACCGCGCAGTAGTGGAAAATCTGTCAGTTTGCAATCCCTACCGTGGCGTTATGTCGCAGTCCTGACCTTGCCATAGAGCTGTCAGTCGCAACCCCGCGGGCTGGTCAGAGAATCTTCCCGATCCTGTCACACCGGCGTCATGGCCCTCCCCGACCCTGCGCGCCATGAGCCCGACGCCCGCCAAGCCGACTTTCCGGTTTCGCACGATCTTCATCTCCGACGTCCATCTGGGATTCCGGGGCTGCAGCGCCGCGTACCTGCTCGACTTCCTGCGCTCGGTCGAGACGGAAACGCTCTACCTCGTCGGCGACATCATCGATGTGTGGAGCCTGCGCAAGTCGTTCTTCTGGCCGCAGGCACACAACGACGTCATCCGCACGATTCTCGGCAAGGCCAAGCACGGCACGCGCGTCGTCTACATCCCGGGCAATCACGACAACATGTTTCGCGACTACGACGGCCTGGTGTTCGGCAACGTCGAGATTCATCGCGAGGCGATCCACGAGACCGCCGACGGTCGCCGGCTGCTGGTCCTGCACGGCGATGAGTTCGACAGTGTGATCAAGGCGAGCCCGGTGCTCGAAGCGCTCGGCAATCGCGCTTACGCGTTCGTGCTGAAACTCAATCGCTACGTGAACTTCCTGCGGCGCGCCTGCGGCTTTCCTTACTGGTCGCTCGCCGCGTATCTCAAGCACAAGGTGAAGAACGCGGTGAAGTACATCGCGAACTTCGAGCGCGCGCTCGCGCACGAAGCACAGCGCCGCGGCCTCGACGGCGCGGTCTGCGGTCACATTCATCGCGCCGAGATCTCGCAGATCGACGGCGTCCTGTATTGCAACGACGGCGATTGGGTCGAGAGCTGTACGACGCTCACCGAGGATTTCGAGGGTCGCCTGAGCCTGCTGCGCTGGACGGAAAGCAAGGAGGTGATCACGCACAGCGGCGCGCTCGCGCCGTGCTCGCTCGAGCAGGCGGCGTGAAGATAGCGATCGTCACCGATGCGTGGCGACCGCAGACCAACGGCGTCGTCCAGACTCTGAGCACGACAGCGCAGACGCTGCGCACCGGCGGCCATGACGTCCTGGTGATCGAGCCCAGTCAGTTCCACACGTTTCCGTGTCCGACGTATCCGGAAATCCGCCTCGCGTGGTTGCCGTATCGCAAGCTCGCACAGCTGCTGGCCGATTTCGCGCCGGACTGCATTCACATCGCCACCGAAGCCACGCTCGGCATGGCCGCGCGCAGCTGGTGCCTGCGCAATCGCTTCGCGTTCACGACGTCGTATCACACGCAGTTTCCGGAGTACGTGCGGGCGCGCGCGCCGATTCCGCTCGCGCTGAGCTACGCACATCTGCGTCGGTTTCATTCGGCCGCGGCGCGCACGATGGTCGCGACGCCGACATTGCAGAGACAGCTGGAAACACGGGGGTTTCGCAACATCGCGCGCTGGACGCGCGGCGTCGACGTGGAGGTGTTCAAGCCATCGGGCAAGGCGTTTCTGGATCTGCCGCGGCCGATCTTCGTGTATGTGGGACGCGTCGCGGTGGAGAAGAACATCGAGGCGTTTCTCGATCTCGATCTGCCCGGCACGAAGCTCGTCATCGGCGACGGACCCGAGCGCCGCTCACTGCAAGCGGAATTTCCGACGGCGACGTTCGTTGGCTACAAGTTCGGCGCGGAGCTGGCGGCGCACGTCGCCGCTGCAGACGTGTTCGTGTTTCCGAGCCGCACCGACACATTCGGCCTCGTGCTGCTCGAAGCGCTCGCGTGCGGCGTGCCGGTCGCTGCGTATCCGGTGACGGGGCCGATCGACGTCATCGAGAACGGCACGACAGGTGTGCTCGACGAAGATTTGCGAGCCGCGGCGCTGGCCGCGCTGAAGCTGGATCCGGCAAAGTGCCGTGCGTTCGCGCTCAAGCACACCTGGGAAGCGGCAACCCGTCAGTTCCTTACTAACCTGACGCGGCGAGACGTTCTGCTCGCGCGACAAGTCGGTGTCGATCACGCCTGATGCCGCTATACGATGCGGCAGGTTTTCGCACCGAGGCGAAGCGATGAACGTCTGGCTTGTCCTCAGCGCTGCAGGCGCAATAGGGATGACGACTACGGCGATCGAAGATGCGAAATTCACGCCGGTGAGCCCGCAGCGACCGCATGGCGCGCAAATGGCAGTGCTCTGGGGCGATCCAACTACCGGTCCGTCGGCGATGCTGCTGCGGATGAACAAGGGCGCCGGCGCCATGCACGTTCACACTGCCGACTATCACTGCGTGGTCCTCGAAGGAACGATGCAACACTGGGGCCAGGGACAGTCGCAGTCGCAGGCGAAGTTGCTCCAGCCCGGTTCGCATTGGTTTCAGCCGGGCAACGCGGCGCACAGCGACGCTTGCGTGACCGAGCAATGCCTGATGTATGTGCAGTGGGCCGGGCCGCGGGACGCACGGCTGGCCGAAACCGCGAAGAACTAACGAGTCAGGCTGTCTGCGCGCGCCTGCGCTTCCTGCGCTTCGATATTCTTCCCGCGCGCCCGATAGCGAATCCGCGATGAGCTGCCATGCCGACGATTGCGCGCGCGGGGCATTCACGGCCATCGACACTGCTTTGCGCGCCATGTTCTCCGCCTGCACGTAGTTGCCCTCGGCGAGGCGGATCTTGCCGAGCTCGATCCACAGCAGCGGATTGTCGGGCTCGATGCGCAGTGCACGCTCGATCGACGAAGCGGCGACAGGGTAGTTCTTCGTCGCCATCTGCGTTTGCGCCTGACTCACCAGTGCGCGCGACGCAGCTCCGAGCGTCGGTTCGCGTACCGCAGGAGGCAAAGGCTGTGGCTGTTCGACAGTGCTGGGCGGCTCGCCCGGTTGCGTTTCGGCCGGCGGAGTTTCCGACGGCTGCTCCGGCGGCGGTGCCGATCTCTCGTACGGCGACGGCACGGCGCAAGCGGCGAGCAGCGCGCTCGCAGCCAGTAGCAGCAGATGTTTTCGGTAGCGTTGCTTCATCCGCTTCTATCTTACGACGCTCCGCCACCATTCGCGGGCCCGCTCGCCGATCTCACCGAAGACGTTCGATTCGCAACCCGGCCGCGCCGGCAGTTGCGTGCCGGTGGGCACCGCGACCATCACCAGGTCCTCGCCGCCGCAGCGTGCTTCGGCGGCCAGGCCGGTCATGAACTCGATCGAGGTCTCTTCGAGGCCTTCAGGCAACGGCGCGCTCCACGACGTTGTTCCGATCGAGCGCATCAGGCGCGACCAGACCGGCAGCGAGCCCGACGAGCCCGTCAGGCCCGTCGGCGAATTGTCGTCGTAGCCGATCCACACGACCGCGAGCGTGTTGCCCGCGAAGCCCGCGAACCAGCTGTCGCGGTAGTCGGACGACGTGCCCGTCTTGCCCGCGACCACGATCTCCGGCGGAATCTGCGCGCGCGCGGCCTGGCCCGAGCCGTGCTCCATCACTTGCACGAGCATGCGGTTGACCTGATAGACCGCGGCCGGATCGGCCACCGGCGTAACTTCGAGCGCGAACGACTTGATCGGCGTGCCCTCGGCATCCACGACCGCGCGCACTGCGCGCAGCGGTGTGCTGAAGCCGCCGTTCGCGAATGCGTTATAGATCTGCGCGACTTCCAGCGGCGAAACGTCCAGTGAGCCGAGCAGCACCGAAGGCAGTTGCGGCGGCTCGCGATCGAGCCCGAGCGCGACGAATTCGTTCGTCACCTTCGGCAGGCCCACTTCGAGACCGAGCCGCACGGTCGCGAGGTTCATCGACTGCGCGAGTGCGCGCACCAGCGGCACCTGGCCGTAGATACTCCTCGGTGATGTTCTTCGGCTCCCACACCGTGCCGTTCGGGAGCTTCACCGCAACGGGGCCGTCTTCGACGATGGACGCCGCGTTGTAGCGACCGGACTCGATCGCGGCGAGATAAATCACCGGCTTCACCAGCGAGCCGATCGAGCGTTTCGCGTCCAACGCGCGATTGAAGCCGTCGAAGCTCGACTGGCGGCCGCCGACCATCGCGACCACTTCGCCGTTCTGCGGCGCCGTCACGACCACGACACCTTCGAGCTTGCGATCGGCCTTCTGCTTGCGCAGCTTGTCGAGTCGATCGAGCTCCTGCGTCAGTGCCTTCTCTGCCTGGCTCTGCACCAGCAGGGCTCAGCGTGCAGAAGATCTTGAGTCCCGCTTCGGTCAGGTCTTCCTCGCGATAGTCGCGGCGCAGCGTGCGACGCACGAGATCGAGAAATGCCGGGTAGTAGCCGCCGGCCTGCGTCGACGCATTGACGACGCCGAGCGGCTTCTTCGCCGCTTCCTGCGCAGCCTTTTCGTCGACGACCTTGTACTGCGCCATCAGCTTCAGCACGAGATCGCGTCGTGCACGCGCCCGCTCCTGGTGCCGGCGAGGATCGTAGTAGGACGGGCCCCGCACGATTGCCACCAGCAGCGCGACTTCGTGCAGCTGCAGCTCGGCGAGCGGCTTGCCGAAATAGAACTGGCTGCCGAGGCCGAAGCCATGCACCGCGCGATTGCCGTCCTGGCCGAGATAGATCTCGTTGATGTACGAGTTCATCAGGTCCTGCTTCTCGAAGTGCACTTCGAGCAGCCAGGCCATCATCGCTTCCTCGATCTTGCGTCCCAGCGTGCGACGGTTGTCGAGGAAGTAGCTCTTCACCAGCTGTTGCGTGAGCGTCGAGCCGCCCTGTTCGATCTGTCCCGCGCGCAGGTTCACCCAGGCGGCGCGCGCGATCGCGCCGTAGTCCACGCCGTGGTGCGAGTCGAACTTGCGGTCCTCGACGACTTTGAGCGCCGCCGGCAGCAGAGGCGAAACCTGGTCCGGTGTCACGACCACGCGATCCTCGCCGTGGATCGGAAAAATGCTGCCGATCAGCAGCGGGTCGAGACGGAAGATCGGCACTTCTTCGCCGCGGCCGTTGCGCATGCTCTCGATCGAGTTGCCGCGCGTGACGATCGACACCAGCTGCGGCTCCTGCAGCGCATCCCAGAACTGGAAACGCCGGTTGACCAATTCGACGCGCGCGCCGCGACGGCTATAGCTGCCCGGTTGCTCGGCCTTGTCGACGCTTCGATAGCCGAGCCGCTTGAGCTCCTGCTCCAGCGTCTGCGCACCGAACGACTGTCCGACATAAAGCTCCAGCGGCTCGGCGAAGACCTGCGCCGGCAACGTCCAGCGTCGCCCTTCGAATTGCGCGGTGATGATGCGGTCGAGGTAGATGATCCAGACCAGCAGCGCAATCGCGAGCACGCCCACCACCAGCAGGCTTCCGGCGAGGATCGTGCGCGTGGTTTTGCGGGACAGGCTCATCATCACAGTGGCTTAGACGCTCGAGACAGCGTAATGATCCAATCTGGCAAACCGGTGGCAGGCGCCCTTAACGGCGCCAGAAGGTCGGCGACACCAGCACCAGCAGCGGGAAGACTTCCAGACGGCCCAGCAGCATGGCCACCAGGCAGATCCACTTGCCCGGGTCGCTGAGCGTCGCGAAATTGGCCGCGACCTCGCCGAGGCCGGTCCCGGTGTTGTTCATGCAGGCCGCGATCGCCGAGAACGCCGTGACCTGGTCTTCGCCGATCGCGATCAGCAGCACCATCAGCGCGCCGAATCCCACGATGTAGACGCCGAAAAAGCCCCACACGGCATCGACGATGCGCGGATCGATCGCTTTCTGCCCGAGCTTGACCGGTACTTCCGCGCTCGGGTGGACCAGCTGCACGACCTCGCGCTGGCCCTGCTTCCACAGCAGCAGCCACCGCACGACTTTCATGCCGCCGGAGGTCGAGCCGGCGCAACCGCCGAGGAACGTCGACAACATCAGGATCACCGGCAGCGCGCCGGGCCAGTGCGTGAAGTCGTCGGTGAAGAAGCCGGAGGTCGTCTGCATCGACACGGCGTGGAACAGCGACAACCGGAAGGCTTCGCCCGGATCGCCATCGGGCCGGCTCAACCACAGCACCGCAAAGTAGACCGCGACGGCCAGCGCCAGCACCGAGCAGTACGCGCGGAACTCCGGATCGCGGAAAAAACCGGTGAGCGTCTTGTGACGCCAGGCCAGGAAGTGCAGCGAGAAGTTCACTCCGCCGATGAACATGAAGAAGATTGCGATGCCCTCGATCACCTCGTTGTCGAAGAAGCCGAGGTTGGCGTCGTGCGTCGAATTGCCGCCGGTGGAGACCGTCGAGAAGCTGTGCGCGATGGCGTCGAACGGCGTCATGCCGGCCCACCAGTAGGCGAGCGCGCAGGCGATGGTGATCGCGATATAGATGCGGCACAGCTCCTTCGCGGTCCCCGTGATGCGCGGTGTGAGCTTCGAGTCCTTGATCGGCCCCGGCGTTTCGGCGCGCATGAGCTGCATGCCGCCGACGCCCAGCATCGGCAGCAGCGCGACAGCGAGCACGACCATGCCGATACCGCCGAGCCACTCCATTTGCACGCGGTAGTAAAGGAGCGACTGCGGCATCGAGTCCAGGCCGCTCAGCACGGTTGCGCCCGTCGTCGTGTAGCCCGAGACGGATTCGAACATCGCGTTGGTGATGGACAGCTGGACTTCCTCGGCCAGCAACAGCGGCACTGCGCCCGCCGCGCTGATCACGAACCAGAACAAGGCGACGACGAGGAATCCGTCGCGCACACGCAGCTCACGGATGCGACCGCGCGCCGGCCACCAGATCAGCGCGCCGATCGCGAGCAGGGCGAAGAAGGCGTGCGAGAACGGTTCCCAGTTGCCGTCGCCGTAGTACAACGACACGCCGAGCGGCGGCAGCATGGTGATGCTGACCAGCATCACCAGCAGGCCGAGAATCCGCTGCACCGCGAGCAGGTTCATGCGCCCTTGCGTCGCGGAACGTCGAACAGTTTTTCCACGACTTCGATGTAGCGCCGATCGGTCAGGAACAGGATGACGTGATCGTCGCGGTGAATCACCGTGTCGTGGTGCGCAATGATCACCTGGTCGCCGCGCACCACTGCGCCGATGGTGGCGCCGGCGGGCAGCGGAATGTCTTCTATCTTGCGGCCGATCACGCGGCCTTCACCTTGAATGCCGTGCGCGACGGCTTCGATCGCCTCCGCCGCACCTCTGCGCAGTGAATGCACGCGCACCACGTCGCCGCGGCGGACGTGCGCGAGCAGCGAGCCAATCGTGACCTGCTGCGGCGACAGTGCGACGTCGATCGACCCGCTCTCCATCAACTCCACATATGCGGGCCGATTGATCAGCGCCACGACCTTGTGACAGCCGAGGCGCTTGGCGAGCATCGCCGACAGGATGTTCGCCTCTTCCGCGTTGGTCACCGCGACGAAGATGTCCGCGCTGTCGATGTTCTCTTCGAGCAGCAACTCTTCATCTGCAGCGTCGCCGGTCAGAACGATGGTGTTGCTGAGTTGCTCGGAGATGCGCCGCGCGCGGCGCTGGTCGCGCTCGATCAGCTTGACCTGGTGCTCGCGCTCCAGCCGCTGCGCGAGACTGAAGCCGATATTGCCGCCACCCGCGATCACGACGCGCTTCACCGGGTCCTCGAGCTTCTGCATCTCCTGCATCACCAGCCGGATGTCGTCGCGCGCGGCGATGAAGAACACCTCGTCGCCGTGCTCGACGACCGTGTCGCCGGTCGGCTTGATGCTCTGGCCGTTGCGATAGATGGCTGCGACCCGCGCATCGTGGCCCTTGATGTGCCCGGCGAGTTGCTTGAGCTGCTGTCCGACCAGCGCGCCGCCGCGCAGCGCCTTGACGCCGACCAGGCGCACGCGGCCGTCGGCAAAGTCGAGCACCTGCAACGCACCCGGATACTGGATCAGCCGCACCACGTGATCGGTGACGAGCTGCTCGGGGCTGATCGGCACGTCGACGGCGAAGGCGCGGTCTTCGTCGAAAAAGAGCTTGCGATGCTTGGTGAAATCCGCCGAGCGGATGCGCGCGATGCGCGTCGCGTCCTTGTTGAACAGGCTCCACGCGATCTGGCACGCGGTCATGTTCACTTCGTCGCTGTTGGTCAGCGCGATGAATATGTCCGCCTCGCGTGCGCCGGCGGCTTCGAGAATCCCGGGCTGCGTCGCGCTGCCGACGACAGTGCGGATGTCGATGCGGTCCTGCAGGTCGCGCAGCAGCTCGTCCTTGACGTCCACCACGGTGACTTCGTTCGCCGGCTCCCGGGCGAGGTGATAGGCCGCCGTGCGGCCGACCTGGCCGGCGCCGAGAATGATGATTTTCATTGCCTGACTGTTGTCATTCTTATCATGTCGTCTATATGGGCTCGAGATTCGCGTACGCCAGCATCAGCCATTTCTTGCCCTGGCGCTCGAAGTTTACCTCGACTTGCGCATGGCTCCCCTGGCCCTGCAGGTTCAGGATCACGCCTTCGCCGAATTTGCCATGGCGCACGCGCTGGCCGAGCCGGACGCCGCCGGGCGCCGGATCTTCCTCCACCCGGCCGCGCTGTGGCATGTAAACCGGCCGCGAGACCTGGATGCGCGGGCGCACTTCCTCGAGCAGCTCCGCCGGAATCTCGCGGATGAAGCGCGATGGCGTGCCGTAGCTGTCGACGCCGTGCAGGCGCCGCTGCTCCGCGTACGTGAGAAACAGGTGCTTCATTGCGCGCGTCGTGCCGACGTAGCAAAGGCGCCGCTCCTCTTCGAGCCCGTCCATGTCGGTGGTCGAGCGCGTGTGCGGGAACAGTCCGTCCTCCAGGCCGCACAGGAACACGACCGGGAACTCCAGCCCCTTTGCCGAATGCAGCGTCATCATCTGCACGCTGTCTTCCCATGCGTCCGCCTGGTCTTCGCCGGACTCGAGCACGGCGTGCGCGAGGAAGCTCGCGAGCGGCAACGCTTCCGACTCGGCATCCGGCTCATAGTTGCGGGCGGCGGTGACCAGCTCGTTCAGGTTCTCGATACGGGCCTCGCCGCGATCGCCTCGTTCCTGCTGGTAGTGCGCGACCAGTCCGCTCGCATTGATGACGTGGTCGACCTGCTCGTGCAGCGGCAAGGGCCGCATCTGCTTGTCCAGTTGCTCGATCAGCAGCATGAAGCCGTGCAGGCTCTGGGCCGTGCGCGCGCCGAGCTCCTGCGTGCAGGCGCCGGCGGCTTCCCACATCGTGCAGGCGTTGGCGCGAGCGTAGTTGCGGATCGTATCCAGCGTCTTCGCGCCGATACCGCGCGCCGGCAGATTCACGATGCGCTCGAACGATGCATCGTCGACGCGGCTGAACACGAGGCGCAGATACGCCAGCGCATCCTTGATTTCCGCGCGCTCGAAGAACCGCAGGCCGCCGTACACGCGATACGGAATGCGCGCTGTGATCAACGCTTCTTCGAATGCGCGCGACTGGGCGTTCGAGCGGTACAGGATCGCGCATTCGCTGCGCCGGCCGCCGCGGTGCGACCACTCGCGGATGCGGTTGATGACGAAGTCCGCTTCGTCGCGCTCGTTGAACGCGGCGTACAGCTTGACCGGATCGCCCTGCTCGCCCGCCGTCCACAGGTTCTTGCCGAGCCGGCCGTTATTGTTCGCGATGAGCGCATTGGCCGCCGCCAGGATGTTGCCGGTGGAGCGGTAGTTCTGCTCGAGGCGGAACAGCTGCACGTTCGGATAGTCGCGGCGAAACTGCTGCAGATTCTCGACGCGCGCTCCGCGCCAGCGGTAAATCGAGTTGTGAGTGACGATGCCGTTCGCAACGAAGTTGTGCGTTCCGGCGATGTTCAGGTCGTAGACCTCACCCGTGAACTCTTCATCTTCGATTCGCTCGACGATGTCATAGTCGCCGGCTTCGCCAGCCATGACCATGCCGCGTCGAATGCTCGCCGCTGTGATGAAGGGCAGCGAGCGGCCAAGGACCTGCCCCTGCAGGATGTAGCGCGCGTCGTCGAGATTCTCGCGGATACGACGGGCGATGGTCATGATCTCGCCGAAATCCTTGCGACAGGTCTCGAAGCGCCAGCTCTTGCCTGCGAGCTTGGCTGGCCGAATGCTCAGGCCCAGCGACTCCAGAATTCCACGATCCTTGGCGCATACGCCGACGATGCTGATCCGATGCATCGGGGTGCTGCCGCGGCGATCGCCGCAGAGCGTGATCACTATGTTGCGACGTTTCGAGTTCCGGCTCCGCGGCACGTGATGCGGACGATCCGGGTCGAGGCCGTTTTCTTCGAGGAGTCGCTCTGCCCCGGTGACGGTGTCCAGCGAGCCGAAAACCTTGCTGATGTAAGCCGGGTCGTGGACCAAGCCGTTCAGTGCCTTGCCCTTACGCGGCACGAACGGCAATGTCGGCAAGCCATAACGCAGCGAAGTCAGTACCTCGTCCAGCCTGGCTTCGTTTTCGTTGGCATGCGTGCGGATGATCCATGCGGCATCGGCGTGCTCCTGCAACGCTCGCTGCTTGAAACCCACCATCCGCTTGACCTGTCCGTTCGTGTAGACCTGTGAGGTGCCGAGTCGATAGCCGACGCCCTCTTTGTGCATCAGATAGAGGAAATAGGTCTGCGGTGTCTCGCCGAGGAGATAGCCGGCGAAATGCGTGTGCTCGGGCGTGCTCGTGATGACTTTCCCCGAGCGCAGATGCAGACGGATCATTCGTCCGCGACGCTGTCGCACGAATCGATCGGTTACCAATGCCGGGCGGAAATCCTGCGTACCATGCGCTGACAAGATCTGGTCGCCCGGCAGCACGGTCTCGATTGGCTTACGAGAGCCATCGGACATCGTTACCAGCGTTCCCGCGGCCACGCACTGATCGTCATCGCCGACAGCGAATGGCAGGCCGTCGGTGCCCGCCAGCAGCTTGATCCACGCGAACTGAATCGTGTTGGTGTCCTGGAACTCATCGATCAGCACGTGGCGGAAGCGCGCGCGGTAGTGCGCGAGGATATCGGGCCGGTCGCGCCACAGCTCGAACGCGCGCAGCTGCAGTTCTGCGAAGTCGACGACTCCGGTTCGCTCGCACTGCTCCTGGTACTGCTCGTACAGCTTGATGAACTGGCGGCGCGTCGGATCGCCGTCGTCCTTCAGGTGCTTCGCGCGCAGGCCTTCGTCCTTGCGTGCGTTGATGAACCACATGATCTCTTTCGGGATCCAGCGCGTCTCGTCGAGATCGAGCGCCTTGAGGAGCTTGCGGATCGCGCGCAGCTGGTCTTCCGAGTCCATGATCTGGAACGCCTGCGGCAGGTTCGCGTCGCGCCAGTGGATGCGCAGCAGCCGGTGCGCGATGCCGTGGAACGTGCCGATCCACAACGGCGCGCTCGGCACGCCCAGCAGGTTCTCGATGCGCCCGCGCATCTCGCCCGCGGCCTTGTTCGTGAACGTCACGGCCAGGATGCCGTACGCCGACACCTTCTCCACCTGCACCAGCCACGCGACCCGATGCACCAGCACGCGCGTCTTGCCGCTGCCGGCACCGGCCAGAACCAGCGTCGGCGCGAGCGGCGCGGTCACGGCCGCACGCTGCGCGTCGTTGAGACCGCCGACTATGGGAGTGATATCCATGAGGGCCGGCATTCTACCGCGATTTCGCAGGGTGCTCTTTCCCGGTATTCTGCTGCGCATGGATGCGCAGAGCGGCCTTTTACGCGACTGCGACTTGTCTGGGGGAATTTACATGCGCGGCCTGCGGCGGATTGCGACGCTGATGTGCTCGACCACGCTGGTGCTCGCGGCTTGCTCGCGTGAGGCGGAGCAGCCGGCGCCGATGTCGCCCACGACCAATGCACCAGCGAGCACGATTCCTACCGACCAGCAGCCGTCACCGGCGGAGCCCGAGGCTCCTGCGGATTCCAGTCTTTCGATCAAGCGCGGCATCGTCATGCTGGCGCAGGACCGCGTGACTTTCCGCCCGTGCGACGAGAAAGCCGAGCTGTGGCTGCTCGACCAGAGCGACGGCGTGATGCGCGAGACTTTCGCGGGCGAGATGCAGAAGGGTCCCGCGATGCTGTACGTCGAAGCGTATGGCGAGCGCGCTCCGGTTGCGGAAGACGTCGCCGAAGCGCGCGCGTACGCCGGCACATTCGTGCTCGAGGAAGTGACGTACGCAGGATTGCAGGGGCAGGTTCGCGGCTGCGACGAGCCGGCGGCAAGCTACATCGTCGCCGCGCGCGGCAGCGAGCCGTTCTGGGCCGTCGAGGTCGGGGACGCCGGCATCGTGTGGCGCCAGCCCGCGGAGCCGAAGGAGATTGCTCTGGGAGCGCCGCAGACGCAGGACGCGGAAGGCGCAGTGCGCTACCACGCGAGCGGCAACGGCCACGAGCTCCAGCTGCTCATCGACGCGCAGACGTGCCGCGATCCGATGTCGGGCGAGCTGTTCGCTTACTCGGCGCGCGCCGTGCTCGACAGCAAGGAGTTCACCGGTTGCGCGCGCGTTGGAAAATAGTCTCGCGCGCGAAGGCGCGCGGCCGCATCCGCTGATATAGCGAGCGAAAGCCCAGCCCGACTCCAAGCGCCAGCAGCGGATCGCTGATCGAGGCGCTCTGCTCCGGCAGCCACGCCTGCAGCACTTCGATGGCAAACACTGTCGCCGTGAGCGCAATCACAGCGAAACCGATCGACGCGCCCCATTCCTTGATGACCCACAGCAACGCGCCGTACAGGAACAGCTTGCCGATCAGCTCGCTCCAGTCGATGAGCTGAATCGCGTTCGGCAAGCCGATCTCGAACCAGCCGAGGAAGGGCCACAGGTCGAAGCGGCCCATCGGCGGCGTGAAATCGAACGGCGCCAGGCCGTCGATGAGCAGCACGACGATCACTGCAAACACGAGCACGGCGCGCCGCGGGCGTGGCCGCAACCGATGCATGACCAGGAGCATCGGCAGCAGTAACAGCAGCGCCAGCAGCTCGCCGGGCAGGAACGTCTGATTGGCGACCAGCAGGCGGCCGACGAGCACGGTGGCGATCACGAGCAACAAGACCTCCAGACGCCGCGGCCTGCTCACCACCGCGGCAACCGCCTGATTCACGACCAGCCAGAACGTCAGATAGCTGAACACGATCACCGGATCGAACTGCGGGCTGAACAGCGGCTGCAGCGCCGCTTTGAGCTTGACGAGGTCGAACTGCGGCACGAACGGCGCGAAACGCCACGCGAGCCACAGTCCCAGCAGCAGCACCGCACCGGGATCGCGCAGCGGTCGTTCCGCACGTCCTGGCAGATGCATCAGCCGTGTGAGTCCGCCCCAGGCGAGGCCCGCGGTCACGCCGAGCAGCGTGCCGAAAGCATTGAGCACCACATCGGTCAGGCTAGGTACGCGCGCGGAGATGTAGACCTGCGCGATCTCGATCGACAGCGACAGCAACGTACCCAGCACCGTCGCAGCGATCATCGACAGCGCGCGGCGCCAGCGCAGCTCCAGCCACAGGAACAGGCAAAAACCCAGCGGCAAATACAGCAGTACGTTGGAAATCCGATCGCCGCGGCCGGCGCGCGCCCACGACAGCTGGCGCAACGCCTCGAGCACGCCACCTTCGACCGCGTCCGGCTTGAAATTGAAGGGATACAGCGAGCCGTAAACGATCAGGGCGAGGACGACCAGCAACAGCCAGAAGATGACTGCGCGACTGTGTATGCCTGCCACGGCGCCTCAGCCGATGCGGATCGTGAAGTAGTGATCGACGAGCAGCGCCGCGAACAGCAGCGCAAGGTACGTGATGGAGAAACTGAACGTGCGCATCGGCAGACGGATGTCCGACTGCACTTTCAGCTGCAGCGCGCGGTACAGGAAGAAGCCGCCGAGGATTGCCGCGGCGGCGAGGTAGATGAGACCGCTCATGCCGGTCAGGTACGGCAGCAGCGTCACGATCACGAGCAGGATCGTGTAGAGCAGGATGTGGAGCTTGGTGAACTCGCTGCTGTACGCGACCGGCATCATCGGCACGCCCGTCTTGGCGTAATCCTCGCGCCGCGCAATCGCCAGCGCCCAGAAGTGCGGCGGCGTCCACGTGAAGATGATCAGGAACAGCAGCAGCGAGTGCGGGTCGACCTGGCCGGTCACCGCGGTCCAGCCGAGCACGGGTGGCGCTGCTCCCGCCGCTCCACCGATCACGATGTTCTGCGGAGTCGCGTGCTTCAACCATACGGTGTAGACGACTGCGTAACCCAGCAGCGAAGAAATGGTGAGCACCGCGGTCAGCGGATTGACCCAGCCCCAGAGCATCAGGATCGATGCCACGCCAAGAATGGCCGCGTAGGTAAGCGCCTGCGCTTGTGTCAGGTGACCTTGCGGCAGCGGACGATTGCGCGTGCGCGCCATTTGCGCATCGATGCGCCGATCGAGCACGTGATTGACGGCGGCGGCGGCGGAAGCGGCGAGTGCGATGCCCAGCGTGCCGAACACCAGCGCATTCGGCGGCGGCAGCCCCGGCGCCGCGAGGAACATGCCGGCGATCGCCGTGAACATGATCAGCATCACTACGCGCGGCTTGCCCAGCTCGTAGTAGTCGCGCCAGGTGGAGTGCGGATGCTGAATGGACGGTGTTTCCACGGACGGATTCTACAAGAAGAGTCGGGCTAAAGCCCGACCTACAGCGATCCCGTAGGTCGGGCTTTAGCCCGACAGCTTCCTGTAAAGGCCGACGACAGCCAGCAGCAGCAGCGCCGCGACGCCGTTGTGCGCGGTGGCCAAGGCGAGCGGCAGGGCGCGCACCACCATGACCGGCCCCAGGATGAGCTGACACACGAGGACCACGCCCAGCACTGCCCCCGCGATCCGTATGCTCCGCGTCGGACCGAGGCGGATCGCCGCAACGCTGGCGAGTCCAAGCACGAGCGCGGCGAGCACCGCCCCGAGCCGGTGCACGAAATGGATCGCGACCCGCGCCGGATGATCGAGGACGCCGCCTTCGTAGTCGATGCCGAGACCGCGCCACAGGATGAAGGCGCCTTTGACATCCATCTGCGGCCATAGCGAATTCTGACAAGTCGGGAAATCGGGGCAGGCGAGCGCGGCGTAGTTGCTGCTGGTCCAGCCGCCGAGTGCGATCTGCACCGCGAGCACCGCGAGCGCTGCGATGGTGATTCGCTTCAGAAGGGGGACATTCCTCGTTTCCGTTCCGCCGGCGGCCGAAGCGAACGCCAGCCACGCGAGCAGCGACAGCGTCGCGAGACCGCCGAGCAGGTGCAGCACCACGATCAGCGGCTTCAGCAGCAGTGTGACCGTCCACATGCCGAGCAGTCCTTGAAAGATCACCAGCGCGACCAGCGCGATCGGCAGAACCACCGGCTGTTGCGGATCGCGGCGGTTGGCGATCGCGAGCCCTGCCAGCGCCACGATCAGCAGCCCGAGCGTCGAGGCGAAGTATCGGTGCACCATCTCCTTGATGGCCTTGTGATACTCGAACGGCCGGTGCGGGAACGCTTCGTTGATCACATCGACGTTGCTGGCGGCATCGTCGACACTGAGATGACCGTAACAACCAGGCCAGTCCGGGCAACCGAGACCGGCGTCGCTCAGGCGCACCCACGCGCCGAGAACCACGACGGCGAAGGTGAGCACGACGCCCGCCAGCGCGAGGCGCCGGAACAGGCGGTAACGCGGGGTCACGGGTCGTTGTGTGCCTGAACGACGCTGGTCGCGTGTTGCGAGGCCAGCATGCGCACCGCGGGCAACGCGGTGCTCACCATGATGAAGATGGGCACGATCGCCCAGAGGATTTCCGCCAGCGCGTTGCGCCGCGAGCCGGCGGCGCGGCGGAAGGTCGCGATCGAATGGATCATGACCGCGAACACGCCCGCGACGACGAACGCACAGATCCACAGGACGGAGGTCTGCGCCATCATCGCACCACTATTCATGGATGCTCGGCTGCCGGCTGCTCGGCTTCATGTCCGCCGTGATGCGCGCCCGGCTTCTGTTCCTGCTGCACGAACGACTGCAGTCGCGTCAGGAACGTGTAATCGCCCTCGATCGCCATGAGGCCGACGAACACCAGCAGCGCGAGCGGCGGTACCAGGATCGCGAGCTTGAGCGCGAGGCGTTCCCACGCCATGTGCATGAAGATCGCGACGATGAAGCCGGCCTTCAGCAGCATGAAGATGATGATGAGCGTCCAGCGCAGCATGCCTTGCAGGCGGTAGAAATCGACCAGGTACGAGAACGTGCTGAAGACGAACAGCAGCAACCAGATCCACAGGTAGACCTTGATCGGATGCTGTACGCCCTCGCCGTGACCGCCGGCAGGGCTGTGAGCGCCGTGCGCTGCTTCAGCGGAATGTGCTTGCGACATGCTGCCACCTACCACAGATAGAAGAACGCGAAGATGAACACCCAGACGAGGTCGACGAAGTGCCAGTACAGGCCCGCGACCTCGACGGTCTCGTACGTGCCTTTCTTCTCATAGAAGCCGTTCAGCACGCGCATGGCGACCACCGACAGGTAGATCACGCCGCACGACACGTGCAGGCCGTGGAAGCCCGTGATCATGAAGAACGCCGAGCCGAACTGCGCCGCGCCCATCGGGTTGCCCCACGGCCGCACGCCCTCTTCGATCAGCTTGCTCCACTCGAACGCCTGCATGCCGACGAACGACAGGCCCAGCAGCGCGGTGGCGAACATCAGCAAAGCGGTCTTCTTGCGGTCGCGCCGATAGCCGAAGTTGACGGCCATCGCCATCGTGCCCGAGGAGGTGATCAGGATCATCGTCATGATCGCGATCAGGAACAGCGGCACCGCGGTGCCGAAGACCGTCAGCGAGAACACTTCGCTCGGGTTCGGCCACATGTCGGTCGTGGACATGCGCACGTTCATGTACGAGATCAGGAAGCACGAGAAGATGAACGTGTCGCTGAGCAGGAAAATCCACATCATCGCCTTGCCCCACGGCACCGGGAAGGCTTGCTTGTCGGCGGACCAGTCGGCGGTCACGCCCTTCAGGCCCTCGGGGATTGCGGGCAACGCAGCTGACGATTCGTGACTCATCTAGAACGACCCTCAGGTGGATAACATCACGGCGAACACGCCAAGCCAGACGAACAGCAGGAAGTGCCAGTAGACGCTGCACAGCTCCACGCTCAGTTGCACGTCGGTCGCTGCGACGTCTTTGCGGCGCATGCGCACGAGCGTTCGTCCCCAGACATAGAGCCCGCCGAGCAGATGCAGGCCGTGTACGGCAGTGAGCAGGTAGAAGAAGGCGAGCGCGGGATTCGCCGGCGTGAAGAACTCTGTGTCGCGCACCTGCGCCCACGCGTAGAACTGGCCGCCGAGAAACGCCAGCGTCAACAGCCCGCCGAGCATCAGCGCATTGAGGCTGCGCTCGACGCTGCTCTCGCGTATCGCCTTGCGTGCCGCTTGCATCGCCACGCTCGCGACGATCAGCAGCAGCGTGTTCAGCCACAACACCGGCGGCTCGGTCAGTGCGCCCCAATCGGTAGCCGGGCCCGAGCCTTGATGCCCGGTCAGCCGCATGTAGTACGCCGAGAGGAACAGGCCGAACAACGAAGTGATGACCGCAAGGAACACCCACAGACCGACGCGCGCCGGCGCCCAGCGCGGCACATCGGCCTCGCTCGCGGCCGCTGACTGCGGCTCCCACGACTTCGTCGACAGCTTTCGGACCAGGATCAGCCAGACGACGATGCCGGCCGCGAGCGCGGTGTAGGCGACCGTCAGATTCAATGGTGCACTCCGTGGTCGCGGCCCGCCGGCGCGTTGCCCGCGCGCGGATCGCCGGGCGGCACGTCCTGCGGTGATGAAGTCCTGCGGCGCGCCGGGCACGTTGTAGTCGTACGGCCAGCGATACACCACCGGCAGGTCCTTGCCCCAGTTGCCGTGCTTCGGCGGCGTGTCCGGGGTCACCCATTCGAGCGAGGTCGCGCGCCACGGGTTCGGCCCGGACGGCCGGCCGTTCCTCAGCGACCACGCGAGGTTGAACAGGAACACCAGCTGCATGGCCGCGACGAACACCGCCGAGATCGAGATCCACTCGTTCGCGATGTGCACGCTCGGGCCGATGAAGTCGATGCTGTCGCTGTACGAGTAGTAGCGGCGCGGCACGCCGAGAATGCCGAGGTAGTGCATCGGCAGGTAGATCGCGTAGGTGCCGATGAAGGTCGACCAGAAGTGGATGCGGCCGAGCCGGTCGTCGAGCATCCGGCCGGTGATCTTCGGATACCAGTGATAGATCGCGCCGAACACCACCAGGATCGGCGACACGCCCATCACCATGTGGAAGTGCGCGACCACGAAGTACGTGCCCGACAGCGGCACGTCGACGGTGACGTTGCCGAGGAACAGGCCGGTGAGGCCGCCGTTGATGAACGTGAAGATGAAGCCGATCGCGAACAGCATCGGCACCGTCAGGTGGATGTCGCCCTTCCACAGCGTCAGGATCCAGTTGTAGACCTTGATCGCCGTCGGCACCGCGATGATCAGCGTGGTGGTCGCGAAGAAGAAGCCGAAGTACGGGTTCATGCCGCTGACGTACATGTGGTGCGCCCACACGACGAAGCTCAGGCAGCCGATCGCCAGGATCGCCCACACCATCATGCGGTAGCCGAAGATGTTGCGGCGGGCGTGCACCGACAGCAGGTCGGAGACGATGCCGAACGCCGGCAGCGCCACGATGTACACCTCGGGATGGCCGAAGAACCAGAACAGGTGCTGGAACAGCAGCGGCGAGCCGCCGCTATGCACAGTCTGCTGACCCATCTGCACGACCGCCGGCATGAAGAAGCTGGTGCCGAGCGAGTGATCCAGCGCCATCATCACGCACGAGACGAACAGTGCCGGGAAGGCGAGCAGGCCGAGGATCGTCGCCGTGAAGATGCCCCACACCGACAGCGGCATGCGCATGAACGTCATGCCCTTGCAGCGCGCTTGCAGAACCGTGGTGATGTAATTGAGGCCGCCCATCGTGAACGCGACGACGAAGATCGCCAGCGAGGCCAGCATGCACATGATGCCCCAGCCCGCACCCGGCGTACCCGGCGCGATCGCTTGCGGCGGATACAGCGTCCAGCCCGCGCCGGTCGGTCCGCCCGGCACGAACAGGCCGGCGACCAGCACCAGCACCGCGAGCAGGTAGAACCAGAAGCTCAGCATGTTCATGTACGGGAACACCATGTCCCGCGAGCCGCACATCAGCGGGATGAGGTAGTTGCCGAAGCCGCCGAGGAACAGCGCCGTGAGCAGGTAGATCACCATGATCATGCCGTGCATGGTGATGTACTGGTAATAGTCCTGCGGCGCGATCAGCGAGAACGTGTCGGGGAAGCCGAGCTGCAGGCGCATCAGCACCGACATCACCAGCGCCACCAGGCCGATCGCGATGGCGACCAGCGAGTACTGGATCGCGATCACCTTGTGATCCTGGCTCCAGATGTACTTGCGGATGAACGTCTCGGGATCGTGCAGCGCGTGCTCGTGATCGCGGTCGGCGATTGCGACGAATGCCATCGATGATTCCTCAGGTGCGTGTCTGGTCTAGAAAGCGGACTCGATTCGGTCCGTCACTTTCAATCACTTCAGAGCTCGTTGATGTAGTCGAGCAGATCGTTGATCGACTCCTCGTCCTTCAGGGACCGCGCCATCGAGCGCATCTGCGCGCCGTGGAAGTCCTGGGGATGAGTGCCGCGAATGCCCTGCCGGAAATTGTCCAGTTGGCGCGCCATGTACCAGGTGCTCATGCCCGACAGGCGTGGCGCGTTCGTGGCCCAGATGCCCTCGGCCTTCGCGCCGTGACACGCCGAGCAGGTGGCGTACAGCTTGCGGCCGCGCTCGGGATTGCCCCCGCCGGTGTACTCAGGGCGCGTGTCCGGGAGCGATTCGATGTACGCAACGACGTTGCGCATTGCTGCATCGTCGGCGAGCATCGAAGCGAACGGGATCATCTGCTTGCCGTAGGTGTCGTTCTCGTGCGAGCCGCGCACGTTCTGCTTGAAGCTCTGCAGCTGCCGCGCCATGTACCAGCCGTCCTGGCCGGCCAGCTTCGGCGCGCCGAGATCCTTGTTGCCCTGGCCTTGCTCGCCATGACATGCAGTGCAGGTCGCGAACAGCGCCTGGCCGGCTTGAGCGTCGCCTTTGACGCGCGCCGCCGTTTGCGCAAACGACGGTTGCGCCGCGAGCCACTCCTGGTACGCCGGCTCTTCGTCGACCACGACGCGGCCGCGCATCGCGAAGTGCGCGACGCCGCACAGCTGCTCGCACAGCGCGTCGAAGCGACCGGTGCGCGTGGGCGTCAGCCAGAAATGCGTGACCATGCCCGGCACCATGTCCATCTTGACGCGGAACTGCGGCACGGCGAACTGGTGGTTCACGTCCTTCGCGCGCAGCAGGAATTTCACGCTCTTGCCCAGCGGGATGTGCAGCTCGGGCGAATCGATGATCACGTCGTCGCTCGACTTCGGATCCATGGGATCGACGCCCAGCGGATTGTCGAGCGTCACGAGCCTCATGTCGGACGCGCCGAGCTCGCCGTCGCTGCCGGGGAGGCGATAGGTCCAGGCCCACTGCTGGCCGACCACTTCGACGATCGACGCGTCGTCCGGCGGCGTCACGAACTTCGCCCACACCGCCAGGCCGGGCGCGAGCATCGCGGCGATGCCGACGGAAGTGATGATCGTCAGCCACCACTCGAGCTTCTTGTTCTCGGGCTCGTACTCGGCCTTGTCGGTCCGCTCCTTGCGATGGCGGTAGCGGATCACCGCCCAGGCCATGAACAGGTTGATCACGACGAACACGAAACCGGTGACCCAGAAGGTGACGTTGACGGTTTGATCCATCGTCGTCCAGTTCGAGGCGATGTCGGTGAACCACCAGCCGAGGGATGGGGCGGCGAAGTGGAAGACCACCGTAGCCACCACCAGCAGGATCAGTGCCCAGGCAAAAACCATTCGCCAGCCCTCCCGACGCTCGTCGAGCTCTAATTATGGATCGTCAAGTAATTCAGCGGGACCGCAGCCGCGGCCCTGATCGTCGTCTTCACGCCTTCTTCAGTGTGCCACCGGCGGCGCCGGCGCCGTCGCTCAGTCGCGAGACCTTGCTGAACGGATTGATGAAATGGGAATCGACGGCGACCAGCTCGGCCTCCGGATGACGCTCCTTCATCATCTTCACGACCGTATCTTCCTGCTGTTTGCGCACGTACACGAGGATCAGGTACTTGCCCGCCTCGATGTCGTCGTGGAAGCGCGTCAGCTTCTTGTTTTCCGCGCCGATGCCCGCCAGTCCGCCTTCCCACGCGCCGAACAGCGTCGCGACCGCGACCAGGATCGCGTACACGTACACCGGCACCTGGTACTCGGGGCCGAACGGATCGAAATACTTGAGGAGCGCCACGCCGATCAGGCCGGCAGCGAGGCCGAGTGCCGCGCCGATGACGCCGTCGCGCACGACGTCGAGGGTCTCGAGGTAGTTGCTCGAGTGGATGTGCTGTTTCTTCAGCCCCGACTCGTCCTTACAGATGACGTGTAAGTAGAAGTCTTCCACGCCGACCTCGTGCAGGTCGTCCGAGACGTCGTGCGTGCTCGCGAGCGTAGGGGCGAGGAAATACAAACACTTCATGAATCCCCCGAGACATAAAACCTTCGACTACAAAGCTCTACCTCGTCAAAAATCATCTCTTTATATGAGCGGACCCGCTCCCGATCGAGTTTCGCACAGGGATTTTTGGATGGGAAGAGAAGTCCGGGACCTACCTACCAGTGGGCCTAGCCGATGTGCGAGAGCTTCAAGAGCTTGCGCAGATCTTCCAGCAGATCCTTCGTCGGCGCCGTCGAGTGACGCATCATCAGATTACCCAGCGGATCGACTACGTAGATCGAGCCGTCTGCCCCGGTGGGATCGGGAAAACTCGCAAGCAACGTCGCCCCGGCGTCGTTGTCGGCGCGCGCGACTGTCAGGCCGGGATGCTCCGCGTCGAGATACGCCCGATCGCAGCAGTTGGCAGTCGCCAGGAAGACGCGATGGACGCGGCTCATGTCCTTATTGAGCGCGAGCCGGGTCTGGCGCATCAGCGTGAGCGCCGAGCGGCAGCCGCCGTCGCAGCGCCCGTCGCCGATGTACACCAGGGTCCATTTGCCGCGCCAGGTATCGACACCCGCAAGGGGCCGTGGCGGCGAGATGAGCTCGCCGCGATTGGTGCTGCCGGGCGGACGCCAGCCGCCGCTGCCGTAGTACAGGAGAAATGCCAGGGCGAGCGGCGCGAAGAACACGGCCAGCAGGATCCAAACCTGCGTACGCGAACGCGGCCCCTTCTGCGTCGTCACATCGGGCGCGCTCATTTCGCTTGCTCGTCCAGCAGCTGCCCGCGCCGGAAACCGAACACGACGAACAACGCCACGGCCGCGAGCGCGAAGCCAAACCACTGCACGGCATAGCTCAGGTGTCGATCCGATCCCATGTCGATGCGCGCCTGCCAGACGCGCTCGTAACCGTCGGGCTGATCCGCATCGAGCAGCACGAGACCGGGCAGCACTTTGCGCTCCAGCGCGCTCTCGATGCTCGCTTGCTCGGGCCAGTTCATGACGCGCGGCCACTTCTCGCCGCCACCCGGAACCGGTGCAAGACGCACGCCCGGACGCGGCAAGATGCTCAGCTGACCGGCGATCGTTCGCGTGTTCTCTCCCACCGTGACGTCGGGCAGCACGCTGCGCGTCGCGCCGGGCCGATGCCAGCCGCGATCGACGAGTAACCAGCCGCCCTGCTCGAGCTCGAACGGCGTCACCACGCGATAGCCGGGCTGACCCATAGCGGACGGCATGCTGTCGAGCAGGATCTGATGCGCGCTGTCGTAACGGCCGCGCGCGCTCACACGCTGATATTGCGAGAGTGTCGCAGCGTTGGCGGCGGTGAGCTCGACGACGGATCGCTGCCCGGCTGCGTACTGCGTCTGCAACTCGTCCTTCTCGCCGGCGCGTCCGAGTTGCCAGAGCGCGAGCCGCACGAATATCACGACCGCGACCACGGTGATCGCAAGGGCGAACAGTGTGGGTGCGAAGCGGCGATTTGCGATACGCATCAACTGCCGTGCGGCTGGATCCAGCCGAGCCACCACGCTACCAGCAGCAGGACGAACAGCAGGATCGACAGGCCGACGCGGATCGTCAGCGCCCGCGCCATTTTTTGCGAATCGCCCTTGCCGCGCACCAGGTGAACGAGTGCTGAGCCGAGACTCAGCACGATCCCCAGAAAGCCGGCAAGGATGAGGAGGCGGGTCACCTACAACCAGTACACGAAGATGAACAGCCCGAGCCAGACCACGTCGACGAAGTGCCAGTACCACGCGACGCCTTCGAACGCGAAGTGATGCGTCGGCGTGAAGTGGCCCTTCAGACAGCGGAACCAGATCACCAGCAGCATCAGCGCGCCGATCGTGACGTGGAAGCCGTGGAACGCCGTGAGCGGGAAGAACGTCGAGCCGTAGATGCCCGAGGTCAGCTTGAGGTTGTAGTGCGTGTACGCCTCGATGTACTCCGTGACCTGCAGGTACACGAACAGGAAACCGAGCAGGAACGTCAGCGCCAGGAAGATATTCAGCAGGCGGCGGTTGCCGGCCCTGATCGCGTGATGCGCGACCGTGATCGTCGCGCCCGACAGCAGCAGGATCGCAGTGTTGATCGCCGGCAGGCCGAACGCCGGAATCACCTCGAAGTCGCCGCCGATGTTGCCCGGGCCGTTGGTCGGCCACGCCGCCTCGTATTCGTCGCCGCGGATGACCTTCGTCAGGAGCTTGGTGCCTTCGCCGCCGAGCCACGGCACCGAGAACTGACGCGCGTACAGCAGCGCGCCGAAGAAGCCCGCGAAGAACATCACCTCGGAGAAGATGAACCACATCATGCCCATGCGGAACGAGCGGTCGACCGCTTCGTTGTACAGGCGGCCTTCGCTCTCGCGAATCACCGTGCCGAACCAGCCGACGAACATGAACGCGAGCAGCGCGAGACCCGCGGTCATGACCCACGGGCCGGCTTCGACATGGTTGAGCCACATCGCGCCGCCGCCGACCGACGTGAACAGCGCGATCGAGCCGACGATCGGCCATGGGCTGCCGTGCGGGACGTAGTACTTCTCGGAAGCGGTGCTGGTGGGTGCGTGGGCCATAGGTCGTCAAGGTCCTGTGTTCGAAACGATCTGCTTCTGATCGGGCGCGTCGTACATCGCGTAACCGAGCGTCAGGCGATCGATCGTCGCCGGCAATTTCGGATCGACGATGAAACGCACCGACAGCTCGCGGGCCTGCCCGCCTGCGAACGGCTGCGGCGTGAAGCAGAAGCATTCGGTCTTGCGGAAATACTGCGTCGCCTGGAGCGGCGCGATGCTCGGCACGGCCTGCGCCGTCACCGGCTGCGCGCGCAAGTTGCGCGCGTAGAACTTCGCCTCGTACAGCCGGCCGGGGTGCACTTCGAGCTGCGCGCGCTCGGGACGGAACTCCCAGTTGCCGAACGTGGGTGCGGTCGAGATCAGCTCGATCGTCACCGTGCGTGTCTCATCCGCCGCTTCGACGATGCTCGCCGCCTCGCGCAGCTGGCTGCGATCGCCGTAACCGGTGACTTCGCACAGCACGTCGTAGAGCGGCACGAGCGCGAAGCCGAACGCAAGGCTGCCGGCCGCGAACAGCCACAGCTGCCACGTCAGCTTGCGATTCGCCTTTTTCAGCTCAGGCTGCGCCATACGCCCATCGCGATGAACCCGAGATAGAACACAGCCGCGAGCAGCCCGAGCCATAGCGCCGTGCGCCGCACGCCGCGCTTGCGATCATGGCCTTGTACTTCGGCAGCCACGGCTTACTTCACCTCGGGCGCGGTTTCGAAGCTGTGATACGGCGGCGGCGAGCTCAGCGTCCATTCGAGGCCGCGCGGCATACCGTCGTCCCACACCTTGTCGGTCGCCTTGGCGCCGGCGCGCATCGAGCTGAACACGATGTACGCGAACAGCAGCTGCGACAGGCCGAAGCCGAACGCGCCGAGCGAGGAGACCATGTTCCAGTCGGCGAACTGCGTGTTGTAGTCCGGGATACGCCGCGGCATGCCGGCCAGGCCGAGGAAGTGCTGCGGGAAGAACAGCACGTTGACGAAGATCGTCGACAGCCAGAAGTGCCACTTCGCGACCTTCATGTTGTACATGTGGCCGGTCCACTTCGGCAGCCAGTAGTACACGCGCGGCCATGATGCGCGAACACCGCGCCGGGCACCAGCACGTAGTGGAAGTGCGCGACCACGAAGTAGGTGTCGTGATACTGGAAGTCGGCCGGCACGATCGCGAGCATCAGGCCGGAGAAGCCGCCGATCGTGAACAGGAACAGGAACGACAGCGCGAACAGCATCGGCGGCTCGAACGTCAGCGAGCCCTTGAACATCGTCGCCGTCCAGTTGAACACCTTCACGCCGGTCGGCACCGCGATCAGCATCGTCGCGAGCATGAAGAACAGCTGGCCGGCGAGCGGCATGCCGACGGTGAACATGTGGTGCGCCCACACGATGAACGACAGGAAGGCGATCGAGGCGATCGCGTACACCATCGCGTCGTAGCCGAACAGCGGCTTGCGCGCGAACGTCGGGATGATCTCCGAGACGATGCCGAACGCCGGCAGGATCATGATGTAGACCTCGGGATGGCCGAAGAACCAGAAGATGTGCTGGAACATCACCGGGTCGCCGCCGCCGGCGGCTTCGAAGAACGTGGTGCCGAAGTAGTGATCGGTGAGCAGCATCGTCACCGCGCCCGCCAGCACCGGCATCACCGCGATCAGCAGGTACGCCGTGATCAGCCAGCTCCACACGAACAGCGGCATCTTCAGCAGCGACATGCCGGGCGCGCGCATGTTCATGATCGTCACGATCACGTTGATCGCGCCCATGATCGAGGACGCGCCCATCAGGTGGACGGCGAAGATCAGTCATCGGGAACGCCGTGCCCAGTCTGCAGCGACAGCGGCGGATACATGGTCCAGCCGCCGGCCGGGCCGCCGCCCGGCACGAACAGCGTGCCGAGCAGCAGCGTGAACGCGAACGGCAGGATCCAGAAGCTGAAGTTGTTCATGCGCGGCAGCGCCATGTCCGGCGCGCCGACCTGCAGCGGGATCATCCAGTTCGCGAGCCCGACGAACGCCGGCATGACCGCGCCGAAGATCATGATCAGCGCGTGCATGGTCGTCATCTGGTTGAAGAACATCGGATCGACCAGCTGCATGCCCGGCTGGAACAGCTCGGCGCGGATCACCATCGCCATCGCGCCGCCGACGAAGAACATCAGCAGGCTGAACAGCAGGTACATCGTGCCGATGTCCTTGTGATTGGTCGCGAGCACCCAGCGGCGCCAGCCCTTGTCCGGGCCGTGGTCGTCGTGATGCCCGTCGTCGTGGTGCTCGTGCACCGGGTCGGCGGGATGGTGGTGTGCAATGCTGCTGCTGGTGGTGCTCATGAACTCTTACTCCGCCGTCGCGAGCACGTGCCCGCGGCGTCTGTCGTCTCCCGTCCTGCTGCGACTTCAGCCAGGCTGTCGAAGTCCGCCTCCGAGCGGACATCGACGACGACCGGCATGAAGGCATGATCGCGGCCGCACAGCTCGGCGCACTGGCCGCGGTAGATGCCGACCTGGTCGGCGCGGAACCACAATTCGTTGACGAAGCCCGGGATCGCATCCTTCTTCATGCCGAATGCCGGCACCCACCAGGCGTGGATGACGTCGCCGGCGGTGAGCAGCACGCGGACTTTCTTGCCGACCGGCACGACCAGCGGACGATCGACGTCCAGCAGGTAGTTGCGCACCGTGCTCGGCATCGACGCCGGAGTCGAGCTGGCGCGCAGCGTCGCTCTCACGCGCGATGCTGCGAGAAAAAGGCGACGTTGCGATCGAGATATTCGTAATGCCAGCGCCACTGGTAGCCCGGTGACCTTGACCGTCAGGTCGGAATTGCGCGTGTCCTCGATCCGCACCAGCGTCGCCGCGGCCGGAATCGCCATCGCCGACCAGGATCACGATCGGGATGATCGTCCAGAGATCTCGGCGCGCGTGCTGTGATCGAAGTTCGCGGCCACCGCGCCCTGCGAGCGGCGGAATTTGACGATCGAGTAGATCATCATGCCGAACACCGCCGACGGCGATCACCACGCAGATCCAGAAGATCAGCATGTGCAGAGCGTGGATGCGGCGGCTCAGCTCCGTGACGCCGACCGGCATGTTCAGCTCCCAGGCCGCGAGCGCCGCCGCGGGCAGCCCGGCCAGGAAGGCGGCCAGTGCGCATTTGACGATCTTCACCATTGACGCGAGTGCTCCAGATCCACGGCCGCGATGCTCCGCCGCGCTCTACTTTTCTTTAAAGCGCGGGGGTTCGTTCTCATTCCCCACCAGTTGTTTGAGGCGAGCGGCCAGGGTGCGGCGCTCGTCCTGCGTGAGAAACCTGCCCACTTCGCAGGCCTGGCCGCGCGACTCGAGCACGAGCCGGCCGGGGTGCAGCGCCGTCGAAGGGGCGTGGAGTTTAACCGCCGACCCATGTCTAGGAAATACCGAGAAATGTTCACCGCTGCGGTCGCAACACCGGACCGTGATCGAGTGCTCGTCGATGGCGATCGTCTCGCGCGCGCTGCCGGCCCGCATCGAAGCGCGCACGGCCCACGCGAGCAGCGCGATTCCGAGCCCGGCAAACAGCAGCACGGGCCACATTCCCTGCAGCGCGTAGACCGCGGCGACGCCGAACGTGGTCGCGCCGACGAAGGCGACGAACACGCGCGCGCTGGTCGGCGTCAGCGAGCAGCGTGGGGTCAGCTCTATCAATGTATCCTGAATCATCGGAGCTGATTTTCCGTGCTAAAGGCTCCGGATCGTATATAGAAAGTTAACTTTTTCGACGGGTCCGCAGAGCCTCGAAAGGAACCAGGACTTCGTCGCCCGCCCGCCGCGATTTGCGCTCGCCCACGGACCACGCATGGCCGTGGATGACCTCAACGCTGATCTTCAGCGGACCGTTCCTGACGAGCTCCGCGCTTCGTGACCTCACGGCGGCGCCGCGCGCGCGACCCGTGAGGCCTCGCGGCCGGCCGTGCGCGATATTGCGCGCACCGCTGCCGCGGATCTCGGCGACCAGCGCCGACAGGTCGGAGTACGTGACTGTCAGCCGCTCCGTGTCCATCACCGGCTCCGCGAATCCCGCGCGCACCAGCGCGTCGCCGAAGTCGTGCATGTCGATGAAGCGATGCACGTGCGTGAAGGGATCGATGCCGCGCCAGAGCTCGCGCACCTCTTTCAAGGTATCCGGCCCGACCGTCGTGAACGTGAACAGGCCTTGCGGGCGCAGCACGCGGGCGGCTTCTGCGAATACCGCGTCGGGATCGTGGCACCACTCGATCAGCAGATTGCTGAGCACCAGGTCGAACGACTGACTTCGCAGCGACAGGCGCTGCGCGTCCGCGCATACCGGAGCAAAGCGACGCAGGAAGCGCTGCTGGCGCGCGCTCTCCCGCAGCATGGACAGCGAGGAATCCACGGCGACGACCTGCGCTGAGGGGTAGCGGCGTTTGAGATCACGACTCGCATGGCCTGTGCCTGCGCCCAGGTCGAGCACAGCTGTCGGCTGCAGCCGCACGACATCGAGCCGCTCGAGCAGGCGCGTACGGATTTCCGCCTGCACGGCCGCAGACGCGTCGTACGTGCGGCTGGCGCGGTCGAACGAGCGCCGCACTGCGCGCGGGTCGAGATAAAACTCATCGGCCATGGAGAAAAATGTAGGTCGGGCTTCAGCCGACTCCGGCTCCCGTCGGGCTAAAGCCCGACCTACAGCCTACAACCTTCCTCCGCTCTGAGCCCAAGCTGTTCGAACAGCTTGCGATCATGGTGCTCAGTGGGATTTTCGGTCGTCAGCAGTTTCTCGCCGTAGAAGATCGAATTCGCGCCTGCGAGGAAACACAGCGCCTGGGTCTCGTCGCTCATCTCGCTGCGGCCGGCCGAGAGTCGTACATAGGAAGCAGGCATCAGGAGCCGCGCAACCGCGATCACGCGTACGAAGTCGAGCGGCTTCGGTTTCTCCGCACCGTACAGCGGCGTGCCGGGCACCTGCACCAGTTGGTTGATCGGCACGCTTTCCGGATGTTGTGGCAGCGTTGCGAGTGTGTGCAGCAGCTGCGCGCGGTCCTGCTCGTCCTCGCCGAGCCCGAGAATGCCGCCGCAGCAGACGTTGATGCCCGCGTCGCGAACGGCCTGCAGCGTGTCGAGCCGGTCCTGATAGGTGCGCGTCGTGATCACTTTGCCGTAGTGGCTCTCCGACGTGTCCAGGTTGTGGTTGTAGTAGTCGAGCCCGGCGTCTTTCAGCTCGCGCGCCTGCTCGGGCGTGAGCATCCCGAGCGTGGCGCACGTCTCCATGCCCAACTCGCGCACCGCTTTGATCATCCCGGCGATCTGCGTCAGCTGCTTCGGCTTCGGGCTGCGGTACGCGGCGCCCATGCAGAAGCGCGTCGCGCCGTTGGCGCGCGCAACGCGCGCCTTCGCCAGAACTTCTTCCAGATCGAGGAGCGGCTCGGACTTCAGGCCGGTCTCGAAGCGGATGCTCTGCGAGCAATACGCGCAGTCCTCGGGA
This sequence comes from uncultured Gammaproteobacteria bacterium, assembly GCA_963838635.1. Taxonomy (GTDB): domain Bacteria; phylum Pseudomonadota; class Gammaproteobacteria; order Steroidobacterales; family Steroidobacteraceae; genus Steroidobacter. The sequence goes on along the minus strand of CAWISC010000059.1, from coordinate 484,485 downwards.
CAGGCGCCGGTCTTGATCGACAGGAGCGTGCTGACCTGCACTTGGTTCGGATCGAAGTTGGCGCGATGCACCCGCTGCGCGTGGAACAGCAGGTCGGCAAACGGCAGCGCGAACAGCTGGCGTACCTCGTCCAGCGACCAATCGGTGCGGACTTCGCCGAGGCGTGTGAGCAGGTGATTGGCGGACGAGCGTTGCGTCTGGGTCATGAAATGCCTCGTTATTCGTATGCCTGCCCACGGCCAGGGGCGGCACAGTGACTGTATGCCGCGTGCCGCTCATTCCTGTCAACCGAAGCTCCAACGGTGGGTCGACAGCTGTCGGCGCGTGCTGGCGCGGGCTCTATTGCCTTCGAATTGCGTGTTGTGCGGCGGTGTTGGCGATGGCGACATTGATCTGTGCCTCGGCTGTGCAGCGGATCTGCCGCGCAACGAGCCGGCGTGCCTCATCTGCGCGGAATCGCTGGCCGCCGCGAACAGCGGATCACGCGTCTGCGGCGCGTGTCTGCACGATCCGCCGCCGTTCTGCAGCAGCCTCGTGCCGTTCCGGTACGCCTACCCGCTCGATCACCTGGTGCGCGGCCTGAAATTCCGGAACGAGCTGGCGTGCGGGCGCGTGCTCGGCGAGATGTTCGCGAGATCGGTGCTCGCGCGCGCAGAGCCCATGCCGGAAGCGATCGTTCCAGTTCCGCTTGCGCGTCGTCGCTACCGACAGCGTGGCTACAACCAGGCGAGCGAGCTCGCGCTGGCGATTCGACGCGCGACAGGCGTGGCGGTGGTGTCCAATGTCGCGATTCGACAGCGCGAAACTGCCGAACAGGCCGGACTGGATCGCAAAGCGCGACGGCGCAATGTGACCGGAGCATTCGCGACAGTGGCGCCGTTGCGCGCACGGCATGTCGCGATTCTCGACGATGTCGTCACGACCGGCAGCACGGTGCGCGAGCTGGCGGCGGTGTTGCGAGACGCAGGAGCAGTGCAGGTCGAGGTCTGGGCGATCGCCAGAACGCAGTTCACTGCCTGAAGAGATATTCCAGCGCGATGCCGATGAACACCGACATGCCGAAGTAGTTGTTGTTCAGGAATGCGCGAACGCACTGCTCCGGCTTGCGCTCGCGAATCAGCAGCTGCTCGTACAACGCGAACAGCGCAGCGCCCGCGAGCCCGATGCCGTACCACAATCCCAGCTTCAGCTCATGGCCTGCGAGCCACAGCGCAAGCAAGCTCATCAGCTGCAGGATGCCGACGATGAAGCGGTCCGCATCGCCGAACAGAATCGCGCTGGAGTTGATCCCGAGCTTGCGGTCGTCCTCGCGGTCCGCCATTGCGTACATCGTGTCGTAGGCCATCGTCCACAGCAGGCCCGCGAGGAACAGCACCCACGCGAGCCGCGGCGGAATCGTTCCGGTATGCGCGGCGAAGGCCATCGGCACCGACCAGGTGAACGCGACGCCGAGATAGAACTGCGGGATCGGGAAGAAGCGCTTCACGAACGGATAGGTGACGACGAGGCCCGCGCCGATGAGCGTCATCGCCTGCGTGAGGCGGTTCAACGTCATCGCGAATCCGAGGGCGATCAGCCCCAGTCCCGCGCACAACGCCAGCGCTTCCACCGGATCGACCTGGCCCGTCACGAGCGGGCGGTTGCGCGTGCGTGCGACGTGGCGGTCGAAGTTGCGATCCGCGAAATCGTTCATGGCGCAGCCGGCCGAGCGCGTGAGGACGACGCCGAGGACGAACACGACGAAGACATGCGGATCGGGCCGCCCCTCGGACGAGAGCCACAGCGCCCACAACACCGGCCACAGCAGCAGCCAGATGCCGATCGGCCGATCAAGTCGAGTGAGCTGCGCATAACCGCGCGCCTTGGCGGCGAAGCCCGGCAGCACTTCGGTGACGAATCCAGTGGCCGCAAACCTGTGCGCCAGCCACCGTAGCCGCTCTCGCACCGTCGGGCTCGGCGTTCTCAGGTGGGGTGCTTTTGGGAACTCAGACTTTTCCAAACCGCTCCCCCTGTCCGATCCAGCGGCGCAAGAGCGGCGCTATGTTCGCTTCATTCTCGTGCAGCATCAATTCCGCGGCCTGCTGGACCTGCGGCAGCAGGTCTGCGTCGCGGACCAGGTCGGCCACGCGCATCTGCATCAGCCCTGTCTGGCGCGTGCCCAGCATTTCGCCGGGACCGCGCAGCTCCAGGTCGCGCCGCGAGATTTCGAAGCCGTCGTTGGTCGAGCGCATTACGCCGAGCCGCTCGCGTGCGACCTGGGTGAGCGGTGCGCGATACAGCAGGACGCATGTGCTCTCAGCGGAGCCGCGCCCTACGCGGCCGCGCAACTGGTGCAGCTGCGCCAGACCCATGCGCTCGGCATTCTCGACCACCATCAGGCTCGCGTTCGGCACGTCCACGCCGACTTCGATCACAGTCGTGGCGACCAGCAGGTCGATCTTGCCTTCCTTGAAGCGCTGCATGACCGCGTCTTTCTCGCGCGGCGCCATGCGTCCGTGCACGAGCTCGACTTTCAATTCCGACAGCGCCTGCGCAAGCGCGGCCGCTGTTGCTTCCGCCGCTTGCGCGTCCAGCTCATCGGACTCTTCCACCAGCGGGCACACCCAGTACGCCTGGCGCTTCTGCCGGCACGCGTCGCGAATGCGCACGACGATTTCGTCGCGGCGGTTCTCGGGCATCGCCACCGTCTTGACGGGCGTGCGGCCCGGCGGCAGCTCGTCGATGATCGACACGTCCAGATCGGCATAAGCAGTCATCGCCAGCGTCCGCGGGATCGGCGTCGCGGTCATGATCAGCTGATGCGGGAAGCGGCCGGAGACTCGGCCCTTTTCGCGCAACAAGAGCCGCTGGTGCACGCCGAAGCGATGCTGCTCGTCGACGATTACCAATCCGAGCCGCTGGAACTCCACGCCTTCCTGAAACAGCGCATGCGTACCGATCGCGATCCTGGCAGAGCCGGATGCGAGGTCGGCGAGCGAGCGTGTGCGTGCCGCCGCGTTGCGCTTGCCTGTGAGCAGCGTCAACGGCAGATCGAACGCGGCGAACCAGTTCGAGAAGTTGCGCCCGTGCTGTTCCGCGAGCAGCTCCGTCGGAGCCATCACCGCAGTTTGAAAACCAGCTTCGGCTGCACGCGCGGCCGCGAGCGCTGCGACGACCGTCTTGCCGCAGCCCACGTCGCCTTGCACCAGTCGCAACATCGGACTGGATTGCGTGAGGTCGCGCTCGATCTCCTGCCAGGCGCGCAGCTGCGCGCGCGTCAGTTCGAAGGGCAGCGAGTCGGCGAAACGCGCGACGAGGGATTGCGCGTCGCCCGCGGTGAACGCCCAACCCGGATCGCGCTGAATCTCGCGACGAAGCAGCCGCAAGCTGAGCTGGTGCGCCAGCAGCTCTTCGAAAGCAAGGCGTCGCTGCATGGGATGACGACCGGTGGCGAGCAGCTCCGTGTCCGCGTCGGGCGGCGGTCGATGTACGAAATCGAGCGCGTCGCGCAACGGCGGCAGATTCAGCGGCTGCAGCACCGCGGGCGGAATCCAATCGCGAAGCGCGCGCTGTGAAAGCTCGCGCAGCGCCAGACCGGTCAGCTGCCGCAGACGTCCTTGCTGCACGCCTTCCGTCAGCGGATAGATCGGCGTGAGCGTTTCTTCGGTCGCGCTGGCTTCGACGTCGACGCGCCGATACTCGGGATGAACGATCTCGAGGCCGCCGGACCCGCGGCGAATTTCGCCGAAACATCGCAAGCGAGTGCCGCGCGCAAGGGCCTGTTGTTGCGAGCCTGAGAAGTGGAAGAAGCGCAGGGTCAGCGAGCCCGAGCCGTCGCCGAGCCGGCACAACAGCTGGCGTCGGCCGCGAAACGCGACCTCACACAGCAGCACTTCGCCTTCGATGACAGCGCGCTCGCCGATCTGCAGCGAGCCGATCGGCACGACGCGGGTGCGGTCTTCGTAACGTAGCGGCAGCAGGAACAACAGGTCCTGCACGGTCGTGATGCCGAGCTTTGCCAGTTTCCCGGCGAGCGACTCGCCCACGCCGCGCAGCGTCGTGACGGGGCGCAGCTCCGACGACTCAGCGGACGTGCGCTGCGTCGCCGCTTCAGTCACTCCAGCTCCACCACGCAATCGATCTCGACGCGCGCGCCTTTCGGCAACCCGGCGACCGCCACCGTCACGCGCGCCGGATACGGCTCGCTGAAGTACTCGGCCATCACTTTGTTGAGCGTGGGGAAATCGGCGAAGTCGAGGATGTAGACCGTAACCTTCACGACTTGCGCGAAGCTGCCGCCGGCCGCGCCGACGATGGCCTTGAGATTCTCGAACACGCGCTTGACCTGGACTTCCATGGGTCCCTGCACCAGCTCGGCGGTCGCGGGATCCAGCGGGATCTGCCCCGACACGTACACGGTGCTGCCGACTTTCACGGCCTGGGAATAAGTGCCGATAGCTTTCGGCGCGTTCGCGGTGGCGACGATCGAACGGGGCATGAGGAGTCCTCTGGATTGAATCAGGCGAGCATGCGCGTGACGCGCAGCACTTCGGGCATTTTGCGCAAATTCTTGATCACGTGCGCAAGGTGCTTGCGATCGCGCACCTGCAGATCGAACACCAGCGTCGAGGCATCGCCGTCGCGCTCGTCGACGGCGACGTGCTCGATGTTCGTTTCCGTGGTCGCGATGTTCGAGGCGATTGCCGCGAGCACGCCCATGCGATTCGCGACGTCGATGCGCACTTCGACGTTGAACAGTCGATCGACGTTCGGCTGCCAGGTGACCGATAGCCACTTGTCCGGCTGCTTGCGGTAGTTGCGCAGGTTGCCGCACGCCTCGCGGTGGATGACGACGCCGCGGCCGCTCGACAGGTACGCCATGATCGGATCGTTCGGGATCGGGAAGCAGCAGCGCGCGTAGCTCACGACCATGCCTTCCGTGCCCGCGATTGCCAGGGCTGCGCTGCGTGCAGGGTCGACCGCGACCGCTTCGGCGTCGGACGGCAACAGTCGTCGTGCGACCAGCGGCGCGAGGCGCTCGCCCAGGCCGATCTGCTCGAACAGCTCTTCCGGCGTCTGGAGGTTGAATTCTGTCGCGACGCCTTGCAGCCGCTCCTCCGGCACTTTCTTGAGCACCACGGACAGGTCGGAGAGCGCCTGCGTCAGCAGTCGCCTGCCGAGCTCGACCGCTTCGGAGTGCTTCAAGCCCTTCAGGTAATGACGGATCGCGGCGCGCGCTTTCGCGGTGACGACGAAGTTCACCCAGGCAGGGTTCGGCGTCGCGCCCTTGGCAGTGATGATCTCGACAGTCTGGCCGTTGCGCAGCGGCGTGCGCAGCGGCACGAGGCGCCGATCGACTTTGGCGGCAACGCAATGGTTGCCGATGTCCGTGTGCACGGAATACGCGAAGTCGACGGCGGTCGCGTTGCGCGGCATGCGCCGGATCTCGCCGCGCGGCGTGAACACGTACACCTTGTCGGGGAACAGGTCGAGCTTGACGCTCTCCATGAATTCTTCGGAGCTGCCGCCGTGCGGCATCTCCATCAGGTGCTGCAGCCACTCGCTGGCGCGGTCGCGATACGTCTTGCCCTGCTCGTCGCCGGTCTTGTACTGCCAGTGCGCGGCGATGCCCGACTCGGCGACGCGATGCATGTCGTCGGTGCGGATCTGCACTTCGATCGGCATGCCGTTCGGGCCGAACAGCGTGGTGTGCAGCGACTGATAGCCGTTGATGCGCGGGATCGCGATGTAATCCTTGAAGCGCCCCGGCATCGGGCGATACAGCCCGTGCACCAGGCCGATCGCGCGGTAGCACGTGTCGATCGAGTCGACGACGATGCGGAAGCCGAACACGTCGACGATCGACGCGAGCGGTGCGCGCTTGCGGCGCATCTTCTGATACACGCTGTAGAGGTGTTTCTCGCGGCCTTCGACGCGTCCCTTCACGCCGGCCTTCTCCAGCGCGCCGCGCAAGTTGTCCGCGATCTTGCCGACGAACTGCTTCTGGTTGCCGCGGGCGCGCTTCAGCGCCTTCTCGATGACGCGATGGCGGCCCGGGTACAGCGCCTTGAAGCCCAGTTCCTCGAGCTCCGACTTGATCGAGTGGATGCCGAGACGGTTGGCGATCGGCGCGTAGATCTCCAGCGTCTCGCGTGCAACGGTGCGCCGCTTGGCGGGCGGCACCGAGCCGAGCGTGCGCATGTTGTGCGTGCGGTCGGCGAGCTTGACCATGATGACGCGGATGTCGCGCACCATCGCCAGCAGCATCTTGCGGAAGCTCTCGGCCTGCGCCTCGGCGCGGCTGCGGAACTGGATGTGGTCCAGTTTGGAGACGCCGTCGACCAGCTCGGCGACGTCCGCGCCGAAGCGCTCGGCGACCTCGTCCTTCGCCGTCGGCGTGTCCTCGATGACGTCGTGCAGGATCGCCGCGATGATCGTCGGCGCATCCATGTGCAGATCGGCGAGCAGGTCGGCAACGGCGACCGGGTGGGCGATGTACGGCTCGCCGGACAGGCGCTTCTGGCCCTGGTGGGCCTCGGCGCCGAACTCATAAGCGTCGCGGATGCGATCCACCTGCGCCGGCGGCAGGTAGGTCTCCAGCTTGTTCAGCAGCTGGGTGATGCCGATCGAGCGTCTTCCAGTCGGCAGCAACCCCAGGATGGAAGACGCATAGTCCATTGGCGTGCTGCCAAAGCCGGCGGGGTGGGAAGCGCTTAGTCTCCCAATCCGAGGTGCGGGGCGCGCAGCTCGCCGGACATCTCCATTTCCGGCATCGCATCGGCCTGCGGTCGCTCGGCTTCTTCGAGAATCTCAGGGCCGATGTGGCCGGCAGCGATTTCTCGCAACGCCACGACGGTCGCCTTGTCGTTCTCCCAATCCACCGTCGCTTCGGCGCCATTGGCCAGCTTGCGCGCGCGCTTGGCGGCAACCAGCACCAGTTGGAACAGGTTCGGCACCTGATGCAGACAATCCTCGACGGTGATACGGGCCATGAGCGAAAACCTTCGGATCGGGAAAAGCGGGTTGGGCAGTATACAGCGGAAGTTGCAGTTCCTGTACCATGCGCGCCCTGCATGAAACGGGAGCGGATATGAAGGGGCGAGCAGTCATGTTCGCGGGCTGGGTCGCGATCGGGCTCCTGGCGGCGGTTGCGGATGCGGGCGCCGAAGGCGATGCCAAGCGCGGCAAGGTCCTCGCCTATACCTGCCACGGCTGCCACGGCGTCCCGGACTACAAGAATGCCTTCCCGAACTACAGCGTGCCGAAGCTCGGCGGCCAGAACGCTCTGTACTTGATCAACGCCCTGGACGCCTACGCCCGCGGCGACCGCTCGCACCAGACCATGCACTCGCAAGCCGCGACGCTTTCCGACCAGGATCGCGCCGACATCGCCGCGTACCTGCAAAGCGAAGTCGTGCAGCCGAACAAACAGGTCATCGGCACGCCGCCGCCGGCCGCGCAGACCTGCGTGGCCTGCCACGGCTCCGACGGCGCGAAGGCCCTTGGGCCCGACTACCCGATCCTCGCCGGGCAGTACGCGGACTACCTGGTGCACGCGCTGCAGGAATACAAGAGCGGCAAGCGCAAGAACCCGATCATGGCCGGCATCATCGCCGGCATCGACGCGAAGGACTTCGAGGCGCTCGGCCAGTTCTTCGGCCGGCAGCAGGGTCTGTGCAGCACCGACGTGCTGCGCGAGCAAGGCAAGTGCGTCCGCGACAGTGAATAGCTTCCGCGCATTCCGCATTCACCAGGAAGGCGGCAAGGTCGTCGCACGCCTGGAGACGATCGGCCTGGACGATCTCGGTCCGGGCGAAGTCGTCGTCAAGGTCGGCTACTCGACGATCAACTACAAGGACGCCCTCGCGGCGACCGGCGCCGGCAAGATCCTGCGCAAGTACCCGCTGGTGGGCGGCATCGACTTCGCCGGCGAAGTCGTCTCCTCGCAGAACTCCGAATTCAAGCCCGGGCAGAAAGTCCTGGTGAACGGCTGCGGCCTGTCCGAGACGCACGACGGCGGTTATGCCGAATACGCGCGCGTGCAGGGCGACTGGGTCGTGCCGATCCCGGCGGGCCTGGACGAGTTCCAATGCATGGCGATCGGCACCGCGGGTTACACCGCGGCGCTCGCGATTCATCGCATGGAACAGAACGGCCAGCGACCCGAGGGCGGCGAGATCGTCGTGACCGGCGCGACCGGCGGCGTCGGCAGCCTGGCAATCGACATGCTCGCGGGTCGCGGCTACAAGGTCGCGGCGCTCACCGGCAAGAAATCTGCGACTGAGTATCTCGAGCAGCTGGGTGCAGCCCGCGTCCTGTTGCGCGAGGGACTCAATCTCGGCTCGCGGCCGCTCGAAGAAGCACAGTGGGCCGGCGCCATCGACAATCTCGGCGGTGACGTGCTCGCGTGGCTGACGCGCACTACGAACTTCTGGGGCAACATCGCCAGCATCGGCCTGGCTGCGAGCGCGGAGCTGAAGACGACCGTCGTGCCGTTCATCCTGCGCGGCGTGAATCTGCTCGGCATCAACTCCGTATTCACACCGCGGCCGCTGCGGCTGGCCGTGTGGCAGCGCCTCGCGAGCGACCTGAAGCCGCGTCACCTGGACAAGATCGTCACGCGCACGGTGAGCCTCGACGAGCTGCCGCAGGCGTTCGAGCCGTACGTCAAAGGTGCGGTCACCGGACGCGCGGTGGTCAAGATCGGTTGACGTGTCACTCGACGTCCTGATGTCAGGCGCCGCGCAGCTCGGCATCCCGCTGAGCTCTGCGCAAGCAGACCAGCTGCTGCGCTTGCTCGACGCGCTGGACGACTGGAACCAGCGGATGAATCTCACCGCGATCCGCGAGCGCAGCCAGCAGATCACCAAGCATCTGCTCGACAGTCTCTCCCTGCACAGCTACCTGCGCGGCGCCAACGTCGTGGATATCGGCACCGGCGCCGGCTTTCCCGGCCTGCCGCTCGCCGTCGCGTTGCCCGAGCACAACTTCATGTTGCTCGATTCGACTGCGAAGAAGCTCAAGTTCGTCGAGCACGCGGCGCAGACGCTCGGCTTGCGCAACGTGCAAACCGTGCATACGCGCGCGGAGAATTATCGTCCGAAGGAGCGCTTCGACGCCGTGGTGTCGCGCGCCGTCGGGCCGATCGAGACGTTCGTGACGTGGTCCGGACATCTATGTGTCGGCGGTGGGCGACTACTTGCGATGAAAGGCCGCTATCCCACAGATGAGCTGCAGCACATTCCCAACGGATGGAAACTCGCCGCAGTCCATCGACTTAACATCCCAGGTCTGGACGAGCAGCGGCATCTTGTGGAACTCTGCCGCAGCCACGACAGAGCCTGAGGCCGGGAGTCACTCGTCCGCTTCAGTCATGCACCGCATTCTCGCCATCACCAATCAGAAAGGCGGCGTCGGGAAGACGACCACGAGCGTCAATCTCGCTGCGTCGCTTGCCGCGACCAAGCGGCGCGTGCTGCTCATCGATATCGACCCGCAGGGCAACGCGACGATGGGTTGCGGTGTCGACAAGCGCACCGTCGAGCGCTCCACGGTCGACGTTCTCCTCGGCGACTGCACAGCGGCCGAAGCGCTGCTGGATCTCGAGTACGCGCCGTTCAAGCTGATGCCCTCGAACCAGGACCTGGTCGCAGCCGAAGTGCAGCTCATGGGCAAGCCGGGCTGCGAATCGCGCCTGCGCGACGCGCTGCAGCCGGTGCGCGAGCAGTTCGACATCGTGCTGATCGACTGTCCGCCGGCGCTCAACATGCTCACGGTCAATGCGCTGGTCGCCGCCGAAGGCGTGCTCATTCCCATGCAGTGCGAGTACTACGCGCTCGAGGGGCTCACTGCGCTCGTCGACACGATCCAACAGATCAAGGCCGGCCCGAACCCGGCTCTGGAGATCGACGGCATCCTGCGCACGATGTTCGATCCGCGTAACAACCTGGCCAACGAAGTCTCGGCGCAGCTGATCGAGCACTTCCGCGACAAAGTGTTCCGCACCATCATCCCGCGCAACGTGCGGCTGGCGGAAGCGCCGAGCTACGGCAAGCCGGCATTGCACTACGACCGCGAATCGCGCGGCGCGCTCGCTTACCTGGCGCTCGCCGGGGAGATGATCCGGCGCGAAGAAGGCGACTTCGCGGTCGCGGCCGCGAGCGCGGATGCGGTCGCTCAGTAGCCGGCAATCGCAGTAGAATTTCGGACGGCGGGGGAGATTTGGGCGCTTGCAGGGACGGCCCTAGTGCGCAGGCCGGCTGCAGTCCACTACTATCGCTCCCCTCAACGCACACGGCTCGCGAACAAGAATGGCAACCATGGCGACGACGAAACGACGAAGCCTCGGACGCGGACTGGGCGCGCTGCTCGGTCAGCCCGAGCCCGACGATGAGTCCGCAGTCGTCACCAAGCTGCATACCGACGACCAGATGCTGAAGCTGCCGGTGGACCTGCTCCAGCGCGGCAAATATCAGCCGCGCATCGACATGCGCCCGGAGACGCTGCAGGAGCTGGCCGATTCGATCAAAGCGCAGGGCGTGGTGCAGCCGATCGTCGTGCGTCCGCTCGATTCAGCGGGCGGCACGGGCCACACGCGCTACGAGATCATTGCGGGCGAGCGCCGCTGGCGCGCTGCGCAGCTCGCCGGCCTGCACGAGATTCCGGCCGTCGTGCGTCACGTGCCCGACGAAGCCGCGATCGCGATGGCGCTCATCGAGAACATCCAGCGCGAGAATCTGAATCCGCTCGAAGAAGCGCGCGCGCTCGATCGCCTGATCACCGAGTTCGACATGACCCACGCGACCGCCGCCGAAGCGGTCGGTCGCTCGCGCGCTGCCGTGTCCAATCTGCTGCGCCTGCTGGAGCTCACCGACGAGGTGAAGGCGCTGGTGGAGCATCGCGAGCTGGAGATGGGGCACGCGCGCGCACTGCTCGCGCTCGAGACGAAGCGGCAGCAAGCCGAAGTCGGCGCGCTGGTCGCGAAGAAGAATCTGTCGGTGCGCGAGACCGAAGCGCTGGTCAAGCGCCTGACTGCGCAGCCGCAGTCCGCGGCCGCAGAGAGCGCGCCGCGCGTCGATGCGAACATTCGCAAGCTCGAAAGCGAGCTGAGCGAAAAGTTGGGTGCGAAGGTCGCCGTGCAACACACGACCTCGGGCAAGGGCAAACTCGTCATCAGCTACCACACGCTCGACGAGCTCGACGGTATTCTCGACCATATACGCTGACCGCATGGGATGATCAGCCATGCTCCCGGTGCACGGAGGCTGGAGTTTCCTGCGGGCCGTGTCGCTGCTGTGCTTCGCCGCCCTGCCGGCGCACGCCGCAATCGTCGTTGACGGTCGCATCGACGAATCCGAGTGGGAAAACGCGATCCGCTGCGAGGACTGGCGCCGCACGGTGCCGTTCGCGCGTGACGAGCCGCGCTATCGCAACGACGTGCGCATTCTTTCCACCGAGCACGGGCTGGCCGCGGCGTTCATCGTCGATCAGCCGCCGCAAGAGCGGCGCATCAAGCCGCGTACACCGCGCGACGCAGAGGCTTTCATCGGCGATACCGTCGGGCTGGTCGTCGACTTCGACGCCAACGCACAGATCGGCTACGAGTTCGCAGTCGCGCTCGGCGGCGGCGTGCGCGACGGGCTGGTGACGAATCAGAACAAGTTCGACCGCGACTGGGACGGGACGTGGCAGCACGCCGTGCGCGAAAGCGCAGACCAGTGGTTCGTGGAGATGCTGGTGCCGTGGTCGAGCATCAGCATGCGCCAATCGGGCGCCGACACTCGCACGATCGGCGTCTACGCGAGCCGCTACCTGTTCGAGCGCGGCGAGCGTTACGCGTGCCCCGGCATCAGCAGCGATTCGGAGGTGTTTCTCTCCGACTTTCGCCGCTTCACGGTCTCGCAGTACGAGTCGGCCGCGACTTTCGACTTCGTGCCGTACGCGACCGCGCGCTCGGACCTGGTGAACGACCACACGCAGTTCAAGGCTGGCGCGGACATCACCTGGAAGCCGTCGCAGAACCTGCGGCTCGCCGCGACCATCAATCCCGACTTCGGCCAGGTGGAGAGCGACGAGCTGGTGGTCGACTTCTCGGCGATCGAGACCGTGTTCACCGACAAGCGGCCGTTCTTCACGGAGAACCAGGGCATCTTCGATCTGCGCACGCCGGCGAACGGCCAGCTCATCTACACGCGCCGCATCGGCGCCGCGCCGGACGATTTCAGCGCGGGCTCCTCCGACATCGACGTCGCCTTCAAGCTCACCGGTACCGCGAATTCGCTGATCTACGGCGCGTTCATGGCCCAGGAGCGCGACTACCGCGATGACTTCGGCCGCCTGTTCTCGGCCGCGCGTGTGGCGCTGCCGTTCGAGCACGCACGCGTCGGTTACCTGGGCACCTGGACCGATCACCCGCTGCTGGATCGCGACGCCTCGGTGAACGCGATCGACTACGAGCTGACGCCCAACGACTGGTGGCGCGTGTCGGGACAGGTCATTCGCTCCGACATCAGCCAGGCCGGCGCCAGCACCGACGGCTACCAGGGCTGGCTGCAGACGGACTTCAACCGCTCAGCGCCGCTCACGCACACGCTCAAGCTCCTGTACATCGACGACCGGTTCGATCTGAACGACCTCGGCTACATGGAGCGCAACTCGCTGCGGCAGGTCGAGTGGGAGACGAATCGTCGCATCGTCGGCGCCGCCGACCCGCGCATCAACGGCGAGAGCCAGCGCCTGTACGCGTACTACCGCGAGAACGAGCTCGGTCAGCGTCTGCAGTCGCGCCTGCAGCTGTCGCGCACCGTCCAGTACGCGAGTAACTGGCTGGTGTATGGCGAGCTGCGCTACCTCACGAGTGGCATCGACGATCTGATCTCACGCGGCAACGGGCCGGTCGAGTTCGACGACCGCGTGCACGGCTATATCGACGCTGTCTCGCCACGATTCGGCGACTGGCAGATCACGATGGGCGCGTATGCCTACCAGCAGGGCGTGCGGGATTACACCGGCCGTCTGCAGCTGACGACCGCCTGGTACCCGACAGAGAAGCTGACGATGCTGCTCGACCTGCTGCCCTACTACTTCGACGACTGGCTGCTGTGGGAAGGCGGCAACCTGTTCGGCTCGTACCGCGGCGAGCGCCTGGATTTCGCCTTGCGCGCCGACTGGATCCCGGCGCCGCGGCACGAGCTGCGGGTGAAATGGCAGTGGATCGGTATCGATGCGGAAGCTCGTGCTGCCTACCGGACCGACGCCGGCGGGCGGCTTTTCGAGGTGGCGCAGCCGTTGGCGCCGTTCACCGTGAACAACCTCGGCCTGCAGGTGCGCTACCGCTACGAAATCGGCCCGCTCTCCGAGCTGTTCCTCGTGTATGCACGCGGCGGCTTCAACCTGTTGAGCGATGACGACCGCGGCGTCGGCGGCCTGTTCGGCGATATGACCGATGTGCGGGACGCGGATCAGTTCCTGATCAAGGTCCGCTACCGTCTGTAGGACGCCAACCGCGTCTTATGTCTTTGTTGAAGCAGCGCAAATCGCTGCGTATAATGCGCCGCCTTTTCCGGCCGGGCGAACGATCCGGCTGGCATTTTCTTCGGTTGAACGAATGCCACACGTGCCGATCGCCCGGTAAGCAAGCACGGTGGCATTTTTGTTGTCCGGGAGTACCAACGCTCTTGCGACTGCCGCGCGGCAGTCAGTACGAATACTGCTGTGGCAAGCGTTGTGGATCGGGGCGCTCGCCACAATATTTGCGGTGACGCTCGGTATGAAAGCTGCGGTGTCGGCGCTGGTGGGCGGCGGCATCGGCTTGGTCTGGACGCTGTACATGGCGTTGGTGCTGTTCAAGCACAGCCTGACGTATGGCGTGCGACTGAGCGCGATCAGTTTTTTCGCAGGGTGGCTGTTCAAGGTCGTCGTGACCGTCAGCCTGCTGGTGATTGCGCTGCGATCGAAGGCCCTCACGCCGCTGTTCGTGCTGGCGGGCCTGTTCGGCGCGATGGTGGCCTACTGGGCGTGGTTTGTGGTCGGGAAGAAGTATGCGAATGACGCTGATGGCAAGTGAAAGCGGCGGTGACCACGGCGGCGGCGGACTGTCCGGGTACATCGCTCATCATTTGACCCATCTCGCCAGCGACAAGCAGTCCGGCCTGTTCGATATCTCCGTCGTTCACTGGGACACGCTGTTCTTCTCGCTGCTTTGCGCCGCAATCGTGCTGCTCGCCTTCGGGCTCGCCGCGCGGCGAGCCACCGCCGGAGTGCCCGGCAAGTTCCAGTCCGCGATCGAGATGCTCGTGGAGATGGTCGACGAGCAGGCCAAGACGCTGGTCAAGGGCAAGCTGACTTACATCGCGCCGTTGGCGCTCACCGTGTTTGCCTGGGTCACGCTGATGAACGCGATCGACCTGCTGCCGGTCGACTGGCTGCCGTCCGCTGCTCACAAGGTGGCGGGCGTCGAATACCTGCGGCCGCTGCCCACCGCCGACATCAACGCCACGCTCGGCATGGCCGTCGGCACGCTGCTCCTGGTCTTCTACTACAGCCTCAAGATCAAGGGGCCCGCCGGCTGGGCGCACGAGCTGGTCACGGCGCCGTTCGGCATGGTGAAGCTGTCCGCCAATCCGCTCACCTGGATCGGCGCCCTGCTGCTCGCTGCCGCCAACCTCGGCATGAACATCGTCGAGTACGTCGGCCGCACTCTCTCGCACGGCATGCGCCTGTACGGCAACATGTATGCTGGCGAGCTCATCTTCTTCCTGATCGCCGGCCTGGGCGGCAGCCTCACCGTGGTCGGTGTCGTGATGCACCTGATCACCGGCACGGCCTGGGCGATCTTCCACATCCTGATCGTGCTGCTGCAGGCGTTCATTTTCATGATGCTGACGCTGGTCTACATCGGCCAGGCGCACGAGCACCATTGATGTCACTCGCAAGATTTCGCTTCAACCTCGGAGAACACACATGACGGACGTCGGTTTTGTTGCACTGGCCTGTGGCCTGATCATCGGTATCGGCGCGCTCGGCGCGTGCATCGGCGTGGGCATCATGTCGGGCAAGTACATCGAAGCTTCCGCGCGCCAGCCGGAGCTCATGAACACGCTGCAGACGAAAGTCTTCCTGCTGCTCGGCCTGATCGACGCGTCGTTCATCATCGGCGTCGGCATCGCGCTGTGGTTCGCAACGGCCAATCCGTTCGTCCAGTAGGCGTACCGGGCCACGGTTAGAGCGAGGCTGATCGTTCCATGAATCTCAATGCAACGCTGATCATCCAGTCGCTGGTGTTCCTGATCCTCGGCTGGGTCACGATGAAGTTCGTGTGGCCGCCGCTGATCGCTGCCATCGAGGCGCGCCAGCGCAAGATCGCCGACGGGCTGATCTCGGCCGAGAAAGCCGAGAAGAGCCTCGCGGAAGCGAAGGCGAGCGCGACCGACATCATCAAGGAAGCGCGCGTGCAGGCGAACAAGATCGTCGAGCAGGCCAACCGCCGCTCGAACGAGGTGGTCGAGGAGGCGCGCGGCACCGCGATCGCGGAGGGTCAGCGGCTGCTGGCCGATGCACGCAACGAGGTGACGCTCGAATCCAATCGCGCGCGTGAGCAGTTGCGTCGCGAGGTCGCGCTGATCGCGGTCGCCGGCGCGGGCAAGCTCCTCGGTCGCGAGATCGACGCCAAGGCGCACGCCGACCTGCTGGACAAGCTCGCGCTCGAAATCGAGCGGGGCTAAGGCGCGTACCGCATGGTCGAGAAAGTCACACTCGCCAGACCTTACGCCAAGGCCGCGTTCGAGGCCGCGCGCGAGAGCAACGGGCTTGCGAACTGGTCGCAGATGCTCGCTGCTGCGGCGACGACGGTCGCCGACGAGCGCGTGGTGAAGCTGCTGTCGAGCCCGCGTGTGCAGCCGGCGGATCTCGTCGAGCTCATAGCCGAAGCGAGCGGGGCGGATGAGCACGGCCGCAATTTTCTGAACACGCTCGCGCAGAACCGCCGGCTCGCCGTGCTGCCGCAGGTCGCGGCGATGTACGAGGAGCTGCGCGCGGAAATCGAGAACGTCACCGACGTGCACGTCACCTCGGCCGTGCAGCTGGACGAGGCACAACGCACGCGGCTGGCCGCGGCGCTCAAGAAACGGTTGAAGCGTGAAGTGCGCCTGCATTGCGCGGTCGATGCGGCGCTGATCGGCGGCGCGGTCGTGCGCGCCGGCGACTTCGTCATCGACGGCTCGCTCAAAGCACGGCTCGAGCGGCTCGCGTCGCAGATCATGCATTAGAGGATAGTGGAACCATGGCAATCAAAGCCTCCGAAATCAGCGATCTGATCAAGGCGCGCATCGAGAAGTTCGCGAGCGCCTCCGAAGAGCGCAACATCGGCACGGTCGTGACCGTCACCGATGGCATCGTGCGCATTCACGGCCTCGCCGACGTGAAGTACGGCGAGATGCTGGAGTTTCCGGGCGGCAGCTTCGGCCTGGCTCTGAACCTGGAGCAGGACTCGGTCGGCGCGGTGGTGCTCGGCGAGTACAAGCACATCACCGAAGGCGACACGGTCAAGACCACCGGCCGCATTCTCGAAGTGCCGGTCGGCGAGGGCCTGCTCGGCCGCGTGGTCGACTCGCTCGGCAAGCCGATCGACGGCAAGGGCCCGATCAAGGCGGATCACAACTCGCCGATCGAGCGCGTCGCGCCCGGCGTGGTGTTCCGCAAGTCGGTGAGCCAGCCGGTGCAGACCGGCTACAAGGCCGTCGACTCGATGGTGCCGATCGGCCGCGGCCAGCGCGAGCTGATCATCGGCGACCGGCAGACCGGCAAGACCGCGCTCGCGATCGACACGATCATCAATCAGAAGTCGAGCGGCATTAAGTGCATCTACGTCGCGATCGGCCAGAAGCAGAGCTCGATCGCCAACGTCGTGCGCAAGCTCGAAGAGCACGACGCGATGAAGCACACGATCATCGTCGCCGCCTCGGCCTCGGTGCCTGCATCGATGCAGTATCTCGCGCCGTACTCCGGCTGTGCGATGGGCGAGTTCTTCATGGACCGCGGTGAAGACGCGCTGATCATTTACGACGATCTCACCAAGCAGGCCTGGGCCTATCGGCAGATGTCGCTGCTGCTGCGCCGTCCGCCGGGCCGCGAAGCGTATCCGGGCGACGTGTTCTACCTGCACTCGCGCCTGCTGGAGCGCTCGGCGCGCGTCAACGAGGAATACGTCGAGAAGAAAACCGGCGGCAAGGTCAAGGGCAAGACCGGCTCGTTGACCGGACTGCCGATCATCGAGACGCAGGCGGGCGACGTGACCGCGTTCGTGCCGACCAACGTCATCTCGATCACCGACGGCCAGATCTTCCTCGAAGGCGACCTGTTCAATGCCGGCATCCGTCCGGCCATGAATGCCGGCGTCTCGGTGTCGCGCGTCGGCGGCGCCGCGCAGACCAAGCTCATCTCCAAGCTGTCGGGCGGCATCAAGCTGTCGCTGGCGCAATACCGCGAGCTCGCGGCGTTCTCGCAGTTCGCCTCCGATCTCGACGAAGTCGACCCGCAAGCAGCTCGAGCGCGGCCAGCGCGTCACCGAGATGATGAAGCAGAAGCAGTACGCGCCGATGTCGGTCGCGGAAATGGCGCTGTCGATCTACGCCGTCAACAACGGCTACATGGACAAGGTGGAGCTGAAGAAAGTCGGTGCGTTCGAGGCCGGTCTGCAGGCCTTCGCCAAGACCAACTACAAGGCGCAGATGGACGGGCTCAACGCCAACCCGGTCCTGAACCCGGAGAACGAGGCGACGCTGAAGAAGATCTCCGAAGAGTTCGCCAGTACCGGAACGTACTGAAGCCATGCCCAGCGTCAAAGAAATCCGGGTGAAGATCGCGAGCTTCAAGAGCACGCAGAAAATCACCAAGGCGATGGAGATGGTCGCCGCCAGCAAGATGCGCAAGGCGCAGGAGCGCATGCGCGCCACGCGTCCGTATGCGCAGCGCATCCGCCGCGTCATCGGCCATCTGCGCAAGGCGAACCCGGATTTCAAGCATCCCTACCTCGTCGAGCGCGAGGCGAAGTCCGTCGGCTTCATCGTGATCACCACGGATCGCGGCTTGGCGGGCGGCCTGAACGTGAACCTGTTCAAGCACACGCTGTCTGCGATGCGCGAGTGGCAGAACCGCGGCGCGCAGATTTCGCTGTGCCTGATCGGCTCGAAGGGCGTGCAGTTCTTCCGCCGGCTCGGCGGCGCGCAGACGCTCGCGACGGTCACCCACCTCGGCGATCGTCCGCACGTTGCGGACCTGATCGGCACGATCAAGGTGATGCTCGACCTGTACAAGGACGGCAAGCTCGATCACGTGTTCCTGGTGCACAACGAGTTCGTCAACACGATGAGCCAGAAGCCGATCGTGCGGCAGCTCCTGCCGGTCGTCACCGAGGACGAGGACAAGCTGCAGAAGATGTGGGATTACATCTACGAGCCGTCCGCGGCCGAGCTGCTCGAGGGCGTGCTGATGCGCTACATCGAGTCGCAGGTCTACCAGGGCGCCGTCGAGAACGTCGCCTGCGAGATGGCGGCCCGCATGGTCGCGATGAAGAGCGCGACCGACAACGCCGGCAAGCTGATCGAAGAATTGCAGCTGATCTACAACAAGGCGCGCCAGGCCGCGATCACGAAAGAGATCAGCGAGATCGTCGGCGGCGCCGCAGCTGTTTAAGAGAACGAGGAATACTGATGTCTACCGCTCCAGTGTCTACCGGCAAGATCGTGCAAATCATCGGCGCGGTCATCGACGTGCAGTTTCCGCGCGAGCACATCCCGAACGTGTACGAGGCGCTCAAGCTCGAGGACGTGGACCTCACGCTCGAAGTGCAGCAGCAGCTCGGCGACGGCGTCGTGCGCACCATCGCGATGGGCGTTTCGGAAGGCCTGAAGCGTGGCCTGAAAGTGAAGGCCACCGGCGGTCCGATCTCCGTGCCGGTCGGCAACGCGACGCTCGGTCGCATCATGGACGTGCTCGGCGCGCCGCAGGACGAGAAGGGCCCGGTGCTGGCGAAGGAATTCCTGCCGATCCATCGCCCGGCGCCGTCCTATGAGGAGCAGGCCGGCGGCCAGGAGCTGCTGGTCACCGGCATCAAGGTCATCGACCTGCTCATTCCGTTCGCGAAAGGCGGCAAGATCGGTTTGTTCGGCGGCGCCGGCGTCGGCAAGACCGTCAACATGCTCGAGCTCATCAACAACATCGCGAAACAGCACGCGGGTCTGTCGGTGTTCGCCGGCGTCGGCGAGCGCACGCGCGAGGGCAACGACTTCTATCACGAGATGATGGACGCGGGCGTCATCGACGCGAAGGACCTGTCGAAGTCGAAGGTCGCGATGGTGTACGGGCAGATGAACGAGCCGCCGGGTAACCGCCTGCGCGTCGCGCTCACGGGCTTGACGATGGCCGAGTACTTCCGCGACGAGAAGACCGAGTCCGGCAAAGGCCGCGACGTGCTGCTGTTCATCGACAACATCTACCGTTACACGCTCGCCGGCACCGAAGTGTCCGCGCTGCTCGGGCGCATGCCCTCGGCGGTCGGTTACCAGCCGACGCTCGCCGAAGAGATGGGCGTGCTGCAGGAACGCATCACCTCCACGAAGACCGGCTCGATCACGTCCATTCAGGCCGTGTACGTGCCCGCGGACGACCTCACCGACCCGTCGCCGGCCACGACCTTCGCGCACCTCGATGCGACCGTCGTGCTCGACCGCCAGATTGCCTCGCTCGGCATTTATCCGGCGGTGAACCCGCTCGACTCGACCAGCCGCCAGCTCGATCCGCTGGTGGTCGGCGAAGAGCACTACAACACCGCGCGCGGCGTGCAGGCCGTGCTGCAGCGGTACAAGGAGCTGCAGGACATCATCGCGATCCTGGGCATGGATGAGCTGTCGGAAGAAGACAAGCGCAGCGTGTCGCGCGCGCGCAAGATCCAGCGCTTCCTGTCGCAGCCGTTCAACGTCGCCAAGGTGTTCACCGGCCAGGACGGCAAGATCGTGTCGCTGAAGGACACGATCCGCGGCTTCAAGGGCATTCTCGCCGGCGACTACGATCACCTGCCGGAGCAGGCGTTCTACATGGTCGGCGATATCGAGGAAGCGGTCGCGAAGGCGAAGACGCTGCAATAACCATGGCCACGATCCACGTCGATATCGTGAGCGCCGAAGGCGAGATCTTCTCGGGCGAAGCCTCGATGGTGTTCGTGCCGGCGATCATGGGCGATATCGGCATCGCCCCGCGCCACGCGCCGCTCCTGACGACGCTCAAGCCGGGCGAAGTCCGCGTGCAGACGCCGGAGGGCGCTGAGCAGTTCTTCTACGTTTCCGGCGGCGCCATCGAGATCCAGCCGCACCTCGTGACCGTGCTCGCGGACACGGCGCTGCGCGCCCACGACCTCGACGAGGCCGCGGCGCTGCAGGCGAAGCAGCGGGCGGAAGAAGCGCTGCGCAACCGCGGCTCGGCGATCGAGCTCGCCGAAGCCCAGGCCGAGCTGGCCCGCGCCGCCGCGCAGATCCGCGCCATCGAGAAGCTGCGCAAGCTCAAGCAGTAGGCCGGGTTGTTGTCGGGCTAAAGCCCGACCTACACTGACGCATGCCGCTTTCCATCGTCATCCTGGCCGCGGGCCAGGGCAAACGGATGAAGTCCAACCTGCCGAAGGTGCTGCAGCCTTTGGCGGGCCAGCCGATGCTCGCTCACGTCATCGCGACCGCAAAAGCGTTGCGCGCCGACACTATCCACGTCGTGCACGGACACGGCGGCGAGCAGGTCAAGACGGCGCTCGCGAGCGAACCGGTCAACTGGGTGCTGCAGGCTGAACAGCTCGGCACAGGTCACGCCGTCGCGCAGGCCATCCCGGCAATTCCCGACGATCACCAGGTGATGATTCTGTTCGGCGACGTTCCGCTGGTGCGCGCGTCGACGCTGCAACAGTTGATCGAGCATGCCGGTGCTCAGGGATTCGGGGTGCTGACGGTCGTGCTCGATGATCCGAAGGGGTACGGCCGCATCGTCCGCGACAACGCCGGCAACGTCGTGCGCATCGTCGAAGAGAAGGATGCCAACACCAAGGAGCGCGCGATCCCCGAGATCAACACCGGGCTGATGATCGCGCCGGCGCGCTCGCTGCGCTCGTGGCTCGCGGCATTGAAGAACGACAACGCGCAGGGCGAATACTATCTGACCGACGTGATCGTGATGGCCGCGCGCGCCGGCATGAAAGTGAACGCGGTGATTTCCCCGACCGAGGCGGAGGTGCTGGGCGTGAACGACAAAGTGCAGCTGGCGAAACTCGAGGCCGCATTGCGCGCCGAGCGCGCCAATGCGCTGATGCTGGAAGGCGTCACCCTTGCCGATCCCGCGCGCATCGACATCCGCGGCCCGGTCAGCGTCGGGCGCGATGTGTTCATCGACGTCAACGTCGTCATGGTCGGCACCGTCGAGCTCGGCGACCGCGTGCGCATCGGCCCGAATTGCTACCTCAAGGATTGCCGCATCGGCGCGGATACCGAGGTGCATCCGAACTGCGTCATCGATCGCACCGCGATCGGCGCGAAGTGCTCGATCGGCCCGTTCGCGCGCCTGCGGCCCGAAAGCGTGCTGCACGACGAAGTGCACATCGGCAACTTCGTCGAGGTGAAGAAGAGCGAGATCGGGGCCGGCAGCAAAGCCAACCACCTCACGTACCTCGGCGATGCGACCGTCGGTCGCAAGGTGAACGTCGGCGCGGGAACCGTCACCGTGAACTACGACGGCGCCAACAAGTGGCGGACCGAGATCGGCGACGGCGCGTTCGTCGGCTCGGGCTCGATGCTGGTCGCTCCGGTGAAAGTCGGCGCGGACGCGAATACGGGCGCCGGCTCGACGATCACGAAGGACGCCCCGCCCGGCAAGCTGACCATCGCCCGCGCCAAGCAGGTCACGCTCGACGGCTGGAAACGGCCGGAAAAGAAGAAATGAAGAGTCAGGCTGAAGCCTGACCCACAACGCGAGGCCCTGTGGGTCAGGCTTTAGCCTGACGCCTGCCCTTAAGACCGTGATCCGCTGCGCTTTTTCCCTGCCCTGCAGGCGTACAATGCGCGCTTCGAAATCCGGGCCCAGGGGTCATTCATGTGCGGAATCGTCGGCGCGATCGCTGATCGAAACATCGTTCCCATCCTGATCGAAGGCCTGCGCCGTCTCGAATACCGCGGTTACGACTCGGCCGGCCTGGCCATCATGAATGGCAGCGGCGAGGTTCGCCGCCTGCGCACCGTCGGCAAGGTCAGGATGCTGCAGGAAGCGCTGAACGACTCGCCGGTCGCCGGCCATCTCGGCATCGCGCATACGCGCTGGGCGACGCACGGCGTGCCCTCCGAGCGCAACGCGCATCCGCACATCTCGCGCGACGGCATCGCGATCGTTCACAACGGCATCATCGAGAACCACGAGGAGCTGCGCGAAGAGCTCACCAAGCTCGGCTACACCTTCACCTCGGAGACCGACACCGAAGTGATCGCGCATCGCATTCACTATCACAAGCAGAAGCTCGGCGACGTGTTCCGCGCGGTGCGCGCGACCGTTGCGGAGCTCGAAGGCGCGTATGCGCTCGCGGTGTTGTCGCAGGACACTCCCGACACGATCGTGCTGGCGCGCGCCGGTTGCCCGGTCGTGATCGGCGTCGGCAACAACGAGAACTTCGTCGCCTCGGACGTCTCGGCGCTGCTGCCGGTGACGCGCCAGTTCATTTTCCTCGAGGAAGGTGACGTCGCGGAAATTCGCCGCCAGGGCGTGCGCATCCTCGACAGCGAAGGCAACACTGCACAGCGCCCCGTGAAGCAGAGCTCGCTGTCTGCAGACGCGGCGGAGAAGGGCGACTACGCCCACTACATGCTCAAGGAAATTCACGAGCAACCGCGCGCCATCGCGCAGACGCTCGAAGAGCGCGTCGCCGGCGGCAAGCTTCTGGAAGCTGCGTTCGGGCCGCTCGCCACCGAAGTGTTCCGTCGCACCGAAGCTGTACAGATCGTCGCCTGCGGCACGAGCTATCACGCCGGCGCTGTCGCCAAGTACTACATCGAGCAGATCGCGCGCCTGCCGTGCTGGGTCGAGATCGCGAGCGAGTATCGCTATCGCAATCCCGTCGTGCCGAAGAACACGCTGTTCGTCACGATCTCGCAGTCCGGCGAGACGGCTGACACGCTCGCCGCGCTGCGCATGGCCAAGCAGTCCGGTTACCTGTCGAGCCTCTCGATCTGCAACGTGCCGGAGAGCTCGCTGGTGCGGGAATCGGAGCTGGTGCTGCTGACGCGCGCCGGCCCGGAGATCGGCGTCGCTTCGACCAAGGCCTTCACCACGCAGCTGGCGGCGCTCGGCATGCTGGTAGTCGCGCTCGCCAAGTTCAACGGAACGGACGCGGAGCGCGAGCGCGGACTGGTGCAGCGGCTGATCGAGATTCCCGGGCTGATCGAGAAGACTCTGCATCTCGACGGCCAGATCCGCGAGCTGGCGAAGCGCTTCGCGGACAAGCATCACGCGCTGTTCCTCGGCCGCGGTCAGATGCATCCGATCGCGATGGAAGGCGCGCTGAAGCTCAAGGAGATCTCCTACATCCACGCCGAGGCGTATCCGGCGGGCGAGCTCAAGCACGGCCCGCTGGCGCTGGTCGACGCGGACATGCCCGTCGTGACGGTCGCGCCGAACAACGACCTGCTGGAGAAGCTGAAGTCGAATCTGCAGGAAGTGCGTGCGCGCGGCGGCGAGCTCTATGTGTTCGCCGATCCGGAGTCGGGGATTCAGTCGTCCGAGGGTGTCACGGTCATCACGATGCCGAAGCACGTGAGCCACTTTCAAGCATCGGCGGTCTACACCGTGCCGCTGCAGCTGCTGGCGTATCACTGCGCGATCCTGCGCGGCACCGACGTCGATCAGCCGCGCAATCTCGCGAAGTCCGTCACCGTCGAGTAAACAGTCGCAGAAAAAAGATGCCCCTCCGAAGAGGGGCATCGTCAAACGAGTACCGCGAGCGATTTCTCACTCGCGGCTTCTCGATCTCCTGGCTTATTTGCCGCCGAAGTCCTGCCGGTAACGGGCATAGACGAAGCGACCGATGTCGAACTCACCGTTATAGGAAACGTTCGCGTTCGGCTGCGAGTACATCGGCTGTCCGAAATGCTCGAACACGTTGTTCGCGCCGAATGCCAATGTGCCGTTCCAAGGCGTGTTCCAACGCACCTGCAAATCATGGAAGATGTTGCTGCCCAGCCGGTTATGAGCACCGGACTGCTGCGGGGTCGGACCCACGAACGTCGGATCGCTGCACTCGCCGGGGAAGAGAGCCGCGTTCAAGCAGCGCTCCTTCAGGCCCGAGTAGAACCGCGCACCCCAGGTCACACCGAAGTCGCCGAGGGTCCACGTCACGTTTGCATTGGCGCGCACGCGATGCGTTGTCTTTGCTTGAACCGCAAAGCCAACGTCCTCGTCCGGGATCGTGGCTGCGGCGTTGTTGGTGGCGATCGCGTCCCTGTCGAGATAAGTGCTCTGCAGGTTGAACACGAATCCGCCAAAACGCCCGGCCGCGAAACTGTAGTTCGCGTCAAAGTCGTATCCCTCGACTTCCCGGAAGCCCGCGTTGCGGCTGCCAAACCTCATCGTGTTGACGAAGCCCAGCGTCGGATCGCGAGTGAACAACTCAGATGAGCAGCGATCCGCGATGTTCTGGACATAGCAGTCATTCAGGATGTCGGTGGGCAGATCCGCGACGATGGTGTTGTCGATCCTGATGGTCCACCAGTCGAAGCTCATCTGCAGCCCGCTGACGAAACTCGGCGTCCAGACGACGCCGGCCGACTTGGATTCCGATTCCTCGGGCACCAGCAGCGGGTTCGCCGCACCCTGGAAGAATGCTACCGGGGTCTGCGTATTCGGGCCGCCCGCCGGCAGGAAGCCCTGTCCGAGCTGGCGGAAGGCCGCGTAGTTCGCAATGTCGGCTGCGCATGTGGACGCTACACTGGCATTGGTCGCCGCTGCGCCGAACACCGGATCGCACGGGTCGGTATAGAACGAGAAGGTCTGGGAACCACCGGCGAACAGGTTGGCGATCGTCGGGGCCCGGAAACCCTCTGCGTACGTACCGCGCAGCAATACCTGCTGGATCGGCCGCCACTCCACACCGAATTTGCTGTTGGTCGTTTCACCGAAGGTGTCGTAATCGGAGTAGCGGGTCGACAGAGCGAGGTTCAACTCCTGAAAGACCGGAATGTCGGCCAGCACAGGAATGTACAGCTCGCCGTAGACCTCGTTTACGTTGTAGCCACCCTCGGTCGGGAGTGCCCCCAGGTTGGTTGAATTGCCCGTGACCGACAACGCGTCCGGGATGAACTTGCCCGACTCCTCGCGCCGTTCGAAGCCCAGGGCGAACGCGAGATCTCCGGCCGGGAGCGACACGATGTTGCCCGTGATGTTGGCTGTGAACAGCTGGGTTTCCGTATCGCCGCTCGAGTGTTCCTCCTGGAACAGGTACTGCTGCAGAGTAGCGTTGTTCGTCAAGCCACCGGGACCTTCGACCCCGAACGGCAGGAATGGATTCCAGGGTGTGCAGGTGCCGTCAGCCGTGCCGAAGTTGATCGGCGCAGCGGGGGTACCGCACTGCACCTGGCCTTGTGCATTCAGGAAGGACGGCCCTACGGCATTGCGAACCGAGGTCAGGTTCAAGTTACCGAAGGCGGACTGAACGGCCCGGGTGTTGCTGAACAGATAACCCACGTCCCACGCGAAATCGCGGTTGGCGAACTCGAGGTCCCCCTGCAGTCCGGCACTGAAGCGGATAGCGTCCACATCGCTAATTGAGACGCGCGGCTGTTCCCATGCGCGACGCCACCAGGTAGTGATCGCCGCCGGGGCGGCGGCACCCGACTGATTTCCGATCGGGTTGAAGTAACTATCGATCGACATCGGAGTGTTGGCCGCCGCCGCCTGAAACGGGAAACCGGCGACTGTCCGCTCACTGATTCGATTCGTATAGGAAACGCTACCCACGAACTGCACAGCTTCCGAGAGATCGTACGTACCGTTCACGAACACGGACTTGCGCTCCAGCGGCGTGCGCAGGTCAGTCTGCTGATTGGTGTTGCTCTTGTCGGCGGGCGACCCGTTAGGATCCGCTGCCGTCGCTCCTGTATTGACGTTCTGGTTTCTCCAGTTCGCAATGTTGCGCGGATCGAGTCCGTCGCCGGGGATGATGCGAACGGCGGCGGCGCCGGTGCCGCGCACGAATCCACCGAACTGACCGACGGTGGTCCAGTTGCGCGTCGGATGCCTTTCACCCTGCGGGAAAGCAGAGAACGGACGGTCGCGCGCCAGGACCTCATCTTCGGTCGCATACTCAGCGCCCAACGTGAGCGAACCACGCTCTCCCACGGAGCCGAGGAGGAAGTCGTACTTCTGGACGGTTCCGTCGCCGTCGTCGTACTGCCCGACGTAAGCGTTGGCCTCGACGCCATCGAACTTCTTGCGGGTGATGATGTTGATGACGCCGCCGATCGCGTCCGATCCGTACACCGACGAGGCGCCGTCCTTCAACACTTCGATGCGCTCGATCATCGCCGACGGGATGCCGGAGATGTCCTGGAACCCGCTCGTGGAGATGCCGAGGCGCTGGCCATCGACCAGCGTGAGCGTGCGCGTGCCGCCCAGGCCGCGCAGGCTGATGAACGAGCCACCGGCGTTCTCACCGGCCGAGAGCGGCGACGCGCGCGACAAGGCAGGCGAGCCAGCCGCCGAGACGTTCTGCAGAATTTCGCTGACGCTCTGAAAACCCTGCTGCTCGATGGCGTCACGCGTGATCATGACCACCGGCCGTGGCGTATCGAGGTCGTTGACGCGAATACGGCTGCCCGTCACGACTACTTCGGCGATCGCCTGGTCCTGCGCGCCTGCCGGCAGTGCCGTCATGAGAGTTGCTACGGTGCCGGTGAGCAGCGCGTAGCGCACCGCCTGCCGGATTGAGTTACTCGTCGACATTAGAGGATTCCTCCTGCGAGAGAGGGTGGTGCTTTATGTTGTGGGTCGGCTCACCGCCCTCGAACGAGCCGACGACGCTCCCTTGTCTTGGTTGTGCGGAATGCGCGCAGGGCGGCGCAGCAATCCACGCACCAAGCTTCGTGGCGAGACTACAACTGCGCCAACTACAAAGAAAGCCCACATAGCTATCCGCGGAGTGCGATGGAACAGCCAAACACGCGGGTTCTGAGCGGCTTAATGGTCGAATCGCATCGCACGCAACGTCGTGCAATGTATACATGTGGCTAAATTGTCACAGACGGGGACAGACTTGGTGCTTAGACTGCCACGCGATCTGCGACTGCGATGGCCTGCTGTGGGGCGCGCGGACCGGTTCGCTCGAGCCTCTCGGCGTCCATGCCTATCGCGGCCGGACATTGCCGGCGAAACGACATCGGCGCGGTGCGCAAGCGCAGCCTGCAGTTGTGTGCACGGCCCGGCCGATCCGGCGCAGCGAACTGCGCCGAAAGTCGACGTCGGCCACGCACGAGAGTTATTGTTTCTTTGCCTTATCCAACTCCACGCTCGCACCTGCCAATCAGGATTTCCGCATGCAAATCGCGCAAGACGCCGTCGCGTCCATCCACTACACGCTGACCGATGACAGCGGCAACAAGCTCGACGCCTCCGACGGCACGCCACTCGCCTACCTGCACGGCAACGGCAATCTGATTCCGGGTCTGGAGCGCGAGCTCGAAGGCAAATCCGCGGGCGACAAGCTCAAGGTGAAGATCGCCGCCGCCGACGCGTACGGCGAATATGACAAGTCGCTGGTTCAGCGCGTCCCGCGCCGTGCGCTCAAGGGCGTCGGCGACCTGCGCGTCGGCATGCAGTTGCATACGCAATCGGCTCACGGCGTGCGGGCCGTGACGGTCACCCAGATCGTGGGCGACATGGTCACGATCGACGCCAATCACCCGCTCGCGGGTCAGACGCTGAACTTCGACGTCGAGATCGCCGAAGTCCGCGCCGCGACGCAGGAAGAGCTGGCGCACGGCCACGTCCATGGGCCCGGCGGCCACCATGACCATTGATAGTGCCTAGTCCCTATTGCTCCCCGCCTTCTTCCTCGACGAGGGTATGGCGATGCTACGAGTCAGATACCTGCTGGGCTTCAAGATCAAGAACGTCTGGACCATCGGCCCCGAAGAGCCGGTCCTGGAGGCGATCCAGATCATGGCCGACAAGCACATCGGCGCGCTGCCCGTGCTGCGCGACGACGAGCTCATCGGCATCGTGTCGGAGCGTGATTACGCCCGCAAAGTGATCCTGCTCGGCCGCTCGAGCTCCGATACGCCGGTGTGGCAGATCATGACCGCGGACGTCGTGACCGTGTCGCCCGACGAGGCGGTGCACCGCTGCATGGAGATCATGACCGAGAAGCGCATCCGCCACCTGCCGGTCGTCGAGAAGGGCAAGCTGATCGGCATCATCTCGATCGGCGACCTCGTGAAGGCCGTCATCGAGGAGCAGCAGCAGACGATCACCCAGCTCGAGCGCTACATCGCCGGCTAACCGGCAGTCGCCGCCGGCATCGCGTCGTCGAGCAGTCCGCGCTGCAACGCCCGATTCACTGCGCTCAGCACCGCCATCAGCGAAGCCGTCACGATGTTCTCGTGCAACCCCACGCCGAACAGCGTGGCGCGCGCCGGAGTCGTGATCTCGACGAACGCCACTGCACGCGCATCGCTCCCCGAGCCCATCGAGTGCTCCTCGTACGACAGCACGTCGAAGCGCAGACCGAGTGCGTTGACGATCGCGTCGATCGGGCCGTTGCCCTCGCCGTGCAGCAGCGCGCCCTGACCGTCGCATTTCAGTTTCAGCGTCAGTCGCTCGACGTTCTGCTGCTCGCGTACCGGCGACAGCTGATGGCCGCCGTAAACGTACGTGCCGTTCTCTCCCAGATATTCCTGCCCGAACAGCGACCAGATCTGCTCCGAGGACAGCTCCTTCCCCGTCGCATCGGTCACCGCTTGCACGACCTGGCTGAACTCGATCTGCAGCCGTCGCGGCATGGTCAGTCCGTAGTCGCGTTCCAGAAGGTAGGCGATGCCGCCCTTGCCGGACTGGCTGTTGACGCGGATGACGGACTCGTACGTGCGCCCGAGGTCGCGCGGATCGATCGGCAGGTACGGCACTTCCCAGATGTCGCCGTCGCGGCGCGCTGCGAAGCCTTTCTTGATCGCATCCTGGTGCGAGCCGGAGAAGGCCGTGAACACGAGATCGCCGACGTATGGATGACGCGGATGGATCGGCAGTTGATTGCAGTACTCCGCGCAGCGCGCGGCCTCGTTGATGTTCGCGAAGTCCAGGCCCGGATGCACGCCCTGGCTGTAGAGATTGAGCGCGAGCGTCACGATGTCGACGTTGCCCGTGCGTTCGCCGTTACCGAACAGCGTGCCTTCGACGCGATCTGCGCCCGCCATGACAGCGAGCTCCGCTGCAGCGACAGCAGTGCCGCGATCGTTGTGCGGATGGACCGACAGCACGATCGAGTCGCGCTTCGCAATGTGACGGCCGAACCATTCGATCTGGTCGGCGTAGATGTTCGGCGTCGCCATCTCCACCGTCGCCGGCAGGTTGAGGATCACCTTGCGCTGGGGAGTCGGCAGCCACACCTCGTTCACCGCGTCGCAGATCTCGACTGCGAAGTCGAGCTCCGTGCCGGTGAAGCTCTCCGGGCTGTACTCGAAATACCAGTCTGTCTCGGGCTGCTGCGCGGCGAGGTCACGCACGCAGCGCGCAGCCTGCACCGCGATGTTGATGATGCCTGCCCGATCGAGCCCGAAGACGACACGCCGCTGCACGGTGGACGTGGAGTTGTACAGGTGCACGATCGCCCGTTTGGCGCCGCGCAGCGATTCGTACGTGCGCTCGATCTGCTCGGGCCGCGCCTGTGTCAGCACCTGGATGAGGACGTCGTCCGGAATGAGGTTGCGTTCGATCAGGTCGCGCACGAAGTCGAAGTCCGTCTGCGACGCGGCCGGGAAGCCGACTTCGATTTCCTTGAAGCCGGTGCGCACCAGCAGGTCGAACATGCGGCGCTTGCGTGCGGCGTCCATCGGTTCGATCAGCGCCTGGTTGCCGTCGCGCAGGTCGACGCTGCACCACAACGGCGGCGCCGTGATCACTTTGTCGGGCCAGGTCCGCGCACCGTTATCGATGGGCGCGAATGGGCGGTACTTCTGGGTCGGATCCTGCAACATGGTAGGCGTTCCTGTGCGAGGCAGCCGCGGCGGAGCCGGGACTGCGACAGTCGGGCGAATCGAGCGGATTTTTGGCGCCAGTCCCTGGCGAGCGATCGGTAGGTTGCGTCTTAGCGACGCAGGTGCAGGCGCGTACGCAGCAGCTCACTGCCTCGGAGGGGCAGCGCGGACTGTTGCTGATTCGTACGCATGGGCCGAATCTAGCAGCAGGCCCGCACGCAAGGCAAGAAGTACCCACATGAAACAAGGCATCCGTCGCATCGCAGTCGCCCTCCTGACCAGCTGCTGTCTCGCAGCCCTCCCGCCGGTCTTCGGCCAGGACTTCAAGGTCGTGTGGACCCCGATCGGGGAAGTCGTGTCCGCGGGCAAGGAAGCGATGCCGATCCAGCGCGGCGCAAAAGTCGTGCGGGTCGACGTGGAGCCCGCGATCGTCACAGTCGCCCTCGGCAAGCAGGTTTGCCTCAGCACGCTGCAGGTGCGCGCCTTCGGCCCCGATGGCAGTGCGCTTGCCGGCGCGCCTCTGTCAATCGAGATCCGCTTCGATCACAAAGTGCAGCTGCAGCTCACGCATCCGAAGGGCGACATCTGCATGCGCCCCGCGCGTGCGGGTGAATATCCCATCCGCTTCACCAGCAAGCTGCTCGCACCGGACTCGACCCAACGCGGTGCTCAAGTATTCCTGCGGGCGTCGTAAACACTTTCACGCGCCTTTCACATCTCCAATCACTTTCTTGTCACGGTCGGCCTGCAAAGTACGCACCATGACAAGCAGACAGCAACAGGAGCTCAGATCCATCGGAGTCTTACTCGAGGGTGTCGCGGCGATCTGGTGTCGGCGTTCTGCACGGTTACCGCAACTCTGGAGCACTACTCATGAAGATTCTCAAACGTTTGATGGGCGCCTTCGAAGGCGTCTTGCTCGTCGCCACGACGCTCGTCTTGATCGCGCCGTTCTTGTCCGTGCACTAGCCGGCAAAAGTCACGCCTTTTGACGGCGCCGTCGCAAGGGCCTCGGCCGCTTTCGACAATAGATCAGCCGCGTAGCGACAGCTCGTTGAGCCAATCGCGCGTCGGATCGCCGGATACCAGGAAGTGTGGGTTCAGCACTTCCGCCTTGGCGTTGTAACGCAGCCGCTGCCCATCCGTCTGGAGGACGCGTCCCCCCGCCGCCTCCACGACGGCTTGGGCGGCGGCCGTGTCCCACTCGCTGGTCGGGCCGAAGCGCGGATAGAAATCCGCGCTGCCTTCCGCGACCAGGCAGAACTTGATCGAGCTGCCGACCGCGACGAGCTGATACGGCTCCAGTCGCGGCAGGTAGCGATCGAGCACGCCGTCGCGATGCGAACGGCTGCCGACGATGCGCAGCGGTGTCGCCGCAGGCTTGGTTGTGTGAATGGGCGCCGCGGCTTCGCGGCCGATCTGCCGCGTAGCGCCGACGTTGTGCACGCCTGTGTACGTGGTATCGGTCACAGGCACATGCACGACACCCAGCACTGCATCGTGCCCATCGATGAGCGCGATGTTGACGGTGAACTCGCCGTTGCGCGAGACGAACTCCTTCGTGCCGTCGAGCGGATCGACGAGCCAATAGCGTTGCCACTGACTGCGCTCGCTATAGGGAATATCACTGGCCTCTTCGGACAGCACCGGCACAGCGGGCGTGAGCGCTTGCAGTCCGTGCACGATGATCTCGTGCGACTTCGTGTCGGCGAGCGTGAGCGGCGATTGGTCCGCTTTGTTCGTCACTTCGAACTGCTGTCCGTACACGCTAAGGATCACGTCGCCTGCGCGGCGCGCGAGCGCGACGACTTCGGAAAGCAGTTTCGCGTCGATAGACACGTTGATTACAACCCGGACAATTCGTCTGCCGGGTACAGCATACCGCCGTCGCGCAGCGTCTTGAGGATCTGCTCCGCCGCTTCCTCGGGCGAATGAAAGACCGTTTGCAGGTGGATCTCGGGATGCTCCGGCGGCTCGTACGGCGAGTCGATGCCGGTGAAGTTCTTCAACTCGCCGCGGCGCGCCTTTTTGTAGAGGCCCTTCACGTCGCGCTTCTCCGCTTCCGCCAGCGGCGTGTCGACGAACACTTCGAGGAATTCGCCGGGTTGCATCAGCTCGCGCGCCAGCCGCCGCTCGGAACGGAACGGCGAGATGAACGACACCAGCACGATCAGGCCTGCATCGACCATGAGTTTCGACACTTCCGCCACTCGCCGGATGTTCTCGACCCGGTCCGCATCGGTGAAGCCGAGATCCTTGTTGAGCCCGTGACGGACGTTGTCGCCGTCGAGCGTGTACGTGTGCCGGCCGAGCGCGTGCAAGCGCTTCTCGACCAGATTCGCGACGGTCGACTTGCCCGCGCCGGACAGTCCCGTGAACCACAACACGCACGCTCGCTGTCCCTTGAGCGAGGAGCGCGCCGTCTTGTTCACGTCGAGCGCCTGCCAGTGAATGTTCTCCGCACGGCGCAGCGCGAAGTTCAGCAGGCCCGCGCCGACAGTGTCGTTCGACAGCTTGTCGATCAGGATGAATCCGCCGGTCTCGCGGTTATCGGCATAAGCGTCGAACGGCACCGCGCGGTCGAAGCTCAGGTTGCACACGCCGATCTCGTTCAGCTCCAGCTGCTTCGCCGCGAGCCGCTCCAGCGTGTTCACGTTCACCTTGTGCCGCGGCGTCGTGATGCTGCCGGTGAGCGTGCGCGTACCCAGCTTGATGATGTACGGACGGCCGCGCAGCATCGGCTCGTCGTGCATCCAGATGATCGTCGCCTGGAACTGATCGGACACAGCCGGCGGTGAATCCGCCGCGGCCAGCACGTCGCCGCGGCTCACGTCGATCTCGTCCGCCAGCGTCAGCGTAATCGACTGTCCCGCAACTGCAGTGTCCAGATCTTTCTCATAGCCAACGATGCGCGTCACGCGACTCGTTCGCCCGGAAGGCAGCGCGCGCACGGTGTCGCCGCGGCGAATCGTGCCGCTCGCGATGGTGCCGGCGAAGCCGCGGAAATCCTGATTCGGACGATTCACCCACTGCACCGGCAGCCGGAACGGCTTGTGCTGCAGGTCGTCCTCGATCTCGACCGACTCCAGGTATTCCATCAGCGTCGGCCCCTGGTACCACGGCATGCGCGCGCTGTGCTCCAGCATGTTGTCGCCGCGCAGCGCCGACAGCGGCACGGGAACGATGTTGGTGAGCCCGATCTGCTGCGCGAACTCGCGATACGCCGCGACGATTTCGTCGAACGTCTGCTGCGAGTACTCCATCAGGTCCATCTTGTTGATCGCGAGCACGACGTGACGGATGCCGAGCAGCGAAACGATGTAGCTGTGACGGCGCGTCTGCGTGAGCACGCCCTTGCGTGCATCGATGAGGATCACGGCGACGTCCGCGGTCGACGCACCCGTGACCATGTTGCGCGTGTACTGCTCGTGCCCCGGCGTGTCCGCGACGATGAACTTGCGGCGGTCGGTCGAGAAGAAGCGATACGCGACGTCGATGGTGATGCCCTGCTCGCGCTCCGCGGCCAGGCCGTCGACCAGCAGCGCGAAGTCGAGCTCGCCGCCCTGCGTGCCGATTTTCTTCGAGTCAGCTTCGAGCGCGGCGAGCTGGTCCTCGAAGATCAGCTTCGACTCGTACAGCAGCCGCCCGATCAGGGTCGACTTGCCGTCATCCACGCTGCCGCAGGTGATGAACCGCAGCAACCCCTTGTGCTCGTGCGACTTGAGGTAGGCGTGGATGTCCGACGAAATGAGATCCGACTTGTGGGCCATCGCTCAGAAATACCCTTCCTGCTTCTTCTTCTCCATCGATGCCGCCGCGTCGTGATCGATGACGCGGCCCTGGCGCTCCGAGCTGGTCGTGAGCAGCATCTCCTGGATGATCGCCGGCAGCGAGTCCGCGCGGCTTTCGACCGCGCCGGTCAACGGATAACAGCCGAGCGTGCGGAAGCGCACCCACCGCATCGTGGGGCGCTCGCCGTCCAGCAGCGGCATGCGCTCGTCGTCCATCATGATCAGCGCGCCGTCGCGCTCGACGATCGGGCGCTGCTTCGAAAAATACAGCGGCACGATCGGAATGTTCTCCATGTAGATGTATTGCCAGATGTCCAGCTCTGTCCAGTTCGAGAGCGGAAACACGCGCAGGCTCTCGCCCTTGCTCTTGCGCGTGTTGTACAGGCTCCAGAGCTCCGGCCGTTGACGCTTCGGATCCCAGCGATGCTGAGCCGAGCGGAACGACACCACGCGCTCCTTGGCGCGCGACTTTTCCTCGTCGCGACGCGCGCCGCCGAACGCAGCGTCGAAGCCGTACTGATCGAGCGCCTGCTTCAACGCCTGCGTCTTCATCACGTCGGTGTGCACGGCCGAGCCGTGCGTGAACGGGCCGATGCCGCGCGCCAGTCCGTCCTTGTTGATGTGCACGAGCAGCTGCACGCCGAGCCGCGCAGCGGTGGCGTCGCGAAACGCGATCATTTCGCGAAACTTCCAGGTGGTATCGACGTGCAGCAGCGGGAACGGCGGCTTCGCCGGATGGAAGGCCTTCATCGCCAGGTGCAGCAGCACCGAGCTGTCCTTGCCGATCGAGTACAGCATCACGGGCCGTTCGCACTCGGCGACGACCTCGCGCAGGATGTGGATGCTCTCGGCTTCGAGGCGTTGCAGGTGGGTCAGTCGGATCATCGTTGCCAGTCAAAAGCCGATAGGTAGCAATGCGGTTCCACGCAGGTTTGTTCGCAGGGCGATTGTGCGGCAGCGAACCCCCGGGCGCATATGCCGCGTGGTTGCGACGCGTGAGCTCCGGAGCATAAGCGGCGCATCCCGGACCTGGGGCGGAAATTAAAGGAATTTCAGATACATAAAGTTACATTGGATTACACTTCTTTGCCGCAACCTAAGCGCGAACTCCAGTCTAATAGGCCTTATGGAGCGCAGTTACCTCCCTCTCGCCGTTCTCCTCGCGCTGGCTGGCTGTGCAGTCGGTCCGGACTACCGGCCGCCGCAGACGGTTACCCCTGACGAGTGGCATGCGCTGGGTGCCGGGACAGCCGCTGCTCCCACTGCCGACCCCGCGGTGCTCGCCGATTGGTGGAAGACACTCGAAGACCCGATTCTCGATCGGCTCATCGAGCAGGCGCTGGCGAACAACAAGACGGCGAAGCAGGCGTATGCAAGCGTCGTCGAGGCCCGCGCCCGCCGCGGTATTGCAGCCGCGGATTTCTGGCCGAGCCTGGGAGCCTTCGGCGGCGGCAGTCGCACGAACTCCGATGCACGGATCAGCGATCCGGATGTCGGCGTCTCCGGCGGGAGCGACGAGATCTACAACGCCGGCCTCGACTCTGGCTGGGAGCTGGACCTCTTCGGCGGCCAACGCCGCGCACTCGAAGCAGCCAATGCACAGCTCGGCGCGAGCGAAGCGGACCTGCGCGATGTGCTCGTTACCTTGCTGGGTGACGTGGCTTTGAGCTACGTCGACGTACGCACGGCGCAGTCGCGACTGTCGTTTGCAGAAAAAAATCTCGAAGCACAGCGCGGCGTGCTCGACATAACGGGCTGGCGCGCAGAAGCCGGTTTGGCGACCTCACTCGATGTCGAACGGGCGCAGAGCAACTATCAGCAAACACGCGCCGCCATCCCGTCGTTGCAATCGAGTCTCGTGCAATCGATGAATCGGCTGGCAGTGCTGACTGGCGATCCACCGGGATCGCTCGAGGCGACGCTGGCGGAGCGCAAGCCGGTTCCGGTCGCGTCGCTGGAAATCGCGGCCGGCGTGCCCGCCGACGTTCTGCGCCGCCGCCCCGACATTCGCGTTGCCGAACGGCGGCTGGCCGCACAGACCGCGCAGGTCGGTGTCGCGACTGCGGCTCTTTATCCGAGTCTTTCGCTGAGCGGCTCGATCACGTTGCAGGCGCTGTCGGCGGGCGACGTGCTCGACGGCTTCCAGACCGATCGGCTCGGCTTGTCGCTGAACGTGCCGCTGTTCAGCGGCGGAGCCTTGCGACAGAACGTGAATGCGCAGAACGCGCTGGTCACGCAGGCGCTTGCTGCGTACGAAGCCACTGTGCTCGCCGCGTACGAGGAAGTCGAGAATGCGCTCACCGCGTCGAGCAACGAGGACGCGCGTCACGAGGCGTTGCAGCTGGGCGTAGAAAGCGCGCGTCGCGCCTCGGAGCTCGCGCTCACTCAATACAACTCGGGCCTCGTGGATTTCCAGACCGTGCTCGACGCCGACCGTCAGCTGCTCGCTCTCGAGGATTCCCTCGCCGTGAGCGACGGCGAGATGACCGCCAACCTGATCCGCCTCTACAAGGCGCTGGGCGGCGGCTGGAACGCCTTCCCCAAGGAATAGTTGCAAGTGGACACCGAAACGAATCCG
This sequence comes from uncultured Gammaproteobacteria bacterium, assembly GCA_963838635.1. Classification (GTDB taxonomy): domain Bacteria; phylum Pseudomonadota; class Gammaproteobacteria; order Steroidobacterales; family Steroidobacteraceae; genus Steroidobacter. Next base: position 447,883 of record CAWISC010000059.1, on the reverse strand, counting down.
TCGACACACCCGGAGGTCTCGAATCCGGTCGACTCCGCAGCGCCGCCGGCGCCGTGGAAGCGCTGGGTGCGTTGGGGCGCGGTCGCGCTGGTGGCGATCGTCATCGGCTTTTTTCTCTTCGGCCGCGGCGGTGGCGCCGGGACCAAGTACACGACGCAGGAAGTGACGCGCGGCGATCTCACCGTCACGGTGACTGCAACGGGCAATCTCGAGCCGCGCAATCAAGTCGATATCGGCAGCGAGCTGTCGGGCACGATCCGCAGCGTTACCGCGGATGTGAACGACACGGTGAAGGCTGGCCAGGTGCTGACCAAGCTGGACACCTCGCGGTTGGAAGCACAGGTGCTGCAGGCGCAGAGCTCGCTCGCATCCGCGCAGGCGCGCGTGCTGCAGAGTGCGGCGGGATCGAAAGAAGCACGTGCGAACCTGGCGCGGCTACAGAAGGTGCGCGAGCTGAGCGGCAACAAGCTGCCGTCGCAACAGGACATGGATGTTGGTGAATCGGCCGTCGCGCAAGCGGAAGGCGAAGAAGCCGCCGCGCGCGCATCCGTCGCGCAAGCGAAAGCGAATCTCGATGCCGTGAAGACCGACCTGGCCAAGACCGACATCAAGTCGCCGATCAACGGCATCGTGCTGGTGCGCTCGGTCGAGCCGGGTCAGACGGTCGCCGCATCGTTGCAGGCGCCGGTGCTGTTCACGCTCGCTGAAGATCTCAAGAAGATGGAGCTGCACGTCGCCGTCGACGAGGCGGACATCGGCTCCGTCGAAGTCGGCCAGAAGGCGACGTTCAGCGTCGATGCGTTTCCGAATCGTCAGTTCCACGCGACGATCACGCGGGTGGACTTCGCATCGAACAACACGCAGAAGAGCGCCAGCAGCGGTTCCAGCCAGAGCAGCGGTGGCAGCAGCGCGACGTCGACCGGCGTCGTGACGTACGAAACCGTGCTGGAAGTGGACAACTCGGACCTGTTGCTGCGCCCGGGCATGACCGCGACGGCGGAAATCGTGACCACGAACATTCAGGACGCCGTCCTGGTGCCGAACGCAGCGCTGCGCTTCACGCCGGAAGGCGTCGATGTTCCCGGTGCACCGAACGCACCAGCGTCGCGCGGTCCGCTGTCGGCGCTCATGCCGTCGATGCCGCGGCGTATGTTCGGCGGCGGCCAGCAACGAGGCGGCGGTCGCATGGGCCGCGTCTGGGTACTCGAAGATGGCAAGCCGGCGCTCGCGATCTTCCGACCGGGCGCGACCGATGGCCGCATGACTCAAGTGCTCGAGCGTGGACCGATGCCCACCGGCGGTCGCATGGGTGCGATGGCGAACGACGAGAAGTTCAAGCAGGCGCTCGAGCGCAAGGTCGAGCCCGGCGTCAAAGTGATCGTCGACGAAGAAGTGCCGAAGAAATGACCGGTATGCCGACACCTCCGAGCCGGGTGATCGAGCTGTCGCAGGTCACGAAAGTGTATGGCGAGGGCGAAGGCCAGGTGCGGGCCTTGCGCGGCATCGATCTCGCGATCGCGCCGGGCGAGTTCGTCGCCGTCATGGGACCGAGCGGCTCGGGCAAATCGACCTGCATGAACATCCTCGGCTGCCTCGACACGCCGACCTCCGGCACTTATCGCTTTCTCGGCGTGCCGGTCGGCTCGATGACTGCGGACCAGCGAGCGCTGCTGCGCCGGAATCATCTCGGCTTCGTGTTCCAGGGTTTCAACCTGCTGAGCCGCACGACTGCGCTGGAGAACGTCGAGCTGCCGCTTATCTATCGACACCTACCGGCCGACGAGCGTCATGCACGCGCGCGCAAAGCGCTGCAGGAAGTCGGACTGCTTGGCCGCGAATCGCACGTCCCCAGCCAGTTGTCCGGCGGCCAGCAGCAGCGCGTCGCCATCGCGCGCGCGATCGTCGCGCAACCGCAGGTGCTGTTCGCCGACGAGCCGACCGGCAATCTCGATACGGCAACCAGCACCGAGATCATGAAGCTGCTCGCCGGGCTGAACGAGCAGCGCGGCATCACCATCGTCATGGTGACGCACGAGCCGGACATCGCGGCGTGGACGCGGCGCATCGTGCGCTTCCGCGACGGCGCGATCGAAAGCGACGAAGCGAACACTCCGGTGCGAGGCGCCGCCTGATGTTCTGGAATGCCATGATGCTGGCGCTGCGCGAGATCCGCCGCAACGTGCTGCGTTCTTCGCTCACGATCCTCGGCATCGTCATCGGCGTCGCGGCCGTGATCACGATGGTCACGATCGGCGAGGGCGCGACGGCGCAGGTGCAGGCTGATATTCAGAAGCTCGGCACGAACCTGCTGCAGGTGTTCCGCGGCCAGGGTTTCGGCGGCGGTGGCGGCGGGCGCTCCGCGTCGCCGCCCTTCACGATGGACGATGTGACAGCCATCGAGAACGACATCTCCGGCGTGCGCGCGGTGGCGCCGAGCTCCAACACGCAGGCGCAGGCGATCTACGGCAACTCGAACTGGTCGACGCAGGTCACCGGCACCAGCGACAAGTACCTGGAAGTGCGCGACTGGCCGCTTGCTTCGGGCCGCAACTTTTCCGAGAGCGAGCTGCGTGCGGGCGCAGCCGTGTGTTTGCTCGGCGACACGGTCAAACAGGAGTTGTTCGGCGATCAGGACCCGATCGGTCTGTCGATCCGGCTCGGCAAGCTGTCGTGCCAGGTGATCGGCCTGCTGTCGGTGAAAGGGCAGTCGGGCTTCGGGCAGAACCAGGACGATATCGTCGTGGTGCCGTTGCGCACGTTGCAGCGACGCATGGCCGGCAACTCCGACGTCAACGCGATCATGGTCTCCGCGCGCGACGGCGTTTCGACCGAGAAAGTGCAGGCCGACCTGGAAGCACTGCTGCGCGAGCGCCGCAAGATTCGCGACGGCGCCGAGGACGATTTCAACGTGCGCGACCTCAAGGAGGTCACGAGCGCCTTCACCAATTCTTCGCGCGTGCTCACCGCGCTGCTCGGCGCGGTCGCGGCGGTGAGCCTGATCGTCGGCGGCGTCGGCATCATGAACATCATGCTCGTGTCGGTAACCGAGCGGACGCGCGAGATCGGCACGCGCCTCGCGGTCGGCGCGATGGCGCGCGACGTGTTGCTGCAGTTCCTCGTCGAAGCAGTCACGCTCGCGGCGTTCGGCGGCATCATCGGCATCGCACTCGGCCTGAGCGCGGCGGCGCTCGCGACCAGCGCGTTCCGCGTGCCGTTCGTGTTCAATCCCGGCATCGTGATCCTGTCGTTCGCCTTCTCGGCGGCGGTCGGCATCGTGTTCGGCTTCTTCCCGGCACGCCGCGCGGCGCAGCTCGATCCCATCGAGGCTTTGCGTCACGAATAGGATGTCAGGCTAAAGCCTGACCCACAGGCTAGCGTACGTGGACTGTGCGTTGTGGGTCAGGCTTTAGCCTGACTCTTCTCCTTTTCCGAGGTCCAATTCGCATGAAAACTCGCGCCGCAGTCGCCTATGCCGCCGGCAAGCCGCTCGAAGTCACCACTGTCGAGCTCGATGGACCGCGGGACGGTGAAGTGCTGGTCGAGATCAAGGCCAGCGGCGTCTGCCACACCGATGAGTTCACGCGCTCGGGCGCCGATCCCGAAGGCCTGTTCCCGGTGATCTTCGGCCACGAAGGCGCCGGCGTCGTCGTCGATGTCGGCCGCGGTGTGACCTCGCTGAAGGCCGGCGATCACGTCATTCCGCTGTACACGCCCGAGTGTCGCCAGTGCAAGGCGTGCCTGTCGCGCAAGACCAATCTGTGCACGGCCATCCGTGCGACGCAAGGCAAGGGCATGATGCCGGACGGCACCAGCCGCTTTTCGATCGGCAAGGACAAGATCCATCACTACATGGGCTGCTCGACGTTCTCCAATCACACCGTGCTGCCCGAAATCGCGCTGGCGAAGATCCGCGAGGACGCACCTTTCGACAAGGTTTGCTACATCGGCTGCGGCGTGACGACCGGCATCGGCGCGGTCATGAACACCGCGAAGGTCGAGCCGGGTGCGAACGTGGTCGTGTTCGGCCTCGGCGGCATCGGCCTGAACGTCGTGCAGGGCGCGAAGCTGGTCGGCGCGAACCGCATCATCGGCGTCGATTTGAATCCAGGCCGCCGCGCGCTCGCCGAGAAGTTCGGCATGACGGACTTCGTCAATCCCAAGGAAGTCGGCGGCGATCTGGTGCAGCACCTGATCGCATTGACCGACGGCGGCGCCGACTACAGCTTCGAGTGCGTCGGCAATGTCGATCTCATGCGCCAGGCGCTCGAGTGCTGTCATCGCGGCTGGGGCGTTTCGGTGATCATCGGCGTCGCGGGCGCGGGCCAGGAAATCAAGACGCGTCCGTTCCAGCTCGTCACCGGGCGCGTCTGGAAAGGCACGGCGTTCGGCGGCGCGCGCGGCCGCACCGACGTGCCGAAGATCGTCGACTGGTACATGGACGGCAAGATCAACATCGACGACCTGATCACGCACACGATGCCGCTCACCGACATCAACAAGGCTTTCGACCTGATGCACTCCGGCGAGTCGATCCGCAGCGTCGTCGTGTACTAGTGCAGCCGGGCATCCCGCGCTGGCTGCTGCTGGTGGCGGCCATGGCCGCCGTCGGTCCGGTCTCGATCGACATGTATCTGCCGGGTTTCCCGGCCATCGAAAGCGAGTTCGGCGTGCGCGGCGTCGAGACCACCATGGCCTCGTATCTCGTCGGCCTCGCAGTCAGCCAGCTGTTCTACGGACCGATCAGCGACCGCTTCGGCCGCAAGCCGCCGCTGTATTTCGGCTTCGCACTGTATGCGCTCGGTGCCGCTGGCTGCGCGCTCGCGACGAGCATGCCCGCGCTCACGCTGATGCGCGTCGTGCAGGCTCTCGGCGGCTCCGCAGGCTTCGTGATCGGACGCGCGATCGTGCGCGATCGCTGCGAGCCGCACGAAGCGGCGCGCGCGTTCTCGTTGCTGATGATGATCGTGGCGCTCGGGCCCGTGCTCGCGCCGGTCGCGGGCGGCTTCGTCGTGACGCACTTCGGTTGGCGTGGGACGTTCGTCTTCCAGGCCGCGCTCGGCGTGACGCTGCTCGGAGCTACGCATTTCCTGTTGCGCGAGTCGCGGCCCGAGTCGCCGGTGACGCTGCTGAATCTCGGCAACGTGCTGCGGACTTACCTTCGTCTCGGCAAGGATCGCGCGCTCGTCGGGTATGCACTGGTCGGCGGATTTGGCATGGGCGCGCTGTTCAGTTATGTGACGGGCGCACCGACTGTGCTCACCGAGCGCTACACGCTTGTCGCCGCAGGAGTTCGGCGCATTGATCGGCTTGAACGGCTTCGCCTTCATGACGGCGAGCCGACTCAACATGATCGCGCTGCGCACGATGGGTCCGCGCGATGTGCTCGCGCGCTACGTGGGAATACCGGTGCTGATCGGCGCTGCGCTATTTGCGGTGACGTGGCTGTGGTCCGTGCCGCTGTGGCTGGTCGTCGCTCTGCAGTTGTCGTTCTTCGTGACCGTCGGTCGAGTTACGCCGAACGTCGCGGCACTGGCGTTGGCTCCGCATGGCGCGGACGCGGGCGCTGCATCGGCGCTGATGGGTGCACTGCAATCGGCACTGGCGATGCTGAACGGATTCGCGGTGGCGACTTTCAACGATGGCAAAGTGAGCACGCTGGCCGCGATCATGACCGCAGGCGGCGCGCTGACCTTGATGAGTTACCTGTGGGCAGCGAGAGCTCACCGCTGCCGTTGCTTGACGAGACTGTGCTCAACGGTCTTCTCGCGCATGGAAGAGGCGAAGGACGAAAATGTCTTTCGTACGCAGCTCGTAACGTATTTCGTAGTCACCGACGAGAAGTCGCCGCACCTCGCGCGGTAAAAACTCCGAAAGAGTCTGGCCCAGCCTCGGCTGGGCAGGAATGCGCTTTACGCGTGCCACGATTGCCTGAACTACCCGTGCAGCAGCCACCGGATTCACGGGTGCCAGGAACTCATGGATACGGACGAGGTCGCCATGCGCCTGTTTCGTCCATCGTAGTGCCACGATTCCAGCTTCCGATCAGGTGGACCGCTTACGCTTCGATGGCTTGCCCAGTCCTGTCGCCCACACTTCGATATCCGCATGGTCCACAGTTTCTTCGTTGTCGACTTCAGCCAGCGCTTCGAGCGTCTGCTCGTGGCGCTTCTGTTCGAGCGCGACATAGGCGGCAATCGCTTCCTTGACGACCCATCCACGCGGACGGTCCAGCCGCGCGGCCAGTCCGTCCAGACGCTTCGCCAGATCGCTCGGAACGTGCGCAGTCACAACACGAGTACTCATGAGATTCTCTGCAATCACTATTAATCAGGTCTAATCAAACTCTACATCGCGGGCGAGCGTGCTGCAAACTGCGGCGCTTGTTAGCTCCGGTCGCAACCAGCGCTAACGTCGAAAAACTGTCCATTTGCCCAGAAATACGCGTCTGTGCGCCGCTGAACACCACCGGACGCCTGACCAGCACCCGTAAGGAGGATGACATGGCTGCGGCAGATCATAAGGGAGCGCAAAGAGGATCGGCGCTCTCACCCATCAGTGCGGGCGTCGATCTCCTGAAATCGGCCGCGCCTCAGAGCCAGGACGGCTTGCGACGCAACGGCTTGAGATAAAAACCGATCAATCGATCCGCCGTCTGCATCGTGCGCGCGAATTCCTCGCGTCGCTTGGGGCTCACCGGTTCCGTGCAAGCTTCGCCGTTGTATCTCGCGGTCAGCGAGAACTCGTAGTTGCCGTGCGTGAGCCGGCCGAGGCAGCTGGTCTGCGTGCGGTCGAATGCGCCGCACGAGCACGTGAACGGCGGTCCTTCGACAGCGTCCCGGTCGCCACCGTAGAAGCGATACTCCGCTTCGATGTACACGTCGCCTTCCGACCCGGTGGTGAGCCGATGCATGAACAGCGCATCGCCGAGGATCGCCGGTTCGGCGCGCGCCTCGGGATCCGTCGAACGCAGAGCGGCGTGCTCACGCCACATGATCTTGTAGTTGTCCGGAAATACACCCGCGAGCTCCAGGAGGATGTTGATCTCATCTCCCGGCGGCGGCAGATAGGTCGGCTGTCGCCACAGGTTCCACAAAGCGGCGATCGCCAGCACAGCGAGCGCTGCACCGGCGACCACCAGTACGCGAATGAGTCGGACGCGCAATCGTGACGCTGTAGGTCGGGCTGCAGCCCGACTCTTATGTCCAGCCTTCGAGCTTTGCTTCCATCGTGATCGGCGCGTTCAGCACGCGCGAAACCAGACACCCTTTCTTCGCAGCGTCCGCAGCGGCCTGGAAGTCCGGAGGCGCAGCGCCCGGAACCTTGGCGCGCACCTTCAGGTGCACGGCGGTGATCGTGGGGCCCGCGTCGGTCTTGTCCATCGTCACTACCGCTTCCGTGTTGATGCTCTCGGCCTTCTTGCCGGCGGTTTCGAGCTGCAACGACAGCGCCATCGTGAAGCATCCGGCATGCGCCGCCGCAATCAGCTCTTCCGGGTTCGTGCCCTTGCCTTCCTCGAAGCGCGTGCTGAACGAGTACTGCGTGTCCTGGAGCACGCCGCTTTGCGTGGAAATCGTGCCGCGCCCGTCCTTCAATCCGCCCTTCCACACTGCCGATCCGCTGCGTTTCATGCTGTAGCTCCTGATCCTGAATCGGGTTGAGAGATATCGACGATTTCGATCTCGTGCGTGATCTGCGCCGTCTTCGCGAGCATCGCAGTCGCCGAGCAATATTTTTCCGCGGACAAGCTTACCGCGCGCTCGACCTTCTTCGGGTCGAGCCCGCGGCCGCTGATGCGATAGCGCATGACGATGCGCGTGAACACTTTCGGCTCGGTCTCGGCGCGCTGCGCATCCATGTCGACGACGCAGCCCGCGACCGGCTCGCGGCCGCGCTTCAGGATCATCACCACGTCGAACGCCGTGCAGCCGCCGAGCCCGAGCAGCAGCATCTCCATCGGCCGCACGCCGAGATTGCGGCCGCCGGCGTCGGGGGCGCCGTCCATCACGACTGCGTGCCCGGAGCCGGACTCGCCGACGAACATGGCGTCCTGGAACCACCTGACGCTGGCTTTCATACGCCGCCGTAGCAGAGATACTTGATCTCGAGATATTCCTCGAGGCCGTACTTCGAGCCTTCGCGGCCGATGCCGCTTTCCTTCACGCCGCCGAACGGCGCGACCTCGGTCGAGATGATGCCTTCGTTGATGCCGACGATGCCGCATTCGAGCGCCTCGGCGACGCGCCACGCGCGGCCGACGTCGCGAGTGTAGAAATAGCTGGCGAGGCCGAATTCGGTCGCGTTGGCGAGCCGGATCACTTCTTCCTCGGTGTCGAATTTCATCAGCGGTGCGAGCGGACCGAAGGTCTCTTCGCGCATCACGAGCATGTCCGAGCGGATGCCAGTGAGCACCGTGGGCGCATAGAAGTGCCCCGCGCCCTCGACCCGCTTGCCGCCGACGACCACCTTCGCGCCTTTGCTCAGTGCGTCGCGCACGTGCTCTTCGACCTTCGCGACCGCCTTGTCGTCGATCAGCGGTCCGAGCTTCGTGTCCTGGTCGAGTCCGTTGCCGACCTTGAGTCCCGACGCGACTTCCGCGAGCCGCTGTGCGAAGCGGTCATAGATGCCCGCTTGCACGAAGATGCGGTTCGCACACACGCACGTCTGACCTGCGTTGCGATACTTCGACGCGATTGCGCCGGCGACCGCAGGTTCCAGATCGGCGTCGTCGAACACGATGAACGGCGCATTGCCGCCGAGCTCCATCGACGTCTTCTTCACCGTCGCAGCACACTGCGCCATCAGCAGCTTGCCGACCGCCGTCGAGCCCGTGAAGCTCAGCTTGCGAACGATCGGGTTGCTGGTGAGCTCGCCGCCGATCGCTTTGGAGTCGCCGGTCACCACCGAGAGCACGCCCGGCGGAATGCCGGCACGCTCGGCGAGCACGCCCATTGCGAGCGCGGAATACGGCGTGAGCTCTGCGGGCTTGACCACCATCGTGCAGCCCGCCGCGAGCGCCGGTCCGACCTTGCGCGTGATCATGGCTGCCGGGAAATTCCACGGCGTAATCGCCGCAGTCACGCCGATCGCCTGCTTCAGCACCACGATGCGCTTGTCGCGGCCGTGCGAGGGAATCACGTCGCCGTACGCACGCTTGCCCTCTTCGGCGAACCATTCGATGAACGACGCCGCATAGGCGATCTCGCCACGGCTCTCGGTCAGCGGCTTGCCCTGCTCGACGGTCATCAGCACCGCGAGGTCTTCCTGATTCGCCATCATCAGCTCGAACCACTTGCGCAGGATCTGCGCGCGTTCCTTCGCCGTGCGCCCGCGCCAGTCGGGCAGCGCTTTGTCCGCAGCTTCGATCGCGCGCCGCGTTTCGGCCGCGCCGAGATTCGGGATCGTGCCGATGACCTGACCGGTCGCCGGATTGAACACCTGTTTCACCTGGCCGTTGGCAGCGCTTTCCCAGCGCCCGCCGACGAACGCCTGCTCGCGAAACAGCGACATGTCACGAAGTGAGATCGAGGATTGGGGTGCAGCAGCCATGGAAAAAACTCCGAACGCTTACTAATCGTCTTGCAAGTCCTGTCCCGGAAACAGCGTCTCGTTGAAACCGAAGTTTCGCAGATCGCGGATCCGCATCGGGTACAGGATACCGTTGAGATGGTCGACTTCGTGTTGCACGACGCGTGCGTGGAAGCCGCTCACGGTACGGTCGAGCGGCTGGCCGTGCTGGTCGAAGCCGCGATAACGCAGCTGCGTGTAGCGTGGCACGAGGCCGCGCATGCCCGGCACGGACAGGCAGCCTTCCCAGCCTTCTTCCATTTCGTCCGCGACCGGCTCGAGCGTCGGATTGATGAGCACGGTGTAGGGCACTTCCTCGGCCTGCGGATAGCGGGGATTGCGTGCGACCCCGAAAATGACCACCTGCTGCGAGACACCGATTTGCGGCGCCGCCAGCCCGGCGCCGTTCAACGACTCCATGGTCTGGTGCATGTCTTCGAGCAGCGTGGCCAGCTCCACGGAGTCGAACCGCTGCACGGGTCGCGCGACCTGCAGCAGCAGCGGATCACCCATTCTCAGGACGGGACGAATAGCCATTGGACCTATAGTATGGGGATCGCACCGGGATTCGAAACCCTGCACGCCGTCCGTAATTTATGTCCCTCCACGTCCTGGTCCTGGCCGCCGGCGCATCGACCCGCCTCGGGCAACCGAAGCAGCTGGTCAAGCTCGGCGGCAGGCCGGCGTTGCACATCGTGGTTACGAATGCCGTTGCCCTGGCCGGCAACGCGGTGACCGTAGTGGTCGGCGCGCATGCGCGCGAGATGACGCATCTGTTGGCGCACTCGCCCGCGTCGGTGATCGTGAACCGTTCCTGGGAAGAAGGAATGAGCTCGTCGCTGCGGTTCGGCGTCGCCTCGCTCCCGCCCGGTTGCGATGCCGTGCTGGTGCTGCTCGGCGACCAGGTCGGCGTGAACGCGGACGATCTCAAACGGCTGGCCGCGGCGTGGAAAGGCGAGGAGAGCCTGATCGCGGCGAGCGTCTACGATCAGCAGGTCGGCGTGCCGGCGATTTTCCCGCGCCTGTGCTTCTCCGAGCTCAGCGAGTTGCGCGGCGATCGCGGTGCGCGCGCGATCCTGGACCGCAACAGCTATCGCCTCGTGCGCGTGCCGATGGCGAACGCCGCGATCGATCTCGATACGCCGGAAGATCTCGCTGCCCTGACCGAACGTTTCAAAGTGCCGCTGCAGGAGTGACCGGATGCGTATCGTCGTAGTGCTGTTGCTGGTGGCCGTCGTCATCGGCGTGATCTGGATGAGGGCGCGGCGCACGCGCGGCAAATAGCATGGCTCGCTGGCTGAGTCCGTGGGTGGCCGGAATCGCGGCTGTCTTCGTTCACGCGGCAATTGCGCAGCCGACCAGCGAGCGCTACCAGCTCGACCGGCTCGTGCCGCCGTCAGCGTTTCACGGCATACACGGCCTCGCATTCGATGCGCAAGGCGTGCTGTATGCCGGCAGCGTCGTCGGTCACAGCATTTATCGCGTCGATACTGCGACGGGCGCGGTCACCAGTTTCGTCGGCGCACCGGACGGCATGGCCGACGATCTGGTTTTTCTCGCCGACGGCACCGTCGTGTGGACTTCGATTCAGCATGGAGTCGTGCGCGCCCGCAAGGGCGATGGGCCGATCAAGAAGCTCGCCGATCTCGTCAGCGTCAACTCCATCAACGTGCGCAAGGACGGCCGGCTGTTCGTCGCGCAGGTGTTCGGCGGCGACGCGCTCTGGGAGATCGATCCTGCCGGGGCGAAACCGCCGCGACTGATTCTCAAGGACCTTGGCGGCTTCAACGGCTTCGACGTCGGTCCCGACGGCAAGCTGTACGGTCCGCTGTGGTTCAAGCAGCAGGTCGTGCGCATCGATCCGGATAGCGGCAAGCTCGACGTCGTTGCAGACGGCTTTCACACCCCGGCCGCCGCGAACTTCGATTCGAAATGGAACCTGTACGTGCTGGATACGGCGCGCGGGGAAGTCGTGCGCGTCGATATCCGCAACGGTAAGAAGCAAGTCGTCGCGCGGCTCGCGACCGCGCTCGACAATCTCGCGATCGATTCGCGCGATCGCGTGTTCGTCTCGAACATGGCGGACAACGGCATCCAGGAAGTCGACGTGAACAAGGGAACGGCGCGCCAGGTCGTCAAGGGCGCGCTCGCGATTCCGCTCGGCATCGCTGCGGTTGCCGATGGGACGCGCGACATGCTCTACGTCGCAGATGTCTTCTCACTGCGCACCGTCGATTCGGCACAAGGCAAGGTGACCGATGTCGCGCGCTCGCACGCGGCGGACACGCCGATCGGGTACCCCGTGGCCATCACGGCGAATCAGCGCCACGTCGTCGTGACGAACAACGAAGGTCCGGTGCAGCGCTACGAGCGCGGCACGATGCGGCTCGTGCAGAGCTGGCGCGACACGCACGCGGGCAACGCGATCGACATGCCTTCCGGGGCGTTGATCATCGCGGAGACGACGCGCGGCAAGCTGAGCAAGATCACCGGCGGCGGCGAGCGCGAACAGCGCTCGGAGATCGTCGTTGACCTCGCGGCACCGTTGGGACTGGCAATCGCCGGCGACAGCGCGGTCTACGTCAGCGAAATGGCGGCCGGCCGCGTATCGCGCATCGATGTGAACAGCGGCGCGCGCCGCGTGGTCGCCGAAGGCCTCGACCGTCCGCAGGGCATTGCGACGGACGGTTCGGCGGTGCTGGTGGTCGAAGCCGGCAAGGGGCGGCTGGTGCGGATCGAGCCGGGCAGCAGCGCCGTCGAAGTGATCGCGCGCGATTTGCCCATCGGCCTCGCCAATGTCCCGATCACGCTGGCAGGCGTGGCGGTCGGGGCGGGCGGCACGTTTTACGTAACCTCGGATGTAGAGAATTCCATCTGGCGCCTGCGCCCGAAGAGGAACTGACCCACCGCCGAAACATCGCCGGACGCTCGACCGTTCACTCTGCAGTGACGATCAGAGCGAACCCTCATGCGCGCATTTTTCGGTCAATACTTCGGAGCTATCCTGATCCTGCTCGGCGTGGCGTTGGTGCTCACCGCTATCGTATTTCGTAAGCGCTGGTTCGAGCGCGGAACGGTGCCCCGCAAAGGCGAGCCCGCCAACGTTCCGAAGATCAAACGCGAGAATCCACCCGACGAGTGGAGTCGCAATCACTAGGTGGCCGGCGCAACCCCGGCGTTGGCGAGCACTTCCAGCAGCAGCGGAGCCGTGTACGGCTTCACCAGGATCGAGATCCGCGGATTGCCGGCAAACTGCTCGCGCAGCTCCCGCCCGCTGCGCCCGCTGGCGATGATGATCGGCAGATCGGCGCGCAATGCCTGGATTTCGGCCGCCAGCTGATCTCCGGTCCGATCGGGCAGGCCAACGTCGACGAGTGCGGCCCGCACTTCGGGAGCGGTGCGCAGCGCCTGCATCGCCTCAGCGGCCGTCCCGGCCTGGATCACGCGGAAGCCGGCATCCTCGAGGGCGTCGACTGCGAACAGGCGTACCAGGAATTCGTCTTCGACCACCAGGATTGCGGGCGCGTCGGCGTCGGCGCTCATCGGGCTTGTTATCCGTTCCCCATCGAGCGCGCAGTGTACTGCACGTTGTGCAGGATCCGGGAACCTTTAAGGCACGCCACGCATTGCGCCCGTTACGCCGAGGCATACGGGGCGGAAACGGGGGGCGGGAGTGCGGGTCCTGATCGTCGAGGACGAGTCGCTGGTGAGCCTGTTCCTGCAGGGTGTCCTGCAGGATCTCGGACATACCGTCTCGGGCGTGGCGCCATCGTTGCGCACGGCGCTGGCCATTGCGGCCGGCGTGCCCAGCGACCTGGCGATCGTGGACATCGGGCTCGCGGGTGACGGCGGCGATGGCATCGACGCTGCGATCGCCCTGCGCAGCCGCTACGGCATTCCCGCTCTGTTGATGACCGGAGCTTCGTTCGCCGATGTCGGGCCGCGTCTTCACGATGCGCAGCCGCTCGGCTTCCTGACTAAACCGTACACGGAAAGCGATGTCGCCTCGGCGCTGCAGGCAGCGCTGGCGCAGATGTCTGCAGCCTGACGGACTTCGAAACATTCTCGGGGATTGGTTTTCGGGGATTGGGGAGTCGGAATCATGGGGAGTGCAGTCGTAGAAGCTGCGATAGCTGCCGACGGACCGCGTGGCAGCGCGGCGCCCGGACTGGAGCGCCGCGAGATACTCAAGGCGCTGCGGCAGCTGCGCCGTGGAGATTTTTCAGTGCGGCTGCCGCTGGATCTCTCGGGTATCGACGGCGAGATTGCCGGCGCCTTCAACGAGGTCGTCGAGCTCAACGACGCGATGACGCGCGACTTCGAGCGCGTCAGCGAGATGGTCGGGCGCGAGGGCATGATCTCCGAGCGCGTGCACGTGCATGGCGCCGCCGGCTCCTGGGCCCAGTGCGTGGATTCGATCAATCGCCTGGTCGGCGATATGTCGCATCCGGTGTCGGAAGTGGCGCGCGTGATCGGTGCGGTGGCGCGCGGCAACCTGTCGCAGTCGATGAACCCGGAAGTGGACGGGCGGCCGGTGCGCGGCGAATACCTGCGCATCAGCGGCGTCGTGAACACGATGGTGGATCAGCTCGCCTCGTTCGCCTCCGAGGTGACGCGCGTCGCGCGCGAAGTCGGCACCGAAGGCAAGCTCGGCGGCCAGGCGCACGTGCGCGACGTGGCCGGCATCTGGAAGGACCTCACCGATTCCGTCAATCACATGGCCGCGAACCTCACCGGTCAGGTGCGCAACATCGCCGAAGTTTCCACCGCGATCGCGCGCGGCAACCTGTCGAAGAAGATCACGGTCGACGTGAAGGGCGAAATGCTCGAGCTGAAGGACACCATCAATACGATGGTCGACCAGCTCAACAGCTTCGCCTCCGAAGTGACGCGCGTCGCGCGCGAGGTCGGCACCGAAGGCAAGCTCGGCGGACAAGCGCGCGTCGAGGGCGTCGCCGGCACCTGGAAAGACCTCACCGACAACGTCAATCACATGGCCGCGAACCTCACCGGCCAGGTGCGCAACATCGCCGAAGTTTCCACCGCGATCGCGCGCGGCAACCTGTCGAAGAAGATCACGGTCGACGTGAAAGGCGAGATGCTCGCCCTGAAAGACACCATCAACACGATGGTCGACCAGCTCAACAGCTTCGCCTCGGAAGTGACGCGCGTCGCGCGCGAAGTCGGCACCGAAGGCAAGCTCGGCGGCCAGGCGAAGGTGGAAGGCGTCGCCGGCACCTGGAAAGACCTCACCGACAACGTCAACTCGATGGCCTCGAACCTGACCGGCCAGGTGCGCAACATCGCCGAAGTCGTCACCAGCGTTGCGAACGGCGATCTGAAGCGCAAGCTGATCGTGGAGGCGAAGGGCGAGATCGCGGCGCTCGCCAACACGATCAACGGCATGATCGACACGCTCGCGACCTTCGCGGCGCAGGTGACCAACGTGGCGCGCGAGGTCGGCACCGCCGGCAAGCTCGGCGGCCAGGCGAGCGTGCCGGGCGCCGCGGGCTTGTGGCGCGATCTCACGGACAACGTGAATCAGCTCGCCGCCAATCTGACCACGCAGGTGCGCGCGATCGCGGAAGTCGCGACCGCGGTCACCAAGGGCGATCTCACGCGCTTCATCACGGTGGAAGCCTCGGGCGAAGTGGCCGCGCTCAAGGACAACATCAATCAGATGATCGGCAACCTGAAGGACACGACGCAGAAGAACAACGAGCAGGACTGGCTCAAGACCAACATCGCGTTCTTCAACCGCCTGCTGCAGGGCCAGCGCAACATCCGTCACGTTTCGAACCTGATCCTCTCGCAACTCGTGCCGCTGGTGAACGCGCATCAGGCGCTGTTCTACGTGACGCGTCAGCACGAAGGCGAGAACGTGCTGGAGCTCGCCGCCAGCTACGCCGCGCCGAATCGGCGCCGGCCGCCGCAGCGCTTGCGGCTCGGCGACGGCCTGATCGGCCAGTGCGCCGCCGACAAGCGCGTCATGCGGCTGACGGATGCGCCGCACGAGTACATGCGCATCAGCTCGGGCCTCGGCGAAGCGCGTGCGTCGAACGTCATCATCCTGCCCGCGCTGTTCGAAGGCGAAGTGAAAGCGGTGCTGGAGCTGGCCTCGTTCGAGCGCTTCAGCTCGATCCACACGCTGTTCCTCGACCAGCTGGTGGAGACCATCGGCATCGTGTTGAACACTCTCGCGGCGAACATGCAGACCGAAGCGCTGCTGGCGCAATCGCAGCTGCTGACCGGCGAGCTGCAGAGCCAGCAGGGCGAGTTGAAGAAGACCAACGACCGGCTGGAACAGCAGGCGACCACGCTGCAGCGCTCGGAAGATCTGCTGCGCACTCAGCAGGAACAGCTGCGCGCCAAGAACGAGGAGCTGGAGGAGAAGGCGAACCTGCTGTCGTGGCAGAACAAGCAGGTCGAAGCGAAGAACCAGGAAGTCGAGCGCGCCAAGAAGCTGCTGGAAGAGAAGGCGGAGCAGCTGGCGCTGATCTCGAAGTACAAGTCCGAATTCCTGGCGAACATGTCGCACGAGCTGCGCACGCCGCTCAACAGCCTGCTGATTCTCTCCAAGCTGCTGGCGGACAACGCCGATGCGAACCTCAGCTCGAAGCAGATCGAGTTCGCGCAGACGATCCATCGCGCCGGCAGCGAGCTGCTTGCGCTGATCAACGACATCCTCGACCTGTCGAAGATCGAGTCCGGCATGGTCACGCTCGACGTCGGCACGGTGCAGTTCGCGGCGATCGCCGACAACCTGCAGCGCGGCTTCGAGCAGATCGCGAGCGACAAGAACCTGAGCCTGACGATCCACCTGGATCCGCAACTGCCGCGCGGCACGATTACCGACGAGAAGCGGTTGCTGCAGATCCTCAAGAACCTGCTGTCGAACGCCTTCAAGTTCACGCACGAGGGCGGCATCGAGCTGGCAATCCGGCGCGCGCGCGGCGGCTGGAGTCCTGCGCACACGGCGCTCAGTGCCGCGCCGGCCGTGGCCGCGTACTCGGTCACCGATACCGGCATCGGCATTCCGGCAGACAAGCTGCGCGTCATCTTCGAGGCGTTCCAGCAAGCCGACGGCACGACCAGCCGCAAGTACGGCGGCACCGGGCTCGGCCTGTCGATCAGTCGCGAGATCTGCCGCCTGCTCGGCGGCGAGATCACCGTCGAGAGCACGCCGGGCAAGGGCAGCCGCTTCACGCTGTACCTGCCGATCGCGTACGACTTCGGCGGAAATCTGCCCGTGCACACGCGTCCGCTGCTGGTCGGGCAGCAAGGCGCGCAAGTCGTCATCGGCCGCGAGTCCACACCGCTCCTGGTGCCGGCCGAGCTGACGGACGACAGGCAGAACATCCAGGCGGGCGAGCGCGTGCTGCTGATCATCGAGGACGATGCGAAGTTCGGCCGCATCCTGCTCGACCTCGCGCACGATCGCGGCTTCAAGGCAGTGGTGTCCGCGACCGGCAGCGGCGCGCTGCCGCTCGTGCGTCGCTTCAAGCCAGCGCTGATCACGCTCGATATCAACCTGCCGGACATGGACGGCTGGCGGCTGCTCGACATTCTCAAGCGCAGCCCGGATACGCGGCACATCCCGATCCACATCATTTCGGTCGAGGATCCGCGCGAGCGCGGCCTGCAGATGGGCGCGTTCTCGGTGCTCGAGAAGCCAGTCGACCACGCGACGCTGCAGCAGGCGCTGGCGCGCACGGAGGAATTCATCGCGCGGCCGGTCAAGGAGCTGCTGCTGGTCGAAGACGACGACCTGCAGCGCGGTGAGATCGTCAAGGTCATCGGTAACGGCGACGTGACGGTCACGCCGGTCCGCACCGGCGCCGAAGCGCTGAAACTGCTGCAGGAACGCTCGTTCGATTGCGCGGTGCTCGACCTGGTATTGCCGGACATGGACGGACTGCAGCTGGTGGAGACGATCCGCCGCGACAGCTCGCGGCGCCTGCCGATCATCATTCACACCGCCAAGGACGTCGGTTCCGCGGACGAGGCGAAGCTGCGCAACCTGGTCGAGTCGTTCATTCTCAAGGGGCCGGAGTCGCACCAGCAGCTGTTCGACGAGACGGCGTTGTTCATGCATCGGCACGTTGCCGGCATGGCAGAGGACAAGCGCCGCATCATCGATCTGGCGCGGCGGCGCGAGGCCGGGCTGGCAGGACGCCGCGTGCTGATCGTCGACGACGACATCCGCAACATCTTCTCGCTCACCGGCGTCCTCGAACAGCACCAGGTGCAGGTCGTGAACGCCGAGAGCGGCCGCGAGGGCATCGAGCAGCTGGAGGCGGCCGAGGACATCGACATGGTGCTGATGGACGTGATGATGCCCGACATGGATGGCTACGAGACGATGCGCCAGATCCGCCGCATCGATCGCTTCCGCAAGCTGCCGATCATCGCGATCACCGCGAAGGCGATGGTGGGCGATCGCGAGAAATGCATCGCTGCCGGCGCTTCGGAGTACATCTCGAAGCCGGTCGACACCGATCAGCTGGTGTCGATGATGCGTGTGTGGCTGGGGCGCGTATGACGCGCAGCCGGCAAAAGTCACACCTTTTGACGGCGCTTGTCGAAAGGGCCTTGGCCGCTTTCGACCAGAGAAGTAGGGGCACAGTGTGAGCGCAGTCGAGTCGAAGGCGACGATCCTGATCGTCGACGACGAGCCGGACAACCGGTTCGCGCTGTCGCACGTGCTCACGGAGCTGGAGCAGCGCGTCGTCGAAGCCGCTTCGGGCGAGGACGCGTTGCGCTACCTGCTGCGCGAGGAATGCGCCGTCATCCTCCTCGACGCGAACATGCCCGGCCTGGACGGCTACGCGACCGCGGAACTGATCCGGCGTCGCGAGCGCTCGCGGCGCATCCCGATCATCTTCGTCAGCGCCATCGACAAGGACGACGAGCACATCGCGCGCGCTTACGCGATGGGCGCGGTCGATTACGTCTTCAAGCCGGTCGACCCCGTGATCCTGCGCTCGAAAATCGCGGTGCTGGTCGACCTGTATCTCAAGAACGAGGAAGTGCGGCGCCAGGCGCAGCTGGAGCGCATGCTGCAGGAAGAGAACCTGCGCATCCGGCAGGAGAAGCTCGAAGCAGAGCGGCAGCTGCGGCAGATCGAGGAGCGCCAGACCGCAATCGTGCGTTCGCTGCCGATCGCGCTGTACAGCGCACGGCTCAAAGGCCGTTTCTCCGGGCCGCGTTTCGTCAGCGAAGGCATGGCAAACGCGATCGGCTTTCCGGCCGCGCGCTTCGTCGAGGATCCGGATCTGTGGCCCGAGCGCATTCATCCCGAAGATCGCGAGCGCGTGCTCGGCGACGTCGCTGACATCCAGGCGAGCGGTGGCATGTCCGCGGAGTATCGCTGGGTGTGCGCCGACGGCTCGCATCGCTGGTTCCTCGACCGCGCGGTGCTGATCCGCGATCACGACGGACAGCCGCAGGAAATCTTCGGCAGCTGCCTCGACATCACCGACCGCCGGCGCATCGAGCAGCAGCTGTTCCAGGCGCAGAAAATGGAAGCCGTCGGCCAGCTCACGGGCGGCATCGCGCACGACTTCAACAACATGTTGACGGTGGTGATCGGCAATCTCGACTCACTCGCGCGGGCACTGCGCGGCACAGGACGCAACTTCGGTCGCGCCGAGATGGCGCTGACCGGCGCGCTCAGTTGTGCGGAGCTGACGCGTCGACTGCTCGCGTTCGCGCGCCGGCAGCCGCTGCAGCCGAGCCCGGTGCATCTCGGCCAGATGTGCCGCAACGTCGCGAAGCTGCTCGGCCGCACGCTGGGCGAGCGCATCCGCATCGATATCAAGGGCGAGCCGGGTTTGTGGCACGTGCTCGCCGATCCGTCGCAGGTCGAATCCTCGCTGATCAATCTCGCAGTGAACGCCCGCGACGCGATGACGGAAGGCGGCACGCTGACGCTCGAGACCAGCAACGTCACCTCAAGTGGCGAGGACGACATTCCGCCGGGAGAGTTCGCACTGCTGTCGGTGACCGACACAGGTGTTGGCATGACTGCAGAAGTGCTGGAGCGCGCCGTCGAGCCGTTCTTCACGACCAAGAATCTCGGGCACGGCACCGGGCTCGGTCTGAGCATGGTGTACGGCTTCGTCAAGCAGTCGGGCGGACACGTGAAGATCGAAAGCGCGCCGAATCGCGGCACGCGAGTGCGCCTGTATCTGCCACGCAGCGAGGCGGTGGCGCAGCCGGCCGATGCGACAAGCGAAACCGAGGCAGCGGGAATCTCCGGGCGCGACCGCACGATCCTGCTGGTCGAGGATGACGCGGGTGTTCGCGCGGTGACCGCTGCGATGCTCAAGGAGCTGCAGTTCACGGTGATCGAAGCCGACAACGGCTCGCACGCACTCGACATCGTCGATAACCAGCCGGGCATCGATCTGCTGTTCACCGATATCGTGATGCCGGGCATGAATGGCTTCGAGCTCGGACGCCGCGCGCGTGAGCGTCGGCCACAGTTGCCGGTGTTGTACGCGACCGGGTATGCGGCGTCGTACACGGCGCCGGAGAAGGGCGCCGATGTGTTGGCGAAGCCGTATCGGGAAGCGGATCTGCTGACGAAGCTGCGCGTGCTGCTCACAGCGCAGCATGTGAAGAGTCAGGCTGAAGCCTGACCCACAGGGCGAGGTCGAGCGTCTGCGCTGTGGGTCAGGCTTTAGCCTGACTTCCTTACAGCTTCTTCGACCGCGGCGCTGCCGCCATCGGCACGCCGCCTGGCCCTTTCGCGAACGTTCGCCACGGCGTAGCGCGCTGCATGCCTACTCCCGGTTTGCTCCAGTCGCAGACACCGCTCGCGAACACCTTGCTCAGCCGCGCCCATTGCTCATCGCTGAACGACGTCGCGTAGTCGCTGCGGTTCAGCGGCTTCAGCTGGCACTTGAGCACATCTTCCGCGAGCGGGCCGCCGGCGACCTGGCGCGGCGAGGCGAAATATTTCAGCACCGGGTCAGCGTCGCATCTGGCCCAGTCCGTCACCTTCGTCGTGTAGTCGTTGCCGATGTAGCAGAAGTCGAACGCTTCCGCCGGCCGGTTCTTCAGCACTTTTTCTTCGAGCCGCGCCGCGCTCGTGTCTGCCTTGATCGCTGCCACCCACTTGTCGATCGTCACCAGCGATTCGACCATCAGGTGCGGCGGTGGCAACAACCCGGGGCCGTAACGCCAGATCACCTGGTTGCCGTGACCGCCATTCACGCGATCGAGGCGCTCGCGGACGGCGAACGCGCGCCAGTTCATGTGGATGTTGGAGTTGTCGTTACCGCGCCAGTCGATGATCGGCACTTTCGCCCACTGCTTCGCGTCGCCGATGATCCCGACCTGATACGCGATGCGCAGCGCTTCGTCGTCGGCGACCATGCGCTGCGCCGTGAGATTCATGTCGAGGTCGGTGCCGCCGATTTTCTCGTTGAGCGTAACGAACTCGTCGGCGCCGATCTGTCCGGCGGCGAGCGCCTTCAACCCGTACTGGATGCCGATGTTGTCGTTCGTCCGGCGTGCGATGCGCGTGCCGGGCATGGCGCCCCAGGTTGCGATCGCGTACTCGGCAATCGAGCAGCGGACGCCGTTGGGATTTTTCGCCGCGTCGTAGACCTGGCTGTCCAGCAGGTGACAATTGTTCGTCGACTTGTTGGTGCGCGGATGCAGGTACACGCCAGGATTGTTCGAGCTGCCGTACGACAGGGCCCAGGCGCGGCACGCCTTTTCGTCCATGTGCCCGGCGATCGCCGCTTTCTTCGTTGCGACCTGCGCCGGCGTCAGCTCCTTCGTCAGCGTCGCGAATTCCGGCGATGCGAAGTAGTTGTCGAGCATCACGCAGTCGCCGACTTCCATGCCGGTGGAATACGAATCCGGATACGTGCACGAAGGCTGGATGCCGTCGAGCAGGCCGGGATAGAGCGACGCAAGCTGCAGCTGCATGATCGAGCCGCCGGAGCAGCCGGTGCCGATCGTGTACTTGATCTCGCCGTAGCGCTCGATGATGTGCTCCTTGCCCATCATCACCGTCTCCGCAGCGACGACGTGATTGGAGTTGAGCTGCTGATCGGTGTGTGCGCTGACCGCGACCAGGTAGCCGCGTGCGAGGGCGTAGTCCACCTGCCAGGTGCTGTTCGGAGCGAACTGCTTGTACGGCGTACCGCTGCCGCCGCCGAACGACCACAGGAGCTTGCGGTTCCAGGCAGCCAATCCGCCTTCCGCGGCCCCACTGCTCGGATCGAAGAGCACCGCCATATCGTAGATAGCGCGATTCAACACGCCGCGCTCGACGTGCACGATATAGGGCACTTTGATGCCCTGGTCGTTGGTCGTTTCGGCGAGATCCGCGGGCGTCGCGGCGTTCGGGTCATAAGGTTTGAAGCACGGCGTGCCGCCGCTACGCTGCGAGCACTGCTCGGTCGTGCGATAGAGAAGACGATCCTCACTCGCGACGTTGCACTGGGCGTCGATGGCAGCGGTGCTCAGATCGCTCGCGTTAGTCGCCGGCGACGTGTCCGTGGCCGGTTGCGCGGTCGGAGTTGCACAGATCCACGGCTGCACCTGCTGCCCCGAGAAGATCGGACCGCCGATCGGGTAATTCGTGATCGTGATGCCGCGCGCCGGCACGGCCGCTGCGCGCCGTAACGACGTTGTCGCCGTCCTTCAGACCGCTGAGCAATCCGACGACACGACCACCGGCGTGCTGCTTGAACGCGCTGCTGACATCGCGACCGTCCACGTCGACGCGCAGGCCCTCGACCGCGGCACCTGTCGGCAGCACCACTTCGACGAGCGCATCGCCGCCGCTGACCAGGTCGGCCCGGTTCGACAGCACCTTGATTTCCACGCCCGCGCCGAAACGTGAGCCTGGACTGCCGGCACACGCGGCCAGCACACCCGCTGCACACACCAGCCATCCCCATCGCAGAACCCGCTGCATGAGCGCTCCCCGTCGTTTTTCGATGGCACTACTGTAGCGATTTCGAGCGCAAAGATTTGTGGTCGCGGGCGTTTACCTGTACAGTGCCGCCCGCTTACAAGCTGCCGTCCGGTCAGCTCGTTCACTACTCGCGGTTTTCCCGCCGACTTTATCTCCGCCTCGACTGGACCTGCGACCAACGTCGCATGCGGGCTGGTAGAGGATTTTTACTCCATGCCTTTTGCTGCTCTCGGGCTCATGCCCGAACTTACGCGTGCGCTCGTCGAGCGCGGCTATACCGAGCCCACGCCCGTTCAGGCGCGCGTGATTCCCGAAATTCTTGCGGGCCGGGACATCCTGGCCGGCGCGCAGACCGGAACCGGCAAGACCGCCGGCTTCACGCTGCCGATCCTGCAACTCCTGCACGGCGCGGCTCATGCACCGAAGGCGCCACGTGCGCTCGTGCTCGTGCCGACCCGCGAGCTCGCCGCGCAGGTCAACGAAAGCGTCCGCGCCTACGGCAAGCACTTGCGGCTGCGCACGCAAGTCATCTTCGGCGGCGTCGGCATCAATCCGCAGATCGATGGCCTGCGCCGCGGCACCGACATTCTGGTGGCAACGCCGGGTCGCCTGCTCGATCACGCGCAACAGCGCACGGTCGATCTTTCGCAGGTGCAGATCCTGGTGCTCGACGAAGCGGACCGCATGCTCGACATGGGCTTCATCGCGGACATCCGCCGCGTGATCAAGCTGCTGCCGCCGCGCCGGCAGAACCTGCTGTTCTCCGCGACGTACTCCGACGACATCCGGCGGCTCGCGCAGAACCTGCTGCGTCAGCCGGTCGAAATCGAAGTCGCGCGCCGTAACGCTCCCGTCGATTCCGTCGAGCAACGCGCATACATGGTTCCGAAGGATCAGAAGCGCGCGCTGCTCTCGCACCTGATTCACGACGGCGACTGGTCGCAAGTGCTCGTGTTCACGCGCACGAAGCACGGCGCCAATCGCCTGACCAAGCAATTGCAGGACGACGGGATTCAGGCAGCCGCGATCCATGGCAACAAGAGCCAGGCTGCGCGCACGCAGGCGCTCGCGGGCTTCAAGAATTACGACGTGCGCGCGCTCGTCGCAACGGAGGTCGCCTCGCGCGGGCTCGATATCAAAGAGCTGCCGCACGTCGTGAACTACGAGCTGCCGAACGTTCCGGAAGACTACGTGCATCGCATCGGGCGCACCGGCCGTGCGGGCGCAACGGGCATCGCAGTGTCGCTGGTCGCGCACGACGAGGCCGGCCTGCTCAGGGACATCGAGAAGGTGCTGCGCAAGCAGATTCCGCAGCTGCCGCTGCCGCACTTCGCTCGGTCGCAACCGCAGCCAGAGCGCGCGCCGGCCGCAGCAGCGAGGCACTCGCAGCCGAGGCAGCAGAACTCGCAGCCGAGGCAGCAACAGTCGCAACCGAGGCAGCAGCACTCGCAATCGAAGCCGCAGCACGCGCACGCAAAGAAGAAGAATCGGCGCCGCTGGAATCCCTCACGCGGGCAGCAGAGCGGCGCTGCACACGGCCGCTCGGGGCGCGGCTAGTACTAGCCGGCAAAAGCCACGCCTTTTGACGGCGTCGTCGAAAGGGCCTTGGCCGCTTTCGACCAGAGGACCAGTTCAGCGCGGCATATCCGGGCAGGTGTACGGGTCGGTGATCGCGATGTAGCGATGCTCGCGACCCTGCCCGATGCGCAGCATCAGCTCGTCTTTGCTCGGCGTGACCACTTCGGCCTCGATCGGCACCCTGTCTTCGAGCCAGCGGATGCGATCGCCCGCCACGCCCCACTGCGAGATGCGATACGTCTCGAAGCACGAGTCCATCAATAGCGTGCGATCCGGCAGGAACACGACGATCGAGCCGAGCGGACTGCTGCGTTCAGTGGATTTCCACACGCGGCCGATGAACGCCGGATTCGCGGGCTCGTCGCGATCAGATGCCTGAGCAGCTTGCGGTGGCGCAGGCGGTGTTGGTGCGGCCGCGGCGGCGGGTTGCGACGGCGCTTGCGGGCCGCCGCACGCGCACAGGGTGAGCATCGCGAATGAGAACAGCATGCGCATCGTCTGTCTCCTCAGGTCTTGCGGGCCGGCAGCGCGAACGCGACCAGTCGGCCCGGCATGCCGGCGCCGCCAGTCGCAACGATCAGATACTGTCGTCCCTTGTGCAAGTACGTCATCGGCGTGCCGAACGGCGGCTCCGTCATGCGATGTTCCCACACCACGGCCCCGGTCTTCTTGTCGAACGCACGCAGGAAGAGCTCGGTCTGTGACAGCGATAAGTCGGGCCGAGTCTGCACCTGGTTCAGGAACAGCAGCGTCTTCGTCACCAGCGGTCCGCCGCTCGACAGGTAGGTATGGCTCGACGCGCCGAGTGGCGGCAGCAACAGCCCCTTCAGTGCCGGATGTTCGAGCGGTCCGTTGCCGTGCGCAACCTGCCAGGCGATCTCGCCCTTGTTGAGATCGATCGCCGTGACGACGCCGTACGGCGGCTTGATCAGCGGCAGGCCCTGCGGTCCGGGCGGCCCGGCGGCGCCGCGGATCGTGTAAGCGGACTTCTGCTCACCGTCGTTCTTGACCACCGCAGCGAGCGACACGATGTTCGCCGATTGCAAGAACAGGTAACCCGTTTCGGGATCGAAGCCCGCGCCGCCCCAGTTCGCGCCGCCCGCGGCGCTCGGCATCTGCAGCACGCCCTTCTTGCCGTTTTCGCCGACGACCGTCGGCGGCGTGAACAGCGGCCCGAGCGTGTAATCCGCGACGATCTTCAGCGCTTCGGCGCGCAGCTCCGCCGTGAAGTCGATCAGGTCATCGGTCGTGAGCCCTTGGCGTGCGAACGGCGGCGGCTTGGTCGGAAACGGCTGCGTCGGTGAGGTCTTCTCGCCCGGCACCGTCGACTGCGGCACGGGCCGCTCTTCGATCGGCCACACCGGCTTGCCGGTCGCGCGCTCGAACACGTAGGTGAAGCCTTGCTTGCTGACCTGCGCGACCGCCGCGATGCGCCGGCCGTCCACCGTGATGTCCACGAGCGTCGGCGCAGCCGGGAAATCGTAGTCCCACAGTCCATGATGCACGCCCTGGAAGTGCCACACGAGCTTGCCGCTGTCCGCCGCGATCGCGAGCAGGCTCTCGGCGTACAGATTGTTGCCGGGGCGATCGCCGCCGTAGTAATCGTTGGTCGGCGTGCCGACGGGGATGAAGACGAGACCGAGTTGCGGATCCGCGCTGAACGGCGGCCACGCGTTGGTGTTGCCCGAGTACTTCCACGAATCGTTTTCCCATGTCTGCGCGCCGGGCTCGGTTCCCTGCGGCACGGTGTGGAAGATCCACTTCGGCGCGCCGCTCACGACGTCGAACGCCTGGATGTGACCGGCCGGCATCTCGGGAGCAGTCGGCCGATCGAACACGGTGCAGCCGACGACGATCGAGTTGCCGACGATCATCGGCGGCGCATTGAAGCCGACGTAGCGCCGGTCTTCTTCTTTGCGGATCAGCGCGGCCTGCAGATCGACGCGGCCGTTCTTGCCGAACGACGCGATCGGCTGGCCCGAGCGCGCGTCGAGTGCGATCAGCTCGCCGATGCCCGTCGCGATGAGGATGCGCTGCTCGCGTGCGGCGGCCGACTTTGCCGGACCAGTACGCGACGCCGCGATGCTGCCAACCGGAGTTCGCGGGCCGACGGCCGGCCGCGTAGGCGCGCGGATCGAAAACCCAGCGCGTCGCCCCGGTGCCGGCGTCGATCGCCGCGACCTGGCTGAACGCAGTGGCGGTGTAGAGCACGCCATCGATCATGATCGGCGTCGGCTTGAAATAGCCCGGACGCTCGCGCGTGGTGGAGCCGACGAGCGCATCGTCCGGACTGTCCCAGGTCCACGCGACATCCAGCGAGCGCACGTTGCCCGCGTCGATCTGCGCGAGCGCCGAGTATTTGGAGCCGCCGGCGTCACCGCCGTAGTACGGCCACTGCCCGCGTTGCGGCTCAGCAGACCAGGCTGCTGCGCTCAGCAGCAGCGCAAGCACAGCGGACTTCGTTCTTTGCACGCATGCCTCCCCGTCAAGGCAGCATCTTGCGAATCGCCGCCTCCAGCTCGGTGTCGGTGCAGTCCTGGCACGTCCCCATCGGCGGCATGTTGTTGATGCCTTGCCTGGCGTTCTTGATCAACGAATCGAAACCAGTCGACAGACGCGGCTGCCAGTCGTTGACGTCGCCGTTCAGCGGCGCGCCATTCCAGCCCGTCAAGTGACAGACGTTGCAGTATTGATTGAGGATAGCATCGGGCGCGCGCGGCGCTTTGGCAGCTTCAGTAGCCAACGCGCCGGTTGCTGAACCGACGACTGCGCAGACGAGTGCGATGAGAGTTGCTGTCTGCGCGTGCGGGCTCATTCAGTCCGAGGGCGCTGCCGGCGCGATGGGCGCGACCTGTCGTACGAACCCGATGCTGTCGCCCACCGCGATGCTGTCGACAATGCCCACCGCCGGATCGAGCAGACCTGCTTCCTGCTGAGCGCGCATGATGCGCAGCTGCGCACGCTGCATCTGCTGTTCGGCGTTGTGCTCGTCTTCAACGACCTTGAGCTGTTCGGGCGTGAGCACGCTGGCGAGCGCCTCGCGCTGCCGCTTCTGGTGCTGGGTGATCATCTCCAGCGACTGCTCCTGCATTTTCAGCATGTCGGGGCTCGAGGCGGGCGCGAAGCTGGAGCTCATCACCAACCGCCCGCTTGCATTCGCATTGGATGAGGCTGCATTGGCCGCTGCCTGCTGCATCATCTTCATCTGCTGCTGGTGCAGCGTCTTCAGCAGCGGCTTCGCGAGACTCTCGTCGAGCGGCACGCCGGCGCTCGCCAGCGAGGTGCGCACGCGGTCCGCCTCCCAGCGCACGCCGGCCATCGACTGGTATTCCTGCCATTCGCGGTACTTGCCATCGCCGAGCGCTCGCCTGAGTTCCGTCTCGTTGGCGCGCTGCTGCTCCATGGCTTTGCGCTGGTACTCCTGCATCTTCGCCGCGTCCGGCCGCTCGCCTTCCACCGGCCACAGCGGGCCGTTGTTCTCCATTGCGCGCAGCGACTGCTCGGCCAGCACGTCGTACAGGCGGTCGAGCTGTTCGGCTGTCATGTCGAGATCGCGCGCGAGGTTCGGATTCGAACGCACCAGGTTCATCTTCTGCTGGGCCCGCATCGCCTCGCGATACTCCGGATCGCGCATCAGCGTGCGCTGACGCTCCATGCTGGCCTGCATCTGCTCGCGCACGCGCTCCTGGTCGTGTGCAGACAGCGGCATTGGGCCGGCGGCGGTGAATCCACCCACGAGCGCATTGCCCGCGGCCGCGGAGTTGCCTGCGACTGCTTTCGCCGGCGGCTCGTTCTTTCTCACGGCGGCGAAGGGGTTAGCCGTTGCGGGCTGCGTCGGCACCGCGACGAATGTCGCGCCCGGCTGCGGTGTCTTCTGCTCCAGCTCGGTCACGCGAGCCTGCAAGGTCTGCGCGTTCTCACGCTCCACCTGCACCTGGCGAACCAGATGCAGCGTCACTGCACCCTCGCCGATCGCGACGATCGCGAGCACCACTGCGAGCTTGCTCATGGCACTTCCTCCCCGACTGCTTCCGTTGCACTACTGACTATTGCTTTGCTGCTGCTCCGCCGGCCGACTGCTTCGTTACTTCCTTGCGTAGCGCGCGCAATTTGTCTTTCACGATCGCGGCATTGTCGCTGCCGAGGCGGATCATCAGCTTCTGGCCCGAGGAGCGCTCCTCGATGGACGGATCCGCATACTGATAGAACACGCCGGGCTGCGTCAGCTTGATCGGACCGGCCACCTCGGGCGTCGCCAGCAGGTGATCGATCACCTCGACGAGGCGATCGTTGAAGTAGCCGTCCGGGTAACCGAGGTCGACGTACGCCTGCTGGAACAGCGGATAGAAGCGCCGATAGACGCCAGCGAGCTGCGCGGGATCCGAGTTCTTCACGATCTTGATGAAGGGTTCGTAGCGCGCGGCGTTGTCCGCACTGAGCGTCGGCTCGCCGCCCGGTGCGACGCTGAGCTCGCCGCCGACGGGCTTGACCGGCCACAGCTGCACGGCAGTTTTCTTGCGCGGCAGGTTGTCGACGGTAACGACGACGTGCCGAACGATGTCCTTCGGCACCAGCACCTGCTCGATCGGAGCGCCCGAACGCGCCCATGAGCGAGTCCTGGACTTCGCTGTCGCTCTCGGCCAGCGGCGGCAGCGGCTTCTCGGCTGCCGCGTCCTGGTCGATCGGATGCTGAACGGGCGGCGCGACCGCGGGCGCCTGCGTCTGGGCGACCGGCGCTGGCTCCGGCTCACCGCCCTTGCGTGCGAAGTAGAACGCGACGCCCGCGCCGATCACGACGACGATCGGGATCGCCCAGTAGAGCCAGCGCTTTGCGTCTTCGTTCATTTGGGTTTCTGGAACTTCAGCAGGAAGTTGTCGGCTTCGCCGATCGCCTGGTACTTCGCGCGATCCGTCTCGCCCAGCGCCAGCGTCGGCGGCAACGTCCACACGCCCTTCGGCCAATCCTTCGTGTCCTTCGGATTCGCCAGCGTCTCGGACTTGGCTACCAGCTTGAAGCCGGCCTTCTCAGCCAGCGCGATCGTATGGTCCTCGCGCACGTAGCCGTTGGCGGCCTTCGGATCCTGCGGCTGAGCGGTCGACGCGCGATGCTCTTCCACGCTCAGGATGCCGCCCGGCTTCAGCGCCTTGTAGAACGCGGCGAATGCCTCGTCCGCAAAGCCCGCGCCCATCCAGTTGTGCACGTTGCGCGAGGTGATGATGAGATCCGCCGAGCCGGCCGGCGCGACGTCGTACTTGTCCTTGGTGAACTCGGTGACCTTGACCTCGCCCCAATGCGCCTTGTTGTCGGCGAGCTTCTTGTTCCAGGTCTCCATGGCCCGCGCGGACAGCGCCGTGTAATACGTGCCCTTGTCCTTCAAATACGGGCCGAGAATCTCGGTCCAGTAGCCGCCGCCCGGGGAGATCTCGACGACCGTGTGCGTCGGCTTGATGCCGGCAAATTCCAGCACTTCCTGCGGATGGCGATACTTGTCGCGCTCGACGAAGGCCGGCGTGCGATGCTCGCTGGCGACAGCTTTGGCCAATGCAGCGTCTTTAGCGACTGCAGCCGTGAGCGGCAGCGCTGCCAGCAGCGCCGCTGTGAACAGTGTTCGAATTCTCATTGACGACTCCAATGGATGATCCCCTGCAGGCGTGCGAATGTATCAAACTGACGCCGGTGCCAACACGAAAGTCTAAGAGACCGGACAACGCATGAGGTCGCAGGTTCCTTCCTGGGTAGCATGGATATTTTGCAGCGCAATCGGCGCTGCTTTTGCGGACGAGCCGCTGCGCCTCAGCGACTGCCGCCTGGAGAGCGCGGTGGCCGGCGGCAGCGTCGCGGCTCGCTGCGGTCAGTACCGCGTGCGGGAAAATCGGGACGACCCGCAGAGTAAAGAATTGCAATTGCACGTCGCCGTCGTCCCGGCGCTGCGCCTGAAGCCCGCCGCCGACCCGCTGTTCATCGTGAGCGGCGGTCCCGGACAGGCCGCCAGCGATTTCTATCTGAGCGTCGGGCCGGCGTTCGCCCGCATCCGGCGCGACCGCGACCTGGTCATCGTCGACCAGCGCGGCACCGGGCGCTCCAACCGGCTGGACTGCGCGCTGCCGGACGATTCCGAGTTCGTCGTGCTCGATCCGCAAAAGCTGCAGGCAGCAGTGCGCGAGTGTCTGGCCGCTTTGCCCGGCGACCCGCGCTACTACACGACCAGCATCGCAGTCCGCGACCTCGACGACATCCGCGCCGCGCTCGGCTACAGCACGCTGAACATCTACGGAATCTCCTACGGCACGCGCGTCGCGCAACACTACATGCGTCGCTATCCCGACCGGGTACGCACGGCGATTCTCGACGGCGTGGTCCCCGCGGAAGTCGCTCTCGGGCCCGATGTCGCGATCGAAGCGCAGCGGGCGATCGACGTCACGTTGCAGCGTTGCGCGCGTGACGCCGCGTGCGCACAGCAGTTTCCGGATGTTTCCGCGCAGTTCGCAGCGTTGCAGGCGAGGCTGAGCACCGAGCCCGTGAAGCTGTCGATTCCGCATCCGCTTTCCGGCGCGGTCGTCGAAACGACGCTCGATGGTGCCCGGCTGGGTGCCGCGGTTCGTTTGCTGAGCTATGCGGACGAAACCGTGTCGACGTTGCCGCTGCTGATCCACGAAGCGCAAACGTTGCGCGAGCCGCAGGCGCTGGCAGCGCAGTATTTGCGCGTCGAGAGCGACCTCGAGGAGCAGATCGCCGCGGGCATGCACTTCGCTGTCGTTTGCAGCGAGGACGCGCCGCGCTGGGATCAGGAGAATGTTTCGGAAGAGCAGCTCGCGAAGACTTATCTGGGCACGGCGTTCATGCGCGCCATGCGCGCAGTCTGCGAAGGCTGGCCGCGCGGCCCGGTGGATCCGGACTTCGGCGCACCGCTCCAAAGCAGCGTGCCGACGCTGATCCTGTCCGGCAGCAACGATCCCGTGACGCCGGAGCGCTACGCTGATCAGATCGTGAAGCGCTTGAGCAAGGGCAAGCACGTCATCGCCGCAGGGCAGGGTCATGGCCAGCTCGCGACCGGCTGCATCCCGAAGCTGACAGCGGAGTTCATCGCTGCGGCCTCGACAGCCGCCCTCGACGAGGACTGCGTGCGCAGCATTCGGCCCACGCCTTTCATGTTGTCGCGGAGCGCACCGGCGCCATGATCCGCGTCGAAAGTCTGAGCAAACAGTTCGGGGCCGTGCAGGCGTTGAGCGATGTCTCCTTCGAAGCGCAGGACGGCCGCATCACGGGTCTGCTCGGCCACAATGGCGCCGGCAAGTCGACGACGCTGCGTATCCTGAGCACGGTGATGCGCCCGACCGGTGGACGTGCCGTCGTCGATGGCCATGACTGCGTGGAGCAGCCGTTGCGTGTTCGCGGGTCGCTCGGCGTCCTGCCGCACGCAAGCGGCCTGTATGCGCATCTCACCGGCCGCGAGAACATCCGCTACTACGGCAAACTGCACGGTCTGCGCGGGGCCGAGCTCGATCGTCTGACGGACGAGCTGATCGAGCGCCTCGGACTCGGCGCCGTCGCCGGTCGACGCGCCAAGGGCTATTCGCAGGGCGAGCGGCTGAAAGTCGCGCTCGCCCGCGCGCTCGTGCATCAACCCCGCACCGTGATTCTCGACGAGCCGACCAACGGGTTGGATGTCAATGCAGTTCGCATGCTGCGCGAGTTGATCCGGCAGCTGCGCGCAGCCGGACGCTGCGTGCTTTTCTCCAGTCACGTCATGCAGGAAGTCGCTGCGCTGTGCGATGACATCGTCATCATCTCGCACGGCCGCGTCGCCGTACGCGGCACGCCTGCCGAGATTCTCGCGGCCACCGGCGCGGCGGACCTCGAGGAAGCATTCGTGCGCGCGGCCGACGGCGGAGTGCCGGCATGACGCGCGCAACCCGCATCGTCTTCGCCAAGGAGATGCTCGAGAACCTGCGCGACCGCCGCGTGATCATGTCGGCGTTCCTGTTCGGCGTGCTGCTCGCGCCGGTGATCTTCGGTCTCACCACTTCGTTCACTTCGAAGCGCGTCGTGGAAAGCCAGGACAAGCCGCTGCGCCTGACGGTGGCAGGTGTCGAGCACGCAGCGAACCTCATCCACTTCCTCGAAGAGAACGGCGCGGAGATCAAGGCCACGGTGCTGACGCCGGACGAGGCGATGAGCGCCGTTCGCGCCGGCGGCGAAGACCTGGTGCTGCTGATCGGCGCTGATTACGCCAGCAAGCTCCAGGCAGGCGAGCCTGCGCCGCTCGATCTGGTCACGGACACGGCGAATAACCAGACGCGCGCGAGCGCCGAGCGGGCGCGACGCCTGCTCGAAGCGTACGGCCGTCAACTCGCGTCGCTGCGGCTACTGGTGCGCGGTATCAGCGCGGAAGTGATTCATCCTGTCGATGTACGCACGCTCGACGTCGCGACGCCCGCCGGTCGCTCGCTGCTCATCCTCGGCATGATGACGTACTTCTCGTTCATGTCGTTGCTGGTCGGCGGCTTCTATCTCGCGATCGACACGACGGCAGGGGAACGCGAGCGCGGCTCGCTCGAGCCGCTCCTGTCACTGCCGGTACGCCGCGCGGAGCTGCTCGTCGGCAAGATGCTCGCGACGTCGGCGTTCATGTCGATCTCGCTGCTGCTCACGCTCGCCGCGTTCGGCGTGGTGCTGCAGTTCATTCCGCTGGAAGCGCTCGGCATGTCCGCGAACTTCGGTCCGCGAGTGGTGCTGGCGATCTTCGCGGTGATGCTGCCGTTCGTGCCGCTCGGCGCCGGACTGATGACCGCGGTCGCGTCATTCACGCGCAGCAATCGCGAGGCACAGTCGTGGTTGTCCGTAGTGATGCTGTTGCCGAGCGTGCCGATCATGTTCGCCGTCGTGAACAGCACCAAGCCGACCGCTGCGCTGATGACGATCCCGAGCCTCAGTCAGCATCTGCTCGCGACGAGCTTGATGCGTGGCGATGCGATACCGCCGCTGCATGTGTTGATCTCGGCGGGCACGACGCTGGCGCTGGGTGCGCTGCTGGTGTTGATCGCGATACGGCTGTATCAGAGAGAAGCGATATTGGGATGAAGAGTCGGCTGAAGCCCGACCTACAGCCCGAAACGAACGCCGGCTATTGCGCTGTAGGTCGGGCTTTAGCCCGACTTCTTGAGATACGTCGCCACCCGCAGCTCGACGTTCTGCCGCAAATTCATGTGGAACAGGTTGTAGTCGTAGATGTGGTAGTTGTCCTTCCCCATCGGCCGCGCCGCGTAGTTGTTCGAGTGAATCTCCTGGATCCGCAGCATGCCCTCGACGCATTGCGCGCCGGCGAGGCCGGGTTCCAGGACCGGCTTGGCATCCATGAACTCCTGCGGCACGCCTTTCACGTCGGCGAGCGTGCCCTCGAACGTGCCCGGGTAGGCCACGCCGCCGAGATTCATCGAGGCTTCCGCAGCCGCGCCGTCGGTGCGCCAGGTCAACGGATTCACGCAGATGTTCTTGCGCGGGTCGCCCCACGGTGCAGCGTTCGGGCCGACCGCGTTCCATGACACGACGCACCCGATCTGCTCGGCTGTCTCGCACACCGCCACGTCGGGAACTGCTTTCGCCATCGCTTCGCGATCGATGCTGAAGCCGATCGGATAGGCGGCGACGAGTTGCTGACGCAGCGGCGTGCCGGTGATGCGCTTCTCCAGCAGCGTGCGCGCATGCACGGAGCCCTGGCTGTGACCCGCGAGGATGAACGGCCGGCCCTGGTTGTAGTGCTCGATGTAGTAGTCGAATGCGCGCTCGACATCGCCATACGCGAGCTGCAACGCATCCTTGCCGCTGCCCGACGAATCCATGAACGAGAAGATCGTCGCCTGCCGATAGCGCGGCGCGTAGATCCGGCAGCAGCTGTTGAACACGGATGCCTGGCTGCGCAGGACGAACATGTCGGTGAGCTGATTGGTGGAAGTGTCGTCGAGCGACTGGTTCCAGCCTGCCGTGCCGAAGAACGTCGTCGGATGCACGAAGAACACGTCGACTTCAGCTGTCGACTGGACGTCTTGCACGTCGCTGCTCGGCACGACATCCGCGGCGTCTTCGCGATCCGGCAGTGCTGCCCAGCCCTGCGGCTGCGTGTAGTCCGGCGCGGCCGGCGGGGTCGCTTCCGCGAATGTCATCTCGGGCTTGAGACGGCCGAACGCGATCATCATGCCGATCTGGTCGCGATACAGGAACGCTGCAGTGCCGGCTGCAACGACGAGCACAGCGACGCCGATCAGCACCTTCTTCATGTTACTTCTGCCGCCGCGACAGCCAGTCGACCATCGTGTCGCTCACGGTCTGCGCCGCGTCCTGCTGCACGAAGTGACCCGAGCCGGGCACGGTGACGATCGTCAGATCCTTCTCCACCCACTGCCACGTGCCGTTGAGCGCGCCAGGTAGCAGCGCCTGGTCATCGAGACCATGGAACATCAGCACCGGCGCTTTCACCTTCGGGAACTGCACGTCGGCGGCCGGCGGCGGCGCGTCGGGCTTCGGATAGTTCGCCTTGTAGTAGTTGAGCATGCTTTCGAAGTCGGACTTGCCGAAAGCCTCGACGTAGCGCGCTTTCGCTGCCGGATCGCGCACCCAGCCCGCCAACCGCTCCGCCGTGAGCGTCTTGTGCGCGTCGGGCTTCTGGAAGTTGAACGCGTACTCGCTGTTCTTCTTCTGCTGCGGGTTGGTCGCGATCTCGCGCGAGATACCGGCAGGG
Organism: uncultured Gammaproteobacteria bacterium; assembly: GCA_963838635.1. Lineage (GTDB taxonomy): Bacteria > Pseudomonadota > Gammaproteobacteria > Steroidobacterales > Steroidobacteraceae > Steroidobacter. The sequence goes on along the minus strand of CAWISC010000059.1, from coordinate 413,065 downwards.
TGCGGCAGATTGCAGATGATCAGCAGCCGCGTGATCTCCGGCTTGCTCATCGCGACGTTCCAGGCAACGGCGCCGCCCCAGTCGTGGCCGACGATGATCGCGTCCGTCTGCTTCTCGGCCTTCACTACCGCGGCGATGTCGCCGACCACCAGCGGGACGGCGTAGCTCTCGACGCCCTTCGGCTTGTCCGACAGGTTGTAACCGCGCAGGTCGACGGCGGCCACGCGGTATTTGTTATCCGCGAGCGCGCGCATCTGGTGGCGCCAGGAGTACCAGAAGTCCGGGAAGCCGTGGATCATCACCACCAGCGGACCCTCGCCCAGTACCGCGTAGTGGATCTTCACGCCGTTCGAGTCGGCGTAGCGATGTTCGACCTGGTCCCAGACGTCCTGCGCCAGCGACGGACCGGCGATGAGCAGCAGGCAGCCGAGCAGCAAGGCCCGCGACGAATTGAGTAGTGCGCGCATTGGATTCCCCGGGTCGAATCGTTGTTGGAGGGCGTGAGCATATATCCTTTCGCGCGTGCCCGAACTCTCCGCCGACCTGTTGCTGGTGCTGGCTGCCGCGTTCGCGGCGGGACTGATCGACGCCATGGTCGGCGGCGGCGGGCTCATCCAGATTCCTGCCCTGTTCGCGGTGTATCCGGGCGTGCCGCCGGCTACGCTGCTCGGGACCAGTAAGTTCGCGGGTTTGTTCGGCACGGTCAGCGCGGTCGCGCGTTACGCGCGGAAAGTCGCCATCCCCTGGCGCGCTCTGCTGCCGCTGGCACTGGTTGCGCTGCTGATGTCGCTGGGTGGCGCACGACTCGCGAGCATCGTCAGGCCCGAAATCTTCCGCCCGCTCGTCCCGATCATGCTGCTGGCCGTGCTCATCTACGTCCTGTGGCGCAAGGATCTCGGCGGCGAGCACGCGCCGCGCGCATTCGCCGGCTCGCATCACATGGTCGGCGCGGTGTTGATTGCAGCTATCGGTTTCTACGACGGCTTCTTCGGTCCCGGCACGGGGAGTCTGCTGATCTTCGTGTTCGTGCGCTGCTACGGTTACGACTTCCTGCATGCCGGTGCGTCGGCGCGCGTGGTCAACGTCGCTGCCAATGCCGCGGCCCTCTCCTATTTTGCGTCGCACGGACTCGTGCTGTGGCACATCGGCGCCGCGATGGCCGCGTGCAATATCGTGGGCGCGATCGTCGGCGCCCGTCTCGCATTGCGCGGCGGCAGCGTATTCGTGCGGCAGGCGTTCATCGTGATCGTCAGCCTGCTGATTCTGCGAACGGCGTGGACGGCGATACGCGGCTAGAGTAGCGTTCCGTCTCCCCGTCACCTTCGCGGAGCCGCCATGTCTCTCAAAGGCAAGACCCTGTTCATCACCGGCGCGTCGCGCGGCATCGGCCTGGCCATCGGCATACGCGCGGCACGTGACGGCGCCAACATCGCGATCGCTGCCAAGAGCGACCAGCCGCATCCGAAGCTGCCCGGCACCATTCACACCGCGGCTCGAGAGGTCGAGGAAGCCGGCGGCAAGGCGCTGGCAATGCAGGTCGACATCCGCGACGAGAATGCGGTCGTGCAGGCCGCGAAACAGTGCGCGGAGCATTTCGGCGGCATCGACATCGTCGTGAACAACGCCAGCGCCATCTCGCTGTCGGGCACGCTCGAAACGCCGCTGAAGCGCTTCGACCTGATGTTCGGCGTCAACGTGCGCGGCACGTTCGTCACTTCGCAGTCCTGCTTGCCGTACCTCAAGCAGTCGGCGAAGGCGGGACGCAACCCGCACATCCTGAATCTGTCGCCGCCGCTGAGCATGAAGCCGAAGTGGTTCGCGCCGCACGTCGCATACACGATGGCGAAGTACGGCATGAGCATGTGCGTGCTCGGCATGGCGGAGGAATTTCGTCACGACGGCATCGCGGTGAACGCATTGTGGCCGCGCACCGTGATCGCTACGGCAGCGCTGCAAGTGATCCCGCTGGCGAATCCGAAACTCGGGCGCACGCCCGAGATCATGGCGGACGCCGCGTATGCGATCTTCACGCGCAACTCGCGCGAGTGCACCGGCAACTTCTTCATCGACGACGAAGTGCTGACGAGCGCCGGCGTCAAGGATCTCGATCGTTACGCCGTGACGCCCGGCAACCGCGATTTCCTGCCGGACTTCTTCGTCGACTGAGCAAATGCACCGAAGGTACGACAATGCATCGATTCGTCCTGCTGCTCGCGGCGTTCGCGCTCTGCGCTTGCGCAGTTGAGGCCGCGGCGCCCGTGCAGACTTCCGGCAAGTGGCGCACGCTCGACGGCAAACCGCCGCTGGTGATCGCGCATCGCGGCGCTTCGGGATATCGGCCAGAGCACACCATTGCGTCGTACACGCTCGCGATCGAGCAGGGCGCCGACTACATCGAGCCGGATCTCGTCGCCACGCGCGACGGGCACTTGGTCGCGCGCCACGAGCCGATGCTCGACGACACCACGGACGTGAAGTCCCGCCCGCAGTTCGCAGACCGACGCAGCGACGAAGATGCTGGACGGCAAGCCAGTGACGGCCTTCTTCGCAAGCGACTTCACACTGGCCGAGATCAAGCTGCTGCGCGCAGTGCAGTCGAACCCTGCGCGCTCGAAAGAATACGACGGCCGCTTCGAGATTCCGACGTTCGAGGAGATCCTCGATCTCGCCGAGCGCGAGTCCGCGCGGCGCGGCCGCACGATCGGCATCTATCCGGAAACCAAGCATCCGTCGTTTCACATCGGGCTCAACCTGCCGCTCGAAGATCGGCTGCTCGCGGCGTTGGGCAAGCGCAAGCTCGATCGGCCGGACGGCCCGGTGTTCATCCAGTCGTTCGAAAGCGCCAACCTCCAGTACCTGCGCACCAAGACGCGCCTGCCGCTCGTGCAACTCATGGAGGAAGGCGAGTTGCTGCTCGACGCTTCGGGAAAGCTCATCGTCGGTGTGAACGTTCGACAATTCGACGACCAGCGCGGCGGAGCTGCGCCGCAGACTCTGGAAGACGTGGCGAAGTATGCGCACGCCATCGGCCCGTCGAAGCGATCGATCATGCGCGACGTCGGCGGACAGCAGTTGCTGCAGACCACGCTGATCGAGCAGGCACACGCTGCCGGACTGCGCGTGCATGCATACACATTCCGCACCGAACCTGCGACGCTCGCACCCGAGTATCGCGGCGATCCGCAACTGGAATACCGTCAGTTCTTCGCGCTCGGCATCGACGGTGTGTTCTCGGACTTCCCGGACGTCGCGCTCAAGGCGCGGCAACTGCAGTGATTTCTCGCCACAGCTGTGGCCACTGCTCGACCCAGCAGCACACGTGATCGTTCGCATCGACGATCCGTCGCTGCGCGCCCGGATAGCGCTTGAAGTACGCCTCCGCCGTCGCCGGCGGGACGTTCTGGTCCCGCGCCCCATATAAGTGTGTCTCCGGCCAGCGGTGCTGTGCCGCGCTCGCGGCAGGATTCAGCGATCCCGATAGCGGCAGATAGTCGTGATGCCTGGTCCACGCGTCGGTATCGAGATTGGCGCCGACGGTGATGACAGCCGAAACGTTGTCGAGCCGTTCCGCGATCAACACCGCTAATACTCCGCCGCCGCTGTAGCCGACGAGCACGACGCTGCGTGCTTTCGCCTGCAGAGCGGTCGTGCGCACGACATCGGTCATGCTCGACACGATCTCATCGGAGTAGCGCTCCATGGTCCAGCGCTCCGGCGTGCAGCGCTCGCCGCTCATATCGTGGTAGCAGGGACGCGCGACATAAGCGGCGGAGACAGGTGTTTGCGCGAGCAGCTTCAGCGCAATCGGATCTCTCGTAGCCGGATCGAGGCTGGGCCGGCGGCCACCCTCCCAGGGCACGCCGTCGCCTTCGATGAAAATCGCGAGCGTCGCATGCTGCGGCCCCGGCGTGCCCCGCATGAATATGGGACTGCGGAAGCCGCCCGCGACCACTACGCTGCGAGTCATCCCCAGCGCTTCGGCGAGCTCCTCGATGCGCGTGGCGTTGCTGGTGCAACCTGCCAAAAACAGGGCCAGAAGCAGCAGTGCCGTGCGGTGCATGGCAACGATTGCGACGCGCATCACAACGAATGTCAACGGCCGCGGGCACAGTTCTACTTTCTAGCAATAGCCGGCATGGCCTTGTACTTACGGGCGTTGCTGCTCCAGGAGCGGGGCTGTTAGATACGCGAAGCCTCGGTCCGCGCGCTTGACTGCGGCGGCCGAGCCCGAACAGACGAACCAATAAGACCCGGGAGATAGGACATGTTCGTATCGCTCGCTTGCTACGAGCAAGCACGTTATTCGGCGCGCTCGTCGGCGCAGTGCTCGCTTTCGCCACGAGCCGCTCACGCCAGAGCGCCTGTATTCACCGGCCAGCCGATCCTCGCCGACTTCGAACGGCACGCTGCTGCGGATCAGTCTGCGGGAGCAGAACGTCATCACCGGCGGGCCATCGATCAACGTCACGGTCAACGACATCATCATCGGCGGCGTGCCGGGCAGTAACCAGGCCGGCATTTCACCGTTCATCATCCAGGCTCCGACGACACGTCTGCCTCAGCTCGAAGACGAAGGCTACGACCCGGCAGATGACGGCGCCGTCCAGGTCCAGCTCACCGCGACCAATGGTCGAGGGGAATCCACGACTGCCATCGTGCCGGTTCTGCTGCAGCCCGGCCCGGAAGTGGATACTCCTGCGGAGTTCCTCGCGTGCGAAGATCCGAATCAGCAGCCGACTGCCGTTTCGGGCGGCAATCGCACCGTCAACGACACCGATGGGCAGCCCGGCGAGACGATCGTTCTGAACGGCTCCGGTTCGAGCGATCCGGATCCGAACACCGAGCTCGTCTATACCTGGAGCGAAGAACCCGAGACCACACTCGGCCAGGGCACCTCGCCGACACTGACGGTCACTCTCGGTCCCGGCGTGCACAACCTGCAGCTCACTGTCCAGGACGAGTCCAGCGGCCAGAATTCCTTCGATACCCAGGCCGTTCGTGGTCACGATCAACGCGCCGGCCCTCCCGACCGCGAACGCCGGTCCGGACCGCAACATTCCGGACAGCGACGGCGAGCCGGGCGAAAGCGTCACGCTCGACGGCTCGGCCTCGACGGACCCCGACGGCACCCTCGCATCGTTCACCTGGTCCCGCCAGATCGACGTTGAGCAGACCGAGCTGCTCGGCACGGGCCCGACGCTGACCGTGAGGCTGCCCGACGGCGCCAACGACATCATCCTGGTCGTGACCGACAACGCCGGCATCCCGTCTGTCGATAACGGTTACGATCAACGTCGCCGAGGCGGTGGCAGACGTCGTGCTGTCCGAAATCCCGAACCTCACGCCGAACGAACGCCGGATGGCGAACAAGCTCGACGGCATGTGCGACGCGCTGGCGGCGCTCGAAAGCGGCGAGGCACAGCTGACCGGCGATCAGCTCGACCTGCTGGCGAAGTGCAGAGGGCTGCGCAGCGCCCTCAACTCGGTCGCGAACCAGGTCGACGCGATCGAAGAGCTGATTCCCGACGACTTCGCCGTTGCGCGCACGCAGACGCTGCTGTTCGCGAACACGCAGTACGCGAGCATCATGGATCGACTGATGGCGCTGCGTGGCGGCGCGCGCGGTCTGAGCCTCGCCGGCCTGAACGTCATCGTCGACGGCAAGATGGTGCCGCTGGCGGAGCTGCAGGAGATGGTCGGCAAGTTCTTCGGCGGCGGCGCTGCCGCGGACGAGCCGGGCGGACTGCTCAGCGATAAGTGGGGCCTGTGGGCGCGCGGCAACTTCAGCTTCGGCGAGAAGGACGCGAGCGCGGCGAGCCCGGCATTCGACGCCGATCAGTGGGCGTTCGTCGGCGGCATCGACTACCGCGTCTCGGACAAGTCGGTGCTCGGCGCCGCGCTTTCGTACGGCTCCTCCGAAGTCGAGTTCGCTGCCGATGATGGCGCGCTCAATACCGATTCGTTCGCGCTGTCGCTGTACGGCTCGGCGTATGCCGCGAAGAACTTCTACTTCGACGGCATCGTCAACTTCTCCAACTCGAGCTACGACGCGGAACGCAACATCGTCTACGTCGACGGCTCCGGGCTGGTGACGGCCGATGCGGCCGGCGACACCGACGGCATGACGTTGAGCGGCGGCCTGTCCGCCGGCTACGACTTCCTGGTCGGCGGCCTGACGATTTCACCTAACCTCGGCTTCTTCTACATCGATACGACGATCGACGGCTTCACCGAGAGCGGCGCCGGCGGCCTGAACCTGATTTATGACGAACAGAAGTTCAAGTCGTTCACCGGCAATGCAGGATTGCGACTCACGTACGCGTGGAACGTGTCGTGGGGTGTATTGTTACCGCACCTGCGCGCGGACTACGTGCGTGAGTTCGAGGACGACGTCGACGTGTTCGGCGTGCGCTTCGCGAACGATCCGAATGCGGCGAGCACTCCGCCGGTGCTGGTGGCGACGGACAACCCGGACCAGTCGTACTGGCGTCTCGCCGGCCGGCTTCTCGGCGCAGTTCAAGCACGGCGTCTCGGGCTACATCGAGTATCAGCGGCTGGAAAGCTTCCAGTTCATCAGCTTCGAAGACATCTCGATAGGGTTGCGCTTCCAACGCAGTTTCTAAGGATCTCCATGAAAGCGAATCGCTTCACACGTGCATTCGGCCGCATCGCGCTGGTCCTCACGCCGGCGCTGCTCGTCGTCGCCTCGGCGGCAAACGAGTCCGACAAGGCTGCGGCCACGAAAGGCATGGTGAAGCGCTCCGACCTGGAGATCGTCGACTGCCTGTTGCCGGGCCAGGTGCGCCAGCTCGGCAACAGCACGTTCCTTTCGCAGCGGCGGCCGATTCGCACGACCACTGCCGAGTGCTCGATCCGCGGCGGCGAGTACGTCGCCTACGATCGTGCCGACATCAAGCAGGCCCTGCGCATCTGGCAGCCGACCGCAGAGGGCGGCGACCCGGAAGCGATGACCAACGTCGGTGAGATCTACGAGCGCGGCCTGGGCGTGCCGCCGGATTACGTTGTCGCCGCGCAGTGGTATCAGAAGGCGGCGGACAAGGGCTATTCGCGCGCGCTGTTCAACCTGGGCACGATGTACGAACAGGGACAGGGCGTCGAGCAGGATCAGCTCAAGGCGCTGAATCTCTATCGACAGGCGTGGGGCATCAAAGAGGACAACATCATCTTTGCGTCCGCCGCGCAGCGCGAGCAGGACGGGCTGCGCAAGCAGCTCGAAGAAGCGATCTCCGAGAAGGAATCGCAGCTCGGGCTGTTGCAGAAGCAGTTGAAGGACATGCAGGACAAGCTCGCGAAACAGCCGCCCGCCGAGAAGACGGCGGCGGACAACAGCAAGGAAGTCGACGCGCTGAAGAAGTGGATCGCGCAGCTGGAGAACGAGCGCAAGAAGAGCAGCGAGCGGCTCGCCGGCATTCCGAAGACGCGCACGCCTTCCGGCACGACCGAGCTGACGCCGATTCCGCCGACCGCGGACGAGCGCACCCTGGCGGGCATGAATTTCGGGCGCTACTACGCGATCGTGATCGGCAACCAGAACTATCAGTCGATCGAGAGCCTGCAGACGCCGAAGTACGACGCCGCGCGCGCGGCGCGCATCCTCGCGGACAAGTACGGCTTCACCGTGCAGATCCTCGACGACGCCAACGACATCACGATGCTGAAGACCATCAACGATCTGAACGCCGTCCTCAAACCCGAGGACAACGTGCTCATCTACTACGCCGGCCACGGCACGCGACTGAAGAGCGGTCAGCTCGAAAGCGGCTACTGGCTGCCGGTGAACGCGGACGCGCCGCCGGAAGATCGCTTCTGGATTCCGAACGAGCAGATCACGGGGCATCTCGGCCGGCTCACCGCGCGGCGCGTGCTCGTGGTCGCCGACTCGTGCTACTCGGGCCTGCTGTCCACCGATCCGAGCTACCTGTTCCTCAACGACAAGGTCGCGTACTCGAAGGAGTACATCAAGTTCAAGCTGCCGAAGCGCTCGCGCCTGCTGCTGTCATCCGGCGGCGATAAGCCGGTGCTCGACGAAGGCAGCGGCGGCAACTCGGTGTTCGCGCGCGCGTTCCTCGACGAGCTGGATACGAACCAGGGCATCCTGTCGAGCCCCGAGCTGTTCAGCCGTATCCGTAAGCGCGTCGAAGGCGCGGCGGCGAAGAACAAGTTCGTGCAGACGCCGGAGTTCAAGTCGATCAAGGGCGCGGGCCACGAGGTCGGCGACTTCTTCTTCGTGCCGCGGAGCAAGCCAGGCGTCGCCGGCCCGTAGCTCTCCTGTGGGTCAGGCTTTAGCCTGACTCTGCTATCTTCAGCAGCATGGATCTCTCGCGGGTCACGAGCTGCTTGGCTGCGATCATGCTGTGCGCGTATGCAGCATCAGCGGCCGACGCTAAACCGCGCGCGCGCGAGCTCGGCATTCCGCTCGACGGCACACCGGGTCCGCTCAATGCGATCACCGACGTCGCATCGCTTACTGTCGGCTACACGACGCTGATCGAGGGCTCGGGTACTCATGCAGTGCGAACCGGCGTCACTGCGATCCTGCCGCGCGGTCGTGCGACGCTGGAAAAACCGGTGTTCGCCGGTGTGTTCAGCCTGAACGGCAACGGCGAGATGACCGGCACGCACTGGATCGAAGAGTCCGGCTTCCTCGAAGGTCCGGTGATGATCACCGGCACGCACAGCGTAGGCACGGTGCGCGATGCCGTGATCGCGTGGCGCATCAAGCAAGGCAATCCCGATCCGAGCGGCTACTGGTGGTCTTTGCCTGTCGTTGCGGAAACGTGGGACGGCGAGCTGAGCGACGCGAACGGCTTTCACGTGAAAGCGGAACACGTATTCGCGGCGCTGGACGGCGCACGAGGCGGCGCGCTCGCAGAAGGCAACGTCGGCGGCGGCACGGCGATGATTTGCCACGAGCTCAAATGCGGCACGGGCACGAGCTCCCGCGTCGTGGAGATCGCCGGGCAACGCTACACAGTCGGCGTGCTCGTGCAGTCGAACTACGGGGTGCGCAGCGAGCTGCGGATCGCGGGTGTGCCTGTCGGCAAGTTCATGCCCGTGAAGCCGCCGCCCGAGTCACAGGACAAAGGATCGATCATCATCATCGTCGCGACCGATGCGCCGCTCCTGCCGCATCAGACGAAGCGGCTGGCGCGTCGCGCGTCGCTCGGACTCGCACGCAACGGCAGCTATGCAGGCGACGGATCGGGCGACCTGTTCCTGGCGTTCTCGACTGCGAACGCGGCCGCGAGTCAGACCGAGAGCTTCGAGCTGCGCGCACTCGCTAACGGCCAGCTGAATCCGCTGTTCCTTGCTACGGTGCAAGCGGTGGAGGAGAGCATCCTCAATGCGATGGTCGCTGCCGAAACCATGACCGGCCGAGACGGCGCTACCGTGCCGGCAATCGATACCGGCGAGCTGAAGAAGATTCTGAAGCGATTCGATCGACTGCAGCGCTGACCGAAGCGTTCACGAATGCCCCGCCGGTGCGCGCCAGTCGACGACGAAGCTTGCGCCGCCGAGCGGCGAGCGTTCGACGCGCGCCGTGCCGCCGTGCCATTCGACGATCCGCTGCACGATCGCGAGTCCCAGACCGAAGCCGGTTTTCTGACCCGCTGGGCGTCCGAGCTGCACGAACGATCCGAACACCCGCTCGCGGTCAGCCTCGGGGATGCCGGGTCCATCGTCATCGACGCACAGAAGATAGCGCTGCTGATCGACCATTCTGAAGCTCACGCGAATCTGGCGGTTGGCGTAGCGAATGGCGTTGTAGAGAAGATTGCGCAATACGGTCTCGATGAGATGGACGTCGCACACGACGGCCTTGGCATCGCCGACCACCTCGCAATGGAATCTCGAGATCGGCGCGCGCGCCGCGCTTCACTGACTCGGTCACCGCCGGCACGATCGCCGTGAAGTCATGCGTGGCGATGTTCAGCGCGACCTCGGCTCGCTCGAGCACCGCATACTCCAGCGTAGCGGTTACGAACGCGTTCAGCTCGGTGATGTCGGTGTTCAGGTGGTCGAGGTGCCGCTGCAGAGCCGCGGGATCCGCGGCGACACGCGCCAGCTCGATCTCGAACAGCATGCGCGCGAGCGGCGTCTTGATCTCGTGCGACAGCGCATTCGACATATCCTTGTGCGAGCCGATCAGTCCGTCGATACGGGCGGCCATGCGCCGGAAGGCTGCGGCGAGCGGATACACCGGCGAGCGTTGCGCAATGACCGCATCGAAGCTCCAGTTGCGGTCGCCGAACCGGACGGTCGAGCGCTCGAGCGTGCGCAGGTCGCGCGTCATCGGCCACAGCCACATCATGATCACGAGCGCGATCGCGGCATAGAACACGAAGGCCAGGATCCAGTCGGGCAGACCCCGCTGCGGCTGATTCTCGAAGCGGAACGCGAGTACGCGGCCGTCCTGCTCGACCCGCTGCAGAACCCACGATCGTCCGTCGGCGCCGTCCATGAGGACCGGTTTGCCGTTCGCGAGACCGCCGATCGCGGCAGTTCCAGCAACGTCTTGCGGCTCGAGCAGCTCGAGGTCGAGCCCCGTGTCACGCGCCGCATTCGCAACCAGATCCGCACGCTGTTCGCGCGGGATTGCCTGCAGCTGTCCATCGAGGAGCTTCAGCACGTTTGCCTGCGGCAGCTCGCTCTGCGCGCCGCCGTATGATTGCCACAGGCGCTCCTGACCCCAGCTGACGGCGGCGAGCACGATCACGATCGACAGGTAGAGCGTGAGGAAGTGCCGGGTCATGCTCAGGCGTCGGTCGAGAACAGATAGCCGCGGCCCCACACGGTGCGGATGCGGTCGGGGGAGCCGGCATCGCCGAGCTTCTTGCGCAGGTGCGAGATGCGCACGTCGAGCGTGCGATCGAGGCCGTCGTACTCGCGTTTGTACAGCTGCAGGTAAAGCGTTTCGCGCGATTGGATCTCGCCGGCGCGGCACGCGAGGAAGAACAGCAAATCGAACTCGTTACTCGACAGCGATACGTCGATGCTGCCGATCGTTACGGAGCGCGCCGTTGCGTTGATCGTCAATTCGCCGAAGCGCAGGATGCGCGGCTCGACCGAGCTCGCAGCCCGCGCGCGCCGCAGCAGCGCGTGAATGCGCGCGACCAGCACGCGCGGCTCGACCGGCTTGACGACGTAATCGTCGGCGCCGAGCTCCAGACCGACCACGTGGTCGATGTCGTTGTCGCGTGCAGTGACGATGAGGATCGGCAAGTCCGAAGCGGTTCGCAGCTCCTTGCACACTGCGAAGCCGTCGCGACCCGGCAGGCCGAGATCGAGCACCACCAGATCGGGCGCTTCGTTCTGCAAATGCTCGACGACGCGGTCGCCGCGGTGCTCGACCACTACGCGAAAGCCGTTGCTGTGCAAATACGTCCGGACGAGCTCTGCGAGACGCAGATCGTCTTCGACCAGCAGGACCAGCGGTGTGGCGTTCATGCAGCGCGCACTATCAGAAGATGTTCCAGGGCGGACGCCGCCGGTGGCGCAGCTGCAGCGCCTGACGAATCACTGCAACCGTCTGCGACGCGAGCACGCGATCCAGCTCGGCGTCGCGCAGCTCGACGACCAGATCCTCGCTGAACGAGACTTCCACGCTGTACACGCCTTCCTTGTGATCTTCCCAGCATTGCCGCACTTGCGGGCGGTCGACGATCAGCAGGCACAAGGATTCGTTGCGCGACGAGCGCCATTGCGCATGCACGGTCGTGTTGCAGGTGGGATTTTCGTCGGACAGCGTGCATACGCGCGGCCGCAGCTTCAGCTCGATACGCGGGCGCGAAGCATCGGCCGCGAGGGCCGCGGCTTGCACCGACAGCAACATGACACTCGCGAGCGCAGCGTTACAGCACTTTGAAATTGAGGCCCGCAAACGCAGTAACTACCTCGCGGTCGGAGACGATCGGGCTGTCGACGATCGAGCCGTCCAGGTACTCGTAGTGCACGAAAGCAGTGAACGTCCAGCGATCGGACAGCGGCAGCGCATAGTTGAGCTTGATGAACGGACTGAGCGCGCCATCGGGTTTGTAGAAACCCGGCACGCCATAGTAATAGTTGACTGTCTGCCGCGCTCTTCCAGGTCACGCCGGTATTCACGACGAGCGACTGCTTGCGCTGGACCAGCGGCGCCGAGACGGCGGCGCGCACCTCGTAGCCCTCGTGCCGCCCCGTGACTTCGTAGAGCGCGCTCACCTGCCCGATGAAGTCGCCGTGGCGGAACATCCATTCCGGTCCGGCCAGATAGGTGGTGCGGCGACGGCCGACCGGAAACGCTACGTTCTGATCCGCCTCCGCCGTTACACCCTGGAAACCCGGGGCCACGGCGGCCAGCGGGACGATCACGTTCTGCAGGTCCTTGCGACTGAAGAACACGCGGTCGAAGCCGGGCGACGCGATCAGGTTGAACGTGTGCGCGTCGCTCTCGTACAGGGTGACGCCCGGCTCGAGGCTCTCCAGAAAGAAACGTTTGCCGTAGTAGCTGACCTGCGGCAGGACGAACAGCGGAATGTCGTCGCGCCCGGCAACCGGATTGGTGCGCGTGCCGTAGCCCACCGACACCGACACCGCGAGATCGCCGACAGCGACGCAATCGACAGAAGGTGATTTGCACGCAGTCTGCGCGACCACTGGCTGCACGGCAGCCACAGCAGGTAGCAGGGTCAGGAGCAGAAGAGTCTTGCGAAGGAAGCGGTTCATAGTGCTGATCGCCACTCGGGCGCTCGTCAGGACACGATGCGGGCATTGTTTCAGAGAGCCCGCCCCGCTCCTGTTCGGCGTTAGTAGCGAATTGTTACGCAAATGTACGCCCGGTGAACTGTCCGTAGCGAATCCCGCGCCGGGCCGCGCCCGTCCTCACACACTTTACAAATTCACGACGGATTCGCCCTGGCGCGCCCTCCTAGTATCCCCGACGCCCCGGGGATACGCGAACTCAAAAATGGGAGCGAGGTTCATGAACTCATTCTGGATGAAATCCGCCGTGTTGCTCGCCTCGTGCGGCAGCCTCGTGGGCTGCGGCAGCGGCAGCACACGAGAGGAGCCGGTCAACACCGATTACTCGGCGCTGCGCCTGGCGCCATCGCACGAAGGAGCCCTGAGTTATGCAACGAGCGACGAACAGCTGCTGCGAGCTGTGCGGAATGGTCTGCGGATGTCGCAGACCGGCTTGCCGCAGCTGTATCAGCTGCAGTCGCAGCACGGCTCCGCGGAATTTCTCGCGGCGATCAGTCAGGACTACCGCGGCTGGCTCGGCGGGCCCGCGTTGGACTTCATGGCGCTGCAGCCCGATCGCACACGCATGACCTACTCGGGCTCGCATCTGTTCGAGATCAGCGGGCTCAACGGCGGCACGCCGCAGCTGGAGTTCAAAGGCGTGATCGAGACCGCTGAGTCCGACGGCAGCAACCCGTTTCCGACTCCGCCTCACACCGTTCCGAGGCGCGCGGTTATGCACGACGACGCAGTGTTCGTCATCGATGGCGAGCGATTCCTCGGCAGCTTGTGGAGCGGTGTCGCCTTCTAACCGCCGCGTCCCACCATGCCGCCGCCGTCGATGACGATGGTCTGGCCGGTGATGAAGTTGCCCGCCGGCGACGCGAGGAACACCGCGGCGCCGGCGATCTCATCCGGCTCGCCGATGCGCTTGAGGGGATAGATCCGCACGGTCTGCTCGTAGATCTTCGGATTCTCCCAGAGCGCCTTGGCGAAGTCGGTGCGCACCAGGCCGGGAGCGATGCAGTTCGCGCGGATGTTCTTTGCGCCCCATTCCACGCAGATGTTGCGTGCCAGGGCCATGTCGGCGGCTTTCGAGACGCCGTACGCGCCGATGACGGCCGTGCCGAGCAATCCGGCGACCGAGGAAATGATGACGATGGAGCCGCCGCCGCGCTCCGCCATCTGCGGCAGCACCATGTTGCACAACCAGAAGTTGCTGCGCACGTTGCTGGCCATCACCTTGTCCCACGCATCGTCGCCCATTTCCGCCATCGGGCCGAAATACGGATTGATGGCGGCGTTGCAGATCAGCGAATCGATGCCGCCCCATTTCTGGATCGCAGCGTTCACCAGGCCCTGCAGGTCTTCCTTGCGGCCGATGTTGCACGCGTGCGCGATCGCCTCGCCGCCGCGCGCGCGGATCGCCGCGACGACTTCCTCGCACGCATCGAGCTTGCGACTCGACACGACGACCTTCGCGCCGTGCTCGGCGAGCCGCTCCGCGATCGCGCGGCCGATGCCGCGGCTCGATCCGGTGACCAGCGCGACCTTGCCCGTCAGATCGAACAGCGACGAGCCGCTCATCGGTGTCTCTCCAGCTCCATGCGGCCGATCTGGTTGCGGTGAACCTCGTCGGGCCCGTCGACGATGCGCATCGTGCGCGCGCTCGCCGCGATGTGGCCGAGCCCGAAGTCGGTCGTGACGCCCGCCGCGCCGTGCGCCTGGATCGCCCAGTCGACCACGTAGTTCAGCATCGCCGGCGCCGCGACCTTGATCATCGCGATCTCGCGCCGCGCCGCCTTGTTGCCGAGCCGGTCCATCCGGTCCGCGGCGTTCAGCACCAGCAGACGCGTCTGGTCGATCATGATGCGGCAGTTCGCAATGCGCTCCAGCCAGATCGACTGCTCGGAGATCGGCTTGCCGAACGCGACGCGCGACAGACAAGCGGCGGCAGATGCGCTCCAGCAAACGCTCGGCGACGCCGATGTTGCGCATGCAGTGGTGAATGCGGCCGGGGCCGAGACGCGCCTGCGCGATCTCGAAGCCGCGCCCTTCGCCGAGCAGCACGTTGTCGGCCGGCACGCGCACGTTCTCGAACACGATTTCGGCATGGCCGTGCGGCGCGTCGTCGAAGCCGAACACCGGCAACATGCGCAGGACGTTCACGCCCGGCGTGTCCATCGGCACGACGACCTGCGACTGCTGAGCGTGCTTGGCGGCGGTCGGATCCGTCTTGCCCATCACGATGAGCACTTTGCAGCGCGTGTCGCCCGCGCCGGACGACCACCACTTGCGGCCGTTGATCACGTAGTGAGCGCCCTCGCGGCGGATGCTGGTCTCGATGTTGGTCGCGTCGGACGATGCCACCGCGGGCTCGGTCATGCAGAACGCAGAGCGAATCTCGCCCGCGAGCAGCGGCTTCAGCCAGCGCTCCTTGTTCGCGGGCGAGGCGAAGCGATCGAGAATTTCCATGTTGCCGGTGTCCGGCGCCGAGCAGTTGAACACTTCGCTGGACCAGGCGACGCGGCCCATCACCTCGCACAGCGGCGAGTACTCCAGGTTCGTCAGCCCCGCGCCGCTGGCGGAATGCGGCAGGAACATGTTCCACAAGCCCGCCGCGCGCGCCTTCGGCTTGAGCTGCTCGACCAGCGGAATCGGCTCCCAGCGCGCCTTGCCCTCGCGCTCATGGACGAGCTCCGACACGGCTTTCTCGTGCGGATAAATGTGCTCGTCGAAGAATGCTTCCAGGCGCGCGACCAGCGCCTTGACCTTGTCGGTGTGCTCGAACTGCATGATGTCCCCCTGCTGTGAGCCGGGGATGATAGCTACATGTGGGTCAGGCTTCAGCCTGACTCAACACTTCTTGCAGCGCGTCTGCTATGCGGTCGAGCACGCTGTCGGTGCTCCAGTACTGCATCGTGACTGTACGGCGTGAGCGATCTGATGCCCCCGAGCAACGTGCCGCCGCTCGCGTTCACGGCGTGATCCTGCACCAGCGCCGCGTACGCCGGGCTCAACTGCGCGAGCGGCCAGCCGAGCACGTCGTCGGGATCGAACTGGTTGATCCAGCGAAAGCCGGCGCCGAGCTTGCGGCGGTCGATCGGCTCGATCGCACTGTGACCCGCGACGAATACCGGAATGTTGCAGCCCGTCGTCATCAGGAGTTGCAGCGGGCGCATGCGACGGAAGTTGTCGCGCGCCGAGTCCGCGGGCACGCCGTCGTCGAGAGGCGCGCTCCAGATTCCGGCGTACGCGCGCGGCTGTTGCGCATCCCAGATGTAATTGGACACGACCTGGCAGCCGAGCGACTGCGCGACGATCGCGATCGGCGCCGCGCCGCCGCCCACTTCGTCGAACAACTCATCGAGCCGCTGCAGGATCAGCCGTTGCGTTTGCCAGTACGGACTCAAGGCCAATTCTTTCTTGTGCTCGAGGCTGGCAGCATCCGAAAAGCCGAACAGCATCAGCTCGCGCAGGCCTTCCCAGCGCAGCAGCGGGCGCATCCGCTGGAAGATCGCGCGCTCGTTCCGCTGCAGGACGGGCTGGTAATACACGGGCCGCCACGCGATGCGGTCCCACGCGCCTTGCAGCCGCGTGCGCAGCGGCGCGACGAGCTCGTCGTGGAAGTCGGGCGCGGTGTCGCCCATCCCGTGCACGATCAGCAGCGCGAGCGTGGCAGCCATGTGTAATGCATATGTAAAAACCGGGAACCTGTCAGCACCGGGACCGGTCCATTGCTGTGACGAGGTCGAGGTGTGGTTTGTGATCGACGGCGCAGTTTGCAGTGAAAACAGCTGGATGGCTGCATCCGTCGCTAAATGGCGGCAGTAGAGAGTCGATATTACAGAGCGTAGGAACAGGAACTGCGTTTTGCCGGCGAGCGTTGAACTGGCGACTGTGGAGTCGGAGCGAAACATGAAGAGCAAAGACGGTTGGCGAGGACATCTGCGCGACTTGGTCACTGCGAGTCTCGACCCGGTCGTTTACGCGATGCAGTGGGCACACGATCCGCGCTGCATCCAGCGTGGCTCCCGACATCGCCGCGTGGGCGCATACGTCGCCACCGAAGCTCCGGTGTGCAGGCTGTGGTCTGCAACGTCGCGCCGCGACTGGCGCTGAGCCTCGGCGCCGGTTCTTCGGGCTGCATGTTTTCGCACTCGATTTCTGCCTTCTTTACCTGATTAATCCCCCCTTCGTCCCGCCCGCGCAGCATTAGCCTGCGCTCATGTTCACCAATGACGATCGACTGCGCCGCCTGCTGCAGTCGCCTTCGCTGCATCCCCATCGCTTCAGCGCCGAGCGCGAGATAGGTCCGTTCGTCGTCGCGCACGTGTGCGCGGAGCGTGCGCTGGTCGTGGAGCTGTCGGTACAGGCGAAGGAGCGGGAACGGCAGCAGCAACAGCAGCGCGCGTCGTTCCTGGCCGGGCTCGGCTACACGGTTCTGCAGATCTGTCCCCGCGAGCTGCAACGGGCGCCGCGGCGAGCCTTGCGGCGGGTGCGGGCAGCGCTGCGGCCGGCCAGGCAATAAGGAGGGAACCATGCGCGAAGCCATACCATTTAGTCCATTGATTGGAGTATCCTCAGAATCACTCCATTAAGGGACTTGACGAAATGTTGCAACCCCGTCACGACCACCCGCCCGCACTGGACTCCGAAGAGCTCGGCTCCACCGCGCTCACGGCGTTCTTCAACATCACGCAGCACTGGGGCCTGAGCGCCGAGGAAGAGCGCACGCTGCTGGGGGCGCCGCCGCGCTCGACCTTCTTCAAGTGGAAAAGCGAGCGTGTCGCGAAGCTTTCCGCCGATACCGTAGAGCGCATCAGCTACGTAATGGGCATCTACAAGTCGCTGCGCATCCTGCTGCCCACCGCGGAGGCGGCGCACGCCTGGGTCAAGAAGCCGAACACCGCCTATGGCTTCGCCGGCAAGTCCGCCCTGGAACGCATGCTCGGCGGGCGGGTCATCGACCTGGCGGACGTGCGCCGTTATCTCGACGCCGAGCGCGGCTGACCCGATCGCGATGTCCGACCCCAGGGCCGTCAGCCTGCGCTGGCACAAGATCTATCGCGTCGTAAACGCGAAGCATCCGCCGGTCAACGTCTTCGAAGACATCGTCAGTGCGCGCCAGCTGGATATGGCGTGGCACATCGAAGGCCTGACCAACGACCGGCTGCGCGACGAAAGCGGCGTGGCGCCGCTGGTTGCCGACGAGGATCGCGTGCGCGGTCAAGGCGCGAGCATCGTCATGGCGCCGTTCACCCACCTCGGGCGGCCGAGCCGCTTCAGCGACGGCAGCTACGGCGTCTACTACGCGGCACGCGCGCTGGAAACGGCAGTGCGCGAGACTGCGTTCCATCGCGGACGCTTCCTCGCAGCAACGCAGGAGCCACCGTGCGAGATCGACATGCGCGCGTACGTAGGCAAACCGGTCAAGCCGTTCCTGGACATCCGCGCCACGCGCTACTCGGCGCTGCATGATCCGGACGACTACGCGACACCGCAGAAATTCGCGCGGCCGCTGCGCGACAAGGGCAATTGGGGACTGGTGTATCGCAGCGTGCGACACGCTGGCGGCGAATGCATCGCGGCGTTCAAGCCGCAGGCAGTGAGCATTCCGCTGGCGGGCGCCGCGCTCGCGTACGTCTGGGACGGCGAGCGCGTGAACAAGGTGTACGAGAAGTCCGAGGTCCTGTTCGAGCTGTAGGTCCGCCGCTCCAGCGCCGCTCAATACCACCAGAGCATCGGCTGCACGAACTGCATCGGCACCGGCTTGCCGTCGTGATATCCGGGAATGAACGTCATCTTCTTCGTGGCTTCATCGACGGTATCCACCCACCACTGCGGCGCGCGTAGCGGACTCCATGGCCGGTCATCGCGCATCCACACGACCGACGCGCGGAGACGCAGTTTGATGCGACTGCCTCCGTAGCGTTGCGGCGCCGTGTAGAGCGGGCCGTATTTCCTGGCATCGGACTCATCGTTCGCCACGGCCAGGATCAGCGGCTCGCTCATCGTCGTGTCGACCTTCACGGTCAGCGTCGTGAAGACCTCGACCCGCTTGCCGTTACGAGTCGCAGGCTCGAACAGCGACGTCTTGGCGGCATACATCACGGCCTTCTGCAGGTCCGACGGCGCAGAGCCGACCCGCGGATAGCACCGGGCGAACAGCACCCAGCCACTCGTGCCGATCAACACGCCGCAGTTGAGCGTATATCGACCGGGCTTCAGCTCCTCGGGAATGTTCAGCAACTCTTCGATCGAACGCTTGCCGGTGACCATTTGCGCAGGCGAGTCGACAGCGTGCGCGGGCAGCAGCCCTGTGCCGCACAGCGCGATGGCGAGAAACAGATGGCGCACGCGAGTCCCCTCCGCACGCTCCCGCGGAGCAGCGCTATCGATAGCGCGACAGAATCTTCTCGAGCCCTTTCGATCCCGGCGTCAGCTTCTCGTACGGCAGCTGGTTGATCGGGGTCGCAGTCGTTTTGTTGACGTCGTGGAAGTCGGGGCCGCCCTCGTCGATGTAGATCAGTCCCGTCACGTACTCGCCCTGCGCGAGCTTGGCGCGCAAGTAGCTGTACGCCGCCGCCCGGTCTGTCGGGTCGTAGGCGGGGTCGAGCTTGCGCAACTGGATACGGGTGCCATCGTGCATCGTCACCGGCATCACTTCGCCGGCCGCGTACTGTGTCGTGATCTCCTGCGCAGGCGCCACGAAGTCGGCGTGCACCACCTCGTCGTAGTGATCGCGCACGAACTCGTAGCTCTTGGTCGAGCCTTCGTGGTCGTTGAAGGTCACGCACGGCGACAGCACGTCGATGAGCGCGAAGCCCTTGTGCTTGAGCCCTGCGACGATCAGCGGCACCAGCTGCTCCTTGTCGCCGGAGAAGCTGCGCGCGATGAACGTGCCGCCGAGCGTGAGCGCCGCGAGCACCGGATCGACCGGCGGCTGCTGGTTCTCCTCACCCTTCTTCGCCTTGCTACCGATGTCGGCGGACGCGGAAAACTGGCCCTTGGTCAGGCCGTACACGCCGTTGTTCTCGATGATGTACAGCATGTTGAGATTGCGGCGGATGGCGTGCGCGAACTGGCCGAAACCGATCGACAGCGTGTCGCCGTCGCCCGAGACACCGATGTAATAGAGGTCGCGGTTGGCGGCGACCGCACCCGTGGCGATCGACGGCATGCGGCCGTGAACTGCATTGAAGCCGTGCCCGCCGCTGACGAAATACGCGGTCGTCTTCGACGAACAGCCGATGCCCGACAGCTTCGCAAGCTGCTCGGGGCGCATCGACATCTGCCACACGGCCTCGATGACCGCGGCCGTCACGGAGTCATGACCGCAGCCGGCGCATAGCGTCGACATGCCGCCTTCGTAGTCGCGGCGGGTCAGCCCCAGCTCGTTGCGAGGCAGGGACGGATGCGCGACCTTCGGTTTTACGATGAAGCTCATAAGAAGAAGCGGATAGCGGTTAGCGGATGGCGGATAGTTCGGAACGGACCGGCTTCGTCACGCCCAGTTCGGCGACGATGCCTTCGACGATGCAGCTCGAGGAAATCGGCAGGCCGCTGTAGTGGAGGATCGAGCGCAGCTTGGCTTTCTCGACGGCCGTCTCCAGCGTCAGCAGGCTCTTGAGCTGCGCGTCGCGATTCTGCTCGACGACGAACAACAGCGAATGCGAGGCCAGGAATTCCTCGACCTCCTGGCCGAACGGGAAGCTGCGCACGCGCATGTAGTCCATCTGGATGCCGCGGCGCTTGAGGACGTCGAGCGCTTCGTGGACTGCGCCGTCGCAGCTGCCGAGCGACACGATGCCGACGTCGTGCACGCTCTTGCCGGCGAACGCTGCCTTCGGCACCAGTTGTTTCGCAGTGTCGAACTTCTTCTTCAGCCGGTCGAGCACGATCTGGTATTCGGCAGAGTCCTCGGTATAGCCGCCGTACTGCGTGTGGCCGGAGCCGCGCGTGAAGTACGCGCCTTTCGGATGCACGCCGGGCAGCGTGCGATAGGGAATCGCGTCGCCGTCCTTGTCGAGGTAGCGATGGAACTTGTCGAGCTGCTCGATCTGCTCCTTCGTGAGCACCTTGCCGCGATCCGGACGGTAGTTGTCGTCCCATTTCAGCGCCGGGCACATCCAGTCGTTCATGCCGATGTCGAGGTCGGACATGACGAACACCGGCGTCTGCAGCCGCTCCGCCAGGTCGAACGCTTCGACCGACATGTAGAAGCACTCTTCGGGACTGTTCGGGAACAGCAGCACGTGGCGTGTGTCGCCGTGCGACGCGTACGCGGCGAGCATCAGGTCGCATTGCTGCGTGCGGGTCGGCATGCCGGTCGACGGCCCGACGCGCTGAATGTCGAAGATCACCGCGGGCACTTCGGCGTAGTACGCCAGCCCGATGAACTCGTTCATCAGCGAGATGCCGGGGCCGCTCGTCGGCGTGAAGGCGCGCGCGCCGTTCCACATCGCGCCGATCACGGCGCCGATGGCCGCCAGCTCGTCCTCGCACTGGACGATCACGAAGTTGCGCTCGCCGGTCGTCGGATCGACGCGCCACTTCTGGCAGAAACTCTTGAACGCATCCATCACCGAGGTCGACGGCGTGATCGGGTACCAGGCGCCGACGGTCGCGCCCGCGTACATGCAGCCGAGCGCAGCCGCGGTGTTGCCGTCGATCATGATGTGATTCGACGTCTTGTCCATGCGCTGCACGCGTAGCGGCAGCGGGCACTGGAAATGCTCCTTGGCGTAGTTGTAGCCGATCTCCAGCGCCTTGACGTTCGAGTCGAGCAGCGACTTCTTGCTCGCATAGCTCTCGCCGAGCATCGCTTTCATGATGTCGACGTCGATGTCGAGCAGCGCCCCGAGCAGGCCCGCATACATGATGTTCTTGAGCAGGATGCGCGAGCGCACGCCCTGGAACGTCTCGTTGCACATGCGTGCGAACGGCGCACCGAGGATCGTGATGTCATCGCGCTTGAGCAGCGCCGGGCGCGGCCAGGTCGAGTCGTACAGCAGGTAGCCGCCGGGGCTGACGTCCTTCACGTCCTTGGCGTACGTTTCCGCGTTCATCGCCACCATCAGGTCGACGCGGCCGGAGCGTGCGACGTAGCCGTCGTGCGAGATGCGGATCTCGTACCAGGTCGGCAAGCCCTGAATGTTCGACGGGAAGTAGTTCTTCCCGATCACCGGAATGCCCATCCGGAAGATGGACTTCATCAGCAGGGAGTTCGCGCTCGCCGAGCCGGTGCCGTTTACGTTCGCCAGCTTGATGACGAAGTCGTTCAGGCGGTCTTGCGAGTCTGCTGCGTGGAGCATGGAGGGGTCTCATCGCCCGCGTACGGGATCTGGATCGTGGATTTCTGCATGTCCCACGCCGCCGTCGGGCAGCGCTCGGCGCACAGGCCGCAGTGCACGCAGACATCCTCGTCTTTGACCATGACGCGCGCGGTCTGTTTCAGCGGGACGGAAATGAACAGCGGCTGGGTCACGTTGCGCGCCGGCGCCTTCAGCCGTGGGCGCAGCTCTTCTTCGGAGCCGTTCGCAGTGATCGTCAGGCAATCGGTCGGACAGATGTCGATGCAGGCATCGCACTCGATGCAGTCTTTCGCGCTGAACACCGTCTGCACGTCGCAGTTCAGGCAGCGCTGCACCTCGGCAACCGCCTGCTCAGCGGTGAAGCCGAGCTCTACCTCGATATTCACCCTCTTGAAGCGTTCTTTCAGGTCGACGTGCGGCATCAGCCGGCGCTCGACCGGGTTGTAGTCGTTCTTGTACGACCACTCGTGCAGGCCCATCTTGCGGCTCGACAGGTTCATGAGCGGCGGCAGGCGCTCGCTCACGCTCTGCTTCTGGCAGAACTTGTGAATCGAGATGGCCGCCTGGTGGCCGTGCTCGACCGCCCAGATGATGTTCTTCGGGCCGAACGCCGCGTCGCCGCCGAAGAACACTTCCGGCCGCGTCGACTGGAACGTGACCTTGTCGACCTTCGGCACGTGCCACTTGTCGAACTCGATCCCGAGACCGCTCTCGATCCACGGGAACGCATTCTCCTGGCCGATCGCCAGGATCACGTCGTCGCACGGGAACAGCTGCTCGCCCACTACGCGCTCGGCGGTGATGCGGCCTTTGGCGTCCAGGTCGTATTCCATCTTGTCGAACAGCATGCCGGTGAGCCGGCCGCCTTCGATCACGAAGCTCTTCGGCGCGTGATTGACGACGATCTCGACGTTCTCTTCCTCGGCGTCGTCCAGCTCCCACTCGGAAGCCTTGAAGAAGCCGCGCGGCTTGCGCGCCATCACCTTGACGTCGTTCGCGCCCAGGCGCAGCGAGGTGCGGCAGCAGTCCATCGCAGTGTTGCCGACGCCGATGATCAGCACCTTGCGGCCGATCGACTTGATGTGATCGAACGCCACCGACTCGAGCCAGTCGATGCCGATGTGAATGTGCTCTTCGACAGCGGGAGAGGCGCGGCGGCCGGGCAAGTCGAGGTCCTTGCCTTTCGGCGCGCCGCTACCGACAAAGACTGCGTCGAACCCTCCCGTTGCGAGCAGCTGTTGCATGCTCGTCACCGGTGAGCCCAATCGCAGGTCCACCCCCAAATCGACGATGTAGCCGATCTCCTCCGCGAGCACGCGCTCGGGCAGGCGAAAGGCCGGAATGTTGGTGCGCATGAGGCCGCCGGGCGAGCCCCACTTCTCGAAGATCGTGACGTCGTAGCCGAGCGGCATCAGGTCGTTGGCGACCGTGAGCGAAGCCGGACCGGCGCCGATGCAGACGACGCGCTTGCCGTTCTTCTGCTTCGGCGCGCGCGGCAGGCGATCGGTCACGTCGTCGCGATGATCGGCGGCGATGCGCTTCAGGCGGCAGATCGCGACCGGCTCCGCTTCGACGCGCCCGCGGCGGCACGCCGGCTCGCACGGGCGGTCGCAGACGCGGCCGAGAATGCCGGGAAAAACGTTCGACTCACGGTTGACCATGTAGGCGTCCGTGAATTGACCCTGCGCGATGAGCCGAATGTATTCGGGAACGTCGGTATGGGCCGGGCAGGCCCATTGGCAGTCGACTACGCGATGAAAGTAATCAGGATTCCCAGTATCGGTCGGTTCCACCGTTACTCTGTCCCCGCCCCGCTGTGGCGCCATGCTGAAAAGACGGCAAGCCTATACCCAATGGATAGGGCGGGGAAGCAGATGTCAGGCTGAAGCCTGACCCACAAGGAACCCACCGCTGCTGTGGGTCAGGCTTTAGCCTGACTTAATTCACCCTCACCCGGAACCTGACCTCGAAAAACGGATTTCCGGCGCCGCTCGCGGCAGCCATCGTGCCTTTCGGGCGCACTCTTATATGCGTCACTGCCGGGTCGCAGCCGTTGGCGTTCGCCACCGGCGTGTAGGCCCACGACGTGCCGCCGTTGTTGGAGAACTCCAGGTCGTCGGTGGCGTTGCCCAGTCCCGAGAACGTATAGGTCAGCGCGCTCGTCGGCGCGCCGTTGGTGAATGCGACCGGGCCCGAGCCGGCGCCGCCCAGATCCTGGACATACAGCGCGGTGTTGGTCGGGACCGCGTCGACGATCGCCACGGTGTTGTTGTCGACGCTGCCTGTTCCCTGGTTCGTGATGCGCAGGGTGAACACCTGCATCGCGCCCGGGATGCTCTTCGGATTCGTCGTATTGTTCAGCGGGTCGCTCAGCACCGCGACCGATTTCAGGTACGTCAGCGTCGGACCCGACGTGACGGTGACGTTGCCGCCGAACTCGGAAGTCTGCCCGCCGAGCGTCGCGGTGCTCGTGAGCACCGAGCCGATGCTCACGCCGCCCGGAACGGCCATGCGGAATGCGAAGCGGTTGGTCGTGTCGGTTCCCTGCAGCAAGCCGTTGATCGCCGCCGGGCCGTAGGTACCGGTCGTCGCGTTCACGTCGGCGGCGCTGCCTTCGGTGAGCGTCGTCAGATAAGAGAGTCCTTCGCCGAAGCCGCTGGGGTCGGCCTGCGCGATGTACAGCTCGATCGCGCTGCCCGGCCGCGCGAAGCCGGTGAGGGACAGCTCGCCGTTGGCGATGATCGCCGAGGTGATGACGGGATAGTTGAGCAGGCCGTTCGGCCCGGTGTCCGCGTCGTTCGCGTCGTTGATCGTCACGCCGTTCGGTATGCCGAGAGCGTTCGGATCGCGCGTGTTCGGGTCCAGGTCGATCGCGAGGCCGCTGTTCGCGGTAACGCCGCCGTTCGAACTGAAACTGTTCTGGCTGAGAGTCGTGCCGCTGGCGTTCAGCACCACCATGCCTGGCCCGCCGTTGCTGAGCACGCGGTTGCGTGCGAACACGACGTTGCTGCCGGTGTAGTTGTACGCGACCATGCCGAGCCGCTCGGTCGCGGGCGTCGAGCCCGATTCGAAGCCGTTGTTCTGCACGGTGTTGTTCGTGACCTGCACGTTCGCGTACACGTCGCCGACATTGCCGAAGCCGAGCTCGATGCCGCCGCCGTGCTGATTGCGCACCAGGTTCGCGACGATCTGCACGTTGCTTGCGCCGTTGATCAGCAGGATGCCGTCGAACGTATTCGTGTGGCCGGAAGACGGGCGCGCGACTTCGTTGAGCGTGACGATCGAGCCCGTGCCGCCGCCGTCGCTGCGGATCGCGGAGTTGTTGACCGTCACGAAGTTGTTGCGAATCGTCGCGCCGCTCGCCGAGAAAGCGATGCCGTAGGCCGCCGACGAAGCGTCGGTGCTCGAGCCGGTCGCGGTCATGCCGACGAGATTGTTGCGCGCCGTACCGGACGCTCCCGACAACAGGATGTAGCCCTGGTTGAGTGCGAAGCCGATGATCGTCTGCGAGCTGCCGCTCAGCGTCAGCGCCGTAGCGCTGGCCAGGCAGTTCACCTGCACTTCCGGCCGCGGAAACTGCGGGAACGCCACATTGTCCACGCCGACCGAGCCGCCCGTGCCGAGCGTCCCGCTGACGGTGTTGCCGATGTTGACTGTCTGCGTAGTCGCATCCAGCCGCGTGCTCGCGCCGGTCACGGTCGGCAATGCAGTCGCAAGGGTGATCGTTGCGACACCGCTCGTCAGCGCGCCGCTCGGGATCATGAAGATGCTGGATTCGAAGCCCGACGGTAGCGTCGCGGTGGCGCCGTCGAGCTGGCCGCTGCCGGCCTGCGTCAGCGAGCCTTCGCTGCCCAGCGCATTGGCGTTGATGATGAACTGGCGCAGGTTTCCCTGGCACGGATAGAAAGTGCTGTTGGTTCCGGATGCCGCACAGCTTGCGGCGTCGCGCGTGTTGACGATGGTGTCGAAGTTGAAACCGAAGTCGACGCTACCGATGGTCGAGTTGCTCGCCGCCGGATCGACCAGTGTGATCGACTGCGCCGCCTGCGACAGCGTGTTGAGCGTGCTGAAGTTGGCGTTGCTCGTATTGGACGCTGCGTCGCTCAGGTTCGGCGTCTCGCCGCCGACTCTGTTCGTGACCGGCTGCGGCGCGCCCGTGGCAGCATCGGTGCGGTAGGTCTGCACTCCAACGCACGTCGTGCAGCCAGCAGTGCGTGCGGACCGGATCGTACCGTTGACGACGCGCACGATGTGCACTGTCGCGCCGTTGGCAGTGTTGCCGCTGTCGAGGCTGTATTGCCCGGAAGCATTCGTCGTGTCGGAATCGATGAACGCCCCGGTGCTCTGCCGGTAGAGCTCCACGCGGACGTTGGCGAGCGGTTGCCCAGCCGAGGTGAGCAGCGAGCGGCCAGGGCCGCCGCCGTAGTTGCGATCCTCGAACACCGTTCCGGTGATCGTCGCCGCACCGACCTGGCCGGCGAACGCCAGTGCGGCCCAGACCAGGGCCGCTCGCAACGGGAGTGTTTTCGCCGGATACGCAGGCATCTGCGCAGACTAGTCAACGCCGCCGCGCGGGCGCGTCGAAGCGTTCACAGTTTGACGCGCTTATGGCAATTCGGGATTGGAACAGAGAAGCCGTTGGCGATCGCGCCATCGACGCGTTATTCATGCGCTGTAGGTCGGGCTTCAGCCGGACTTCCGCTGTGGGTCAGGCTTCAGCCTGACAGTTCCGTGCACAGTTCACGCGCGCCGGCGTGCGCATTGCACACATTCCGGCGAACCGGCTTCGCACTGCGTCCACCGTGGTGCGTCGACCGGTTTTACAGAACAGCGTCAAAAGCGCGATGGTGTCGACAACTTCCCCGGAAACTTGAGCGGGAGCCCGGCTAACTGCGACCGGACTCACAATTCCATCCTGGGATTTGACAAACATCGGCCCTCGAACGGAAACGCCCACTAGCGAGTGGAGGGCCAAAATCAAGAACGATTGAGCAGCTGACTTATCAACGAGCAGCGCCCTCCCTGCGTGCGGGTGTGACCAGGTGTCACCGGGAGGCTCGATGTCCAGTATTCGTTGGTGGTCGGTTGCAGGTCTTGCTGTGGTGGGCGCGCCGTTGGCGTCGCACGCCGCCGGTACGCCTGCCGGCACGAGCATTCAGAACACGGCGCAGGTCAGTTACACGCTCGGTAGCTCGACCGTCACTGCCAGTTCCAATACCAGTTCCGTCACGGTCGCCGAGATCCTCGACGCCGTCCTGACCATCGCCGCCCCGACGGTGCAGGTCTCGGCGGGCGCAACGACGGAAGAGCTGGTCTTCACGCTGACGAACACCGGCAACGGCACCGAGGCGTTCGATCTCACCGCGCTGAGCGCGGGCGTCGTCGGCGACGATTTCGATCCGACGCTCGCCACGCCGTCGATCTACTTCGACACCGACAACAGTGGCGACTTCTCCGCTGCCGACGTGGCCTACAGCGCCGGCGCGAACGATCCGGTGCTCGCCGCGGATGCAAGCGTTCGACTCATCGTCGTCAACGGCATTCCGAACACGGCGGTGAACGGCAATCGCGGCCGCAGCCAGCTGACAGCCGCTGCTGCAAGCGGCTCCTCCGATACTCCCGGCACCAGCTTCGGCCTCGTCGGTGACGGCGGCGTCGAAGCCGTGGCCGGCACGACGGGCGGCGATGCTGTGCTGTTCGGCGAGTATCTCGTCGCCGACGTGCTGCTCACCGCGGTCAAGTCGCAGACGATCGTCGACCAGTTCGCCGGCGCGCGCCCGCTGCCCGGCGCGCGCATCAACTACCAGATCGTCGTCACTGCGAGTGGCAGCGGCACAGCGACAGCCGCGGGCTTCAGCGATCTCATTCCGGCGAACACCACTTATGTCGCCGGCTCGCTCGAGCTCAACGGCGCAGCGCTCTCGGACAGCGCCGACATCGACGCCGGCACCTTCGTTTCTGCGCCCGCACCCCAGGTGCGGGTCACCCTCGGCGATCTCAGCGGCGCTTCCGGGCCGCAGACGATCGAGTTCGCCGTGACTATCAATTGACGAGTACAGGAGAAGGGACGATGAACGGGAAGAAAGCGATTGCCGCGTTGCTGCTGACGCTGCTCACAGCCAGTGCCTATGCCGCCGACAAGGCCTGCGTCGAGCTGAAGACCAGCGGCGAGATCGAGCGCGAGGTCGTGGAGCAGGGCCAGAAGGTCAAGCGCCTCGTGCCGGTCGGCAAGGTCGTGCCGGGCGACGAAATCGTCTGGACGATCACGGCCACCAACGTCTGCAAAGAGCCGACCGCCGACGTAGCGATCGCCAATCCCGTGCCGGAGCACATGACGTACGTCGCCAACTCGGCGATGGGCACTGGCGCCGACATCGCCTATTCCCTCGACGGCAAGGAATTCAAGAACGCGGCGGACCTGCAAGTGCGCGGCGCCGACGGCACGACGCGCGCAGCGCGAGCCGACGAGTACCGCGCGATCCGCTGGACGTACAAGTCCGCGTTCGCGCCCGGTGCGACCGCATTCGTGCGCTATCGCGCAGTCGTCAAGTAACGGTTGAGCAATGACCGAGGTGCGTCTGGCAAGGGCGCGCAACGGTCTCGAAGTTTTCCTTGCCACTGTGTGTATCACTTCTCGGAGATCTGCAATGACAATCGCAAGGCACGTAAAGCACGCAAGCCTCGCGCTGATAGCACTGTCCTCGGTCGGCGTTTTGCAGGGGGCGTACGCGAACGGCACGCCATCCGGCACGAACATTACCAACCAGGCGACGGTGGACTACAGCGTCGGCGGCGTGAATCAAACCACGATCACGAGCCCGACGGCCTCGTTCGTGGTCGACACCCGTATCGACTTCAACGTGACGGAGCTCGGCGGGACCGCGACCCAGACGACGCCGGGTCTGGTCAACGTCGTTACGCGCTTCCAGCTGACCAACACCGGTAACTCGACGCAGGGTTACGTGCTGTCGGTCGTCAACGAAGCCGGCACGGTGGTGTTCACGCAAACCGACAACCAGGACGTCAACAACGTGCGCATCTTCGTCGACAGCAACGGCAACGGCGTGTACGACGCCGGCGCCGACACTGCGACGAACATCAACTCGCTGATCACGGATGCCGATGGCGAGAGCCTGGTCGTGTTCGTCGTCGCCGACATTCCGGTCGCGGCGACCAACAACCAGTACGCCAACGTGCGCCTGACCGCGCGCGCTACGCCGGTAGGCAGCACGACGCCACTGGCGCAGACGGCTGGCCCCGATACGGCAGGCGTCGACGTCGTGTGGGCGGACGCGGGTCGCGACAACTCCGAGTCGGCCGCGGATCAGTACCACATCCAGTCCGCTGCGCTGACGCTCGCTAAGACGGCCGCGGTGGTCTTCGATCCGTTCAACCTGACGACGAATCCCAAGGCAATCCCGGGCGCGCGGGTCGAGTACACGATCGTCGTGACCAACGGCAGCACGACGACGGCAGCCGACGCTGTGAACGTGATCGACAACATTCCGGCGAACACCACGTTCTTCCCGGGCAGCATCTCCCTGAACGGGGGCGCACTGCCGGACACGAACTACCAGGCGCTTCCGACGCCGCGGGTGGTGGTCAATGCCGGCTCCGTGGCCGCGAACAACGGCACGGCGACGGTGCGGTTCACTGTGACGATCAACAACTGATCGATGCACAGTACGTCTTCACAGACTGTGATACACAACGCGGGCGGGGCGGCGAATAGCCGTCCCGCCCTCGGTGTATCTATGGGTGCGTGGATTGCGCGCCTTGCGGGCTTTGCGCTCGCCGGTCTGTTGCTGATGTCGCTTCCGGCTCTTGCGCAAACTGTGACGCCGGCCGGTACTTCGATCGACAACGTCGCGACTGTCGAATACGTCGGCCCGGGCGGCACGCCGACGACAGTCACCACCAATCGCGTGTCAGCCATCGTGACTGCGCCGCCGACGACCTCGGCGGTGGCGATCCTGCGCGCGGCGGGCGGCAGCGGTGCGCCGAGCATGGCGGGCCCGACTCAATGCAGCAGCTCGAGCGGCATGGTGACGTTGCCCGCGCCGCTGCAAGCCGACGGCACTGCGCTCGACCCTTCGCAGCCGATTCCGCTCGCGTCGACCACAACGTTGCACGGAGGCGAGGCGGCTTTCGTGCGAGTGATGGACGCGGACCAGAATCGCGATCCGGCCGTCGTCGACTATCTCGACGTGCGGCTCAGTACGCCGGGCGGCGATTCAGAGACGCTGCGCATCTCCGAGACCGGCGTGAACACCGGCATCTTCGTCGGTTACATCCAGACCCGTGCGGTCGCCTTCACCGCCGGCAACTGCGTGCTCGAAGTCGAGCGCAACGCGCAGATCCAGACGTTCTACGTCGACGCGGGCGATGCAGCCGACACCAGCACTGCCAGCGCGCTGGTGGATCCTTACGGCGTGGTCTTCGATTCGCGCAGCGGCACGCCGATCAACGGCGCGCGCGTGCGGCTGATCGATGCGGCCACCGGCATGGCTGCCGCTGTCTTCGGCGACGATGGCGTGAGCAGCTACCCGTCCGAAATGCTCACCGGCTCGCCCGTGACCGACGGCGGCGGCACGGTCTACACGCTGCCCGCCGGTGTGTTCCGCTTCCCGCTGGTCGCGCCGGGCAGTTATCGAGTGGCAATCGATCCGCCTGCCGGCCATGCATTCCCGTCGACGCTCAGCATTGCCGAGCTCGGCCTGACGCCCGGCGGCCCGTATCGCCTGAGTGCCGGCTCGTTCGGCGCTGCGTTCGCGGCGGACACTCCGCCCGCAGTCGCCGTCGACGTGCCGCTCGATGCGGCCGCGACGCAGTTGTTCATGCAGAAGTCGACCACGACGACCGTCGCTGCGGTCGGCGACTTCGTTCAGTACCAGCTCGCCGTCGAGAACACCTCGACCAACGCCGCGGTCGCGAGCGTGCGCATAGTCGACCAGCTGCCGCTCGGTGCGCGCTACCACGCCGGCTCGACGCGCATTGGCGACTGAGGTCGCGCCCGATCCGGAGATTTCCGCCGACGGCCGCACCCTGACGTTCGTCAGCGGCGCGCTCGGCCCGGGGCAGCGCCTGGAAATCCGCTACGTCGTCGAGATCACTGCGGGCGCGCGCGGCAAGCAACTCGTGAACGCCGCGCGGGCGATCGGCCCCGACGGTCTGGCGTCCAACCCGGCGCAGTCGACGATTCAGTTGCGCGAAGAGCTGTTCCGCAATCGCGCGATCGTCATGGGCCGCGTCGTCGAAGGCGACTGCGCGAGTCCGACGCAGCAGCTGCAAGGTGTGGCCGGTGTTCGCGTCTATCTGGAAGACGGCCGTTACTCGGTCACCGACGACGAAGGCAAGTATCACTTCGAAGACGTCGCGCCGGGCTCGCACGTCGTGCAGATGGATACCGTCACGATTCCCGCTACGCATCAGCTGGCGGGTTGCGTCGGCACCGTGCGCAACGCCGGCCGCGCCTATTCGCAGTTCGTCGACGTTCGCGGCGGCGCGCTGTGGCGCAGTGATTTCGTGCTCACGCGTCAGCTGGTGCCGAAGGGGCGCGTGAGCCTGCAACTCGAAACCGCAATCGCCGGTCCGACGCAGCTGCTGCACACCGCGAAGCTGAATGTCACGCAGCTGCCGATCCGCGCCGCTCGCGTGATGCTGATGCTGCCCGAAGGCCTGGAATATCAGCGCGGCAGCGCGCAGGTCGATGGCCAGGCGACTGCCGATCCGTCGATCAGCAGCAACGTGCTGACCTTCGCGCTCGGCGACCTGAACAACGACCGCGAGGCGAAGCTGACGTTGCGCACGCAATCGACCGCCGGTGCGAGCGGCGCGATCTCCGTCAAGGCCGTGTCGATGTTCGACACGCAGTCGGCTGCCGCCCAGCGCACGGCGCCGGTCGAGAACGTGATCCTGCGCGGCGAAATGCTGTTCGAGAGCGCGTCGTATCGCTTCACACCGCGCTTCGACGTGCTGGATGTCACCATACAAGCCGCCGACCGTGCGCAGCTCGACAAGATCGCGAACGACTGGCGCGGCGTGAGCCATCTGCGCCTGACCGCTGTCGGTCACTCCGATCAGCTGCTCATTGCGGCCCGCAATCGTGCGGTTTACGCCGACAACTACGCGCTGTCGCGCGCACGCGCCGAAGTCGTTGCCAAGTACCTGGCCGAGCGCCTGAGCATCGACGCTTCGCGCGTCTCGATCGAAGGCCGCGGTTCCGATGAGCCGCTGACGAAGGGACACGATCCTGCGAGTCTCGCGCTGAATCGCCGGGTCGACATCGCGATCGAAGGTCTGCGCATCGTCGCCGCCGGCAATCTCACGGTGAAGACTGCCGCCGCCGATGCGCAGGTCGAGACGGTCGGCACGCTGGGCTCTGCGGCTGCGAGCAAGCCGGCCGCCGCGCCGACGGTTCGCGCCGCTACCAAGCGCGAAGTCGACGTCGAGCAGCTGCAGCCGGGCACCGCGTGGCTCGCGCCCGCCCAGGACGAGATTCCGTCGATCCCGAGCCTGCGCATCGTCGTCCAGCATGCGCCGACGGAAACCATCGAGCTGCAGAACAACGGCAGCGTCGTCAGCCCGCTCAACTTCGACGGCGTGGAGACCAACGAAGCCGCCACAGTGAGCGTCAGCAGCTGGCGTGGCGTCGACCTGCGCGACGGCAAGAACGAGCTCATCGCGATCGTGCGCGATGCCGAAGGCAACGAACTGCAGCGATTGACACGCACCGTTCATTACGCGGGCGGCGCAGTACGTGCCGAGATCGTGCGCGAAGCTTCGGTGCTCGTGGCCGACGGTCGCACGCGCCCCGTCATCGCGGTCCGCATGATCGACTCTGCGAGCAAACCGGCGCGGCCAGGTACGCAGGGCTCGTTCAGCGTGCAGGCGCCGTATCGCTCATGGTGGGAAGTCGAATCGCAGAACGAGAACAAGCTGGTCGCCGTGGGCACGCGCGAGCCGACGTTCAACGTCGACGCCGATGGCCTCGCGCGGCTCGAGCTGGAGCCGACGACGCAAGCCGGCACCGCGATCCTGCGGCTGCGCTTCAGCGAGCGTCGTCAGCAGGAAATCCGCGTGTGGCTGGAGCCGCAGGCGCGCGACTGGATCCTCGTCGGCCTCACGGAGAACACTGCCGCGTACCGGACCATCAGCGACAACATGCAGTCGGCCGCCGATGCCGGGCTGGAAGAGGGCTACGCGACCGATGGCCGCGTCGCGTTCTTCGCCAAGGGCGCGATCAAGGGCGAGTATCTGCTGACTGCCGCCTACGACTCGGCGCGCGATCACGAAGTCGAGAAAGACCGGTTGCTCGGGACGGTGGAGCCGGACCGCTTCTACACGCTCTACGGCGACATGACCGAGCAGCGCTTCGAAGCCGCGACATCGCGCAAGCTGTTCCTGAAGCTGGAGCGCCGTCAGTTCGCCGCGCTGTTCGGCGACTTCGAGACCGGCCTGACGCTGACCGAGCTCACTCGCTACAGCCGTACGTTCACGGGCCTGAAGTCGGATTACGCCGGTGAGCGCTTCGGCTACAGCGCGTTCGCTGCCGAGTCGGAGCAGGGCTACGTGAAGGACGAGCTGCAGGGCGACGGCACCTCGGGCCTGTATCGGCTGTCGCGCCGCCCGATCATCCTCAACAGCGACAAGATCCGCATCGAAGTGCGCGACCGTTTCCGCAGCGAGGTCGTGGTCGAGTCGCGGCCGCTCTCGCCGTTCGTCGATTACAGCATCGACTATCTCAACGGCACGCTGTTCTTCAAGCAGCCGGTGCCGAGCCGCGACCAGGACTTCAACCCGGTGTACATCATCGCCGAGTACGAAGTGCTCAACGGCGGCGAAGCGCAGATGACCGCTGGCGGTCGCGCCGCGGTCAAGCTCGCGAACGACAGCATCGAGATCGGCGCGAGTTACCTGCAGGAAGGCGCCGCGGCGGGCGACAGCAGGATCGCCGGCACGGATCTGCGCTGGCAGATCGGCGCTACGACCGAGTTGCGCGCAGAAGTGGCCCGCAGCGAGTCGGACGATCCGCTGCGTGCAGAGAGCGCCGATGCGTACCTCACCGAGGTCATGCACGTGAGCGAGCGGCTCGATGCGCGCGCCTACATGCGCGAGCAGGACGCGGGCTTCGGCGTCGGCCAGCAGGCGGGCGGCGAAGCGGGCACGCGCAAGATCGGCGTGGACGGCCGCTATCGCTTCACCGAGCGCTTCTCGCTCGAAGGCGAGACGTATCGACAGGAACTGCTCGAGACGAGTGCACAGCGCGAGCTGGTCAGCGCGCAGCTGCGTCGCGATGCCGACGACTACTCGCTCGGCGCCGGCGCGCGGCATGTCGCCGATACCGGTCTGGCGAACGGCGATACCGAATCGCAGCATGCTTTTGTCACGGGCAGCGTCGACCTGTTCAAGGACCTCATCACGCTGCGCGCCTCGCAGGACTTCGCGCTCGGCGGCAAGAATTCCAGCGTCGACTTCCCGGCGCGCTCGGTGCTCGGCCTCGACTACCACTGGCGCCCGAGCACCACGTTCTTCGGCGAATGGGAGCACGCGAACGGCGACATCTTCGACGCGGAGACGACGCGCGTCGGCGTTCGCACCGTGCCGTGGCAGCGCGCGCAACTGCAATCGAGCATCAACCAGCGAGCGACGGAATACGGTCCGCGTCTGTTCGCGAACACCGGCTTGACGCAGGGCTGGCAGGTGAACGAGCGCTGGGCGCTCGACTTCGGCGTCGATCAGAGCCGCACGATCGCAGACCCGGGTGCGCCGGCCATCGAGCCGTTCAACCCCTTCGTGCCGCTCGCGTCAGGCTCGCTCGACGGCGATTTCATCGCGACGTTCGTCGGCGCGCTGTATCGCAGCGATCTATGGACGTTCACTTCGCGGTTGGAAAACCGCCATTCGGACGCCGAAGACCGCCGCATCGTGTCGGGCGGCTTCTATCGCGAGCCGATCGCCGGCCATGCATTCTCGATGGCCGCGCACTGGTTCGATTCGACGTTCGTCAACGGCTCGGACGCGACCGCCGGCGAAGTGCAGCTCGGCTGGAGCTTCCGCCCGGCGTCGAGCGCGTGGATCATCCTCGACCGCCTCGACCTCAAGCAGGATGCGCGCAGCGATGCGTCGAACGACATGGAATCGGCGCGCGTGATCAACAACCTCAACGCGAACTGGCAGTTCGACACGCGCACACAGCTCGGCCTGCAGTTCGGCAGCCGCTACGTGCGCAGCACCTTCGACGGCGAGCGTTACAGCGGCCTCTCGACGCTCTACGGCGTCGACGTACGGCGCGAGCTGACGATGCGCTTCGATGTCGGCCTGCACGGCACGATGCTCAACTCGCTGCAATCGGGCGTCAGCGATCAGTCGGTCGGCGTCGACCTCGGCGTGACGGTGGCGCGCAACGTGTGGATCTCGATCGGCTACAACTTCACGGGCTTCCGCGACGACGACTTCGAGGCGAGCCGCTACACCGCGCAAGGCCCGTTCATCAAGTTCAGAATGAAGGCGGACCAGGACACGTTCCGGGACATGGTGAGCGTCTACACCGGCAGCGAAGTAGTCAGGCTAAAGCCTGACCCACAAATTCGCCTGTGGGTCAGGCTTCAGCCTAACTCTCTAGCCCGCGCACAGCGACACGACGCCCGCTGACTCTCTCGCGCCGAAGCTCCACAGCGTCGTCGATTCCACCTGCAAACTCCCCGTCATCGTGTCGAGCGTATGACGCCACGCAATGACATCGACGCGATCGCAGCTGCTGGACAATGCGCCTCGCACGAGCACGCCCATATGCAGCGTGTGCGTCAGCGTTGCCGTGGTCGACGAGCCGCTGCTCTGGAGCACCGCGTAGCCGACGTTGTTGTACGGAGTGAACTGCCACAGGTACTCGCTCATTTCGCGCAAGTCAGCGGCTGTCGGCGGACGTCGATTCAATGTTCCCGCTGCGCCCGCAGCTATCCGCAGGTTCACTGACGCACGATCAAGATACGCGCACTTGAACACGCGGGAGCGCACATAGAACGTCGGGTCGCCCTGGCGGACGCGGCCGAACTCGAAGTAGCGCGGGTCGTCGTTGGTCTCGACCAGATCCGAGTATTGCGGCGAGCTTTGCGCGCCGAGTTCCGACCATTCGAGCGCCTGACTCCAGTCGTCCGTGCACAGCTCGTACAGCGGTTGCGGAGCGACGGCGGCGGCGTCGACGTCCGCGTTCTTCAAATGCGTCGTCGACACGTAGTCATGGCCGCTCGGCGGCGGATCGGAATAGAAACCCGCGGGCGTGCGCGGCCCGGTGCCGTAGACGCTCTGCGCGATCTGTAAGTCCGATTGTGTGACAGGCCGTGGCGGAGCGCTCGCTGCCGGCGCCGGTGAGGAGCTGTCTCCACCGCCGCCTCCGCAAGCACTGAGAACGACGGCTGCCAACACAGCCATTCGCCAGTACCCGCGCAGTTTCCAATGAGCGTCCACGAGACGATCGATCCTTCAAGTTGCTTACCTGCTCTATCGTCCCGGCAGGGCAGTGCTTGAGGGATTTGCCGTCAGGGTCGTTTAACGTAAGAACGTCAACCGTTCGACGCGAGGAATTCCGCGGAAAGGACCGGGTCGAGGATCTGCCGGCGGCTGTCGAGCGAGAGCGTATCCCAGTGCACTTTGCGCACCGCGATGGCGCGCAACTCCTCTTCCGTAACCGCTCTGGATACAGCCGCAGTTGCCTTTGGAGCGGTCGTGCGGAGGCGGCGCGTGTCGCCGGTCTTCAATATGTCTGCGACGGCGGCGAGCACGAGATCGTTCTTCGTCAGCGCGCCATGGTTCTCGTTGACATACCACGTTGCGGCATCGGTCCAGCGCGCGCGTGCGAGCGGGACTGTGCCATCGCCTTCGGCGCGAAACTCGTATTGGAAGCCGCGCTCCTGCAGCGCGACCGACACGATCGTGTCCTGGCCGACGCCGGCGATCACGTTGCAACGTTCGGTTGCAGCCGGCAGCCGCGCGCGAATCTTGCGTGCGCGCGCGAGCAGCTTTGGATCCGGCGCTAACTCATCTGCGGGCCAATTGCGCGGATCGAACAGGTCGGGCTCTGAAGTGCTCCCGGCGGAAGGCAGCATCTGGTAGATGCCGGGCAGCGTATGGAAGACGGTGCGCGCGAGATACTCCGCGCTGTGATCGCGATCGAGCGATGCGATCTTTCGTACCGTCGGATAAACCGCGCGCAACGCTTGCAGCGGCGCGAACGATCCGTCATTCGGAGCGCCGAGCTGGATCAGCTTCGCGATGCGTCGCTTGTCGTATGCAAGCGCCGCACGCGCGATCACTCCGCCCATGCTGTGGCCGACGACGAGTGCCTTGCGTTCGCCGCTGCGTTCGAGCAAGCGTGCGAACTCGCGCGCCAGATGATCGACGTCGCGACGCCAGTCGAACGGACAGAAGACGGGCCGGAAACCGGCGACTTCCAGGCGCAGGCGCAGTTTCAGGTAGCCCGGCAGCATCACGCCGACGGCGCGCAGCGCGCGCGGACTGGGCATCGCGAGTTGCATCAGCGAGCCATTCGCGACAGCTGTCGGATGCAGCCAGAGCAGCGAATAGTTGCGCCGAGCGACGAGGCCGAGGCGCGACCCCATGATTCCCGGCAATACGAAGACGCGTCGGCCGCGCGGATTGCGACGCGTGACTGCGAGCTTCGCGAGGTGCGCCAGCTCGCGATACTCCGGCTCACCGAAGTACGCGACGAGGAGCGCCGCGTGCGCGCCGGAACGCAGCAGCGCGACGAGCTGGTCGTCGTGGAGATCTCCGAGGCTGGGAACGATTGCTTCAGCCATCACGCGCTCAGGTGGGCATCGACGAGTGGATGGCGGCGCACACGGCCTTGATGGCGTCGGTGCGTGCCGTGCTCTTGCGCCAGACTGCGCCGATGCTGCGCGAAGGAACCGGCCTGGAGAATTCCTTGACCGTCAGGCCCTGGCCGGAGCCGAACGGGCCGCGCGTCGCCAGCTTCGGCAGCAATGTGATGCCGAGCCCGGCGGCCACCATCTGCCGCAAAGTTTCGAGGCTCGTAGCGCGATAGTCCTCGCTCTCCTTGACGTCGATGCGGCTGCAGACGTCCAGCGCCTGGTCGCGCAGACAATGGCCGTCTTCGAGCAAGAGCAACGTCTCGCCGCTGAGATCGTCGAGCTTCACGCTCGAGCGTTTCGCGAGCGGACTGTTCGACGGCACCGCCAGCGTGAAGTCCTCGTCGTAGAGCGGCCGCGCTTCCAGGCCGTCGAGCGGCACGGGTAGCGCGAGGATGCCGAGATCGATGTCGCCGGCGCGCAGCTTTTCGAGCAGCGGCTGCGTCTGGTACTCGTAGAGCATCACTTTGAGCAGCGGCAGCTGCTTGCGGAGCTTGCGTGCGACGAGCGGCAGCAGGTACGGACCGATCGTCGGAATCAGCGCGACTTTGAGTTTTCCCGACAGCGGATCGTGATCGTTGCGCGCCAGCGAAACGATCTCGTCGCTCTCCTGCAGGATGCTGCGCGCGAGCGGCAGGATCCTCGCGCCCATCTCGGTCAAGGTGACCTTGCGCGGCTGGCGTTCGATCAGCTGCACCCCCAGATAGGTCTCGAGCTTCTTGATCTGCGCCGACAGCGTCGGCTGGCTGACGAACGAGCGCTCGGCAGCCTTGCCGAAGTGGCGCGTGTCGGCCAGGGCGACGAAATAGCGCAGGTCGCGGAGGTTCATGTGATTCGTGCGCGCAAGCTCAATAGCCAGTTCCTATCAACCAGTTTAGGTCAATCGATTGGAAAAATGGAGGGGTCGACCGCAGGATACCGGCCGTGACAGCCGAACCTGTAAGACGAGGAGACTAAGCAGATGTTGAGCGTTGGACAGAAATTTCCCCATTTTTCCCTGACCGGCGTCGTCTCGAACGACCTGGCGCACGCCTTCCAGCCCTTCGACCAGGCATCGCACCCGGGCAAGTGGAAAGTCGTGTTCTTCTGGCCGAAGGATTTCACGTTCGTGTGTCCGACGGAAATTGCGGCTTTCGGCAAGCTCAACCGCGAGTTCGCCGACCGCGACGCGGTGCTCTACGGCGTCAGCACCGACTCCGAGTTCGTGCACCTGGCATGGCGCAAGGACAAGGAAGAGCTGCGCAACCTGCCGTTCGCGATGCTTTCCGACATCAAGCGTGAGCTGACGACGGCGCTGGGCGTGCTCGATCCCGAGGCCGGCGTAGCGCAGCGTGCGACGTTCATCGTCGATCCGCAGGGCGTGATCCGCTTCGTCTATGTGAC
This sequence comes from uncultured Gammaproteobacteria bacterium, assembly GCA_963838635.1. Classification (GTDB taxonomy): domain Bacteria; phylum Pseudomonadota; class Gammaproteobacteria; order Steroidobacterales; family Steroidobacteraceae; genus Steroidobacter. Next base: position 373,740 of record CAWISC010000059.1, on the reverse strand, counting down.
CGACCTGAACGTCGGCCGCAGCCCCGAGGAAGTCCTGCGCGTGCTGGATGCGCTGCAGACCGACGAGCTGTGCCCGTGCAACTGGAAGAAGGGCGAAGACACGCTCAAAGCAGCCTGAGGTACACCATGAGTCTCGACATCATCCGCGACCAATTGCCCGACTACGCACGCGACCTGAAGCTCAATCTCGGCAGCGTGCTGACCCCGCAAGGTGCGCCGGGCCTGAGCGAGAGTCAGATTGCGTCGATTGCCCTTGCGACGGCGATTGCCGCGCGCAATCCGCAGCTGGTGCGAGCGATCGAGGCCTGGGCCCAGCCCAGCCTCGACGCTGCGCACATGCAGGCGGCGCGCTCGGCCGCGGCCATCATGGGCATGAACAACATCTACTATCGCTTCCTGCACCTGGTCGAGGATGCCGAGTACCAGACCATGCCGGCCCGGCTGCGCATGAACGTGATCGGCAGCCCCGGCATCGACAAGCTGGAGTTCGAGCTGTTGTCGCTGGCGGTCTCGGCCGTCAACGGCTGCGGCCTGTGCGTGACCTCACACGAGCGCAAGCTCCGCGAAGGCGGCATCGGTCGCGAAGCAATCCAGAGCGCGGTACGCATTGCTTCGGTGATGCACGCGGTCGCGGGCGTGCTGGAGTACCAGGCAGCGGCATAGCTACAATCCGGGGCATGCCACCACCCCGAACGACGCGACTGTCAGCCGGAGTGGTCGTGGTTCGCACGACCGCTCAGGGCTGGCGGTTTCTCCTGCTTCGCGCCTTCAATCATTGGGATTTTCCAAAGGGCATGGTCGAGGTCGGCGAGGAGCCGCTGGCCGCAGCGATCCGCGAAGTCCGCGAAGAAACGCTGATCAACGACCTGCAGTTCAGCTGGGGCGAGACATACACGGAGACCGGCCCGTACAGCCGCGGCAAGGTCGCGCGCTACTACCTCGCACGCACCGAGACTTCCGCAGTCACGCTCACCGTCATCGAGGCGCTCGGTCGCGCCGAGCACAACGAGTTCCGCTGGGTCGACTACGAGGGCGCCACGCGCCTGGTCTCGCCGCGCGTGCAACCGATCGTCGACTGGGCCTGGCAGCAGATCGAAACATGAAGCAGGTCCTCATCGTCGGCGCCGGCTTCGCCGGCCTGAACGCTGCGAAGCGTCTGCGCAACGTGCCGGGCATCGCGGTCACGCTGCTCGACCGCGAGAACCATCACCTGTTCCAGCCGCTGCTCTACCAGGTTGCGATGGCGGCGCTCAGTCCAGCCGACATCGCCGTGCCGATTCGCAGCTTGTTCGCGCATGTGCGCAACATCCGTGTACTGAAGGCCGACGCGCAGAAAGTCGACGTCGCCAACCGCAAGCTCATCACCGATGCCGGTGAGTTCCCGTACGACTATCTGCTGCTCGCCTGCGGCTCGATGCATGCGTACTTCGGCCGCGAGGACTGGGAGCGCAGCGCGCCGGGGCTGAAGACGCTCACGCAGGCAACCGAGATTCGACGCCGCGTGCTCGAGGCATTCGAAGCTGCGGAGCGCGATCAGAACGTCGAGGCGCGCCGCCGCCATCTCACGTTCGTCGTCGTCGGTGGCGGTCCGACCGGCGTCGAGCTTGCCGGCGCAATCGGCGAAATGAGTCGCTACACGCTGGCGCGCGATTTCCGCAGCATCGATCCGCGGCAGACGCGCGTGATCCTGATCGAAGCCGGTCCGCGGATTCTGCCGTCGTTCGACGAGAAGCTCGCGGCACGCGCGATGCGCGATCTCGAAGCGCTCGGCGTGCAGGTGTGGACGAACTCACGCGTCACCGACGTGATCGACGGCGGAGTCAGTGTCGGCAACGAGCACGTCGCGGCTTCGACCGTGCTGTGGGCCGCCGGTGTGCGCGCCGCAGACGTCGGGCGCACGCTCGGAGTGCCGGTCGATCAGGTCGGGACGCGTCAAAGTCGGTCACGACCTGACGATCGCGGGGCACCCGGAAGTTTTCGTGCTCGGCGACCTGGCGCGTTTCGAGGAGAGCGAAGGGAAGCCGCTACCGGGCGTCGCGCTGGTAGCGATGCAGGAAGGGATCTATGCAGCTGATGTCGTCAGGAAGGAAGTGCAGCGCGGCGCTGTCGCCGAGCGCGCACCATTTCGCTATCACGACCTCGGGCAGATGGCGACCATCGGTCGCAGCCGCGCGATCGCCGAGTTCGGCCGGCTGCGTCTCGGCGGCTACTTCGCGTGGTGGTTCTGGCTGATCGTACATATCTATCGCCTCAGCGGTTTTCGCAATCGCCTGTCGGTGCTGATTCAATGGGCGTGGTCGTACTGGACGTTCGGCCGCGGCGCGCGCCTCATCGTCGGCAAGGAATGGCAGGCGTACCCCGGGAAATCGTCCGGCTGAGCTGCACACCGTCGCGCGCTCCGCGCGCGAGCTGCGCGAGATCCATCGGCGACGGCAACTGGTCGCGCTGCGCGTAGACGAACGTGCGCCGTAGCCGCAGTGACGCATCCAGTGTCATGACGAAGCGCGCATCGGGGCCGAAGGCTGCGCAGCGCAGCGCTTCTTCACGCGAATCGCGCGCAACCGGATAGCGCTGGATTTCGTCGAGCGCGAGCGTCGTCGTGCAGCCGCCCACTTCCGTTACCCAGCTCGCCGCGTGAGGGCCGGCCAGTGCCAGTGGCCGGATGTCTGCGGCGGTGAATGCCTCCTGCACGTGAACGAGCCAGCGGTCGCTCTCGAAGCCGTACGAGGCGAAGTCGTCGGGATGCGAGAACAGCAGCGCCCAGCGCCCGTGCAGCCAGCGGCGCACGGCAGCCGCAGCGAGCGGCGAGTCGGTGGCACTCACGTCGTACTTCAGCGCGGCATAAGTCATCGTGTGTCTCCGGGATCTGGACCGGAGACACGATGCAGCGAGCAGCGGTTTGATGTCAGTCGGCGAGCGGTAACGAGTGGGTTTGCAAACACCGAGAGTTAGGCTGAAGCCTAACCCACAGGCCTGTGGGTCAGGCTTTAGCCTGACTCCTGTGTACTTCTTACCCTGTCAATCCCGGAAATTAGTGAACTGCAGCGGCAGCTCCAGCTTGCCGGCACGGATCAGCGCGATCGCTTCCTGCAGGTCGTCCCTGCTCTTGCCGGTGACGCGCACCTGCTTGTCCTGGATCGCGGCCTGCACCTTGAGCTTCGAGTCCTTGATCAGGCGCTGCAGCTTCTTGCCGAGCTCCGTATCGATGCCCTGGCGGAGCGTGACGACCTGCTTCGACGTCTGGCCGGTGACGACGGGTTCGTCGACTTTCATGCAGACGATATCGATGCCGCGCTTGGTCAGCTTCAGCTTGAGGATGTCCATCATCTGCTTGAGCTGGAAGTCCGCCGGCGCGCTCAGCGTGATCACCAGCTCCGCCTGCTCGAACTTTGCGCCCGTGCCCTTGAAGTCGAAGCGCGTGTTCACCTCGCGGCTCGCCTGGTCGACGGCGTTCGTCACTTCGTGCGGGTTCAACTCGGAAACGATGTCGAAGGATGGCATGCGCGAATGATAGCGTGTGCCCCATGACTAGGGGAGAGAGCGCGGGCGCGATCGTCTGGCTGCGGCAGGACCTGCGTCTGCGCGACAACCCTGCGCTGCAGGCAGCGGCGAAGCACGGCGGTCCGATCGTTCCTGTCTACATCTTGTGCGACGCCGAGGAGCGCGAGTTCCCTCCCGGCTGCGCTGCGCGCTGGTGGCTGCACCGCTCGTTGTCGGCGCTCGATGCGGATTTGCGATCGCACGGCTCGCGCCTTTCGTTGCTGCGTGGGCCGGCGCTCGAGTGTCTGCGTGACGCAGTCGCTCGAACGGGTGCCACTGCGGTGTTCTGGAACCGGCGCTACGAACCCGCTGCGGTCGCGCGCGATGTCGAGATAAAGAGGGAGCTGCGTGCCGCTGGCCTCGTCGTCGAAAGCTTCAACGGATCACTGCTGCGCGAGCCTTGGGAAATTCAGAACGGTAGCGGCCATCCGTATCGCGTCTACACGCCTTACAAACGTCGCGTCCTGCAAGACCTGAATCCGCCGACGCCGTTGCGCGCACCATCGCGGTGGACTGCGCCGACGGCCTGGCCCAACTCAGTGACGCTCGACGAGTTGCGGTTGCTTCCGGACATCGAGTGGTACGACACGATGGCACAGACGTGGCGCCCCGGCGAAGCGGGTGCGCACGAGCGGTTGCGCGCGTTCACCAAGAAACCGCTCGCGTCGTACCCGAAGCTGCGCGATCGGCCGGATCGCGACGGGACCTCGGCGCTGTCGCCGCATCTGCATTTCGGCGAGATCTCCGTGCGCCAGGTGTGGCACGCGCTAGCTGCGAAGAACTCGAAGATGCGCGAGTCGACGTTCGCTGCCGAGCTGTTGTGGCGAGAGTTCGCGCATCACTCGATCTATCATTTCCCGCACACGGTGCTGGAGTCGCTCGATCGACGCTTCGAGCGATTCGCATGGTCGCGCGACGCTGCGCACCTGCGGGCCTGGCAGCGGGGCCGCACCGGCATTCCGATCGTGGATGCAGGCATGCGCCAGTTATGGGCGACCGGCTGGATGCACAACCGCGTGCGCATGATCGTCGCGTCGTTCCTGGTGAAGAACCTGCGGATTCACTGGCTGGAGGGCGCGCGCTGGTTCTGGGACACGCTGGTGGACGCCGATCTCGCGAACAATACGTTGAACTGGCAATGGGTGGCGGGGTGCGGCGCAGATGCTGCGCCGTACTTCCGCATCTTCAATCCGCAGACGCAGAGCGAGAAGTTCGATCCGGCCGGTGAATATGTGCGGCGGTGGGTCCCGGAACTCTCGCGGCTCGAAGCGCCGCATATTCATGCGCCGCATGCCGCTCCCGCAGCGGCGCTGCAAACAGCGGGCGTGCAGATCGGCTCGAGCTATCCGGCGCCGATCGTCGATCTCGCCGAGTCACGGCGCGCTGCGCTCGCCGCGTACCGATCGCTGTAACGTTCTCCCCTCAAAGAATATTGCAGCCGCGCCATGCGACGGAAAGCAGCGTGCGTTCGTTTGGCGCGTTCAGCCACAAGCGTTCGCCGTATTCGCGAACCACGCGATGGTTGCCGAAGTCGGTGGCGCAGACGTTGGACCACTTGGCAGTGCTGGCCACGGCCGGCTTGCTTTGCCAGGTCGCCGGGACCGATCGCGTCTGCGCCGCCGGGCCCATCTCGAGGACGTAGCGAATCATCGCGGCCAGCTCCTTCGCAGAGGCTTCGAACGCTGTAGTGACGCAATCGGTGTCGCACTTCCAATCGCGGTAGCCGACGTAGAACGGAGCGGATACGGCCTTGCCTTTCTCGAGTACGTCGACGTCGAGATAGGCCGCATACATCTTCTGCTGCGGGAAATAAGCTGCTTCCGGCCACAGCACGAGCAGCGTGGAGTTGCGCGTCTCCCTGATGACGTTCGGCAGATCGATGTCCTTGACCCGCCGCACGCTGGCACATGCGTCGCGCGTCCCGGCAGCGGGGCATGCGGTGGGCACGACCAGGCGCATGCGGACGTTGGCATCGCCCAAGGTCTCTCGCAATGCCTCCGCGTGCGGGCCTCTATTCAAACGGCTCGAGCGCGAGGCGAGCCCATAGCGGTCGAGCACACCCTTCTCGATGCCGCGGTCGGTTTCATCGATGACGACTACATTGATCTTCGGCGGCGCCGCATTCTCTGCAAACGCGTGCGCACCCATGCCGAGCAGCGCTGCCATGAGCAGCAGGTCCTTACGGTTCATGACGTCCTCCCTATTCGGCCAGGAGCCGTTCGACTTCCTCGCGGAACTCCTTGGCGTACTCGTCATGATGCCGACCCGTCGCTGGCCCGGCAAATCCGGTGTGAATGTCGCGCACGACGCCGGTGCGGTCGACCAGGATCGAAGTCGGATAGCCGTAAATGCCGCTGAGCATCGGCAGCGCCTTGCTGGCCTCGTCGGTCTCGGACAGCCCGGCGATCAGCGTCGGAAACTCGATGCCGAGATCCGTGCGGTAGCCACGCACGGCGCGCGCAGCTTTTGCGAAGTCGCCGTGGCGTTCGAACATCAATGCGACGATCTCGAACCCCTGCTCACGGTATTCGCGGTAGAAAGGCGCCAGAAATCGCGCTTCGTCGTGGCAGTTCGGACACCAGGTGCCGCCCAGCGTGACCAGCACGACTTTGCCGCGGAAGCGTTCGTCGCTCAGCGAGACCGGGTTGCCGTCGACGTCGCGAAAGGTAAAAGCGAAGCGCTGGCTGGTGTCGCGCAGCGTGGTCTGCTGGCCGGCGCCATCGAGTGTCGCCGCTTCGTTGCGTTGCGCCGTGACCTTCTCGTGCGACGCGAGGCCTTGCCAGTAGTCGCCCTGGAGCGCGCCCTTGGCGTCGACCTGCAGCTTGTACAGATACGCAAGCCCGCCCGCGAACGTCGACAGCTGCAACTCGTTGCCGTGCACCTGACCGTCCATGAAGCGGTGATCGCCGGTCGGCGTCATGACGGTGCCGGTTACGCGATCATGCTGTTGTTCGAGCAACAGGATGGCTTTCGACGTCTCGCCTTTCTCGTTCGTGAACGTCGCCTCCCAGGTTCCTGCGACGTCGGCGTTGTCCGTGGCCGCTTCGGGGTAGAAGCGATGCGTCTCGCCGAGCGTCGCTGTAAACGGGATCACCTGTTCCTTGCCGCCGGCCTTGATGAGCGTGACGCTGCCTTCCAGTCCTTTGCGATGGATCGTCGCGCGCAGCGAATTCTCGTAGCCCGGGAAGGCGGCGAGCAGCTCGCCATCCGCGACTTGCACGTTGCTGACGCGAGTCCGCTCGGCCCCGTTGATCAGATAGAGCACGTATTTCTGCTGCTCCTGCGCAACCTCCAGCCCGAACGGCGCATCGCCGCCTGGCAGGCGCAGGACTGCGCGATACGCGCCAAGCGGCGGCGCATCGACGCGAGGATTGCACGCAGCGATGCCGACCGCGATCAGCAGCAGTGCCGCTCGAATGAAGGTCCGACGCATACCCGCCTCATCTCTTTGCTCGCAGCAGTATGCCGCAACTCCGCCATTTCTCAGGGGTTGTAGGCGCTTGCGCAGCGCACTTCCGGGAACCACGCCGACAGAGCATGCGTTCCAGAGCGTGGTCCCCCCGAACTACGCATGAATGCGGAGGCCTTATGAATTCCTGGATGACACGCACTGCCATTCCACTAGCGCTCGCAGCCGGGCTGCTCGCAGGTTGCGGCGGTGTTTCCGAGCTCACGAAAGAGCGCGTTGCCCGGAGCGAAACTTCGGTGCAACAGGCGCAGCAGACAGTCGGCAACTCCGAGCAGGGTGCCGTGGAGTTGCAGCGCGCGAAGGAGAACCTCGACCAAGCGCGTCGGGCGTTGAAGGACGACAAGGAGCAATTGGCGGAGCGGCACGCGCAGCTCGCGCAGCTCGATGCCGAGCTCGCGGTGTCGAAGTCGCAGAGTGCATCTGCGCGCAAGGCAGCGGACGAGGTGTTGGCGAGCATCAAGCAGCTGCGCCAGGAAGCGGAGCGCACGTCTCCGACCGATCCGGAGCGCACGACGCTCGAAACCACACCTGACGATCAGTGAGCGGGAGCACGTTATGAATCGTACACACAGCTTGATTCTGGCGGCCGCAGTGTCGGCCTTGATGGCTGCATGCACCTCGACGCCTGACACGATCGAGGAATTGGAGACCGCGCGCGCCGTGGTGCCGCAAGTCGAAGCGTCACCGCGCGCCGGCGTGGCGGCTACGAACATTGCGGATGCGCGCAAAGCGTTGGACCGCGCGAATCGCATCGCGGACAAGGGCGGCAAGGTCGCGGATATTCAGTACGAAGCCACGGTCGCGAACCGCAATGCGCAGATCGCGAACGAGAAGATTCTGGCGGCACAGGCTCGTGAAGAGGTGGACAAGGGCACTGCGGAGCGCGCGGCCGTATTGGCTGAGGCGCGTGCGCGCGACGCTCAGCGCAGTGAGCAGCAGGCCCGGGCCGCTACCGCGCAGGCTCAGTCCGCCACTGCTCAGGCACAAACGGCCGAGGAACGCGCTGCGCAGCTCGAACGCGAACTCGCCGACCTCAAGGGCAAGAAGACCGATCGCGGCGTGGTAGTAACGCTCGGTGACGTGCTGTTCGACACCGGTAAGGCGACGCTCAAGGCCGGCGCCTATTCCACGATCGATCGGCTTGCGACGGTGCTGAAGGAAGATGAGGCGCGCAAAGTGTTGATCGAGGGTCACACCGATAGCGTCGGGAGCGACGAGTACAACCAGAGCCTGTCGGAGCGCCGCGCGGCGTCTGTCCAGGCTGCGTTGTTCGAGCGCGGCGTAGCGGCCTCGCAGATCAGCACGGTCGGCAAGGGCGAGGCGACTCCGGTCGCCAGCAACGACGACGCCGGCGGCCGCCAGCAGAACCGGCGCGTGGAACTCGTGTTCCAGGACGATCGTTCACGGGTGGCGTCCGATACCGATTGAGTCGCGCTGAAGAGTCCCCTCGAAGGGCCTCCTCCGGATGCGGAGGAGGCCTTTTTTTGCAACGCTGGCAGCCCGGTATCGCGGGACTGAGGAAGAGCAGTCCATAACCTGTTTATAACCGCAACAATACTGACCTTGTCACCCGCCCGGCCGGTAAGCTGCCGGCCCTGTATGTCGATCACCCTCGATCAGGTCACGAAAAGATATCAAGACTTGCCGGTCGTCAACGACGTCTCGTTGGAAGTCGGCGAGGGCGAGTTCTTCGTGCTGCTCGGCCCCAGCGGCAGCGGCAAGAGCACCCTGCTGCGCGCGATTGCCGGACTGACGGGCGTCGATCACGGCCGGATCTCGTTGCACGGCAACGACGTCACGCACGTCTCTGCACGTCAGCGTGGCGTGGGCTTCGTGTTTCAGAACTACGCGTTGTTCCGGCACATGAGTGTCGGCGAGAACATCGAGTTCGCGTTGCGGGTTCGGCGCATGCGCGCCGACGACCGCCGCCAGCGTCGCAAGGAATTGCTGCGCCTGGTCGCGCTGGAAGGCATGGACGATCGTCTGCCAACCCAGCTCTCCGGCGGCCAGCAACAGCGCGTGGCCGTCGCTCGCGCCCTCGCGCACAAGCCCGAAGTCCTGCTGCTCGACGAGCCCTTCGGCGCGCTGGACGCGAAGATTCGCGAAGAGCTTCGCCGCACCATTCGCCAGGTGCAGCGCGAGCTGAAGATCACCACCGTGCTGGTCACGCACGACCAGGAAGAAGCTTTCGCGCTGGCCGATCGCATCGGCGTGATGAACCTGGGCCGCCTGCTCGAATCCGGCCGACCGGACGAGCTGTACGATCGTCCCGCGACGCGTTTCGTCGCAACCTTCCTCGGCGCGGCCAACCTGCTGCTCGCGAAACAGACGGAGCAAGGCATCCGCTTCGGCGCGACGCCGGTCAACGCCCGCCGCATCGAGAAGCTCGAAGGCGGGCGCGAGCACGAAGTCGTCGCGGTGCTGCGGCCGGAGGAGATCGAGCTCGCGCCGACGCGCGACAACCTGCGCACCAACTACATCGCGACCGGTGTAGTGGAGGAGCTGGTGTTCACCGGTGCGCTCGAACGCATTCGCGTGCGCATGACCAGCGGGCCGTCCGATGCGCACATCGGCACCACGTCGCACGTCGACGGTCACAACACGACTGCGATCCTCGACGTCACACGTACTCAGCATGAGCAGCGGGTTTTCCCTGTGGTGTTCGGCCAATCGGTCGCGATCGGCGTGCGGCGCATTCATGTTCTGCCGACACCGCTGTCGAGTTACACGGTCTGTGCAGCGGAGTCCGCCGCCGCCGAGCGGCTGTCGCAGCATCCATTCCTGATCGAGCTTGCGGGTCGTATGAAGACGCGGATCGCCAAGCGCATCGATCCGGTGCTCGCTACCTGCCAGGGCAACGCACAGACACGGATCTCCGGCGTCGCAGTGATCGCTGCGCACGCGAAAGTCGCGAAGCAGGTCGAGTGGCTGCTGTGGAATGGCGCGGCGGAAGTCATGGTGCTGCCGTCGCAGGCCGTGTCCCCGCAGCGTGTGCTGATCCATTGGACCGATGACCTGGCGCGTCGCTCGACGCTGGCCGTCGCGGCCAGCCTGCTGCGGCACGTTCCGGCCGAGGCGGTATACGTCGGAATTCTTCCCGAAGGCCGCGGCGGCGAAGGGCAGCGGCCTCTCGGTGTGCGCACGCTGTTGGATGCTCGCTCCGAAGCGCAGGCGGTGCATGGCCTGGAGATGCGCACCGAGCTGCGATTCGGAACGGCGGCCGAAGAGCTGCAGCGCCACCTGAGCGAAGCGGCGATGGACCAGATGCTGATCCTCGGAATTTCGGACCTCGGCCAGCTGACCCGCGAGTTCGCGCCGCTGTTCGCCGGACCGGTCGCGTATTCGATGATGATCGTGTTTCGGCCTGCGAGGGAGAGCGATGAGCAAGCAGTCAGCGCTTAGCGTTCTTTGCGTGCTCGGTTTAACGTTGCTCGCCGCCTGTGGCGGATCGTCGAGCGACGGCAACGGTTCGGGCGAGCGCGTCACGCTCCTCAACGTCAGCTACGACCCGACACGCGAGTTGTATCGCGACGTCAACGACGGGTTCGTGCAGGAATGGCAGAAGAGCACCGGTCAGCAGGTCACCATCAAGCAGTCGCACGGCGGGTCGGGCAGCCAGGCGCGCGCCGTGATCGACGGACTGCCGGCCGACGTCGTGACGCTCGCACTCGCCTACGACATCGATTCGATTCAGCGCAAAGGCAAGCGGCTGGGCGCCAACTGGCAGACGCGCTTTCCCGAGAACAGCGCACCGTACACCTCGACCATCGTGTTCCTGGTGCGCAAGGGCAATCCGAAACAGATCCGCGACTGGCCCGACCTGCTGAAGCCCGGCGTCGCGATCGTGACGCCGAATCCGAAAACGTCGGGCGGCGCGCGCTGGAATTATCTTGCCGCGTGGGGCGTCGAGCTGAAGCGCCAGCTGGGCGGCGACCTGACGAAGCTGGACGACCCGGCCAGGGCAAAGGATGTGGCCGCAGCGCAGGCTGCCGCACAGAAATTCGTGGCGGAGATATACAAGCGTGCACCCGTGCTCGACAGCGGCGCGCGCGGCGCGACCAATACGTTCGTGCAGCGTGAGATTGGCGACGTGCTGCTCGGGTGGGAGAACGAAGCGCTGCTAGCGATCCGCGCGCTCGGCCCGGACAAAGTCGAGATGGTCGTGCCGTCGATCAGCATTCTTGCCGAGCCGCCCGTGGCGGTCGTCGATACGGTGGTCGACCGGCGCGGCACACGGCAGATCGCCGAAGCGTATCTGCGCTACCTGTATTCGCCGCCGGGCCAGGAGCTGGCGGCGAAGCACTACTTCCGTCCGCGCAATGCCGAGCTGCAAAAGAAGTATCAGGAGCAGTTCGCGCCGATCGAGCTGTTCACCGTCGACGAGGTGTTCGGCGGCTGGACCGCGGCGCACGACAAGCACTTCGCCGACGGCGGCGTGTTCGACAAGATCTACGGGGTCGCCAGTCCGTGAACGGCGGGACGTTCCGTGCGCCGTCGGTGCTGCCTGGCTTCGGTCTGACGCTGGGATTTTCGACGTTCTTCCTGAGCGCGATCGTGCTCATTCCGCTGGCTGCGCTCGTCGCCAAGACGGCGACGATGGGTTGGGACGACTTCGTGCGCGTGCTGACCGAGCCGCGCGCTGTCGCTTCGTACCGCCTGAGCTTCGGCGCCGCGCTCCTCGCCGCGACCTTGAACAGCGTGTTCGGCTTCATCATCGCGTGGACGCTGACACGTTATGAGTTTCCCGGCCGCAAGCTGATCGACGCGCTGATCGACATGCCGTTCGCGCTGCCAACCGCGGTCTCCGGCATCGCGCTGACGGCCGTGTTCGCCGAGAACGGCTGGATCGGTCAGTACCTCGCGCCGTACGGCATCAAGGTCGCTTACACCTGGATCGGTATCGTCGTGGCGCTGACGTTGATCGGCCTGCCGTTCGTGGTGCGCTCGGTGCAGCCCGCGCTCATGGAAGTGCAACGCGACCTCGAGGATGCGGCCGAAACGCTCGGCGCGGCGCGCTTCACGATCTTCCTCCGCATCATCTTGCCGACGGTAGCGCCGGCGATTGCGACCGGCTTCACGATGGCGTTCGCGCGCGCGGTCGGCGAGTACGGCTCGGTGATCTTCATCGCCGGCAACCTGCCGATGAAGACCGAGATCACGCCGCTCCTGATCGTCATCAAGCTGGAGCAGTTCGACTACGCCGGTGCTGCCGCCCTCGGCTTCGCGATGCTGGTGCTGTCGTTCGTCATGCTGATGTCGATCAACCTGTTGCAGACCTGGGGACGGCGACGCCAAGTCGCCGCGGGGCGCTAGATGGCCGGCCCGGGCACTTCGCAGGAATTGCTGGCCGAGATCGCGAGCCGTCCCGGCCGCGACACGGTCGTCAGCTTCGTGGTGAAGGCGGCGTTCATCACGACCTCGCTCCTGTTCCTCGCTGCGCTGCTGTTCGCACCGCTGATCACGGTGTTCGCCACGGCGCTGGAGAAAGGCTTCGAGCTGTACTTCGACAGCTTCAAGGACTCCGACACGCTGGCGGCGATCCGCCTGACGCTGATGGTGGCTGCGATCGTCGTGCCGCTGAACATCGTGTTCGGCATCGCCGCCTCCTGGGCGATTGCCAAGTTCGAGTTCAAAGGCAAGAGCTTCCTGATCACGATGATCGACCTGCCGATCGCCGTGTCGCCGGTCATCTCCGGCCTCATCTACGTGCTGCTGTTCGGTGTGCAGGGCTGGTTCGGCCTGTGGCTGCAGGAGCGCGACATCAGCATCATCTTCGCGGTGCCTGGCATCGTGCTCGCGACCATGTTCGTCACGTTCCCGTACGTCGCGCGCGAGCTGATTCCGCTGATGCAGCAGCTCGGCAACGATGAAGAAGAGGCAGCCATCACGCTCGGCGCCGGCGGCCTGATGACCTTCTTCCACGTCACTCTGCCGAAGATCCGCTGGGGCCTGCTGTACGGCGTGATTCTCAGCAACGCGCGCGCGATGGGTGAGTTCGGCGCGGTGTCGGTCGTCAGCGGCCACGTGCGCGGCGTGACAACGACCATGCCGCTGCACATCGAAATCCTCTACCAGGAATACAACTTCGTCGGCGCCTTCGCCGTCGCCTCGCTCCTGACGCTGCTCGCCGTGGTCACGCTCGTGATCAAGACGCTGGTCGAATGGCGCACCGGCTATAAGAGGAAGTAGGTCGGGTGCTCTCCCGCATCCAAGCATTCATCGACCGGCTGCAGCTCGACACTTCGCGCGCGCCGCTGGGCGTATGGATCGCGCTGATCAACGTCGCGATCGTGGTGCTCGTGGTCGGCGGTATTTCGATCTCCGCGATCGGCTCGCTGCAGGATCTCGCAAATCAGCAGGGCAACGCGCGCGTGCAGCTCGCCGGTGCTATGGCGCGCGAGGACCTGCGTCGCTACGGCGAAGACGCTCTGACCCAGGCGAAGAGCGTCGCCGACCGCCAGACGCTGCAGCGGATGATGGCGGATGCACGCTCGTCGAGCCTCGGCCTGTATCTGCGCCGCTCCTGCAACAGCGACACGATCGTTGCTTGTGCCGTGTTCGAGAGCGGCAAGCTGGTCGCTCAAGCGGGTGTGTCGCTGCCGTGGGACGAAATCGCAGTGACTGCGGCTGAGCAGGGCGAGCGATTTCTTGCTTCGCCGTCTGTCGGTCGCTACGCGCTGATCGGTGCGTCGGCGCAGATCGGCGGGGCGACCGGGCGTCGCCTGTACGTCGCGCGGCTGCTCGACGATCGCGTGGCGCAGATCCTGAGCGACCGGGTCGGCACGCCGATCCGCCTGATCAACTACCGGACGTTCGTCGAGGACAAGCGCGTCGACGACTTCACACGGCTGCATTCCGCGGGCCTTTCCGACGGCCGCTCGGCAGTGCTGCGCATCGACGATCTCGATCTGTACACGGCCAGCTTCCCGGTGTTTGCCTCAACCGGCGAAGCCATCGTGCTGCTGGAAGCACGGCTGCCGTCGGGCGAGATCGATGCCTCGGTCGGCAGTCTCGTGCGCCGGCTGCTCGTCACGGCAATCGTGCTGGCGGTGCTCGCCGTGCTCGCGGGCGTGATTCTCGGCCAGCAAGTCACCGGCCCGCTCGGCACGTTGAGCGATGCAGTCGGCAAGCTCGGCCGCGGCGACTTCTCGACCTCGATCCCGGTCGGGGGCACGCAGGAAGTCGGCAAGCTCGCCCGCACGATCGAGACCATGCGCGACAACCTCGTGCAGCTCACCGGTGAGCTGCGTCGGCGCGAAGCCGAGGCGCAAGCCGTGCTCAGCGGCATCGTCGAAGGCGTCTACGCCGTCGACAAGTCGCGTGTCATTCGCTATCTGAATCCGCAAGCGGAGCGGCTGTTGGGCGTGCAGGCGCACGAGGCGATCGGGCGGTTCTGCGGCGACGTGTTGAAGCCGTGCGCAGAGAATGGCGTGCGACCCTGCGAGACGCGTTGCCCGATCCTGCGTGCACGGATCGAAGGCAGTGCGCAGGCGACGGAGCAGCTGAACCTCAACAGCAACGGCGCGCCGCGCACCACGATCATCACGAGTGCGGCGCCGGTCGACGAGCTGCAGGTGCAGGTCATTCGCGACGAGACCGAGCTGGAAGGTGTGCGGCGCGCACGCGATTCGGTCCTGGTGAACATCTCGCACGAATTCCGCACTCCGCTCGCGGCACAGCTCGCGTCCATAGAGCTGCTGCGCGAGGGCGTCGATACCATGTCGCGCGAGCAGCAGAAAGAGCTGGTCTTCTCGCTGGAGCGCGGCACGCTGCGCCTGACGCGTCTCATCGACAACCTGCTGGAGAGCGTGCGCATCGAGTCGGGCCAGCTCGGCATCCGTCATCAGAACGTGTCGCTTGCAGAAGTGATCGAGGATGCCGACGCGCTGATCGGTGCGTTGCTCAATCAGCGTCGCCAGCGGCTGGAGCTGGAATTTCCCGAAGACCTGCCGCGCGTCGACGGCGACGGTCCGCGCCTGACCCAGGTGTTCGTCAACCTGCTGGCGAACGCGAGCAAGTTCGCGCCCGAGGACAGCGTGGTGCGCATAGGCGCCTCGCACGAAGGCGATACGGTGACGACCTGGGTCGAAGACGAAGGCTCGGGAGGGCCGGACCTGGAAGCAGGCTCGATCTTCGAGCGTTTCTCGCGCGGTGCCGGCGAAGAGCCCGAGCCCGGCGGGTTGGGATTGGGACTGTGGATCGTGAAATCGATCGTCGAGCGTCACGGCGGAAAGATTGCGGCGCGACGTACGCCAGCCGGCAAGACGCGTTTCGAAGTGCAGCTACGGGTGGCCCGCGAGTGACACACCGATGAAGATTCTCTGTGCCGACGACGACCAGGACCTGCTGGCGCTGATCGCGTTCACGCTGTCGCAGGCGGGGTACCTCGTGGTGCGCGCCGGCGACGGCACGAGTGCGATCCGCTCCTTCGCAAGCGAGCTGCCGGACATGGTGCTGCTCGACATCAATATGCCCGGCGCGTCCGGCTTTCAGGTGTGCGAGGCGATCCGCGCGCAGTCGCGCGTGCCTGTCATGATGCTGACGGTGCGCGGCGAAGAAGAAGACCTGGTGCGCGCCCTCGAGCTCGGCGCGGACGACTATCTCACCAAGCCATTCAGTCCGCGTACGCTGCTGGCGCGAGTGAAAGCGCTGCTGCGGCGGGCGGGCCTGGAGAATTCAGCGCCGCTCGCGGCCGGGCGCGTGCAGCTCGACACGCAGGAGCACACCGTGCAGGTCGGCACGAAGGAGCCGGTGCGACTCACGAAGCTGGAGCTGCGGCTGCTGCAGATGCTGATCGCGAACGCGGGTCACACCGTGAGCTCGGACCGCCTGCTGATGCAAGTCTGGGGACACAAGGGCTCCGGCGACCGGCAGCTGCTGAAACAGCTCGTGCATCGGTTGCGGCAGAAGATCGAAGTCGATCCCGCCGCGCCGCAGATGCTGCAAACCGTCGTCGGCGCGGGCTACAAGCTCGTCGTGGACTGAGGAGCACCCGTGGCGCTGGTGCGCACGATCGTGATCGTCGGCGGCGGATTTTGCGGAACGGTCCTCGCCGCGAACCTGCTGCGCCGGCCGCCGCCCGGTCCGACGCGACTGGTGCTGATCGAGCGCGAAGGGGCTGTCGGCCGCGGCGTCGCGTATGCCGATCGCGGCTTTCCGTATTTGCTCAACGTTCCGGCCAGCCGCATGTCGGCGAACACCGCGGCGCCGAACGAATTCCTGGAGTTCGTGCAGCGGCGCATTCCCAACGCCAGCGGCGAGGACTTCATGCCGCGTGCGCTATACGGCGAGTACCTGCAGGAGTTCCTGATGGCCGCGCAGCTCTGCGCGCCCTCGAACGTTCGTCTCGATGTGCTGCACGGGGAGGTCACGAACGTTCGGCGGCTCGAGCGTCATCTGCCGCTGCAAGTGGAGCTGCGCGACGGTCGCAAGCTGACGGCGGACGATGTCGTGCTGGCGCTCGGCAACCCGAAGCCTGCGTCGCTCGCAGTTACTGCGCCGGTCGTCGATCATCCGGCGTACGTCGCAGACCCGTGGTCGACGCAGCTGCAGTTCTCCCGCGATCAGAAAATCCTGCTCATCGGCAGCGGCTTGACTGCAGCCGACGTGATCAACGCTGCATCGAGCGATTCGCAACGCACCCCGACGTTGCATGCGCTGTCGCGTCACGGATTCGTTCCGCCGCGTCAGACAGCGTTTCGCCCGGATGCGTTCAAGGGCGACGGTAACGCGCTGATCCTGGCGGCTTCGACGTCGCTTCGCGGACTGATGAAATCCGTCCGGCTGCTGGCGCGCGAAGCGGAGAGCGTCGGCGGCGACTGGCGCGAAGCGATCACGTTCGTGCGCAACATGGCGCCGACGATCTGGCAGCGATTGTCCGAGCACGATCGCGTGCGTTTTCTGCGTCACCTGCGCGCGCTGTGGGATGTTCATCGCCATCGCCTGCCGTTGCAGCTGATCCAGCGCATCGACGAGTTGCGCAAGACGCAGCGGTTGCACGTTCATGCCGGCCAATTGCTGCGGTTCGCGGACCAGGACGGTCGGATCGAAGTTACATGGCGGCAGCGTGGCACTCGCTCCGAGCATACGGAGGTCTTCGATCGCGTCGTGAATTGCACCGGGCCGGACTACGCGATCGCGCGCTCGACCGAGCCGCTGTGGCGCAGCCTCGTGCAATGCGGCCTGTGCGTCTCCGACCCGCTCGGACTGGGGCTGCGCACCGGGCCGCGCGGAGCGGTGATCGACGCCGATGGCTGGCCAGGCCCGCACCTCTTCTACGTAGGGCCGATGCTACGCGCAGACCTGTGGGAAGCCACTGCAGCAAGCGAGTTACGCGTACATGCCGAGCGCCTCGCGGCGCTGCTGGCCACCGAACGCACTTGATTTCGACAACGTAATCTTCACGGCGGATCTTCGCGCCAGTCGGCGGGTCACAATCGCTACTTGTGAGTGCCCGCAACTGGAATCGTTGGCGACCGTGGCTGATCGGCGCGGCCGTGCTCGCGCTCAGCGCGCTCGCGTTCGATGCGCTTCGTGGGTTATTGCGCGAAGTCAGCTATGCGGAAGTCGTGCAGCAGATCGCCGCGCAGCCGCTATCGGACCTGCTCCTTGCCGTGCTCGCGACCGCACTGAGCTATCTGGTCCTCACCGGCTACGACTTCTCCGCGCTGAAGTACGCCGGCGCGCAGGTTCGCCGCAGCACCGTTCTGCTCACATCGTTCATCGCATACGCACTCGGCAACACCGTCGGACTCGGTGTGCTCACGGGCGGTGCTGTGCGAATGCGCTTGTACACGGCCGCCGGCGTCGACGCAGGGCGCGTCGCACAAGCTGCCGCATTCAATGCCGGCGCGTTCGTCATCGGCATGACGGCGTTCGGCGCAGCGGGATTGCTCTGGGGTGCGCCGGATGTCGCCGAGTTGGTCCGATTGCCGAGCTGGCTTCTGCGAGCGATCGCAGTGCTGCTGCTACTTGCCGTCGGCGCGCTGATTGCGTCGGCGGTGCGCCGTCGTGAGGTGCATGTCTTCAATCGCTGGCAAGTGCGGCTGCCGCCACCGGAACTGGCGATCCGTCAGCTGCTGATCTCCGCCCTCGACCTCAGTGCATCGGCAGCCGCGCTCTGGTTCCTGCTGCCTTCGGACATCGTCCCTCTGCCTGCATTCTTCGCGTGGTACGCGATGGCGGTCGCACTCGGCTTGCTGAGCCATGTGCCCGGCGGGCTGGGCGTGTTCGAAGCCGTCATTCTGCTCGCGTGCGGCGGACGAGCGCCGCCCGAGCAGATCATCGGTGCGCTCGTTCTGTATCGCATCGTTTACTACCTGCTGCCACTGATCGCTGCAGCGATGCTGCTCGCGGCATATGAGTTGCGGTCCGGCGTTGCGGCGCCGATCCGCCGCGCGGCGGTCGCGATTTCGCCGTTGTTGCTGGCGACGCTGACGTTCATCGCGGGAGCGTGGTTGCTCGTCTCCGGCGTCACGCCGTTGTCGGGTGTCGCGACGGACCTGCTCGAACTGCACGTGCCGCTGCCGCTCGTCGAGGCGTCGCATTTCATCGGCAGCGTGGCCGGCTTCGCGATGCTCGTGATCGCGCGCGGTTTGCTCAACCGGCTGGATGCGGCATGGTGGGCGGCGTTCCTGCTTGCATTGATCGCGGCCGTACTCGCGATGCCGAAGGGTATCGCAGTGTCCGAGGGAGCATTCCTCACTGTATTGGCTTTTCTGCTGTTGGCTTCGCGCAGACAGTTCGAGCGGCGCTCTGCACTGTTCTCCCAAGCCCTGGGTGGCGCCTGGATTCTGTCGATCGCGTGGGTCGTCGCGGCGTGCGTGCTGATCCTGTTCTTCGCCTACGCCCAGGTCGATTACGACCGCGAGTTGTGGTGGGTGTTCGAGTTCGACGCGAATGCACCGCGGGGCCTGCGCGCGATGATGGGTGTGATGCTCGCCGGCCTCGGCGTCGCGTTGTGGCAGTTGCTGCGCCCGTCTCCGGGCTCGCCAGCGTTTCCCAGCGCCGCGGATCTCGACCGCGCCGAAAAGATCGTCAGCGCGCAGCCGAATACGGATGCGAACCTCGCGCTGGTTGGCGACAAGCACTTGCTGTTCTCGGCGTCGGGCAACGCGTTCGTGATGTTCGGTCAGCAAGGTCGCTCCTGGATCTCGCTGTTCGACCCGGTCGGGCCGCGTACCGAATGGCCGGAGCTGATCTGGCGCTTCATCGAGGAGGCGACCGAGCACGGCGGCCGCGCAATCTTCTACCAGGTGCGACCCGAATCGCTGACGCTGTATCTGGATGCCGGCCTGCGCGCACTGAAGCTCGGTGAGTACGCGTACGTGCCGCTGCCGGAATTCAGCTTGCAGGGCTCGAAGCGCGCGGCCCTGCGGCACGCGGTGAATCGAGCGGAGCGCGCCGGCCTGAGCTTCGCCGTGGTGCCGGTGCACGAAGTTCCAGCTCTCCTGCCCGAATTGCGCGCGATCTCCGATGCGTGGCTGGCGGAATCGCGCACGCGCGAGAAGGGGTTCTCGCTCGGCGCTTTTCGCGACGACTATCTCTTGCGCCGGCCGGTCGCCATCGTGCGCCAGCGCGACACGATCGTCGCTTTCGCGAATGTGATGTGCACGCAGGAGCGCAGCGAAGTCAGCGTCGACCTGATGCGACAGGTGCCGGGCGCGCCGTCGGGAACGATGGACTTCCTCTTCACTCAGTTGATGCTGCATTTCAAGGCGCAGGGCGTGCAGCGCTTCGCTCTCGGCATGGCGCCGATGGCCGGTATGGCCACGCACGAGCTGGCGCCGCGCTGGCATCGCTTCGGGCGCTGGCTGTTCGACTCCGGCGAGAGCTTCTACAACTTCCGCGGCCTGCGCAGCTTCAAGGATAAGTTCCTGCCGGTGTGGGAGCCGCGCTATCTCGCCGCGCCGCCCGGCATAGCTACGTTGCTGTCGCTCGCGGACGTGACCGCGCTGATCGCCGGCGGGCTGCGAGGCGTGATCGCCAAATGACTCGATGGTGGTTGCTTCTCCTGTTGTGGAGCGCCGCGCAGTGCGGCGCCGAGACGATCTCGCATGGCCGCTTCCATGACGTCGCGATTTATCGGCCGGACGGCGCAGTGCAGCGGGTCGTGCTGTTCCTGAGCGGGGAACAGGGCTGGACCGGGCAGCTCGCGCGCAGCGCGCAGTCACTCGCGTCGCAGGGCGCGCTCGTCGCCGGAATCGATTCGCGTGCGCTGTTCGCGGAGCTGGAGCGCGACAGCGCCGAGTGCATCTTTCCCGACGGTGACCTGGAGAATCTCAGCCATTTCCTGCAGGCGTACTATCGCTTGCCGAGTTACGAGCCGGCGGTGCTCGTCGGTCAGGGCGCAGGTGCGACCTTGAGCTACGCGATGCTCGCGCAGGCCCCGGTGGAGACGTTCGCAGGCGGCGTCGCGATCGACTTCAGTCCGGAGCTCAAGCTGCGCAAGCGCCTCTGCACAGCAAATGCGCTGCGCTTCGATGCGGTGAGCGGGGATCGCAGCCGGCTCGCTCGCGCAAAGCTCGACGCGCCGTGGATCGTGTTGCACACGAAATCTGCAAGCTGGGACGCCGCACTGCTGGCAGCCGTACTTCGAATCGACCCGCCGCGCGCTCATGCGACTCCACCCGAAGAGCTCGCCGGATTACCGATCGTCGAAGTCCCGGCGAAGCAGCCCGGCGATGCGCTCGGCATCCTGATTTCCGGCGACGGCGGATGGGCGGGCATCGACAAGGCTGTTGCCGCGGCGCTTGCCGCAAGAGGGATCGCAGTCGTGGGCCTGGATTCGCTGCGGTACTTCTGGAACGAGCGCACACCTCACAGCACGGCCGCTGATGTCGATCGCATCGTGCAGCACTACATGGCGGCATGGCACAGAAAGGAGGTCGTGCTGATTGGCTACTCGCAGGGCGCCGACGTCCTGCCGTTCGTCGTCAATCGGCTGCCGGCGCCGACGCGTGCACATATCCGCCTCGCAGCGATGCTTGGCCTCGGCGAGCGGGCTGCATTTGAGTTCCGTCTCACCGATTGGCTGTCACCGGATGATGACGATGGGCTGCCGATCGAGCCGGAGCTGCGCCGCATGGCGGAGGTTCGCGCCTTGTGTGTCTACAGCGATGACGACGAATCCTCTTGTCCTGATGCGGCCAGCGCGACGCTGCACGCGGTAAGCTTGCCCGGCGGTCACCATTTCGGCGGCGACTACGACCGCGTCGCCGCGCTGATCCTGGAGCAACTGCTCTGATATGGCATTGCGCATCGGCAAGCTCGCCCGCCTCACGGGCCGCAGCGTTCACACGATCCGCTGGTACGAAGCACAGCGGCTGATTCCCGGCGTCCGGCGCGACCCGCAGGGACGCAGGGTCTACAACGAGCAGCACGTCCAATGGCTGGCGCTGCTCGATCGCCTGCGTCGCAGCGGCATGTCGATCAAGGGGCTGCGCGACTACGCGTCGATGGTTCGCAAGGGCGCTGCCTCGTTGCGCGAGCGCCAGCAGTTACTGCGCGCCCATCGTCGGATGATCGAGGAGCGCATCGCGGATCTGACGCAGGCGTTGCAGGTCGTCGATCGCAAGCTCGATTTCTACGCGAAGTGGGTGAGCACCGGCGTGCAGCCGCCGCTGCCTTAAACGAAAGCCGCCGCCCGACTCGCATCGGGCGGCGGCCTGTTGGCTACGAAACAGCTCGATCGATGTTAGCCGCCGGTATCGTTCGGTTGCGCGGGCTTCGCGCCACCACGTTCCTGCAGCTTGGCAGCGACGCGTGAGCGGACTTCGGTATCCGAGGCCATGCGCTCGACGATGCGATTGAACTCGGGCACCTGCAGGCCGCTGCGTTCGACCGCCGCGATCATGTCGGACTCTGCAGTGGCCTTCACCTTGTCGGCCTGCTGCGGATCCTTGGCGCTCTGCAGCTCGGACGCAGCCTTCTGCTGAATCGTCTGGACGGCGAGGTAAGCATCGGCGAACTGCTCGATCTTCTTGTCCTCGATCGGACCCGCGGTCGCGCCGGTGTCGCTGCTGGGAGCAGGCTCAGTGGTGGCGCCGGGCGCTGCTGCTTCATCAGTCGTGGGCTCATCCGCCTGCGTCGGCGGCAGCTCGTTGCGTTCCTCGGTCGCTGCGGGCTCGCCCACGTCAGCCGAGTCCTGATCCTGCGGGCTCGGTTGCGGCGACGGCGGTTCCTGCGAGAACGCAGCAGGAGCGGCCAGGATCGCGGCAGCCAGCGCGGCGAGCAGTTGATTTCTCAAAGTCATGGCTATTTCCTCGTGTGCGTGAGCGGTACGTACCAATAGGGAATCCCGCCGCTCGCCGCCGAGGTTCCGCGCGCAAGTTTTTCGTCGCCGTGTGCAGACGCTTGCGCGACGGCGTGTGGTTGCGACGACCACAGTGCTCACGTGAATCGAGTACGCGCTGTGCAACGTTGCCGCGCGAATTTTACGTTACTCGAATTTTTCCGGGCTCGGGCGCGCAGCGAATTCCTGCTTGCTGAGATAGCCGTCGGCGTCGGAATCGATGCCGTCGAAGCGCTTGCTGACGCTGCCTTTCACGGTGGCTTCGCTGCGGCTGATCTTGCGGTCATTGTTCCGATCCAGCGCTTTGAAGACGACTTCCACGTCCGCAGTGCTACGTATCGGTATGTCCTCCACTGCAGCAGCGTGCAGTGGGAGCGCGGCAACGAACAACCATGTCGCGCACGTCTTGATGATGATGTTCATCTCAGTGCCCTCTGTAGATGAACGCGAGGGCGAAAAGAGCAGTTCCTTACTATTTGCGCTGCTGGCTGAGCGCTACGCCGCCGAGAATCAACGCGCCTGCGATCGCCATGCTCAACGTGAGCGGCTCGCCGAGCACCATCCAGGCCCAGACGACGCCGAATAACGGCACCAGGTAAGTCACGGTGGATGCGCGCGGCGCGCCGATCCGGTAGATCAACCGGAAGTAGATGAAGTAGGCGACGCCCGTGCAGAGCACGCCGAGCAGCACCGCGCTCACCCATGAGTGCAGCGGAATCGGTGCGCGAGGCCAGGAGACGATCGCGAACGGCGCGAGCAGCACGCTTGCGCACACGAGTGTCGCAGCTGCGACTGCTCCGGGCGGAATGCCCGCCAGCTTGCGGCGGATCATGTTGCCGCCGATGCCGTACAGGAACGCGGCGAAGGTACCGGCGAGCGCCGCGCTCCAGACGCTGTTTCCGTCGGTCTTGCCGCTGGCGAGCACGGCGACGCCGACGAATCCCGCGACCAGTCCGATCGCGCGCCGCTTGCTGATCTGCTCGCCGTAGAAGGCGAACGCTACGAGAGCCGTGAACATCACGGCCGTGGCGTTCGTGATCGCGCCGATGCCCGCCGGTGCGCGTTGCGCTGCCCATGCGAACAGTGCGAACGGAATGGCCGAGTTGATCGCGGAAATGAAGAGCAGCGGTCCAAGATGTTTGCGCGTGAAGTGCGCGCGACCGCTCCAGAGGATCGGCAAGAGGACCAGTGCGCCCAGCGCCAGCCGGATTTCCACGAGAGCCAGCGCGCCGAACTCGCGCGCCGACACGCGCATGAACAGAAACGATGCGCCCCAGATGGCGCCGAGTACGGTCAGCTCGAGCGGCGTGAGCCAGCGAGCGACTGCGGGCTCCGGCCCAACGGCAGTCGCGGGGGCTTCGGCTTGAGACATGACGCACTACCTCGCTGGCGACACAAATATGGCTGCTGACTCGGTCATTCTCGCTGTAATACAGCAGGCGGCAAGCGCATACTTCTTGCGCCAGTCACAAATATGGCTCGTGTCTCATGCCGATCCGTCCCACCGTGCTGCCCGCCTTCGCGGTATTTGCCGCCGCTGCACGACATCAGAACTTCGCGCATGCCGCCGAAGAACTGCACCTGACCGCCAGCGCGGTCAGCCATCACGTGCGGCGGCTGGAAACGACGCTGGGAGTCACTTTATTTCAAAGGCATGCCCGCGGAGTAGTGCTGACTACGCAAGGTCGTGCCCTGGCGGACGCGACGAATATCGCGCTGGCGGATCTCGATGCGGTCGCCGGCTCGTTGCTGACTCGCGATCGGGAAGTGGCGCGCGTCCGCGTGACCACTCTGCATTCGCTGGCGTATTGCTGGCTCATTCCGCGCCTGCCGGACTTCACGGCCGCTCACCCGAACGTGCACCTGGATTTCGAGACCTCGATCTCGCTGGCGCGCTTCGACGACGCCGGGCCGGATCTCGGCATCCGCCACGGCCCTGGGCCGTGGCCAGGGCTGACGGCGCACTACCTGATGGACGACGCACTATTCCCTGTCGCGGCGCCGACGCTCGCGGGTGTCCGGCAGGTGTCGAAGGCCGCGCATATTCCGCGCCTGCCGTTGATCTCCGATCTCGGTCTGCAAGGCTGGCCAGACTGGTTTCGCGCAGCCGAAGTGCGTGGCGCCAATCTGCCCGCCGCGCATTCGTTCACGGATTCCACCGATGCGATGCTGGCCGCCGTTCACGGCCTGGGTGTTGCGCTCGCGCGCAGGCATATCGCCGCGCCGTACATCGAGCGGGAAGAGTTGATCCAGCTGCCTGGCCCGACGCTGAAGGCTCGCTTCTCGTATTACGTCGTGCATCCGGCGCACCGTCGTCCGACGCCGTCTGCTGCCGCGTTCATCGATTGGCTGCGCCGCGAGGCAGCGAAGGACGATGCAGCATCAGTGCCCACGTCCCACAGCCGGCCAGCGCGCAGAGCCAAGTAATCGCGACTGTACTGGCGGGTGCGCTGGAATCTGCGACTGCGCATTCCAGGGTTCCGGCCGTACAATCCACCGGCTGCACACCTGTGAGGTTCGAGAACGTTATGTCGTGGACGCTGTCGCAACGGGCGCAGAAGCTGACCAGCTCCGCCATCCGCGAGATCCTGAAAGTCACCGAGCGGCCGGAAGTCATTTCGTTCGCCGGCGGGTTGCCCTCACCGGACACCTTTCCGGTCGAGCGGCTGCGCGCGAAGGCGGTCGAAGTGCTCACGAACGGTCCGTCGCCGGCACTGCAGTACGGCCCGACCGAAGGCTACATGCAGCTGCGCGAGTGGGTGGCGCAGCGCTACTCGACGCAGTCGGCGCGCATCGATCCGCAGAATGTCCTGATCACTACCGGCTCGCAGCAGGCGCTCGATCTGCTCGGCAAGACGTTGATCGATACCGGCAGTCGGGTGCTGGTCGAGACGCCGACTTATCTCGGCGCGTTGCAGGCGTTCTCGTTGTTCGAGCCGCAGTTCGTTTCGGTTGCCTCGGATGAGGAAGGACTGCAACCGGCCGCCTTGACTGCGAAGTTGCTCGAGGGTGCACGCTTCCTGTACGTGCTGCCGAACTTCCAGAATCCCACCGGGCGACGCATGCCGCTCGCGCGTCGCCAGGAGCTGGCGAAGATTGCGAAGCAGGCCGGCCTGCTGGTGCTGGAAGACGATCCGTATGCAGCCCTGTCGTATTCCGGCGATGCATTGCCGACGCTGCTGTCGATGATGCCGGACCAGGTCGTGCACATGGGATCGTTCTCCAAGGTGCTCGCGCCCGGCCTGCGCGTCGGCTACGTGATCGCGCCGCCCGACGTGCATCGCAAGCTCGTGCAAGCGAAGCAGGCTGCGGACCTGCACACGCCGAGCTTTACGCAGCGCATCGTCTACGAGGCCGTGAAAGACGGCTTCCTCGACACGCACATCCCGACGATCCGCGCGCTGTACGGCGAGCGTTGCAAAGTCATGCTCGATGCATTGAAAGAGAATTTTCCGGCGGGCGTGACCTGGAACGAGCCGCAAGGCGGCATGTTCATCTGGGTGCAGCTGCCGGCCGGCGTCGACAGCTTCAAGCTGCTCGATCAGGCCATCGCACAGAACGTCGCGTTCGTGCCGGGCGGCCCGTTCTTCGCGAACGATCCGCAGCTCAACACGCTACGCCTGTCGTTCGTGACCGTGCCGCCGGAGAAGATCCGGCGCGGCGTCGCGATCCTCGGCAAGCTCCTGCGCGAAAACATCGCCACGTCGAGAGTCGCGTAGCGGCATGTCATGCAACAAGAAGCAGCGCATCAGGAGGATGCTGATCTGGGAGCGGTCGGTGCTCCTGCTCTCGTTCTGGCTCGCCGTCATCATCTTCGCAGTGGCGTTGGTTTGGGGAAACGCCGCGCACTTTCTCCAGGGACTCGAGGGCCGCGTCGGGTTGCTGGACGCGGCGTTATGGTTCGTCAGAACGTTCTTGTTGGCCGCGATGCTCGGTACCTCCCTGAACGTCCTGGGGCACCTGTTCCTCATCGTCGCGGACACGGTCAAGCGCCTGCGGTCCTGACCCTATCGATACCCCTTCGCCTGCAGCGAAAACAAATGCGCGTAGTGCCCATTCACGCGCATCAACTCCTCATGACTGCCGCGCTCCACGATGCGCCCCTCCTGAATCACCACGATCTGATCCGCCATGCGCACCGTCGAGAAGCGATGCGAAATCAGGATCGCGATCTTGCCGCGCGTCAGCGTGCGGAAGTGCTCGAACACCGTCGCTTCGGCTGCCGCGTCCATCGCGGCAGTCGGCTCGTCGAGCACGAGGATGTCCGCGCGCGAGCGCATGAACGCGCGTGACAGCGCGATCTTCTGCCACTGACCGCCCGACAGCTCGCGGCCATCGTTGAACCACTTGCCGAGCGGCGTGCGATAGCCCTGCGGCAGCGTATCGACGATCGGTTGCGCCATACCTTTCTCGCCGGCCTCGCGCCAGCGCGGTTCGTCCTCGAAGTGCTGCACGTCGCCCGCGCCGATGTTCTCGCCGAGGAGCAGTTGATAACGCGTGAAGTCCTGGAAGATCACGCCCACGCGCTGGCGCAGCGCCGCCTCGTCCCACTCGCGCAGGTCTTTGCCGTCGAGCAGGATGCGACCTGCCGTCGGCTGATACAGCCGCGTCAGCAGCTTGATCAGCGTCGTCTTGCCGGAACCGTTCTCGCCGACCAGCGCCAGCGATTCGCCGGGTTTTATGTGCAGGTCGATGTCGACGAGCGACGAGCTGCTCCGCGCCGGGATAGCGGAAACTCACTTGCTCGAAGCGCACGCCGTCTTCCGGATGCGGCCCGCGGATCACGTTGCCGTCGGAATTCGCTACCGGCGTTTCCAGGTACTCGTAGAGCGTCGACAGATACAGGTTGTCCTCGTACATGCCGCCGATCGCCGAGAGAATCGCCGACACGGCGGACTGTCCCTGGCGAAACAACATCAGGTACATCGTCATCTGGCCGAGCGTGATGCGTGTGGCGATCGCGGAAAGTGCGATCCAGGCATAGGCGCAGTACAGCGTCGCCGTTGCGATCAGGCCCAGGAAAAAACCCCACGTATCGCGGCGGATCGTCAGGTCGCGATCTTCGCTGTAGAGCTTGCGAAAGATGTTGCGGTAACGCTCGAGGAACAGCGGGCCGAGCCCGAAGAGCTTCACTTCCTTGACGTGGTCCTCGCGCGCGAGCACGGTTTCGAGATACAGCTGCATGCGCGTCTCGGGCGAGCGCCACAGGAACAGGCGGAACTTGTCGCCGGAGAATTTCGCTTCGGCGAGGAATGCAGGCAGGCCTGCCAGCACCAGCAGCGCGACCGCCCATGGCGAAAAATTGAACAGCAGCGTGCCGAAGCTGATCAGCGACACAGCGTTCTGCACCAAGCCGAACGTACGCATCACGAGCGACAGAGGCCGGCTCGAAGCTTCGCGTCGCGCACGCGTGAGCTTGTCGTAGAACTCGGAGTTCTCGAAGTGCTGCAGCTCCAGCGTCAGCGCCTTCTCCAGGATCATCACGTTGACACGCTGACCCAGTTGCGCGCGCAGCAGCGACTGGCACAAGGAAATGCCGCGTTGTGCGCCGGCGATTGCAGCGACCAGCAAGCCCTCGTATGCGACGAGCATCAGCGCGTGTCGGGTCAGAGCGGGGCGATCGATCGCATCGGCCTGAATCGCTGCGACGACTGCATCGACGATCAGCGCGCCAACGTATGCGACCGCCGCCGGCAGCGTGCCTGCGATCAGCGTCAGAACCGCGAACGCGACGGTAAGCGTGCGGCTCGTCGTCCACACCAGTTCCAGCGCGCGGTGGCTGTACGCGAAGACGCCGAGAAAGCCGCGGCGAAGCTTGGGCTCGCCGAGCAGCGGCTGGCGTTTACGGGGATTCAAGGCAGGTAGACGGATGACATAACGGCTTTTGAGTTTGGGGGCGCAAGACGCACTCTGCAATCTCGCCGCACGCCCGGTTGCGCGTGCAGCGTTCGGGGCAGACAATCGGCCGAGCATGAGCGATCCCAAGGACCGCAATCCGCGCAGCCCGCCGCCGCAGCCAGGCGCCGACCACGGCAAGCGCTCCGGTCGCGCCGGTGTCGACGAGCGCGGCAACTCGGTGTGGGAGTGGCAGCTGGAGACGGGCGTCTACAGCCGCGACATCAGCACGCAGAAGCTGCGCAAGCTCGACCTCGGCGATCTGTCGATCGCCGAGACCGCGAGTCATCAGCGTCCGGCCGGACTGGGCGAGAAGGATAAAACAAGGAAAAAGATAAGCGCGAGTTACCGGGCGGCGGCTTCAATCCTTATGACAATTCCAGCGGTGGCGGCAGCGAGGCGGGCGGCAATCCGTACGACAACGCTCGCAACTTCGGCAGGAAAGTGCAGCAACCGGCCAGTGCACCGCCGGCGCAGCGCAAGCCGATGGATCTGAAGCGCCTCGAAGAGTGGATGGAGATCAAGAAGCGGCTCGAGCAGCAGAAGAAAGACGAAGACGACGAGTAGCTAACGTCCGCTCTCGTCAGCGACGTCACCGGCGGGAATGTTCTGCCGAATCCATTCGACCAGCGATTTTTCATCCAACGTCGCCGTAGCGCGCGGGTGCTCCCTGCGAAATGGCCGATCGGTCACCGCGTACGTGGTCGCCACGACAGTGGGATCATCGGGCTTGCCGACGAACAGATTTGCGGCGACGGCAATTCGTAGAACCAGCGCGGCCTCTGTCGTCGAGAACTCGTTCGCGACTGCGAGCTCCATCGGCAGACTCCGCACGCCGGCGCCGGCAACTTCCGGATCTTCGATGAATCCTCCGATCCGCCCTCGCGTGCCGTTCGACATCGAGAAGTGACGATAGCCTTCGCCGTCCGGCGGCGACGCTCCGAGCTGATCGAGAATGCGTTTGACCGTTTCGACCTCTTCGTCGGTCATCGCGCTCGGGACGCTGATCTGCATGCGCCCACCCGAGGTTGGGTCGCGACGACTTCGCGAACTGGCGCTGAGGTTCAACGTGACGAGCTCGAAGGCGTACTTCTTGACCGCAGTGGGCTCTGCGCCCTCTGTCGGACTCGCCACCATGGCGAGCACACACAGCGAAGCGAAGAATCTGCTGCGAGCAGAAGTGGAGTGAGCGCTGCGCATGGGGGCTTCGGTGCAGCAGCGACCAGCGCTCGGAGTTTGTCGAGGTCGCTCATCAGCCCGAGCCGAGCGCTTCGTCCAAGGTCTGCGCGGTCAGCAGACGCTCGCCGATCTCGTCCAGTTGTGCGATCGACGCTTCAGCGATTCGCGCCTCGACTTGTGGTGTGAGCGGACCGAAGCGCCGCGTGAGTAACTTCACGACCAGTGCGGCCCGACCCTGGGCTTGCCCCCGCGCGAAATGGTGGCGGGCGAAGTCGCTCTGAAATTCATAACCGGCTGGCTTCATGATTTCCAACTCTCCGCGGGCGGCCTCGCTCAATGAGACCATGATGAGGTCAAGATACAGAACCGACCGATCCTCGTCGAGGCAATCGCCCAGCAGCGCGGGCGCCAGGAAGCTCTTCTTGATCTCGACGGTCGGCAGCCACTGCGCGAGCTTAGCAAGCCGGCGAGCGAGATCGTCACATCGAGCATCGCGACAGCGAAGCCACCTTGCACGTGACCGAACATGTTGCCGAATGCCGGCTGCGCTTCGAACTCGACGTGAACGAGCCCGCGCTCGGAGTCTGCTTCGACGATCGAGAACGGAGTGAGCGCGGCGCACGGAGGCTTTGGCGCAGCAGCTATGAGCGCTCGAAGCTTGTCGACGTCCATGTCGAGGCAAGATACAGAACCGTCCCATCCTCGTCGAGACTTACTCCGGCGCGTAGATCTGATCGAACACGCCGCCGTCGGCGAAGTGCTGCTTCTGCGCCTTCGTCCAGCCGCCGAAATCGGCGATCGTCACGAGCTTGATCTTCGGGAACTGCGACGCGTACTTCGCCGCGACCTTCTCATCGATCGGCCGGTAGAAGTTCTTCGCGATGATCTCCTGCGCCTCGGGCGTGTACAGGTACTTCAGGTACTCGGTCGCGACCTCGCGCGTGCCCCTGCGCAGCACCACCTTGTCAACCACCGTGACCGGCGGCTCAGCGAGGATGCTCAGCGACGGCAGCACGATCTGCACCTTGTCGGCGCCGAGCTCTTTGATCGACAGGAACGCTTCGTTCTCCCACGCGAGCAGCACGTCGCCGATGCCACGTTGCACGAACGTCGTGGTCGAGCCGCGGGCGCCGGTATCCAGCACGGGCACGTTCTTGAACAGCTTGCGCACGTATTCCTTCGCCGTCGCTTCGCTGCCGCCCGGCTGCTGCAGGGCCCACGCCCAGCCGGCGAGGTAATTCCAGCGCGCGCCGCCCGACGTCTTCGGATTGGGCGTGATGACGGAGATGCCGGGTTTGGCCAGGTCGCCCCAGTCGCGGATGTTCTTCGGATTTCCCTTGCGCACCAGGAACACGATCGTCGACGTGTAGGGCGAGCTGTTGTGCGGCAGGCGCGATTGCCAGTTGACCGGCAGCAGTTTGCCGTTCGCTGCGATCGCATCGATGTCGCCGGCGAGCGCGAGCGTGACGACGTCGGCCGGCAGGCCGTCGATGACGGTGCGCGCCTGCTTGCCCGAGCCGCCGTGCGATTGTTTGATCGTGACGTCGTCGCCCGTTTTGGCTTTCCAGTACTTCGCGAAGGCCGCGTTGTACTGCTCGTACAGCTCGCGTGTCGGATCGTAAGACGCGTTCAGCAGCGTCACTTCCTTCGCGTGCGCGAAGGGGCTGCCGAGTGCGAATAGCGCCAGCGCCGCAAGAATCGTTCGATACCTCTTCATTCGTGACTCCCGTGAATGTCGTGACTCTCGTGACCGGCTCTCTTCAGAACTGCAGCGCGAAGCGCGTGAACAGCGCCTTCTCGTCCGGCCGATCCGCTCCTGCGGCGGCACCGCCCTCGAACGATGTGACGTCGTAGTTCAGCGACCACTTGTAGTTCTGGTTGAGATACCAATTGACGCCGACGCCCCATGCGCTCGCCTTGCTGGCCGCGCTCTCGGGGTTGGCGAAGGAATTCGTGCCACCGACGAAAGTTGCATCGTCGATGTCGAGCTCGTGGTAGCGCGCCACGAGCTCCCAGGCGCCCCATGTCTTGTTCTCCAGCGAAAAGATCGAGCCGGGAGTAAAGCCGCGGAACTGCTCGTCCTCGCCGGTCGCGAACCATGCGAGCTGCACGTGCCACGCGGTGTGATCGAGCGTTTCGGAGCGCAAGCCGGCGGTTGGCGTCGCGCGCGTGACGTCCTGCGAGACGGTGACGTATTCGCCGAGCACGCCGAAGCTGCCGATGGAGTAGTACGCCTGCGGCGTCCAGCGCACCCGATCGCCATCCGCAAACGTTCCGTTGACTGCGGGAGTCGCGCCGCTGGCGGCGGTCGTTCCGCGATAGCTGAAGAACGTCTGCTGCCCCGGTGTGCGATAGCCCGGTAGCAAAGTCGTGGCGGTGCTGCCGGTCGAGTCGACGAACGTGCCCGCGACGCCGAAGCCGAGATTGCGCAGCGCGAAGTTGTCCGAATTGACGAACGGCTGGAAGAACACACGCGCCGCCCAGTCGCCATTCGTGTCGTTCTCGGCGTCGGGCGTCGGCGTGTTGCCGTCGCTGCTGCCGCCGTCGCTCACGCCGTTGAAGTAGCCGAACGAGTAGTTCACGAGCCCGCCGGCGATGTCGCCGCCGAGTTGCACGCCGAGATCGCGGTTCGGCACCAGGCTGGTCGGGAGCGCGCGCTCGATGAAGCGCAGGTCGGTTGCAGAGACCAGGCGCTCCAGGCCGACCGGCACCTTGAACTTGCCGGCGGTCACGACCGCCCACGGCTTGAGCCGTGCCGCGACGAATGCGTCGAGGATGAAGGTGCGGCCGCCCGCGAAGTCCGGCGTGAAGCGGAAATCGTAGATGCCGTTGAGAGTGCCTTCGAGCGTCGGCCGCACGCGGCGGAAGATCCACGTGTCCGCGGTCCCGGGCGTGATGTCGTCCGAAAAACGGCGCCCGTCGAAATGCAGCACGCCGCGCACGCGCAGGACGTTGGCAGCATCGGCCGATTGGATGCGGAAGCCCTGTTGCGGCGAGGCGCGCACCACCGGTGTGGTCGGTACCGCGGCCTTGGTCGCTTCGTCCTGCAGTTCGAGCTTGCGCTCGAGCACGCGGATCTTCTGCTCCTGTGCTTCCAGGCGCTCGCGTAACTCGGACAGATCGTCGGCGGCCGCGGCGCCGGCGGCGAGTAACAATGTTATGGAAACGGCAGCAGCAATCCTCATAAATCTCCCGACGGCGGATTAAGACGAAGGGCCATCGTAGGGAGGATCCGGTAATCACTCAGTCGACCGGCGGTGACAAACAGGTCTGGGTCGGCCGCGCGGAAGTTATGAGAATTTGACTCGCGTGAGGACGGCCGGTAATACTCGCCGCCATGTCGAAACTACGTGTAACTCTTGGCCGGTGGTGGCGCCTCTCATAAAAGGAGAGGGCCCCGGATCGAACATCGACCTGCACCTGACGTAATCGACGAATCCAAGAACCCATCTCCGAGCGCGAATCCGGAGATGGGTTTTTTATCGCCTCCCGCCCGGCCCTCGCGCAACGAGGTCGCTCGAGAGGAACTGCTGCTTGAAACCGCCATTCGACATTGCCGCCGACCTGGACACGCCGGTGTCGGCGTACCTCAAGCTCAAGCCGTTCAAACCGCGCTTCCTGCTGGAGAGCGTCGAGGGCGGCGAACGTCTCGCACGCTATTCGTTCATCGGCTTCGGCGATTGCGCGGAAGTGCGTCTCGACGAGCGTGGTCTCACCGTGAATGGGCAGACGCGCCCGGCGCCGAATTCGCAACAGGCACTGCTGCACGCATTGCGCGATGCGCTCGCACATACGCCACAACCGAGCCCGCGGATTCCAGGCGTGCCGTTACCCGGCGGACTCGTGGGCGTTGCGGGCTACGATCTGGTGCGCAACTTCGAACGCCTGCCGGCGCGCGCGCGAGTCGTCGAGCCATCGCCGCAAGCTCACTATCTCGCGCCGCAATCGCTGCTGGTGTTCGATCACTTGACGCGCGGTGTCGCGCTGCTGCACGCGGGCAGCGAAAGCGAACGCCTCTCGTTGCGTAAACAGGTCGTGCAGGCGTTGCGCGGGGCGATCCCGCAGAACGACAAGCGCATCCGCTACGCGCCGGCCATTGGCAGCCTGAGCGAAGCTGAATTCATTCACGGCGTTCACCGCACGAAGGAGTACATCGCCGCCGGCGACGTCTACCAGCTCGTGTTGTCAGTGCGCTTCTCGGGGGAGTGCGAGCTGGAGCCGTTCGAGACCTATCGCGCGCTGCGTCTGCTGAACCCTTCGCCGTACATGTTCTACTGCGACCTCGGCGACTGTGTGGTCGTCGGCTCCTCGCCGGAAGCGCTGGTGAAACTCTCGCACGGTCACGCGCAGATGCGGCCGATCGCAGGCACGCGGCCGCGTGGTCGCGACAGCGAAGAGGACACACGGTTGCAGGAGGAGTTGCTGGCCGATCCGAAAGAGAACGCCGAGCACATCATGCTGGTCGATCTCGCAAGGAACGATCTCGGCCGCGTGGCGCGCGCCGGCACTATCGGTGTCAACCCGTATCGCCACGTCGAGCGCTACAGCCACGTGATGCACATCGTCAGCGGAGTGAATGGCGAGCTGGCGCAGGGCAAGGATGCATTCGACCTGTTCGCGGCCGCCTTCCCTGCCGGCACGCTGGTCGGTGCGCCGAAAGTGCGTGCGATGGAGATCATCGATGAGCTCGAACCGGTGCGCCGCGGATTCTACGGGGGCACCGTCGGTTACTTCGGTCACGGCGGCGACATGGACCACGCGATCACGATTCGCACGATGGTGTTTCGTGGCGACACGTACAGCTACCAGGCCGGCGCCGGCCTGGTTGCGGACAGCGTGCCGCAGACGGAGTATGAGGAAGTCCTGGCGAAGAGCGCGATCGTGCGTCGCGCGCTGGCGCTGGCCGAGGAGGGCTTGTGAGCACTTCTGCGGCACGACTCCTGCTCATCGACAACTACGACTCCTTCACCTACAACCTGGTGCAGGCCTTCATGGTCCTCGGCGCGGAAGTGCTCGTTCATCGCAACGACCGGATTTCGGTCGATGAGGCGCGTGCGCTGGCGCCGACCCACCTGTGCATCTCGCCCGGGCCGGGGACGCCGCACGATGCCGGAGTCTCGATGCAGATGATCGCCGCGTTCGCCGGCCACGTGCCGGTGCTCGGTGTCTGTCTCGGGCATCAGTCGCTCGTCGAGGTGTTCGGCGGCAAAGTCGTGCGCGCAGCGCGGCTCATGCACGGCAAGACTTCGCAGGTTCATCACGACGGCTGCGGCATTCTCACGGGGCTGCCGGAGCCGTTCGAGGCGGGCCGCTATCATTCGCTGATCGCGCAACCGCAGTCGTTGCCGGACGTGCTGGAAGTCTCGGCGCGCACCGACGAGGGTGAGATCATGGGCGTGCGTCATCGCGACCTGATGGTCGAAGGCGTGCAGTTTCATCCGGAGAGCGTGCTCACTCCGCAGGGGCCGCTGCTGATGGACAACTTCCTGCGGCAACGCTCGGCCAGGCGCCAGTAATGAGTGCTCTGCGCGAAGTTCTCGAACAGCTGCTCGATCGCCGTAACCTGAGCGAGGCGCAGGCAGCGGACCTGCTCGTCGCACTCACCGACCCGACTCTCTCGCCGGCACTCGGCGGCGCGCTGCTTGCGGGGTTGCGCTCCAAAGGCGTGACGGCCGACGAAGTGCGCGGCTTTGCGAAAACCATGCGCAGGCTCGCGCGCAGGCCGATCCTGCCGGAAGGCGGACCGTTGGTGGACATGGTGGGTACCGGCGGCGACGGTTCTGGGAGCTTCAATCTCTCGACCGGCGCTGCGCTGCTGGTCGCGGCGATGGGCATTCGCGTCGCGAAGCACGGCACCAGCTCCGTGTCGAGCCGCAGTGGCAGCGCGGATGTCGTTCGCGCGCTCGGGTTGAATCTGCCGCTCGACGAGAAAGCCGCCGGCGAATGTCTCGCGGCGACCGGCTTCACTTTTTTCTTCGCGCCTCACTATCACCCGGCGATGAAGGCAGTCATGCCGATCCGACAGGCGCTGGGTGTGCGCACCGTCTTCAACATCCTCGGGCCGCTGTCCAATCCTGCTGAGCCGCCGTTCCACCTGATCGGCGCGTATCACGTCGACATCGCGGCGTTGATGGCCGATACGCTGGCCGGCATGCCGATCGAGCGCGCCTACGTCGTGCACGGCGAGCCGGGCTGGGACGAGGCGACGCCGATCGGTCCGTTTACGCTGTTCGACGTGCGGCCGGGCCAGGTCAAGCGGACGC
This sequence comes from uncultured Gammaproteobacteria bacterium, assembly GCA_963838635.1. Classification (GTDB taxonomy): domain Bacteria; phylum Pseudomonadota; class Gammaproteobacteria; order Steroidobacterales; family Steroidobacteraceae; genus Steroidobacter. Next base: position 338,102 of record CAWISC010000059.1, on the reverse strand, counting down.
GTCGCAGCGCCGAAGAGTTCGCGCTACCGCCTTGCTCTGCGGATGATCTCAAAGGCGGAGATGCCGCCTACAATGCACAGCACCTGCGCGCGGTGCTCGAAGGCCTCGACCGAGGTCCTCATCGCAGCGCGATCGTGTTGCAGGCGGCGCTGGTGCTGGAGTTGATGGACAAGACGTCGTCGGCAAAGGAAGCGGCGCGCATGGCGCAGGACGCGATCGAAGCGGGCGCGGGACGACAGATACTGGAACGAATCGCAGCGTTCGGCCGCGGGGTCACGGCCGGTGGATAGTCAGATGTCAGGACTTCTCACGGAAATGGCGCAGTCGAGCCTCGCGAGGCTCGAACAGGCGCGGGCGCATGAATCCGAGCAGGTGTTGTGGACGCGCGTGTGCGCCGCGCCGACGGCGCCGCGCCTGAAACTTTCGCCGGAAGGGTTCGACATCATCGCCGAGTGCAAGCTGGCGTCGCCTTCTGCCGGCGACCTTTCGCAGCACACTTCCGACATCGACCGGCGCGTGCAGGCATACGCGCACGGCGGCGCCTGCGCTGTTTCCGTGCTGACCGAGCCGAGCCGATTCGGCGGCTCGCTCGAGTCATCTCGAACAAACGGCGCGAACGCTCGCGCCGCTCGGCGTGCCGGTGATGCGCAAGGATTTCCTCGTCGATCCTTACCAGGTCATGGAAGCGCGTGCTGCCGGCGCCGGCGGCGTGCTCGTGATCGTGCGCATGCTGGATCGCAGTCGCATCAAGGCGCTGCTCGACGTCGCAGCCATGCTGAAGATGTTCGTGCTCATCGAAGCCTTCGACGCGGACGACCTGCAGGTCGCGAACGAAGTGCTCGCCGAGCGCAAGGCGCACGACGAGCAGATGCTCGTCGGCGTGAACTGCCGCGATCTCGAGACGCTGAGCGTCGACCTGGCGCGGCTCGGCGAGTTGGCGAGCCATCTGCCGTCGGACTTCGCTTCGGTTGCGGAGAGCGGCGTCGGCTCGCTCGAAGACATCAAGACGGTGGTGGACGCCGGTTACGACCTCGCTCTAGTTGGCACGACGCTGATGACTTCCGCCGATCCCGGCAAGTTGCTCGGCGAGATGCTCGCGGCCGGCCGCGAGCGCGCGATGGCAGTGCGCACGCGCAAGATGCGAATCGCGACCGGCGCTGCGATGGACGACGAGTAGCGGCGTGGCGATCTGGGTGAAGATCTGCGGCCTGACCAGCCGCGACGCGGTCGAGGCGGCGGTCGCCGCGGGCGCCGATGCCGTCGGCTTCGTGTTCGCGCCGTCGAAGCGTCAAGTCACTACGGCTCAGGCGACGCAGCTCGCGCAAGACGTGCCGCGTCGGATTCCGCGAGTCGCGGTGATGCTGCATCCGACGCAGAGCCAGTTAGATGAGGTGTGGTCGGGGTTCCGGCCGGATGTGTTGCAGACGGATGTGGAAGATCTGCAGACGTTGCGTGTGCCGACGGAGCTTGGCGTGATGCCGGTCGTACGCAGCGGAGTCAGGCTAAAGCCTGACCCACAGGAATCCGCCTCAGGTCTGACCTTCCCTGTAGGTCCGGCTTTAGCCGGACATCCCCGCATCCTTTTCGAAGGCCCGGTGAGCGGCGTCGGCAGCACCTCCGACTGGCAAACCGCCGCACAGCTCGCGCGCACTACGCAGCTCGTGCTCGCCGGCGGACTCAACGCAACCAATGTCGCCGACGCAATCGCCGCGGTGCGTCCCTTCGGTGTGGACGTGAGCAGCGGCGTCGAGGCGTCGCCCGGGGTCAAGGACCCGACGAAAATTCATGAATTCGTGCGTCGCGCTCGCGCGGCAGCGAACGGAGCAAACAGATGAGAAGCGCGATTTCGATCGATCCCCAGGCCTCGCTCGCCCGCATGCTGAAGGGCGAATATCCCGACGCGCGCGGCCGCTTCGGGCCGTTCGGCGGGCGCTACGTGCCCGAGACGCTCGTGCCCGCGCTCGACCGGTTGCAGGCGGGCGTCGATCGTCATCTGCGCGACCGCGCATTCCTCGATGAATTTCACGCCGAGCTGCGCAGCTGGGTCGGCCGGCCGACGGCGCTGACGCACGCGCGCACGTTGTCGCAGCGCTGGGGCGCCGAGGTGTGGCTGAAGCGTGAGGACCTCGCGCACACGGGCGCGCACAAGATCAACAACTCCATCGGGCAAGTGCTGCTCGCGAAGAAGCTCGGAGCGAAGCGCGTCATCGCTGAAACCGGCGCCGGCCAGCATGGCGTCGCATCGGCCGCCGCGTGCGCGCGCCTCGGAATGCCCTGCACTGTGTATATGGGCTCGGTCGACATGGAACGCCAGGCGCCCAACGTGGGACGCATGAAATTACTCGGCGCAACGGTCGTGCCGGTGACCAGCGGCGATCAGACTCTGCGCGCTGCAGTCGATGAGGCGCTGCGCGACTGGGTGTCGGATCCGAACGGCACGTACTACTGCCTCGGCTCGGCGATCGGTCCGCACCCGTATCCGTATCTGGTGCGCGAGCTGCAAGCTGTCATCGGCCGCGAAGCCCGCGAGCAGATCGTCGCGCAGACCGGCAGGCTGCCCGACATCGTGATCGCCTGCGTCGGCGGCGGTTCCAATGCGATCGGCCTGTTCCATCCGTTCATCGCCGATCGCGACGTGAAGATGCTCGGCCTGGAAGCAGGCGGCAAAGGTTCGGGGCTTGGAGAGAACGCGGCTTCGCTCGCATACGGCACGCCCGGCGTCTTGCAAGGCAGCTACTCGCTGCTGTTGCAGGACGCGGACGGGCAGATCCAGGAAACGCACTCCGTCTCCGCCGGCCTCGACTATCCGGGCGTCGGTCCCGAGCATGCGCTGCTGATGAGCGTCGGCCGCGTCAAATATGAAGCGGTGGATGACGACAGCTCACTCGCAGCGCTCGCGGAGTGCTGTGCCGCCGAGGGAATTCTGCCGGCGATCGAATCGGCGCATGCGCTCGCCGGCGCGAAGCGCTACGCCGCGCAGCATCCCGGCGCGAAGATTCTCGTCGGCTTGTCCGGCCGCGGCGACAAGGACATGCCGACGCTGCAGCGGACTTTGCTGAAGGATGTGCAGTGATGGCTGCAGGTAGTGTGATCACCGAAGCGATCCGTAACGCGAAGGCGAGCGGACGGCCCGCTCTCGTCGGCTATGTCACCGCAGGATTTCCGCAACGTGAGACCTTCCTGTCGCTGCTCGCCGCAGTCGCGGACGCGTCCGACGTCGTCGAGATCGGCGTGCCTTTCACCGATCCGATGGCGGACGGCGCCACGATTCAGCGCTCCAGCCGCGTAGCGCTCGCGCAGGGCGTGTCGCTCAAATGGATTCTTGCCGAGCTCTCCGGTCCGCGCCCGAAGCTGCGCGCGCCACTGCTGCTGATGAGCTACTTGAATCCGCTGCTGGCGTACGGCCTCGATCGATTGCCGGACGATGCAGCGCGCGCCGGCATCTCCGGCTTCATCGTTCCCGATCTGCCGTTCGAAGAATGCGAAGACGTGCGAGCCGCGCTCGCCGAACGCGGGTTGGCGCTCGTGCAGCTGGTCACGCCAGTGACTCCGACCGAGCGCATCCAGATGCTGTCCGCTGCCAGCAGCGGTTTCATCTACGCAGTGACGATGACAGGTACGACTGGTCAGAACGTCGCGTTGCCAGCCGACGCGCTCGAGTACTTCGCGCGCGTGAAACGAGTTTCACCGCTGCCGGTGTGCGCGGGTTTCGGCATCCGCAGCCGCGAGCAAGTCGAGCGACTTGCACCGCACGTCGACGGCGTCGTCGTTGCATCGGCGCTCGTGGAAATTCTGGAGCGCGGCGGAGATCCCGCTGCGTTCCTGCGCAGCCTGCGCTGACGCCCACGCCCTTTGTAACAATTGATTCCTGCCGCGGCGCAGGAACAATGTCATCGCTTCTCCTCTTATGCAGATACGCCCTGCACGGAGACGGTTACAGCGATGGCCATGAAGTGGTCGTTGGGCGAGCTGCTCCGATTGCGGAAACAGCCGCCCGCCAAGCCGCGTCCTCCGGAATCGAAGTTCCACGCGGTCTCGATAAAGCCAGGTGACAACGCCTGCGCCGCTGCCCATCGTTTCACGGGCCAGCGCTTTCTCTCTGCGCATGCGCCCCGCCTGCCGCTGCCTACTTGCGACGCCCTACGCTGCAGTTGCCGCTATAAACATCATAAGGACCGACGCGCCGGACCTCGGCGCCGCAGCGAAGTCGGCATGATGACTGCGTCGTACTCGGGCTCCGAGCGTCGCCGCACGCGCGGCCGCCGCGCCGACGATAAGTTCTAGATCGTAAGACTTCTTCTGACGTCGCATCGCTGTGACATACTCCACGCGCATTCGGCGCGGGGAGATTCCATGAACGTTGCGGGAAAAGTCGTCGCCGTTACCGGCGGCGCAAAGGGCATTGGCCGCGCACTCGCGCGTCGTTTCGTTCGAGAAGGTGCACGCCACGTCGCAGTCGCAGATCTCGACGAAGCCGGCGTACGCAGTGTCGCAACGGAGCTGCGCGGGTCGGCGATGCGCGTCGATGTCAGCCGCGAATCCGATATCGCCGCGTTCATCGATGCCACCGAGCGCGATCACGGTCCCATCGATCTGTTCTGCTCGAACGCCGGCATCGGCGTCGGCCGCGGCCTCGATACGCCGAACGACGTCTGGCAGAAGATCTGGGAAGTAAATCTGATGGCGCACGTGTACGCGGCACGTCACCTCGTGCCACGCATGATTGCGCGCGGCGGTGGCTACCTGCTGAACACGTCGTCTGCAGCGGGCCTGCTTTCGCAAATCGGCAGCTCTACTTACGCGGTGACCAAGCACGCGGCGGTTGCGCTCGCCGAATGGATCGCGATCACGCACGGTCACCAGGGAATCAAGGTCTCGGTGCTGTGTCCGCAGGCGGTGCGCACGGACATGATCGCCGGCAACGAAGGCGACGTCGCGAGCGTCAATGGAATCATCGAGCCGGAGCAAGTCGCCGACGCCGTGATTGCAGGACTCGCCGCGGAGAAGTTTTTGATCCTGCCGCACGCGGAAGTCGCGGAGTACATGCAGCGTAAGGCAGCGGATAGGGATCGATGGATCGCCGGGATGAATCGGCTGCAGCAGAGATACAAAGAGTCAGGCTGAAGCCTGACCCACAACAGCGACTGTGGGTCAGGCTTTAGCCTGACAGGCTCACGCCGCCGAGTCGCGCGTATACGCGTACATGCGGCTCTGCGTGCGCAGCATGTCGGCTTCGGTCAGCGCCGGTCGTTCCGCGCGCAGCCGCTTGATCAGAGCCACGAACGCATCCGGCGGCACGGCCGGGCTGCAATAGAAGCCTTGATACTGATCGCAGCCGAGCTCGCGCAGATGCTCCAGCTGCTCCTGCGTCTCGACCCCTTCCGCGACGACTCCGAGCCGCAGGCTGTGCGCCAGCGAAATGATCGCCTTCACGATCGCGACGTCGTCGGGATTCGAGATCAGCTCGCGCACGAAGCTGCGATCGATCTTCAGCTTGTCGAGCGGCAGGCGCCACAGATAACTGAGGCTCGAGTAGCCCGTGCCGAAGTCGTCGATCGAGATGTGCACGCCCATCGTGCTCAGCAGCTGCAGCGTCGCAGCGCTTGCCTCGGCGTCATGCATGATCGAGCTTTCCGTCAGCTCCAGCTCGAGATAGCCGGGCTGCAGCTGCGCATCTTCCAGCGCCGAGCATACGACCGCGGTCAGATCGCCGTGACGGAACTGCTTTGCCGACAGATTCACGGACACGCGCAGCGGCGGAATTCCCGAGTCGAGCCAGGCGCGCATCTGCGCGCAGGCCCGACGCAACACCCATTCGCCGATCGACAGAATCAGCCCGCCTTCTTCCGCGATCGGGATGAACACGTTCGGCGGCACGAAGCCGCGCTGCGGATGACGCCAGCGCAGGAGCGCTTCGGCGCTGCGGACACGACCGCTTGCGATGTCCACCTTCGGTTGATAGTGCAGCTCGAGTTGTCCGTCGCGGATCGCGTGGCGCAAGTCGGCTTCGAGCGCCAGCCGCTCTTCCTCGGACTTGCTCATCTCTTCGCAATAGAAGCGGAAGCTGCCGCGCGCGATGCTGCGGGCGGCGCGCATCGCGGTTTCGGCCCGTCGCAGCAGCACGTCGAACGTCGTGCCGTGTTCCGGGAACATGCTGATGCCCGCGCTGACTGCAACTTCGATGTCGTGACCGTTGATCGAAAACGGTTCGCGCAGGGCGGCGAAGATCGTCTCGACCGTCACCTCGGCGGCAATCGGGCCTGTGCCGACGCAACCGAGCACGACGAACTCATCGCCCGCCAGGCGTCCGAGCAGATCGCCGCGCGCGAGCACGCCACCCAGGCGTTGCGAGAGCATTCGCAGGAGCTCGTCGCCGACCTCGTGGCCGAGCGAATCGTTGATCGATTTGAAGCGGCTGACGTTCAGCACCGTGACCGCGAACGGCGCGCTGGTGTGTGTCGCCTCGGCGAGCGTTTTCTCGGCAGAAGTGACGATGCTGACGCGCGTCGGCAGACCGGTGAGAGTGTCGTAGGGCTGCTGGGCTCCGGGCAGGGCCAGCGTCGCCTTCAGGGCCCGCAAGCGCAGAGCGAGCCAAGCCGCTGCCATTGCCGCGCCGATGGCCAGGAAGCTCAGAACCGCCAGCAAGACGTAGGGTCCTTTCATTATCGACAAATTGCCTGGGACACGGGTTGTGGCGCGTACGTCGGGGTATCGGGCGCAATGCAGCCACCCTTGAGCTGTGGCGTGTGTGGAAACGTCAAGTACCGGCGGCGTGTGACGCAGCGCTCACTTCTCAAAGGCGTGGCTGTTGCCGAGCTAGAATTCGCCAATGAAATCCCTGTGTGTCTTTTGCGGGTCCAGCCCAGGCACCCGCCCCGAGTACGCCGCGCTCGCAGTCCGTACCGGCGAGCTGATCGCCCGGCGCGGGCTCACCCTCGTTTACGGCGGTGGGCGTGTCGGCCTCATGGGAGCGCTTGCCGATGCAGCCTTGGCGGCCGGCGGTCGCGTCGTTGGCGTGATCCCGCAGATGCTGATCGACCGCGAAGTCGGCCACGCCGGCCTGTCGCAGCTGCACGTGGTGCGCACGATGTCCGAGCGCAAGCTCCTGATGGGCGATCTGTCGGATGCGTTCCTCGCGCTGCCCGGCGGCATCGGCACGATGGACGAGCTGTTCGAAGCCTGGACCTGGACGCAGCTCGGCCTGCATCGCAAGCCGTGCGCGCTGCTGAATCAGGATGGCTACTACGATCCGTTGCTGGAGTTTCTCGATCGCGCAGTGGAGGAGGGGTTTCTGCAGCCGCGCTACCGGGCGGCGCTCTTCGTGGCAGCCGCTGTAGAAACTGCTCTCGACCAGCTGTCTTCCGCGGTGTCTTGACACTGCAATGCCCAACCATCAGCCTTGCGCGCGCACATGGAACTGATCAGCTGGTTCATCGACCTCGTCCTGCATCTCGACAAGCATCTCACCGAGCTCGTCGCCGACTATCACCTCTGGGTCTACGCGATCCTGTTCCTGATCATCTTCTGCGAGACCGGCCTGGTCGTGACGCCGATTCTGCCCGGCGATTCGCTGCTGTTCGCGGTCGGTGCGCTCGCCGCGGTGGATCAGACCGGCACGCTGAACGTGACACTCGTGTGGCTGTTGCTGATGTTCGCCGCAGTGCTGGGCAACGAGGTGAACTTCCGCATCGGCCGCGCGGTCGGGCCGCGCGCGTTCAGCGGCACCTTTCGCTGGATGAAGCGGGAATACCTGATCCGCACGCAGCAGTTCTACGAGAAGCACGGCGGTAAGACGATCATCCTGTCGCGCTTCGTGCCGATCATCCGCACCTTCGCGCCGTTCGTGGCCGGCGTCGGGCAGATGCAGCGCCGCCGCTTCGCCGCCTACAACGTCGTCGGCGGCGTCGCCTGGTGCACGCTGTTCATCTGGGGCGGCTACCTGTTCGGCAACGTGCCGATCATCAAAGAGAACTTCGGCATCGTGACGATCGGCATCGTGGTGGTGTCGGTGCTGCCGGTCGTGTGGGGGTTGTTGAAGAAGCCGAAGAGTCAGGCTGAAGCCTGACTCGCAGGACTAGAGACCTTTTGGGTCAGGCCTTCAGCCTGACTGACTATCTTCGCAGCAACCATAGGCCGATGACGCTGACACCGAGCAGCGCGTAGCCAGGCCACATCGGTGCAGTTGCCAGCGCCAGCCAGATGATTCCGCCGAGCGCGCACGTCGCAGTCAGCAACGCGACGTCGCGGCGTCGACCGTCGCGGCGGATCTCCAGCCGCAGACGCTCGAAATCCTGCGTCGTCACCGGCACGCGGAAGCGACCGTCGTGTGCGCGCTGGATCGCGTTCTCGACCAGCGGCGGCAGCTGCTGCAGAGCCTGCACCATGTCGGGCAGATGTTTGCGCACGTCTTTGACGATCGCACGCACGCTCCAGCGCTCATCCATCCACTGCCGCAGCAGGGGTTGAGCGGTCTTCCACAGATCGAGGTCCGGATAGAGCTGGCGGCCGACGCCTTCGATCTGCAGCAGCGTCTTCTGGATCAGCATCAGCTGCGGCTGCATCTGGGCGTCGAAGCGTTGCGCGGCTTCGAACAGGCTGATCAGCACCTGGCCGAACGAAATCTCGCGCAGCGGCTTGTTGGCGATCGGCTCGCAAACCGTGCGTACGGCGGATTCGAGCTCGTCGACGCGCACGTGCGACGGAATCCAGCCCGAGTCGATGTGCAGCTGGGCGATGCGGCGATAGTCGCGCTCGAAGAACGCCAGGAAATTTTCCGCGAGGTAGTGCTGGTCGCGCGGATCGAGCGTACCGACGATGCCGAAGTCGACGGCCGCGTAGCGCGGCTGCTGCGGATCGTCGAGCAGCACGAAGATGTTGCCCGGATGCATGTCGGCGTGGAAGAAATTGTGGCGGAACGCCTGCGTGAAAAAGATCTCGACGCCGTTCTCCGCCAGCCGCTGGATGTTCGCGCCGCGCCGCTGCAGCTCCGCCATGTCGGAGATCAGCACGCCACGCACGCGCTCCATCACCATCACGTTCTTGCGGCAGTGATCCCAGTAAACCTCCGGCACGTACAGCAGGTGCGAGCCGGCGAAGTTGCGCCTGAGCTGCGAAGCGTTCGCTGCTTCGCGCATCAGATCGAGCTCGTCGAGGATCGTCTTCTCGTATTCGCGCACCAGCTCGACCGGGCGCAACCGGTGTGCTTCGCTCGCGTAACGGTTCGCCAGATTCGCGAGCGCGTACAGCACTTCGATGTCGCGCTCGATCAGCGCTCGAATGCCGGGCCGCACGATCTTGACGACGACTTCCTGGCCGTTCGGCAGCTGCGCCGCATGCACTTGTGCGATCGTCGCGGCGGCGAGCGGCTGCTCGTCGAAGCTTGCGAACATCTCGCTCAGCGGACGCTGGTAGGCAAGCTCGGCGATGCGACGCGCCTCGACGCCCGAGAACGGCGGCACTCGATCCTGCAGCTTCTCCAACTCGTCGGCGATGTCACGCGGCAGCAGGTCGCGGCGCGTCGAGAGCATCTGGCCGAACTTCATGAAGATCGGACCGAGCTCTTCGAGTGCCCGCCGCAAGCGCTCGCCGCGCGTGGCGTCGCTGCCGCGCCTGAACCAGGTTGCAGGCGAGAGATAGAACGCGAAGCGCAGCGGACGGAACAGGTGAGTGGCGCGGATGATGCCGTCCAGCCGGTGCCGCACGAGCACGCGCTGGATCTGCAGCAGGCGCGACAGGACGCGCGGCCTCATGCCCGGCTCACTTATTGTTCCTTGCTTCCAGCAGCTTCAGGCGCGCTTCGAGCCGGTCGACGTCGTCGCGGAGGCGGTCCACGCCGTGCAGGAATTCCTCCGCTTCCGTGCGGTTCGGCACGTCGCGACCTTCTTCCTGCAGGTATTCGGCTACGTTTTGCAGGAACGTGTCGTGCGCGCGTCGCGCGAAACCGAGAGCCGTGCGCGCAGCGTTGCCCACCTGATGTGCTGCGACGTCGCCGACGACGCGCGACAGCTCTTCCTCGAGATCGGGTTGTGCCGCCTTGAGCAGCTCGCTGAAAGTTTGTGCGACTTCTGCATCGCCCTCGATGTGGACCGCGCCACCGCGCAATGCAGCTTCCGGCGCCGGACCGGCGAGTCGCAGCAACGATAACGGTGTGCCCGAAAGCGTCGCGTCGGGCGTGCCTTCGTGATCGGTGTGCAGCGTCATGTGTTCGCCGTGCGACTTGAAGTACACGCTGAGCGGCACGCCGTCGACGTGCACGGCAAGAACCTTGCTAGCAAGGCGCTGACACAGTGCTCGCGCCGACGACGAAGCAGCGACGTTGCGATTCAACAGGGATTCGAGCGGCGCAAGCCTCACAACCGATAGCCTCGGTGCAGGGCCACGATGCCGCCGCTCAGGTTGTGATAGCGGCAGTTCTCCAGGCCGGCGTCCTGCATCATGGAGAGCAGCGTGGGCTGGTCGGGGAAGCGTCGGATCGATTCCGCGAGATAGCGGTAACTCGCCTCGTCCTTCGCGACCACTTTGCCGAGCCACGGCAGCACGGAGAACGAATAGGTGTCGTACAGCGGCTTGAGACCGGGCACGACGGGCCGCGAGAACTCCAGCACCAGCAATTGACCGCCCGGCTTGAGCACGCGCGCCATCGAGCGCAGCGCCGCTGCCTTGTCGGTGACGTTGCGCAGGCCGAAACCGATCGTCACGCAGTCGAAGGAGCTGTCGCGGAACGGCAGGCGCTCGGCGTTGGCCAGCGAGCAGCGGATGTTGCCGACCAAGCCGCGATCGATCAGCGCGTCACGGCCGACCGCGAGCATCGCCGCGTTGATGTCGCTGAGCACGACCAGCCCGTTGGCGCCGACCTGTTTTGCCATGCCGGCTGCGAGATCACCCGTGCCGCCGGCGACGTCGAGCGCGCGCTGACCCGGACGCAACCCGGTCTGCGCCAGCGTGAACTGCTTCCATACCCGATGCACGCCCGCGGACATCAGGTCGTTCATCAGGTCGTAGTTGCCGGCGACGGAATCGAAGACGGCGCGCACGCGCGCGGCCTTCTCGTCCCTGGGGACCTGCTGGTAGCCGAAATCGGTCGTGGAGTCGCTCATGCGGAGCGCGATTCTAACCTGTTGTCAGGCTAAAGCCTGACCCACAATCAGTACCCGTGGGTCAGGCTTTAGCCTGCCTGCGTCTATCGCTTGGTCGGCGTCGGATAAGGGATGCCCAGCTCTTTCAGCCGTGCCAGATAGTTCTGCCATTTCTCCTCGCGCAGGCTGCCGAGCTCGTGCAGGTATGCCCAGGTGTACAGGCCGGTGTCGTGGCCGTCGTCGAAGACGATGCGCACTGCATAGTTGCCGACCGGCTCGACGGCGCGCACGCCGACTTCGTGCTTGCCCAGCTGCAACGTCTCCTGACCCGGTCCGTGGCCGCGCACTTCAGCCGATGGTGAGTGGACGCGCAGGTATTCGAACGGCAGCTCGAAGCGTGAGCCGTCGTCGAAGGCGACTTCGAGCAGGCGGGAGCGAGTGCGGGCTTTGATGGAGGTGGGATGGGGCATGAGAGAAGAGTCGGGTTAAAACCCGACCTACAGGATGTAGCGGGTCAGGTCTTCGTCCTTCACCAGCTCGCCGAGGTGCTCGTCGACGTACTTCGCATCGACGGTGATGCTGAAGCCGTTGCGATCGGCAGCTTCGTACGACAGCGCTTCGAGCAAGCGTTCGAGTACGGTGTGCAGGCGGCGCGCGCCGATGTTCTCGGTGCGCTCGTTCACCTGACAGGCAACTTCGGCGATCCGGCGCACGCCGCTCTCGGCGAACTCCAGCTTCACGCCTTCTGTTTCCAGCAGCGCGCGGTACTGCGTGCACAGCGACGCATCGGGCTCGGTGAGGATGCGAATGAAATCTTCGACCTTGAGCGCGTCGAGCTCGACGCGGATCGGAAAGCGGCCCTGCAGCTCGGGGATCAGGTCCGAGGGCTTCGACATGTGGAATGCGCCGGAGGCGATGAACAGGATGTGATCGGTCTTCACCATCCCGTACTTGGTGCTCACCGTGCTGCCCTCGACCAGCGGCAGCAGGTCGCGCTGCACGCCTTCGCGCGACACGTCCGCGCCCTGCGTCTCCTGGCGACGCGCGATCTTGTCGATCTCGTCGATGAACACGATGCCGTTCTGCTCGGCGTTGGTGAGCGCACGCAGCTTCAGCTCTTCCTCGTTGATCATCTTCGCCGCTTCCTCGTCCGTGAGCAGCTTGAACGCCTCGTTCACCTTGACCTTGCGCGTGCGGGTGCGCGTGCCGCCGAGGTTGGAGAACATGCTTTGCAGCTGCTGCGTCAGGTCTTCCATGCCGGCGGGCGCCATGATCTCCACGCCCATCGGCAGGGCGCGCACTTCGATCTCGATCTCGCGCTCGTCGAGCTGACCTTCGCGCAGCATCTTGCGGAATTTCTGCCGCGTCTCGGCGTCGCGCGGCGCAGGCTCCTGCTCGCTGGCGAAGCCCAGCGATTTCGGTCGCGGCAACAGCACGTCCAGCACGCGCTCCTCGGCTGCGTCCATGGCGCGATGCCGTACCTTCTCCATCTCTTCTTCGCGCGTCACCTTCACCGCGACGTCCATCAGGTCCTTGATGATGGAGTCGACCTCGCGCCCGACGTAGCCGACTTCGGTGAACTTCGTCGCCTCGACCTTGACGAACGGCGCACGCGCGAGCCGCGCGAGACGGCGTGCGATCTCGGTCTTGCCGACGCCGGTCGGGCCGATCATGAGGATGTTCTTCGGCGTGATCTCGGCGCGCAGGCTTTCGGTCACCTGCATGCGGCGCCAGCGGTTGCGCAACGCAATCGCTACCGCGCGCTTGGCCGCGCTCTGCCCGACGATGTGCTTGTCGAGCTCCTGGACGATTTCTCTGGGGGTCATGGACATGGAGAGCTAACCGCTTACTGCAACTTCCTCGATCGTGATGTTCCGGTTGGTGTAGATGCAGATGTCTGCAGCGATCCCCAGCGCCTTCTCCACGATGGCGCGGGCGTCGAGCTCGGTATTCTGCGCCAACGCGCGCGCCGCGGCTTGTGCATACGCGCCGCCGGAGCCGATCGCCATGATGTCGTCCTCCGGCTCGATGACGTCGCCGTTGCCGGAGACGATGAACGAGCTCTTCGCATCGGCGACGCACAGCAATGCTTCGAGGCGTCGCAGGCTCCGATCGGTGCGCCAGTCCTTCGCGAGCTCGATCGCTGCGCGCGTGAGATTGCCGTACTGCTGCAGCTTCGCCTCGAAACGCTCGAACAGCGTGAACGCATCCGCGGTGCCGCCGGCGAATCCCGCGAGCACCTTGCCGTCGTAGAGCCGGCGCACTTTGCGCGCGTTGGATTTCATCACGGTGTTGCCCAGCGACACCTGGCCGTCGCCGCCGACAGCGACGAGGCCGTTGCGGCGGACCGAGAGAATCGTCGTGCCGTGCAGTTCTGTCATGGTTCTTCAGGCTCGGGACTTGCGGCGCGCGCGGGGGTGGGCAGCGTCGTAGATCTTGGCGAGGTGCTGGAAATCAAGGTGCGTGTAGACCTGGGTGGTCGAGATATTGGCGTGGCCCAGCAATTCCTGCACACCGCGCAGGTCCTGGCTCGACTCCAGCAGGTGCGTCGCGAACGAATGACGGAACAGGTGCGGGTGAACGTGCCGACCGAGACCCTGGCGACGCGCCCATCCTGCGACACGCTTCTGAACTGCGCGAGGCCCGATCCGCGTGCCTCGATTGCTCACGAATAGCGCCTGCTCGCCATTCGCCGCGAGCGCCGCACGCTCCTTGAGCCAGCGCGCGATTGCTTCGAGTGCGTGCTTGCCCACCGGCACTACCCGCGTCTTGCTGCCTTTGCCGAGCACCCGCACGGTGCGATCGCCGCGGTCGAGGTCGCCGAGGTTCAGGCCGACGAGCTCGGCGAGACGCAGCCCGGACGAATAGAACAGCTCCATGATCGCTTTGTCGCGCAGACCGAGTTGCGTGTCCGTGCGGAATTCCAGCAGCCGTGTCATGAGATCGACGTCCATCGTGTCGGGCAGCCGCTTGCGTGCTTTCGGCGCCTGCACGCCTACTGCCGGATTCGCGTCGAGCGCGCGCTCGCGAAGCATGAAGTTGAAGAAGCTTCGCAGAGCGCTCAGCCGCCGCTGGATCGTGCGCGGCGACGAACCCTGGCGAAACTCCGCCGCCGCGAACATCCGCACGTGCTGACTATCTACGCTGCGCCAGTTGCGGACGTCGTTACGAGCCGCAGTAGCTGACGAACCGCTGCAGATCGCTGCGATAGCTGATGTCGGTGTGCGGCGAGAGCCGGCGTTCGATCGTCAGATGCGCCAGAAAGCGGGGCAGCCACGCGCACGCTTCCTTATCCATAAGCTGCGCCGCTCAACTTCAGGCCGTCCCGATCGCCTCGCTGACGAGGTCGCCGATGCGCGCCAGGAACTCCGTGCTCATCGTCGGGTGGAAGCGCTCCGCGTCGGGACTGCCGATCGCGAGCAGCGCCGTGCCGGATGGCTTGCCCTTTTCGCCTACTTTGATTCCCAGCGGCACGAGTGCGGCCGAGCCGATTTCGACGGTGCCGGCGCCGAACAGGTAGTCGCGCTGGCTGTCGCGGATCTGCCCGCAGCGCGGCCGGCCGGACTCGAACAGCGTCTCGAACATTTTCAGCTCGGTCGCGCCCGTCTTCAGGATGCGCAGGTGGCGGCTGTTGAGCTTCGACAACTCCGACTCGCCGTGAGCGATCACCAGCAGCAGCCATTCGGATGCGCCGAAATCCTCGCGCAGCGAAGCTTCGAGCGCGTCCATCACGCCGCTCGTGTCGGTGGCCCGCACCAGGCGGCAAGCCAGGCGGTGGATCTTCGCGGCCAGCACGTCGTTGCCGCGCGCGACTTCGATCAGCTCGCGCAGCCGCGCTTCGAGCTTCTCGTTCTTGTCGCGCAGCGCCGCGACCTGGCGCTCGACCAGCGAGATCGCCGAGCTGCCGCGGTTGTGCGGCAGGTTCAGCTTCGTGAGCAGCGTGGCGTGGCGCTCGAAGAAATCGGGATTGCCCTGCAGATAGTCCGCGATTGCGGTCTCTTCCTGGGATTCCTCGTCCAGCCGGCCGACAGGTTGCTTGCTCATTTCGCCCCTCGTAGATCTGTTTTATGCCTGGTACTCGATCTCAACCGTCCCCTCGAACACGCTGACCGCCGGACCGGTGAGCCACAGATGCTCGCCGGGCCCGGCCCAGCGCACGGTCATGCCGCCACCAGGCGCATCGACCTGCACTTTTTCCTGCAACAGCCCGAGCCTGCGCCCGACCGCCACCGCGCCGCAAGCTCCGGTGCCGCACGCCTGTGTCTCGCCGGCGCCGCGCTCGTAGACGCGCAACCGGATGTGCTCCGGGCTGACCACTTCCATGAAGCCTACGTTGGTGCGGCGTGGAAAGCGGGAATGATTTTCCACAGCGGGGCCGAGGGTGTCCACGGGCGCGGCGCGCACCGAAGCCACCTGGATGACCGCGTGCGGGTTGCCCATCGATACCGCGCCGATCTGCAGCTCCCGTTCGCCGACGCGCAGCGGATAGATGTCCGCCTCGCGCGTCGCCTCGAACGGCAACGACGCGGGGTCGAAGTTCGGCACGCCCATGTCGAGCGACACGTTGCCGTCGGCGTGCAATTCGCCGCTGATGCGGCCGCCGGGACTGTCGAGCTGCACCGAGCTGCGTCCGAGCCGACGCGCGACCAGGCTGGCGATGCAGCGGGCGCCGTTGGCGCACTGTTCGACCTCGGAGCCGTCGGAATTGAAGATGCGGTAGAAGACGTCGGTGCCCGCGGCACGCGGCGGCGCCAGCGCCAGCGCCTGATCGAAGCCGACGCCGGTGTGGCGGTCCGCGAGACGGCGCAGGGCGGCGGCGGAAGGCAGGTTTGCCTCGGCGGGCGCATCGAAGACGATGAAGTCGTTGCCCAGCCCGTGCATCTTCGTGAATGCCAGCCGCATGGTGGGCAAGCATACAGGATGTAAGAAATGTGCGAACATTCGGCGCGCAAATCCATTGCGACAACAACATCAAAAGCAGCGCGAGGCCAGCATGCGCCACGTCATGGTCATGAACTCCAAAGGCGGTTGCGGCAAGAGCACGATCGCCACCAACCTGGCGAGCCATTTCGCCGGCGAGGGCTACAAGGTGGCGCTCGCAGACTACGATCCGCAGCGAACCAGCCTCGACTGGCTGTCGATGCGCGCCGAGGATCTGCCGCGCATCACCGGCATCGCCGCCTACGACGAAGGGCTGCGCTCGGCGCCGCGCGACACCGAGATCCTGGTCATCGATGCGCCGGCGCGCACGCACGGCTCGGAGATGAATGAGCTGGTGCGCCGTGCGGAGACGATCCTGGTGCCGGTGCTGCCTTCGCCGATCGACATGAAGGCGTGCGCGCACTTCATGGCCGAGCTGCTCGAGCTCGGGAAAGTGCAGCGACAGCAGGCGCGGCTCGCGGTGCTGGCCAACCGGGTGCGCGAGAACACGCTCATGTTCGAGGAGCTGGATCAGTACCTGAGCAAGCTGAAGGTGCCGTACCTCGCCTCGCTGCGGCAGTCGACGAATTACCTGCGCGCGTTCCAGCGCGGCATGGGGATCTTCGAGCTGCCGGAGTATCTGGCCTGGCCGGACTGGAAGCAGTGGGAGCCGGTGACGAAGTGGTTGGGGAGCAAGAAGAGCCAGCCGAACTGACGAGCCGAACCGACTAGGGCGGACAGGCTCGCCCTGATTCCTGCCTCTACGTCGCCGTACTTCAGCACCACGCCCAGGTGCTTCAGCATTCTTTCGTTGCTCACGCGGCGCGACTCGTTCAGGAACGACAGCCGCTCCGGGCTGAACGTGAGCTGTGCTTCTTCCATCGAGACCTGCGGCGGCGCCGGCAGACCGGCCGCCTTCGCCACCATGTTGATGAACGTCGTCGAGCTGAGCGGCCGGCCATCGCTGACGTTGTAGACGCCGCGCGCTTCCGGGTTCGCGATCGCGCGCGCGCAGGCTTCGACCAGATCGTCGACGTGGATGCGGTTGTTCATCCCGGCTTCGCGCTCGCGCACGACTGGCTCGACGTGCCGCAAGCGCTCGAGCGGCAGGCGATCCGGCCCGTAAATCCCTGGCACGCGCAGCACGACGCGGCGCACGTGCCGCTCGTTGCACCAGACTCGCGTCATTTCTTCTGCACTGACGCGGCGGCGCGCGCGATCTGTCCGCGGCTGCACGGCGCTGCTTTCGTCCACGACAGCGCCGGCCGTGTCGCCGTAGACGCCGGTCGTGCTCATGTAAACGAATGTGCGGGGCGGCACCGTGGCCAGGTGCAGGAACCGGTCGAGGCGCAGGTCGCTCTCGCCCAGCACCGGCGGCGGCGTGAGATAGACGATCGCCTCCTGATCGAGCCGCTCCGGAATCTTCACGCCGGCGCGGACGCGATCGAGGTCGATTGCCAGCGCATGCAGACCTGCGCGCTCCAGCTCCGCCACACGATCGGCCGAGCGCACCAGTCCGGTGACGTCGAAATCCTCCTGCAGCCGCAGCGCCAGCCGCTGGCCGACATAGCCGCAGCCGGCAATGAGGATATGACGGCGCCCGGGTTGCATTGACTGGCCTTCGAGGATGATTTATCTTTCAGTCTTTCCTGAAATCACGGACCAGTCAGATGAAACTTACTGCGACCGTCCAGCGCTGCATCCTGCATTGGGGCGAAATGGCTGGCCGCTGGGGCGTCAGCCGCTCCGTGGCGCAGATCCACGCGCTGCTGTTCCTCGCCCCGCAGCCGCTGACCGCGGACGAAATCGCCGAGTCCCTGACGGTCGCGCGCTCCAACGTCAGCGTCAGCCTGAAAGAGCTGCAGTCGTGGAACCTGGTGAGCGTGACGCATGTGCTGGGCGACCGTCGCGACTATTTCCAGGCCAAGAAGGATATCTGGGAAGTGCTCGCGATGATCATGGACGGGCGCAAGAAGCGCGAGATCGACCCGACCGTGCAGACCCTGCGCGAGTGCGTAGCCGAGGGCAAGCGCGATCACGAGACGCCCGAAGAGGTGAAGGAGCGCATCGCGACGATGCTCGAATTCATCGAAGAGGTGTCGGGCTGGTACGACCAGATCCGCACCATGCCGCGTCCGACATTGCTGAAGCTGATGCGCATGGGAAGTAAGGTCGCCAAAGTCATCGGCTGAGCTTCGCCAGCGCATCGGGCGCGTAGTCGAAGGAATCGAAGAACAGCTGCTGCGCCGGCAGCCCGCGCTCGATGAACTCGTGGCGCACGGCTTCCACCATCGCGGGCGGGCCGCTCGCGTACACGTCGAAATCCTGCAGCCGTGGATGATCTTCGAGCGCCGCTGCGTGCACGAGGCCGCGGCGACCGCTCCAGTCGTCTGACGGTTGCGCCTCGGACAGAACCGGCGTGTAGTGCAGATTCGGATGCGCAGCGCTGAGCGCGCGCACCTGCTCGTCTTCGTACAGGTCCGTGCCGTGACTGCGCGCCCCAATACAAATGCAGCGGACGTCGATCGCCGACGGCCAGCAGATCGCGCAGCATCGAACGCAGCGGCGCATAACCGGTGCCGCCGCCGATCAGCAAGGCCGGACGCGGCGACTCCCGCCGGAACCAGAACTGGCCGAGCGGGCCTTCGATCCGCAGCAGCGTCTTCTCTCGCATGCCGTCGAACAGCTGCTGCGTGAACTCGCCGCTCGCGACCCTGCGGATGTGCAGCTCGATCAGCTCGTCGCGCCCCGGGCAGCTCGCGATCGAAAAACTGCGGCGCCGGTTCTGCGGCAGCATGATGTCCAGGTATTGCCCGGCGAAGAAGTGGAACTCTTCGTTCGACGGCAGTCGCAGGAACACGGCCATCACCTCGGGAGCGAGCCGGTGCATGCGCTCGATGCGGCAGGGCAGGCTCTTGACCTGCACCTCCGGCCGCGGCGGCCGGATCTCGCGGACTTCGATTTCCAGGTCCACACCGGTTGCGTGCGCCTGGCACAGCAGTGCGTAACCTTCGCGCTCTTCCTCCGCGAGCAGTCCGAGCGGCCGACCGCGCGGATAGACGATGTTGCCCGCACGAATGCGTGCACGGCATGACGAGCAGTGTCCGCCCTTGCAGCTGTGCGGCAGATTCAGGCCCGCGCGCAGCGCCGCGTCGAGGATGGTTTCTCCTTCCTCGACGAAGATGACTTGTTGCGAGGGAAGCAGCGTGATGCGCGAATACGGCATCACCGTCTCCGGTCACGGTGACGGCGATCCAGCCAGCGACGTGTGTGGATCTTCGGCAGCTTCGCTTTGCGCCCGACCGCGAAAGAGAGTGCGTCGTTCAGCGCCTTGACCGCGCTCTCCCGCTCGCCGAGCTGCTCCATCAGGTCCGCGAGGAGTTGATAAGCCTCCAGCCGCGGACGAATTGCGATGCTCGTTTCGAGATAGCTGCGCGCCTTGCCGTACAGCTCGGCGCGTGCCGCGAGCAGCGCGCACGTCAACAGCAATGCGGCGTCTTCGGGATGCGCGGGCAGCCAGGATTCGGCGCGCTCCAGCACCTGGAACGGCTCGTCCATTTCCAGTTCGCCGTATGTGAGCACGGTGCTTTCGTCCCAGGAGCGCCCGATGCTTTCGCGCAGCGCGGCTTCTGCAGACTCGTGATCGTCGCAAGTCATTGCCGCGCGCGCGTACGCAACGACGATATCGGAGCGTCGCGTCAGCGATTTTGGCAGATCCTTCCACGCCGATTCGAGCTGCGACAGATCGGCGGCGGCGCCCGCCGCCTTGAGCCGATCCAGATAGATCTGCGCGACGGTTTCGTCCGCGACCGCAGGCGGGATGCCGCGCATGCTGCGCAGTCGCGGCTCGAGCTCCAGCAGGCGCTGCCAGGCGCCCGTCTGACGATGCACTCGCGAAAGCAGCAACAGCCCGCGCGCGTTCGACTCGCCGCTCGCTTCCAGTTGTTCGAGCGTCGCCAGCGCGGAGGCCAGTTGCTTGTGCTTGAGATGAATCTCAGCCTGCATGATCAACACCGGCGCGCGGCGATCAGTCGATGCTTCGAGTGCGCGCGCGAGCAGCTCATCGCGCCGCGGCGCAGCCCCTTGCAAATCCGCGGCACGCGCCGCGACGAGATAGTGTGCGACGGGATTCTCCGCATCGCGTGCATAGCGCGTGAGCGCCTTCTCCGCCGCCTCGTACTCGCCTGCGGAAAGCTCCAGCAATCCCTGGCCGAGGCTGCGACGCGCGCGTTCGAGTCGACGCTGCTCCTGATTGCGCCGCCAGAGTTGTCGCGCGCTGATGGCGCGAGTGACCAGCCGGACGACGAAGTAACCGACGATCAGCAGCAGCAGGAACGTGACGGCCGACATCTCGATCAGCCGGCCGGCGAAGCGCAGCGCTACGTAACCGGGATCTGCGAGCAGGAGGTTGGCGAGGAGCGCGCCGAGGACTGCGGCGACAGCGATGTATAGACCGCCCTTCATCGCTGCGACCTCACTCCGGACCCGGGCGCGCGGGCAGCAGCCTTTGCAGCGCTCGTCCCGATCCGGAGATATCCGGCAGCTGCGGATCGACGTCGATGGGCTCGAGTTGCTGGATCTGCTCCAGCAATGCCTGCGCGGCCGGGCTCGACAGCTCGAAGTAGTCGCCGAGCCATCGTCGTGCGCCGGCGAGCGCTGCGCGATACGCGGTCGCGTCGTGTCTCACGACTGCCGAGCGAGCTGCGAAGAGCTGCAATTGCAAGTGCTGACGGCGCACCTGCGCCTCTTCGATAGTCACGATGCTGCCCGCTCTGTCGTCGACTTTGCGCACGACGATCAGGTTCGCCAACGTGTTGCGCGCCATGGCCCATGCGCGTGCCAGCATGCCTTCGGGCAACTCGGAGCGATCGGACGTGCGTTGCTCAGTAGCCAGAATGCCCTTGATCGGCAGACGCGCTGCCTGTTCTTCCGCGCTGCTCAGGCGCGCGAGGATGCCGACCGTGTCGGGTTGTCGAACCGAGCGCAGGGACTGCAGCTCCCGCGCGATCTGCTGCCGCACAGGCGCGACGGACTGATCGCGCAGTGCCGCCAAACGAGCGTCTGCCGCCTCGAGCGCGACCACCGCAGTCTGCACGTCGCGGTCGAGCGCGAGGCGTCGTTGCGCGAGCTCGATGAGAAACATCGCTTCGGCCCGCGACCAGGCGCGTTCCGGACCTTCGGCGCGACCGCGCAGCTGTTCGAGCGAAAGCAGCAACTCCTCGACCTGCTTCGGCACGTCTTCCAGCGAGTCGACGCGCCGGTCGAGCTCGCGCACCGATGAGCGTTGACGGTTCGTCTGGCTCTTGATCTCGGCTCGTATCTGCGCGCGATCCGCGTCGGCGGCCCGCGCAATGTCGTTGGTGCGGTCGAGGCGATCGCGGGTCGAGTCGATGCGCAGCAGCGCGTAGATCGAAGTGGCGAGCGCAAGCGCCGCCATCGTCGTAGTCAGGCGGCTGTACGTGTGCGCGCGCCGCGGTCTCGGCGCTTCGGGAGGGGTTCCCGAAGCAGGAATGATTTCGGAACCGGTGTCGGCCATTGGATGGGGCGGGTGCGAATGAGTAAAACCCGCGGCGCGTATGGTAACACGCGCTTTCAGCCGGTTTGGATCGTCAGCTGGTGCGTGCGCGCATCCGCCACTGAGCCATCGCACCGATCATCGACGCATCGTCGGCGCCTGCCGCCACGATGGCATCGCCGCGCAATCCTGCGCTGACAGCCGCCTCCACGATTCTCCTGCTCGGCACCAGCAAAGTAGTGTTACTTAACAGTAGTCGGCCGCGCTCGGTGAGCAGCGCCTGCAGGTTCTGGAGGGTCTCGATGCTGGTCGCGGTCACGACGTCGATACCTTCGTCCGACCAGCGTGCCTCGACTTCGGCGACCCGGCCCGCGTCCACGTTCGGACGAACGCGGCGGTAGACCTCGCGAGTCTCGACTGCCATGCCGTGCGCGACGAACGTTTCTTTGAGCAGCTCGCGGCCGCCTTCGCCGCGAACGATCAGCACTCGTGCGCCGCTCGTCAGCTGCAATTGCGGATGTGCGAGCAACGCTTCGCTGGTGAAACCTGCTTCCGGGACGATATCTGCCGCCAGCTCGGCGGCGGCCAGCGCTGCCGCCGTGGCCCGACCGATCGCTGCGATGCGCGTGCGCCCACTCCTGGCGATTTGCCGGGCGCCGTGCTCGACCGCGTTCACGCTCACGAAGACGACCAGGTCGTAGTCGACGGACACGACTGTGGCCTGCACTGCGACGGGTTCGATCTCGACGGCGGGGAAGGCGATCGCGTTGCCTCCATGCCGCTCGATCTCCGCGCACAGCACTGCGCATTGCACAGCCGGTCGCGTGACCAGGACCGTCAGGTCCGTGAGCGGCGGTACGACCTTCGGGATCACGAAAGTCTCAGCTTCTCGAGCAGCCCGCGTGCGCCAGCATCGAGCAGGCGGTCCGCCAGTGCCGTGCCGACGGCCTGGACGTCGGCGACTGCGCCGGCGTGCACGCCGCGATACATCTCTTGTCCGTCGGGCGAGCCGATGACGCCACGCAGTTGGACTTGACCACCCTCGATACGCGCATGCGCCGCGATCGGCGACTGACAACTTCCCTGCAATCGGAATGCGAACGCCCGCTCGGCTTCGCAACATTGCCACGCAAGCGTGTCGTTGAGCGCGCGCACCGCTTCGATGCTGCGAGCGTCATCCTCACGGCATTCGATCCCGATGATGCCCTGGCCCACGGCAGGTACGAACTTCTCCAGGTCGAACCGGTGAGTGATGCGATCTTCGAGGCCGAGACGGATCAGCCCGGCCGCGGCGAGCACGATTGCGTCGTAGTGATCTTCCTGCAGCTTGCGCAGCCGGGTTTCGACGTTGCCCCGCAGAGTCAGCATTTGCAGGTCCGATCGTGCATCTTTCAGCTGGCACTGACGTCGCAAGCTGGACGTGCCGACGCGCGCGCCCTGCGGCAGCGAGCTGAAGTTTTCGTGGCGCAAAGAGACGAATGCGTCGCTCGGATCCGCGCGCGGCAGCATCGCGGCGAGCGTCATTCCGGGCGGCATGTCGCTCGGCACATCTTTCATCGAGTGCACGGCGATGTCGGCGCGCCCCTCGGTAATCGCGATCTCCAGTTCCTTGATGAACAGTCCTTTGCCGCCGACCTGCGCGAGCGAGCGATCGAGAATGCGATCGCCCTGCGTCGTCATCGGCACGAGCTCGACCGACAGCTCCGGATGCGCCTCGCGCAAGCGGGTCGCGACGTGCTGCGCCTGCCAAAGCGCGAGACGGCTCTGCCGTGTGGCAATGCGAATCGGCGCCGACGCGTGGGTCACTTCTTGGCCTCTGCGGCCTTGCGCTGCTCTTCGGCCTTGCGCAGCTCCAGCGCGAACTCGATGAGCGCGATGATCAGTGCGAGCACGACGGGGCCGAGGAACAGTCCGATGGCACCGAAGGCGGCGATGCCGCCGAGGACGCCGATGAACACAGTCAGGGTGCTGACCGGCGCGCGTCCGGAGACCAGCATCGGCCGCACCACGTTGTCGACGAGCGAAACCAGCAGCGTGCCCCATATCACCATGAAGGCTGCGGCGCCCCATCGACCCTGCGCAGCCAGCACGATCGTTGCCGGAATCCACACCAGCGCCGTGCCGCCGAACGGCAGCAGCGCGGCAAGCGCTGCGATCACGCCGAAGACCAGCGCGGAGGGCAGGCCGACGATGAGGAACGAAATGCCAACCAGCGTGCCCTGGATCAGCGCAGTCAGGCCGGTGCCGTAAACGAGCGCCCGCGTGACTGCCGCGAGATGATTGAACAACTTCGTCTTCTGTTGCCGCGACATCGGAATCAGGTCGCGCAGCGCCGTGACCATTCCCGCGCCGTCGCGGATGAAGAAGAACAGCATGAACACCATGAGCACGAAGCCGAACACCGCGCCGAACGCGCCGAGGAACACCTTGCCGCCAAGCGAAGCCAGCGATTGCAGCACCGTGCGCGAGCCCTCGACGATGTAGCCGCGGACCTGGGCGACGTTGATGCCGAACGAGTCGTCGAGCCAGCCGATCGCTTCGGCGATCCAGGGAACCTTGGTCAGATCGAACACGTTGTTTCGGGTCTGGTCCGCGACGGTGCTCTGCACCGTCTGCAGCAGGTCACCGACCTGCGCCGCGAACGCCGCGCTCAGCGCGGCGAGGGGGCCGAGCAGGACGATGAGTGTCAGCACAGTCAGCAGCGCCGCCGAAAGCTGTGCCCGCCCCTTGAGCCGCTGGGTCAGCCACACGTGTAGCGGATACAACAGAAACGCTATGAACATGGCCCACAGCAGCGGGCCGATGAACGGCTGGACGATCTTGAACAGCGCGATACCGAGCACCAGGGCCGTGAGCAGTGCGAACGTACGCGCGTAAAACCGGTCACGGACCGGCACCGCACGTTGCGGCGAATTCATCGGACAGCCACTCCTGGCGCAGCGCTGCGCAAATAGGCCTGCAATGCTAGCACCCGGATCGCCCGAGGTTTACTCTGACCACCCAAAGCGCGACGAATGAGAGAGGAATGAGCGTATGAGCACGAACGCGAACGCCGAAGTCACCACCGACCAGCTGCTGGCCGACCTCAAGACCGTCATGAACGATGCGGAGGCGTTGTTGCGTGCAACTTCCACCCAGACGGGCGAGAAGATCCAGGAAGTGCGCGCGCGTGCCGAGGAGTCGCTGCGCCAGGCGAAGCAGCGGCTGAGCTCGATCGAGGACGAGGCGCTGCGCCGTGCGCGCGAGGTTGCAGACGCGACCGACGAATACGTGCGCGACAACCCGTGGCAGTCGGTCGGTATCGCAGCCGGCGTCGGCCTGCTCGTCGGGCTGTTGCTGGCTCGGCGGTAGCCTCCCGCAACACATGGCAGCACTTCCGCAGGAAGAACATCCGCAGTCCGCGACCGGACTGTTTCAGTCGCTCAGCAACTTTGCCGGTTCGCTGATCGCGATCGCGCATACGCGGCTGCAGCTGCTGACGACCGAGCTGCAGGAGGAAGTGCGGCAGGTCGGCGCGATCCTGCTGTGGGCTTTCATCGCAGCGTTCACGGCGCTGCTGGCGCTATTCCTCGCTGCGCTCGCCGTCATCTTCGTGTTCTGGGATACCCATCGCATTGCCGCTTCGCTGGCAATGATCGGGCTGTTCGTGGCGATCGCGATCGGGGCCGGACTGATGCTCGCCAAAAAGCTGCGCGACAAGTCGCCGATGCTCGACGATACGCTCGCCGAGCTGGCGAAGGATCGCGACAATCTGAAGGCACGCATGTGAGCCGCCGCTTCGATCAACTCAACGCTCAGCACAGCAATCTGCTGGCGCGCATCGCCGTTCAGCGCCGCCACCTGGGCGATACAGCCGAAGAGATCGAGCACGAGCTGGGCCGCGTGGATCGCGGCGTCGCTGCGCGTTCGTCGCGTGTTGAGCAGCCCGGCGTTGATCGGTGGCGCGATCGCGGTAGTCGCGCTGGTCGGGCCGCGTCGGTTGCTACGCTGGAGTACGCGCGGATTGATGATGTATTCGACGGCGCGCCAGCTGCTCAGGCTTCGCCGCGAATCCGGCGTAGCAGCTCCGACGCATGACGGCGGCTGACCTCCAGCACGTCGCCGCATTCGCGCACTCGCACCACGTACTGACCTGAATCGGTCCGCTCCACTGCAGAGATCTGCTTCTCCGCGATCAGCGCGTTGCGGTGGATGCGCACGAAATCCGGCGAGAACTCCTCCGCCAGCGTTTTCAGCGATTCGTCGATCAGGCTGTCGCCGCCGCGGTGTTTCACCGTCACGTACTTCTGGTCGGCGACGAAATAGTAGATGTCCGCGATCGGAATGAGCCGCAGCTGCTCGCCGAGGCGCGCGCAGATCTGGTCGCGCCGGTGCTCGATGCGCGCCGACTCCGCGACCTTCACGAGCCGGCTCGGTGAAATGCGCGCCGCGTGCCGCAACGCGTGCGCGAGCTTCTCCTTGCGCACGGGCTTGAGCAGGTAGCCGACCGCCTCGGTCTCGAATGCTTCGACGGCGTACTGGTCGTAAGCGGTGGTGAAGATCACCGCCGGCGGATCCTCGAGCGTGTCGATGTGGCGCGCAATCTGGATGCCGGAAAGTCCCGGCATGCGCACGTCGAGCAGCACCACGTCCGGACGCAGCTCGCCGCAACGGCTCAACGCTTCCTCGCCGTTGCCGGCTTCGGCGATCACTTCGCAGTCTTCGATCTCGGCGAGCAGCCGGCGCAGGCGCTCGCGCGCGGGCGGTTCGTCATCGACAATGATTAGCTTCATTGGGGAGCTTCATGGGGAAAGCGAGTGTACTGCATCGGCCGGGAAGATGAGGCGGGCGCAGAACTCCCCGGCGGTCTGCTCGGTCTCGACCCTGGCCCGGCCGGGCCAGGCCAGCTCCAGGCGCTGGCGGATGTTTTCCAGCGCCATGCGGTTGCCCTCGCGCTCGCCGTAGCCGGCCTGCGCCGGAATCGGGTTGCGGACTTCGATCTGCAGCATGTCGTCGACGCGTTTGCCGACGATCGATACCGCGCCGCCGGCAGGCAACATCTCGATGCCGTGATAGACCGCGTTCTCCAGCAGCGGTTGCAGGATCAGGCTCGGCACTTCGACGCGCATCGGCAGGCTGTCCACGTCCCAGTGCACGCGCAATCGATCGCGCAGGCGCAGCTGCTCGATGCGCTCGTGCGTGCGCGCGATGTCGATCTCGTCGCGCAGCGTGATGCGCGCGTTGGCGTCGCTGAGGCTGGCGCGGAACAGATCCGCCAGATCTTCGACTGCCTGCTCGGCGCTCTCCGGTGACGAGCGCGTGAGGGCAGCGATGGTATTCATGCTGTTGAAGAGAAAGTGCGGACGGATGCGCGCCTGCAATGCGCGGATGCGCGCCAGCGCCTCCATCTCGACGCTGCGCTTCCACTCGGCGCTCACATAGAAGTAGCGCAACGCCAGCGCGCTGACGATGAATCCGACGCCGAGACTACGCAGCAGGAAGCCGGCGTGCTCGGTCGGGAATATGGTGTCGATGCCGGGCAGTCCCGCTCTCCAGAAATACCCGAACTGGAACACGACCTCGGAAATCACGCCGACGCACGCGAGCATCAGCGCTATGGCGATCAACGACGCCTGTGACGCAGGCAGAGTGTGCAGCCACGTTCGCGTACGACAAAGTACGCCGGCGCAGGTCAGGCCGATCCACAGCAGGAATAGCGAGCTGGCCGAGAGATCGAGCCAGAAGCTCGCGTGCAGCGCCTGGCGCGAAATCGCGAACAGCAGCGCCACCAGCTCGACGATCAGCACGATCGCGAGCACCGCGCGCGATTCGCAGAAGTCCGGCAGGGCCAGGGTCGAAGACGGACCGCGGGTGTCGGAGGCGGGCGCGGCCATCGCGGCGCAGCCTCAGGATCTCGGGTTGTTCTTGTCGGCGGCCGTGAACAGCGCGTCCTTGAGGCGGAACAGCGTCGAGATGTCCTCGTCGCCGTGTCCTTGCTCGATCAGCCGCCGGTAATGGACCAGCGTCATCTCGATCAGCGGCAGCTGCACTCCGTGACGCGCGGCCATTGCGCGGCAGATCTTCAGATCTTTCTCGTGCAGCCGCACGCGGAAGCCGGGCGGATAGCTATCCCGCAGGATGTTCGGCGCGCGATGCACGAAGTACCAGCTCGAGCCCGCGCCTTTGCCGAGCGTTTCGATCAGCCGGTCGAGCGGCAGGTCTTCCGATTTAGCGAACGCCATCGCTTCCGCGACTGCCTGGATGACGCCGGCGCACATGATCTGGTTGGTCGCCTTGGCTGCCTGTCCGGCGCCGTTGGCGCCGAAGTGCGTGACGGTGCGACCCATCGCCTGCAGCACCGGCATCGCCCGCTCGAAAGCCTGTGCGTCGCCACCGGCCATGATTGCGAGCGTGCCATCGCGCGCGCCTTCGACTCCGCCACTCACTGGCGCGTCGAGAAACTGAGCGCCACGCTCACGCAGTCTCTGCGCAGCAGTGCGTGCCGTGTCGGCACTGACAGTTGAGCAATCGATCACGATGGTGTTTGGCCGGAGCGCCGGCGCGATCGCATCGATGACTTCGAGGACATCCGCATCTGCGGAGACGCACACCACGATCACATCGCTGAGCGGCACGATGTCAGCTGCTTTGGTAACGGCAGTGCAGCCGGTTTCCTGCGCGAGTGCCTGAGCTTTGGCGGGAGTGCGATTCCAGACTGCGCTGAGCAGTTTCTGTTTGTGCAGGTTGCGCGCCATGCCCAGGCCCATGGCGCCCAGGCCGACGAAGCCGACCCGCAGGGTCACTTGCACATCACGTCCATCGACGCTTTGGCGGACGCGCGGGCGGCGGTGAGCTCGTCATCGGCGAGATAGCGGCGCTGGCCGTCCGCTCCCTGCTCATAGAGCCGCTGCGAATTCATGTAGCTTTCGTAGCGCTGGCGCGCCTTGGCGCAC
Source organism: uncultured Gammaproteobacteria bacterium (assembly GCA_963838635.1). Lineage (GTDB taxonomy): Bacteria > Pseudomonadota > Gammaproteobacteria > Steroidobacterales > Steroidobacteraceae > Steroidobacter. The sequence goes on along the minus strand of CAWISC010000059.1, from coordinate 309,660 downwards.
TGGTCGGCTTTCGAAGTCTCGCTCGGCTGGGCGGCCGGCTGTTGAGCCCGGGGGGCACCGCTGGAAGCCTGCTGGGTCGCCTTGTCGGCGTCTTGCAGCCGCTTCAGCTCATCCTGCTGCCGCGTTTGCACGGCGACGGTATCCGTCTTCTGCGACTGGATGTTGAGCCGCTCGGCCGGCAGCGTGGCCGGCTTGTCGGTGTACAGCACGTTGCCCTGCTCGTCTTTGAACTTGTAGACGTCGGCCGCGGCCGGACCGGCGGTGAGCCAGGCAATGGCGGCGGTAACCAGGAACAGGGTTCGCAACATGGCTTTCTCCATCGCGTCCAACGACTTGCAATCGAGCCGCGAGCATGCGGAAAACGCGCGGAGTGTAACAGGAACCCCGTACCGGCGTTATGTAGACGACCCCTGCAAACCGCATGGAATGAGCACTGGATCACGTTGCAGGCCAAAAAGAAGGGCGCCTTGCGGCGCCCTTCTCGAACCGTGCCGAAAACGTACTACAGGCTGTAGCCGCGCTCGCCGTGCTCGACCGTATCCAGGCCCTCGGTTTCGTGCTCTTCCGAGGCACGCAGGCCGATGACGAGGTCGACGATCTTGTAGCAGACGAACGAGACGACGCCCGACCACAGCACCGTCACCCCAACGCCCCACAGCTGCGATTTCACCTGGGTGAACGTGCCTGCAAAACCCCACGTGCCGGCGACGTAGTCATAGATGCCGGTGCCGCCCAACTCGGGGTTGTTGAAGACGCCGGTCAGGATCGCGCCGAGGATGCCGCCGATGCAGTGGACGCCGAACACGTCGAGCGAGTCGTCGTAGCCGAGCGCGGACTTCAGCTTGGTCACCGCGAACAGGCAGACCACACCTGCCAGCGTGCCGATCACGAGCGAGCCCATCGGCCCGACCCAGCCGCACGCCGGTGTGATCGCGACCAGGCCTGCGACCGCACCTGACGCTGCACCGAGCATCGTGGGCGAGCCGCGGAAGATCCACTCCGCGAACGTCCAGGCGCACACCGCTGCCGCCGTCGCGAGGAACGTGTTGATGAAGACCTGCGCGGCGAACGCGTTCGCTTCGAGGTTGGAGCCGGCGTTGAAACCGAACCAGCCGACCCACAGCAGCGCGGCGCCGACCATGATGAAGGGCACGTTGTGCGGAGCCATCGCCTGGGTGCCGTAGCCCTTGCGCTTGCCGACCAGCAAGCAACCGACCAGACCCGCGATGCCGGCGTTGATGTGCACGACCGTGCCACCAGCGAAGTCGAGTGCGCCCTTCTGGAAGAGGAAGCCTGCGCTGGCCCCCGCAGCTTCGGCCGCCGCCGCATCCGTGTACGCATCCGGACCTGCCCAGAACCAAACCATGTGCGCGATGGGCAGGTAGGAGAAGCTGAACCACAGCACCATGAACAGCAGCACCGCGGAGAACTTCATGCGCTCTGCGAATGCGCCGACGATCAGGCACGCGCGTGATCCCGGCGAACGTCATCTGGAACGACGCGAACAGATACTCGGGAATGTAGACGCCCTTGCTGAACGTCGCGGCGGGCACGAGATTGCCGGCGGCGTCGAGCATGCCCGACAGGAATGCGCGGTCGAAGCCGCCGAAGAATGCGTTGCCGCCGGTGAATGCGACGCTGTAACCGTAGAGTGCCCACAGCACCGACAGTAAGCTGAAGGTGACGAACACCTGCATCGAAACCGACAGCACGTTCTTCGCGCGCACCATGCCGCCGTAGAACAGCGCGAGCCCTGGTATGGCCATCATCAGCACCAGCAGCGTGCTCACGAGCATCCACGCGATGTCGCCCTTGTCATAGGACGGCGCCGCCGCTGCCGGCTCCACTGCGGCGGCCGCTTCTTGCGCCGCTGCCGGATGCATGCCCAGCAGCAGGACCAGTGCTGCCAGCACCAGCAGCGCGAGCGTCAGCCTCGTGCCTTGCAAGTGCATCAGCGTGCGGCTCGTTGCCAAGATTTTTTTCACTGTCGTTCTCCCAATTGCCCCGATTGACATGAAGGCCCGCTTCAAACCGCTTCGACGCCCGTCTCGCCGGTGCGGATGCGCACCGTTTCTTTCAGCTCGAGCACGAAAATCTTGCCGTCGCCGATCTTGCCGGTGCGCGCCACGTTGGTGATCGCCTCGATCACCTGCTCCGCGATCGAGTCGTCGACGGCGAGCTCGATCTTGGTCTTCGGCAGGAAATCCACGCGGTACTCGGCGCCGCGATACAGCTCGGTGTGGCCGCGCTGCCGGCCGAAGCCCTGCACCTCGGTCACCGTGATGCCCTGCACGCCGATATCCGCGACGGCCTGGCGGACGTCATCGAGCTTGAACGGCTTGATGATCGCGGTGATCAGCTTCATCGCGGCCGGAAATGCATCTTCTATGCCACGAAATCGCGCGATCAAAACGGTGCCGGGATCGGGCGCCCCGGCGCGGCACGCACTGCCATGGTGCGGTTTTTCGTCCCGCTTGCTTCACGGAGGGGCATCTCTCTAAATTGCCCGACCATGGACGCACGTTTCATCGACGATCTGGCGCGGCGGCTGGCGGCCGCCGTACCGCCCGGCCTCAGCGCGCTGCGCCGCGACCTCGAGGACAACTTCAAAGCCGTGCTGCAATCGGGGCTCACGCGCCTCGACCTGGTGTCGCGGCAGGAATTCGACGTCCAGGCGGCGGTCCTGCGCCGCACGCGCGAGAAGCTGGAAGCGCTGGAAGCGCGCCTCGCAGCCTTGGAAAACGGCCAGAAATCGCCGACTGCCAAGCCGTAGCGGCGTGCGACGCTAGCAGCGGTCCGCAACAGGCAGGCCCGCGAAGCAAGACCCGCAAAGGAAGACCAAGGAATGGTCGCTACGGTCCTGAGCCGTGCGCAGCACGGCATGGAAGCGCCGCTCGTGCGCGTCGAAGTTCACCTCGCCAACGGCCTGCCCCGCTTCGCGATCGTCGGCTTGCCCGAAGCCGTCGTGAAGGAAAGCAGGGATCGCGTGCACGCTGCGATCCTCAATTGCAACCTGCGGATGCCGGACGGGCGCATCACGGTCAACCTGTCGCCGGCAGACCTGCGCAAGGAAGGCGTGCGCTTCGACTTGCCGATCGCGCTCGGCATCCTCATCGCTTCGGGGCAGGTCGTGCAGCCGCCGTTCGAGAGCTGTGAGTTGTACGGCGAGCTGTCGCTCGGCGGCGAGATCAGGCCCGTGCGCGGTGCTCTGCTTGCAGCAACCGCCGCGGCGCGTGCCGGTCATCGCATGATCGTGCCGCCGACGAACGTGGCGGAAACGCTGTTGGTGTCTGGCTGCGAGGCTGCTGTCGCGAAGCATCTGCTCGATGTCGTCGCGCATGCGTCTGGTGCGAGCGCGCTGAGCTTTGCGCACGGCGCGGCGCCGAAGGTCGTCGCGGCTCAACATCCCGATCTGAACGAAGTGCGCGGCCAGCTGCAGGCGAAGCGTGCGCTCGAAATTGCCGCGGCGGGCGATCACAGTCTCGTGTTCATCGGGCCGCCCGGAACCGGCAAGAGCATGCTCGCGCAGCGACTACCGGGACTGTTGCCGCCCATGAGTGAAGTGGACGCGCTCGAAGTCGCCGCAATCCGCAGCGTCGCCGGTCTCGCACTCAAACCCGCGCAGTGGCGCGTGCGGCCGTTTCGCAGCCCGCATCACACGACGTCTGCAGTTGCACTGGTGGGCGGTGGGCAGGGCCCGCGTCCCGGCGAGGTGTCACTCGCGCATCACGGCGTGCTGTTTCTCGACGAGCTGCCGGAGTTCGATCGCGGCGCGCTGGAGGTGCTGCGCCAGCCGCTCGAGAGCGGCTGCGTCACGATCTCGCGCGCGGCGCGGCAGGCGGAATTTCCGGCCAGGTTTCAGCTGATCGCCGCGATGAATCCATGTCCGTGCGGCTATCTCGGCGACGAGCACGGTCGCTGTCGCTGTACCGCCGAGCAAGTGCAACGCTATCGCAGCCGATTGTCAGGACCGCTGATCGATCGGCTCGACCTGCACGTGGAAGTTCCGCGTGTGCCGGCGCAAGTACTGGCCGTTGCGACCGGTGCGACGGAGGCGAGCGCGGTGGTGGCCAGGCGCGTACTGCGAGCACGTGAGCAACAAATTGCACGACAGGGCACGCTGAACGCTCGGCTCGACAACAAAGCCGTCGAGCGCTTCTGCGCGACTACGCCCGATGCGATCACGTTGCTGAATCGCGCGGCGGAGACGCTCGGTCTGTCGGCGCGTGCTGTTCATCGCATATTGAAGGTGGCGCGGACGATCGCTGATCTGGCGCAGGCGGAAGCGATCGATGTCCGACAGGTCGGCGAGGCGCTCGCGTTGCGAGTGTTGGACAGAAGGATGTCAGGCTGAAGCCTGACCCACAGGTGGTTGCTACTGAAGCACGTGGGTCAGGCTTCAGCCTGACTCCTATTTCTTGACCGCGTTGACCATGTAGTCGACGGCGTTCATCACCGACTTGTCCGACAGCGTGGTCGCGCCACCCTTCGCCGGCATGAAGCCCGCCTGACCCTGGAAGCCTTCGATCGCGTGCTTGTGCAGCGTGGCGGCGCCCTTCGCGACGCGCGGGCCCCACGCGGCCGCGTCGCCGATCTTCGGTGCGCCGGCGACGCCGGCGCCGTGACAGGCCACGCAGGCCTGGTTGAAGACTTCTTCGCCGCCGAGATCCGCCTGCGGGCCGGCTGCCTGCTTCGGCGGCTGCAACGCGGAGTTATCCTCGCCCGCCACTGCAACCTTCGCGATCGGCGCGATGCGCTCGTTGATCGCGCGGCGCATCTCCGGACTCGCCTGCACTTCCGCCTCCTGCGTATCGGACGCGACCATGCGCGCGAGCACGTACAGGACGACTGCAATGCCGATCAGGATGCCCAGAACGAGCATGAAGGTGTCGAAAAACTTCTTATCGTGCGCGACGGTCACAGCGGCTCCGCAGGCTCTCGAGGGGTCGAAACGAAGCGCGCAAGTATAGGGGCAAAGCTGCTAAATTACCGCCCCCGCAACCACGCGCCCGTAGCTCAGCTGGATAGAGTGTCGGCCTCCGAAGCCGAAGGTCGCCAGTTCGAATCTGGCCGGGCGCGCCAATTCCAGATGTGTGTATTCCGGTTACACAGGTGACTGTGAAATCCCAAAAGGGCGACACATTCAGGTCGGAAGATCAGGACACCGGCGAGTCCGGTGGACCGATATCCACCGACTGATCCTCTGAAACGTCGGCAACGCCGCGCACGGCGCGCAGCTTTTCCAATGCGCGCGGATCGGCAGCACCGGTGATCGAGCCGATTTCCTTGAGAACATCCTTGACCTCCAGGCCCGCCGCCCGGATATCTTTGCTCACCTCGTCGATCGGACGATCTCCCGACAGCGTGACGATGTATCCGGTCTTGCGTCGACGAGCCATGATTTGCACTCCGGCACGAGGATCACGAGTAGGTCGTGATCCCCGCGGTGTACCGACCTGCCACCGGTATTGCAAGGCCTGACTACGGCGCCTGCACGAGCCCCGCGCCGACATCGCTCGGCGGGAACGGAAGCCTCCGTGCCGTTTGCAGCAATTTGGCTCGCAGCGCGGCGCCTCTCAGACTCGCGCTCGTCTGTGCCCACAAGGCAGCGCAGCCGGCAACGTGAGGCGTTGCCATGCTCGTACCACTGATGGTCCTGTGCAGTGTCGGTCGCGGCCAAGACGAAAGCACGTTCACTCCCGGCGCGGCGATATCAACCTTGCCGCCGTTCGAGAACGGCGCGACGCGCAAATTCGCATCGAGGGCGCCGACGGACATCACCGTGGGCGAGTTGGCCGGAGCGCCCGCGGGCCGGATCAGGCCCGGTCGCGCGCTCGCGTTCCCGGATGCCGCGATCACGAGACAGCCGGCTGCAAGCGCCGCTGCGCCGGCTGCTGTGTAGGAAGGCTGCACGGGAATCTGCGCGCCAAGCGACATGGAGATGGCGGTGCACCGGTTCGCAATCGCCCAGTTCATGCCCGCCAGAACCTGAGCCTGCGTTCCGCTGCCGGAGTTGCTCAGCACTTTGCCCACAAAGATCTGGGTCAGATAGCCGATGCCATAACGCGGGATGGGTCCGGGCGGAGACTTCGGCCCGCAAGCAGTGCCGACCGTATGCGTGCCGTGTCCATGCAGATCCTGCACCGGCTGGCCGACGAAGGAGGCCGTCTTGAAAGTGCGGCCGGCGAAGTCCGGATGGCGCAGGTCGAACCCCGTGTCGAGCACAGCGACCTTGATGCCCTTGCCGCTAAAGGCGCTGTTCGGAACTTTGCAGACTCTCAGACCCCACGTGGCGCCGATCACCTCGGGGTCGAAGATCTCGTCGGCTTTGGCCGCGCCCGCTCCCATGAGGTCCGCCTGGATGACCTCCGCCGCACGCATGAACCCGCGCATGTAATCCGAAGCATCGACGTCGGCGGCGAACATGAAGTATTCCGGATCGACGGAAGCCACCGGCCCGTCGTCGTCCGCGAAGGTTGCCGCATTGAGCGAGTGTTCCGCCGCCGCTGCGCCGCTCACCAGCGCGACACCGATCTCCGGAAAAACGATCGCGTCGGCGTCGGCCATCTCCGAGAGATTGATCGCGCTGTTGTCGAAATCCGCGGCACTCGCTGCACGCAACCCACGCCGCGTCGCGAGCGATTTCACGCCGGATTCGACTGCGCCTTCCTTGAACGTGATCAGCTGACGGCCGGTGGTCTGCGCATCTCCGCCGGATTCGAGCGCCGCAAGCAGCAACTCGTCCGTAGTGGATGCGATGCTTGCGGACTCGCGGCTCGCTCCGCGGCTGCCCGCCGGCCTCTTTGATTTAGCCATGGTGGTCTCCTTGTGTCTTGCGATGAACGTTCAGAACGTCGTGGATCCCGGTGCGGGCATGCCGCCGCTCATTTCCAGTAGAGCGCGGGCGCGCGCGGCAGCTTCTTCCGCCTCGGCGCGTGCGGCGTCTGCCTTCTTGATGTTCTTCGTGCTCACCAGATAGCTCAGCACCGAGTTCCAGAAACTCGAGCCACCTGCCGCAAACAGTCCGAGGCCGACGAGCGCGGCCAGGTGATTCCCCACCAGCGACAAGTAGTCGGCTTGTTGCCAGCCGAGCGCCGCGCCGATCGGCCCGGCGGCAACGAAGGCGGTGATCAGGCTGCACACGAGCGCCAGCGCGTTCACCTTCCACTTGCGTTGCGCCTCGAGCACCGGATCGACTCGAGGCAGGTTCAGTGAGGGCCACCATCCCTTGACGAGCTCGACGAGACGCTCGGCCGAAGCGGCCAGCATTGCCAGAAGGGACGCGAAGACGATGAGTGTGTCGGTAGGCATGGCGGTGCTCGCTGTCAGTTGGCGAAGCTGGGCTTGTCCAGTACGCCGAACTTGAGGCCGGTTTGAATGAACGTGTCGCCTTCCGTGCTCGAGCGCGTGCGCTCTTTGCCGAGCGCGACGACGAGCCAGGTGTTGTCGAAGAGCTGCCACTCGATACCGAGCGCCGTGCGACGCGTGCGTTCCCTGTCGCCGGGCCGTTGGTAGCGCTGCCAGCTGTATTCCAGGTGAGCGTTGCGCTTGTCGCCGCGCAGGCGGAACAGCACTCCGGTTGTGCGCGAGTCCCGATCGACGAAGCTGCCTTCGTTGGCCGGATCCGCCACGCGCTCGTTGCGGAACTGGCGCCAGGAGAGCAGAAGCTCGCTGTTCTCGCGCAGCCACTTCGGTGCACCCGCCCGGACATGATCGAACGCGTAGCTGAATGTGGCCCACGCGCCCGTGGGGCCGCTTTCCAGGTCACCCCACTCGCCAGTGTCGCTGAAGCGCGAGCCGGCAAAGCCGATCGTCAGTGCGGTGACGTGCCAGCTCTCCTTACTGAAAGCGGCGTAGCACTGAGTGAGGCCTGCGTCGTTGCCGAATTCGCTACCGACAGCCGGCATCTGTGTGTCATTGAGTTCTTTCAGCCGTTTGTCGAGACAACGCTGGTACGTCTCGTTGAGCAGCGGGTCGGATGACTGCGCCTGCCACAGAGCGCTTGCCACCCCGAAGCCGACGCGCAGTGACTTGTCGTCCGCATCCGTCGCCTTGCCGATGCCACTGGAGATCTGCGCGTTCCACAGCGGTCGCAACCAGCGATGGTCTTCATAGTCCTGGCGGCTGGTTGCTGGTACCACGAGTTTGTACGGCGCAAAGTCCAATGCGAAGCCGCGCTTTGGCTTTCCGTCTTCGCCGACACCGTCCACCAGCGCGGCTCCGAATTTTCGCGGCGTGGTCGGCCGCACGACGTCGTCTGTGCCGAGACCGACGATCATGAGACCGGGCGAATCGGGCATGGCCAAGTCGACGGCGAAGCACCTGATTACGTTGCCGGCACCGGTGTTCGTGCACTCGTCGGCGGCAGTCACTGTTAGTGAAGCGCTGACCAGCCACGACGCGAGCGCGAATCGAATCACTGTCGAATGCATGCGAGCTCCCTCGTTTCTCTTCTCTTGTCGCAACCCCTCACATCTCGAGCGTCATGCCGTCGGTGAGCTTCCAGAAGTTGGCGCCGTTCGGGAGGTCCTCCTCATAGATTTGCTCCAATGCGGGATCCACGATGCCTGCCTGGTCGAGCACGACTCGAACGAAGAGGTGTGGATTGTTGGACGCGCTCGCAGCAGCATGAAACTGGAATCCCAGGCGGCGCAGGACACCTTGCTGGACCTCCGACACCTGCAGCTGGAACGGTTCCCCCGCGCGAAGGTCCACGGCGCGCACGGCGACGGTCGGATCGTTCGGAAACCACCAGCAGCGCGCGGCGACGTTGGTGTCTGCGTTGCGGTTTACGGTCAGGCTGATCACGCCGGCCTGCGAAGAGACGCGCACCGGACGCCACTCGAGCAATTTGATCGCCATGTTCGCTCCGCTGTCTTGTTCGAGGCGCCGCAATTGCGTGCGCTGTTTCTCTTTGCTTCTGACGCGGGCGGAGAAACGATTACAGCTTGATGCGGGACATCTGCACTCGGTGTTGGAAGCGTTGGTGCGCACGGAGGCAGACGCGGTCATCCCTGACCGCGTCTGCACCGCGCTTATCGATACGGCTACTTCGGATCGCCGTGCGCGGTTCCGTCCTGCTTCATGGTCGATCCATCCTTCACGTCGATGACGAGCCAGTCACGTCCCGCATTGGTGGCGTCCGGGAACACATAGAAGCAGGCGACCTCAGGCGCTTTCTTCAGCACGCCCTCCAGCCGCACTGTGAGCCCCGTCGCACCCGTCGCCGTGTTCAGCGCCGTGTCCATGTATTTCTTCTTCGAAGTGGAACTGAACGGCGGCAGCTTCTGCGCCAGAGTCGGGTTGGCGAGGCCGAGCGGAAACAGCCGTGTGCCTTCCCACACGTCGTCGAGTTTCCCCGGCTCGAACTTCACCTCGTAGTAGACCGGATCGACACTGCCGTTCACGAGCTGCGGCTCCAGCCAGAATTCGTTGTCGGCTTGGATGATGAGCCCGGACTCGCCCTTTGCATCGAGAACCTTCCACACCCGTCGGTACCAGTAATCGTTGGCCATTGTTTTTCTCCGCTGTAAGGAAAGAAGGTGCGCGCAACGCCGGAACGCTCAGTGCAGCGGCGTACCGGCGGATATCGAAATCTGGTAACCGGCCCAGAGCACCGGATCGGAGTAGCGCGTGCGCGCGCGCCGCATCGCTTCGGCGAGCGCTACTCGCGGCGCCAGGCGCTCCTTGGTGAGGCGCGCATAGAAATCCGCCATCAGCGAAGCGCTGGCGCGATCCGATACCTCCCAGAGCGACGCCACCACGGCACGTGCGCCGCTCGCATGGGCGGCGTACTGCAGACCGACGAGCCCTTCGCCGGCGACTTCCTGGCCGAGGGCCGTCTCGCATCCGCTGAACACTACGAGATCCGCGTTCAGCCGGCGCAGTGCCAGGTCTCCAGCAAACACGTCGCCCACCTGCGGTTTGCCCGCGGCGTCGACCGTGCTCAGCACGATGCGCGAGAGCTTCGGTGAAGCCGCGTCGCTCACCGCGTGCGCGGCGACATGGATATAGCCATAGCGCGACAGGTCTCGCCTCAGAAACTCCTCGCGAGTCGCGCCCAACCCCTCGATGCGGTCGACGGTGCCGGGAGGAAACAATGCGACGATCGCGCTCGCCTCACGTTGAGCGCCGTACAGGCGGCGGAAGCGATCGTTGCCGCTCGCGCCGCGCCGACGCATCTGTGTCGCCTGGGGCGTGTCGCCATCGATCGTCGTGCCCGCGACGCGCTCGTCATCGCGCGAATAGACCGGGTCGGCGAGGATCAACACAGCGGCGGGCAAGTTGGTACGGTGCTCGGGAAATGCGCCGGTCAGATCGGCGAGCGACGCAGCGATCGCCACATCGTGCTGCAGCACGAGGTCCTGCGCACTGTTTGCTTCTCCCCAAGCCAAGGTTGCAAACGGCACTGCATGCAGCGCACCGTCCGGAATGAAGATGAGAGTTCTCTTGCGCAGCGCATAGGCCGGGAGCGGTGCGATGATGAGCTGCGCAAGAGCTCTCGCTCGGCTTTGCCGCTCTTCCGCACTGAAGCTGCCGAAGTCGACGACGCTCTCCTGCAAGTGCCTCGCCCGGGTATCAATATCGGCAGTTGCATTGAGCTCGATCATGTCTACGCGATTCTTCGTGAGGATCCATGCGAGCGCTGCGCGCTCGCTGAGCCAGTACTCAATTACTGCCGCATCCTCGGGAATTGTTGCAGCCCAGCCGCGCAGCCCGGTCGCGAACTTCTGCGCGCGCGGTGCGTCGGCGCCTGCCACGGCCAACGCTGAGTTGAGGCGATCGATCTCGCGCCCGAGTGTGGCGATGTCGTTGCGGATCGCGATGACAGTTGGATCCAGCTCGCCGCCTCGCTCGCCGGCGCGTTCGAGTCGGGTTTCGAGCTGCGCGCGGCGCTCGCCAAGGTCCATGTAGAGCGCTTCCCGGCGAGCGGTGTTCGTCGCATCCGGCACGAACGCGCTTGCGACTGTCAGACGTCTGTAATCGGCCAACGCCCGTCCGCGGAATTGCTCGGCGAGTTCGAGTGCGGCAAGCGCCTTTTTCTGCGATGAGGAGGCAGTAGTGCCGTCGCGCGAACCGCTCTGCAACGACAGCCGGATCTTCAGATCGAAGGCGGGACGCGCCATGCGCCACAACGCAGCCCGGATCTCCGGATTCGCGCTCTGGACTCTGAGCTTTTCGGCAAGCGTCAGTGCGGCATCGACTGCCGACTCGGCGTCGCGTGCTACGCCGCCGGCTTCATGGATGCGCGCGCTCAACAGCAGCGCACTCATCTCGTCTTGCAGAGATTCGAACGTTCGAAACACGGGCAGCGCAGCCTGCACATCGCGAGTTGCGCCGATGAGATCGCTCTGCCGCACGAGCAGGCCGGCGCGCATTGCCCAGGCCCGCGCTGTCGCGATGCGGTCTTGATCGGACGCCAGTGAGAGCGCCTTGTTGACTGCCTCGAGTGCCTCTGCACGCTGGCCCAGCGCGGCCCGAGTGTTGGCGAGTTGCACCAGAATCCGCGTTTGCAACGTCGGTGCGACGGCGAGCGACAGTGCTTCTTCATGCAGCGCGAGCGCTTCCACGTAGCGTTTCTCATCACTCGACACGTTCGCGAGTGCGCGCAACGTCGCCATGCGACCACGGGCGTCCAGCGCCGAAGTTCGCAAGGTCAGGGCGCGATGGAAATACCCCGTTGCTAGCGCGCCGTCTCCCATCGCGTAGTAGACCGCGCCGATGCCATGCAGGCTGCGTGCCTGCTCGCGCGGCGATTGCAGCCGGGTCAATATCTGTAGCGCTGCCGAATAGTGATCGAGCGCTGCGTCCAGATAGCCGGCTCCGAGCTCCGCCAGCGCAAGATTGTTGAGAACGTCGGCATAGAGCTTCGCGTTCTCGCTCTCGTCCAGCAGCGCCTGCACGTCGAGGAACGCCTGGCGTGCGCTCCGGAAGCGCCCGAGCTCGTACTCGATCAACGCCATGTTCTGCAGTACCTGCGCCTCTCGCTGACGCTCCTGCAGCGCCGCGTAGATCGGCCGCGCCAGAGCGTAAGCGCGCAAAGCTCGATCGAACTGGCCTTCGTAGTAATACGCGATGCCGAGGTTGTTGAGCGCGAGGGCCTGGTCGAAGCGCTCGCCCCGTTGCGCATGCAACGCGGCGATTTCGTCGAAGCTCTCCCGGGCGTCGGCCAGCATCGCCATGGCGGAAGACGAGCGTGTCGAGTTCGGCCCCGACGGCATCGATAGAGCGACCTCCATGCCGGCTGCGGCGCTCATCGCTCGTGCCCGCGCAGCGCCGTAGGTATTAGCGACGTCCCGACACACTGATGCGGCGCGCTCCGACCGCGCGGCGGCGCCGTTCCAGTCCTGCAGATCCTGGTAAGACGTAGCAGCCGCCGAGAGCAGCGCTTGTCCCAGTAACAGGCTAGGACCCTCGCTCGCTAAAGCTCCAACTGCAGCGTCATAGCTAGATACTGCCTCCGTGTATCCGTGGCGGACGTGACCTGCAGGTGCCGCTCGCTGACTGGTCGCTGCCAGTTGCGCACGCGCATAGTGCGCGTCGCCTTTGGCGAGTAACTCGCGAGCCGTTTCGCATCGACTGCGTGCGCGTGCCAGCCGTATGACGTCGATGTGCACATGCCCGGGTGCGGCATCGCGTTCCTTGCCTCGAATCTCGACGATGAGCTGAGGTTTGCGACCGGTCCGAACAACGATGCGCTGCGGCCCGAGACGCCGCGCCGGATTGTCGGCGATGCTGGCGAACTCAGGCAGCTCCAGCACCACATCGATGTTCTGCTCCGTCGCGACGACCTCGATATCCGCATCAGCTGGCACATCAATGACTCGACGTACCGTCTGCTTACCTGCAGCGGGAATGTCGAGGGATTGTGCGATCGAGAGCGGTGCGATCTCGCAGGCGGCGAGCGATGGCGTCTGCGCCGCCGCAGCATTCCCGACGACCATTGCGGTAAAGCCGGCCGCGCAGAGCACCCGCCATCCGCTGGATCCCTGGGTCATGAGTGGATCGCTTTGTGCTTCTATGTCGTCTGCTGATCCCTGCAGAAGAAGCGTGCCGGAGACCTCGCGCTCAAGTCAATGAGTGCTGGACGATGTGCAGCGGATACGCCACGATGCGGCGCAAGACACGGGGTGGTCTTTAGTAATGAATCCGGCGGGGATCGCGGATGCGGAGCTTGCGGATCGCATCAGCAGAGGCGATGAGGATGCGGAGACGGAGCTCTATCGGCGGTTCAGTGCGGGCGTGAAGCAGATCTTGAGCCGGGCCACGGGCGACTTCGCGTTGGCGGAAGAGCTGTGTCAGGAAACGCTCATCGTCGTTCTCAAGCGCCTGCGTTCGGATCCTCTCAGCGACCCCACGCGCCTGCCGGCGTTCATCGCCCAGACTGCCCGCAATCTCGCCATGGCCGAACATCGCAAGCAGCGCAGGCGTCGGACGAGCACGGGTTCGGACGAGCTGGAGGACGCGATGGACGATGCGCCGGGGCAGGAGAACCAGGCGCACATCCGCTCCGCGGCGGTGGCCGTTCGCACCGTGCTGCAGGAGCTCAAATCCGCCCGTGACCGTCTCCTGCTCGTGCGGTACTACCTGCGTGACGAGGACAAGGAGAGCATTTGCCGGGATCTGGGCTTGAGCGAGCCGAGCTTCAATATCATTCTGTTCCGGGCCCGTAATCGATTCCTCGACTTGCTGCAGAAGAAAGGTATTGGCAGGGGCGATCTCTTCTGTCTTGCGCTTGCGTGACTTGCGGGGGACTGATGGTGGGATACACACCCGAGGAGGCAGACGCAGCAATCGATCGGTACTGCGGGGGACGGATGTCGCCTGGGGAGCTGGCGGAGTTCGAAGAGCGTCTGGTGTGCAACCCGAGCCTCGCGCAGCAAGTCGATGTCAGGTTGCGGCTGCGCTGCGGTCTCAAGGAACTTGAGCGAAGGAACGAGCTCGATGAGCTGCTGGTGCAGCGTTCGCGAGCCCGCCTGTTGCCACTGGCGGCTGCGGCCTCGGTGTTGATCATCGTGGCGGCCGCGGTGCTGTACCGCACGATGAGGAGCACGGATATTCCTGTCGCCACTTCCCTGGCGGAGATTGCGACCGGCACGCCCGCTTTGTCGCAAATCTCCACACATCTGCTCGCCGGAACCCGTGCAGCAGCGAAAGAGAGTGAAATCCTGGTGCCCCGCGAGACGCGGGTCATTGTGCTGCAAATACTCCCGGACCAGGCAACGGCTTCCGGCCGCTATCAGGTGCACATCGAAAGCGCCCCGGCCCGTGCGCGCAGCTCGGACACGCCCGTGACGGCCGACAGCGACGGATTCGTGCGCATCTTTCTCGACGCGCCACGGATCCCGCCGGGTCGCTACGACGTCGTCGTCGCGCCTGCCGACGGCGTTGAGCGCGGCACCGAACGCTATCGAATTCAAGTCACGCACTCGCAGCAGTAACCGCCGCGGCTCCAAGGACAGAAGAGGAAGGGAGAAGAACGGGGGGAACGACCATGCAAGTCGAAATTCTGAGCCGACTCTCCATCGCGGATCTGCGAGCCGAATTGCATGCGCGGCAGTCCGGCCGTGTCACCGCTCTTGGCGATGTCAGCGATCGGGTGCTCGTGCAGACGCTGCGGCAGTTCCAGATGGCACTGTATGGGACGGACGACCGTCTCGACCTCTTCGACCTGCACTCGCCAGCGGATCTCGCCGATGCCGATAGCGTCGTAGCTTTGTTTTTCGCCAATGACATCGTGGACAACTCAGACGGAACCGCCAAGCTGCAGACACAGTCGCTGCGCGACGCAAAGGGAGTGTGCGTGCAGGAGCGTTTTCAGGAGCAGCCCTCTGGGGGCGAAGGTACCGGCGTGCTGGTCGCGCCCCGGATCGTTGCGACGGCGGGTCACCTCGTCACGAAGAAAAACGTAACAACGCTGCGCTTCGTGTTCGGATATCGCATGCGCGACGCGAAAACGGCACAGACCACGATTTCCAAGAAGGAGATCTATCGTGGCGCCGCCATCGAAGACCTGCGCCTCACGGCGAACGGTCCGGACTGGGCGCTGGTGCGCCTCGACCGCGAGGTCGAAGGTCATCGCGTGGCGCGGATCCGGCGCTCGGGCAAGATCGCGGACCAGCAACACGTACACGTCATCGGGCATCCTCTCGGACTGCCCGCCAAGTTCGGCGGCGGCGCGGCGGTCCGCGAGAATGCAGCGACTGCGTTCTTCGTGGCCAACCTCGACACTTACAGCGGCAACTCCGGCTCGCCGGTGTTCAACAGCGACACGCACGAAGTCGAAGGGATCCTGGTACGCGGCGAGCGTGACTTCGTCCAGCTCGGCTCATGCAAGGTGTCGCTGGTCTGCCCCACCACCGGATGCAATGGCGAGCATTGCACGCGGACCACGGAGTTCGCCTCCTCCTTCTGACCCAGGAGCGCTGCGGGGTGTTAGCCTTCGAGTCAGCCATGTCCGAGCAAACTCTCGCCGGCCGCACCATCGCCGTCCCGGAAACACGGGAGCTGGATGTTTTTGCAGCGATGCTGGAGCGACGCGGCGCGACCGTGTTGCGCTGTCCGCTCGTGACGATTCTCGATGCGCCCGATCCGGCGCCGGTGCTCGACTGGATTCGCTGGTTCGCTCGCGGTGCGTGCGACGACCTGATTCTGCTCACGGGCGAAGGACTGCGACGGCTGCTCGCCTGCATCGACAAGCACGAGCCCTCGCTGCGGGAAGATTTCGTCGCGCAGCTGGCGCGCGTACGCAAGATCACTCGCGGACCGAAACCGGCGCGCGCTTTGCGCGAGCTCGGACTCAAGTCCGACATCGCCGCGCAGACGCCGACCACCGCCGGTGTCATCGCGTCGCTCGCTGCGGAGCAACTCGTCGATCGGAACGTAGGTGTGCAGCTCTACGGCACGGAGCCCAACGCACCGCTGATCGATTTCCTGAAAGGCGCCGGCGCGCGCGTGCACGCAGTTGCACCTTACGTCTACGCGACGAAGAGCGACGATGCTGCCGTGACTGCGCTGCTCGATCGCATGTTGCGCGGCGAGGTCGATGCGATCGCGTTCACCAGCACTGCTCAAGTCGATCGTTTGTTTGCAATCGCACCTGCGTCGCAGGTGCAGGCTGCACTCGCGCGCACGCGCGTAGCCGCAGTCGGGCCGATAGTCGCCGATGCGCTCGCACAACGCGCGATCCACGTCGCGTCGATGCCGCAGGATTCGTTCTTCATGAAGCCGTTGACGACTGCGCTCGAAGCAGCGTTCGCCGCGCGCGACGAAGTGCGCTGAACGACGACTGTTGGATCAGTGCTACGGGCCCTCTTGACCGCCGCGGAGGTGTTCACGTAAAACACTTCGCGAAGTATACAGCGCTGATTTTTGCCTAGTTTTGCAGAGCGCACCGCATCTGAAGGGCGCGATGCCTGCGTGGCGGAAATTACGACGCCGGCCTACAAAGGTCCTTTCGCGCGCGGAGTTGTCGCGCGGAAAAAACAAGGTCGATGGAGTGATGCAGAGGGGGTTGCTCGTGAAGCGTGTCATGCACGCTGTCGCGGTTGAGACGACAACGCATCCGCTTGGCGTGCGCCACGTAAAGAACAACATGGCGCTGGCGCTGCCCTCTTCGTATTGCCTCTCCCTTGTGCATTCGTTGCACGTGCGGGCTCAAGAACGAAAGTCGTTCGGGCCAGCACTCAGGATTCGTCGCGGTGCGCGCGAGCGTCGCCGTGTCGTGTTGCAAAACAGAACTCATGGATTTCAGGCCCGCATATCGCCGGCCTAGGGGGTCACAGTGAACATCAAGCGCGCATTGCTCATGTCCGGCGCCTGCGGAATTCTCGCCACGGCGGTCAGCACCGCTTTGGCGCAGCAGACCAGCGAGGTTGCCGAAGTCGTCATCGTCACCGGTTCCTACATTCGCGGCACGGCCGAGGATGCAGCGCTGCCGGTCGATGTCATCTCCGCCGAGGACCTCGCCAAGCAGGGCTCGCCCTCCGACGCTCGAGATCATCAAGGATCTCAGCGTCAGCGCTGGCGTGCTCGGCGACACCAACCAGTTCGACGCGCGCGCCCAGGGCACCGAGGGCTCGGGCAGCGTCAACCTGCGCGGCTTCGGCCCGACACGCACGCTGGTGCTGCTGAATGGACGGCGCATGGTGCATAGCCCATTCCTGTTCGGCGCTGTGGACACTAACTTCATTCCGCTGGCCGCGATCGGCCGCGTCGAAGTGCTGAAGGACGGTGCCGCGGCGACTTACGGCTCCGACGCCATCGGCGGCGTCGTCAACTTCATCACCAAGGAGAATCTGCGCGGCGTCGACGTCGGCGCGCGACTTCAAGCAGATCGAGGACTCCGACGGCGACTACACCGCCAGCGGCGCCTTCGGCTGGGGCAACGATCGTTCCAACGCGTTGTTTGCCGTCGGTTACCAGCACCGCTCGGAGCTGTTCGTGCGCGACCGCGATTGGGCGGCCAAGGATTACCTGGAGAATCCGCAGGGCGGCTGGTCGGCCTCCGGCAACCCGCACTCGTTCATTCCGCTGCGGCGCCACGCCGCACGCTCGGTCGCCGGCGTTACTGCGCGACCCGCAGTGCGCACGCGCTTGGCGGCTTTCCCGGCGTGACTGCCACCGGCGCGCCGGTCTGCTATTGGCAGTACTCGGTGTACGACGCACTGACCGAAGAGGAAGATCGCTGGCAGGTCTACGCGGACTACAACCTCGATATCACTGAGTCGACCAGCTTCCACGTCGAAGGCGATGTACGCCGACACGGATATCCCGGATTTACCGGACGTCGCCGTCCTACGCAGCGCTACAGGCTCCGACTTCGCTCTTGACTGCGCGGCACCTCGGTTGCCAATCCGGGCAGTACTTCGTGCCTGTGACCAATCCGGGATTCGCGCCATTCGTCGCGGCCAGAACCCGACGGTGTCTTCCGCCGCCACTACGGGTATCGGCGGCACTGCTGATCGCCAACCGGCCGTTCGCTCTCGGCGGCAACCCGCTGTTCGGCTACGGACTCCTCGGAGGGCCCGCGCACCTACGACGGCTACCGGGTTTCGGCCGGATTGAACGGCGACATCTCGGATTCGTTGTCCTGGGATGTTGCCGCGACCTACATGGAGCAGAACGCTACGCGCGACGGCCGCGATACCGTCGTGAATCGCTATCAGCTGGCGTTGCGCGGCCTCGGCGGCCCGAACTGCAACGTTGCCGCGAACACGCCCGGAGCGAACGGCTGCTTCTGGTACAACCCGTTCAACAATGCCATTCCCGCGCAATGGCATCACCGGCGCGCCGAACTCGCAGTTCAACGCGGCGCTGTCCAACGACAATCCCGAGCTGATCGACTGGATGTTCCCGGTCGTTTCGACCGAGCAGCAGACCACCGCTCATGGTGTTCGACGCGGTCCTGAGCGGCGACGACCGGCATCGATTTGCCGGGCGGCGCGCTCGGCTGGGCAGCGGGCGTGCAGTACCGTGAAGACACCTTCGAAGCGACCTACAGCGACCTGAACAACTTCGCGGTCACGCCTTGCGTCAATTCGGTGTCGACGGCGAATCGTCGGGCCGTCCGCTTGCACGCCGGCGCAGCTGGCCGCGCCGACCGGTGCACTGCTGTTCCTGGGCGGCGCGGCGAACCGCGATCTCGACCGTGACGTCAGTGCGGTGTTCGCCGAGTTGAGCCTGCCGATCACCGACAGCTTCCAGGCACAGCTGGCGGCGCGCTACGAAGACTACGGCAGTGGCATCGGCTCGACGTTCGATCCGAAGCTGTCGCTGCGCTGGCAGCTGGTCGACTCGTTCGCGCTGCGCGGCTCGGTAGGAACTACATTCCGCGGCCCGGCGCTGCAGCAGGCGGATCCGAACAGCGTGACGAGTCTGCAGAACGTGGCCGGCACGTTCCGCGCGATTCGCACTTTCGGCAACCCGAACCTGAAGCCCGAAAACGCGTTCGACGTTCAATGTCGGCATGCTGGTCAAGGCCGGCGGCTTCAACGCATCGCTCGACTACTGGTCATTCGACTTCGAGCAGCCCGGCTCGTGAACGAGCCGGTCGCGCGGCATCACGAACTTCGTATTCGGCACGGGCGCCACGTGCGTCGGCGGTCTCGCCAACCCGCTGGCGGGCCGCTTCGCCTTCCGCGACGTGCAAGCAACGACGGCGTGATCAACGACGCGGATTGCACGACGGCCAACATCGCGCGCCTCGACATCAACGTGTTCAACGGGCCCGAACGTGAAGACCGACGGTATCGATCTCAGCGCCCAGTTCGACTGGGACATGGGGGGCTCGCACGGCCAATCGGTCTCAACGCTACGTACGTGTTGAAGTACGACATCGATGCGACGTTCGTCGACGGCAACCGGTGGCCGCGGCGTTCGACGCGGTCGGGCCAGCTGAACTACCAGACAACTGCATTCCCGCTGCCGCAGCTGAAGGGTAACGTGTTCGCCGAGTACTCGAACGGGCGCGCACAACATCCGCTTACACGATGAACTACATCGACGACTACATCGATCAGCGCGTCGCCGAGTTCCTGCCGTCATTGGCGACCAATGGCATCGCGATCACGGCCGGCAAGACCATCGACGAGCACGATGTTCCACGACCTGAGCTATCTGCTGCAGCTGCCGTGGGAGACGACGCTGAGCCTGACGGTCGAGAATCTGACCGACGAAGACCCGTCCGTTCGCGCGCCTGGACCTGTCCTACGACCCGTTCACTTCCAGCGCGCTGGGGCCGCATTTACAAGTTGGGATTGCGCAAACGCTTCAGTGCGGAGTAAAAGGTAAGAGTCAGGGGGATGTTGACCGTTGAGGGGCGGCTCGCGAGAGCCGCCCTTTCTTTTGCCTTTTTTGCCGTGTTGTCTCATCCCGGGAGCGTCCAGCCCTGTTCCCAGGGCGGCTCCGGCCCGAACGTCGTCGCCAGAAAGTCAACGAACGCCCGCACCTTCGGCATCAGGTTGCGGCGCTCGGGATAGACGGCATAAACGGCCAGCTCCTGCGGCTTGAACTTGCACAGCACCGGTTTGAGCGCGCCGCTGCGTAGCTGCTCACCCAGGTAGAAAGTCGGTAGCAGCACGATGCCGCCGCCCGCGAGCGCCGCAGCTCGATTCACCAAGCCGTTGTTCGACTGCAGCGAGCCGTTGATCGGCACCGTGTGCAGCTCACCGTCCGGCCCGACCAGTCGCCACTCGCGCGGCGCGCTGAGCAGCGAATACAAGATGCAGCTGTGCTCGAGCAGATCCTCGGGCCGTTCCGGCTCACCGCGTTGGGCGAGATAAGCAGGCGAAGCGCACAACACCTGCCGGCACGGCGCGATCTTGCGCGCGATCAGGTTCGAGTCCTGCAGCCGGCCGATGCGTACGGCGACATCGAAGCCTTCTTCCACCAGATCGACCTGGCGATCGTCGAGGCTCAGCTCCAGCGTGACGCCGGGAAAACGCGTCAGGAAGCTTTGCATCGCCGGCCCGAGCTGCAGGATGCTGAAGCTCATCGGCGCCGACACGCGCAGCAGGCCGCGGGGCTCGGTCTGAAAACGCGCGACTTCCAACTCTGCGTTCTCGATTTCCGCCAGCGCCCGCACGCTGCGGCCATACAGTTCCGAGCCCGCCTCGGTCAGGCTGAGCCGGCGGGTCGTGCGATTGAGCAGCCGCGCGCCGAGCTTTTCCTCGAGGCGGGTCACCGCCTTGCTCACCACCGGCTGCGACATGTCGAGAGCCTCCGCGGCCGCGGTAAAGCTCGACAGCTCCACGACTTTGACGAAGATCGCGATGTCGGTGAGGTTCTGCATCGGAATAAATCTCATGCCGCCCAGCCCGATGATCCGCGGCGCTTCGGTCCCTAACCTGCGGGTCAGGCTTCAGCCTGACTCATCATCCATACCGAGGTGCCCATCATGCAAATCCAGGATACCCGCCAGGCGCGCGACTACTTCGCGCAGAAGCTGGCCTTCGTCACCGGTCCATTCGAGCTCGACGGCCAGATCAAGCGCAAGGAGCCCATAACCGTCGTCGACGTGCGCCTGCCGAGCGACTACCGCGCCGGCCACATTCCAGGCGCGATCAACCTGCCGCAGGGCAAGTGGCACACGCTGGCCGGCCTGTCGAAAGATCGCACAGCGGTCATTTATTGCTACAGCCAGACCTGCAAGCTCGCGGCGGCCGCAGCCGTCGAATTTGCCTCGGCCGGCATTGCCGTCGTGGAGATGGAAGGCGGCTTCGAGGCCTGGCAGAAAAGCAATCTGCCGGTCGAGCAGTGAGGAGCGCCGTCATGAATACCGCCGTCCTTAAAACGCCTGCTCTCGTCGGCGACACGCTGCTGCGTGTCGCGCTCGGCATCATGTTCATCGCGCACAGCGTCGTGCTGAAGTACTTCACGTTCACGCTCGCCGGCACCGCGCAGTACTTCGACTCGATCGGCCTGCCGGCATCGCTCGCGTATGTCGTGTTCGCGCTCGAAGCCATCGGTGGCGTCCTGCTCGTGCTCAACATCGCAACGCGCTGGGTCGCGCTCGCTCTCGTGCCCGTGCTGCTCGGCGCGATGTGGGTGCATCTCGGCAACGGCTGGGTGTTCAGCGCGCCGAACGGCGGCTGGGAATATCCGCTGTTCCTGATCGTGATCAGCGTGGTCGTCGCGTTGCAGTCTTACGGTTCCAGCCGCTCGCCTTCGGGCGGCGGGAACTGACTGCACACTTCGCGCAGCCAGTCGCGGAAACGGATGACTTTCGGCAGCTCGAAGTGGTGGGACGGAGCCACGAAGTAATAAGAGTTGCGCTGGCGCACGCTCTGGCCGGAGGGCCGCACGAGGCGGCCCGCGGCCAGGTCCCCCGCAACCAGCGACCAGCGTGCGAGAGCGAGGCCATGGCCTTGCTCGGCCGCGGCCAGCACGGAAGCGGAGTCGTCCAGCACCGGTCCGCGCTCGGCGCGCAGCGTGTCGCCGCCGACGCGCCGCAGCCAGTCCTGCCACGGCTCGCTGGAGCTGTGCAGCAGCTTGTACTTGTTCAGGTCGACCAGCGTCTCGATGGGCCCGAGCTTCGCGAGCAGCGCCGGGCTCGTGACCGGGAACACCCAGTCATCGAGCATCTTTTCCGCGTGCAGTTGCGCCCAGTTGCCGGTGCCGTAACGGACGGCCGCGTGGAAGTCGGTCTGCATGAAGTCGACCAGCTCGCGGCTCGCGTTGAAGCGCAGGTCGACTTCCGGATGCTTCTGATAGAAATCGCCGAGCCGCGGCAGCAGCCACTTCTGCAGGAACGAGCCGAGCAGGCTGATGTTGAGAAGGCCGCTGCTGCGATCCTGGCGCAGCTGCTCGACTGCGCGGGTGAGCTCGCCCATGCCGCGCTGGATTCCGGGCAGCAGCCGCGCACCCTGCGGCGTGAGCCGAACCGAGCGGCTGTGCCGCACGAACAGCGGCGTCTCCAGGAACTCTTCGAGCGATTTGATGTGCGAGCTGACCGCCGCGGTCGTGACGTTGAGCGAGTGCGCGGCGCTGGTGAAGCTGAGATGGGCAGCGACTGCTTCAAACGCACGCAGCGCGTTCAGCGGCAGTTTGGTGGCCTCAGTCATCGTTCACTATTTTTTTAGCGGAGGAACATAAAAGCGAGTGCCTGCGCCAAAAGTATATCGATTGATTTAACGATGCAAGCTATGATTCCGCGCTCGTGAGAGTGAGCCGGGCAAAAGCCACGCCTTTTGCCGGGCCATGTCGAAAGGGCCTCGGCCGCTTTCGACCGATAGACTGGGGAGCCTCATGACGATCCGGATCAAGCCGGCGACGCCGGCCGACGCACCCATCATCCTGCAGCTGATCCGCGAGCTGGCCGAGTTCGAGCGCCTGCTCCACGAATGCCAGGCCACCGAAGAGCAGCTCCGCGAGCAGCTGTTCGGCCCGCGTCCGGCTGCCGAGGTCGTGATCGCGCGGATCGGCGACGAGGTCGCCGGCTTTGCGCTGTTCTTTCACAACTTCTCGACCTTCCTCGCGAAGCCCGGCATCTACCTCGAGGATCTCTACGTGCGGGCAGAAGTTTCGCGGCCAGGGTTGCGGCGAAGAGCTGCTGCGCTACCTGGCGCGCACGGCGCTGGAGCGGGGCTGCGGCCGGCTCGAATGGTCGGTGCTCGACTGGAACGTGCGCGCGATCGACTTCTATAAGAGTCTCGGCGCGGTGCAGATGGATCAGTGGACCGTCCATCGAGTGACCGGCGACGCGTTGGTGAAGCTGGGGCGCGGCGAGCATGGTTGACCTGACGTCACTCGCGCTGTTCATGACCGCGACGCTGGCGCTGAACCTCGCGCCCGGCCCCGACATGCTTTACGTCTCGACGCGCAGCCTCACGCAAGGGCGACGCGCAGGCGTGATATCGGCGCTTGGCATCGCCGCCGGCTCCGTCGTCCACACCGTTTTGATCGCATCGGGACTCGCGGCGCTGCTGCGTGCTTTGCCGCTTGCCTATGAAATCGTGCGCTTCGCGGGTGCGGCGTATCTCATCTGGCTGGGCGTGCAAGCGTTGCGCAGCAAGAGCGGTCCTGTATCCGGCAAGCCGCTGGATCGCGCCAGCGAGTGGACGATCTTTCGCCAGGGCGCGGTCACCAACATCCTGAATCCGAAAGTTGCGCTGTTCTTCCTCGCGTTCCTGCCGCAGTTCGTGGATCCGCAGCGCGGGTCGGTGGCGCTGCAGATCGTCGTGCTCGGGTGTCTGTTCAACTGCTCGGGGACGCTGGTGAATGTTGGCGTGGCGTATCTGGCTGCGTCGGCGGGAAGGTGGATCGGGACGAAAGGGCCGGGCGAGAGGGTCTTTCGGTGGGTTACTGCGAGCGTGTTTATAGGGCTGGGGTTGCGGCTGGCGATGGGGGAGAGGAAGTAAGAGTCAGGCTAAAGCCTGACCCACAGGGGACAGGAGATAGGAGCCTGGGGACTATTGGTGTGGGTCAGGCTTCAGCCTGACAGGGCTTCTTCCAAATCCGCGATCAAATCCTCCGCATTCTCCAAGCCCACCGACACCCGCAACAGATTCTCCGGCGTCACGGAGTGCGGCCCTTCCACCGACTTGCGATGCTCGATCAGCGACTCGACTCCCCCGAGACTCGTCGCGCGCGTGAACAACTTCGTGCGCGCGGCGACCGTGAACGCTTCATCCCGTCCGCCGCGCACGCAGAACGACAGCATCGCGCCGAAGCCGCTCATCTGCTTGCGTGCTATGGCATGTCCCGGGTGCGATTCGAGACCCGGATAGAACACGCGTTCGACGCTGCGATGGCGCTGCAGAAAGTGCGCGAGCCGCTCGGCTGTGTGCGTCTGCGCGCGCACGCGGCACGCTAGCGTCGTCAGGCTGCGGCGCACGAGCCAGCAATCGAAAGGCGAGGGCACGTTGCCGGCCGTCGCCTGGTAGTCGCGCAGCTGATCGGAGAGTCCGCCGCGATCGCGCGCGATCACTGCGCCACCCATCACGTCGCTGTGACCGCCGAAATACTTCGTGCTCGAGTGCATCACGAGATCGACGCCGAGCTCGAACGGCTTCTGCCACACCGGCGTCGCGAAGGTGTTGTCGCAACAGACGATCGCGCCGCGGCCGTGCGCGAGCTCGGCGATGGTCTCGATGTCGCTGATGTTCAGCATCGGATTGGAAGGCGTCTCGATCCACACCAGGCGCGTCTTGTCGGTGAGCGCGGCACGCAGCGCTTCGGTCTTCGTCAGGTCGACGAACGAATAGCTCACGCCCATCGGCCCGATGATGTCGCGCAGCTGCTTCGCCGTGCCGTGATAGATCTCGATCGGTGCGATCACGTGATCGCCGGGACGCAGCAGGCTGAACACCGCGAGCGAGGCGGCCGAGCCGGACGAGTACGCTGTCGCGTCGCCGCCCGCTTCGAGCGCCGCGATGCATTGTTCGAGCGCACGGCGGCTCGGATTGTCGGGGCGGACATAGGAGTAGCCGCGCGAGAACTCGCCGTCCGCATCGCGCTCGTAAGTCGTGCTCAGGTGCACTGCGGGTGCGACTTCGCCGGTCGCTGCCTCGATGTCGCGGCCTACGCGTATCGATATCGTCTCGATTTTCACGGAAGTCTCCAGTCGCTCGCGCTGCCAACGCAGTGTAACAAGTCGTGCAACCGGTGCGACAACCCATGCGTTCGGCAGCAAACGGAGGACAAGCACATGAGTCGAAGCCACGTTCCAGAAGGTCTCGATGCGCAGCTGAAGTTTCACCAGCGCGAGTGGCACATCCAGCGCATCGGCTGGGCGCTGGTCGCGCTATTCCTGGCACTCGCGCTGGGCGGTCTGTTCGGCAACGGTCCGCTCAGTCGTGCGCACGCCGATGGCGCGGCAGGTCGTGTCGAGTACGAGCGCTTCGTGCGCTATAGCCTGTCGACGGATCTCCTCGTCACGCCGACCGGCAGCGCACAGGGGGTCAATCGCATCGAGATCGATGCGGACTACCTGGAAGCGTTTCGCGTCGAGCGCATCACTCCCGAGCCGGCCTCGGTGCGACTGAGCGGCCCGCGCATCGTGTACGAGTTCGCGAGCGCCGCGCCCGGCGCCTCGATCTCATTTCACATCCGACCGCAGCGGCTGTGGCGCCATACGTCAGGCGTCAGCATCGACGGCGGCGCGCCGCGTCGAGATCTCGCAGCTCGCTTATCCCTGATCGCAACCCGGAGGCCTCATGGAATCCGTCATCCGCCCGGCGCTCGTGTACCTTTTCCTGCTGCTGCTGTTGCGCCTCACGGGCAAGCGCACGCTGGCGCAGATCACGACTTTCGATTTCGTGCTGCTGCTGATCATCAGCGAAGCTACGCAACAGGCGCTGATCGGCGAGGACAACTCGATGATCAACAGCGCCATCGTGGTCGCGACGCTGATCGGGCTCAACATCCTGATGTCGCTGCTCAAGCAGCGCTCGAAATGGTTCGATCGGCTGCTCGACGACATTCCGCTGGTGATCGTCGCCGACGGCAAGCCGCTCAAGCAGCGCATGGACAAGTCGCGCGTCGACGAGGAGGACGTGCTGGACGCGGCGCGCGAGATCCACGGGCTCGAGCGCATGGACCAGATCCGTCACGCGATCCTGGAGCGCGACGGCAAGATCTCGATCATTCCGCGCTAAAAAAAAGCCCTCCGCCGCATCTCTTCAGATTGAGGACGGAGGGCGAAGGGGGTTCGGTCTACGATCGGAATTCCGTCATTCCCGCGCACGCGGGAATCCAGATCGGATGGGTCCCCGCTTTCGCGGGGACGACCGGGCGCCGTCACTTCGATCGTCGGCGGGATCAGCTTGTAGATCGCCGGCGTGACGATGCGGGCGACGACAGTGGAGGAGAGCAGGCCGCCGATGATCACCCACGCCAGCGGCGAGTACATCGCGGAGTTCTGCAGCGCCAGCGGCAGCAGGCCGCCGATCGCGGTCGCGCTGGTCAGCAGGATCGGCAGGAAGCGCACTTCGCCCGCGCGCTCGATCGCTTCGTCGAGCGGCACTCCCTCGGCTCGCAGACGATTGGTGAAGTCCACCAGCAGGATCGAGTTCTTCGTCTCGATGCCGATCAACGCGATGAAGCCGATCGTGGCAGTGAAGGAAATCGTGTTGCCGGTGAGCGCCAGCAGCAGGATGCCGCCGGCGATACCGAAGGGCACGACGGTGAGCACGATCAGCGTGCTCTTGAAGTTGCCGAACTCCAGCACGAGGATCGCGACGATGCCGAGCAGCGCGATGATGAGCGCCGACTGCAGGCCGCCGAAACTCTCGGTGCGCGTCTCGAGCTCGCCGCCCGGCACGTAAGAGTAGCCGCGCGGCCACTCCATCTGATCGAGTCGTTCGAGCACGGCCTTGGTCACTCGATCCGTGTTGTAGCCGCTCTTCACGTCCGCATCGATCGTGACGGCGCGCTCGCGGTTGTAGCGGTGAATCTCGCTCGGCGCAGAGCTGAAGCCGACGCGCGCGAGCTGACTCAGGGGCAGCGTTTCGCCGTTCAGCGTCGCGACGCGCACCTGGTCGAGCGCACGCACGTCCGGACGTGCATCGATCGGTGTGCGCACCATGATGTCGTACTGCTCGCCGTCGCTGTCCTTGAAGCGTCCGGCGGGAATTCCCGCCACCGCGAGTCGGACCGCGCGGTCGAACTCCACCGCCGGCACGCCGAGCAGCGCCGCTTTCTGCGAATCGATGTCGAGGCTCAGATTCGTGCGACTCATGCGCACCGGGTTCTGGACGTCGCGCGTGCCGGGCGTCTCCTCGATGACGCGCTCGACCTTGCGTGCCACCTCGTGCAGCCGATCCAGGTCCGGACCGATGACGCGCACGGCGATCGGCGCAGTGATCGGCGGACCGTTGCGGAACTCGCGCACGTGCATGCGTGCGTTCGGATACTTCTCCAGCTCGCGGCGCAGCTGATCGAGCGCCTGCGGCGTATCGGTCGGATCGTACTTCGACAGCTTCACGAACACGTCCGCGTAGCTGCTGTCGCCCTCGTTGCCTTGCTCGTTGTAGTAGATCCTGGGATTGCCGTGACCGAGGTTGGAGAAATAGGACTTCAGGTCCGGCAGCTCGCGCAGCTTCGTTTCGACGAAGCGCAGCGCGCGATCGGTCTCGGCGAGGCTGCTGCCGTCGGGCGTCTCCACCGTGACCAGGAAGTGCGGCGTATCGGCTTTCGGGAACAGGCTGAAGCCGATGAGGCCGCCGACACCGACCATCACGACGACGCAGGCGATGAGCGACGTCCACACCGTCAGCTTCGGGCGCGCCAGCGCCCGATGCAGTATCGGCTGATAGAAGCGATGGATCGCGCCGGTGATCCATTGCAGCATCCGGTTGCCGTGCGGATCTTCGCGCTCCTTGAGGAAGCGGCTCGCCAGGAACGGGATGATCGTCAGCGCGACGAGCAGCGACGCGCCGACCGTCACCAGCACGGCAGTCGGCAGTACGCGGATGAACTGGCCCGACGTGCCGCCGATCATCATCAGCGGCAGGAAGGCGAACATGATCGTCGCCGTGCAACCGACGATCGCTTCAAAGATCTGGCGCGTCGCGAGGATCGCGGCCTGCATGCGCGAATGCCCGTCGCGCAGGAAGCGCGCGATGTTCTCGACCACCACGATCGAGTCGTCGACCAGCAGGCCGAGCGCGACCACGAACCCGGCGATCGAGATCTGGTTGAGCGAGAAGCCCATGAAATACAGCGCAGCCAGGCCGATCGCCAGCGACAGCGGAATCGAGATCATCACGACGCTCGCGGCCCGCAGCCCGAGCGGCAGCAGCGTGATGGCGACCAGCGCAATCGCGATGCCAAAGTCGGTCGTCAGCCGGTCGAGACGGTGCGAGACGTTTTCCGACTGATCGAAGCCGAGCTCCATCTTGATGCGCTTCGGCAGCTGCGTCTCGAAGCGCTTCGCCGCAGCGATGACGCGCTCCCTGACTTCGAAGATGTTGTAACCGTCCTTCTGGTTCGCCGTCACGAAGACAGCGCGTTGCCCGTTGTAGCGGCCGACGTAGGTGTGCTCTTGCGTATCCCAGGTCACCTCGGCGATGTCGCGGACGCGCACGCTGCGGCCGTCGGCGACGGCCACGACCGTGTCGCGAACTTCATCGAGCGTTTCGTAGCTGCCGGAAGTCTTGAGACTGAAGGTGCGGCTGCCGACGTCGATCGAGCCGCCGGGAATGTTCGCGTTTTCGCTTTGCAATGCCTGCATCACGCGGCCCGGCGCGAGTCTCAGCTCCGCCATGCGCGGCAGGTCGAGCGCGACGCGCAGTTCGCGGGCCGGGTAAGCCCAGGTTTCGGCCGTGCGTACGCCATCGAGCGTCTTGAGCGTGTCCTTCAGCTCGCGCGCGTGGTCTTCGAGCTCGCGATAGGGCGCGTCCGGCGACACCAGCGCGAACTGCACGATGTTCACGAGGCCGGGGTTGAACTTCTTGATTTCCACCTTCGTCAGCTCGGGCGGCAGCGTCGGGCGCAGCGCGTTGATCTCGCGCACGATCTCTTCGTACTTCTTGTCGTTGTCCACCGCGGAGTCGAACTCGGCGACGATCACCGCGACGCCGTCGTTGCTGTGCGACTCGATCTTCTTGACGTCGTCCAGCTCGTTCAGCTCATCCTCGATCGGCTTCACCACCAGGCGCTCGACGTCCTGCGGCTCGGCGCCGGGGTAGGCGATCACGATCTGGAACGTCGCTATCGGGAAGTACGGGTCTTCCTGGCGCGGAATGCCGCGGTATGCAGTGATGCCGAGCGCGACCAGCATCGCGAAGGCGATGAGCGTGAACTGGTAGCGACGGATCGGAAATTCGAGAGGGCTCATCGCAGGCCTCCACGGTAACCGCCGCGAACCTCCGCGAGCGGTTCGGCGATCGCGACTTGCTCGCCGTCTTCCAGGTACAGCGCGCCGTCGGTGATGACTTGCTCGCCAGCTTCGACGCCGCCGACGAGCGCAACCGTGTCACCTTCGATGAATGCGACTTCGACGTCGCGCCGGCGCGCACGATCCTTGTCGAGCACGAACAGCCGCGCGGTGCGACCGTCGCCTTCGACGATCGCGCCGATCGGCACGTAAACACGTGAGCCCGCGCTGGCCGACGAGGGCACGACCGTCAGCTTCGCGACCAGGCCGCTCTTCAGCGGCAGATCGGTCGTATCCAGCGTCACTTCGATGCGGAACATGCCGCTCGCGGCGTCGGCGGCGCTCGCAACTTCAGTGACCTTGCCGCGCAGAGTCGCGTCGGGCAGCGCATCGAGCCGCACCTGCGCGGCATCGCCGAGGCGCACCTGTACGATCTCGCGATCCGCCAGACCTGTGCGCACGATGAATCCCTGATCCTGCGCGCCGAGCACCAGCACCGGCGTGCCAGCCGACACCAGCTCGCGCTCTTCGGCCAGCCGACGCAGCACCGTGCCGTCGTGCGGCGCGACGATCGCGGCATAGTTCCAGTTGAACTGCGCTGAGTTCAGCGCCGCCTCGGCCATCGCGGCCTGCGTGCGCAGATCCTGCAATTGTTCGAGGCTGATGACCTTGTCTTCGTACAGTCGCTCGCCGCGCGCCGTGTCGCGCTTCGCCTTGTCGCGCGCCTGCCGCGCCTGCTCGACCTGCGCATTCACTTCGGTCTGCTCGATCTCTGCAAGGCGTTGACCTTTGCGGACGCGCTCGCCTTCGGACACGGTGAGCTTGCGGATGACGCCGCCGACCTTGAACGCCAGGCGGATCTCGTCCTTGTTCGCGAGCAGGCCGTTG
The DNA here is from genome assembly GCA_963838635.1 of uncultured Gammaproteobacteria bacterium. Lineage (GTDB taxonomy): Bacteria > Pseudomonadota > Gammaproteobacteria > Steroidobacterales > Steroidobacteraceae > Steroidobacter. The sequence continues at coordinate 279,455 of CAWISC010000059.1, read as the reverse complement.
GTGCGAATCGAAGGCGCGGCCGGCCCACTGGTCGCAGCGGCGACGCGCACTAGCGTTGCGGCCGGCGTTTCGACGGTCGCCTTGCTGTTGCAGCCGGCCAGAACCGCGGCGCCCGCGACGATGAGAAACAAGCGAGTCATGCGCATATGGATCAGGCTCCCGGCTCGAGCGGGATCTCTCCCGTCGAGGTCGCGTATTCGAGCTCCGCGCGCCGTGCCAGGACGTCGAAGCGAGTGACGTTGTGATTCAGCTCGGCGCTGGTGAGCGCGCTGCGCGCGTCGATGAATTCGACCTGGCTGATGACGCCTTCATCGCGCTTGCGGCTGGCAATGCGAAACCCGGCGCGAGCAGCGTCGGCGCGTGCGGCAGCGGTCGCGAGGGAGTCGCGGGACGTGATCAGGCGATCGAACGCTTGCTGGACTTCGAGGCGGATCTGCTGCGCGATTTCTTCCTGTCGCAACACGACCTGGCGTTCGCGCTGCGCGCGCCTCGCGCACGCGTGCCTGGTCGCCGCCGCCATCGAACAGCCGCCACGTGAAAACGAGCGATGCAGTGCCGAAGTTGTAGCCTTCGCCGAAGCGGTACTCGACGCCTTGCGTGCCGGCATCGACGCCCAACGACAGCGTCGGCCACTTCTGTTTGCGTGCGATTCGAACCTGTTCTTCTGCGGCCTTGCGCAGCTCGTCCGACGCGCGCCACTTCGGGCCGGCGATTGAGCGCCGAGGACCACAATTGCTCGAGCGCGCCTTCCTGCCCGGTGGGGAACTGGGGCGGCGCGGACGACTCGATCTCGGCGAGCAGATCGCGATTCAGCAGGAAGTTGAAGAAGCTGCGCGCCTGCGTCGCGAGATTCTCGGTCTCGCGCTGCTGCTGCTCGACGGCCAGCAACTCGGCCTTCGCGCGCAGCACCTGGTCTTCGGTGATCTTGCCGTTGTCGAACAGCGATTCGTTGACGCGCAGGTTTTCGCGCAACAACACCTGGCTGGCCGCCACGATCTGCACCGAGCTGCGGGCCTTGAGCCAGTCGAGATAGGCGATCGTGACGTCACGCCGCAGAGCGCGCGCGACGGCCATTCGGTTGTAGCTGCTCGCACCGAGCAGCGCGCGCTGCGCGCGAACGGCAGCGGGAATTGCGGGTGCGTACAGCGGCTGACGGACGACTACGCGTGTGTCCTGCTCTTCCTCGCGCAGGAACTGCACGGTGGCGTCGGAAATCTGGGGGAACGGTGCGGGCTGGCCTTGGGCCGCGAGCAGCTCGTTCAGAGTGGTGTAGACGGGATTGAGCGTCGTGCCCAACGGGATCGTGAATTCGCGTCCGCCTTCGGCGCGCGTGTAGCGACCCTGCAGCGAAACCTCGGGGAAGAAGCGCGCGCGTGCTGCGGCCAGCGCCTGGGCTGCCCGCTCGACTTCGAGACTCTCGCCTTGCAGGGCGAGGTTACTGCGCAGGCCCTCGGCTACGTAGCGCTCGACCACCGCGTCGAATTCGCCTTCGCCGCCCGCTTGGGCGACCGCGGCGAATGACGCGATGAGGCCGACGCAGCCGAGAACCAGTTCGCGTAACACGTGGGCACGCTCAGGCGCCGACGTCGTTCAGTGCGCGAATCTCGACCGTGCCGCGCGGCTCGTGCGTCACCGTCGGGCTGCTGACGGCAGCGGCGCCGGCGAACACGGACCAGGCGAGGATCGAGGCCAGGAACACGGATTCGACGATGTTCGAGAACTGCTCTTTGAGGGACGACATGATGTTTTCTCCTTTCAGTGGTTTCAGTGGACGTTGCAGACGTTGAAACGTTAGAACCAGATTTAGTCGTTAGACACGTGTCAAAAATTGCGTAAAAAAATACCTGTCAGTCTTTCAGACCGCGCGACAGCGAGGTTCGGATCATCGCGAGCGCCTGCTGCGAGAGCTGCTGCACGCTGATGCCCTGCTGCGCCAGCGGCTCGCCCTTGGTGATCGCGATCTGGATCAGGCCGTGCATGAAGCCCCACAGCACGCGCGAAACTACCTTCAGTTCGCCGATCTCCTGGTGGATCGTGCCGTCGCGCTGCCCCGTGGCGAGCGCGTCGACGACGACGTCATGCACGCGCATACCGCATTGGACACACGGCTCGGCCTGCGGGCTCGGCTCCGTGCTGCCGTCGTGCGAGTGCGACTCGAGCCGCGCGCATGCATCGAAGAAATGCGGGAATTCCTGGGCGTACGCCATGTATGCGCGGCCGCATGCTTCGACTTTGTCGATGCCGGTGCGGGCGCGTGCAGTGGCTTCCGTGAAGCGCTGGCGCAGCACCTCGAGGGCGCGCGCCGCGATCGCGAAGTGCAGGTCCTGCTTGTCCTTGAAGTACACATACACCAGCGCGCGGCTGAGCCGTGCGCGGCGGGCCACGCTGTCCATCGTGACTGCGTCCCAACCGAGTTCGCGGTAGAGCTCCACGGCAGCCTCGACGATTTCGTCGCTGCGGCGTTCTTTCTCTTCCTGGCGGCGTTCGGCGATGTATGACATGGAGCGCAGCCTACGCCCGCGTTGACACAGTGTCAACAGATAAATCGATGTCCACGGGAGTCAGCTAAACCTGACCCACAGCACTTCTTGTGGGTCAGGCTTTAGCCTGACACCTATTGCCGCGGTAACAGAAACCGCATCCCTCGGTGATTCAGCACCGCCCCCTCCGTGGTGATCCGCTCCAACGTCGGCCCTTCCTTAAGTGCCTGACCTTCCGTGTATTTCTGCATGTTCACGAAGACGAAGCGGTCGGCGGGCGTGGCCGAGTAAACGTGGATATCGAGGTGCATCTCGGGCAGCACAGTGCCGCCTGCGGCCAGGTCCATCTGGGTCGGGAGCACCTCTTCCGACGCGGTTTGCGCTTGGGGCTGGATCGCGGCTGGCGCCACTGCCGGCGCGTCGATCGGGCGCACCAGCGGTGGACCTTCAGGCACGTTCGCCGCAGCGGACAACTGTGGATCACTGTCGAGTACGACACCGGCTTCGCCGCTGCCTGCTTCGTCCGCGAGCGAACGCCCCGAACTCGTCGGCGCATTCAGCGTCGGATTGCCGCGCGGCATGCGGCTCGCACTCGCGGGCAGCGGCACTTGCGTGCCCGCGCGCGCCTCAGTTGCGGATGTGTTTGCAGTCGAGCTTTCCGCCGCAGCTTGCGGTGTGTTCGATCTCGCATCGCCATCGCGCATCAGAACAACGATCAGCACGCCGAGGTTCACCACCAGCAGCGCGCCGACTGCGACTGCCCACCACGGCTTGTTGATGCGACGCTGACTGACTTGCACGTCTGCGAGCGACGGCCCGACCTGCCGCTGGCGCTCGTTCTCGGACTTCTTCAGCGCGTCGAGGATGAAGCTCATCAGGACGCCCCCGGGCTGTCCTGCGCCTGTGCGATCAGCAGCGGCGCGCCGCCCGTATTGTTGAGCGTGTCGAGCACGATCTGCGTTTGCACACCCGCGATGCCGTCGACGTTGAGCCGATGCTGCCGCTGAAAGTCCTCCACCATGCGCACGAGCTCCTGGTCGTAGTAGTCGCTGGAATTGTCGGCCTTCGAACGGCCGTGAGCCGTGTTGAGCGAATCGCGCAGCCAGCGCACGCCGGCGCCCTGCATGCCCGCCGACAGCGCCCGCGGCGTCGCGACCTGCGGCCGCCACAGAATCAGGTAATCGCCGTACCAGAGTCGCGACAGCGATGCGATGGAGATGTCGCGCATCGCTTCCGGCACGAGCACCTTCGCCGTTTCGGAGTTCAGGCCTGCGACCACGACCTGATGAGCGTTGCCCGCATCGTCGATCAACGTGAGGATCGCCGGACGGTTGAGCGTGCGCAGCTGACCCCACGAGCCTTGCTGATATACGCATTCCAGGCCCTGCTCCTGCGCCTGGCCGCAAGGCCGGCCTTTTGCCGCGTCGAACGTTGCGCCCCACAGCCCGAACAGCTGCGCAAAGGCTGTTTCCGTAGTGGTTCGGCCCGGTTCGCTCAACAGCGTGTCGACGTCTTGCGTGGCCGGCGGTGCTGCTGGTTGCGGTCGGGCTGGCCACGGGCTCGACCGCCACCGCTGTAGGTATCGCTTCAGGCTGCGCGGTCGTCGCCACGATCTTGTCGTCACCACCGGTGCGGTCGGGCAACAGCTGCCAGATCCCAAGACCGAGGCCGATCGTCGCTACGACCGCCGACGCTCCGATGAGCAGCCGGGTCCACGGCGGAGTGAACGAGCGGCCGTAGACTTCGCCCGCGGCATCGCGCACCAGCGACGGGCCGATGCGATGCTGTTCCTGCGTGAATGCACCGAGCAGCGCGCGGTCGCAGATCACGTTGATGATGCGCGGTATGCCGTTGGTCAGGCGATGCACTTCGCGCAGCGCCGCCGACGAGAAGATATCGCCGCTCGCGGAGCCCGCGACCTTCAGTCGATGACTCACGTACGCGGCAGTTTCCGCGCGCGACAGCGGATCGAGGTGATAACGGCCGGTGATGCGCTGAGCGAGCTGTCGCAGCTCGACGCGCGCCAGCACTTCGCGCAGCTCTGGCTGCCCGATCAGGATGATCTGCAGCAGCTTCTGCGACGCAGTCTCCAGGTTGGTCAGCAGGCGCACCTGCTCCAGCGTCTCGGGCGTGAGGTTCTGCGCCTCGTCGACGATCACCACGACGCGGCGGCCCTTCGCGTGCGCTTCCAGCAGCCGCTTGTTCAGGAGATCGACCAGGTCCTTGATGCTCGACGCGTCTTCGTCGCGCATGAAGATGCCGAGCTCCTCGCAGATCGTCAGCACGAACTCAACAGGCGTTAACTGCGGGTTGAGGATGACGGCGACGTCGGCATGGCCCGGCATGCGCTCGAGGAGCGAGCGCACCACGGTGGTCTTGCCGGTGCCGACCTCGCCGGTGAGCTGGATGAATCCGCCGGCTTCGTTGATCCCGTAGAGCAGATGCGCGAGCGCCTCCGCATGCCGCTCGCTCATGAAGAGGTAGCGCGGATCGGGGGTGATGGCGAAGGGCTTCTCGCCCAGTCCGAAAAAGCTCGTGTACATGCCGGCATGCAGGCGAAACGGGGAAAAGATCATGCTCGTCGCGGTCAGCTCTTGCAACGCGGGTCGACCCCGGGGCGGGTCAGGCGGGGGGCGAATTCACTTCAATCGTGACTGCAGGCTCCTTGCTGCCTGCAGGCCAGTACCGATACGCTTGCCGCCCGGTTTTCGAACCGGACGACAGCGACGCCGCGGAGCACCGTGAAGGCACTTTCATTTCATCAGCTCACCAAGACCTACAAGAACGGCGTCCAGGCCCTCAAGGGCATCGACCTGACGGTCGAGGAAGGCGATTTCTTCGCATTGCTGGGGCCGAACGGCGCCGGCAAAACCACCGCAATCGGCATCGTCACTTCGCTGGTCAACAAGACCGGCGGCAAGGTCGAGGTGTTCGGTCACGACATCGACCGGGAGCTGGCGGCGGCCAAGTCCTGCATCGGGCTGGTGCCGCAGGAGATCAACTTCAACCAGTTCGAGACCGTGAGCACGATCCTGGTCAACTCGGCCGGGTTCTACGGCATCCCGCGCCGGGTCGCGCAGGACCGGCTGGAGAAATATCTCGGCGCGCTGCAGCTCTGGGAAAAGCGCAACGCGGTTTCGCGCACGCTCTCCGGCGGCATGAAGCGCCGGCTGATGATCGCGCGCGCGCTGATGCATGAGCCGCGGCTGCTGATCCTCGACGAGCCGACCGCGGGCGTGGACATCGAAGTGCGCCGGACCATGTGGACGTTCATGCGCGACATCAACGCCGCCGGCACCACGATCATCCTGACGACGCACTATCTCGAAGAAGCCGAGAGCCTGTGCCGCCACGTCGCGATCATCGACAAGGGCCACATCATCGAGAACGACCGCATGAGCCGCGTGCTGCGCAAGCTCCAGACCGAGGTGTTCGTGCTGAACCTGCGCAATCCGATCGCAGCTCTGCCGGCGCTGCCGGGCTACACCGTGACGATGCCCGACGATCACACGCTCGAAGTCGAAGTGTCGAAGGAACAGAACCTCAACGACATCTTCTCGCGTCTCACTGCAGCCGGCATCGAAGTGCTGTCGATGCGGACCAAGACCAACCGGCTGGAGGAGCTGTTCATGCGGCTGGTGGACAAGCAGCCGGTGCAGCAATCGGGCAAGGCCGCGTCATGACTACTCCTCACGAAGCGCTCGGGCAGGCCGCGGCGCACGCGCGCAACGAGGAAGTGGCGCTCGCCCGCACCAACGTCGTGGGTTTCAGCACGATCGTCATCCGCGAGTTCAATCGCATCATCCGCATCTGGGGCCAGACGATCGTCCCGCCCGCGATCACCGCGACGCTGTACTTCATCATCTTCGGCAGCCTGATCGGCAGCCGCATCGGCGACATGGGCGGCTACACGTACATCCAGTACATCGCGCCGGGCCTGATCATGATGTCGGTGATCACCAACTCCTACGGCAACGTGGTGTCGTCGTTCTTCGGCGCGAAGTTCGGCAAGCACATCGAGGAGCTGCTGGTGTCGCCGCTGCCTAGCTGGCTGATCGTCACCGGCTACATGATGGGCGGCATCCTGCGCGGCCTGATCGTCGGCGCCGTAGTCACGACCATCACGCTGCTGTTCACGCACCTGCACGTGCACAGCGTGCCGATCGTCATCTCGGCAGTGCTGCTGAGCTCGGTCGTGTTCGCGCTGGCCGGCATGATCAACGCGGTGTTCGCCAAGAACTTCGACCAGATCTCGTTCATCCCGACGTTCGTGCTGACGCCGCTGACGTATCTCGGCGGCGTGTTCTACACGATCAAGCTGCTGCCCGAATGGGCGCAAGGCATGTCGTACGGCAACCCGATCCTGTACATGGTGAACGCATTCCGCTACGGCTTCCTCGGCGTGTCGGATGTCGATATCCGCTTTGCGTACACGATGATGATCGGAGCTGCCGTCACGCTGTTCGTCGCGAACGTGTGGTTGCTGCAGCGGGGCGTTGGGACTCGCGAATAGGATGTCAGGCTGAAGCCTGACCCACGCCACTCCTGTGGGTCAGGCTTTAGCCTGACGTCTTCTTCTTCTCCCGGCTCCTGCATCAGCTTCTCCCAGTCCTCGATGATCTCGCGCGCGATCGCGACATCTTCATCCGCAACCGCGACTGCCACGAGACCGCCGAGCGGCAGCTCGCCAGCGCCGCTCTGCAGGAACTCGCCCTGCACGTGCGCGTGCACGCCGGCTTGTTCGAGCACGTGCGTGATCATGTGCGCTTGGATGTGGTTGGCAGCTTGGTAGACGCGTTTCATGGCACGGATTGTCGGGCTAAAGCCCGACCCACAAAAGAGGGCTGTAGGTCGCGCTACAGCCCGACTCTTACGGTAATTCGGTCGTCCCCATCAGGTAGCGGTCGCATTCGCGCGCGGCGCCGCGGCCTTCGTTGATCGCCCACACCACCAGGCTCTGGCCGCGGCGGCAGTCGCCGGCGGCGAACACGCCCCGGATGCTGGTCGCGAACTTGCCGTGCTCCGCTTTGACGTTGCTGCGCGGATCGGTTTCGACCGCGAGATCCTTCAGCAGCATCTGCTCCGGCCCGAGGAAGCCCATGGCGAGCAGCACGAGCTGCGCCGGGTGCGTGCGCTCGGTGCCGGCGACTTCGACCGGTACGAACTGACCCTTCTCGTTCTTGCGCCAGTCGATCTGCACGGTGACGATTTCCTTCACGGCGTCCCCGGCGTCGCCGACCAAGCGCTTCACGGTCGTCAGGTACGCGCGCGGATCCGCGCCGAATTTCGTCGCCGCTTCCTCCTGGCCGTAATCGAGCTTGTAGACCTTCGGCCACTCCGGCCACGGGTTGTCGGACGCGCGGTCCATCGGCGGCTGCTCCATGATCTCTAGCTGCGTGAGGGTCTTGCAGCCCTGGCGCATCGCCGTGGCGACGCAGTCGGTGCCGGTGTCGCCGCCGCCGATCACGATCACGTCCTTGTCGCGTGCGTGAATCGGGGTGTGATCCGGGCCGCCGTTCAGCAGCGCCTTCGTGCTGTGCGTCAGATAATCCATGGCGAAGTGCACGCCCGCGAGCTTGCGGCCGTCGACGGCCAAGTCGCGCGGCTGGGTTGCGCCGGTGCAGAGCACGAGCGCATCGAAGTCCTTGCGCAGCAACTGCGCCTCGACGTTGTCGCCGACGTGCGCGTTGCAGATGAACTTGATGCCTTCGCGCTCCATCGTCTTCAGGCGCCGCTCGACTACCTCGCGCTTATCCAGCTTCATGTTCGGGATGCCGTACATCAGCAATCCGCCAGGACGATCCTCGCGTTCGAGCACCGTCACGCTGTGCCCCGCGCGATTGAGCTGTGCGGCGGCCGCGAGTCCTGCAGGACCGGAGCCGATCACTGCGACCTTCTTGCCGGTGCGCTGCTTCGGCGGCTCCGGCACGACCCAACCCTCATCCCAGCCCTTGTCGACGATCGCGTTCTCGATCGTCTTGATCGTCACGGGCGGATTGGTAATGCCGAGCACGCACGAGCCTTCGCACGGAGCGGGGCATACGCGCCCGGTGAACTCCGGGAAGTTGTTGGTCATGTGCAGGCGTTCGAGCGCCTCGCGCCACAGCCCGCGGTACACCAGGTCATTCCATTCCGGGATCACGTTGTTGACGGGGCAGCCCGACGCCATGCCGCTGATCAGCTTGCCGGTGTGGCAGAACGGCACGCCGCAGTCCATGCAGCGCGCGGCCTGGTGACGCAGCCGGCGCTCTTCCATGTGGTGATGGAATTCTTTCCAGTCGCGCACGCGCTCCTGCGGCGTGCGGTCGACCGGCAGCTCGCGCAGGTATTCGATGAAACCGGTGGGCTTGCCCATCAGTTGCCTCCGACCCGCGCCAGGTCTTTGGCGTTTTCTTCGAACGCGACCATGATCGCGTCGTCGCCGGCGAGACCTTGTTCCTGCGCGCGCTTGATGCACTGGAGCATGCGGTGATAATCGCGTGGCATGACGCGCACGAAGCGCGCCACCATACGTTCCCAGTTGTCGAGCACCTGCCGCGCGCGACCGCTCTTCGTATAGCCGTAGTGCCGCTCGATCATCGCGCCGACCGCCGCGATCTCTTCGGGCTCCTGCAGCACGCCGACGTCGACCATTTCCTTGTTGACGTTCGCGGCGAACGTGCCGTGCTCGTCGAGCACGTACGCGACACCGCCCGACATGCCCGCCCCGAAATTACGCCCGGCCGGGCCGAGCACGATGACGCGTCCGCCGGTCATGTATTCGCAGCCGTGATCGCCGACTGCTTCGACAACAGCGTGCACGCCGCTGTTGCGCACGCAGAAGCGCTCTCCGGCCATGCCGCCGATGTACGCCTCGCCGCTGGTTGCGCCGTAGAGAGCCACGTTGCCGATGATGATGTTCTCGTACGACACGAACGTCGAGCCGGCCGGCGGTGCGATGACGAGTTTGCCGCCCGACAGGCCCTTGCCGACGTAGTCATTCGCGTCGCCTTCCAGGAAGAACGTCATGCCGCGCGGCATGAACGCGCCGAAGCTCTGGCCCGCCGAACCCTTGAAGCGAATGCGGATCGTGTCCTCGGGCAGGCCGGCCGCGCCGTATTTGCGCGTCACCTCGCTGCCGGTGATCGTGCCGACGACGCGATGCACGTTGCGAATCGGCAGCTCTGCGCTGACGCGTTCGCCGCGCTCGATCGCGGGTTTGCAGATGTCGAGCAGCTGCGTGACGTCGAGCGACTTCTCCAGCCCGTGATCCTGCGCCATCTGGCAGAACCGGCCCGTGTCCGAGCCGACGTCCGGCTGATACAGCAGGTTGCTGAAGTCCAGGCCCTTCGCCTTCCAGTGATCGATCGCCTTGCGGCCTTCGAGACGGTCGACGCGGCCGACCATCTCTTCGAGCGTGCGGAAGCCGAGCTGCGCCATGAGCTCGCGCACTTCCATCGCGATGAAGCGCATGAAGTTGACGACGTGCTCCGGCTTGCCGGCGAACTTCTCACGCAAGCGCGGATCCTGCGTCGCGATGCCGGCGGGGCAGGTGTTCAAGTGACACACGCGCATCATGATGCAGCCGGTGGCCACCAGCGGCGCTGTCGCGAAGCCGAATTCCTCGGCGCCGAGCAACGCGGCTACTACGACGTCGCGTCCGGTCTTCAACTGGCCGTCCGCTTCCACGGCGATGCGGCTGCGCAGGTTGTTCAGCACCAGCGTCTGATGCGTCTCGGCGATGCCGAGCTCCCATGGCAGACCGGCGTGCGCAATCGACGTCTGCGGCGACGCGCCCGTGCCGCCGTCATGACCGCTGATCAGCACGACATCCGCGTGCGCCTTCGCGACGCCTGCGGCGACCGTGCCGACACCGACTTCCGCAACGAGCTTGACGCTGATGCGCGCATGCCGATTGGCGTTCTTCAGATCGTGGATCAGCTCGGCGAGATCTTCGATCGAGTAGATGTCGTGATGCGGCGGCGGCGAGATGAGCCCGACGCCCGCAGTCGTGTGCCGCGTCTTCGCGATCCACGGGTAGACTTTCGCGCCCGGCAGCTGGCCGCCTTCGCCCGGCTTCGCGCCCTGCGCCATCTTGATCTGGATCTCGTTCGCGCTCACCAGGTATTCGCTGGTCACGCCGAAGCGTCCCGAGGCGACCTGCTTGATCGCGGAGTTCTTCCAGTCGCCGTTCGGCAGGCGCTCGAAGCGCTCCGGATCCTCGCCGCCCTCGCCGGTGTTGCTCTTGCCGCCGATGCGATTCATCGCAATCGCCAGCGTCTCGTGCGCTTCCTTGCTGATCGAGCCGTACGACATGGCGCCGGTCTTGAAGCGCTTCATGATGCTCTCGATCGTTTCGACTTCTTCGAGCGGCACCGACTCGCCGCCTTTCAGATCCAGCAACCCGCGCAGCGTCGCGAGGTTCGTCGCCTGCTCGTTGACGAGCCGCGAATACTCCTGGAACTGCCGGAAGTTGTCGTTGCGCACGGCCTTCTGCAGGCGGTGGATCGACTCGGGATTGAACAGGTGGAACTCGCCTTCGGAGCGCCACTGATACTGACCGCCGGGCGGCAGCGTATGACCCTCGAGGCGACGCTCCGGGAACGCGGCGCGATGCCGCACCAGCACTTCCTGCGCGATCACGTCCATGCCGATGCCGCCGATGCGCGACGGCGTCCAGGTGAAGTACTCGTCGATGACGTCCTGGCGCAGCCCGACGGCCTCGAACACCTGCGCGCCGCGATAGCTCTGGATCGCGGAGATGCCCATCTTCGCCATCACCTTGATGACGCCCTTGGTCGCGGCCTTGACCATGTTCTTGCAAGCGGTCTTGTGATCGATGCTGGTCAGCCGCTCGTCGCGGATCATGCTGTCGATCGTCTCGAACGCGACGTACGGATTGATCGCGCTGACGCCGTAGCCGATCAGCAGCGCGAAGTGATGCACCTCGCGCGCCTCGCCGGTCTCCAGCACGAGACTGACGCGCGTGCGCAGGCCTTCGCGGATCAGATAGTGATGCAGCCCGGCGACCGCGAGCAGCGCCGGGATCGGCGCGAATTCGCGATTCACGCCGCGGTCGCTGAGGATGAGGACGTTCACTTCCTCTTCCTCGATCATGCGACGCGCCATCAGGCGGATCTCTTCCATCGACTTGACCAGGCCTTTCTCGCCGCGAGTCACGCGGAACAGCATCGGCAGCACGCCGACGCGCAGCCCGGGCAGGTCCATGCGCCGCACCTTCGCGAAGTCCTCGTTCGCGAGGATCGGCCACTTCGTTTCGAGACGGCGGCAGTCCGCCGGCTGCGGGTTGAGCAGATTGCCCTCGGAACCGAGGCGCGTTTCCGCGGAGGTGATGATCTCCTCGCGGATGCAGTCGATCGGCGGGTTCGTCACCTGCGCGAACAGCTGCTTGAAATAGTCGTAAAGCAGCCGCGGCTTGTTCGACAGCACCGCGAGCGGCGTGTCGTTGCCCATCGATCCCACAGCCTCGACACCGTTCTGCGCCATCGGCGCCAGGATCAGGCGCTCGTCTTCGAAGGTGTAGCCGAACGCGATCTGCCGTTGCAGCAGCGTCTCGTGATCCGGCTGCGGCACCTGCGGCGCATCGGGCAGATCGTTGAGATGCACCTGGTGATCGTTGATCCACTGCCGGTACGGCCGCTCGTTGGCGATCGCGCGCTTGATCTCCTCGTCTTCGACGATGCGGCCTTCCTCGGTGTCGACGAGGAACATGCGGCCGGGTTGCAGCCGGCCTTTGAGCAGCACGTCGGCCGCGGGAATGTCGAGCACGCCCGCTTCCGAAGCCAACACGACCAGGCCGTCCTTGGTGACGTAGTAGCGCGAAGGGCGCAGGCCGTTGCGATCGAGCACCGCGCCGATGCGGCGGCCATCGGTGAACGCGATCGAGGCCGGGCCGTCCCACGGCTCCATCAGGGCCGAGTGATACTGATAGAACGCGCGCTTCGCGTCGTCCATGCTCTGATGGTTCGACCACGGCTCGGGAATCATCATCATCACGGCGTGCGGCAGCGACCGGCCCGCCAGCACCAGCAGCTCCAGCGTGTTGTCGAACATCGCCGAGTCCGAGCCGTTCGGATTGATGATCGGCAGGATCTTGCGCATGTCGTCGCCGAACGCAGCGCTCTGGAACAGCGCTTCGCGCGCGTGCATCCAGTTGGCGTTGCCCCGCACCGTGTTGATCTCGCCGTTGTGCGCGATGTAGCGATACGGATGCGCGCGGTCCCAGCTCGGGAAGGTGTTGGTGCTGAAGCGCGAGTGCACCAGCGCCAGCGCGGTCTCCATCAACGGATCGCTGAGATCCGGGAAGTACGGCGCGAGCTGCATCGTCGTCAGCATGCCTTTGTAGACGAGCGTCTTGTGCGACAGGCTGGAGATGTACCAGGACGCCGCGCCTTCCAGCGTCGACGTACGGATCTCGGTGTAAGCGCGCTTGCGGATCACGTACAGCTTGCGCTCGAACGCGAGCTCATCCGCGATCGTGGCATTGCGCTTGATGAACACCTGCCGCATGAACGGCTCGCACGACTTCGCGGTGTCGCCGAGCATCGAGTTGTTGCACGGGACGGTGCGCCAGCCGAGCACGGCCTGGCCTTCCGACTGCACGATCTGCTCGAAGCGCTCCTCGATGCGCCGGCGCAGCGTCGGATTGCGCGGCAGGAACACGATGCCGCAACCGTACTGACCGGGCTCCGGCAACTCGACTCGCGCTTTCTTGCAGGCTTCGCTCAGGAAGCGGTGGGGCATCTGCACCAGCACGCCGGCGCCGTCGCCGCTGTCTTCCTCGGCGCCGCAGGCGCCGCGGTGATCGAGGTTCACGAGGACCTGCAGGCCCTGCTGCAGGATGCGATGGGATTTGCGGCCCTTGATGTCGACGACGAAGCCGACGCCGCAGGCGTCATGCTCGAACGCCGGATCGTACAAACCCTGCTTGGGCGGCAAACCCGTCCAGCGCGGACGGCTCCCCTCGGTGCTGCTCACGTTCTTTCCCCGTCCTCTGTATTCAATCCAACGGGCGCGTATCCGATCCGCCTACACTGCGCCCGGCAGCGTTAAAGTCTTGATTCAGCAGGAGCTCAGCGGCGCGGCTGAGCACGGCGGGTGCGCGTTGCAATGAGCGCTTCGCCGGTGGCCTGTTGAATACAACCCGGAGGATCGATCGCATATTACAGAGGTCGACACCTGCGTCAATGCGCGCCCCAGTCCGCGTAGCTGACCTTCCACTCGCTGCCTTCGCGCACCAGCACCAGGTCGAAGTCGTGCAGGTCGGCTGACAGGGCGCCGCTGCCTGTCTCCCCGCCGCGCCCGGCCATTCCCACCTGCAATTTGACGCGCGCCTCGTCCGGCGCAGGGAATTCGAGACTGCTCGACGCGTGTGAGCAGGTGCACCGACTGGTTCGAGATGAAATAGCCCCGCGCGTAGAGCGCGGCCTGTTGCCGGTCCTGGCCCTGCGCGTCGCGGTAGTTGTCGGAGAGGTGCTCCAGCAGATCGCCGACGTCGCGCGCTTCGGCTGCGACCTCCATCGAGTCGATGACTGCGCGCACCTCCTGTTCGGGCGACGCTCGGTCGGAACAGGCGGTCAACAACAAGGCGAGCGCAACCCCGAAAATGGGGGAGCGCAGCCGTGGGAGACATTGCATGATTCGGGAACCCCTTTGCTTGACCGTCCCGGAAGGCCATGGTCAGATCCGGGCGGCTCGCCTATCGTACAAAACCAAGCATTTCTGGCCACCTGTCTCGCGTTTCGTTGCCGGGGAGAATCGTGATCATGAAAGCCATTGCACTGCGCGCCGCGGTCGTCGCTGCGCTGCCCTTGTTCTGTCTGTCTGCCGTCGCTGCCGAAGGGCCGCTGGCGCAAAAGAAAGGGCAGGGCGGCTCTGAGATCCAGGGCTCCGCGGGCCCGGGTGGCTCGCAGGGCGACAACGGTCTCGAGCACTGCGACAAGCCGATGGGCGCGCTGACCGTGGTCGAGCCGCAGGATTACGTCTCCCAGTCGCTGTCGCGCTATGGCCTGCAGTCGCCAACCGGATTGATCCGCATGATGGTCCAGCAGTCGAACTGCTTCATCGTCGTCGAGCGCGGCATCGGCATGCAGAACATGATGCAGGAGCGCGCGCTGCAGGAATCGGGCGAGCTGCGCCAGAACTCGAACATGGGTGGCGGCCAGATGGTCAGCGCGGACTTCATCCTGACCCCGGCCGTGGTGTTCTCCGAGAACAATGCCGGCGGCGTCGGCGGCGCGCTCGGCGGATTGATCGGCGGCCGGGGCGGCAGCGCGATCGGCGCAATCGCCGGCGGACTGAAGTTCAAGGAAGCGCAGACCAGCATGCTGGTCGCGGACGCGCGCTCGGGCATACAGGTCGCGGCGGCGGAAGGCAGCTCGAAGAAAGCGGACCTGCGCCTTGGCGCGGCGCTGTTCGGCGGCAGCGCGGCCGGCGGTCTCGGCGGCTATGCGAACACGAACGAAGGAAAAGTAATCGCCGCCAGCCTGATGGACAACTACAACAACGTCGTGAAGTCGGTGCGCAACCAGCCGAGCCTGCAGCGCGACGTCGGCTCGCTCGCGGACGAAGCGGGCAAGAAGACCAAGAGCGGCGCGGTGTTCAACGAAGGCGACACGATCGTGCCGAAGATCGGCAACGTGAAGCTGTTCGCCTCGCCCGCGGATTCGGCGAAGACCGTCGCGACGCTCGCCAAGGGCGACGAGATGATCTTCATGGGCGAAGAGAAGGATGGGTTCCTGAAGGTCGAGTCGGGCAGCGGCGCGGGTGGGTGAAGAAGGTGCTGGTGTCGAAATAGAAGAGAGAAGAGATTGGACAGGATGAACAGGATGGACAGGATGTCCGGACTCCGAGAATTCAGAACATCCTGTTAATCCTGTTCATCCTGTCTAGTCTTCGTCTTAGGCCGCCAATCCCAACTGCTTCAACAGCGGCTCGATTTTCGGCTTCCTTCCCGCGGAACTCGACGAACGCTTCCATCGCGTCGCGGCTGCCGCCCTGCTCGAGTATCGAAGCGAGGAAACGGCGGGCGACGTCCGCGTTGAAAATTCCCTGCTCTTCGAATGCGCTGAACGCGTCGGCTGCGAGCACTTCAGCCCATTTGTAGCTGTAATAGCCCGCCGCGTAACCACCCGAGAAAATGTGCTGGAAGCTGTGCGGGAAACGGTTGAACGCCGGCGGATGCACCACCGCGACCTGCGCACGAACATCCGCCAGCGTGCGCATGACCGCGTCGCTCGACTGCGGCGCGTTTTCGCTGTGAATGCGCAGATCGAATAACGCGAACTCCAGCTGTCGCACCGTCTGCATCCCCGCCTGGAACGTGCGAGTCGCGAGCAAGCGCTGCAGCTCGATCTGCGGCAGCGGCTCGCTCGTCTCGACGTGGCCCGAGATCAGCGGCAGCACCTCGGCGCGCCAGGCGAAGTTCTCCATGAACTGGCTGGGCAACTCGACCGCGTCCCAGGCGACGCCGTTGATGCCGGCGATGCTGGGGTAGTCGACGCGCGTCAGCATGTGGTGCAGGCCGTGGCCGAACTCGTGGAACATCGTCACGACTTCGGCATGCGTGAGCAGCGAAGGCTGCGTGCCGCCGGGCGGCATGAAGTTGCACACCAGATACGCGACCGGCAGCGAAGCGGTATTGGCGAGTTGCTTGCGGCCGACGCACTCGTCCATCCATGCGCCGCCGCGCTTCTTGGGACGCGCGTACAAGTCCACGAAGAAGCCGCCGCGTTGCGAACCGTCGGCGTTGAGAATGTCGAAGAAGCGCGCGTCCGGATGGTAGACGTCGACGCTGCTGCGCTCGGCGATGCGCACGCCGTAGAGTTTCTCGGCGACAGCGAACATGCCCGCGAGCACGCGCGGCAGCGGAAAATACGGGCGCAGCTCTTCTTCCGAAAGTTGCAGGCGCTCGCGCTTCAACCGCTCGGCGAAGAACGCGACGTCCCAGGCGTTCAGCTTGCGACCGGCAAACTGCGTCAGGTCGTCGTACTCGCGCACCGCGACCGGACGGCTTTGCCCCGCCAGCTGCTCGAGAAACGAGCGGACCTCTTCGACCGAAGAAGCCATCTTGGTGGCGAGCGAGTACTCGGCGTAGTTCGGATAGCCGACCAGCTGCGCGACCTTGTGCCGCAAATCGAGGATCTGCGCCAGCAGCTGCGTGTTGTCCCAGCGGCCATCCGTTGCGCCCTGGTCCGAGGCGCGCGTCACCCAGCCCTGGTAGAACTCGCGCCGCAGCGCTTCGTTCTCGGCATGCATCATGACGGCCTGATAGTTCGGCGCATCGAGCGTGAAGAACCAGCCTTCGAGCTGGCGCGTCTGCGCGGCGGCGCGTGCGCGCTCGACAATCGGCTGCGGCAATCCGGCGATTTCGCTTTCCTGCGTGACATGCCGCGACCAGGCGTTGGTGGCGTCGAGCACGTTCTCGTCGAACTTGGATTGCAGCGTGGCCAGCTGCTCGACCAGCGCTTTGAATTCGGACTTCTGTTCCGCGGGCAACGCGACGCCGGCGAGGCGGAAGTCGCGCAGCGCGTTCTGCAGGAGCTTGCGCTGCCCGGCGCTCAACGCAGCGCCCTCATTCGCGAGGATCGTTTCGTATGCGCGATACAGGCGCTCATTCTGCGCCAGCTCGGTGTGCCACGCCGTGAGCAACGGCAGACAGGCGTTGTACGCAGCGCGCAGCTCGTCGCTGTTGACCACGCCGTTCATGTGACCCACTGGCGACCACGTGCGCGCGAGGCGGTGATGCATTTCTTCCAACGGCATCACCAGCGAGTCCCACGAGGGTTCGGGCTGGACGAGCAGCGCGGCCAGCTGGGCGCGATGCGCGTCGAGCAGCTCCCGCAGCACGGGCTCGACGTTCGCGATACGGATCGAGGAGAACGCAGGCAGATCGATTTCGGCGGTTGGCATGGCGGTACGCAGAGTGCGGCGAGGGAAAGAGGCCGCGACGATTTTAGAGGGCCGGCGTGCCCGCGTCGAAAATATCAGGTCATCAAGATAGAACGGGGTACGCGGTGGTGCAGTGGCGCATTCCTGCGACAGGGTGAAGTCGGAACCTCGGTCAGCTTCCTACCGTTCTTTCGGCAACTACTGATACAACCCCGCCCCCGGGAACGCCGCAGGAGGTCGCGCCCACAAATGCCCGATCCCCGTCAGCCGACGCCTGCTTTCCGCGACGAGCTGTTCTACCAGTTCGTGCAGACCGTGCAGGATCACGCAATCTTCGCCATGGATCCGCAGGGCCTGGTCCAGCACTGGAACGCGGGCGCTGAACAGATCATGGGCTTCGACGCGAGCGAGGTGCTCGGTCGCGAGCTGAACGAGATCTTCACGCAGGAAGACTGCGACGCCGGTATCCCGCGCCTGGAACTGGAGACCGCCGAACGCATGGGACGCGCCGCCGACGAGCGCTGGCATGTGCGCAAGGACGGCTCGCGCTTCTGGGGTCTCGGCGCGGTCACCGCGATTCGTGCACCGGACGGCGCGCTGCTCGGCTTCGGCAAGATCGTCGCGGATCGCACGGACTTGAAGCAACTGCAGGACACCTTGCAGAGTCGCAACGAGGCGCTGGCGCACGCCGACGAATTGAAGAACCGCTTCCTGGCGACGCTCGCGCATGAGCTGCGCAATCCCCAGTCAGTGCTTGCCAACAGCGCCGGTGTGTTGCGACGTTACGCAGCTGACGACGTACGGTTGCGAGCGGTCGCGGACATGATCGACCGCCAGGTCCGGCAGACGCAGCGTCTGATCGAGGATCTGAGCGATCTGGTTCGCTCGAGCCGCGGCGCCATCCAGTTGCGACTGCAGCCGCTGGATCTGCGGGAGATGGCGAACCTCGCCGCAGAGGCGGTGCAGTCCGTGATCGCGGAGCGCCATCATGAGCTCGCGACGGTGGTTCCCGATCTGTCGGTGCTCATCGATAGGCGACGCCGACCGCATCCAGCAGGTGATGATCAATCTGCTGCGCAACGCTGCGCGCTACACGCCGCCCGGCGGGCGCATTTCGCTGTCGGTCGCGGCAGAAGGCGGCGAGGGTGTCGTGCGCATTCACGATACCGGTGTGGGCATTCCGTCGGGCCAGCTCCGGGAAATCTTCGAGCTGTTTACGCAGGGCCATCCCGACAACGTCGAATCGCGTGCCGGCATGGGCATCGGACTCGCCCTGGCGCGCGAGCTGGTCGAGCTCCACGGCGGCACGATCCAGGCGCGCAGCGACGGCGTCGGCAAGGGCAGCGAGTTCATCGTGCGCCTGCCCTTGGGTGCTCCGTCGCACAGCGGCCCATTGCACGGCTAGCGCGCGCACGGCACCATCGTGCGCCCTCCCTGAAGGCGCGCGCCGGTGAACATCCGAACCTATCGCAACATTGCTCCCGTCCTGGGCGCGCGCGTGTATGTCGATCCTGCTGCGACTGTCATCGGCCGCGTGCGGATCGGCGACGACTCGTCGATCTGGCCGGCCGCAGTCGTACGCGGCGACGTGCACTCCATCGAGATCGGCGCGCGCACCAGCATCCAGGACGGCTCAGTGCTGCACGTTACGCACGACGGGCCATACACGCCGGGCGGTCGTTCGTTGCACGTTGGCTCGGACGTCACCGTCGGCCATCGCGTCACGCTGCACGCGTGCACGATCGGCGACAAATGCCTGGTCGGCATGGGCTCGGTCGTGCTGGACGGCGTGGTGACGGAAGATCTGGTGATGATCGGCGCCGGCAGCGTCGTGCCGCCCGGCAGGCGCCTGGAAACGCGCGGTCTCTATGTCGGCAGTCCGGCACGCAGAGTGCGCGACCTCACGCAAGCGGAGATCGACTTCTTTACGTACTCGGCGGCGCAGTACGTGAAACTCAAGAACGAGTATCTAGCGTCCGACGACGACTGTTTCAGCATCGTTTCACGGCCGCGATGACCGGCGCCGTGTCGGGTTTGACCCCGCGCCAGAGCAGGAACGACTCGGCGGCCTGCTCGACCAACATGCCCCAGCCCGTCTCGGTGCGTCCGGCGCCGGCGCTCTTGCACCAGCGCGTGAACGCCGTATCGCCTTTGCCGTACGCCATGTCGTAGCACAACGTGGTCGGCCCGATCACGCTCGGCGGGATCGGTGGGATCGTGTCCTGCAGGCTCGCGGACGTCGCGTTCAGCACGAGGTCGAATGTCGACTCCGCGATGCCATCGAAGCCGCACCCGTGCACTGTGCCGAGCGTGGAGTACTCGCGCGCGAGCTCCGCTGCACGCTCCGCGTTGCGGTTCGCGATCTCGAGGTACTCCGGATCGGCTTCCAGCAGCGGGCCGAGCACACCGCGAGCTGCTCCTCCCGCGCCGAGCAGCAGCACGCGCGTGCCCTTGAGATCGAACGAGAGATTGCGCGTCAGGTCCGCGACCAGCCCGGCGCCATCGGTGTTGTCGCCGAACACGCCATCATTGCGCAGCGCGAGTGTGTTCACTGCGCCGGCCATTTCGGCGCGCGGACGTGCGCTGACGCGCGATCAGGCAAGCGGCCTGCTTGTGCGGCAACGTGACGTTCAACCCCTTGCCTTCGGCGGCGAAGAACTCGACGACTCTGTCGGTGAGCGCTTCGGGCGGAACTTCCAGGCGTGAATACGTGAGGTTGTGGCCGGTCTGCCTGGCGAACAGGCCGTGGATGAACGGCGACCAGCTGTGGGCGATGGGGAAGCCGATGACTGCGTACTTGTCTGCCGATGACGCAAGCGCTGTCGGTTGACTGTTCATCGAATGGCTAACGGCGTTCCCGCAGCCACGCAGCAGCGCGCTTGGCGAAGTACGTCAGGATGCCGTCGGCGCCGGCGCGGCGGATCGACAACAGCGATTCGAGGATGACGCCGCGGCCGTCGAGCCACTGGTTGCGGATCGCCGCTTCCAGCATCGCGTACTCGCCGCTCACCTGATAGACGAACGTCGGCGCACCGAACGTGTCCTTCACGCGCCGCACGATGTCCAGGTACGGCATGCCGGGCTTGATCATCACCATGTCCGCGCCTTCCTGCAGGTCGAGCGCCACTTCACGCAGCGCCTCGTCGGAGTTCGCGGGGTCCATCTGGTAGCTGTACTTGTTGCCTTTGCCGAGATTGCCGGCGGAGCGGACGGCTTCGCGGAACGGGCCGTAGAAGCTGGAAGCGTATTTCGCGGAGTACGCCAGGATGCGCGTGTTGAGATGCCCCGCGACTTCGAGCGCTTCGCGAATCGCGCCGATGCGCCCGTCCATCATGTCGCTCGGTGCGACGACATCCGCGCCGGCCTCGGCATGCGACAACGCCTGCTTCACCAGCGCGTCGACAGTTACGTCGTTCACGACGTAGCCCGACTCATCGATGATGCCGTCCTGACCGTGCGTGGTGTACGGATCCAGCGCGACGTCGGTGATCACGCCGAGCTGCGGCACTGCTTGCTTGACCGCACGGACTGCGCGCTGCGCAAGTCCCTCGGGATTCCATGCTTCGCTGCCGTCCTCGTTTTTAACGTCGGTCGGCGGCACCGGAAACAGTGCCAGCGCCGGGATTTCCAGCTCCGCCAGTGACTGCGCTTCGCGCACCAGCTCGTCGACGGTGACGCGCTCGATGCCCGGCATGCTCTGGACCGGCTCGCGCCGGCCCTTGCCTTCGATCACGAACAGCGGATAGATGAGGTTGTCGACGCTCAGCGTGCTCTCGCGCATCAGGCGGCGCGAGAACTCGTCGCGACGCATGCGACGCAGCCGCGTACGCGGGAATTCGCCTGTTTCTCGGTCCGGCATGGCGCGTAGACTACAGCATGGCTGCTGCGAAACCCAACGTCCGCTGTCCCTGGTGCCTCAAGGGCAACGAGCTGTACGTCGACTATCACGACAGCGAATGGGGCGTGCCCGCCTGGGACGACCAGACGCAGTTCGAATTCCTGATCCTGGAAGGTGCACAGGCCGGGCTGTCGTGGTCGACGATCCTCAACAAGCGCGAGGGTTATCGCGAAGCGTTCGCGGGCTTCGACCCGGAACGTATCGCGCGCTTCGGCAAGCGCGAGCTGGCGCAGCTGCTGAAGAATCCAGGCATCGTGCGCAACCGTCTCAAGGTCGAGTCGGCGATCTCCAATGCGCGCGCGTATCTGGATTTCCAGTCGCAGCACGGCGGCTTCGCCAAGCACCTGTGGACGTTCGTCGGCGGCAAGCCGATTCAGAATGGCTGGACGCAGCAGAAACAGATCCCGGCGACCTCGCCCGAATCGGATGCGCTCAGCAAGGATCTCAAGAAGCGCGGCTTCAAGTTCGTCGGCAGCACGATCATCTACGCGCACATGCAGGCGACCGGCATGGTGAACGATCACATCGCCGAATGCTTTCGCTACAAGCAGTGCAAGGCGCTCGGTAACAAGGCCAAAGCGAAGGGCAACTGACTCTACTCGCCGACGAGCCAGTCGACGCGCGAGGCGCCTTTCCCTTCCAGCGCCGCGTGCAGCTCTTCGAGCGCTTCTCTCATCTCGCCGTCGAACTTCCACGGCGGATTCGCGATCACCAGCCCCGAACCGTTCAAGCCGATCGGCGAGTCTGCCGGCCGCACTGTGAGCTCGAGCCGCAGGAGCTTGCGTAACCCCGAGGCCTGCAGTGCCGCGTTCAATCTTTGTGACTGCGCGCCAGCCTTGATCGGGTACCACAGTGCAAAGACGCCATTCGGCCAGCGAGACAGTCCGAAACGCAGCGCCCGCTCGGCGTCCGCGAATTCGGTGTCCGCTTCGTACGGCGGATCGATCAGCACCAGCCCGCGGTTCTCGCGTGGCGGCAGATAGGTCTTCAGCGCTGCATAGCCATCGCCGCAGACGATCGACACATCGCGCATGCGCGACGTCGCCTGTTGCAACGCCTGGGCTTCGGCCGGCTGCTGTTCGACCAGAACCGCACGGTCGCCTTCGCGCAGAGCGCCGAGCGCGATCAGCGGCGAACCCGGGTAATGCGTCGGGGCCGCGCCGGCAGCGTGTGTCGCTTGCAGATAACGCAAAAGATCCGCCGACCGCACCGGACGGCCGGCGAGCCGGGCGATTCCCTCGCGCGATTCCCCGCTGCGCGTGGCATCCTCGGCGCGCAGGTCGTAGCTGCCGCGCCCGGCGTGCGTGTCGAGATACAGCAGCGGCTTCGGTTTCTGTTTCAGGCGCTCGAGCAGCGCCAGCAGCACGACGTGCTTGTGCACGTCCGCGAAGTTGCCGGCGTGAAAGGCGTGACGATAGTTCACAACCGGGATGATTCATCATGAAGCGAGTTGCCGCCACTGCATTGCTTGCGATGGGTCTCCTGAACGTCGGCGCCGCCGACGAGCCGAAGGATGCGAGTGCGGCGGGTGCGCAGGCGGCGGCGGAGCAGGCGCGCGCGGAGGTCGCGAAGCAGCTGCGCGCGCAGGCGAGCGAATTTACGGTCGTGACGGTCGAGCCGGCGCAGTGGAGCGATTCGAGCCTCGGCTGCCGCAAGCCGAATTCGATGTATCGAGAGGTGATGAGC
Source organism: uncultured Gammaproteobacteria bacterium (assembly GCA_963838635.1). GTDB lineage: Bacteria > Pseudomonadota > Gammaproteobacteria > Steroidobacterales > Steroidobacteraceae > Steroidobacter. The sequence goes on along the minus strand of CAWISC010000059.1, from coordinate 256,502 downwards.
AATGGCTACGTGGTCGTACTGGAACGGCAGGGCACGCGCCATCAGGTGAACGTCGCGGGCACGCGCGCCGTGATGTGCGAGCCGACCACGCGTCTCGCCGGGACAGTGCGTGGGCCGATGCCCGCGCGCGGCTTGGACCGCGTGACGACCCTTGCGCGACAGGATCTGGCGAACCGGTTGCGTCTGGATGTTGCAGCACATTCGCGTCGCGAATATCGAGCCGCGACACTGGACCGATGACGATATGAATTGCGCTGCGGGCGGCAGCTCGACCGCGAGCGGCGCACCCACGGCAGCTGCAGGCGAAGGTTCCGGCTATCGCCTGGCGTTGAGCGCCTCGGGCCGCACATACTTCTATCACACTGATCTGCGCTCGGTGCGCGCCTGTCCGCCGAACGCGACCCAATAAGAAAGGCGGAGGATGTTGGATGGTTTTCAAGACACTTGCTACGACGGCTCTGCTACTGGGCATCGTCGCCAGCAATGACATCGAGGCGCAGGAGCAGGCGAGCGTGACCACGTCCGCCAAAGAGCAAGCCGAGCAACGAGCCCGCGCGAAGCTGGCGGAGCACCTGAAGATCGCGCCCAACGAAATCACGGTGACGCGCAGTGAGCCGCAGACGTGGAGCGATTCCAGCATGGGCTGCGGGAAGCGCGGCGTCAGTCGCACTCACGGTCATCACGGAGGGGTATGCCGTCGTGCTGTCGGCGCAGGGCCGTGAGCACAACGTGCACGTCTCGGGCAGCAACGCGGTCGTCTGCAACAAGGGAGCGACGTTGCATCGCGACGGCCGCGCGATGAATGCGCGCGGACTGGACTCGATGATGGAGCGCGCACGTCAGGATCTCGCGCAGCGCCTCGGCGCGGATCCCGCGAAGATCCGACTGGGCGGAATGCGACCGCACCGCTGGGACGACAGCGGGCTCGGCTGTCCTCGGGAGGGCGAGGCCATCAAGGCCGGGCCGGTCAATGGTTTCAAGTTGTCGCTGAAGTACTCCGGGCGCACCTACACCTATCACACGGATCGTCAGGACGTGCGGCCCTGTCCCGCCATCGAGGCCGAATGAAAAAGGGCCACGCCTCGCGGCGTGGCCCTTGGACCTGGAGTCGGGCTGAAAGCCCGACCTACAGCCGGACCTGAAGCCTTCTACTTCTTCTTCCTCGCAATGTGCAGCGACAACGCCGGCTGCGCGAGCGAGATGTTGTTCTGGAGCAGCCACAGCGAGGTGCCGTTCGGCCCGCTGAAGCCGACCTCGACGTGATCGCCCGGTTCGACACCGAAGCTGTTCACGTCAGGCACGATCTCCTTCGCGAGGTCGACGCTGCCGCGCTGCACGTCGTCATTGCCCTGGCGATCCGACACGGTCAGCACGTAGTCGAACTTCTCCGGCAGGTAGCCCGGGAACTGCGCGCTGGTGTCGAGCGTGAAGGGCAGAATCAGCGTGCGGTCGTTGAAGTCCCAGGTGTCGACCAGCCAGTCGACGAAGCCGTTCGCGAAATCCAGGTCGCCGTTCGGCAGGAGCGGGAACTGGAATGCCGCGTACTGACCCGGATCCGTGTCGACGAAATTCGAAAGATCGGCGCCGAACATGGCGAGGTCGGCCTGGCCATCCGCGTCGACATCGATATCGAGCCTGAATTCCAGGTTCGACAGGTGCTCGAACGAACGCTCCATGGCGAAGCCGAATTCGAGCACGCCCAGCCCGCCGTACAGCGGGGAGGTCGGATCGGCGCGGCGGAAGCCCGTGGCGGCGATCGAACCGTACGTGCGGTTTTGCTGCTCACCGCCGACCTTGGCGAGCGTGAAGCCCTCGGCCCAGCCGAGCGACGGACCGAAGTTGCGCAGCTTTGACGCTGCTGAACCCATTGTCCGGCAGCACGATGACGCCGGAGGCCGGGTCGACGACCGCGACGTAGCCGACGCGCAGCGTGTCCTTGCCGTCGCTCAGGATGCACCAGCCGTCGACTTCCGTCTGGCTGACGAACGCATCGTCGAACACGCCTTCGTCCCACGCATCGCGCGGATCGAACTTCAGCGAGATGTCGAACCGGGTCTTGCCCTTGCCGTTGACGCTGACATTCCTCGGGCAGCTCACGCTGACGCCGGGGAACGTAGTGTGCGGCACGTGCTGTGACGCTGTACGTGCGCTTCTTGCCGCTCAAGTCGGTGACCGTCACCCGCTCGCTCTGTTGGATCTTCGTCAGCGGGTTCAGACGGCCGAACGACACGCCGGCGGGTGCGGCATAGCTGGTCAGATTCACGGCGCGATCGACGCGCAGCGCACCGACACCCTGTCTCATGAGGTCGGTGTCGCCGGAGACGTTCGAATCGACCGTGGAGTTCTGCAGCAGCGCCTTGATCGCCGCCTGGTTGAGCTTCGGATGCGCCTGTCGCAGCAGCGCTGCGGCGCCCGCCGTGTGCGGCGACGCCATCGAAGTGCCCTGTAGGTTACGGCTGCCGGTGCCGGTGCCGACGCCGGCGGAGACGATCGAAACGCCCGGCGCGGACAGATCCGGCTTGAACGTCGAGCCGCCGTGGCCGGGGCCGCGCGAGGAGAACGTGGCAATCTGATCGTCGTCGGCGGGATCGAGGGCCAGGTCGATCGTCGCGTTGACGTTGCTGGCAGCGGCGATTGCCACGCCGTCCGCCTGCGTGATCATCACACCTGGAATCGTGACCGCAGCGGTGAGACCGCCCATCACGATCGGCGCAGTGGGCACGTTGTTGTAGACGATGATCGCCCTGGCGCCAGCTTGCTGCGCCTGGGTGTACTTCGCGAGGAAACCGCACGTTTGACCCGCGGGGAGTCCCGGCGGCGCGCCGCGCACGAACAATGCGATGTTGCCCTGGAGAGCAGCGGCATTGGTCAGCGGAAGGCAGCCGGCACGAGGCTCGGCGGGCACGACCAGCCCGGTGATAGGCCCGGTCTGTGCCAGCGTTACCGGTCCGGCGCCCTCGACCGAAGGCTTCACGCCCGCGACCGACGCAGGCGAGTTTACGGTCACGCGCGACGACAGTCTGCCGCCCGGTATGTTCGCGGCGGTCGAGATTGCCGAGCTGGCGACGCCCGGCGCGCCCGTGATGTACGGGAAGTCGCCTTCGTTGCCGGCCGAGGTCGCGACGATGATGCCGACCGCGGCGGCATTGTTGGTCGAGATCGCCGACGGATCGGCCGGTTCGCCGAACGGCGAGCCGAGGCTCATGTTGATCACGTCGAGGTGATCGCTCATGTCGCCGTCGCCGTTCGGGTCCATCGCCCACTCGATCGCTTGCGAAGTGACGTCGGTACTGCCGCCGGCGTCGCTGAACACCTTCAGCGCGTACAGATCGGCGCCGGGTGCAACACCCTGGCCGACACTGCCCGGCACGCCGATGCCGGCAGCAGTGCCCGCGACGTGCGAGCCATGGCCGTTGCCGTCCAGCGGATCAGCATCGGGCTGAGGCACGGAAGCCGGATTGTTCGCGTCGTAAGTCGGGCCGGCGAAGTCGAAGCCGCCCTTGACCTTCGCGGTCGGAAACGTGCCGGGCTCGACGACGTTCTTGTTGTTCGCGACGTACTCGGCAACGCTGCCGCTGCCACCGAAGTCGGCGTGCGTGTAGTCGATGCCGGTGTCGATGATGCCGATGCGGATGTTCTCGCCGCGGCCGATCTTGGACCACACCGCAGGCGCGCCGACCCACGGCACGCTCTCGATGTTGTCTACCGTGTGCAGCTCGACGCGCCCCACCGAGCGTACGCCCGGCATCTCGCGCAGCGTTGCGACCTCGGACGCGCGGACCTTCACGCGAAAGCCGTTCGCGCCGACGCGCTGCGACGCCAGGATCTGCGCGCCCAGCCCTTCGAGCGCCGGCCGGAAGCGCGCCTGCTCCTGCGACACGCGCTCAGCCTGTGCGCGCTGCGCAGCCGGCGAAGCGAAGCTGCCGCTTGCGCTCAGACTTTCAGCGTTGAGCTCGGCGACCGCGGGCTCGGCGAGACGCACGAACACCTGCACGCGACCATTGCGGTCTACGAGCGGCGTGCCGTGGAGCTTGCTCGAGTGACTTGCATCGACATTGCGTTTGCGGACGGTGTCCGCTCCCTGCGTGATCGCGGGTGCAGCGACGAACGTTGCTGTAAGCAACATCGCCGCCATTCGGGACCTCGTCCCGAGTGCGTGGTGATCCATCGGAATATCCCCGTATTAGTTTGTGTGCTTGCCCGAATGCGAATTTCGCAACGGCTGCAACCGACGCTACTCCTGCGTAGCGGGGAATTCAATTGCGAGGAGCGGTGGAAGAAATCTCGACGCTACAGTTCGCGCAGCCAATCGCGCGGCCGTAGAAAGTCTGCATACAACTTCGCTTCGGGCGAGCCGGCCTGCGGATGCCAGTCGTATTCCCAGCGCGCGAGCGGCGGCAGCGACATCAGAATCGATTCGGTGCGACCGCCGGACTGCAGGCCGAACGAAGTGCCGCGGTCGTAGACGAGATTGAATTCGACATAACGCCCGCGACGATAGAGTTGGAAGCTGCGTTCGCGCTCGCCGTACTGCGTGGCGCGTCGGCGCGCGACGATCGGCAGATAAGCAGGAAGGAAATGATCGCCGACGCTGCGCTGATAAGCGAAGCAGCGCTCGAAGCCCCACTCGTTGAGATCGTCGAAGAACAGCCCGCCGACGCCGCGCGTCTCGTTGCGATGCTTGAGGAAGAAGTAGCGATCGCACCATTCCTTGTGGCGCTTGTATACGTCGTCGCCGAAAGGCGCGCATGCCTGCTGCGCGGTGCGGTGCCAGTGCAGGACATCTTCATCGAACGGATAGAACGGCGTGAGATCGAAGCCGCCGCCGAACCACCAGGCGACGGTGTCCGGTCGAGTCGCGCAGAAGAAGCGCACGTTGGCGTGCGTCGTCGGGACGTACGGGTTGAGCGGATGCAGAACGAGCGAGACGCCGGCTGCGAGCCACTGCGCGTCCGCGAGCTCGGGCCGCTGCGCAGTCGCGCTCGCGGGAAGCTTCGCGCCCATCACGTGTGAGAAATTTACTCCGGCCTGCTCGAAGACTGCGCCGTCGCGCAGCACCCGGCTCTCGCCGCCGCCACCTTCCGCGCGTTGCCACTGGTCGCGGCGAAAGCGCGCCGTGCCGTCCGTCTGTTCGATGCGCGCTGCAGATGCTGTCCTGAAGTCCGCGCAGGTAGGACAGTACTGCCGGGACATCGGGAGCGGAGGGCGCCATGACTACTTCTTCGTCGGTGTGCGCTTCGCCGTTGCCTTCTTCTTCGTGGCGGGAGTCTTCGCAGGCGCCTTCGCCGCTGATTTCGCCGCTGCCTTCACCGGCCGCTGTAGGTCGGCCGCTCCAGCGCGTCCTGCGCCCGCGGCATTCGCGCTTCCCTGCGCAGCAGGCTTCAGCCCGACTTCCTTCGCCGCAGTCTTCGCGGCCTTCGCCGCCGCGCCTCGCGCCGGCTTCGCGACTGCAGGCTCCGTCGCCGCGGCGGCGGCTTCGGGCGCGGGCGTTGCCTTCTTCTTCGCGAACCGTCCGAAGCGACCCTTGCCGCGCTCCGGCGCGGCCGCGATCAGCTCCTTGCATTCTTCGAGCGTCAGGGTCTTCGGGTCGCGATCCTTGGGGATCTTCGCGTTCTTCGCGCGATCGGTGATGTACGGGCCGTAGCGGCCGTTCAGCACCTGGATGCCGGCATCCGGGAAATCGATGATGATGCGGTTCGCGTCCAGCACCTCTTTCGCGCGGATCAGCTCCAGCGCGCGCGGCAGCTCGATCTGGTACGGATCGTCGTCCTTGATCGAGACGAATTTCTTGGCGCCGTACTGGATGTACGGGCCGAAGCGCCCGATGGCGACCCGGATCGCATGGCCGTCCGGCATGTTGCCGACGCTGCGCGGCAGCTTGAACAGCTCGAGCGCCTCCGGCAGCGTGAGCGAGTCCATGCGCTGATGCGGACGCAGGCTCGCGAACTTCGGCTTCTCTTCGTCGTCCTTGGTGCCGAGCTGCACGAACGGCCCGTACTTGCCGTAGCGCACGGAAATCGGCTTGCTGGTCGCCGGATCCTTGCCGAGCTCGCGTGCTTCCGACACGTCCTCGCGCGTCACAGTGTCGTCGACGTGGTCGACGCGCTGCTTGAATTCCTTCCAGAAGCGGTCGAGTACCGGGATCCACGCCTCGTGGCCGTCGGCGATCTCGTCGAGGTCGTCTTCCATCTTCGCGGTGAAGCCGTACTCCACGTAGTGATGGAAGTTGCGCGTCAGGAAGCGGTTGACGATCTTGCCGAGGTCGGTCGGCACGAAGCGGCGGTTCAGCAGCTCGGTGTACTTCTTGTTCACCAGCGTCGAGATGATGCTCGCGTAGGTCGACGGGCGGCCGATGCCGTGCTCTTCCAGCGCCTTGACCAGGCTCGCTTCGGAGAAGCGCGGCGGCGGCTCGGTGAAGTGCTGCTCGGGGCGGACGCCCAGGAGCTTCAGGCCATCGCCGACTTCCAGCGGCGGCAGGATGCGGTCGTTGTCGTCGTCGCCGCCGTCGTCGACTCCTTCCTTATATACAGCGATGTAGCCGGGCTTCACGAGCGTGGAGCCGTTGGCGCGCAATACCGCCGCAGCGCCTTCGCGCTTCGCGCCGCTCCCCGGCACCAGATCAACGGCCACCGTGTCATAGACCGCCGGCTCCATCTGGCTGGCGACCGCGCGTTTCCAGATCAGGCTGTAGAGCTTGAACTGGTCGGCGTCGATCTTGCCTTCGAGACGCTCCGGCGTGATCGCCGCGGAGGTCGGGCGGACCGCTTCGTGCGCTTCCTGCGCATTCTTCGATTTGGTCTTGTAGACGCGCGGCGACTCCGGCAGCGACTCCTGGCCGTAGTTCGCGACGATGACCTGGCGGATTTCCTGCACGGCTTCGTTCGCGAGGTTCACCGAGTCCGTGCGCATATACGTGATGAGGCCGACCGCGCCTTCGCCGAAGTCGACGCCTTCGTACAGCTGCTGCGCGAGGCGCATCGTGCGCTGCGCGCCGAAGCCGAGCTTGCGCGCCGACTCCTGCTGCAGCGTCGAGGTCGTGAACGGCGGTGCGGGATTGCGGCGGCGCTGTTTGCGCTCGATCGCGGAAACGCTGAGCTTGCCGGCCGCGGCAGCTTCGATCGCCGCGCGCACTTCGGCGGCCTGCTGCTCGTTGGTAACCGTGAACTGTTCGACCTTCTCGCCGCGGAACTCGATCAGTCGCCCCGGAAAAGTCTGCTGCGCCTTCTCGACGTCGGCATCGACCGTCCAGTACTCGCGAGCCTTGAAGCGTGCGATCTCTTCCTCGCGCTCGCAGATCATGCGCAGCGCCGGACTCTGCACGCGGCCGGCCGAAGCGCCGGGCAGTCCCGCCTTCTTCCACAACAGCGGCGAGAGGTTGAAACCGACCAGGTAGTCGAGCGCGCGGCGCGCCTGCTGCGCGTTCACCAGGTCCTGCGAGATGGCGCGCGGTTGCGTGATCGCTTCGCGGATCGCGTTGCGCGTGATCTCGTAGAACACCACGCGATGCACGTCCTTGCCGTCGAGCACGTTGAGCTCTTTCAGCAGCTCGACCAGGTGCCAGGAGATCGCTTCGCCTTCGCGGTCCGGGTCGGTCGCCAGATACAGCGCATCGGACTTCTTGAGCGCGCGCGCGATCGCGTGCACGTGCTTCTCGTTCTTCTCGAGGATCTGGTAGCGCATCGCGAATTTGCGCTTCGGGTCGACCGCGCCTTCCTTCGGCACGAGGTCGCGCACGTGACCATACGAAGCCAGCACCTCGAAGTTCTTGCCCAGATACTTCTTGATGGTCTTCGCCTTCGCAGGCGATTCAACGATGACGAGGTTCTTCTGCTCCATAAAAAAGAAAACCGCGGGACGGCCGCGGTGCTTGTGTAGGTCGGGCTTCAGCCCGACTCCGACCTACGATTCAGTGCACCGCCTCAGCCCGCCCGTCGAACACCAAATCCTCCATTCGCAACAGTGCATTCTCCTGCCCGGGCTGGCTGAACAACACCATCAGCACCACCCACTTCACCTGCTCGATGTCGATCTGCCGCGCGTCGAGCGCCAGCAACCGGTCGATCACCAGCTCGCGCTGCGCCGCGTTGACGATGCCGATGTTCTCCAGATACAGAATGTAGCCGCGGCAGTCGCTGTCGAGCCGCGCCTGCTCGTGCGCATCGAACACCCGGATCGAGCGCGAGGGCGCCTGATCGAATCCGCAATGGACCCCGGTGCGCTCCGGATCCGCGCACTGATCGAGCCATTCCAGGGCGCGGCCAACTTCGCGTTCGGAGAAGCCGGCCCGCTCCAGCTCGTCTTTGAGCGTGTCGCGGTCGGGTTCGGGAGCCAGATCGAGATCGGCGTCGAAATAATTCTCGAAGAGGTAGATCAGGATATCGAGAACGCTTTCCTTCATTTCGCTGCCTTGAGCGCGCGCCGGACGTAACGCCCGCCGGGACGGGACTCGAGCTTGCCGTCGAGTTCCAGGATCAGCAGCATCGAAGCCACCTCGTCGGCCGCGAACCCGGTGCGCTCGACCAGCACGTCGACGCCGGCCGGCTCGAAGCCGAGCGCATCTAACAGGATTTCATATGCTTTGTCCAATACCGCCCCGGCTAGCTGCGGCCGATCCGGGCGGTTTCGGCGCGGCCGCTTGCGGCGCAGGCGCCAGCGCACCGGCGAGCGCGCGCAGCTCGGCAAAAATGTCGTCGCCGGTCTCCACCAGCTTCGCGCCTTGCCTGATCAGCTGATGACAGCCGCGTGCGAGCGGGTTGTGAATCGAGCCCGGAATCGCGAACACCTCGCGTCCTTGCTCGGCGGCAAGCCGGGCAGTGATCAGCGAGCCGCTGCGCACCGCGGCCTCGACGACCAGTGTGCCGAGCGAAAGTCCGCTGATGATGCGATTACGGCGCGGGAAGTTCGTCGGCAGCGCCGGTGTGCCCAGCGGAAATTCGCTGACGAGCGCGCCGCGCGCCGCAATTCGTTCGGCAAGCGCGCCGTTCGCAGACGGATAGTCGATGTCCAGACCAGTGCCGCATACGGCAACGGTGACACCGCCTTCCGCGGCAAGCGCACCCTGATGAGCTGCGGTGTCAATGCCGATCGCCATGCCGCTGGTGATTGCCAGCCCGCACCGTGCCAGATGTGCCGCGAAGCTCGTTGCGTTGTCGCAGCCGCCGGCAGTGGGATTGCGCGAGCCGACGATCGCGAGCTGCGGCAACGACAGCGCCGCAGCGTCGCCGCGGACGAACAGTCCGATCGGTGCGTCGCTCACCTCGGCAAGCAGCGGCGGATAGCCGGGAGAGTCGAGCGGGATGAAATGATGCGCGTCGAGTTCCAACCAGCGCATTTCGGCATCGATCGGCGCAGCGTGCTGACGACGCAAGCTCGGCAGCCAATCGATGGAGTCAACGGAACCGAATTGCTCGAGGAGCGCGCGCAAGCCCGCGGCGTGCAGGCCGGGAGCGCGGATCAGGGTGAGCCAGGAAAGAGAGTGACACAGGTGACGATCGTCACCCATGTCACTCGCGGAACTTAGTGTCACTTTCTTACGGATTCGTCGCCAAATCGCCCTGGCGGATCTCGTGCGAGGTTTCCATCACGAGCGCGTAGCTCATGCGGTCGAACGCCTTGAACACCATCGCGAGGCCGACGCGCTCGTCCGGTAGCTTCACCGCTTTACCACGTCCGCCCGACATGCTGGTGCTCGTGGTGCTCAGGCCGCCCTTCGAATAGCTGTCGCGCACCGTGCCGCCTGCCTGGCTGATCGCCAGGACGTGTCCCGCCTCGAGGCCGGCGCGCTGGCCGCGGTTGAGAGCGATCACCGTGTACTGGCCCATCACCGTGTGGTCGCGCACGCCGATGACGCGCGCTTTGATGTCGGAGGTCGGCGCGTGCGGCACGAAGTCGACGTTCACGTCGACGGATTCGGGGAACAGCTTGTCGCCCTGCAGGGCTTCGCGCGTGGAATCGGTCAGCAGGATCTTGGCGGGGTCGCCGGTCGTCGCGATCGGGCCCGAGCCGACGTAAGAGCCCGAGTAGCCGAGCAGGTCGTTGTTCTCCGGATCGAGGATTTTCTCGTCGACGTGAATGACGCTGTAGCGCGCGTCCGCCGCCGCACTGCCGATGCCCCTGGCATAGATCTCGTTGCCGACCGCGCCGATCACGTGCCCGTCGCGCATGGCGACGACGTACGGCGCGCTCTTGACCTGGTCGGCGTCGAGCAGCGTCGGCCGGCCCATGAAGCTGGCGATGACGTCGTACGGAATCGCGGTGATCGCCTGGCTCAGCGGCTCGCGGCGCACCGACGGGGACAGGCGCTTGCCGCCGCCGCTTTCGACTGCACCGCCGCGGTCGCCGAGCGTCACGCGCGGCTGGCCGTCGATGTAGACGAGCTTGAGCACGTCACCCGGATAGATCAGGTGCGGGTTCTCGACCTGGGGATTGACGTACCAGATTTCGGGCCAATACCAGGGATCGCGCAGGAACACCTTGGAGATGTCCCACAGCGTGTCGCCGGTTTTCACGGTGTACTGGTCCGGGGCGTTCGCCGTCAGCGGGATGTTGCTGCCGGTGGCGATGGTGCGATTGCTTTCCTGTGCGGTGGAGCTGACAGGCAGCAGACCCGTGGTGACGGTCAGTCCGGCGATCAGGCTGAGAACGATCGCGGGACGGAAGGGCATATTGGCAGTCTTCATGCGCCGAACAAGCTCCTGATCGTATGATGACGGCCCAGGCGATTCGCCCAGGCTGTTGCGACGCGGTAGGCGTCACTCGGCAGCCCGTGCGGAGCCGATATTAAGTTCAACTGCGGCGTCACTTTAGCAGCACCTTTGCAGCGAATGCACGAATTGGGTCCTGTTAATAGACGTGGTTCTCAGTTTGCCTCGAGCGGTGCGCCGCGAGCAGGCGTTGAATTGTGCGAATGACCTGATTTTTTGCCATGGCACTGCTTCAAATTCTGGAATTTCCCGATCCGCGACTGCGCAATCGTGCGCAGCCCGTCGCACAAGTCGACGCGGCGCTGCGGACTCTCATCGACGACATGTTCGAGACCATGTACGCCGCCCCGGGCATCGGCCTGGCGGCGACTCAGGTCAACGTCGCCAAGCGCGTGCTCGTGATCGACCTGAGCGAGCGGCGCAATGAACCGCTCGCGCTCATCAATCCCGAGATCCTCCAGCGCGCGGGCGTCGAAGAGACGGAGGAAGGTTGCCTGTCGGTGCCGGGCTATTTCGACAAGGTGACGCGCGCGGAGCAGATCCGCGTGCGTGCGCTGGACCGCGACGGCAAGCAGATCGAGTTCGACGCCGACGGCCTGCTCGCCGTGTGCATTCAGCACGAGATCGATCATCTCGACGGCAAGCTGTTCGTCGACTACCTGTCGGAGCTCAAACGCACGCGCATCCGCAAGAAGCTCGAAAAGGAACGCAAGGATCGCGGCCCGAGCAGCGCCCGTTCGGCGCCGAAAGCCCTCTGAAGAACAAGTTGTCCATCGTCTTTGCCGGCACGCCGGAGTTCGCCGTGCCGGCGCTCGAAGCGCTGCTGCACTCGTCGCATCGCGTTGTTGCCGTCTATACGCAGCCCGATCGTCCCGCGGGCCGCGGCCAGCAGCTCGCAGCCAGCGCGGTCAAACAGTGCGCCGTGCGGCACGGCTTGCCGGTCGAGCAACCTGCGACGCTGCGCGAGTCATCCGCAGTCGAAGGGCTACAGCGCTGGTCCGCAGACGTAATGATCGTCGCCGCGTACGGATTGCTGCTGCCGCAATCCATCCTGCAAACGCCGCGGCTCGGCTGCATCAACATTCACGCCTCGCTGTTGCCGCGCTGGCGCGGTGCTGCGCCGATTCAGCGCGCGATCGCCGCCGGCGACGCCGAGACTGGCGTAACGATCATGCAGATGGAGGCCGGTCTCGACACCGGGCCGATGCTGCTCACGCGCGCAGTATCGATCGACGCGCGCGAAACCGGCGCAAGCTTGCATGACCGCCTCGCATCGCTCGGTGCGCAAGCATTGCTGGATGCGCTCGACGCGATTGTGCAGGGCACGGCAACGCCGCGTGCGCAGCCTGCGGACGGTGTTACGTACGCGGCGAAGATCCGCAAGGAAGAAGCCGCGATCGACTGGTCGCGCTCTGCCGCGGAAATCGACCGGCAGATTCGCGCATTCGATCCGTGGCCGGTGGCGCAGACGCGCTGGAACGGTCAACAGTTGCGCGTCTGGCAGGCCACGCCCATCGATTCTTCGGCGGCGCCGGATCCCGGCAAGGTACTGGGCACCAGTGCCGCAGGCGTCGACGTCGGCACAGGCAATGGTGTTTTGCGACTGACGCGAGTGCAAAGCGCCGGTCGCAAGGCGATGTCGGCTGCGGAATTCGTCAAAGCGCATCGTCTGGACGGCGCGGTACTGGGATCGTGAGCCGCTCGGCTGCAGTTCGTGCCGCTGCTGCCAAGATCGTTGCGGACGTGGCGATGCGCGGCCGTTCGCTCGATGTCGCCTTGACGATCGACCCGCAAGCCACGCGCCAGGAGCGCGGTCTGCTCCGCGCGCTCACGTACGACAGCATTCGCTGGTATTTGCGGCTCGATGCGCTGCTCGATCGCCTGCTGTCGCGCCCCGGTCAGAAGATCGAACCCGACGTGCGCGCGCTCGCGATCGTCGGCTTGTGTCAGCTGCTGTACACGGAGATTCCCGCGCATGCGGCCGTGGCCGAAACCGTCGAGGCTGCGCGCCACCTCGGACACCCGCGCGCAGCCGGCTTGATCAATGCAGTCCTGCGACGCTGTCAGCGCGAGCACGAGCAACTCGGCGCACAAATCGATCGCGATGTGGCCGTGCGTACCGCGCATCCGCGCTGGCTCGTCGATGCGCTCGAGACCGAATGGGGCGAGCAGGCCGGGGCGATCCTGGCTGCGAACAATCAGCGCCCGCCGTTCTGGGTGCGCGTCAATCGCCGCCGCACGACCGGTGCGCAGTATCGCGCGCGCCTCGCTGCGAGCGGCATCGCAGTGGCGAGCAGCATGTACGACGACGAGGCGCTGCTCCTCGCGGACGCTGTCGACGTTGGGGATCTGCCCGGATTCGCGGACGGCGACGTGTCGATTCAGGACGCCGCCGCGCAGCTCGGTGCGCGTCTGCTCGCGCCTGAGCCGGGCGAGCGTATTCTCGATGCTTGCGCAGCGCCCGGCGGCAAGACCGGCCACCTGCTGGAGCTGCAGCCTGAACTTGCGGAGCTGGTTGCGGTCGATGTCTCTTCCGAACGCCTGACGCGAATCGCCGACAACCTGCATCGACTGGGATTGTCGGCGACGCTGGCAGCCGGCGACGCCACCGAACCGGACGGCTGGTGGGACGGCAGACCCTTCCAGCGGATTCTGCTCGACGTGCCGTGCTCGGCGACCGGCGTCATCCGCCGCCACCCGGACATCAAGTTGCTGCGCCGGTCGGCTGACATCGCGCCCCTCGCTGCCAGGCAATTGCAGCTGCTGCGTGCGGTGTGGGCGTTGCTTGCGCCAGGCGGGCGACTGGTCTACGCCAGCTGCTCGGCGTTGCGGGCCGAAACCGTGGCGGTCGTCGAGGCATTTAAGGCGACCGATGCACAGGCGCGCGAGACGACTGCCGCCGTGCGGATTGCGGCTGGGACAGCCGGCATGGACGGCTTTTATTATGCTTGCCTAGAAAAACCCGAAGGACAGTGAGTGTCTGCGAGCCTGACGTCTGGTCGCACAGCGCGAGATCGCCCCCGTCTGCGACGTGGGCCCGCAGCATTCCAGCTGCTGGTCGCGCTCGTCTGCGCCGGTTTCGGCTACGCGCCGGACAGCTGGGCGCAAGGCCGCTTCGACATCCGCTCCGCGTACATCGAGCGCGCTGAAGGCGTCTACCAGCTCAACGCGACGCTCGACTTCGACATCGGCGAAGGCGCGCGCGCCGCAGTGCGCGACGGCGCCCCGTTCACGCTGCATCTGGAGATCGTGGTCCGGCGCGAGCGCTCGTACTGGCTCGACGAAGTGGTGGCGACGCTCGAGCAGAGCTACGAGCTGGTCTACCACGCGCTCAGCGACCGTTACCTGATACGCAACCAGAACAGCGGCGAGCAGGTTTCCTACGCGACGCTCGACGCCGCGCTCGACGCGCTGCGCGTCATCAGCAATCTCCCGATCCTCGACCAGGCGCTGGTCCAGCCCGAGCGGCGCCACGAGCTCAGCGTGCGCGCCGGCCTCGACGTGCGCACCATGCCGGACACCTTGCGTTTCATCCTGTTCTGGTCTGACGATTGGCGTCAGCGCAGCGAGTGGTACACATGGTCCCCGCGGCTATAAAGCGGACCCTGGTTTCGATCCTCGTCCTCATCGGCTCGGGGCTGTGGGTCGCTGCGCTCCTGATCATGGCGCAGACGGTGCAGCAGTCGGCGCACTTCAGCGATCTCCATCCGTTCATCGTCGGCGTCAACGTCGCGGGCCTGCTGGTGCTGCTGATGCTGATCGGCGGCCGCCTGGTGCAGCTGATCCGCGACTGGCGCAAGCGCGTGGTCGGCTCGCGCCTGGAAGCGCGCATGGTGTGGATGTCGGCGACGCTGGCGATGGTGCCGCTGCTGCTCGTCTTCTACTTCTCGGTGATGTTCCTCAACCGCGGCATCGACAGCTGGTTCCACGTCGAGATCCGCCAGGGCCTGGAAGACGCGTTGACGTTGTCGCGCGCCGCGCTCGACCTGCGCATGCGCGAGTACATGCAGCGCACGCGAACGATCGCCGGCGATCTCGCTGCGCATGGCGATCCCGTGACCGTGCTCGACGAGGCGCGGCTGCGCAACGAAGCAGTCGAGCTCACGCTGTTCGGCGCGAACCGGCGCATTCTCGGCACCAGCTCCGAGCGCTTCGGTCAGATCGTGCCGCAGCGTTCGAACGAAGAAATGGTCATGCAGGCGCGGCACGAATACGTGACGCTCGATCCGGTCGCCGGTGGCGGTTTCCTGGTGCGCACCGCCGTGCAGGTGCCGCTGACTTCGCCCGGCGACGAGCCGCGCATGCTCGAAGCCGTCTATCCCGTCGAGCGTCGCCTCGGCGAGCTTGCCGACACCGTCGAATCCGCATATCAGCGTTACGGCGAGAAGGCGCGGTTGCGTGGGCCGCTGAAGACCAGCTTCACGCTGACGCTGACTCTCGTGCTGTTGTTGTCGTTGTTCGCCGCCCTCTACGGCGCTTTCTGGGCCGCACGGCGCATGGTGCGTCCGATCCAGGATCTGGTAGCGGGCACGCGCGCGGTCGCGAAGGGCGATTTCGACATGCGCCTGCCGCTCACCTCGCACGACGAGATGGGCATCCTGGTGCATTCGTTCAACGACATGACGAAGCGGCTGGCGCGGGCGCGCGAGGACACGCGGCGCAGTCAGCACGCGGTCGAAGCCGAGCGCGCCAACCTCGCGGTCATTCTCGCGCGCTTGTCGACGGGCGTCATTTCGCTGCAGCCCGACCGCACCGTGCGCACAGCGAATCAGGCCGCGTGCACGATCCTTGGCGCTGACGTCGACAGCGTCATCGGCAAGCCGCTCGCGGAGGCAGGCAAGGGCAGCACGTTGTTCGAGCAGTTCGACCAGGCCTGCAGCGCGCACCTCGATGCCGGCCAGACCGAATGGCGCGAGCAACTGGTGCTGCAGGGAGAAGCGGGTCGCCGCATCCTCATGTGCGCATGTACGACGCTGTCGGGCGAGGACCGCAGCCCGGGCGGCTTCGTCATCGTGTTCGACGACATCACCGCGCTGCTGCAGGCACAACGCGACGCTGCGTGGGGCGAGGTCGCCCGCCGCCTGGCGCACGAAATCAAGAATCCGCTGACGCCGATCCAGCTCTCCGCCGAGCGCATCCGGCGCAAGCTCCTCGGCTCCATGAGCGAGGGCGAGGCGCAGATGCTGGACCGGGCCACGCACACGATCGTGCAGCAGGTCGAGGCCATGAAAGAGATGGTCAATGCCTTCAGCGAATATGCGCGCGCGCCTGAGATGGATGTGTCACGCTTCGACCTGAACCAGCTCATCGTCGAGGTCGCGGAGCTGTACCGCGCCGGAAGCCTCGAGGGCGGCCGGACCGCCCGTCCGAAGCTGAAGCTGGATCCCGCCCTGACCGAGATCGAGGCCGACCGCGGGCGCCTGCGGCAGATCGTTCACAATCTGCTTGCCAACGCCATCGAGGCGTTGGAAGGTGCGCGGGATCCGGAAATCCGCATCGAGACGCGGCTGGTCGAGCATGGCGAGGGCCGGCTGGCCGAGATCACCGTCGAGGACAACGGGCCGGGCTTCCGGTCGGACGTCATCGGCCAGGTGTTCGACCCGTACGTGACCACCAAATCGAAGGGCACCGGCCTCGGGCTGGCGATCGTGAAGAAGATAGTCGAAGAACATGGCGGCAGAATCGAAGCCGACAACGCGCGGACCGGCGGTGCGCGCGTGCGGATCGAGTTGCCGCTCGCCGCGAGCGTTCGGTCCGGACCGACGCGCGAGCGGCGCACGGGATCGAGGAGGGAACGCGCATGAGCGCAGCGCGCATACTGGTCGTCGACGATGAATCCGAGATCCGCGGGCTCCTCAAGGAGATCCTCGCGGACGAAGGTTACGAAGTAGACGTCGCCGCGGACGCTGCCGAAGCGCGCGCCATCCGCACTCAGCATGATCCCGACCTCGTGCTGCTGGACATCTGGATGCCGGACACCGACGGCATCACGCTGCTGCGCGAATGGGCGCAGCCGAACGGCGCGTCCTGCCCGGTCGTGATGATGTCCGGCCACGGCACTGTCGAGACCGCGGTCGAAGCGACGCGGCTCGGCGCGTTCGATTTCGTCGAGAAGCCGCTGTCGCTCGCCAAGCTCCTGCGCACGGTGGAGCGCGCACTCGACTCCGGGCGCAATCGCCGCCAGTCCGGTCGCTCGCTCGTGCCGCCGCTGATCGCGCCGGTCGGCAAGAGCCGCGCGATGCACGCGCTGCGCGAGCAGGTTCAGCAGATCGCTCCGCATCAGACGCCGGTGCTGATCGTCGGCGAGCCGGGCTCGGGGCGCGAATCGTTCGCCCGCTACATTCATTCGTTGAGCCCACGCTCTGTCGGGCCGTTCGCGCAGCTGGTCGCCACAGGCGTCAGCGACGAAGGCGCAGCAGCGGCGCTGCATGGAACCGAAGACGTAGGCGGCATCCACGCTGGTGTGTTCGAGCAAGCCGCCGGCGGCGTGCTGTTCATCAACGGCATCGAGGATCTTCCGCAGCGCGCGCAGGGACTGCTGGTTGCGGCGCTCGAAGCGCAGACGTTCACTCGCGTTGGCGGCGCCACGCCGGTGAAGTCGAACGTCCGCATCATCGCGTCGGCGACCTCGCGCTTCCTCAACGCCGAGGACACGTCGGGCGTGCGTCTCGAGCTGCTGTCGCGCTTGAACGTGATCACGTTGCAGGTGCCGCCGCTGCGCGAGTACGCGCAGGACGTGCCGGACCTGCTGCGTTACTACGTCGACCGGCTGGTCGACGAGCAGCATCTGCCGTTCCGCCGCTTCGGCGTCGCCGCGCAGAACCGGCTCCGCAACTATCCATGGCCGGGCAACGTGCGCGAGCTGCGCAACCTGGTGCAGCGGCTGTTGATCATGGGCGGCGAAGAAGAGATCAAGCTCGAGGAGATCGAGCGCGAGCTCGCTGCGCACGCACCGACGAACGAGCCGCTGGTGAAGCAGGACCTGCTGGCGCTGCCGCTGCGCGAAGCACGCGAGCATTTCGAGCGCGCGTACCTGCAGCAGCAGCTGATCCTGTGCAACGGCAAGGTCGGGCAGCTGGCAAAGCGCGTCGGCATGGAGCGGACGCACCTCTACCGCAAGCTCCGCTCGCTCGGCGTCGACTTCCGCCAGCTGGCCGAGGATTGAGCGCGAGTCTGCCGAGTCGCCTTCGATAACTGCCATCCCACCGTTGTTGGTGCGCTCCTGCACTAGACTGTGGCCATGCCACGTTTCGTCGAAGTCAGTCACGTCATCGAGCCGGGCATGGTGACGTATCCGGGTCTGCCGGCGCCCAAGGTCGAGGTCTTCGTCGATCACGACACATCGCGCGAGCGTTACCAGAACAAGTCGGAGTTCCTGATCTCGTCGCTTCATCTGTGCGGCAACACGGGCACCTACGTGGACTCGCCGCTGCACAGGTATCGCGGCGCTACGGATCTCGCAGGGTTGCCGCTCGAGCGAGTGGCGCACGTGCCGGTCCGTGTCTTCGATGCGCGCTCACTCGGCCGCGCTGTGGGTCCCGAGCTTTTCCGCGGGGCCGACGTGCGCGGTGCGGCCGTGCTGGTCCGAACCGATTTCAGCCAGCATTGGCGCACTGAGCGTTACGGGCGCGAGAACCCGTTTCTGACCGCCGCGGCGTGCGAGGCGCTGGTGGAGGCCGGAGCGGCCATGGTCGGCATCGACTCCGTGAACATCGACGACGTGGCGGACATGGTGCGTCCGGCGCATACGATCCTGCTCGGGGCGGGGATTCCGATCTGCGAGCACATGACGAATCTGGTCGCGTTGCCTGCGCAGGGAGGTCGGCTGCACGCGGTGCCGATTGCGTGGAAGGGCGGGGCGACCTTTCCGGTGCGCGCGTATGTGCAGTATGGAGAAGAGTCAGGCTGAAGCCTGACCCACAAAGAGCCAGACACAGATTTCGCTTGCGGAGGCAGATTCCCCTGTCGGTCAGGCTTCAGCCTGACTCCTACTCCCCGACTCTGATCACCAGCGCATCGATGCGCGCGTTGCGCAGTTTGCTGCGCGTGTCTTCCAGGTGTTTCAGGTTCGTGATCGGGCCGACGCGCACGCGGTGCCAGGTATCGCGATCGATGGTCACTTTCTGGATCTTCGACTCGACGCCTTGCATCGCGATCAACGCGCGCATGCGGTCCGCATCCGTGTGATTGCGGAACGAGCCTGCTTGCAGAATGTATGCGCCCGGCTTCTGCACCGGCCCGGGGCCCGGCGCGGCGGGGGCGGCGCCATCCTGTTCCGGGATGACCACTTCGAACTTCGGCAGCATTTCGTAGAACTCGAACTGCGTCTCCGCGTCCTGCGATGCCGGTGCAGGCTTGGCGGCCTTCGTGGTTGCAGGTGCTTCGTCGCGTGTCATCGGCGGTGACTCCTGCGCGACGCGCGCCGCCGGCCGGCGATCGAACAGGTACACGCCTACAGCGACTGCGAGACCCAACGCGAGTCCGACTACGAAGCCCGCGACGCCCGATAAGCTGCTCGCGCCGCCGGCGCCGCGCTTCGAGTGCTTGTAGTCGCGCGCCACTACATTCTCTCTGGAGCCGACACGCCCAGCAGTTTCAGGCCGTTCTCCAGCACCTGCCGGGTCGCTGCGACGAGATTCAGCCGTGCATTGCGCAGGCCGACGTCGTCCACGATGAACGTGTGCGCGTTGTAATAAGTGTGGAAGTCGCCGGCGAGGTCGCGCAGGTAGTGCGCGAGCTGATGCGGTTCCAGCGCGCGCGCCGCGACTTCCAGCAGCTCCGGATAATAGGTGACGCGCCGGATCAGCGCTTTCTCGTGCGGCTCGCTCAACCTCGCGACGTTGCGCTCGCCGACCTCGCGCTCGTGCGTGTGACCTTTCTCCTGCAACTGCCGGAACACGCTGCAGACTCGCGCATGTGCGTATTGCACGTAGTAAACCGGATTCTCTTCGCTCTGCGACAGCGCCAGGTCCACGTCGAACACGAACTCCGAATCGGCGCGCCGCGACACGAGGAAGAAGCGCACGGCATCGCGCCCCACCCACTCGATCAGCTCGCGCAAGGTGACGTACTCGCCGGCGCGCTTGGAGATCTTCACTTCCTCGCCGCCGCGCATGACGCGCACCATCTTGTGCAGGATGTAGTCCGGGTAGCCCTGCGGGATTCCCATGCTCAACGCCTGCAGACCCGCGCGCACGCGTGCGACCGTGCCGTGGTGATCGGTGCCTTGCACGTTGATCGCGACGCTAAAGCCGCGCTGCCATTTGGTGACGTGATACGCGACGTCCGGCACGAAATAGGTGAACGTGCCGTCGGACTTGCGCATCACACGGTCTTTGTCGTCGCCGTAGTCGGTCGTGCGCAGCCACAGCGCGCCGTCCTTCTCGTAGGTTTTGCCGCTCGCGACCAGCGCGTCGACGGTCGTATCGACCTTGCGGTCGCTGTAGAGACTCGACTCCAGGTAGTAGACGTCGAAGCGTACGCCGAACTTCTGCAGGTCGAGGTCCTGCTCGTGCCGCAGGGACGTGACCGCGAAGCGTCGCACGGCGTCCAGGTCGTCGACCTTGCCGCTCGCCTTGACGGGCTCGCCGTCGAACGCGTTCACCGTCTTCTTCGCGACGAAATCGTTGGCGATTTCCTGGATGTACTCGCCGTTGTAGGCAGCTTCCGGCCAGCCCGGATCGCCGGGCTTGAGGCCACGCGCGCGTGCCTGCACGGACAACGCGAGGTTCTGAATCTGCACGCCGGCGTCGTTGTAGTAGAACTCGCGGCTCACCTGGTAGCCCTGCGATTGCAGGAGCGAGGCGAGCGCGTCGCCGAGCGCTGCCTGCCTGCCGTGGCCGACGTGCAGCGGCCCGGTCGGATTCGCCGACACGAACTCGACCACGGTGCTCGAGCCTGCCCCGCGCTTGTTGTACCCGTAGGTCGGCCCGAGCGCGAAGATGCGCGACAGCTCCTGCTGGTAGGCCTGCGCCGAGAGATGGAAGTTGATGAAGCCGGGCCCGGCGATCTCCGCCCGCTCGATCAGCTCGCTCGACGGCAGCGTGTCGAGAATCGCCTGCGCCAGCTGCCGCGGGTTGCGTCGCGCCGGTTTTGCCAGCTGCAACGCAACGTTCGTGGCGAAGTCGCCGTGCGCGGCGTCGCGCGTGCGCTCGATGTCGACGACGGGGCGGACGATGTCGGCGGGGAGGATATCGGCCGGCAGGGTAGCGAGCGCGGCCTGGACGAGTTGTTCGATCCGATATTTCACGTTCGATGGGCGATGAATGTTGGCGGGCGACTATCCCAGATCGAGCGCGTCCACGTCTATGGACCAGCGTACCCGGCGGGCTTCCGGCAGCGTTTCCAGTGCCGGCAGCCACGTGCTCATGAATTTCTGTAACGGAGAATGCGTAGCCGCGTGCAGTAACACTTGCGCGCGATAGCGTCCCGCGCGTCGCTCCATCGGCGCGGGCGCCGGGCCGAGCAACTGCACGCCGCGCAACGTTTCGGGCCGCGCAGCTGCGAGCGCCGCGCGCAAGAATTTCATGGGTGCGAGCGCGGTGGCGGCTTCCGCGCGCAGTAGCGCGATGCGCGCGAACGGTGGCCACTCGCTCTGCTCGCGTTCCTGCAGCGCCCCGGCAGCGAACGCCTCGTAGCCGCCTTCCAGCAGCAGTTTCAGCAGCGGATGCTCGGGATATTCCGTCTGGATCAGCACCTCGCCCGGCCGTTCCGCGCGCCCGGCGCGACCCGCGACCTGCACGATCGTTTGCGCCAGTCGCTCGCCCGCGCGAAAGTCCGCGCTGAACAGCCCCTGGTCGGCGTTCAGCACCACCACCAGGGTGACATTCGGAAAGTCGTGACCCTTGGTGAGCATCTGCGTGCCGATGAGGATGCGCACCTCGCGGCTGTCGACGCGCGCCAGCGTCGCTTCGAGCTCGCCGCGCCGGCGCACCGCGTCGCGGTCGATACGCGCGAGCGGCGCATCCGGGAACAGCTGGCGGACCGTTTCCTCGATGCGCTCCGTACCCTGTCCGACGGGCTTGGCAGGTTGCCTGCAATTCGCGCACGACTCGGGTATCGGTTGCTGCGATCCGCAGTGATGGCAGATCAGGTTGCGCGTGCGGCCGTGCACCGTCAGATGGGCATCGCACCGCCGGCAATGCGCGGACCAGCCGCACGCCGGACAGAACAGCACCGGCGCGTAGCCGCGGCGATTCAGGAACAGCATGACCTGGCCGTCGGCATCCAGGTGCCGGCGGATCGCGAGAACCGCGGGCGTCGCGATTCCCTGCGTTTCGCCGTGTGCGCGCAAGTCGATCAGTGCCATGCGCGGCGGCCGTGCGTTCGCGGCGGCCCGCTGCGGCAACCGCGATACCCACTGCGACTGGCGCTGCGCCCGTTGCAGTGTCTCCAGCGACGGCGTCGCCGAGCCGAGCACGACCGGAATTCCGAGCCGCTGCGCGCGCACGATCGCCAGGTCGCGCGCGGAGTAGCGGAAACCTTCCTGCTGCTTGAACGAGCCGTCGTGTTCCTCGTCGACGACGATCAAGCCCGGCCGCGCGAGCGGGCTGAACACAGCGGAGCGCGTGCCGATGACGATGCTGGCGCGGCCCTCGCCGGCACTGCGCCACGCCGCCAGCCGTTCGCCATCGGCCAAGTTCGAGTGCAGCACCGCCAGCGGCGTGTCGAAGCGCGCGCGAAATCGTGCGATCAGCTGCGGCGTGAGCGCGATCTCGGGCACGAGCACGAGCGCCTGCTCGCCGCGCGCGATGACGGCGGCGATCGTGCGCAGATAGACTTCGGTCTTGCCGCTGCCGGTCACGCCATACAGCAGATGCGACGCGAAGCTGCCGAGCGTGCCGCTGATCCGCTGCACGGCCTCGCGCTGCGCATCGTTCAACGCCAAGCCGATTCGCGATAACGGCGTCGAGCGCTCGCTGCTTGGCGCGCGCTTTGCCTGAGTCACGTAGCCGCGCGCTTCGAGCTTGCGCAGCAGCTCCGGCGTGCCGTCCGTCGCGCTGAGGAGATCGGCGGCCGTCATTTCGGGGGAGTCCGTAAGCGCTCCGACGATCGCACGCAGGCGAACTGCGCGCGTCTTGAGCTCAGTGAGCGCTTCGCGCCGCCCCAACTCGGTAAGCGACCACACAATGGTCTCTTCCCGCAGCGACGCGCCGAGGCGCAGCGGCGCGGGCATGGCCGCCCCGATGACCTCACCGACCGGATGGCGGTAGTAATCCGCGGACCAGAGCAGCAGCTGCAAGAGAGCTGCGTCGAACGTCGGTTCCTCATCGACGGCCGCAAATGCGGACCGCAGTTTGCCGGCGGGCACGTCGGTGCGATCGCGGCGCTCGACCACGACACCGACGACGCGTCGACGTCCGAACGGCACCCACACGCGCTGACCCGGCGCGAGATCCGGATGCTGGGCCGGCGCACGGTAGTCGAAGGTCCGCCGCAGCGGCGTGTCGATGGCGACAGCGAGGATCACGCCGTGCCGCGCTCTATGCACAGAATCTGTGGACAAGCCTGTGCATGGATTGGGTTGAACCGGGCCAAGTGCACGGCGGGCGGTGATATTCGGGCTTTGGTCATAATTTGTTCGTTGGTTCGTTCGTCAACCGATCGCTGCTTCGCGCGTTGCTGTATCGAATACCTCTGTTCGCGAGGTCCGTCGATGCCTGCTTCTGCTAGCCTGCCGAGGTTCTCCGGGCCCCTGTCCACTCAAGTACTCAGCTTGCGGTGGGACGACGGGGCGCGCACGTCCGTGGAGGAACCGATTCTGGAGCAGGCGCGGGCACTCGACCGGTTTCTCGCGAGCATCGAGCAGCGCGCCTTCCGCATGGCGCGGATCGCCTTGCGTCACGACGACGACGCCCTCGACAGCGTCCAGGACGCGATGCTCCAGCTCGCACGCCGCTACGGCCGGCGCCCGAGCGAGGAATGGCGTCCGCTCTTCTACCGCATTTTGCAGAACCGGATTCGCGATTGTCAGCGTCGCCGCCGCGTGCAGGCGCGGATCATGGCGTGGCTGCCGGGCCTCAGGTCGCAGGACGATGCGGCCGGCGACGAATACGCGGCCGTGCCCGACCGTGCGCCGCTGCCGGCGGAGCAGCTGGCTGCAGACCAGGCAATGCAAGCGCTCGAGCGATCTTTGGCCGAGCTGCCGGGTCGCCAGCAGGAGGCGTTCATGCTGCGGGCGTTCGAAGGCATGGACGTCGCGCAGACAGCGGCCGCGATGGGATGCAGCGAAGGCAGCGTCAAGACACACTATTCGCGGGCCGTGCATACGCTGCGCGAGCAGCTGGGAGTTGCGTGGTGAGCGACCAGTCGAAACACGATGACCTGGAGCGCAAGGCGCGGACACTGTTCGACGACAGCGTCGAGCGGCTGGACGCGCACACGCGATCGAAGCTGACCCGGGCGCGCAATCGCGCGCTGGACGAGGTGAAGCAGGGCGCAACGCGCCGCCGCTGGATCTGGGCGCCCGCGGGCGGCCTGGCGTTCGCCGCGATCGTTGCAGTCGTGATCGGGTCGGGCGGCTTGCGCTCCGGTGGCGAAACGGATGCCGTGGCGCTCGAAGACATCGACATCGTCGCCGACTCCGAGAGCTTCGAGATGCTCGAAGACGTTGAGTTCTATACGTGGCTGCAGGATGTGGCGCCGGACCGGCACAGCGGTTGAGCGATGAGGCGCTTGGCCGCACTTGCCGTGCTGATGTGGGTCTTTGGGCCGGCGCTGGCCGCGGAAAAGCTGGCGCCGCTCGACGCGGAGTTTCTCGACTACCTGGCCAGCTTCGGCGGCGACGAAGAGGACTGGGAGCTGTTCGCCGACGAGCAGCCGGCTGCTGCAAAGCCGTCGCCGCCCGCCAAGGATCCGGCCACGAAGCCTGCTGGGAACAAGACAGAGGCCGCGGCCAAACCCGCGGAAAAGCGATGAAGGTCGTGACGGTACTGAGCATCTACGCGCTGCTCCTGCTGGCCGCGCCGCTGGCCGGGGCCGCCGAGCAGCAGTCCGCGCCCGCAGTCAGCTGGAGCTCGTTGTCTGCAGAGCAGCGCCAGGTCCTCGCAGATTTCGAGTCGCGCTGGGCGCAGTTGCCGCCGCAGCGCCAGAGATCGCTTGCGCGCGGCTCGCAACGCTGGCTGTCGATGCCGCCGGAACAGCGCCAACAGGCGGGCGAGCGGTTCAAGCGCTGGAAGTCGCTCGATGCCGAGCAGCGCAAGGTGATTCGCGAGCGCTATCGGCAGTTCAAGCAACTACCCGACCGCGAGCAGGCGCGCATCCGCAAGAACTTCCGTCAGTTCCAGAGCCTGAGCCCGCAGGAGCGGCGCGAGTTGCGGCAACGTTTTCGCGATCTGCCGCCGCAGGAGCGCCGGCGCCTCAAAGAGAGATGGCGGCAATGAGCGGCCAGGATGCCGGCCGCTGCGGCGGCCAGGTCCCAGGTTTCGATCGGCAGCTTTGCGCCGATCCAGGCCACGGCGAGCGTGAGATCCGCGCGCGGCTGATACAGGACGACGCCGCCCGCGTCCGTCGTCGGTGCCCGGACCTGCCACTGCGGTCCGTCGACCAAGACCTCACAGGCGCGCAGCGCTTCCATGAGAGGCAGCTGCAGCACCTTGGCCAACGCTTCCTTCACGGTCCATATCGCATAGAAGAGCTGCTCGCGCTCGGGACCGAGTGCCGCCTCCAGCGCGCGCATCTCTGATTTCGTGAAGACAGCGCTGGCGACTTCCAGCCTGCGGCCCGCGCGGTGCAGTTCCAGGTCGACTCCGATGCGCTTTGTCGTGTGTGCTCGCGCCAATGCGGCATATCCGCCGCTATGAGTCATGCTTTCGCTGGCGGCAATTGGCGCTGCGTGCCGTGCGTGGGCGCGCAGCGCCCGGCTGACCGCAAAGTCCTGACGCCGCGCTTCCCGTCGCAGGCCCGCCATCCGGTCGCGCTCTTCGTCGGTGAGCTGAGCCGGATCAAAGTGTTGAGCCGCATCGGGCGTCGCGAGCCACAGCTGCACGGAATCCATCATAATTCGAGGCTACACCGCCGCACGCTGTACGTTCATGGCCGCCACTTCCGAATTCGCGCCCGAAGCCTCGCCGAGCGAGCGACGCCGGGACGCCTATGTCTGGCGGTTGCTGATGACGGGCCTGAGCTTCGTGTTGTTCGGGCTCGGCGCGGTGGTCGTGGGTGTCGTGCTGCTGCCGCTCGTGAAAATCGTTCCAGCCTCCCGCGAGCGCAAGCGTGAGCGTGCGCGCGCCGTGATGGGCGGTGCTCTGCGACTGTTCATCGCAATAGCTTGTCGGTCGGGTGCGATCTCGTACGAATTCCATGGCAGGGAGCGCCTCGGTCTTCCGGGCCAGCTCATCCTCGCCAATCACCCTTCGCTGATCGACGTGGTCTTTTTGCTGGCTTTCGTGCCCGGCGCCGGCTGTGTGGTCAAGGCCGGCTTGTGGCGCAATCCGCTCACGCGCAGCGCCGTAACGCTGGTGGAGTTCATCCGCAACGATTCGACCGCCGCCATGATCGATGCAGCGAGCCGCGCGCTGCGCGATGCGCAGCCGCTGATCTTTTTTCCGGAAGGGACGCGCACCCGGCCGCGCGAGCCGGTGGTCTTCCACCGCAGCGGCGCGAACATCGCCCTGCGCGCTGCAGCCCGCGTCACGCCGGTATACATTCGCGTCGAGCCGACTACGCTGACGAAAGCCGAGCCGTGGCACCGGATTCCGGCGCGGCGTCCGCACTTCTCGCTGGTCGTCGGGGAGGACATCGATCTGCAGGCCTACCGTGGGGCACCGCTCCCGGTGGCCTCGCGCGCCCTGAACGAGCGCCTGCAGGCGCACTTCGCGGAGGAATTGGCGCACCCGGCCCGAAAAAATTAAACTGCGCCCGCGCTGGCGGTGGCAGGAAAGGCAGCACGCGCGAGACGTGCCAGTAGAGCAAAGTTACATGCAATCCGACGATGAAATCCTCGAGCGCATCCGCGGGACGCTGGTGCAGCTGTTCCAGCTCGACGCTGCCGACGTCACGCCGGCGGCGCGGCTGTACGAGGACCTGGAGATCGACAGCATCGACGTGGTCGATCTGATGGACGAAGTCCAGCGTCACACCGGCCAGAAGGTCACGCCGGAGGATTTTCATTCCGTCCGCACGGTTGGCGACCTGGTCACGGTCATGCAGCGCCTGCTGCGTCCGTGAGATCAGCTGAACCGGTCTTCTCGCCGTGCGTGGTCATTCCCGTTTACAACCACGAGCGCGCGATCGGCGCTGTCGTCGGTGCAGTCCGCGCGCAAGGCGTGCCGCTGGTCCTCGTGGATGACGGATGCAACCGCGCTTGCGCCGACGTGCTGCAAGCGTTGAGCGCGACGCCCGACGTGAAGCTGGTGCGACACGAGCGCAATCGCGGCAAGGGAGCTGCCGTCAGCACCGGCCTGCACGCAGCGCACGACCATGGCTACACGCACGCGGTACAGATCGATGCAGACGGCCAGCACACCGTGAGCGACGTGCGCCGCTTTCTCGACGAGGCGCAAGCTCATCCCGATGCCGTGATCTGCGGGCGGCCGGTCTTCGACAGCAGCATTCCGCCATCGCGCTTCTACGGCCGCTATCTCACGCATGGCCTGGTGTGGCTGGAGACGCTGTCGTTCGAGCTGATCGACACGATGTGCGGCTTCCGTGTCTATCCACTTGCCGTCACGCTGGCGCTGCTCGATCGTCATCACGTCGGCGCACGCATGGACTTCGACACCGAAGTGCTGGTGCGGCTGCACTGGCGCGGCGTGCGGACGCGCTGGCTTGCGACGGCAGTGCGTTATCCGGTCGACGGTGTGTCGCATTACCGGCTGTTCTTCGACAACGTGCGGATGACCAGCCTGCACGCGCGGCTGCTGCTGGGCATGCTGCTGCGCCTGCCGCTGCTGCTGTGGCGTAAGGCGAATGCGTAAGCAAGGCATTCTCGAGACGACTGTCGAAGCGCTCGTGGCGTTTCACGACGTGGACTTGGCGGGAGTCGTCTGGCACGGTCACTATCTGAAGTACCTGGAGAACGCCCGCTGGGCGCTGATGGCGCGGCTCGACTTCGGTCTGGACGCCATGATTGCATCCGGCTACGCCTGGCCGATCGTCGAGGCGCACGTGAAGTATGTGCGTGCCGCCCGTTTCGGCGATCGGCTGGCGGTGCAGGCTTCGCTGGTCGAGTGGCAGAACCGCCTGACCGTCAACTACCTGGTCACGCACGCAGCGACTGCAGAGCGCGTCGCGCGCGCGCGAACCGTTCAGGTTGCCGTCGAAGCCGCCACCGGCACATTGCAATTCGCGACACCTGCGGTCCTGCTGGAGCGTGTGGCAGCGGCCACCAGCCGGGCAGCCGCAGCGCGAGCCGTTTGAACTGGGAGTACGAGTGGAACGACACGATGTGATCGTGATCGGCGCCGGCCCGTCCGGGGCGATTGCCAGCGCGTTGCTGCAGCGGCGCGGCTGGGACGTCGTGGTGCTGGAGGCGCAGCGCTTTCCGCGCTTCTCGATCGGCGAGAGCCTGCTGGCGCACTGCCTGGATTTCGTCGAGGAGGCGGGCATGATGCCGGCCGTCGAGGCCGTGGGCTTCCAGTACAAGAACGGCGCTGCGTTCGTGCGCGGCGAGCAATACGTCGAGTTCGACTTCGGCGACAAGTACACGCCGGGGCGCGATTCCACCTATCAGGTGCAGCGCGCGACTTTCGACAAAGTGCTGGCCGACGAAGCGTCGAAGCAGGGCGTGGACATCCGCTATGAAGTGCGGGTCGGCGCTGTCACGACCGGCGCCGAGCCGCGCGTGCACGCCATCGAGGCCGGCGGGCGCGAATATGACGTCGCGGCGCGCTTCATCCTGGATGCGAGCGGCTTCGGCCGAACGCTGCCGAAGCTGCTCGACCTGGAGACGCCCTCGAATTTCCCGGTGCGCAACGCGGTCTTCACCCATGTCGCCGATCATGCTCCGCAGGGCGCCTTCGACCGCAACAAGATCCAGGTCGTCGTCCATCCGCAGCATCGTGACGTCTGGTACTGGCTGATTCCCTTTCCGCACGGGCGCTGTTCGCTCGGCTGCGTTGCCAGCCGGGAGTTCTTCGCGACTCAGCCCAGCGACCCCGCGGCGCGGCTGCGCAAGCTGGTGGGCGAAGAGCCGTTCCTGGCGCGGGTGCTGGCCAACGCGCAGTGGGACACGCCGGTGCGCGAGCTGTCCGGCTACGCGGCCAACGTACGCACCATGCACGGCCCGGGCTTCGCGTTGCTCGGCAATGCCGCCGAGTTTCTCGATCCGGTGTTCTCCTCCGGCGTGACGATCGCGATGCGCTCGGCGAGCATGGCGGCGCAGTGCCTCGACCGGCAGCTGCGCGGCGAGCAGGTGGACTGGCAGTCGGAATTCGAGACGCCGCTGCGCAAGGGCGTCGATACCTTCCGCGCCTACGTGCGCGCGTGGTACGACGGGCGCTTTCAGGACATCATGTTCGCGAAGACTCAGCCGCCCGAGATTCGCCGCATGATCTGCTCGATCCTCGCCGGCTATGCCTGGGACGAGAACAATCCGTTCGTCGCCGAGCCGGAGAGGCGCCTGGAAATGGTCGCGAAGCTGTGCGCCGCATGACCGATTCCGTTCTCGTCACGGGTTCGAGCCGCGGCATTGGCCGCGCGATCGCCTTGCGCGCGGCGGCTGGCGGCTTCGACGTCGTCGTTCATTGTCGTTCGCGTCGTGAAGAGGCGGAAGCGGTCGCGAGTGAGGTCATGACAACGGGACGTCACTCGCGCGTGCTGCAGTTCGATGTCACGGACCGTGCGGCTTGCGCCGCGACGCTCGCCGCGGACATTGCGGCTCATGGCGCGTACTACGGCGTGGTCTGCAATGCCGGGGTGCATTCCGATGCGGCCTTTCCGGCGATGAGCGGCGAGCAGTGGGACGGCGTGCTCAGCGCCAACCTCGACGCCTTCTACAATGTGCTGCAACCTGTGATCATGCCCATGATTCGTCGGCGGGCCCCGGGGAGGATCGTGACGCT
Organism: uncultured Gammaproteobacteria bacterium; assembly: GCA_963838635.1. Taxonomy (GTDB): domain Bacteria; phylum Pseudomonadota; class Gammaproteobacteria; order Steroidobacterales; family Steroidobacteraceae; genus Steroidobacter. The sequence goes on along the minus strand of CAWISC010000059.1, from coordinate 226,798 downwards.
GTCGTCGGTGGCCGGCATGATGGGCAACCGTGGCCAAGTCAACTACAGCGCCGCAAAGGCGGGCATCATCGGTGCGACCAAGGCGCTCGCCATCGAGCTGGCCAAGCGGCAGATCACGGTGAACTGCGTCGCGCCCGGCCTGATCGCGACCGAGATGGTCGACGAGAACGTGCCGATGGAGGAGATCCTGCGGGCGATTCCGGCGCAGCGCGTCGGCACCGCCGAGGAAGTTGCGGCTGCGGTCGGGTTTCTGCTGTCCGCCGATGCATCGTATGTGACGCGGCAGGTGCTGGCGGTCAACGGAGGGTTGTGCTGATGAGGCGGGTTGTCGTCACTGGCGTCGGCGGTTTATGCGCGCTGGGGGCCAGCTGGCCGGAAATCATGCGCGGGCTGCGCGCCTGCCGTAACGCCATTCGCCGCATGGACGAGTGGGATCGCTTCACGGACATGAACACGCGTCTCGCCGGGCCGATCGCTGATTTCGCCCCGCCCGAGCGCTGGACGCGCAAGCAGCTGCGCAGCATGGGGCGCGTTTCGCAGCTCGCCGTGCGCGCCGCGGAGCTCGCGATCGACGATGCCGGCCTGGCCGGTAACCCGGTGATTGCCGGCGGCGAGACCGGCGTGGCGTGCGGGTCCTCGACCGGCAGCACGCCGGACATCAAGGATTTCGCCGCGATGGTCATCAGCAACGACACCAGCGGCCTGAACGCCAACTCGTACGTGCGCATGATGCCGCACACCACCGCCGCGAACATCGGCATCTTCTTCGGCGCGCAGGGCCGCATCATTCCGACCTCGAGCGCCTGCACCTCCGGCAGCCAGGGCATCGGTTACGCGTATGAAGCCATCAAGTACGGGCGTCAGACGCTGATGCTCGCGGGCGGCGCCGAGGAACTGTGTCCGACCGAGGCGATGGCGTTCGACACGTTGTACGCCACCAGTCAGCGCAACGACGCGCCGCAGACGACCCCGCGTCCCTACGATCGCGATCGTGACGGGCTGGTGATCGGCGAGGGCGCCGCGATCATGGTGCTGGAAGAGATGGAGCACGCGCAGCGGCGCGGTGCGCGCATCCACGCGGAGCTGGTTGGCTTCGGTACGAACTCGGACGGCGTGCACGTCACGAAGCCCGAGGAAAAGACGATGCGCAAAGTGATGGAACTGGCGCTGCGCGATGCCGGCCTGGAGCCGCGCGCAATCGGCTACGTCAACGGCCACGGCACGGCAACCGAGCACGGCGACATCGCCGAGACGCGCGCCACTGCCTCGCTGTTCGGGCGCGTGCCGCTCAGCTCGCAGAAGAGTTATCTCGGCCACACGCTCGGCGCGTGCGGCGCGCTCGAAGCGTGGTTCAGTATCGAGATGATGAATGCCGGCTGGTTTGCGCCGACGCTCAACCTGGAGAACGTCGACCCGCGCTGCGGCGAGCTCGACTACCTCGTCGGCAGCGGACGCGAGCTGAACACGAGCTACGTCATGAACAACAATTTCGCCTTCGGCGGCGTGAACACTTCGATGATCTTCCGGCGCGCGGAGCGCTGAGCGTGCACTCCCTGCAGTTGTTATCGCTGGAGGATCCGGCGCGTCCGGTGGCGTATCGGTCGGGCGGCTGCGTGTCGTTCGGGCAGTTCTGCCAGCACGTGCAGGCCGTCGCGCAACGCCTGCCGCCGGCCGGCTCGATGCTGAATCTCTGCGAGGATCGCTATCGCTTTCTTGTGTCTTACACCGCAGCGCTCAGCGTCGGTCACGTGGTGCTGATGCCGCCGTCGCGCGCCGAGCAAGTCGTCAGCGAGATCGCCGCTGCGAATCACGGGAGCTATCGCTGGCAGGACGCCGATGTCGCGGCGGCTCGCGCGGCCCCATCGTTGCAGCTGACCGTGAGCGCGCGGATTCCCGCGAGACAAACGGTGATGATCGGCTTCACCTCGGGTAGCACGGGCCAGCCCAAGGCCCATCCGAAGCTGTGGAGCAGCGTGCACGGCAGCACCGCGCGCAATGCAGCTGCGATCCGTCAGGCGCTGCGAATCGCGGACGAAAATCCGGCTCGCACGATTCCCGCAATCCTCGCGACGGTTCCGCCGCAGCACATGTACGGGATGGAGCTGAGCATTCTCCTGCCGCTCATCGGCGGCATGGCCGTACACGCCGGCCGACCGCTGTTTCCCGCGGACATCGCACGCGCGCTCGCCGAGCTGCCGGCGCCGCGCGTACTGGTGAGCACGCCGCTGCACTTGCGAATGCTCGTGGAGTCCTCGCAACCGTTTCCCACCACGGCGCTGATCGTCTCTGCGACCGCGCCGCTCGACCGGGAACTGGCCGCGGCAGTCGAGGCGCGGCTCGGCGGGCAGTTGCTCGAGCTGTTCGGCTCGACCGAGACGTGCGTTTTCGCCCGTCGGCGGACCGCGACGGGGGAGGCATGGCAAACGTACGAAGGTGTCGAGCTGCATTCGCGCGCGGACGGCACGCTGGTCACAGCACCGTGGTTTGTCGAGCCAGTGCTGCTGCAGGATCTCGTAGAAACTCTCGGCGACGGCCAGTTCGTCGTGCGCGGCCGCAGCAGCGACATGATCGAAGTCGCAGGCAAGCGAGCGTCACTCACCGACCTGACGCAGCGGTTGCTCGCCGTCGAGGGAGTGCGCGATGCAGTGCTGTTTCAGCCGCAGTCGGATGCCGTCGCGACGATTCAACCGACTGGCTGCGCTGGTGGTCGCGCCGGGATGCAGCGCCGGGCAGATCCGCGAACGCTTCGCCGCCAGCGTGGACCCGGCATTCGTGCCGCGCCCGTTGCGCATCGTGGATTCGTTACCGCGCAATGAGCTCGGGAAGTTGCCGCGGGAGCGGTTGCTGGAGATGTTGAACGCGAGGGAAGAGTCAGGCTAAAGCCTGGCCCACAAAATGCCCTGTGGGTCAGGCTTCAGCCTGACTGCACACACTCGATTTCCAACAACAGCTCACGCCGGCAGATATCGCCCGCCAAAAAAATCGGCGACGCGTCCGGATACGCTTCGCGCAGCCGCTCGGCGATCATCGGTACCAGCGTCGCATCGCGCACGTAAACCTTGAGCAGATCCTGCCGATGCGCCGTGTGGTGTCTCGCGCCAGCGTGTGCAGTGACCGTTGCGAGATTGCGCAAGGTCTCCGCGAGCTGCGCGTGCGCATCGCCTTCGTGCTGTGAGACGTGGCCGACGATGCTGGCAGTGCCGGACACCAATAGCGTGCGGTCCGGCGCGACCATCGCCCGCGAGAAGCTCGGGCTCACCGGGCCGTGCGTGCGCGGGTAGTGATACGCGCTCACCTGTCGTGGATTCTCGATCGCGATGCCGTTGGAGCGCGCGGCCACCCAGAACACCTGCAGCTGGTGCGTCGTTCGCTGTCGGCCGATCGCAGTGGCGGCAGGCAGCTGCTTGCCTCCCAGCGGGCCGAGGCCGAGCGCGCGGCCGACACAGAACTGCCGGTAGCGCTCCGCGTCGCCGTCGCCCTCGTTGATCGCGTCGAAATAGTTCCACATGCGCAGCAGCTGCGGGAAGCCGCAGTGCTCCTGGAACTGTCGCATCGAAGCGTAGAGCTTTTCCGCAGTCGAACGGATGCCGCCGTAGGCGCGCTCGTCTTCCTCGATCACGGCGACCAGCAGCTGGTCGTCATGCGCATAGCGCACGATCCCTTCGCGACCGGCGCGCGTCGGTCCGGTTGCATACCAGACTTCCGCGGCCGGTCCGCGCAGCCGCTCCAGCCGCAGGTCGATGGTCAGCGGCGCGGTGCTGTCCGCCTGGCCGTCGCTGATGACGCACAGCGCGTCCTCCGGCAGCGTCTGGAGGTCGCGGTACTCCACCCGGATGCGTCCGGCGGGGGGAACGGCCGGTTCCGGGCCGGCGCTGGTGGTTCTCGGCAGATCGTCGAACAGGTCGTCGGCTCGCAAGTAGGAATTCCGTCGGCTTTTTTTGCAGATTGCGTGCGCCATACGACGCGCGGGACGCGGATGATACACTTTGCGCCTCGCAATCCGCCGCTCCTTATCCGCCTCGCAAGACGTCAGTTTTCATGTCAGCCACGCAGTCGCCCGCCGAGCACGAGCTCGCACAACTCATCGTCAACGCCCTCAACCTGGAAGGCGTCGCGCCGGCGGACATCGATCCGCAGGCGCCGCTGTTCAAGACCGGCCTGGGGCTGGATTCGATCGACGCGCTGGAGCTGGCGCTGGAAATTTCCAAGCGCTACGGACTGCAGCTGCGCTCCGATGACGAGAACAACGTCCGGATCTTCAGCTCGCTGCGCTCGCTGGCCGGGCACATTGCGCAGCATCGCGCCGGTTGAGCGCGCCGACACGGATTACAACAACTCGTAAGTCGTCAACCTGGGGAGGTCTCATGTTCCGCGCACGCACCTGGTCCGCCTTGCTGCTGGTTTCCGCGATGGTTTTCCTGATGGGCGCCCGACAGGTGCCGCTCACCGATCCACAGCCGATCGCCGTGCCCGCCGGCCTCAAGGTCGAGCAGGTCTCCAAAGCGATCAGGGCTGCGCTCGCCGGCCGCGCCTGGGCGGTCACGTCGGAGGAGCCCGGCCACATCGTCTCGACGCTCAACGTGCGCGAGCACATGGCGAAGATCGACATCGTCTACGACCTGCAGACGATCACGATCAAGTATCTGGAGTCCGGCGAGCTCATGTATGCCGAAAAGAAGGGGCAGCGCATGATCCATCGCAACTACCTGAACTGGATTGCGAATCTCGTGAACGACATGAATCGCAATCTCGTGCTCGTCCAGTCGTGAGGCGATGCGGCCGCTCGCGATCAGCACTTTTTCGCTGTGTTCGGCCGTGGGCGATGGCCGGCTCGCGACGCTGCGCGCGCTGCGCGAGCGTCGCAGCGGCCTACAGCGCAACGACTTCGGCGCAGCACCTTTAGCCACCTGGATCGGACGCGTCGCGGGTCTCGAAGACACAGGCGCTGCCGCCGCAGCTCGCGCAATGGGATTGCCGTAACAACCGGCTCGCATGGCGCGGCTTGCTGGCGGATGGATTCGTCGATGCGGTCGCGGCCGCGCGCGAGCGTCATGGTCCGGATCGGATCGCAGTCGTGGTCGGGACGTCCACTTCGAGCATAGGCGCGAGCGAAGACGCTTATCGGCGGCTGGAGCCGGACGGGCGCTATCCGTCGGACCTGCGCCGCGCGATCATTCACACACCGCACTCGCTCGGTGATTTCGTGCAGCACGCGCTCGGCTTGTCCGGGCTGAGCGTCACGCTCGCCACCGCGTGCTCGTCGAGCGCCAAGGTATTCGCGCAGGCGGAACGGCTGATCAGGACCGGCATCGCGGATGCCGCCGTGGTCGGCGGCGTCGACACGCTGTGCGGCAGCGTCCTGTTCGGCTTCAATTCGCTGGAGCTGGTCTCGCCCGATCCCTGTCGCCCCTTCGATGTCGAGCGTCGCGGCATCAGCCTCGGCGAAGCGGCCGGCTTCGCGCTGCTGGAACGCGAAGCGCCGGCGACCGCGTGGCTGCTCGGGTATGGCGAGTCGAGCGATGCACACCACATGTCGACGCCGCATCCCGAAGGCCGCGGTGCGCGGCTGGCCCTGCAAGCCGCGCTCGAGCGCGCACAGCTCGCACCCGCAGACATCGATTACATCAACCTGCACGGCACGGCCAGCCAGAAGAACGACGAGGTCGAAGCGCAACTCGTCGCGCGACCTGTTTCCGGCCGCCACGTTCGCAAGCTCGACGAAGGGCTGGACCGGACACACGCTGGGCGCTGCGGGCATCGTCGAAGCAGTCATCAGCCTGCTCGCGATCGAGCACGGTGTGTTGCCGGGCACGCTGAACTCGCAGACGCTCGATCCGGTCTGCGGGCCGCAGATCCGCCGTGACAACGAGGAGCGCGCAGCTGCGCAACGCACTGAGCTTCTCTTTCGGCTTCGGCGGCAGCAATTGCGTGCTCGCCTTCGGCAACAGCCCCGCATGAGTACGCAACTTCCCAGAGGTGGTTGCGGAGGGCGTGGCGTTCTGGGCGTCCCGATTGCCGGGCTGGGACATTGCTCGCGCGGTGATACGCGGCGAGCAGGCCGCGCCGGAAACTCCAGCGCCGCGTCCTGCACCGGCGTTGTTAGGACCGACCGAGCGCCGTCGTGCGCCGGACACCGTTGCGATTGCACTCGAAGTCGCTGCGCGCGCTTGCGCGGCAGCGGGACGACGCCCAAGCGACCTGCCCGCAGTGTTCGCTTCCACGCACGGCGACCTGGCGATCAGCGACTACATGTGCGCCACGCTCGTCGACACGCCGGCGCTGATCTCGCCGATCAAGTTCCACAATTCGGTGCACAACGCCGCCGCCGGCTACTGGAGCATCGGCACTTCGAGCCATGCGCCGTACACCGCAATCAGCGCCTTCCATCACACGTTCGGCGTGGGGCTGCTGGAGACGGTCGTGCAGATCGCCTGCGAGCAGCAGCCGGTGTTGTACGTCGCGTTCGACGTGGAAGCGAAGGGCGCGTTGGCGACGATGGCTCCGAGCCGCGGCTTACTCGGCGTGGCGCTCGTGCTGGCGCCAGCCGGCACGGCACGTCCGGGTGGCCGGCTTCTGTCAATGCGCATTGCTGCGAATGAACCTGGCAAGGCGACGCCGCCTCGCTCGGCAGCCGCGGCCCTCGTTGCAGATAACGCCCTCGCGCCTTGCATGCCGTTGCTGGAAGCGCTCGCCTGCGATGCGCCCGCGACTTTGCAGCTGACGCTCGCAGAGCGCGCATCGTTGAACATCCAGGTGCGCCAGGCGTGACCGCCAATTACGACGTGGTCATTCTCGGCGGCGGCCTCGCGGGCCTGTCGCTCGCGATTCAGCTGCGGCAGCAGTTCGCAGCGCTGCAGATCCTGGTGGTCGAGCGCCGTACGCATCCGGTGCCGCCCGCCGCGCACAAGGTCGGCGAGTCGTTGGTCGAGATCGGCGCGCACTACTTCGACACCGTGCTCGGGCTGGGAGAGCATCTCAACCGTCACCAGCTCAGAAAGTTCGGCTTCCGCTTCTTCTTCAACGAGGGCAGCACCGCCGTCGATCAGGTCGCGGAGCTCGGCGCGAGTCGCTACCTGTCGACGCCGAGCTACCAGCTGGATCGCGGCATCTTCGAGAACTTTCTCGGCGAGCACGCGCGTGCGCTCGGCGTCGAGTTCGTCGATGGTGCGGTCGTGCGCAGCTTCGATCTCGGCGCGAACGGCGCGGCTCACCGGGTGCATTTCGTGAAAGAGCCTGCCAGCAGGGAAGTCGGGTGCCGCTGGCTCATCGACGCCTCGGGCCGCGCCGGACTCATCAAGCGCAAGCTCGGGCTGGAGCAGGACAACGCGCACGACGCGAACGCGGTCTGGTTCCGCCTCGCCGCCAAGGTCGACGTCGACGAGTGGTCGTCGGACTCGGCCTGGCTCGGACGCTGCGAGCCGCCGCTGCGCTGGCTGTCGACCAATCACTTGTGCGGCGAGGGCTACTGGGCGTGGCTCATCCCGCTTTCCTCCGGCTCGCACTCGGTCGGCATCGTCTGCGACGCGAAGCTGCCATCCGCTCGAGACCATGAACACGTTCGAGAAAGCGCTCGAATGGTTCCGTGTCCACCAGCCGCAGCTCGCGCAGGAAGTCGAGAGCAAGCGGCACCTGCTGCAGGACTTCTGTTTCCTGCGCGACTTCTCCTATGGCTGCAAGCAGGTGTTCTCGGCCGATCGCTGGGCGCTCACCGGCGAGGCCGGCCTGTTCCTCGATCCGTTCTATTCGCCGGGCAGCGACTTCATCGCGATCGCCAACACCTACATCGCCGACCTCATCGCGCGCGATCGTGCCGGCGAGCCGTTCGGCGGCCGCGCACACGCGTACCAGCAGCTGTACTTCTCGTTCTACGAGAGCACGCTGTCGCTGTACACGGACCAGTACGCCATGTTCGGCGATCCGGAAGTGATGCCGGTCAAGGTGATCTGGGACTACACATACTATTGGGGTGTGTTGTGCCAGCTGTTCTTCCAGCGCCGGCTCACGGATACCGCCAACATCGCGCGCCTGTCGGTGCAGCTCAACCACGCGAAGGCGCTGAACCAGGCGATGCAGAACTTCATGCGCGCCTGGTCGCGGCTCAGCTCGAAGCGCAATGACGCCGTCATGCTCGACCAGGCGTCGCTCCCCTGGTTCGCCGAGCTCAATCGCGGGCTGCGCGACGAGCTCGACGAAGCGGGATTCCGCGCGCGCATCATCGAGGGCGTCGCGTTGCTCGACACGCTTGCCCGCGAAATCGTCACTCGCGCGCTGCAACGCTATCCGCAGGTCGATGCGAGCGCAGTGCTGGCGCTGCTGAACGATCCGGCCGCGACTGCTGCGGCCCCGCTGCTCTTCGAGGATGCAGCCTGACGGACCATTCGCCGCGTAGGTCGGGCTTCAGCCCGACTCAGGGGTCTCCAATTTTATCGTCTAGGTCGTAGCAGTAGCTCGGAGGCTCCATGTTCGCAGTGAGCGGCCCGTGGAGATCGAGTTCGACGAAGTACTCGGAGCCAGGGTTGACGCCTCCCGACCCGGCGCCATATCCAAACCACGTTTCTTCCCGACCGCCGGAGTTGGGACTGAATCTGTGCTCGATCCGACGAAACGATCCTTCATTCTGGTGCGTCGTCGGGTTGGCTTTCGCGACCACGTTTAGCAGCAACCGATTCCGGGACCCGGTGGCGCCCACGGTGTCGTGATCCAACTTTTGGATTCCGATGAAGGTGCCGTCTTCGCGAACCTCGAGGATGTGTTCCGGTAATCCATCCTGGCGGTGACGCGAGACGGACCGCTTCGGCATCCACTGGCCGGCGCGTTTGCAGAACAGGACATGCGGCGTCACGACGAGGTTGCTGGTCTCGATGCAAGCGCGCTGCAGCTGATCCATCGTGGTGGTGTTTCTATTGCCATTGACGTTCAGCGAAGTGTCCGAATGCACGCCCTCGAGGCCGTACACGCACATATTGCGAAAGCGGTAGACGCCGTCGCCGGGTTCCTGAGCCGGTGCGTTGCACAGGGACGTCCGTTGGCCGAAGAGCAGACAAATGGCTTGGTAGCCTTGCGGCGTGCCCATGCCCTGCAGCTCATCCACGATGCCTTGAACAAGCTCGGTGGTGGCCTCCACAGCCGAAAGTCTGGCCGCACTGTGCTCTGGCTTGTCGGGAGAGTCCTTCTCCATTCCGATGTAGTTGAGGCAAGGCACCTTCGAGCACTCGAGATCATTCGGGTCGCCGGTAATGGCAACGGTCGGCCCCAGATGAATGCACTTTGATTGCGCAACATGCGGGTTGGGAGAATACGGAAGCTCCGTGATGAGATTGATCGTTTTGTTGTAGTACGCGGTCGTGATGCCCGCAGCGTTGTCGGGGATAACGCCGCTCTGATTGCAACCGGCCCCGAACCCTTTGCCAACGTCAGCGATGAAATTGGCGATTCGCTTGGCGTCAGTGTCGACCGTCGCATCGAAGTGCCTTGGACGATCGTCCTCGCCCCGGGCTTCCAGCCAGTTGGAGTGTGCATAGAAATCCTGAACGCCATGCGTCGCATAACCCAGGCGACGCCACGCATGCTCCTGGAAACCGACGAGCAGCAGCCCAATCACCTCCTGTCGCAGCCGTATGACGCTGGTTCCAGCCAGCTGGAATGTCTCGTCGTCGAAATGCTGGTAAACGCGGTAGTTCCAGGGAATATCCCTCGACAGATTCGCGCGAACAATGGCCTCTATCGCGTCCTCCGTGAAGCCATCGAATGGATGCAGTGTGGTGACGTCCTGCAACGCTACGTGCGTAATGGCTTGATGACCGGGAGCGGTCACCCGGAACGCGCTCGCCGGCGCACACATGAAGACTGCCGCGGCGATTGCGGCAGCGGCGCTGCCCCTGCCAAGGCGCTTCATGGAACTTCTCCGGGAAATGTGCCCGTTAGAACATCGTCGACCATCATCTCCAGCTGACCGTAGTTCGATCCGCCGCTGCTGAGCCCGTCCAGGTACATCGCGAAGCAGCTCACCGTGATCGAGGACCGATCGGGATTCGCAGGGGTAGGGACCAGCACACCAAAGGCAGCGTCGACGCCATCATTGGCAGGGAATTGCACGTCGATTTTCGCAGGCGTCACTTCGACGCCCCGCGGGCCGCCGCACTTGATCACGCCTGCCGCTGCCGCCGCGCGATTGTGGACGCGCACCGTCAAGGGCGTTGCCACGCCCGTCGTAAGGGGCGGTCCCGCCAGGAATTCAACGCTCAGGGACTGCGGCTCGAACAGTTCCTGGTGTTCGAGTTTGAACGTCGACCCATCGACTAGAGTCCCTGAGACGTTCACATGGAATGCTGCCGCGGGTACGGTGACCGGTCCGCGGTGCCGTTCGCGCTCCGCATCCGGATCTCGCGTTAGCGCAGCGCTCGCCGCCACCGCGCCCTGGGCGTTCACAAATTCAACCGTGACTGTGGACACGGGCTGCGACAACGCTACTGCTACATACCCGGCGCCGACCGAGGGTTCGCCCGCGACAGGAACGTAGGCGACGGAGGAGTGGGCGCTCACCGGTTCGACGAAGCTGAGATTTGTTAGAGCCAATGGCGGAGCGACTGCACGAACCTGTGCGCTCGCCGTCACCTCGGCCGCCGCATTTCGGCACACCAGGGTGTAGCTCGAATCTCCCGTCGGGACCGCCCGAATGATCTCGTTGCCGGAAGGCGTGCGCGCGCCGGCCCAGGCGCCTGAGGCTACGCACTCGCTCGCGTTCGTCGCGGCCCAGTTGACTCGCGAGGCGCTCTGGGGTGTCACGGTGCTCGGTTCGAACCAAAGCGAGGCGGTGGGTGGCGCGAGGGCCTGCACAGTGAGTGTGGTGCTCCGAGATCCACCCGGCCCAGTGCAATTGAGCGTGTACGTCGCGTTGGCAGTGAGTGCGGCCGTGGTTTGCGTACCCGTGAGCTGGCGTGCTCCGCTCCAAGCGCCAGAGGCCGAACAACTCGCTGCACTCGTGACCGACCAGGTGAGCGTGGTAGCCGCCCCGCGCAAGACGGCGGTCGGGCTCGCAGTCAACGAGATGACGGGCGGAGGTGCCACGGCGGTGATGGCTACCTGCGCGCTGCGTTCCCCACCTGCGCCACTACAGGTCAGCACGAACGTTGCCGACGAGGCGGGTGTGAGAGTTTCCTGGCCCGACGTCGCCTTGGATCCGGACCAGCCGTTGCTCGCCGTGCACGAGTTCGCGTTCGAGGACGACCAGCTCAGCGTCATGGATGACCCCGGCGTGATCGAGGTGCGGTCGGCGGATAGAGTGACCGTCGGCGCAGCCGTCGTCGGTGCGGAGTCGCCTCCACCGCCACCGCCGCATGCGGCGAGCAGCGTTGCGACGAGACCGATGCTTACGCGCAGGCGATGCGATGCCCGCTGCTCATTGCGCCAACTGGAAAGCATAACGATGCCTCTGCAATTTTTCTTTTTAAAGGCGCGACCAGCATACGCCTCGGTCCAGTGTCAGAGGAATTTATGCGATGTGTTGACATCGCAAGCCGACTGTCGGGAAAGTTGACAACTCCAACGGATGGCTGCGTCAGCTCTCGACCTGAGCGAGCACCACCGCCGCCCGCCCTTCGGCGAGCACCTCTTCGCCGTGCGTGATCCGGAATCGATACTGCAAGCTCGCCGCGTCCGCCTGCAGACATTCCGCTTCGACCCGCAGATCGCCCGGCAGATCCTCGACGTAGTCGCGTCCGAACTGCACCGAACGCAGCGACACGAGCATGCCTGGCTTCGGTTGAACACCCGTTACTGTCCCGCGCAGACCCGCCATGCACGGCCATGGCCTGCGCGCCGTACTCGCACAGATTGACTGCTCGCAGTCGCCCGTTGACGCGCAGCGGGTTGGTCGGCGAGCGATGACTCGCGGTTTCGAGCACGACGCGCCGGTCGTCCCACTCGACCACGCGCTCCAGCAGGCACATCGACGCCCTGGTGCGGGATGAGCTCAGAAATGGGGACATTCCTCATTTCGTAGCTCGCCGCAGAGGGCGCACTCGGCGGTTCGGAAATGAGGAATGTCCCCATTTCTGGCGGACGGGTCAGCAGCAGGGCGAACACGAAGTTGAAGATCACGCCGAGCGTCACCGTCACGCCGATCGCGCGCAGCACCGGAATGTCGGACAGCCCGAGCAGCGCGAAGACCATCAGCGTCGAGAGCGAACATACGAGCACGGCATGCAGCGTGCGCCGCTGCTCGGCGCGATTCGCCGAGGCATGCTCGAAGAACAACGCGTAGTCCAGCCCCAGGCCCGCAGCGAGGACCAGCGCGATCAAATGGAACAGATTGAGCGACACGCCGCTCACGCGCAGGACCGCGAGCACGAGTAGCGTGGTGAGCAGCATCGGAGCGAGCACGCGATACACGCGCGAGCGACTGCGCAGCGCGAACGCGACGACCGCGACGAGCAGTACCGCAGCCGCGGCCAGAGTCCACAAGATGCGCGTTCGTTGTGCCGCGACCAGTTCTTCGGATGCATCCTTGATGTCCAGCAGCCGCACGTTGTCGCCGGACTTCTGTGCGAACTCTTGCAATGTCGCGACGTCGTTCACCGCGGTCAGCGTCACCAGCGCCGTGACACCGCCGCTTCGCTGAGTGAGCAGCATGTCGACGCTGGCTCCGAGCGGCGAGGAGCGCAGAGATTCCACCGTGATCGGTTGTACCGCGCGTGCCTGCTCCACGTCCTGCACGAACGGCTCGAATACGCCCGTCCGGAACGGCGTGCCAGTCTGCGCGCGCTGCACGGCATCGCGTAGCGCGGTGGTATCCGGCAAACGCTGTTGGCGGCGCTGCTGTGTCTGCGCACTCGGAACATAGCGCGCGGCGTGATCGAAGCCACCGATTACGCCACTGCTCACGAGTGCCTGCAGCGATGGCTCCAGTGTTTCCAGCTTGCGCAGCGCTGCTTCGCCGTCATGAGCGCCGACGACGAGGAGATAGCGCGCGTCCGCCGTGCCCAATTCCGTGCGCAGCTGCTGATCGGTGACCAGCAGATCGCGCGGCACTGGCGTGAGGCGCGACAGATCGTTTTCCCAGAACGCCTGCGGCGCGAGCGTGACGGCAGCGATCGCAATGGCGGCGAGCGCGAGCGCGGTCCAGCGCATGCGCGGCAACGCGGCGATTCGCTCGCCCAGTCGTTCGAGGAACGGCGAGGCGCCGAAGTCGCGGCTCGAGCGCTCCATCAGGGCGGGCAGCGCGAAGCGGGTCGTCGCGCCGGCGACAGCGAGAGCCACGACGGTAAAACACGCAAGTTGCGCCAGGCCGGTCACGCCCGAGAACAGGAACGTCAGGTACGCGATACACGTGCTCGCAACACCGGTCGCCAGCGTTGGCCACAGTCCGCGCGCGATAGCGACGGGCTCGCGATCCGGGCTGCGGTGACTGAGCAGATGCAGCGGGTAATCCTGCGCGACGCCGATCAGCGTGAAGCCGAACGCGAGCGTGATGCCGTGAACGGTGCCGAAGATCGCGCTGACCGCGGTCATGCCGGCGACCGCAGCGCTGGCGAGCGGCAGAATGCTCAGCACGATGCTGCCTGCGCTGCGATATGCGATCAGCAGCAGCAGGATCATGCCGACGGTCGCTGCCGTGCCGAAGGCCTGTGCCTGCCCGCGCGTGCGCGCCTCCATCATCACCGAGAATTTGCCCGCACCGCTGACGGTCATGGTCACTTTGGCGTCGCCCGCAACCTGCGCCAGTGCTTCCTCCAGCTCGCCTAGCGCGAGCCGCTGACGGTCTGGATCGAATGCAGGCGCCTGCGTGATCGCGAGCAACAGCGCGCGCTGACCGGCACGATCGAACCACACATCGAACTCGCGATGCGGCTCCTGCATCGGTTGCCAGCGCTGCAGCAGCTTGAGCAGCTCGAGCGTCGGGTCGCGGGGCAGCCACGGTTCGAGGAACGCGCCTGCGGGCGACGCGAGGTCGCGTGCTCGCGCGAGCAACTCGCGGTGCAGGTACTGCTCGTCGAGCTGTTGCGTGTCGAGCGTCGGCGACAGCAGGAAGCGGTAGGGCAGCAGCTCGTCGGGAACGGCGTCCAGCGACACTTCGCCGTTGGTGATGACGCGGAAGCTTGGGCTCTGCTGCAGAGTATCGACGAGCGCACGCGACACGTCGGCCAGCACCGGCGCGTCCGCGCCGGCCAGCGCGATGACCAGCACGCGCGATGCAGGACCCTCGCCGATCTCGTCCAACAACAGCCGCTGTTCGTCCGTGACGGGATTGGGCAGAAACAACCGCAGATCGGCGCCGATGACCAGCTGCCGCTGCACAAACCAGCCCAGCAACACGAGTGCCGCGACCCATATCGCCAAGAGCGCCAGCGCTGCCGGAGTGCGCTTCATTCAGCGCTGCAGAGGTGCTTGAGGGTCTCGAGGGTCGTCGGCTTGGGCAGCTCGCGATCCGCTGCCGCGCCGAGCAGCAGCACGCTGGCGCCGCCGTTGGCGGTGAGCATCGTAAAACACGCTGGCACGTCGGCCCGACCGTTGACCACGATCTGCTGCATGCGTCGCCGCGCCCGCTTGTCGGTGGGCGTCAGCTCCAGTGTCCAGGCAGCGTCGCTGCCGTTCGCAGCGATGCTGAAGTTGCGCTCCAGCGCAGCGGAATCGCCCGCCAGCAGCGCGGTGAAGCCACTCAGCAGACCGCGCAGCTCCGGCGCGCGATTCAACCCAAAACTGCGCGGCGGCGAGCCTTCGCGCTCGACGCGCACCGACTCGCCGCGAATGGCGACTGTTTCCCGATAAGGCTGCGTTACGCGGCGATCGAGGCTGGTGGCGTCGGTGTAAACGAGCTCGCCGGCGACGATCAGCGGCTCGTTCACCAGCGTCGAGAAGCGCACTTCGCGGAACGCGACCGTAGCAGGCGCCGGTTTCGCGAGGCGCCCGATCAGCGCCTGCGCGTCAAGCGCCGCCGCCGTCGCGCACAGCGCCGGCAGCATCGTCAGTGCCGTGAGTAGCGTGCGGAGCTTCGGTTTGCCAGAAGTCATAGAAGTTGAACCAATTGTACGGGGCATCGCGCGCGTAGTGCTCCAGCCGATCGGCGAAGCGCACGATCGCTTCCCTTAGATGCTGCTCGCGCCGCGCGCGTTCCACTGCCAGGGTGTCGGCGAACGTCTCGAAGTACATGTCGTAGCGGTTGCCGCCGCGGTACAGGCCGAAGCACAGCACCACCGGCACCTTGAGCGCGGCCGCGAGCTGCCAGGGCGACAGCGGAAACGGTGCGGGATGCCCCAGGAAATCGCAGAGCACGACTTCGTTGCCCGGCCGCGCGCGATCGACCAGCAGTGTGACCAGCGCCTTTTCGTCGAGCGCTTCCTTGATGGCGAGCGCGGTGTTCATGCCGTCGCGGCGCGGGTTGATGATCGAGCGCGCCAGCTCCGGGTTGAGCGCATTGAGGAAGTCCGACAGCGCAGGATTCTGCTCGACGTCGATCACGACGCGCATTTTCACATCGGGCCGGAACTGCGCGAGCACGCGCAGCGCATCGAAGCTGCCCAGATGCGAGCCGAACACGAGCACGCCCTGCTGCCGCTCCCATGCGGCACGCAATTCGGCGAGGCCATAGACACGGATGTCGAAGCGCTTGAAGCGCTCGGCCAGCAGAAATGCGCGATCGAGGATCGTAGCGGCGAAGCAGTGAAGGTGCCGCGCCACCTGCATCAGGCTTGCCGGCCGCCCGCTGAGGCGTTCCAGGTAGATGCGCGAGGCGCGTCGCTCATGGTCGCGACGGACCAGGTAATACAGCGTGATCGGATACAGCACGAGCCGCGCCGCGCTACGCCCGCATAGCCGCGCGAAGGTGCTGAACAGTTTGTAGCTAAGAGCCGAGCCGGCTTCGGGGCGCTCGATCCATTCCTGTTTCACGCGTCAGCCCTGCGCCAGAGTGAACGTTCCTCGTGCGAGGCTGACGGCGTCGCGGGTGAGGCCGAAACGCAATTCGCTTCCCTGCAGCGTGAGCTCCAGCTGCGCCGTCTGCTCCGGCAGGAGCGGCGCCGTGAACTTCGCTTGCGTCAACCCGGTCGCGACGGGCGCGGCGCCCAGCCAGCGTTGCGCTTCGTCGAGCACGCAGTCGAGCAGCACCACCGCCGGCACGACCGGGCGGCCGGGGAAATGTCCGGCGAGAGACGGGTGGCTGCTCGGAATGCGCACGCTGGTCGATATGGGTTCGGGTCGTAGTCATTGCGAGCGCGTGATGCGTGGCATGGCCGCGACGATGCGGCGCAGGAAGTCGAACATGTTGCGATAGGGCTGACGTGGAAATCGCTGGCGGCGGTAAGCGTATTCGATCACGAAGAACGCCGCGACGAGCAGATACTCGAGCAGGTTCGTGAACAGCGACCAGACCTCGTGCGAGAGCGCGAGCCGCGGCTCGATCCCGCTAGCGCGCAGCAGTCCGTCCGGCTCGACGAAGGCCGCGAGCAGCAGATTGAAGGTGGCGAGCGCCACGAACATCACCGTCCACGCTGCCGTCAACCGCCGCGCGTAGACCCACACCGCACTCTCCGGTTCTTCGTCGCCCGGGGCCTGCAGCAAGCGGATCAGCTGCGAGATCAATGGCGTACGGCCCGACCGCAGCGTATTGCCGAATACGCCGGCGAGAAATGCCGGCACGACGATGGGCGGCAGGTACAGAGCCAGGACCGGCTGCGCGACGCTGGACAGCCACCAGCACGCTGCGCCCACCAGCGGCACCGCGAGCCACGCGCCGATAGCGCCGCGCGCCAGCCCCGGCAACAGCGAAACCGCTGCCAGCAGCGTCAGCGCGGCAATCGTCAGTCCCGCACTGTTGCGTGCGATGGCGAAGTGGGCCAGGACGGGATAGACGAATGTCAGGGCGGTCGTGACTGGGCGGACTGCAGCGGGTTCGGTCATCGCGACATGTCGTGGTTTTCGGCGCCGGGCAAGCATGCGCGTGTTGCCCAGTCGGGACAAGGCATCCACAATTGCGCCCTTTGTTTGCCGGAGCGTTCATGCCAGTCAAGATTGCGGTGCTCAAAGAAACCCGGCCGCACGAGCGACGGGTCGCGATGGTCCCCGCCGTCGCGGACAAGCTGGCCAAGCTCGGCGCGCAGATTCACCTGCAGTCCGGCGCGGGCGTCGCGGTCAAGCTGGCGGATGCGGCATACAAGAACGTGCAGTTCCACCCCGACCCGCTCGAGATGGTGCGCGACGCCGACATCGTGCTGTCGGTCCAACCGCCCGAGCTGCCGATCGCTCAGGCGATGAAGGAGGGCGCGATCCTGATTTCGTTCGTCTACGCGAACAAGGAGCCCGAGCTGACCCGCCTGCTGCGCGAGCGGAAGATCACGTGCTTCGCGATGGAGCTGGTTCCGCGCATCACGCGCGCGCAGGCGATGGATGCGTTGTCCAGCCAGGCGGCGCTGGCCGGGTATTACGCGGTGCTGCTCGGCGCGACCAGCATCGCGCGCATGCTGCCGATGATGACGACTGCCGTCGGCTCGATCCGTCCCGCCCGTGCGCTGGTGATGGGGCTCGGCGTCGCCGGCCTGCAAGCGTTGGCTACTGCGCGTCGCCTCGGCGCGATGACCGAAGGTTACGACGTGCGCCCGGAAACGAAGGAGCAGGCCGAGTCGCTCGGTGCGCGCTTCGTCGATACCGGCGTCGACGCACGCGGTACCGGTGGCTACGCGCGCGAGCTGACGCAGGAAGAGAAAGACAAAGTCGCTGCGGTCGTCACCAAGCACATCCAGCAGTCGGACATCGTCGTCACGACGGCCGCAATTCCCGGACGGCCGTCGCCGAAGCTCATCAGCAAAGCGCAGGTCGAAGGCATGAAAGCGGGCGCCGTGATCGTCGATCTCGCGGCGGAAGGCGGCGGCAACTGCGAGCTGACGAAGCCGGGCGAGACCGTGCAGGTCGGCCAGGTCACGATCGTCGCGCCGCTCAACGTGCCGAGCCTGCTCGGCGAGCACGCGAGCGAGCTGTACGCGAAGAATCAACTCAACCTGCTGGAACTGTTCGTCAAGGACGGCGCGCTCAAGCTCGACTGGAGCGACGAAGTGCTCGCCAAGACCGCGCTCACGCACGGCGGCGAGATCAAGAACGAAGCTGCAAAAAAGGCCGTCGAAGGTTAATCGTCATGGATCTCGCTACCACGCTCACGGGCTTCGTGGCCCTGTACATCTTCATGCTCGCGGCCTTCACCGGCTACGAGATCATCGGCCGCGTGCCGGCCATCCTGCACACGCCGCTGATGTCCGGCTCGAACTTCGTGCACGGCATCGTCGTCGTCGGCGCGATGTACGCGCTGCTGAACGCGTCGTCGCTCACCGAGCAGATCATCGGCACCGTCGGTGTGTTCCTCGGCGCGATGAATGCGGCGGGCGGCTACGTCGTCACCGAGCGCATGCTCGAGATGTTCAAGCCCAGCAATAAAGTCAGCGATAAGAAGAAGGCATGAGCGCCGTATGAATCTGCATCCCCAGCTCATCATCGACGCCAGCTATCTCGCAGCCGCGTTTCTTTTCATCTACGGCCTGAAGCGGATGTCGTCGCCGGTCACGGCGCGCTCCGGCATCGTCGTCGCCGGCGTCGGCATGCTGGTCGCGACTCTCGCGAGCTTCCTGTACGTCTTCGGCGTCGACGACGCAGCGCGGCCGCATCTCACGGCTGAATCTTGCGCTCGCGGCCGGTGCGCTCATGCTCGGCACCGGTCTGTCGTGGTGGCAGGGCAAGCGTGTCGCGATCACGGAAATGCCGCAGATGGTCGCGTTGTACAACGGCATGGGCGGCGGCTCGGCGGCTGCCATCGCCGCAGTCGAGCTGCTGCGTACGGACGCTCAGCACACATTGGTGCCGCTGGTCGTCACCATGGTCGGTGCGCTGATCGGCGCGATCTCGTTGTCCGGCTCGCTGATCGCGTGGGCGAAGCTCGATGGCAAGATCGACAAGACCTGGCGCATGCACGGCCAGCAAATCCTGAACGGCACGGTGTTCCTCGCCACGCTCGCAGTCGGCGTCTACATCGTGTTCTTCGCGCACGGTCACGCGGATCCGCGCATCGTCGGCGCGTTCTTCGTCGGCGCGCTGATCTTCGGCGTGCTCATGACGATGCCGATCGGCGGCGCGGACATGCCCGTCGTCATCTCGCTGTACAACGCGTTCACCGGCCTCGCGGTCGGCTTCGAAGGCTACGTGCTGCAGAATCCGGCGCTGATGATCGCCGGCATGGTCGTCGGCTCGGCCGGTACGCTGCTGACGCTGTTGATGGCGCGCGCGATGAATCGCAGCGTCGGCAACGTGATCTTCAGCAACTTCGGCGTGATCGGCGACGAGCAGCAAGGCGAGATCAAAGGCAGCATGAAGTCCGCCGACGCGTCCGACGCTGCGGTGAACATGCGCTATGCGTCGAAGGTGATCATCGCGCCGGGTTACGGCCTCGCGGTCGCCCAGGCGCAGCACAAGCTGTACGACTTCGTAAAGCTGCTGGTCGACGCGGGCGTCGAGGTGAAGTTCGCGATCCATCCGGTCGCCGGCCGCATGCCCGGCCACATGAACGTGCTGCTCGCCGAGGCCGGCGTGCCCTACGACATGATCTACGACCTGGAAGACATCAACGGCGAGTTCAAGGAAGCCGACGTCGCGATCGTGATCGGCGCGAACGACACCGTGAACCCGGCGGCGCGCACCAACAAGTCGAGCCCGATCTACGGCATGCCGATCCTGAACGTCGACCAGGCGAAGCAGGTGTACGTGATCAAGCGCGGCCAGGGCAAAGGCTACTCGGGCGTGGAGAACGAGCTGTTCTTCGCCGACAACTGCAACATGGTGTACGGCGACGCGCAGAAGGTGATGGTCGCGATGATCCAGGCGGTGAAGTCGCTGGAGGGCGGGCACTAACCTTTGCATCTGGATCGACGTCTAAATCCGTAGCTCGCTCGTTCGCGGGCCTTACGGGTTTTCCAGCATGCGATTCATCCGGCTGTGTTTGTTATTGCTCCTGGGCGGCGTGGCGGGCGCGACGGATGCGCCGCAAACGTTCTCTCCGCAGGAGCTTCGGCAGGACCTCGCCGAGCTCGAAGCCGCGATCGATCGCATTCACCCGGACGTCGAACATTCGGTGCGCAAGGCGGAGCTCGCTCGAGCGCTGTCCGGCGTCAAAGCGCGGCTCGATCGCAGCATGACGCGGGACGAAGCCTGGATTGCGATGGCGGCACTGAACCCGGTCATGGCCGACGGCCACCTGGTCGTGACCTTTCCGGGCGGGGCGAGCGCAGAGCTCAGCCGTCACCTCAGCGCCGGCGGTCGACTGTTTCCGTTCGACGTGCACGTCGCCGCGGACGGAGAGCTCTTCATCCGCTCCGCGCTCAATGGCGAGGCGAGCGCATTGCAGGGTCGGCGCATCGACGCCATCGACGGCGTCCCGGGGCGGCAGATATCCGAACGCCTGCTTGCGCACGTCAATGGCGACACCCCTGCGTTCCAGGCGGCGCTGCTGTCGGCGCGCTTTGCGTTCTTCTACTGGAAGCTGTTCGGCGACAAGCAGTCGTATCGGCTGAAAGTGGCGGGCGTCGAATCGGTCGTCGAGGGCCGCGGCGCAATGCCGACGGTCTACGCAGACCGATCCTTCGAGGAGTTGTTTCGTTTCGAGATGCCGAACGCGCGCCAGGCGGTGCTGACCGTCAACCAGTTTTATTGGCGCGAGAAGCCGAAGTTCTACGAGTTCACACGCGCTGCATTCGCACGCATGCAGGCTGCCGGAACGCAGACGCTCGTTATCGACCTTCGCGCCAACTCCGGCGGCGACGACGACATGTGGCTCGAGGGGCTCATGCCCTACATCGCCACCAAGCCGTACCGCAACGGCTCCGACTACGTGCTCAAAGTCATCGAAGGTCGCCAGAAGGAAGGACAGAAAGTCGGCGACGTGCTGCGCGGATCGCAAAGCACCTATCAACCGGCGTTGGAAAATCCGCTGCGGTTCCCCGGCAAGGTGTATGTGCTGATCGGTCCGTATACCTACTCGTCCGCGATCCTCTTCTCGAACGCGGTCCAGGACCACGGTTTTGCTACCGTCGTCGGGACGGGCGGCGCGGCGCGCGCCACGCAAAGCGGCGGCACGCAGAACGTGAAGCTGAGCCGCACGCAGATCGGGCTGGTGGTACCGCGGTTTCTGCTGAAGCGCCCGTCGGGCGCCGAGGGCCTGGTGCAGCCGGACCTCCTGATCCCCGACGACCCCTTCCGCGCCGCGACGGCTATCGAGGCGTTGCTGCGCCTGTAGCTTTTGTTGCCGCCCGGGGACGCGTGACGGCCGTCACAATTGCGGCCTGGCCGCGCCCTGTTGTGCCAGCACGACGGCTCGCCGTTGAATATTCGCGCAAGGCTCGCGTATTGTACGAACCGTCGTGCAAGCGCCGTACAGTCTCAACCAAGAGATCCTGAGGACGGACGTCTCGGGAATGCCCCTGGAGTGGATCGACTACCGGGATGCGGTGCGGCTTTATCACACGGAACAGGTCGCCTATACCTGCGGCACGCGCCTGTACCGGCTGTTCGGCGGCACCAACGCCCGCTCGGGTTTGCAGACCGTCGTCGAGGTGAACTCGATCATCGCGACCATGGGTCATACCCACAATCCCGGGAATCTGCGCAACGACTACACCCCGCCGCTGAACAACCAGACTCTGTTCAAGCGCGATGCGCACCTGTGCCTGTATTGCGGCCATCGCTTCCCGACCAGCCAGCTGTCGCGCGACCACATCCGCCCGCTGAGCCAGGGCGGGCGCGATACCTGGATGAACGTCGTCACGGCCTGCCGCCGTTGCAACAACCTGAAGGCGTCGAAGACGCCCGAGCAGGCAGGACTGCAGTTGCTCGCCGTGCCGTTCAAGCCGACGTACGCGGAGTACATCTATCTCAAGGGCCGGCGCGTGCTCGCCGACCAGATGGAATACCTGCTGGCGCATTTCCCGCGCAGTAGTCCGCTGCACGCGAGGCTGAAGGCGCACTCGGTCCAATGAGGAGTCAGGCTAAAGCCTGACCCACAGATGGATTAGACTCCGCGCGGTGATCTACCTGATCGACGCCTCTGTCTTCGTCTGGCGCTCCTACCACTCGGTCCCGATCGCGCTCGTCGATCTCGACGGCAATCCGGTCAACGCGCTGCACGGCTTCGGACGCTTTCTCGGCGATCTCATCGAGCGCGTGCGGCCGAGCCACATCGCGGTGGCGTTCGACGCGACGCTGTCCGGTTCGTTTCGCACCCGGCTGTTTCCCGCGTACAAGGCGAATCGCGACCCGGCGCCGGCAGACCTGAAGAAGCAGTTCGGCCTGTGCCGCTACCTGTGCGAGGCGCTCGGCATTACCAGCTTCGCCAGTGGCGAGTACGAAGCCGACGACGTGGTCGGCACGCTGGCGACGCGCATGCGCGCCGCGGGCCAGAACGTGACCCTCGTGACGCGCGATAAAGATCTCGCGCAGCTGATTCGCCCGGGCGACGAATACTGGGACTACATCGGCGAGCTGCGCTTCCGTTACGACCAGATCGCAGACCGCTTCGGCGTGCTGCCGGAGCGCATGGCCTGCTTCCTCGCGCTGACCGGCGACGCCGTCGACAACATTCCCGGCGTGCCGGGCGTCGGGCGCAAGACGGCATCGATGCTGTTTCGTCATTTCGAATCGCTCGCACACCTGTACGACGACCTGGATCGCGTGTTGAAGCTCAAGCAGCTGCGCAATCCCGGTTTCGTCTGCGGCCAGCTGCGCGATCACCGCGAGTCCGCCTTCCTCGCGCGGCAGCTCACGGAGATCGCGTGCGACGTGCCGATCGACGCCGACCTCGACCGCCTCGCGCGCCGGCAGCCCGACCTCGACGCGCTCAACGACTTCTACGACGCAGTCGGGTTCGGACGCCTGCTGCGCAACCAGGCCGAGCGCATTTACGAGGCAAATCGCGCGGCAAAAGCTGCGCCCGCGCTGTGCTGACGCGCTAGCCTGCTGATCGCTTCAGACCTCGCAAGGATGGGAGGCTCGGATGGGATCGCTGTACGCGCTGGCTCTGGTGCTCGTCTACCGTTGTACCGTCGGTGGCGTCACGACTTACTCGGACCGGCCGTGCGCGCCGGAGGCTGTTCCATACCAGCCGGACACCAGTCGGGTGAGTACTTACGATCCGCCGCCTGCGGCCCGGGTAACGGCGCCCGCAGCGCCACCACGCAAGTCGCCCGCTCGTGGGCGTGACACCAGCGGCGCGGACCAAGTCCGGCACGCTGCGGCGTGCGACCGGATCCGCAACTCGCTCCGGGACGTGGCCGAGCGCATGCGCGCGGGCTACGACGTCAAACAGGGCGAGCGATTACGGGAGCGGAAGACCAAGCTGGAGCAGCAGCGCCGCGCGCAGAAGTGCCGCTAGCCGGCGCTTGAGCGCATAATGCCTCCGCGCGGGAATCGAATACGAGAGCTGCTCAGGGGGTTGCCATGTCTGCCTACCAGATGCCGAAAAGTGCATTGGCGCTGCCGCGTATCCTGGCGTGCGCGGTGCTAAGTGCGGTCGTTGCAGTCGCTGCACAGGCGCAGGACGCCAGCAAGCAGGCGGAAGACCTGATGCGGCAGGGCCAGCAGCAGATGAGCAAAGGCCAGCCGCGCGACGCGGTCCGCACGTTCAGCAAGGCCATCGATCTCGCTCCGACCCGCCCCGATCTGTACATGCTGCGCTCGCGGGCGCGCGACTCCTCGGGCAACTTCGATCAGGCGCTCGACGACGCGAGCAAGTACATCGAGCTCGAGCCGAGCGACGAGTACGGCTACCTCAATCGCGCGCGCATCTACCTGTCGCTGGAGAGGCCCGAGAAGGCGCTGGAAGACGCCAACAAGGCCATCGAGCTGAAGCCGGAAGAGCCCGACGGTTACTTTCGCCGCGCCGACGTCTACTCGTCGATGAACAAGGATGCCGAGGCGAAGGCCGACGAAAAGAAGGCCGAAGAGCTGGACGCCAAAGCCCGTCGCTGATGCCGGCGTTCAATTTCTGTCCCAGCTGCGCGGCGCCACTGGTCGATCGCGTCGTCGACGGTGAAGCACGACGCGGGTGCGGCGCAGGTTGCGGCTTCGTTCACTACGACAACCCCACACCCGTCGTTGCAGCAATCGTCGAGCACGATGGACAAGTCGTGCTCGCGCGCAACCGCGCATGGCCGCGCACGTTCTACGGGCTGATCACCGGCTTCCTGGAGCGCGAGGAAAAGCCGGAGCGTTGCGTCGTGCGCGAGGTCAAGGAAGAGCTCGATCTCGACGCGGCCACGCCTACGCTGGTCGGCGTGTACGCCTTCGAGCGCATGAACCAGGTGATCATCGCGTATCACGTCACGGCCACCGGCACGATCACGCTCAACGAAGAGCTCGACGACTACAAGCACGTGCCGTTCGAGCGTTGCCGGGTGTGGCCCGGCGGCACCGGAATGGCGCTGCGCGACTGGCTGCGGACGAAGGGCTATGAGCCGGAGTCCTTCCAGCTGCCCTGATCCTTACATCGCTGCGTCGACCCGATACACCGGATACAGGTTGAGTTTCTCGTCCCACGAAGAGTGGCGGCGATAGAAGAACTCCAGGCGCGCCGCCGGGCTGCGCGCGAACTCCGGATCCTCGCTCAGCCGCTTCGCGAACTCCTGCCGCAGGGCTGCATCGTTCTTCAGCATCTCCTTCGCGACGTCCTCGGCAACGTACGCTTCCATGTACTCCTTGCGCTCGAACGCCGTGTTGAAGAATCCCCAGCTCACCAGCGCGTCCGGATCCTTCGGCTCGAGCAGCGTCATGAGCATCACCGAGCGCGCCTGTGCGATCGGCACGAACAGCGAGCCCGTCGGCACATCGCGTCGCTCGCGTGCCCACTGGCCTTCGAGCGTCAGGGTCGTGTGGCCCTCGAACGTCGCCGGCGAGTACGTGACCTTCGTGGCGCGGAACACTTCGGCGTCGACCGCAGCACTTGCGCTCGTCAGCTTGCGGAACTCGACGCCGTGCAGCGCCAGTTTCTCGCCGACGATCTGCGCATACGCAGCGGGAACGATGTAGCCGCCGCGCGGCGCAGTGACCGTCGCTTTGGGCTGCACCTCGTCGAACAGCGGAATGCGCCAGATCTGCGGCTTCTTCGGGTTGTAGCGCGTCAGCAGCGCGCCCGAGATCGGCGACGGCTCGCGCGTGTACTCGTAACCTCGGAACTCCAGCGTTCGCACGCGCGCCGTGTTCTCGTACGACAGAGCGACGCTCGTGCCGCCAGCGCGTGCTGAGTTCTCGTCCGCGGTCTTTGCGGCTTGCAGCCATTTGCGGCCGTCGCGCGCAGCCATTTCCATCATCGCGATGATGGAGTTGCGCGTGATGCGCACTCGTGTCGGGTAGTCCTTCCAGGAATGCGTCTCGACGAGCACGCCGATGCGGTTGCGTGCGCCCCAGTACTCCGTCCCGAAGCGCTTCGGCCCGACGCCGACGGCAAAGCCCGAGGCAGGGTCGTCGTCGCGCGCGAATGATGGATAGAAATCGAGCGGCAGCGAGCCGGCATCGCGCATGCGCTGCAGGAGCTCGTCGCGCAGCGCGCTCGCGCTACGGCGCAAGTCGGGATCGCCGGCATGCGTCGGCGCGACGTTGTACGCAACGTCGTGCTCGAACTGCGCGCCGTCCGTGACGTGCAGGTCGGCGAACAGGATCGGATCCCACTGCGTCATCAGCCGCAGCACCGCCTGCATTTCCGGCGCGTCCGCCTTGACGTAGTCGCGGTTGAGATTGAAGTTCTGCGCCGTCGTGCGCCAGCCCATCTCCTCAGGTCCGACCTGGTTCGGCCGGTTCCAGCGCCCGAAGCGCTCGTGGCCGTCGGCGTTGAGCACCGGCACGAACAGGAACGTCACCGCGGCGAGCGCGCCTTTGGCAGTGGTTCCATCGAGCATTTCGCGCAGCACGTGCAGGCCTGCGTCCTTGCCGTCCGACTCGCCGGCATGGATGCCGCCCTGCATGAACACAATCGGCCGCTGCGCACGATGAGCCGCGTCCGCGTCGAGAACGCCGTCGGCGGACGCGACCAGGGCGAGCAGCGGCCTGCCTTCGGGCGTGCGGCCGAATTCGAAGCAGCGAACCTGGTTGGGCCAGGTCTGTTGATACGCGGGACACAGCCGCTCGACTTCTGCGAACCGCCCGGTGCGTTGATTGCCCGATTGCTCCGCGACTGTGCGCAGGTTCGGATGCGCAGGCGCGCGCGATGCAGCCGACGCCGGTTGCAGCGCGAGGATAGTGAGCGAGGCGAGGAGTAGCTTGGATGTCGTTCGCGAGAGCATGCCGCGGGCTCCGTAGAATTTCGGAGCGCGACAGCCTACTGCATTGGCCTGCCAGGATGTGTCAGCGTTGGAGTCGGTAGCGCTCCAGCTTCAGCCCGACTCTCGGTGATCTCTGCGCGCTGTCCCTGCAGGCTGACCTCGTCGCCGACACTGTGGCCGATCAGCGCCTGAGCAATCGGCGAGATCCAGCTGATGAGCCCGTGCGCCGGATCCGCTTCGTCTTCGCCGACGAGCGTGTAGCTGCGTTGCGTGCCGTCATCGTAGTGCAAGGTCACGCGAACACCGAAGCGAGCCTTGACCGGCTCGGTCCCTGGCTCCACCAGCTTCGAGCTGGCCTTACGTTGCTGCCAGTAACGCAGCTCGCGATCGACGCGCGCGAGTGCGTCTTTGTCTTCGCTGCGTTTCGGCGCTTCGCGCGCGGCTTCGAGCTCGTCGATCCGGTTCTCGATCTGTTGCAGGCCACGCGCGGTCACGAAATTAGCGTGCGAGCTGACGGGACGCTCCGGCACGTCCTGCGGTACCTCGGCGCCGTCGTTCTCGCGTACGAATGCCCGGCTCATGGGCCGAGCATAGCGCTGCGGCTGCGGCGCAGACATCGGCAGCTTTCCGGCAGTAAACTGACCACCATGTCCGTAGCCAATCTCAACCTGAAAGCGCCCAGCATCGACGCCGCGCGGGCGTTGCGCGAATCCGGCTATGCCTTGCTGTCGCCGCAACAGTTACAAAAGGCGTGTGCAGTACAGTTGAGCGAGCTCGATACGTTGCGCAGCAGCTGGGACAGCTTGCCGCGCGATACCTATCTGCTCGACGGCGGCCGCTATCGCTTTCGTCGTCACAGTTGTTTCGTTCATGAGTTGCAGGGCGACTCGCTGCAACTCGTTGCGCATCGCGCGCACTGGCAACCGCGAGATTACAACGCCTTGCACGGCGGCCTGGAGCGCTGGTTCGAGCCGATCGAGACTGCCGTGCTCGATGCTCCCGCCTGGAGTGGCCTCGTGCGCGCGCTCGGCAACATCTTTGCCGCTGTGCGGACCGTGCCGCGCTGGTATGTCGAGGCGCATCAGTTCCGCATCGACTCCGCGGAGGGCATCGGCCGTCCGACCCCGGAAGGCGCGCATCGCGACGGCGTCGATTATGTCGCCGTCATCCTGGTCAAGCGCAGCGACGTGAGCGGCGGCGAAACACGCGTGTTCGACGCGCAGGGTCCGGCGGGTGTGCGCTTCACGATGGCCGAGCCCTGGACCGCGTTATTGCTGGACGACGCGCAAGTCGTACACGAGACGACGCCGATCCAGAAGGCCGGTCCGCAGGGCGTTCGTGACACCCTGGTTTTGACGTTTCGCGCCGACAGCTTCCAAGCGCCGTAGCTCTCCTTACAATGGGCGCCATGCCCACGTTTGCCGACCGCCTGCAGCAGAAAATCCGCGAGCACAGCCCGTTGTGCGTCGGCATCGACCCGTCGGCCGCGCTGCTGAAATCCTGCGACCTGCCGGACTCCGCGGAAGGCGCGCTCGAGTTCGGCAAGCGCGTGCTCGAAGCGGCGGATTTCCGCATCGCCGTGCTGAAACCCCAATCTGCGTTCTTCGAGCGCTTCGGCAGCTCCGGCTTCCGCGCGTTGGAAGCGTTGGTGCAGATGGCGCGTGCACGCGAAGTGCCGGTTCTGCTCGACGGCAAGCGCGGCGACATCGATACGACTGCTGCCGCGTACGCGGACGGCTATTTCTCCGCGACCACGACGCTGCGGGTCGACGCGATCACGACGCATTGCTACCTCGGGCTCGCGGCGCTCGAACCGTTCTTCGCCGCTGCGATCGCTGCGGACGGCGGGGTCTTCGTCGTGGTGCGCTCGTCGAATCCGGAAGGCCAGGCGTTGCAGACCGCTCGCATGTCGAGCGGCGAGACGGTTGCACAGAGCCTTTGCCGCGAGATCACCGCGCGCAATCTGCGCCAGCGCAAGGATGGCCTCGGACCCATCGGCGCAGTGGTCGGCGCAACCTGCGCGGATGCAGACGAAACGGTCGCAGCGCTGCCGAATTCCTTCGTGCTCGCGCCGGGCGTCGGCGCCCAAGGCGCGACCATGCGCGACGTACTCGCGCGCATGCCCGCGGGCCGCGGCCGCGTGCTGCCGAACGTCTCGCGGGCGATCCTCGCGAATGGCAGTCGGCGCGAAGAGATCAGAACGACGATCGCGAGCCTCCAGGATCAGGCGCGCGCGTTGCTATAGAGCAGTCGGGGCGGAGTGGGAGGGTGCTTTTGAAGGATAAGACCATCGCTGCCGCGCTCGCGCGGGCGGTCGGGACACCGATCGACGAGCATTCGCGACGTGCCGTCAGCGGCGGCTCGATCAACCAGTGCTGGCGTTACGAAACCGCGCGCGGTCCCTTGTTCGTCAAGACCGGCTCGGCCGCCGCCGCGGACGCGTTCTCCTGCGAGGCTGCCGGATTGCAGGCGCTGGCCCGCACCGAAACCGTTCGCGTGCCGAAAGTCGTGGCCTGCGGCACGTCTGCCGAAGGCGCTTACCTCGCACTCGAATGGATCACCCTGGGCTCGCCCACCAAGGCGAGCGAAGCGCTGCTCGGCGAACAATTGGCCTGGCAGCATCGACAGACCCAGGCGCGGTTCGGCTGGGATCGCGACAACACGATCGGCGCCACGCCGCAGCCGAACGCGTGGTGCGAACAATGGATAACGTTCCTGCGCGAGCGACGTCTGTTGCATCAGCTGACGCTCGCGGCGGGCAAGGGCGCGAATGCGCGCACCGTGGACCGCGGACGCGCGCTGTGCGAACTGATCGATGTGTTCTTTTCGAGCTATCGCCCCGTGCCGTCACTCCTGCACGGGGATTTGTGGGGCGGCAACTGGGGTACGGACGACGACGGGTTACCCGTGATCTTCGATCCGGCCGTGTACTACGGCGACCGCGAAGCGGATATCGCGATGACGCGGCTGTTCGGCGGCTTCGGCCACGCCTTCTACACGACGTACCAATCGACGTGGCCGCTGGATCAGGCGGCCGGCACCCGCAGCACGCTCTACAACCTGTATCACGTGCTGAATCACTACAACCTGTTCGGCGGCGATTACGAAGCGAAAGCCGGCGCGATGATCGACCGGCTGCTGGCCGAGCTCGGCCACTAGCCGGCAAAGATCAGAAAACCAGTCTCAATCGGGCACGCGCACCGAGCCCGTCACGCGCTCGTAGCGGATGCCGCCGCTGCCATCGCTCCCGACTGTGAAGTTCCCGCCGACGTCCTGCACCAGGATGCCGCCCGAGCTGTCGTCATCGATGGTCACGTCGCGCTTGACGTCGTGGATCTCGATGTCGCCCGAGCTGTCGTTGAGTATGTGCACGCCACCGGTCACGCGGCGGATGTCGAGGTCGCCGGAGCTGTCGACGTCGACCACCACGTCGCCTGCCACTTCGTTCACGTCGACGTCGCCCGAGCTGTCCTTGAGGCGCAGCCCGCCGCCGACGCCGGCGATCTTGATCTCGCCCGAGCTGTCCGCGACTTCGAGATCGCCTGCGATCCGCTCCAGCGTCTGGTCGCCCGAGCTGTCGGCGATCGTCGCCGCGTGGACGTCGGTCACTTCCATATCGCCGCTCGAATCCTCGATCTTGAGCGTCGCGGTCTTCGGCACGGCAACGGTCACGTCGATGCGCGCGGAGTGGGAGAGGCCGAACAGGTTGACGTTCATCTCGGGTAGCACGGTGCGCACATACACCGTGTTGCCGTCGCGCCGGATCTCCAGCTTGATTTGGTCCAGCAGCTTGGCGGTGGAGGCGCAGGCCTTGCCGTCGACCGTCGACATCCTGTCCTGGTCCGCCGCGCACCACGAGATCGCCGGCGCCGGCTTCGACCACCACCCGTTCGATACCCGGGCCGGCGGAATTGGCCGTGCGGGGGGCGGAGTGCTCGCAGTCCTCTGCGTGAGCCGGAACTGCGAAGGCGCAGGCGAGGAGGGCGGAGGCGATGGCGACTTTCATGGGGGAATGCTTCCAAACACGATGGATGTCGGTTGGACGCGAGGGTCAGGAGAAAGGTTGCGAGGGAGTCGGAAGTCAGGCCTGTAGGTCAGGCTTCAGCCTGACTCCTTCTTCAGAACCTCTTCCACCGCGACCGCCACCAGCCCGCGCTGCAGACGCTCGCCGAACGACTGCGGCGTCGTCAACGCCATCCGGGCCATGTACGGCTGCAGCCGGGGCGCAGTCCCGTCCGCGAACAACGCTCTTAACGTGGCGCTGACCTTCCCGGGCAACGAATGCGTCGCAGCCTGCAAGCCGCGCAGCGCCTTCGCCAGCACCACTTCTTCCGGCGTGATGTCGCTGCCGAACGGCAGGTCCTCGAACAGGTCCCGCGCCCGCCACGGGGCGAAACGCTCTCGCAAGCGCTGCGGATGATTGTTGCGGGCCGTATCCGGAATCCGATAGTCGCGCGGCAACTTGCGGGCACGCTGCGCGTCGGCGACGAAGCGGTCCTGAAAGCGCGAATCCATGATCGCGAGCAACGCCTCGACGACTTCGCGATCGGTGCGGCCACGCAAGTCCGCGATGCCGTACTCCGTGACGACGATGTCGCGCAGGTGCCGTGGGATCGTCGCGTGGCCGTAGCTCCACGGGATGCTGGAGGTCACCTCGCCGCGCGAATCGCGCGTTGATCGCAAGCACAGGATCGAGCGCGCTTCGGGCAGCGCGTGCGCCATCGCCACGAAGTTGTACTGACCGCCCACGCCGCTCACGACGCGACCGTCCGCGAGCGCGTCCGAGACGGCTGCGCCGAGTCCGGTGACCATCATCGTGGTGTTGATGAAGCGCGCGTGACGGCGCTGCGCGACCTTCAATTCCCACTCGTGGCCGTACAGCTCGTTGACGAAGCTGATCGCGCGCATCGCGAACAGCCGGCGCTGCGCGACCGGCATGTTGCGCAACTCTTCGTAGAACTTTTTCGGGCCGAAGAAGAAGCCTGCGTCGGCGACGATGCCGTTGCGCAGCCGCTCGCCCAGGCAGGTCCGCGCGATCTGCCTGCGCTGCTCCGGATCGTCGAAGTTGGCGCGCAGCTGCGTGCCGTCCGGCGCGACCAGCATGCCGCGATCGTATTCGACGTCCTCGCGGAACAGCCCGATGTCGCGGAACTCGTGGAAGTCGACGAACGACATGCGGCGCATGCCGCCTTCGTGCAGCGCCGCCAGCGTGCGCTCGCTGACCTGCTCGTCGATGTGCCCCTCGTCGAGCAGCCGCTGCAGTTTGGCGCTGGCATAGACGCAGCGCTTCAGCACGCCGCTGCGAAACAGATCCAGGAAACCGTCGGCGAGCATCTCGGAACAGCCATACAGTCCGCGGTCGAACGGAGCAGTGCCGCCTTCGGTTTCGATCAGGCGGCGGTGGCGCGCGAGCAGGCCGAACGACTCGACCACGTCGCGATAAATCGCCGGCTGCTGATGGCGCAGCTGCAGGGCGTACACGATTGCATCGCCGAGCTCGCCGATGCCGAGCTGCAGCGTGCCGCCGTCGCGGACCAGCGTGCTCACGTTCAGCGCAATCGAATACTCAGCGCGCGGAATCGGCGCATTCGGCGGACAGAACAGCCGCGTGCCCGGATCATCCAGCAGGTAGTCGAAGGTGTCTGCCGCGACCAGCGCGTCGCCGTACATGAAAGGCAGCTCGCCGTGGATCTGGCCGATCAGCGCGAATGGCCGGCCGCTCGCGCGCATCTGCGCGATCTGCGGCAACAGGTCGGCGGTGAGGTCCGGGTTTGCGCCGAGGCTCAACAGGCCCGCGGGCGCTTCACCGGCCGGCGGTCGCGCGACCAGCTGCGCGAGCACGTTCAGTCCGCGTCGCAGGGCGTCGCGTGCGACGTGCGTGTAGTTCGCGCTGAGGTAGTTCTGCTGAAGCTCCTCACTGCCCAGCCACGCGCCGGGCTCGAGGAAGAATTCGACCACTTCGATGTTGGCGGGCAGCCGGCCCTGCTCGATCAGCCGCACGTATTCCAGCTCGGTATAGGCACCGAACACGCGCTGCGCCAGCGGCTCGACCAGGCGTCGCTCGAGATCGCTGCGCCAGCGCGGCTTGCGCAGCGACAGCGCCGTGACGATCGTGAGGCGGATCGAAGGGTCGGCGAGCGCGCGCGCGACGAAGGAGTTGACCAGTCCGTTGGGCTTGCCGATGGCGACCGGCAGACCCAGCACCACGTGCTTGCCGACGCGGCGCAGGGTTGCTTCGACGCACTCTTCGGGACTGGTATAGCGAACCGGCGCCGGCTGATTCATGCCGCCATTCAAGTTTTCCTTAGGGCGGGACGAAATGTAACCGCAATTCGACCGGCGCGCTCGTCAGCGACCGGCGTACTTGTACCTTTTGCCCGTGGTCGAAGTAGTCGGGCTTAAGCCTGACCCACAGGTGCGGTCTTTGTGGGTCAGGCTTTAGCCTGACGCCATCATTGTTTCAGCAGCAGCACGAAGCTCACTTTCACTTCGTTCGCCACGGTCGAAGTGTCCTTCCAGTCGCCCTGGCCGACGCCGAAGTCCAGGCGCTTGAGCTGTGCGGAGCCCTTTAGCCAGGCGCTGCCTTCCTTCTTCTCGAACGTGAACTCGATCGGCACTTCGCGCGTCACGTTGCGCAAGGTCAGCTTGCCGGCCGCTGCGTACTTGTTGCCGCCCTTGGCAGTGAAGCGCTCGGCCACGTACTGCGCGCTCGGAAACTGCTTCACGGCGAACAGGTCCTCGCTCTTGAGCGTGTCGTCGCGCTCGCTGTCGCGCGAGTTGACCGAGGCCGGGTCGATTTTCACGTCGAAGCGGCTGCCCGCCAGGTCCTGCGGATCGAACTTGATGTCCGCCGTGAAGCGCTCGAAGGCCCCCTCGAACTCGGCGCCGGCCTGAGTTCCGACGAAAGTCAGTTTGCTTTCGCGCGGCTGCAGGGTCCACTGCGTAGCGGCGAGCGCGACGCTGCCGCAGACCAGGACCAGGACGAGCAGTTGAACGAATTGCTGGTGTTTGCGCATGGTGAACGGTGAGATGTTGGTTCCGGGAAGCGGATCAGAAGCGTGGCGTGCGGTCGGGCAGCGGCAGCATCCGGCGCAGCACGTCATCGCGATCGAAGAAATGATGTTTGAGTGCGGCTGCGATGTGAATGATGGCGAGCACCGCGAGCGTGGACGCCATGAACTCATGGAAATCGTGCAGCCGCTCGTATGCCGGCCGGTTCGGCTCGATCAGGTCGGGCAGCGTGAACAGGCCGAAATAACTGACGCTGAAGGAGCGGGCCGACGACATGAGCCAGCCGAGCACGGGCGTGATGAAAAGCAGCGCGTACAGCAGGAAATGCGAGACGTGGGCGGCTCGCTGCTGCCAGCGCGGCGTGCTGGCCGGCGTGGGCGGAACAGGATTGAACAGCCGCCATGTCAGCCGCAGCGTCGCGAGCGCCAGGATCGTGATGCCGACCGACTTGTGCGTGGCGAGGACGCCGATCTTGGCGACCGGCGTCAAACCGTCGGCCCGCTTCGCGAGCACGAACTGCGTGATGATGAGCACGACGATGGCCCAATGGAACAGCTGCGCGACGGCGCCATAGCGGGTCAGGGTGTTCTTCAGCTGCATGACGCCGGTAGTTTAAGCGACTAACCTGAATGCGACACATACAGGAGAGAGCATGCGCGAGCTAACTCGAGTGGGGGGATTGATTTGCCTGAGCCTGCTGCTGGCCGCCTGCCCCCGCCCGGTGCGCCCGCCGGCTCCGGTACCGACAGTGCCGCCGACGCCGGTTCCGTCCGCGCCCGACACACGTGGGGCTACCGTGTACGAAGTCGACTCTCGCAGCTCGCAGTTGAGCATCCTGGTGTTCCGCGGCGGCAAGTTGTCCCGACTCGGTCATAACCACGTGATGACATCGCACGACGTGAGCGGACGCGCGTGGGTGCATCCGGAGTTTGCGCGCTCGGGGTTCGAGCTGTCGTTCCCCGTCATGCAGCTGGTGGTGGACGATCCGCAGGCGCGGCGCGCAGCAGGCAGCGACTTCCCGCCCGACATCCCACAATCGGATAAGGACGGAACGCGCAAGAACATGCTGAAGCCGGAGCTGCTGGACGGCGACCGCTATCCGGAGGTCAAGGTGCGGTCGGCGAAGGTCGGTGGCACGTTGCAGGCGCCGCAGGTGACGGCGCGGATCACGATCAAGGACGTGACTCGTGATGTGCAGGTGCCGGTGAAGATGGCGGTCGAGGGTGGGAAGCTGACGGCGAGCGGTGAGTTCGACGTCTTGCAGACGGAGTTCGGGATCAAGCCGTTCAGCGTGGCGCTAGGCGCGCTGGAAGTGCAGGACAAGCTGCACATCAAGTTCGCCATCGTGGCGGCGAAGCAGTAGGAGAGTCTCTCGCCAAGATCGCCAAGATCGCCAAGAAGAATTCTGAAGTTCCGAGTCCGGACCTTGGCGATCTTGGCGCTCTTTGCGAGAGTAATCTTCTGATTGCTAGGTGCCTCGGCCGTCGATTTCGTTTGCGAGGGCGGTTGCGCCGTACACCTCGCGCAGCGCGGTGAGGATGATGGCGGGATGCACGGCGACGGCGCGGTTCAGGGTTTCGTCGTACCAGTAGCTGCCGGCGATCGAGTGGATGTTGCCGTCGAACAGCAGGCCGACCAGGCGGCCCTGCGCGTCTACGGCGGGGCTGCCGGAGTTGCCGCCGACGATGTCGTTCGTCGTCGTGTAGTTGAACGGCATGTTGGGGTCGAGCTTGCTGCGAGCGTCGAGCCAGCGTTGCGGCAGGCTGAATGGAGCCTGGCCGGTGGTGCGCTCGTAGAGGCGCGACAGCTTGGTGAACGGTTCGATTGGCTGGCCTTTCTCCGTCCAGCTGCGCACGTCGCCGTAGCTCAGGCGCAGCGTGAAGGTTGCGTCGGGGTAGACGTTGGTGCCGAACGCAGCGAAACGTGCCTTTGCGATCTTTTCCTGGCTTGCCACGACGCGAGCCTGGACTTCGTCTTCGTAGACCTTGCGCAGCGCGCGCGAGTCGGCGTCGATCGAGCGCGCGAGTGCAATCATCGGATCCTGCGAGGCTGCGACGGCAGCGGCGCCGCCCTCCCAG
This sequence comes from uncultured Gammaproteobacteria bacterium, assembly GCA_963838635.1. Taxonomy (GTDB): domain Bacteria; phylum Pseudomonadota; class Gammaproteobacteria; order Steroidobacterales; family Steroidobacteraceae; genus Steroidobacter. Next base: position 191,436 of record CAWISC010000059.1, on the reverse strand, counting down.
AGCGCCTTGCGCACGGCCGGATCTGCGAGCTTCGTCTCGCGCACGAGCTTGGCGGCGAGCGCTTCGGGTGAATCTTTGCCCAGCACGCGACGCACGATGTCGTCGTCGGGACCGAGGATCTCGCGCATCTTGTCGAGCGAGAACGCGAACGTCAGCGTTTCGAACTCCGGATAGATCGGCGTCGCGGCCAGCAGTCCGGCGCTCATCTTCGGCAGATTGGAATCCGCGTACTCGCGCAACCGCTGCTCGTTCGGCTTGGCGCGCTCGGCGGCGCCGCGCACCAGCAGGCGCGCGTAGAAGAACAAATCGGTGTTGAAGCCCGTGCCGCTCTCCAGGTAGAGGTAGCGGTCGTAGATTTCGCGATAGCGCGCCTGCGACTTGCCGACTTCGTCCCACGCGCTGCCGGTCTGTTGTGCGAGCTTCGCGTCGTTGCTCACCCGCTCGCGCAACTCGCGCTCACGAGTCGTCTTGAAGTCCATCAATCGGTCGTCGAGCAGCGCCGACTGCAGGCCGCGATAGACCTTGAGCGAGTTCTCCAGGCCCAGCAGGTTTTCCTGCACGATGCGCTGCGGCTCGGCGCCGGTCTTGCCCCACTCGATCATCCGGCCGCGCAGCTCGGAGTTGCGTGCGATGTATTGCGGGAAAGTCACGCTGCGGTTGAACTTCAGCTGTTCGAGTGTGAGCAGGCGGCTCGTGCTGCCGGGATGGCCGGGAACGAACACCGGATCGCCGGCACGCGGCCCTTCGGGGCGCCAGCGAAGGTAATCGGGCGTGCGCGCCGGCTTACCGTTCTCGTAGACGCGCATGAGGCTGAAGTCCAGCGACCAGCGCGGAAAGTTGAAGTTGTCGGGATCGCCGCCGAACGCGGCGATCGCCTGTTCGGGTGCGAACACCAGGCGCACGTCGTCGTAGCGCTTGTACTTGTAGAGGAAGTATTGGCCGCCCTGGTACAGCGTCACGGACTCGCAGGCGGCCGCGCCGCCCTTGTTCTTGCTGGCCGTACAGGCGGACTCGAGGCGGCTCAGGGTTTGCTTGCGCACCTCGTTGGCTTTGGCGTCCGGCAATCCAGCCGTGGCGGTATTCACCTGTGCGGTGATGTCTTCGATGCCGACCAGTACGGAGACGAGATTGCCCGGACACTTACGCTCGCCCGCGCGCCCGCCGGCGTTGAAGCCGTTCTCCACGAGATTGTCGCTGGCGGTGGACAACTCGCTGACGCAGGTCATGGCGCAGTGATGATTGGTCAACATGAGGCCGTCGGGCGAGGCGAACGAGCCGGTGCAGCCGCCTTCGAGGCGCGTGATCGAGCGCTGCAAGCGATCGAGCCAGGGGTCGCCGATATCGACGCCGTATTTCTGCTTGACCGTCGCTTTCGGGAAATTGTCGAACGTCCACATGCCTTCGTCCGCGACGGCGATCGAGGCAATGCCGAACAGCAACAGCAGGTAGAGGCGCTTCATGAGCAGGTCCCAAAGTTGATAAAGAGCTGAATTGACGCGACTGTAAGGGTCCGCCGAGGCCGGTCGGGAGATCTTACGTTGCTATTTTCGTCGTATCAGTCGGCAGAAGTGAGCAGTAACAGCCGCGTGCCTTCCGGCGCGACCAGCACGCCGTTGGCGGCATCGTCCAGAGTGTCCGGCATCTCATCGGACACTTGTATACCCCGTTCGCGCAGGCGGGCCAGCCGCTGCGCCATTGCGTGGTCCTCGAACGTAAGCACGCAGTGGCGCAGTGCACGCGTGCGATAGAGCGCGAGGTCGAGGCCGTCGCTGACCAGCGCAGTCCGCGGGAACGGTTGCGCTTCCTCTTCGAGCGCGACGAAACCGACCGATTCCCAGAACACGCGCGCGGCATCCGTTGCCCGCGACGGGATGCCGAGCTCACTGAAATAGCCGCAGGCGGAGTCGATCGGCGCGTCGAGCTGCGGCGGCGAGAAGGTGCGCGCTTCCAGCAGCGTGACGTGCAGTCCTCCTGGGTCACGCAGCTGCGCCTGGTTGAAAACGTCGTCGCCGAACTGCTCTTCTTCGAACGTCACGCCGCGCTCCTTGAGCCGGCCGACGCCGAGCTGCAACTGCGGCAGCACGAACGTGAGCGACGGCGACGGCAGGTCGCGCCCGTGCAGCCCGATGAACAAGTGTCCATCGGTCACGACTGCGTAAGGATGCGACCAGGTCTCGCCGACCGCCGCCTGCACGAAGCCGAGCGATTCGTAGAACTCGAGCGATTCGCCGATGACGCTCGTGGCGATGCTGATCTCGAGAAAACGGCCCAAAGGAGCGGCTAGAGGAGCGGTGAGCAAGCTCTCGACCCGCGCTAGCGCGCGGCACCCTGGCGTAAGGCGCGCTGCCGTGACTCTTCCGCTTCACCGGCAGCGGCCGGCTCGGCGGCAGGCCAGCTGCGCGCGTGTCGGGCAACGAGGTCGGCGAGCATTTCGGCGTGAGCATCGCTGGCGTTCAGCGCCGGGATGTAGTCGTAGAACTCGCCGCCATTCGCCATGAACAGCTCGCGATTGCGAATCGCGATTTCTTCCAGCGTTTCGAGGCAGTCGGTCGCGAAGCCCGGGCACACGATGCTGACGCGCCGCTGCCCTTCGCGCGCCATCTTCAGCAACGTTTCGTCGGTGTACGGCCGCAGCCATTCCTCGCGTCCGACTTGCGACTGAAAAGTCACGCTCCACGCGTCCGCCGCGAGTCCGAGTCCTTCCGCAACGAGCCGCGCGCTCTTCTGGCATTGGCAGTGATAGGGATCGCCCGCGAGCAGGTAGCGACGCGGTATGCCGTGGAAGGAGAACAGGAGGTGCCCGCGTTCGTGCGTCCGCCAGTGCTCGCGAATGCTCGCCGCGATCGCGTCGACGTAAGCGGGTTCGTCGTGATAGTTGCCGATGAAACGCAGCTCCGGCACCCAGCGCCAGCGTTGCAGCTGCGACGTCACGCGGTCGAACACCGATCCGGTCGTGGTGCCCGAATACTGGGGGTACAGCGGTAGCACGACGAGGCGGCGCACGCCGGCGCTGCGCATCTGCTCGAGCGCCGCGGGGATGCCCGGCGAGCCGTAAGTCATGCCCAGCATGACTGTTGCGGGCAGATGGCGTTGGAGCGTGCCGCGAACCCGGTCGACCAAGGCGCGTGTATGCAGCAGGAGCGGCGAGCCTTCCGGCGTCCAGATCTGGCGATAGGCGTGGGTGCTGCGGGACGGGCGGATCCGCAGGATGACGCCATGTAATGCGAGCCACCACAGCCAGCGTGGCGCTTCGACCACACGCGGGTCCCAGAGGAATTCGGCCAGGAACCGGCGAACCGCGGCCGGTGTGGGAGCGTCCGGCGTGCCGAGATTCACCAGCAGCGCGCCTGTGGCCGCGCGGCTGCCGTGCTCATAAGCCGGTTCGCCCAGGTAAGAGGTCATGCGCCGCTAGTGTGGCTGAAAGGAAACGAGAACTGCATCTCATCGTGGCATTACGCAGACGGCAGCGCCGCGCCCCTAAGTGGAAGCCAGCGCACAAAAGCAGCGAAAAGCGCGCCGCCCTGTGAGGGAAAACGCCCGGATTTGTCGCTTTATAAATATAGGAACAGCGTGCGCGTGATCAGGGAGGCCTTCACACGGACCCCGCACGATGTGGGGCGCGCCACCCGGGCAAGGAAGCCCTTCGTCAGTGTTCCGGTTCGCCTGTCAGGTTTGTAGTCGAGTTGCCCGCCGTATCGGGGTCCGCGATCGTTACTGCCCCCTCCCCGGGATCGCGTTGCTTCGAGCCGGCGGCAGGCTGTAAGGAACTCCTACCTTTGCAGCCGCCTGGACGGCGGTCGGCAGTGTCAGGGCCGCAGTACGCTGCGCCCCGGATGCTGTCGGCCGCTCGTTCGGTTACTTCTCGACGATCGCCGTCACGCCCATTCCACCCGCCGTACAGATCGAAATCAGCCCGCGTCCGTTGCCGCGGGTCGCGAGCAGCTTTGCCAACGTCGCGAGAATGCGCGCGCCGGTTGCGGCGAAAGGATGTCCGATCGCAACGCTTCCGCCCTTCACATTCAACTTGGCTCGATCGATCGTGCCGAGCGGCTGCGCGAGCCCGAGCCGGTCGCGGCAGAACTCCGGCGACTGCCACGCCTTGAGCGTGCACAGCACCTGCGCTTCGAACGCCTCGTGAATCTCATAGAAGTCGAAGTCCTGCAGTTTCAAGCGGGCATCCGCGAGCATGCGTGGCACTGCGTACGCGGGCGCCATCAGCAGTCCTTCCTTCTCGATGAAATCGACCGCCGCGTACTTGCCGTAGGTTAGATATGCGAGCACCGGCAGGCCGCGCGACTTCGCCCACTCTTCGCTGGCCAGCAGCACGCCCGCGGCGCCGTCCGTCATCGGCGTGGAGTTGCCTGCTGTCAGCGTGCCTTGCCGATCGAACGAGGGTTTGAGCGACGCGAGTTTTTCCAGCGACGTGTCGCGACGGACATTGTTGTCGCGCTTCAGGCCGCGGAATTCGACCACCAGATCGTCGAAGAAGCCTTCGTCGTACGCCGCTGCAGCCTTGCGGTGACTCTCGAACGCGAGCTGATCCTGCTCGGCACGCGGGATCTGCCAGGTCTTGGCCATCAGCTCGCAGCTCTGTCCCATCGACAGTCCGGTGTGCGGTTCGGCCACCGCGGGGAGTTGCGGCTTGAAGTGACGCGGCCGCAATCCGAACCACGGCGCGAGGCGGGTGCCAAGAGATCTGCCGCGCGAGCTGCGTAGCAGGATGCGTCGATACGAGTCGGGATAGACCATCGGCACGTCGCTGGCGGTGTCGACGCCGGCGGCGATGCCCGAATCGATCTGACCCATCGCGATCTTCAGGCCGATGACGATCGCGGTATCGAGGCTCGTGCCGCACGCACGTTGCAGGTCGAACGCGGGCGTGTCCCGCGACAGACCGGAGTCGAGCACGCACTCGCGCGTCAGTCCGAAGTCGCGCGAATGCTTGAGCACCGCGCCAGCACCGACGTCGCCGAGCGTTGCGCCCTTCAATCGATAGCGCTCGACCAGTGCGGCGAGCGTCGCTGTCAGCATCTCCTGGTTGCTCGCTTCGGCGTATGCGCCCATCGAGCGCGCGAACGGGATGCGCAAGCCGCCGACGATGGCGACGCGGCGTACTGCAGATCCGACGAGCATGGCGGCCTCGCTGTGAGAGAATGGCGACCTCCGGCCAGCATGCCAGTGCGCCCATCTGGCGGTCAAAGCGGTGGCCGGTCAAAGCAGCCATGACGATTCCTACTCACAGCCGCCTCGCAGCGGACGCCCGAGCCATTTGTCTGCTCGCGCTCCCGCTGGTCGGCACCAACCTGTCCATCATCGGCATGCAGTTCGCCGATACGGTGATGGCTGGGCAGCTCGGCGCGCGCGATCTGGCCGCGCTATCGGTCGGCGTCGGCTTTTACCATCTGTTCCTGCTGACCGGTCTCGGCACGCTGATGGCCGTGTCGCCGAGCGTCGCGCATGCCTTCGGTGCGAACGACACGCGCGGCGTGACGCGTTATTGCCGTCAGGCGTGGTGGCTGGCACTCGCGCTCGCTGTATTGCTCGTCACCGGTGCTGATGCAAGTCGACTATGTGTTGCCGGCGATCGGCATATCGCGCCGGAGATCCTGCCGACCGCCATCGGCTACGTGCATGCGATGGCGTGGGGCATGCCGGCGCTGCTGGGATTCCTGTCGCTGCGCTACACGACCGAGGGCCTCGGGCGCACCAAGCCGATCATGTATTTCGGCTTCCTCGGCCTCACGGCGAACGTCATCGGCAACTGGATCTTCATGTACGGCAAGTTCGGCATGCCGCAGCTCGGCGCGGTCGGTTGCGGCGTGGCGACTGCGATCTCCGAGTGGCTGATGTTTCTGCGCGCTGCTGACGTACATGCGCCGGCAGCGCGCGTATCGCGCATTCGACTTCTTCGCGCGCATCGATCCGCCGGACTGGCGAGTGCTGCGTGAATTGACGCGCGTCGGCGCGCCGATCGCGGGCAGCGTGCTCGCCGAGGGCGGCTTGTTCGTGTGCGCAGCGTTGATGATCGGCGGCATGGGCGCGACGCTGACCGCCGGTCACCAGATCGCGCTCAACTACGCGTCCTTCATGTTCATGGTGCCGCTCGCGATCAGCTCGGCGACGACGATTCACGTCGGTCACACGCTCGGCCGCGGCGACCAGGAGCGCGGGCGCTTCGCCGGACTGCTCGGCATCGGCATGTGCGCGACCGTGATGGCGTTGTCGGCCGTCGGCATCGTGTTGTTCAGCGACAGCATCGCGGGTCTCTACACGAGCGATCCGGCAGTGCGCGAAATCGCGGCGGGACTGTTGTTGCTGGCAGCAATCTTTCAGCTCTCGGACGGCGTGCAGGTCGGGGCTGCCGGCGCGCTGCGCGGCTTCAAGGACACCGCCATCCCGATGACGATGTGCATCTTCTCGTACTGGGTCGTGGGATTTCCGCTCGCCTATATATTCGGCGTGCAGCAGGGCGGTGGACCGCCGTATGTGTGGTTCGGCTTCATCGCGGGCCTCACGGTCAGCGCCGTGCTGCTCGTCAGCCGCTATCTAGTCGTTTCGCGGCGGTCGGTGCCGGCGTCGGCGGTGGGACGTCGGCGTGCCGTGATAGCCGTAGCCGAGCGTCTCGATGTCTTCGACGCGCCCGTCGACGAAGCGGATCTGCCGCATCAGCTTGTAAGGACCGAAGTTGTAGGTCCAGATTTCGACCGGCACTTCGACGAAGCCGTCGCCGTACGAATAGATGCGGCCGCCGAAGTCGAAGGTCGGGCGACGCAGGATCGCGCGCGTCTGGACGTCGGTCGGCTCGCCGCAGAACTGCCGCACCTTCGCGCGCGGATCGCCGGTGGACACGAGCTTGCTGCCGCAACGAAGGCCGTCGGCGCTGGCCGGAACCGCGACGGTCAGCAGCAGGGCGGCGAGAGCGGAGGAGACGAGGGCGCGCATGACGTGAATATGCCTGCGGGGGGATGAATTGCCAATGAATGACAGTTAGAGCCCCCGGCCTTCGATGCAGTTCCGATACAGCTGCGCAAACTTGTCGGGCGTCATCGGCAGCGGGTTGCCGCCGGTCGACGGGTCATCGAACGCCTGCTGGGCGAAAGTGTTGGCGTGCTCCGACTGCATGCCCAGATCGGCCAGCGTTGCGGGAATGCCGATCTGGCGGCGTAAATCGAGGATCCACTTCAGCACCGCGTCGAAGGACGGCTGCGGCAGGCCCAGGTAAGCAGCCAGGCGCGCCATCTTTTCCTCGAGCGCGCTGCGGTTCCACGCGAGCACGTATGGCATGACGACGCCATTGGTCAGCCCGTGATGCGTATTGAGATTCGCCGAGCAGGGATGGCTCAGGCTGTGCATCGCGCCGAGTCCTTTCTGGAACGCCGTCGCACCCATCGCCGATGCGACCATCATGTGAGCGCGCGCCTCGATGTTGCTGCCATCGGCCACGGCGATCGGCAGCCATTGCTTGATCAAGCGCATGCCTTCCACGGCGATGCCGTCGGCCATCGGGTGAAAGAACGGCGCGCAGTAGGCTTCGAGATTGTGGGAGAGCGCGTCCATGCCGACCGCCGCGGTCACTTTCGGCGGCAGACCGAGGGTGAGCTCCGGATCGGCGATGACCAGCGCCGGCTGCATGCGCGGATGAAAGATGATCTTCTTCGTGTGATCGCGCAGGTCGGTGATGACGGAGGCGCGTCCCACTTCCGAGCCGGTACCTGACGTTGTGGGTACGCCGATCGTCGGCGCCATGCCGGCGACGTTCACGCGTGTGTACCAGTCCTCGCGATCCTCGAAATCCCAGATCGGGCGCGATTGCCCGACCATCAGCGCGATCGCCTTGCCGGTGTCGAGCGCGCTGCCGCCGCCGAACGCGATGACGCCGTCGTGTGAGCCGCGCCGGTACGCTGCGACACCGTTCGTGACGTTCGCTTCCACCGGATTCGCCTGCAGATCGGAGAAGACTTCGCACGCGAGGCCGGCGCTGCGACAGGACTCGACGGCCTTCGCGATCATGGGCAGCGCGGCGAGCGCGGGATCGGTGACGAGCAGCGGACGCGCGATGCGCAGCGTCTTGCATGCGTCGGGCAGCTCCGCGATGCGGCCTGCGCCGAAGCGAATCAGGGTCGGATAGTTCCAATTGCCACGCAAGGTGTTCATAGCTGCGTTCGCATGTGAAATGATTTCGGCCGTGTCAGGTGCTCGTAGCCGACCACGGAGAGTGTGCAGCCGCGGCCCGAATCCTTGACACCGACCCAGGCCAGCGCGGGATCGAGATAATCGCAGCGGTTCATGAACCACGTGCCGGTCTGGACGCGATCGCCGATCGACAGCGCAGCTTCCGCATCCGAGGTCCAGATCGCCGCGGTGAGCCCGAAGGTGCTGTCGTTCATCAGCTCGATCGCCTGTTCGTCGGACTGCACTTTCATGATGCCCGCGACCGGGCCGAAGACTTCCTCGCGCATCACCGGCGTGGAGTTGTCCACGTCGAGCAGCACTTGCGGCGCGAGATAGGGCGAGCCGGTGCGGCTGGCGGGAAACTGCGCTTCGTCGATCACCGCCTTGCCGCCGGCATCGATCGAAGCCTGGATCTGCGCGCGGATCGTGTCGGCCGCCGCCGTGCGCACGACCGGACCGAGCGTCGTGGCCTCTTCGAGCGGATTGCCGAGCACGTATTTGCGCGTGAGGTCGACGAAGCCGTCGACGAACGCGCCGTACAGTCGCTCGTGCACGTAGATGCGCTGCAGTCCGCAACAGGACTGGCCGCTGTTGAAGTACGCGCCGTCGACGATGTTCTCGACTGCGTGCGCGAGATTCGCGTCGTTGCGCACATAGACCGGATCGCAGCCGCCGAGCTCGAGGCCCGTGCCGATGAAGCGCTCCGCCGCAGCGCGCTGCACGGCGTGGCCGCCGGCAACCGAACCGGTGAACGCGACGAAGTCGACGCGCGGATCGCGGATCGCACGCTCCGCGTCCGCGTGACTCATGTGCAGAGCCTGAAAGACGCCGTCCGGCAGACCCGCTTCCTGCAACGAAGTCGCGAAACGCTCCGCGCACAGCGGCGTCTGCGCGGAATGCTTGAGAACGACTGCGTTGCCCGCCATCAGTGCCGGCACGACGCTGTTCACGGCGATGAGATACGGATAGTTCCAGGCGGCGATCGTCAGCACGACGCCGAGCGGCTCGCGGCGAATGAAGCGCGTGAAGTGCTCCTTCGGCCCCGCATCGATATCCGCGAGCGCAGTAGGCGCGATCGCGATCATGTGACGAGCGCGTTCGAGTGTGCCGCGCACTTCGTTCGGCGCGTAGCGGCTCGGCCGACCCATCTGCCACGTCAGCTCACGCGCGATCTCGTCGCGCTTTGCTTCGAATGCGTCGCAGAAGCGGTTGAGGATGAGCGCACGTTCGGAGAGGGGGGCGTTGCGCCAGGAGCGCTGAGCTTTGCGCGCGAGATCGAGCGCGCGGTCGACGTCCGCGGATTTGGCGAGCGGACGCTCGGCGTAGACGGAGTTGTCGATGGGGGAGATGACTTTGAGCATGGTGGTTAGTCAGGCTAAAGCCTGACCCACAGGGAGGGTTGTGGGTCAGGCTTTAGCCTGACACTAAATAATCTCGAAATACCGTGACAGTTCCCAATCGGTGATGTGCTTGCGGAACTCGCGCTCCTCCCACTCGCGCGTCGCTGCGAAATGCTGCACGAACGCGTCGCCAAACCACTCGCGCGCCATCCGCGACTGCTTGAGTCGCTGAGCGGATTCCCACAACGTCCGCGGCAGCGCCAGCGCTTCGGGAAACTTGTGGTCGTACGCGTTGCCTTCGACGAGCGGCTCGGGCTCGATGCCTTGCTCGATGCCCGCCAGTCCCGACGCCAGCGCCGCGGCGAGAATCACGTACGGATTGGCATCGGCGGCTGCAACCCGATACTCGACGCGCTGCGACTTTGCGCTGCCGGGAATGATGCGCAGTGCGCAGGTGCGGTTCTCGACGCCGACAGTCGAATCCGTCGGCGCCCAGAAGCCGGGAATCAGCCGCGTGTAGGAGTTGACGGTGGGCGCGACCATCGCGAGCAGCTCCGGCATGAGCCGCTGCTGCCCGCCGACGAAGTGCCGCATCGTCGCGCTCATCGAATGCGGTTGCGACGGGTCGTGGAACACCGGCTTGCCGCCGTCGCGCGAGCGCAGCGACAGATGAATGTGCCCGCTCTGTCCCGGCCAGTCGCGCGACCACTTCGCCATGAACGTCGCCATCATCGAGTTGCGCTGGGCCAGCACCTTGACGAAGGTCTTGAACAGCGCCGCCTTGTCCGCGGAAGCGAGCGCGCCGTCGAAGCCGATCGCCGCCTCGATCACGCCGGGACCGGTCTCCTCGTGCAGACCTTCGATGCCGAAATCCATCGTCTCGCACATCGCCAGCATCTCGCGGTAGAAATCCGCGGCGACGCTGTTGCGGATCACCGAGTAGCCGAACCAGCCCGGCGCCATCGGCTGCAGGTTGCGGTAATTTTTTTCGCGGATCGACTGTGGCGTCTCGTTGAAGAAGAACACCTCGTACTCGAACCCCGCGTACGCCTCGAAGCCCATACTGCGCGCCCGCTCCAGCACCTTGCGCAGGATGCCGCGCGGGCACACCTGCTCGGCCGGCGGTGCGAACTCGCTGAGGAAGAACAGGTTGTCGCCCTCGAACGGCAGCGGCCGGCACGAATCCGGAAGGATGCGCGCCGGCGCGTCGGGATAGCCGGTGTGCCAGCCGGTGAACTGCACGTTGTCGTACAGCTGGTCCTGGCAGTCCCAGCCGAGCACGACGTCGCAGAAGCCGTAGCCGCTCTCCAGCGCCGACAGGAACTTCGCGCGCGAGATGTACTTGCCGCGCATGATGCCGTCGACGTCGAACACGCCGACCTTGACGTGCGCGAGGTTGCGTTGCTCGACGATCGCCTTGGCGTCGGCGATCGTCTTTACTTGCCGCGGTTCGAGCATTGGATTCTTCCTGCTGTCACACCTTGGTCGAGCCGTAGCCTTCGCGCTCGGGATGGCCGTGCTGGCCGCCGGTGATCGCGAATTCCTCTTCGGGCGACAGCACCAGCTTGTGCCGGCCGACCAACGCGAAATACAGAACGCCGAGCACGTACCACGCCAGCACCAGGTAAACGCCGCGGCGGTACACCGGATCCTGGAACTGGTACCAGAGCGTGACCAGCGAAATGACGACCGTTGCTGCCGCACCCGGAATGCCGAGCGGGCTGCGATACGGCCGCTCGATGTTCGGCATGTTGCGCCGAAGCTGGATGAACGACAGTCCCTGGAACGCGTAGGAAATCATCGCACCGAACACGGCCATGTTGAGCAGCGTGGCGCCGATCACCGCGCCGCCCTGCTCGGCGCCGAGCGCGAACCACACGGCCATGATGATCGCGAGACCCAGCGCGGCGCCCGTCAACAACGCGAGGTGCGGCGTCTTGCGCGAGCCGTGCGTGATCGACAACACCGCCGGGTAGTAACCGGCGCGTGACAGCGAATAGATCTGCCGGCCGAACGCAAAGATGATCGTGTGGAAGCTCGCGATCAGTCCGATCACCGCGAACAGCGACAGGAGCTTGGCGATGTCGTCGCCGTAGATGACGCGGAAGCCATCGAGCAACGGTTCGGCCGATGTCGCCAGCGAGAATGAGCCGTGCAGACGGCCCTGCTCCGGCGAGCCGATCGAAGCGTTCAGCAGCATGATCATCAGCGCCGACACGATCAGCGTGAACATGCCGAAGATCAGGCCTTTCGGCATGTCGCGCTTCGGATCGACAGCTTCTTCAGCGGCGAGCGGCAACTCTTCGATGGCCAGGAACAGCCACACGGCGAAGGGCAGCGCTGCGAGCACGCCGGTCCAGCCTTTCGGCAGAAACGCGCCGCCGCCTTCCGTCAGCTCCGTCAACGCTCCGTCCGGACCGACGGCGATGTTCAGCGCCCAGCGCGAGAAGTCCGCGTACGGTATGGCGCTGACCCAGAACACGACCAGCACGCCGAGCGCCAGCAGCGTGACGACCACGGAGATCTTGAAGGACAGCTCGACGCCCCAGTAATTGAGTGCGACGAACACCAGATACGCGCCGATCCACCACAGCGGCTGAAACGCCACGGGCGTCTCGAAGATGCCGGTCAGGTACGAGCCGATGAAGAACACGATGACGGCCGGCGTCATGATGTACTCGATGCTCTCGGCGAGGCCGGTGATGAATCCGCCCCACGGTCCGAGCGCGCTGCGTGCGAACGAATACGCACCGCCGGTGTGCGGCAGGGCGGGCGACATTTCGGCGAGGCTGAAGATCAGCCCGAGATACATGATTGCGATGATGATCGCGGCGATGAACAGGCCGCCCCAGCCGCCGGCGCCGATGCCGAAGTTCCAGCCGGAGAAGTGGCCGGAGATTACTGCGCCGACACCGAGTGCCCACAGGGACCACACACGTGCGTGGCGCCGCAGCCCGCGCTTCTCGAAGTAGTCTTTGCCGGCATTCTGGTACGTGACGCTGCCGACGGTTTTCTTGTCAGTCATGCGACTCTCCCCATTCTTGTTGCCGAGTGGAGCGTTCGAGGCTCGGCCACTATAGGGGAAAGAAGTCGGCAGCGGCTAGGCGGAGCGGGCGGCGGCTTCGGAGGCTTGTACTTCTGCGGTCGCGATGCGGTTGCGGCCCAGGCACTTCGCTCGATACAGGGCTTTGTCCGCCGCAAACAGCAAGGCGTCGGGCGTGACGACGGTGGGCGGGTAGACGGTCGCGACGCCGCCGCTGATGGTGACCCGGTCAGTGAGCTGCGAGGCGTTGTACGGAATTGCCAGCCGCCAGATCCGCCGGCGCAGGCGTTCCGCATAGAGACCCGCGCGCCGTCCATCGACGCCCGGCAATACGACCGCAAATTCCTCGCCGCCGTAGCGTGCGACCAGGTCGCCGCCGCGCCGGAAAGTCTCGTCCAGCGTCTGCGCGACTTTGCGGAGCACTTCGTCGCCGCGCGTGTGGCCGTAGCTGTCGTTGAACAGCTTGAACTCGTCGAGATCGAGAAACACCAGCGACAACGGCTGCCCGTCGCGGCGGGCCCGCCGCATCTCGCGCTCGAGTGCGCGATCGAAGTGACGGCGGTTGGCGATGCCGGTGAGCGCATCGACGCCGACGAGGTGCTTGAGGCGGCGATTCGCCGTCTCCAGCGCGAAGCGCAATCGCGTCAGCTCTTCATTGTGAGCTTCCAGCACTTGCGTGCGTTCCACGAGGCGGCGATGGAGATCCTGGTACGCGCCCTCGAGCTCGGTTTCGACAGTGCGCCGGCGCTGCAGCTCGCTCTCCAGCTCGCGCGCGCGCCGCGCGATCCGGACATGCAACATCACGACGCGCACGAGCGCGCCCGCGATTGCGGCGCCCAGCAAGGAAAGAAACGTAAGTTCGATGCCTGACATCTTGCAGAAGGGTGAAGAGGCGGCCGCGCAATCAAAGCACAAGCGGCGTGCGCGCAGGGGGCGACTTGACGAAACTCAAGGCGCGAACGTGGCAACGTTCCTCAGCCTGTTGCTTGACGGCCTTGATGCGCCTGAGGAAACTGTGCCCCCGTTCGATACACACGGCCCGCCATGAATCCCGTCGCGCCTTCCGCCTCGCAGGGCCGCTTCCGCAGCTTCGCGGAGTTCTATCCGTACTATTTGTCGGAGCACCGCCATCCGGTGTGTCGCCGGCTGCATTTCGTCGGCACGTCGCTCGTGCTCGCGGCGCTGGTCGCAGCTGCGCTCACCCGCCAGGCGCTCTGGCTGATCGCCGTGCCGCTGGTCGGCTATGGCTTCGCGTGGATCGGGCACTTCTTCTTCGAGCACAACCGTCCCGCCACTTTCGCGCATCCCTGGTACAGCCTCGCGGGCGATTTCGTCATGTTCCGCGACATGCTGTTCGGCCGCATCCGCTTCTAACCGCCGCCCGCATCCCTACATGAGCAGCTCCGGCATCGATCGCCAATTCGAGCGGCGGCTCGCATCGCTCATCAACGCCCGCGAGCCGCGCGTCTTGCAGGGCGGACTGAAGGGCGTCGAGAAAGAATCGCTGCGCGTCTCGCCCGATGGCTACATCGAGCAGAGCGAGCATCCGCGCGAGCTCGGTTCCACGCTCACGCACGAGCACATCACGACGGATTACTCCGAAGCCTTGATCGAGCTGGTGACGCCGCCGTTCCGCGAGTCGTGGGAGCTGCTGCAATACCTGTGCGACCTGCATCAGTTCGTCTATCGCCATCTTGGCGAGCAGCTGCTGTGGGCGACCAGCATGCCGTGCATCATCGACGGCGATCCGAGCATTCCGATCGCACGCTACGGCCGCTCGAACATCGGGCGCATGAAGGAGGCTTATCGCCGCGGCCTCGGCTGGCGCTACGGCCGCATGATGCAGGCCATCTCCGGCGTGCATTACAACTACTCGTTCCCCGCGCATTTCTGGCCGGTGCTGGCCGCGACACTGCAGGCGTCGAACGCAGATCAGAATTTCGTTTCCGCGCAGTACTTCGGCTTGCTGCGCAACTATCGTCGTTACGGCTGGCTCGTCCTGTACCTGTTCGGCAACTCGCCGGCGGTGTGCGGATCGTTCGTGCGCGGACGCGAGCACACGCTCAAGGAATTCGCTCCCGGCACGCTGTACGAGCCGTACGCGACTTCGTTGCGCATGAGCGATCTCGGCTATCGCAACAAGAGCCAGGCGGGCGTGCAGATTTCCGTGAACAGTCTCGAAGAGTACGTGCGCGACCTGTCGGCGGCGGTGACCACGCCGCATCCCGAGTACCAGCGCATCGGCGTAAAAGTCGACGGCGAGTATCGCCAGCTCAACGCCAACCTGCTGCAGATCGAGAACGAGTACTACAGCTACATCCGTCCCAAGCGCGTCGCGCGCTCGGGCGAGCGTCCGACCAATGCGTTGCGCCGGGGCGGCGTCGAGTACGTCGAGTTCCGCGCGCTGGACGTCAGCGCATACGACCCGGTCGGCGTGAATCAGAACAAGCTGCGGTTCCTCGAGGCGTTCGCCGCGCTGTGCGTGATCAAGCCGAGCGAGCCGATCGGTGCGGCCGAGTGGGATCAGCTCGACGCCAACCACGCGCTGGTCGCACATCGCGGTCGCGAGCCCGGACTGCAACTGAACCGCAACGGTAGCCCTGTAGAGTTGCGCGCATGGGCACTGGAACTGATCGATTCGATGCGGGGAATCTGCGAGCTGCTCGACTACGGCGACCCGCAGCGGCCGTACGCAGCGGCGCTCGATCTGCAACAAGGCAAGATCGACGACCCGCGGCTCACGCCTTCGGCCAGGACGCTGGAGGAGCTGCGCTCGACCGGCGAGTCGTTCGCGGACATGGCGCTGCGCATGTCACGGCTGCACAAGGCCTATTTCCTGGATCTGTACCCGCCCAACGAGCAGCGCCTGGCGGAGTTCGGCAGCGAGGCGCGCGAATCGCTGGAGCGCCAGCTCGCCATCGAGGCGGCCGACCGGGTGACTTTCGACCAGTTCCTGGCGAGCTACTTCCAGACGTAGAGTCAGGCACTGGCGAACCGCGCCGCCGAAGACTACTCTTCCCCGGGCCGCAACCGATGCCGCAACTGCTTGAACATAATGGGGCAATTGCCACGAAGACGTGCCATCGGCCGGCCATCCGAAAAGCGACTTCGGCGTCACAGGGCGACTGAGAACTGGCGAGAACTGAGAACTGTGCACGCTTGTTGCGGCGCCGGTCCACTACGATGAACACCGTTTTTACTCCTCCCGGACCGCCGGCTGATTTGTCCGGAAAGCATATGAACAGCCTCTCGAACACCTTGCCCGCCGCCCACGTACTTGCCTCCAGCTCGGCCGCCAACGCCGACCATGTGGGTGAGCGCGCCGTGACTGTCGCGGTCCGCACCGAAGCTCCGGCCGGCTGGGATGCCTATGAAGTCTGGCGCCGCCTGATCAAGGACGCCCGGGACCGCCGCCAGCACCAGGACTGAGTTGAGTCCGGGTCGGGGCACGCGCGTGCCTGACCTGTAGAATCGGCCGCATGCGCCTTTCCGACGCGAAAAGTCCGGGCGCGCAGCCTCCCGCCGGTGCCCCTCCGCAGTCTGCGCATGCTCTTCAGCTGCAACGCGGGTTTCCGCGGCTGAAGTTCGCTGCGCCGCTCGAAGCCGAGTTCCGCGAAGTCCACCTCGCCGAGACCCTGCCGCAGGTGCGCCGCAACCTGTGGCTGGCCATCGTCTTCGTGGTCGCGTTCTCCGCGCTGACGCACCTCGTGCTCGATGAGCCCGTCAACCAGCTGCTCGATGTGATCCGCGTCGCGATGTTCGCGCCGATCCTCGGCATCGGCCTCGCGGTCGTGTACTCGCCGCTGTATCGCCGCTTCTATCCGCTGGTGAGCCAGATCGGTGCGCCGACCTTCGGCATCGGCGTCACCGTGCTCGCGGTGATCGCCGCTTCGCACGGCGTCAGCCTGATTGCGACCGTCGTGCTGGTGTCGATCTACATCTTCTTCATGCTCGGCATGACGTTCTATTCGGCGCTGGGCTCGTCGCTCCTGGTGTTCATTTCGTACTTCATCAGTGCTGCGGCGGTCGGACTGCCGGCCTCGGTGCAGGTGATCGACGGTGGCGTGCTGATCTTTACGAACCTGATCGGTGCGATGGTCTGCTACACGCTGGAGCACGCAACGCGCACCAATTATCTCGAAGAGCGCATGTTGATCGAGACCGCGAGCCGCGACGGCCTGACGGGCATCCACAACCGCCGGCTGTTCGACGAGCACGTCGATCGCATCTGGCCGCAGGCGACGCGTGATCGCGCATCGCTCGGGCTGCTGCTCATCGATATCGATCACTTCAAGGCGTACAACGACTATTACGGCCACCAGGCCGGCGACGAGTGCTTGCGGCAGGTGGCCTGGTGCTTGAGCCGTTGCTCGCGCCGGCCGCTGGACATCACGGCTCGATATGGCGGCGAGGAATTTGCGATCGTGCTGTACGAGGCGGATCGCAGCCATGTCGAAGAGGCGTCGCGGCGCATCCAGGCCGAGATCGAATCGCTGGCGCTGGTGCACGCGGCGTCGCCAGCGCCGATCAAGCGGCTGACGGTCAGTATCGGTGCGGCGTGCATCGTGCCGAAGTCGGGCCGCACGCAGTACGGTTTCATCCAGCTCGCCGACGAAGCGCTCTACGACGCGAAGGAGCGCGGCCGCAACTGCGTCGTGATCATGGACAAGGAATACGAGCAGCTGAGCACCGGCTCCTTCCGCAAGGGCCCGCCGTTGCCGCCGCCGCTCGATGTAGCCAGCCGGGCGTAACGGGGACATTCTTCATTTCGATCAGCCCATCGCGAATTGCGATGGGCGCGGACGAAATGAGGAATGTCCCCTTTGTTATGCTCCGGTGATGCCCGAGCGTATCCGCAGCCTCCTGGTCGCGAACCGCGGCGAGATCGCCATCCGCGTGATGCGCGCCGCGACCGAGCTCGGCATTCGCACGGTCGCGATCTACTCCCAGGAAGACCGCTTCTCGCTGCACCGGATGAAGGCGGACGAGAGCTACCTGGTCGGCGCAGGTCGAACGCCCGTCGATGCCTACCTGGATATCGCCGACATCATTCGCATCGCGCAGGCCGCCCAGGTCGACGCCATCCATCCCGGTTACGGCTTTCTCTCCGAGAACCCTGAGTTCGCCGAAGCCTGCGCCGCGGCGGGCGTGATCTTCGTCGGTCCGACGCCGCAGATCATGCGTCGCCTCGGCAACAAGGTGAGCGCGCGCGAGCTGGCGGTTTCTGCCGGCGTGCCGGTGATGCCGGCGACGCCGCCGCTGCCGCACGACGATGCTGCGGCTGCGCGCCTCGCAGCCGAAGTCGGCTATCCGGTGATGCTGAAGGCGAGCTGGGGCGGCGGCGGACGCGGGATGCGCGTCATTGCCGGCGAAGCAGAGCTCGCGGAAAAAGTCGCCGCCGCACGGCGCGAAGCCAAGGCAGCGTTCGGCAACGACGAGGTGTACCTCGAAAAGCTCGTGGTGCGCGCGCGGCACATCGAAGTGCAGCTGCTCGGCGACGTGCACGGCAACCTCGTGCACCTGTTCGAGCGGGACTGCACCGTGCAGCGGCGCAATCAGAAAGTGGTCGAGCGCGCGCCGGCGACGTTCTTCGACGAACAGCAGCGGCGCGAGCTGTGCGAACAGGCGCTGAAGATCGGCCGCGCGGTGCGCTACCTCAACGCGGGCACGGTGGAATTCCTGCAGGACGCAGACAGCGGCAAGTTCTATTTCATCGAAGTGAATCCGCGTGTGCAGGTCGAGCACACGGTGACCGAAGCGGTCACCGGCATCGACATCGTGCGCGCGCAGATCCGCATCGCCGAAGGCGCGGCGATCGGCGGCCCCGAGAGCGGCGTGCCGCGCCAGGAGGACATCCGCCTCAACGGCTACGCGATGCAATGCCGCGTGACGTCGGAAGATCCGGAGAACAATTTCATCCCCGACTACGGCCGCATCTCGGCGTATCGCAGCCCGGCCGGCTTCGGCATCCGGCTCGATGCCGGCACGGCGTACTCCGGCGCGATCATCACGCCTTCGTACGATTCGCTGCTCGTGAAGGTGACCGCGTGGGCGCAGACCCCGCAGGACACGATCATGCGCATGCATCGCGCGCTCTGGGAGTTCCGCGTTCGTGGCGTCGCGACCAACCTGCGCTTCCTCGACCAGCTGATCATGCATCCGCGCTTCGCGAGCGCGGACTACACGACCAAGTTCATCGACGAGACGCCCGAGCTGTTCCGCTTCCCGCGCAAGCGCGACCGTGCGACGCGGCTGCTGAACTTCATCGGCGAGGTCATCGTCAACGGCAACGATGAAGTGAAAGGCCGGCCGCGCCCGACGCGGTTGACGAACCCGAAGCTGCCGAAGCTCGAGCTGGCGTCGCCGGCGCCGGGCACGAAGCAGCGGCTCGACGAGCTGGGCGCCGAGCGCTTCGCCGCCTGGATGCTCGAGCAGAAGCGCGTGCTGCTGACGGACACGACGATGCGCGACGCGCATCAGTCGCTGCTGGCCACGCGTTTTCGCACGCACGATCTGGCGGCGATTGCGCCGTACTACGCCAGCCTCACGCCGAACCTGTTCTCGGTCGAATGCTGGGGCGGCGCGACGTTCGACGTCGCGATGCGCTTCCTCAACGAATGTCCGTGGCAGCGCCTGCACGAGTTGCGCGCCGCCATGCCGAACCTGCTGCTGCAGATGTTGCTGCGCTCGGCGAATGCGGTCGGCTACACCAACTATCCCGACAACGTCGTGCGCTACTTCGTCGATCAGGCGGCGCGCGCGGGCATCGACCTGTTCCGCATCTTCGACTCGCTCAACTGGGTCGAGAACATGCGCGTCGCGATCGACGCCGTGCGCGAGTCGGGCAAGCTGTGCGAGGCGGCAATCTGCTACACCGGCAATCTCACCGATCCGCGCCAGACGAAGTACGACCTCAAGTACTACGTGGCGCTCGCGCGCGACCTGCAGCGCGCCGGCGCGCACATCCTGGGCATCAAGGACATGGCCGGGCTGTGCCAGCCGCGCGCAGCGTTTGCGCTGGTGAAGGCGTTGAAGGAAGAGACCGGCCTGCCGATCCATTTCCACACGCATGACACCAGCGGCATCGCCGCGGCGAGCGTGCTCGCCGCGATCGACGCAGGCGCGGACGCGGTGGACGGCGCGCTCGACTCGATGAGCGGCCTGACTTCACAGCCGAACCTCGGCTCGATCGTCGAAGCGCTGCGTCACGGACCGCGCGACAGCGGCGTGAGCCCCGAGAGCCTGCGCATCCTGTCCGCTTATTGGGAGCAGGTCCGGCATTGCTACGCGGCCTTCGAGAGCGATCTGCGTTCCGGCGCGTCCGAGGTCTACGTGCACGGCATGCCGGGCGGTCAGTTCACGAATCTGCGCGAGCAGGCCCGCTCGCTCGGCATCGAGGACACGCGCTGGACGGACGTGGCGCGCACGTACGCGCAGGTGAACGAGATGTTCGGCGACATCATCAAGGTGACGCCGACTTCCAAGGTCGTCGGCGACCTGGCGCTGCTGATGGTGACCAGCGGACTCACGCCCGAGCAGGTGCTCGACCCGCACACGCAGATTGCGTTTCCGGAATCCGTCGTCTCGTTGTTCCGCGGCGACCTCGGTCAGCCGTACGGCGGCTTCCCGCCGGCGTTGCAGAAGAAGGTGTTGAAAGGTGCGCAGCCGTTGAAGGTGCGCCCGGGCGAAGTGTTGCCGCCGATCGACCTCGCGCAGGCGCGGGCCGAGCTGAATCGCAAGACCTGGCGCGAGACGACGGACCAAGAGTTCGCGTCTTATTTGATGTATCCCAAGGTCTTCCTCGACTACATGACGGCGCGCCAGACCTACGGCCAGGTCACCGTGCTGCCGACGCCGATGTTCTTCTACGGCCTGGAGCCGGGCGACGAAGTCAGCGTCGACATCGAGCGCGGCAAAACGCTGATCGTGCGCTTCGTGGCGGTGAGCGACGGCCAGGACGACGGCATGCGCACCGTATTCTTCGAGCTCAACGGCCAGCCGCGCTCGGTGAAGGTGGCGGACCGCAGTCATGTCGCGTTGAAGCCGCCGCGTCGCAAGGCCGATCTCACCAACCCGAACCATGTCGCCGCGCCGATGCCTGGAACGGTGGCGACGGTGCCGGTCAGCCAGGGCGGGCGCGTGTCGCGCGGCGACGTGCTGGTGACGATCGAAGCGATGAAGATGGAGACGACGGTGCGTGCGGATCGCGACGCAACGGTCGCGGAAGTCGTGACGCATCCGGGCGAGAAGGTCGATTCGAAGGATCTGTTGGTGGTGCTGGCGTAGGCTTCAGCCCGACCTACAGCCTTTCCAGAGGCATAGGGGGGCCGAGGGCGTTTCCCTGCGCGTAGTCGACGCCGACCTGCCTGAGCTGCTCCAGCACGGCTTCGCTCTCCACCGATTCCGCCACCACTTTCTTCCCCATGACGTGCCCGATGTCCGTGATCGAGCGGACCATCTCGTAGTCGACGCGGTCGTGCACCATGTTGCCGACGAACAAGCCGTCGATCTTCAGCCAGTCGACCGTCAGCGCCTTGAGGTAGGCGAACGACGACACGCCGCTGCCGAAGTCGTCGAGGCTGAACGCGCAGCCGAGCCGGCGCAGCTCCCCGATCAGCTGGTTGGCGCGCGTCAGGTTGCCGATCGCCGCGGTCTCGGTGATCTCGAAACCGATCTTCGCGGGCGGCACGCGCGTCGCATCGAGCGCGGAAAGAATGAAGTCGTGCAGTTGCGGATCGCCGAGCGAATCGCCGGACAGATTCACGTAAACGCGCCCGATCCGCTGCGTCGTCGCCGGATTGGCGGCCAGCCAACGCAACGCCGTCGCGATGACCCACTGATCCACGCGCGGCATCAGGTTGTAGCGCTCCACCGCCGGCAGGAACGCCCCGGGCGGCACGATACTTCCGTCCTCGTCGCGCATGCGCAGGAGTAATTCGTAGGCTCTTGGCGTGCTGGCATGCGCGTCGCCGACTTCCCGCAGCGACACGATCGGTTGCGCTTCCAGCAGAAAACGATTTTCGTTCAGTGCGCGCTTGACGCGCGCCACCCATTGCATCTCGCCGTGGCGCTGCGCGACGACAGCATCGTCTTCCTGATAGACATGCACTCGATTGCGGCCCTGATCCTTCGCGGCGTAGCACGCCGCGTCGGCAGCTTGCAGCACCTGGGTGATCCGTCGGAAGTTGCCGGTCAGCGACACCACGCCGATGCTCGCTCCGACGGTGAACGTGCTCGCGCCCCACACGAATTGATACTGTTCGACGGCCTTGAGCAGCATGTTCGCGATGCCGATTGCATCCGTCATGGAGCAGTCGTGCAGCAGCAGTCCGAACTCGTCGCCGCCGAGTCGTGCCAGCGCGTCGTTGCTGCGCACGCGGCTTTGTAGAAGCTGCGCGAGCTGTCGCAGCAACTCGTCGCCGGCGACGTGCCCGCAGGTATCGTTGATGACCTTGAACTGATCGAGGTCGACGTAGCACACCGCGTGGCTCGTGCCCGTCGCCTGCGCCGAATCGAGCGCGCGTTGCAGGCGAATCTCGAACTCGCGGCGGTTGATCAGGCCGGAGAGCGCGTCGTGGCTCGCTTCGTACGACAGTTGCTGCGACAACTCGTGCGCCTCGGTGATGTCGGTCAGCGTGCCCTCGTAGTAGAGGATGCGTTCTTGCTCGTCGCGCACCGCCCGCGAGTTCTCCAGCACCACGATCTTGCGGCCGTCCTTGCGGCGGAGAATCAGCTCGGCGTTGCGAATTTCGCCTGCGGCCGCCATGTTGCGCAGCCAGTTGGCGCGATCGTCGGCGTGTACGTATAAGTCCTCACCGATGCTCAGTTCCAGCAGCTCGTCCTCCGAGCTGTAGCCGAGCAGGCGGACCAGCGCCGGGTTCGCCGCCATGAACTTGCCGTCCGGCGTCGTCTGGAATACGCCCGCCACGACGTTCTCGTACAACTCGCGATAACGGCTTTCGGATGCTTTCAGCGCCAGCATCGTGTGCGTGCGCTCGGTCGCGTAGCGCAACGCCTTGGCCAGCAACGTGCTGACGATCTGCTGTTTGATCAGGAAATCGAGCGCGCCGCGCTCGACGGCTTCGACGCCGACGTCTTCGTCAGCCTGTCCGACAAGTACGATGATCGGCTGCAGCCCGGCCTTCGGCTGCAGGCGCAGGAATGTCGTGAGCCCGAGGCTGTCGGGCAGATTGAGGTCGAGCAGGATGACGTCGAAGTGTCGCTGACGCAGCTGCGCGAGAGCAGCTGCGAGGGTGCGCGCTACTTCGAGCGCGAACGGCTGGTCGCGCACCAGCGCAAGCTCTTCACGGAACAGGCGCTCGCCCTCCGTGCTTGCGTCGATCAGCAGAACGGTCGCATTCGCCATGCGGACCGGGAGTATAAAGCCGAGGTCGTCGGGATTGTTGCAACGGCAGCGGCTAGAATCTCAGGGCATGACCTTATTGCGAGTCGCGGAGCTGCAGGAGGAGCGGGCGCATCGCCTGGAACGGGAATTCCAGGCTGTACTGGATGCGGCAGTGGACGCGGTCGTGCTGTTCGATCACGAAGGTCGGATCGAGCTGCTGAATCACGCCGGCGAGCGGATGTTCGGTTACAACGAGCAGGAAGTCATCGGACTGAAAGTCAACATCCTGCTGCCCGAGCCGTACCGCTCGCAGCACGAGGATTACCTGCGGCATTACATCGAAGCGGGCGAGCCGCGCATCATCGGCATCGGCCGCGAGCTGATCGCCAAGCGCCGCGACGGCAGCGAGTTCTCGGCGGAGCTGGCGGTCGGACGCGTGCAGGGCACCGATCCGCCGCGCTTCGTGGGCTTCATCCGCGACATCACGGTGCGCCGCAATGCGGAGGAGGCGCTGCGCCGGAGCGAGGCGCAGCTGACGATCGCGCAGGAGATCGCCAACCTCGGCAATTACGTCGTGCACTTCGACGGCAAATACGAGGATTATTGGTCGCCGCACCTGTATCGCGTGCTCGGTCGCCGTTACGGCGAGCCGTACATCGCGGTGTACGAATATCTAGAACCGATGGTCCACCCGGCGGACCGCGCGCGCTGGCACCAGGCGCGCACCGAGCTGGACACGAGCGGACGACAGATGGATACCGAGTATCGCGTGATTCACCCCGACGGCTCGCTGCGCTACGTGCATCACCTCGCGCAGACGACGCGCGCAGCGGACGGCCGACCGCTGCGGCAGGTCGGCACGCTGCACGACATCACCGATCGCCGCCGCGCCGAAGATGAAGCGCGCCAGATGCAGGATCGCATCGCGCACTTCGGCCGCATCTCGACGATGGGCGAGATGGCGGCGGGCATTGCGCACGAAGTGAACCAGCCGCTGACCGCGATCGCGACGTATGCGCAGGCATGTCAACGCCTGATCACGCAAGCCGACGCGAGCAAGGACGAGATCGAGGCCGCGCTCAATCAAATCGGCGTGCAAGCGTTGCGCGCCGGCGAAGTCATCCGCCGCCTGCGCACCTTCGTCAAGAATCGCGAGGTGCGGCGCGAGCTGGTCGAGGCGAACCGGCTGCTCGAAGACGTGCTGACGCTCGCGCAGACCGATGCGCGGCACAACGGCGTGCGCATGCTGCTGGAGCCGGCGGCGCAGGCACCGCTCGTGCAAGCCGACGCGGTGCAGATCCAGCAAGTCATCCTCAACCTGGTTCGCAACAGCATCGACGCGATGGTCGAGGTGGCGGAAGCGCGCCGCGAGATCGTCCTGCGCACGCTCGTCGACAGCGAAGGCGACGTCGAGTTCATGGTCGCGGACCGCGGCGTCGGCGTCGACGCCACGACGATGGCCGAGCTGTTCAATCCGTTCTTCACGACCAAGCCCGGCGGCACCGGCCTCGGCCTGTCGATCAGCCGATCCATCGTGCGCGCGCACGGCGGCAAGCTGTGGTGCGGCGCCAATCCAGGCGGCGGCGCGCGTTTCTTCTTCACGTTGCCGGCAGTTCCGGCGTCAGCAGGGAGTTGATCAATGAGGGGACCTTCCAACGTTGCGCGGCCGACCATCTTCGTGGTGGACGACGATGCCGCAGTCCGCGATGCGTTGAAGCTGCTGCTGCGCTCGGTCGGACACGCGGTGGAGACGTTCGGCTCGGCGCAGGAGTTTCTCGACGCGTACGGCGAGGATCGTGCGGGCTGCCTGGTGCTCGACATCCGCATGCCCGGCATGTCGGGACTGGAGCTGCAGCAGAAGCTCAACGAGAAGCACTCGATCCTGCCGATCATCTTCATCACCGGTCACGGCGACGTGCCGATGGCAGTGGAGGCCATGCAGGCGGGCGCGGTCGATTTCATCCAGAAGCCGTTCCGCGACCAGGACCTCATCGATCGCATCAACCAGGCGCTGGAGAAAGACAGCAGCAACCGCGCCGCGCTCGGCGAGCGCAACGATATACGGCGCCGTCTCGAAACGCTGACGCCGCGCGAGCGCGAAGTGCTCGATCTCGTGGTGCACGGCAAGGCGAACAAAGTGATCGCCGGCGACCTGAAGCTGAGTCAGCGCACGGTGGAGATTCATCGCGCGCGCGTGATGGAAAAGATGCAGGCGTCTTCGCTCGCGCATCTGGTGCGCATGGTGCTCGAAGTCGGACAGGTGTAGGGCTGCCGGTCCGAAAATTTTTGCCGCAAATTCGCATTCGCACGCAGCGCAAATTTTAAGTACAAGTGCGACTTCTAGCGGCCACCGCGCGGAAGAAAGATGGCGCCCATGCGACCACGGCCCACAGGTGAGTCCACCGCCCCCAATCCTCCCTGCGGCTCGGGCTTTCCCTGTACAGTGGCCGTGGCCGCTTTTTTCTCAGCAGTCGACGTGTCTCGTGCCAATCATCCGTCCCACTATCGCAGTTATCGAAGCAGATGAGGCGGCCCGCCGCCTGCTGTGCTCGCTGCTCAGCTCCCTCGACGCCGACATCCAGGACTACGACAGCGCGGAGAGTTATCTCGCTGCCGATCTGAGCACGCTCGGCTGCGTAATCGCCGATGTGTGGTTGCCTGGAATGTCGGGGCTCGAGTTGCTGCGGCGGCTGCGCTCCGCAGAAACGTCACTGCCGGTGATCATGGTCGGCGAAGAGACCGACGTGCGCGCTGCAGTCGACGCGATGCGCGCAGGCGCCGCGGATTTCATCGAGAAGCAGCACATGGACCTGGCGATTCCGCGCCGCGTCGCTTACCTGCTGGACCGCGCGCATTAACCCAGTCAGTCGGCCTGCCATTCCATCCTGGGATCGAACGGCAGCTCGCGCTGCATCTGCTCGTAGAGCTCCTTCGCGCGCGGCGTGTCCGCCGGCGGCTGCACGATCTTCAGCACGACGTATTGATCGCCCACCGTCTGGCCGGGCAGGCCGCGACCCTTCAGGCGCATCTTCTGTCCGGCCTTCGCGTTCGGTGGAATGCGCAGGTCGACGGGCCCGGCCAGCGTCGGCGTCTGCACCGTCGCGCCGAGCGCCGCTTCCCAAGGTGCGATCGGCAAGGTCAGCGTCAGGTCGCGACCGTCGACGGCGAACAGCCGGTGCGGCCGAAAACCAATTTCCAAATACAGATCACCGGCCGGTCCGCCGCCGACGCCGGGACTGCCTTGCCCCGCGAGGCGGATGCGCTGACCTTCGGTGACGCCGGCAGGAATCGTCACCTTGAGCGTGCGCGGCTGCACCGTCACGCGACCGTCTTCGCCGAGCTGGGGAGCCTTGAGCTCGATCGTCTGGCTGCCGCCGCGGAATGCGTCCTCCAGCTCGATCTGGATCTTCGCGACATGATCTTCGCCGGCGGCGGCAAAGCCGCCGCGGCCGCGACCACCGCCGCCGAACGATGAGCGCTGCTGCCCGAACGGACTGCGTTGTCCGAACAGCGAAGCGAAGAAATCGCTGAAGTCTGCCTGGGCGCCGCCTGCGCCGCCGAACGACGAGGCGGAGAATTCGAAATCGCGGCCCCAGTCGGGCGGCGGACGGAATTCCTGTCCGGCGCGCCAGTTCGAGCCGAGCTGATCGTAGGCGGCACGGCGCTGCGGATCCTTGAGGACCTCGTAAGCCTCCTGCAGCTCCTTGAACTTGTCCTCCGCGTTCGCTTCCTTGCTGACGTCCGGGTGAAATTTACGGGCGAGCCGGCGATAGGCGCGCTTGATGTCGTCCTGGCTCGCGTCGCGAGCCACGCCCATGATTTGGTAGTAGTCCTTGTAGGTAGCCACGTGCAGTCTCAGGCCTGCGGGAGCCGCAAGCATGGAGCGCTACATGGCGACAGTCGAGCGGGCTTTCAAGCGCGCCGGCGGCGGGCGCGATGCAGGGGGGCCAACGCCATGAGCAGCAGCAGGCCGATCGAGCCGCCACCGCCACCACCGCCGCCTGCATCAGCATTTGCACCCGATGCGGTCGACTGACTCACGATCGTCGCGGCGCCGCTGACAGCTACGACGAGGTCGGCAGTGTCGTTCGCGTTGTTCGTGTCGAAGTAGTTGCCGGAGACGCTGGCGCGCAGTGTCGCGCTGCCAGCGGCGGAGGCCGTAAGTGACACGGAGCCGCTCGCCGTCAGTCCGCCGCCGAGGGGCACCAGCGTGCACTCGACTTTCGTCGCGGCGCTCGTACACGTGCCGTCGTTCAGCGATGCGCTGGTGACCGTCGTGCCGGCCGGGATGTCGATCTGCACCGTGACCGTTCCAGCATTGTCCGCGGTGGCATTGGTGAGATCGAAGTCGACGGTGAATCGCTCGTTGGCCGTCGCCTTCGTCGGCCCGCGCAACCGCACCGATACGTCCGCCGGGGCTTCGACGACGATCGTGCCGGACCCGTCGTTGTCGCCGCGATTCGCGTCGTGAGCCGCAGTGACGTGCGCGACGATTGGGTGCGAGCCGGCAACTTCGCTGCTCAGCTCCAGCTCGATCGTGCGCACTGCGCCGCCCGGAATGTCGCCGAGCTCGCATTCGATCGCGCCGCCGCCGCTCGTGCACGAGCCGCCGACCACGCCGACATCCGCGATCGAGAGCTGCGCCGGCAGCGTCAGTTCGGCGCGCACGTTACGTGAGTCGAGGCCGCCGCTGTTCGAGATCGGCAGCTCCCAGCGGAACGGCCTTGCGAGCTGCCGGCGCGCGACGCCGAGATTGGCGGCAACGCGCACGTTCGCCGGCGGGAGGTTGGTGATGCAGGTCGCTCCATTGGTCCTGGAGCGCATCCGGGTCACGCTGCACGACGAGAAATCGTCGGTGCCGCTCACGACCGGCGCCATGAGGAAGCCGGAGGAGGGCGTGTGCGGGCAGCTGCCCTGCGAATCGCCGTCGTGGTCCGCGCCGAAGTTGTGGCCGATCTCGTGCGCGGCGACCAGCGAATCCAGCCAGACGTTGCGCGACTCGGTCAGCCCGACCGCGTTCTGCGTGTCGCACAGCGAGTCGAGGTAGGCGATGCCGATCGTGGTGCCGTCGAGATCGCGGTCCGTGAACAGGTGCGTCAGGCCGTGCGAGCTCAGCTCGGGCGAGCGTTTGCGCAGGGTCGCGAGCTCGCGCAGCAAGGTGTTCGGAGTCGTCGTTGCCGACAGCTGATCGTTGGCCGCATCGGGCACGGACACCGTGCCGACGTGAATTTCGATGGACAGGTGCGTGCTGAAGATGCCGTCGACATTGTTCAGGCGCGTCAGGATCTCATCGCGCGCGTCCTGCTCGCTGCCGAAACGCGCGCGGAAGCGCGCATCGCCCAGCGCCGACAGTTCCAGCCGTCGCGTCGCGCCGGCCGCCTGCATCGCCACCGTCGAATTCTTCAGCTCGCTCGCAAGCGCCGCGTATGCATCGCTCGCCTTGGTCGGCGAGCTCTCGGAGGCGCACGAGGCCGCACCCGGGTCCAGCTGCACGTCGGCGAGGCGGAAGACGATCGTCTGCGACTCGTCGGCCGGCGCCTGGTCCAATGCGTCGCGCACTTCAGCGGCCGGCTCGATCGCGTAGAGCTGGGTGCCGTCCCACATCATTCCGTGCAGTGCGCCGCCCTTGGTCGCAAGCCGCACCCAGGATCCGGCGATGCCGTCGATCGCGCCGCGATACAGCTCGAGCTGCGATTGCTGGGATTTGCTCGCCATGAGGCGAGTGTTCGCGCCGAGCGAAATCTCGAAGCGCCGACCGAATGCGTCGAAGCGCAGTTGCGAGTGGAGTCGCCGGCTTTGTGTTGTGCAGTGCCGGCCGAGTCGGGCAGGACCTGCAGCAACTCGAAATAGGCGATGCGAGCCGGACGCTCGCCGTCGTTCGCGGCCGCTACGGGCAGCGCGAACGCCGTGCTCGCGGCGACCCACAGACCGGCGCGCACCATGGCGCCGGCGACCTTACGAACTTGCATGCTTCCTCCCCAGGAAACGTTGCGCCTTTTTGTCACAGGCGCTGCCGCTCCACAAGGAAGCCGATCATCCTTCGGCGACTTTCGCGAAGCAGTTCCGCAGTGTCGGATTTCTTTTCGATGTCGGAATTCTTTGCAGGGTCCGCTTAGGGGACTGGCTTATATTTAAACACGCGTTTAATATTCGGGCATGAGCAGCAGCGCACACTAGCTATGAGCACCAGCGCACACTTGCCACGGCGTCGGCGATCCCGGGTCCGCAGCCCCGGCCGTCCGCCCGTGGACGCCGACGGCGACGTGCGCAGCGCCTTGCTGGACGCGGCCAGCAAGCTGTTCCTGAAGCACGGCTTCGATCGCGCAACGGCGCGGCAAATCGCGGTCGCCGCGGGCACGACGCCGGCGATGATTCATTACTACTTCGGCAACAAGCTGGGGCTGTTCCGCGCGATGCTCGAGCGCGCCATCGGCCCGGTGCGCGAGTTGATCGCGGGATCGTTGCAGTCCGGGCCCGTCGATCCCGCCGTGCTGATCCGCATGCACATGCGGACCGCCGCGGCGAATCCGTGGATCGCCACGCTGATCGTCAACGAAGTGCTGGCGGAGAAGGGGCGGTTTCGCAGCACGTTCGTGCGCGACGTCGCCGGCCGGCAGGCGCCGCTGGTGATGGAGCTGTTGCAGCGTGCTCGCGCCAATGGCGGAGTTCGCGAGGATCTCGACGTGCGCTTCGCGGCCTTGTCGCTGATGTCGCTGTGCATGTTTCCGTTCCTCGCGCGGCACGTCGCCGGGCCGGTGCTCGGCCTGAAGTTCGACGAGGACGAGATCGAGCGTCTCATCGCACACACTGCGCGACTGTTCGCCATCGGCACGACGCCGGCAGCGCGAGCCACGCGTCAGGAGCATCGAGCATGACCGTACGAGCTGTTCTGGTTCTTGCCGGCTGCCTGGCTCTCGCCGCGTGCGGCAACGACGCCTACGACGGGCAGATTCTGGGCACGCTCGAGCGGGATCGTCTGGAGTTGGTCGCAGAGTCCAACGAGCCCATCGTCGAAGTCCTCGTGCGCGAGGGCGATGCCGTGCAGGCGGGCGCGACGCTGCTGCGGCAGGAGCTCGGCTCCATGCAGGCGCGTCTCGATCAGGCGGTCGCGGCGCGCAACGTTGCCGATCGCCGGCTCGCGGAGCTCGTCAAGGGCCCGCGTGCGCAAGAGATCGCCGAAGCACGTGCCGCGCTCGAATCCGCGCGCAGCCTGCAGGAGACTGAAGCGAACGAATATCAGCGCGTGCAGGACCTGGTGTCTCGCAAGCTTCTGAGCCAATCGGCGTTGGATCAGCAACGGGCGCGGCGCGACAGCGCCGCGGGCACGAACAAGCAAGCCACTGCTCGCCTGAACCTGCTGCTCGAAGGCACGCGAGTCGAGGAAGTCGAGCAGGCCGAAGCCGCGCTCAAGCAGGTGCAGGCTGCACTCGTCGAGCTGGAGACGAGCGCAGCCCGCTATGTCGTCAAAGCGCCGCGCGCTGGGCGCATCGAAGCGATTCCGTACAAGCTGGGTGAGCGGCCGGCCGCCGGCACGCCGCTGATCGTGATGCTCGCAGACGGCACACCGTACGCGCGGGTCTACGTGCCCGAGCCGCTGCGCACGAAATTCCTTCCGGGCACGCGCATCCACGTGCACGTCGACGGTCGCGAGGCCGAGCTGAATGGCGTGGTGCGCTTCGTGTCCGCGGAGGCTGCGTTCACACCGTACTACGCGCTGACGCAGGAAGACCGGTCGCGGCTTGCCTATCTCGCCGAAATCGACCTGGAGGAGAGCGCCGCCGCGCAGGTGCCGACCGGCATGCCGGTGCAGGTGCGGCTCGCGGACGCCAAGCAATGAGCTCGCGCCCGGAAAGCGGCCCAGCCATCAGCGCCCGCAACCTCACGCGGCGCTTCGGCAAGCTCACGGCCGTCGATCACGTCAGTCTCGACATTCCGCGCGCAACGATCTACGGCTTTCTCGGCCCGAACGGCTCGGGCAAATCGACCACGATCCGCATGCTGTGCGGCCTGCTGCGGCCGAGCGAGGGCGAGTGTGTCGTGCTCGGCCACCCGGTGCCGCGCGAAGCTGAGCAGCTGCGCCTGAAGATCGGCTACATGACCCAGCGCTTCTCCCTGTGGGAAGACCTGACAGTCCTGGAGAATCTGGACTTCATCGGCCGCATCTTCGGGCTCGACGGTAAGGTGCGGGCGGCGCGCATCGAGGAACGACTCGCACAGTACTACCTGCAGGACCGGCGCGATCAGCGCGCGGGAACGATGAGCGGCGGACAGAAGCAGCGGCTCGCGCTTGCGGCCGCCACGCTGCATGAGCCTGAGCTGCTGCTGCTCGACGAGCCGACCAGCGCCGTCGACCCGCAGAGTCGTCGGGATTTCTGGGAAAGCCTGTTCGCGCTGGTCGACCGCGGCACGACGATCCTGGTGTCGACGCACTACATGGACGAAGCCGAGCGGTGTCACGGCCTCGCCATCCTCGATCGTGGGCGCCTGGTAGCGGAGGGCTCGCCACGGCGGCTGATGGATTCCATCGACGCTATCGTCATCGAGATCGAAGCCGACGATGTGCGAGCTGCGCGCCACGCGCTCGACGGCCAGGACTACGTGAAGAGCGTGGCGCAGCTCGGCAATCGCCTGCACGCCCTGCTCGATCCGCAGCATGCGGACCCGGAAGGCAGCATCCGAGCGCTGCTCGAACAGCATCGGGTGCAGGGCGAGGTCGAGCGCGTGCGTGCGAGTCTCGAAGACGTGTTCGTCGCCTCCACGCGCTTCAAAGCCGACGACGCTCTTCTCCCTGTGGGTCAGGCTTCAGCCTGACATCCCCATGTCACGCATCCTTGCAATCGCGACCAAGGAAATCCGCCAGCTGCGGCGCGACCGGCTGACGTTCGGCATGATCGTGGGCATTCCGCTGCTGCAGATGCTGCTGTTCGGCTACGCGATCAACTTCGACGTGCGCGGCCTCAGCGCCGGCGTGGTCGACGAGGCGCGAACCTCGATGTCGCGCGCGCTCGTCGCGCAGATGCAGGCGACCGGCGTTGTGAGTGTGCGCGAGTACCAGGCGTCCATCGGCGACCTGCGGCGCAGCCTGCGCTCCGGCGAAGTCTCGGTCGGCATCTACATTCCCGCCGATTTCGAGCGTCGCCGCCTGGACGGCGACCGGCCGCTCGCGCAGCTGCTCGTCGACGGCAGCGAGCCGACGATCGAGAACATCGCGCGCGCCTTCGCCGCCATGCCGCTGTCGGAGCGCGCCGGGATTTATCGCGCCAACCGACCGGTGTTCGAGGTGCGCACCGAATACAACCCCGAAAAGCGCACCGCCGTGCAGATCGTGCCCGCGCTCATCGGGGTGATTCTGACGATGACCATGACGATGTTCACCGCCGTAGCGATCGTGCGCGAGCGCGAGCGCGGCAACCTCGAGCTGCTGATCACGACGCCCGCCAGCCCGCTCGAATTGATGCTCGGC
The DNA here is from genome assembly GCA_963838635.1 of uncultured Gammaproteobacteria bacterium. Classification (GTDB taxonomy): domain Bacteria; phylum Pseudomonadota; class Gammaproteobacteria; order Steroidobacterales; family Steroidobacteraceae; genus Steroidobacter. Next base: position 159,073 of record CAWISC010000059.1, on the reverse strand, counting down.
AAGCTCGTGCCGTACGTGTTCATCGGCCTGATCCAGACCACGCTGGTGCTGCTGCTCGGGGTGTTGCTGTTCAACGTGCCGATAAACGGCAGCCTCTGGGCCTTCTACTTCGCCGCATTGCTGTTCATCGCGGCCACGCTGACCTTGGGGCTGATCGCGTCGACGCTGGCGGAGACGCAGATGCAGGCGTTCCAGATGTCCATCTTCGTGCTGCTGCCTTCGATCCTGCTGTCGGGCTTCGTCTTCCCGTTCGACGGCATGCCGCAGGTGGCGCGCTGGATCGCGCAGCTGCTGCCGCTCACGCATTTCGTCGAGTTGGTCCGCGGCATCGTTCTGCGCGGCGCTGGCCTGGCCGAGCTGCTGGTTCCGATCTACAAGTTGCTGGCGTTTACCGCGGTCGCGCTCACAGTGGTCACGTTGCGCTTCCACAAGCGGCTCGACTGACCGGCGCACCCGCTGACGCACCAAGTACGCGCGCTGACGCCGCGCGCTCGCGCTAAACTGGTGCAAGCGAAGCGACTGGTCGCCCGCGCGCCGGTCACTTTCGCGCCGGCACAGAACGTGCATTTGCGGTTCGAGGCATTCGAGACAGGAGCCACGGGGAATGAAACTCATCAGCGCGATCATCAAACCCTTCAAACTCGACGACGTCCGTGCGGCCCTGTCGGAGATCGGCGTTTCGGGAATGACCGTCACCGAGGTCAAGGGCTTCGGCCGGCAGCGCGGTCACACCGAGCTGTATCGCGGCGCCGAGTACGTCGTCGACTTCGTGCCGAAGACCCGCATCGAGGTCGCGGTCAAGGACGCACTGGTCGACCAGGTCGTGGAAGCGATCATCGGCGCGGCGAAGACCGGCAAGGTGGGCGACGGCAAGATCTTCATCACCGAGCTGGAGCGCGTGCTGCGCATCCGGACCGGCGAGACGGACGACCAGGCGCTGTAGGTGTCAGGCTGAAGCCTGACCCACAGAATCCATTAACATGCACCGCATGACACATGCGGTGCGAATCCATTCTTACGGCGGTCCTGAAGTCCTGCGCTGGGAGGCCATCGACGTGCCCGAGCCCGGGCGCGGCCAGGTGCGGGTCCGCCACACGGCCATCGGGCTGAACTTCATCGACACGTATGAGCGCACGGGCCTGTACCCGCTGCAGCTGCCTGCCGTGCTCGGGCGCGAGGCCGCCGGCATCGTCGAAGCTGTCGGACCGGGCGTCAGCCAGCCGAAGGTCGGCGACCGCGTCGCTTACGCATTCAACTCCTCCGGCGCGTACAGCGAAGCGCGGGTGCTGCCGGCCGAGCGGTTGGTGCGCATCCCCGACGGCGTCAACGACGACCAGGCAGCGGCGCTCATGCTGAAAGGCATGACTGCGCAGATGTTGCTGCGACAGACCTATCGGGTGCGCAAGGGCAACACGCTGCTCGTGCATGCAGCTGCCGGCGGCGTCGGGTCGCTCCTCGTGCAGTGGGCGAAGCATCTCGGCGCAACCGTGATCGCAGTCGTCAGCTCGACCGCCAAGGCCGAGCGCGCACGCGAGCTCGGTGCGGACCACGTCTTGTTGTCAGGCGAAGATTGGGTCGGACGGACGAAAGCAGCAACGCAGAATCGCGGCGTCGACGTCGTCTACGACTCGGTCGGCAAGGACACGTTCATCGGCTCGCTCGATTGCCTGCGCTCGCGCGGCCTGATGGTGACGTACGGCAACGCTTCCGGACCCGTCCCGCCGATGGCGCCGCTCGAGTTGAGCAAGCGCGGCTCGCTGTTCCTCACGCGTCCAACGCTGTTCCACTACATCCCGACGCGAGCCTCGCTGGTGCGCGCCGCCAGCGAGATGTTCGAGCTCGTCGCAAAGTCCGTCATCGAGGCACACGTCGGACAGGTTTATCCGCTGCAGGAAGCAGCGCGCGCGCACGTCGACCTGGAAGCGCGGCGCACGATCGGCGCGACAGTCTTGAAGCCATGAGAAGGCTGTAGGGCTTTCTTATCTCTCCGTTATCGGCGCCCAGTTGGGCTGCCGCTCGACGCGCTCGCACCAGGCGCGGATCGTGGGGTAGGGCGCGAGGTCGAAACCGCCTTCGTGCGCGACATGCGTGTACGCGTACAACGCGATGTCCGCGAGCGAGTAGTGACCGGCGGCGAGATACTCGCGGTCGCGCAGCGTCTCTTCCAGCACGTCCAGCGCCGCGTAGCCGTTTTTCTTCTTCTCGACCAGCTTCTCGCCCAGCTCCTGGCGCGTCTTGCCGAGCTTCATCCAGAAGCGCAGCGTTGCGATGTTCGGCTCGAGGTTGTACTGCTCGAAGCACATCCACTGCCACATGCACGCGCGCTCGTACGGATCGGTGGGAATGAGGCGCGTGCCGTCGGCGAGATACGCGATGATGGCGTGGCTCTCCGGCAGAAAGCCTTTGCCCGGCACTTCCAGCAGCGGAATGCGGCCGTTGGGATTCTTGCGCGAGGAAATCGCCAGTGCGCGTTGCGCCGGTGCGGATGTCGAGCTCTACCAGCTCGTACGGCAGCGCCAGTTGCTTGAGCACCAGGCGCACCTTGTAACCGTTTCCGGAGGGCAGGTAGTCGTATAAGCGGTACATCGTCGCTCCATCTCATAAATGTCCGCGCGAGCCTCGCGGCTCCACGCAGCGCACCGCATTACGCGCAACTCCTTACACGCGAGCGCCTCGTGAGCACGCGCATGCCGACGACACCCTGCCCGATGTCATCGTTGGTAGCCGCTTTGCGGTTTACGGATTCGTGAGTCCCGCAGCCTCAGGCTCGCAGCGTCGTTGCTCCTCGCAACATTGCAAGCGCACCGCTGCGCACGACCTCGAGTACTTCGCCGAGATTCCCCGCTTCGGCGATGAACTTGTTGATCTGGGATTCACTGTCCGTAAGCTCGACGGTAAAGCTTTCCGCTTCATCCGACAATACTTTGCCGCCGGCTTTGTGCACGCACGCCTGCAGAGCGGCGACGTGCGCAGCTCCCGCGCGCAATTTGATCAGCAACAGCTCGCGCTCGACGTGCTGGTCGCGCGTGACGTCGTCGACATTGACCACGTCAATGAGCTTCAGGGATTGATTCACGATCTGCTGAATCACCGCGTCGGTGCCGGTCGTAACCAGCGTGAGTCGCGACACCGTCGGATCGTCGGTCGGCGCGACGCTGAGCGACTCGATGTTGTAGCCGCGCGTGGCGAACAGGCTCGCGACCCGCGTGAGCGCGCCGACTTCGTTCTGCAACAGGATCGAAATGATGTGGCGCTTGCGCGTGGTCATTCGCGGCTTTCCTCTCGAAGCCGGTGAGCATACGGGAAGGCCGCGACCTTCGTATACATCCACGGGCGATGCTGCTAGGCTCTTTTGCGCTTTTTTCGAGCATTTTTCCGGTCATTTTTTGGATCAGGACGTGAAAGACAATCTCGCCGCGCGCCCGTCGCACGCGGTTCATACGCTAGCCGGCCAGCAGCTGTCTGGGGCCGAGATCATCGTCCAGGTGCTGGCCGACGAAGGTGTCGAAACCGTTTTCGGTTACAGCGGCGGCGCCATCCTGCCGACCTACGACGCGATTTTCGTATACAACCAAGCCAGTGCAGCCCCGACCCACCGGCCCATGCCGCTGGTCGTCCCGGCCAACGAGCAGGGCGCGGGCTTCATGGCTGCGGGCTACGCGCGCGCCACCGGCAAGGTCGGCGTGTGCGTCGTCACTTCCGGCCCCGGCGCGACCAACACCGTCACGCCCGTGCGCGACTGCATGGCCGACTCGATACCGATCGTGGTGATCTGCGGCCAGGTGCCGACGGCCGCGATCGGCAGCGATGCGTTCCAGGAAGCGCCGGTCGCCAGCATCATGGGCTCGGTCGCCAAGCACGTGTTCCTGGTCACCGATCCGCTCAAGCTCGAAGCCACGCTGCGGACCGCATTCGAGATCGCGCGCAGCGGGCGACCGGGTCCGGTCGTCGTCGACATTCCGAAGGACGTGCAGAACTGGCGCGGCACCTTCCACGGCTCGGGCCGCTTGCCGGTCAGCGGTTACCGTCATCGGATGAACCGGCTGATGCGCAGCGCCCTGTCGGAAACCCAGTGCGCGGAATTTTTCGCGATGCTCGGCGAGGCCAAGCGGCCGCTGATCTACGCGGGCGGCGGCGTGATTCGCTCCGATGGCGCGGCCGCGCTGCGCGAGTTCGCAGTCGAGCATGGCATTCCGGTCGTCACGACGCTGATGGGTCTCGGCGCCCTGGACACCCAGCATCCGCTGTCGATGAGCATGCTCGGCATGCACGGCGCGGCGTTTGCAAACTACGCTGTCGACGATTGCGATTTTCTGTTCGCGTGCGGCGCGCGCTTCGACGACCGCGTCGCCGGCAACCCGCCGAAGTTCGCGCCGAACGCGCGGCGCATCGCGCAGATCGATATCGACGCCTCCGAGATCAACAAGGTCAAGCCGGTGAGCTGGAGTCACATCGGCCTGCTGCCGGAAGCGCTGCGCGCGCTGCTGGCGTACGGCCGGCGCGGCAGCTTCAAGCGCGACTGGTCCGGCTGGCAAGCGCACTGTGCCGGCCTGCGCCGCACGCATCCGATGAATTACGACCGCGACAGCAAGCTGATCCAGCCGTACCACGTCATCGAAGAGATCAACAAGCTGACGCGCGGCGAGGCCATCATCGCCACCGGCGTCGGTCAGCACCAGATGTGGGCTGCGCAGTATTTCGACTTCCGCTCGCCGCGCTTGTGGCTCACGTCCGGCAGCATGGGCACGATGGGCTTCGGCCTGCCGGCCGCGATCGGCGCGCAGCTCGCGCATCCCGACAAGCTGGTGATCGACATCGACGGCGACGCGAGCATTCGCATGAATCTCGGCGAGCTCGAAACGGTCACGACCTATCAGCTGCCCGTGAAGATCGTGGTGCTGAACAACTTCGGCGACGGCATGGTCAAGCAGTGGCAGAAGCTGTTCTTCAAGGGCCGGCTGTCGGCCAGCGACAAATCGCTGCACAAGAAGGATTTCGTCAAGGCCGCGCAGGCGGACGGCTTCCGCTACGCCGTGCGGCTCGAGCACAAGCAGGACGTCGCACGGGTCGTCGCCGAATTCATCGGTTTCAAGGGCCCGGCCTTTCTCGAAGTCATCATCGATCCCGATGCCGGCGTCTATCCGATGGTCGGGCCCGGGCAGGCGTACGACGAGATGATCACGGGCGATCACATCACGGCGCGTCACGACAGCACGATCCGGCCGCCCGACGCCTCGGAAATGTTCTAGAAAGAATGAGCGAGACGAATCGCACGGGCGCCTTCTGGGATGCGATGGAAGGTCGCGTGCCGCCGCCGCCCGCAGCCGCGACGCTCGGTTTCAAGTTGCTGGAGATCGATCCCGCGCGCGGTACGGTGCGCGCGCAGTTCGAAGGCAAACGCGAGTTCCTCAATCCGCTCGGCATCGTGCAGGGCGGATTTCTTGCCGCCATGCTGGACGACACGCTCGGTCCGGCGCTCGTGTGCACACTGCCACCCGGTCACTTCGCGCCGACCATCGAGCTGAAGGTCAATTTCATCAAGCCGGCGCCGCCAGGTGTACTGATCGGCGAAGGTCGCGTCGTGTCGCGCGGCGGCACGATTGCCTTTCTCTCAGGCGAGCTGCGCACCGAATCCGGTGAGCTGGTCGCCACTGCGACCGCAACAGCTCGCATCATCGCGTCGCGCTGAGAACCTGTGCCGTCGCGGCACTTGTTCGTGCAACTCCCTCACGCATCTGTAGAAAAGCAAGCGCGGCCAGATGTGCGGGGTCGGTCACAGTTTCACGATTCTTATGTATTAATCACGCAACAAACGGCTTCTTTTCACCTAAAAGCCGTTGACGCGTTGCACTCCCTGTCGCACCTTCACGACCGTAAAAATTTCCGACACAGGACATGGGAGTGCACGAATGAGCATGCGTAACCGAATGGAGCTTCGCGTCGCAATTGCCGGGATCCTGGCCCTGGCAGCAGGCGCAGCCGCGACGGCGCAGGAGAGCAAGGCGCCTGAAACCATGGTGCTCGAGGAAATCGTCGTCACCGCGGAAAAGCGCCGCGCGAACCTGCAGGACGTGCCGGTCGCGATCTCGGCCTTCACCAGCGAGACGCGCGACCTGATCGGCATCACCAGTATTCAGGACCTCACCGATTTCACGCCCGGTTTGTCGTACGCCAGCACGCTCGACCGCATGAGCCTGCGCGGCGTCGGCCGTCTGACCAACAACTACGGTTCCGACCCGGGCATCGCGACTTATTCGGACGGCTTCTACACCGCCAGCAACGTCGAGGCGGGCAAGGCGCCGATGTTCACGGACCGCATCGAAGTGCTGCGCGGACCGCAGGGCACCCTGTACGGCCGTAACTCGATCGGCGGCGCGCTCAACGTCGTCTCGAAGCGTCCGACCGAAACGACGCAGGGCGAAGTGCGCGCGTCGGCGGGCAGCTACGACACGCAGACCTACGCTGCTTCGATCTCCGGCCCGATCACCGATTGGCTGCGCTATCGCGTTGGTGGCAACGCCGGCGGCCAGGGCGAGGGCTTCTTCGAGGACGTGAACAGCAACGAGACCGAGGGCGGCCAGAACGACGACATGTACGCCGAAGCGCAGCTCGCCTTCAACATCGGCGAGGCGATGGACGGTTGGGTGAAATACTCCCGCTCCGAGTGGGACCAGGCGCGTCGCGTCGACAGCCGCATTACGCCGTACGACGTCGCGCCGACCTTCTTCGGCGCGCCGGCCACCGTCGCCGGGCCGAGCGGACCGGTTGCCGGCTTGTTCCCCAACGTCACCTTCGGCTTCACCGGCACGAACCCGGCGCTGGCTGACGAGCGCCAGTACGACACCGACACGCCGTTTCGCACGAAGCTCGACGACGTCGATATCGTGACGCTCGAGACCGTCAACCATTTCGGCGGCGTGGACCTCAAGTATGTGGGCGGCTACCAGGGCTACACGTACCAGCAGGTGTCGGACTTCGACGGCGTCGACCGCGACCCGTTCACCCGGACGAACGCCGGCGGCCAGTCGCTGCAGATCTTCCCGACGATCGAGGCGTTCTACCACGAGGACAAGGAGTACTACTCGAACGAGCTGAACCTGATCTCGACCGGCGACGGCCCGTTCCAGTGGATCGTCGGCCTGTACCAGTACCACGAGCAGGTCAACCAGTTTCAGGGCATCCGCGCGCCGCTCCAGCCGGAGCTGGCGAACCCGCGCGCGTCCGCGCCGAGCGCCGCGAACGGTTTCAACCCACCGGCCGGCGCCCCGAACCCGCAGAGTATTCTGCAGAACGCTGGCGCTCTGCTCGAAGCCGATGCGTACGCGGTGTTCAGCCAGGTCGACTATCAGCTGACCGACACGTGGAAGACCACGATCGGCGCGCGCTACACCGAAGACGAGAAGGCCGCGGACGAGTACCGCACGCGCGTCGTGTTCCTGGGCAACCCGGCGCTGCCGTTCTCGTTCTATAACGAGAACGCGACCGCGCACCTCGAAGGCAAGTGGAGCGCCGCGACGGGCACGGCCGGTCTCGAATGGTCGCCGGGCGAGGACCTGCTGGCTTACGGCAAGTACACACGCGGCTACAAGAGCGGCGGCTTCAACGCCGGCGCGATGGCGCCGGGTCGCACCGGCTACACCGAGCCTGAGTTCATCAACGCGTTCGAGCTCGGCCTGAAAGAGACCTTCGGCGGACGCCTGACGGCGAACGTCTCGGTGTTCTTCTACGACTACCAGGACGCGCAGTATCCCTCGACGGTGCGCGATCCAGTTTCGGGTCTGCTCGAGTCGCGCTTCTTCAACCTGGAGAAGGTCACGTCGATGGGCGCGGAGCTGGAGACGGTCTGGGCGGTCACGGATGCGTTCACGATGCGGTTCAACTACAGCTACCTCGACACCGAGATCGACGATCCCCGCTGCTTCGTCGACGGCGCCGACACGGGCATCTCCGGCTCGCTGCAGCCCGACGCGCGGCCGTGCAGCACGCCTGTCGCCACTCAGCAGACGGCTCAGCTGCTCGACGGCGGCGAGCTGCCGAGCGCGCCGAACCACAAGGTGGCGTTCAACGCGAACTACACGTTCTTCACCGGCGTCGGCAACCTGACGCTGGGGACGACGTACACGTATCGCGACGAGGCGTACTACTCGGTGTTCTCGCGCGATCATTACCTGGCGCCGTCATACGACAACGTGGACTTCCGCGCGCTGTGGAACGGCAACGACAACAAGTACACGTTCATCGCCTTCGTGAACAACGCCTTGGACGACACTGGCTACGAGGCGGCGGGCGCGAGCATGTCGGCATGGGGTGTACAGAGCCGCTCGCTGTCGCTGACGGCGCCGCGGACCTTCGGGCTCGAAGTGCAGTTCCGCTTCGGTAACTAAGAAGAAGTCAGGCTGAAGCCTGACCCACAGAGTCTCTTCTGTGGGTCGGGCTTTAGCCCGACACTCCTACCTCGAAAAGATCCCCGTCAGCACCGGCTTCGCATACAGCGCCGGCGCTTCCAAACGATCGACATCCGGAATCCACCAGCGAATCTCCGCGGACGCGTTCAGCGTCGCCGTGAGCATCTGCGCGGCGATGTACGGGTCCACTGCGCGCACCGAGCCTGACGCTATGCCGTCGGAGATCAGCGAGGCGAAGCGATCGCTCACGCGGTTGGACGCTTCCACCATCTCCAGGCAGATCGACTCAGGCAGCGCCGTGAGCGCCGAGGTGCGCAGCAAGGGACCGCGCCCGGACAACTGATAGTCCACCAGCGCAGACGCGGCAGTGGCGAGCTTGACGAGCTCGTCGTGCTCGCCTTCGCCGACGGCGCGCTGCACGCGTCGCATGACTTCGAAACTGCGCTTGAAGCAGTCGACGACCAGCTCGTCCTTGGCTTCGTGGTGATGGTAGAACGAGCCCTTGGTGACGTTCAGCCGCGAGGAAATCTTCTCGACCGAAGCGCCGCGATAGCCTTGCTCGTTGATCAGGCGCGTCGCCGCGATCAGGAACGTCTCGCGCGGCGTCAGCTCCGGTGCGAATGCTTGCAGAACGTCGTCGAGCGATAGCGGCTGCGGTTGCCACTGGCGGCCCGGCGCAGCGAGCCCGTTCGCGAAGATGTCGTACATGCGCTCGCGGATGCGGTCGTAGTCTTCCAGGTCGTAGCGCGGCAGCCAGGCCACAGACCAGAAGATCTGTTCCGTCAGGATCTGTGCACGCGCGGTGCGCGCCTGCTGCGTCGAGCCAAGCGAGCTCGGGCGCTACGAGGATCTCGCGGATCTTGTTGAAGAAGCGCATGTACGCTTGCAGTACGACGCCGCGATGTGGCTTCTCCAACGCACGGATGTCGTTGAACACTGCCATGGCGGGTGCTTCGCCGGTGGCAATCCGACGCCGCAGGTCGAGCCACGCATCCAGCAGACGATGTACGCGCGCGTGCGGGCCGCTCATGCGGAGCGCGTCGGCCGCAAGCGCGTCGCATCGGGCGATGCCGTCGAGGAAGCACGCGACGGCGAGGTCTTCCTTTTTCTTGAAGTAGTAGGTGACGCTGGTCGTGATGAGACCGACGCGGCGCGCTACGCCGGCGAGCGTCATCCCCTTCACGCCATGGTGATTGAGGATGTCGCTGGCCGCGGCGACGATGGCCTTTTTCTTCTGCGCGTACCGAGGAGTGGCAGCAGGCGTGTCGCCGCGGTTCGGTGAGCAGCTCCGCCACTCAGTAAATCTCGAACAACCCCGCTGCGCCCATGCCGCCGCCGACGCACATGGTGACGACGCCATACTTCGCCCCGCGCCGCTTGCCTTCGATCAGCAAGTGACCGGACATGCGCGCACCGGACATGCCGTACGGATGGCCGATCGAAATCGCGCCGCCGGACACGTTGAGCTTGTCGTTGGGAATGCCGAGCTTGTCGCGGATGTACAGCACCTGGCTCGCGAACGCCTCGTTGAGCTCCCAGATGCCGATGTCGTCCATCGACAGGCCGTTCGCCTTGAGGAGCTTGGGCACCGCGAACACCGGGCCGATGCCCATCTCGTCGGGATCGCACGCGGCCACCATCATGCCGCGATAGGCGCCGAGCGGCTTGAGATTGCGCTTCGAGGCTTCCTTCGCTTCCATCAGCACCATCGCCGCAGCGCCGTCGGAAAGCTGCGAAGCGTTGCCCGCAGTGATGAAGCGTCCTTCCTTGATCCGCTGCCCGTTCTTGAATACCGGCTGCAGCGCCTGCAGGTCGGCCAGCGTCGTCTTCGGGCGATTGCCTTCGTCGAGCTTGAGCGTGACTTCTTTCTCCGAAGTCGTGTTGGTCTCCTTATCGGTCACGGTCATGATCGAGGTCAGCGGCGCGATCTCGGCATCGTAGCGACCTTCGGCCTGCGCGGCCGCGGTGCGCTGCTGCGATTGCAGCGAGTACTGATCCTGCGCTTCGCGGCTGACGCCGTAACGGTCGGCGACGATCTCGGCGGTCTCGATCATCGTCATGTAGATCTGCGGCAGGTTCTTCACCAGCCACGGATCGGCCGCGCGGAAGCGATTCATCTTGTCGTTCTGCACGAGCGAGATCGACTCGACGCCGCCGCCGATCGTGACCTGCATGCCGTCGTGCACGATCTGCTTCGCGGCCGTGGCGATCGCCATCAGGCCGGAGGAGCACTGCCGGTCGATCGACATGCCGGAGACCGTCACCGGGAAGCCGGCGCGCAGCAGACCCTGGCGCGCGACGTTGCCGCCGGTCGAGCCCTGTTGCATGGCGCAGCCGACGACGACGTCTTCGACCTCGGCGGCAGCGACGCCGGCGCGCTTGACGGCCTGCGCCAGCGCGTGGCCGATCAGCTCCTGGCCCTGGGTGTTGTTGAAGGCGCCGCGATAGGCCTTGCCGATCGGCGTGCGCGCGGTGGAAACGATGACTGCTTCACGCATGAGATGCCCCGTTGAAAAATCTATTTCAGGTCCTGAAAACGCTTGCCCTCGGCGGCGAGCTTTTCCAGGAGCGGTGACAGGCTGAAGTCCTTGCCGAGCTTCGGCCCATACTCTTTGAGTTTCGCGACGACGGTTTTCAAGCCCACGGTGTCGCCGTAGAACATCGGGCCGCCGCGATACACGGGCCAGCCGTAGCCGTTGATCCACACGATGTCGATGTCCGACGGGCGGATCGCGATCTTCTCTTCGAGAATCTTCGCGCCCTCGTTGATCATCGGATACACGCAGCGCTCGAGGATCTCCTGGTCGGAAACCTTGCGAGCGCTCGCGCCGGTCTTCGCCATGAAGTCCTTGATGATCTTCTCGGTGACGGGCGAGGGCTTGGCGTTGCGCTCGGCGTCGTAGTCGTAGAAGCCCGCGCCGGTCTTCTGGCCGCGGCGATCCATCTCGCACAGCACTTCGCGGAGCGTGGAGCTCTTCGACTGTCTCCTTGCTCCAGCCGATGTCGAGGCCGGCGAGATCGGACATCGCGAACGGCCCCATCGGCATGCCGAAGTCGTACAGCACCTTGTCGACGTCCCACGGCATCGCGCCTTCCATCAGCATCGCATTCGCCTGCGCCTGGCGCTGGAACAGCATGCGGTTGCCGACGAAGCCGGGGCACACGCCGACCAGCGCGGCGATCTTGCCGATCTTCTTCGCGAGCTGCATCGAGGTGGCGATGACCGGCTTGGAGGTCTTCGCGCCGCGCACGATCTCCAGCAGCCGCATCACGTTCGCGGGCGAGAAGAAGTGCAGGCCGATCACCGACTCCGGACGCTTGGTCGCGCTCGCGATCTCGTTCGACGTCCAGGTACGAAGTGTTGCTGGCGAGGATCGCGCCCTGCTTGACGATGCCGTCGAGCCTGCGCGAACACGTCCTTCTTGATGTCCATGTTCTCGAACACGGCCTCGATGACGAGGTCGCAGTCCGCGAGCGCCTTGAAGTCGAGCGTGCCGGTGAGCAGGCCCATGCGCTTCTCGACATCCTCGGGCTTGAGCTTGCCGCTCTTCGCGGTCCTGTCGTAGTTCTTGCGGATCACGCCGAGGCCGCGGTCGAGCGCGTCCTGCTTGACCTCGACGATCGTCACCGGAATGCCGACGTTGGCGAAGTTCATCGAGATGCCGCCGCCCATCGTGCCGGCGCCGATCACGCCGACCTTCTTGATCGGGATCGTCGGCGGTGTCGTCCGGCACGTCCGGAATCTTCCACACCTGGCGCTCGGCGAAGAACACGTAGCGCTGCGCGGCCGACTGCGTGCCGGTCATCAGCTCCATGAACAGCTTGCGCTCGGTGGCGATGCCTTGATCGAACGGCAGGTTCACCGCCGCTTCGATGCAGCGGATGTTGTACTCGGGCGCGAGAAAGCCGCGGAACTTGCGCGCGTTGGCCTTGCGGAAGTCGGCGAAGAGCTCCGGCTTGCCGCGCGCGGCTTCCACCTTCTCGTTCATGTCGCGCACTTTGCGCAGCGGCCGCTTCTCGGCGATCACCTTCTTCGCGTAGGCGAGCGCGCCGGCGCGCAGCTCGCCCTCGGGAACGATCTCATCCAGCAGGCCCGCGGCGTGCGAAGTCTTCGCATCGACGTGCGCGCCGGACGTGACCATCTGCAACGCCTGCTCCGGACCGACGATGCGCGGCAAACGCTGCGTGCCGCCCGCGCCGGGCAACAGGCCGAGATGCACTTCCGGCAAGCCGCACTTCGCCGACGGCACGGCCACGCGATAGTGACAGCACAACGCAGTCTCCAGGCCGCCGCCGAGCGCGGTGCCGTGGATCGCGGCGACGACGGGCTTGGGGGAATTCTCGATCGTGTCGCACACGTCGTGCAGGCTCGGCGACTGCGGCGGCTTGCCGAACTCGGTGATGTCGGCGCCGGCGATGAACGTCCGCCCGTCGCAGATCAGCACGACCGCTTTGACGGCAGCGTCGCCGATCGCCTGCTGCATGCCTTTGACGATGCCGTCGCGCACCTGCTGCGACAGCGCATTCACGGGTGGCGAATTGACGGTCAGCACGGCGACGTCGCCCTGCGCGGTCAGATCCGTAACGGCATTGATTGCCCCCATCGTGCAGTCTCCCCTCAAAAGAAAGTGATCTCGAAAATTTTCGAAAACGCGGTTTGGTCGGCGGGCCGGCATTATAGGCAGATCAGAGTCAGGCTAAAGCCTGACCCACAGAAGATGCTCCCATTGTGGGTCAGGCTTTAGCCTGACAAGCCCGCAGAGCGGTTCACGGCTCGCGTTCTTGTGAAGATTTGCCGGTCGCGCGCGTCTTGCAGCCGTATATCTTGGGCTCCGCCTGGCACGCATCCGGCGGTCCGTATTCCTGCCAGAACGCCGGCAAGCCCGCGGCGCCGACGACCTGCTCGAAGCGGGCGTGGCGCCGCAGGAATGCCGTCTGCGGCATCCAGAGCATGCGCAAGGGAACCGACTCGCGCTCGCGCTGCAGCCGCGCCATGCGATTGAAGACGAACTCGGCGCGGCGCAGGGCCGCTCCGCAGATAATTTCGGTCGTCGCATCGATGTGTCCATCGCTCGCCGCGCGCGTTACCGACTGCAGCGCATCCGGAATGCGGGCGCGGTCCGACGCAGCCTGCAGCAAGGGCTCGGCCCACTCGCGAAAATCCTCGTCGCTCGATGCGGCGCGCAGCACCTGGCGCGCTGTCCCGACATCGCTCGCGAGAATTGCTGCGAGCGCCTGCACGCGGGCCACTGCGCTCGGCGGTTTGTCGTCGTCCGCGACGATTTTGCCGGCGCCCGCGTCGAGGTACGCGAGGCATTCGCGCGCTCCGACATTGCGCGGCTGTAATTGGACCGCGTGTTCGATCAGCGGTCGGGCTGCTGCGTACCGACCTGCGTCCACGAGCAGACAACCCGATCCTTCGAGCGCGGCGGCACTGTTCGCGTCGAGCGCCAATGCGCGATCGAATTGCTCGCGCGCAGCGGTCCAGTCGCCGCGGCGCATGTGGACCAGCCCCAGCGCGGCATGCGCTTCGGCGACTTCATCGTCCGCAGCCAGCGCGCGCTCGGCGCTGGCCTTCGCGAGTTGCGCGAGCGACGACTGATCCTGTCCGCCGAGACTGAGATAGGCGACCGCCAGCGCGGCGCGCGCGCGCGCGAAACGCGGCTGATGGCGTGCAAGCGTTTCCAATCGTTCGACGCTCCGCGCGTTCGGCGACGGGACGGGGCGCGTGAGGCCCTGGCCGTTAGGCCCCAGCAGTTCCAGCGCATCGGCGACATAGACGTCGTACGCATTCGCGTCGTCGGTCCCGATCAGCGTCACCCAGCTCGCAGAGCCGGCTTGTGCACCGAGAAACTTCGGCAGACGTTCGGCGAGCGCGCGCAGAGTGGCGAGACGAGACTCGCGCGGCAGTTGCAGCTTTTCTTCTCGCTCGACGACACCGTCCGGTGCGACCAGCGCGAGCGCCGCGCCGTCCGCATCGGAATCGAGCGAGACACGCAGCGTGAACGCGTTGGCGACATCGTCGAGCGCGGCGACGCGCATCCGCCCGCGGTTCAACAGATGGCGCAGCTCGTAGTCGAGCCATGCGGCCTCGGCGGCCGGCCGCGCCGATGCCACTTCGATCCGCAGCGGTTTGGAGCTGTGGAAGACCTCGCGCGCCGGCAGTTGCGGCGGCGGAGGAGGCGGCGGAGCGGGCTTCAGCCACCACGCGAGCAGGGACGCCGCGAGTAGCGCGAGCACGACGAGCCCGAGGATGCGCCACCGATTCATGCGTGAAGGTTGCCGACGCCGCACGGGCCGCGCAAGCTTTGCGACTTCCACCCCCTGCAAGCACACGCCATGAATCGACCGAACCTGTATCTACTGCGTGCCGCCGACGTCGCCGCCCGCTCGCAGACGTTCTCGCATCCGTGGAGCGCGAATTCGGAGGTCACCGGCTACCAGATGGGCAAGGCGACCGGCCTGCGACGCACCGGCGTGAACCTGGCGCGCATCGCCCCCGGCAAGGAGGCGTTTCCGTATCACGCGCATTGGCAGGAAGAGGAGTGGATCTACATCCTGGAAGGCCGCGGCCTCGCGCGCGTCGATGACGTCGAGTACGAAGTGGCCGCGGGAGATTTCATGGCGTTTCCGACGCCGGGTATCGCGCACTCGCTGCGCAATCCGTTCGAGCGCGAGCTGGTCTACCTGATGGGCGGCGAGAGCCGCGAGCTCGACGTGACGGATTTTCCGGATCTCGACCGGCGCATGTTCCGCCAGCCGAAGGGCGTGGAGATCAGCAAACTGAGCGACGGCAAGCCGTTCGAGCCGCTCTGAGCCAGAAAACTAGCGCCAGCGATTGCCGCCCTGGTCCTGCACCGTCGCCTGCTCGGCGCGGCGCGAAACGCCTTGGAACGTCGAGCCGCGCACGAACATTTTTGCGCGGTCTTCGGCCTGGAACGAGGCGTTGGCGCCTTCGATGTGGCTGTTCGAAATGTGGACCGTCGCGTCCTGCACGACGATGCCGGTGCCCGATGCCACGATATTGCTGTTGGTGATGAACACCTCGCAGCCGCCGCGCACCGTGAGGGCGTCGCCGTCGACGTAGATGTTGCGATTATCCAGCTGCAGCGTGCGTCGGCCTTCGCAGATGAATGGATCGACAGTGCGGCGTCCCGCGCCCGTTGCGTTGTTACCCGAAGCGTTCGTGCCCGAGCTGACGATGCTCACGCCGGGCCCGCTCACGCGGATCTGGCCGCCGCTGCGATCGATCGTGTAGGCGCCTTCGTTCTGGCCAGAGCTCGCCGTCGTCGAGCCCGTGTCCGGCGCAGTGGCCGACGTTTCCGGCGCGGGGTCGACTTCCGGCGGCGGCGCATCGGCCGTCTGCATCGCCCTCAATCGCGACGGCGGTACTGCGATCAGCTCGCTCGCCTTGAGCGCTTCGGTCTCGCCCGTACTGCGATTCTTCACGGTGACGACGCCGGTTTGCGGATCGACCGCGAGCACTTCGAGCTCGGGATTGCGTTCGAGCGCGGCCTTCGCCCACGCGATATCTGCATTCGGCGTCGCTGCGCTCGCCGCCGCCGCAACCGTTGCGGATTTCGGCGCTTCGCCGCTTTTATTGCAGGCAGTGAGCGCGAGCCCGGCCGCGATCGCGATGGCGAAGCCGGGTGAGAGTATCCGCGTGAGCTGAGTGGACATAATTCACTCCACAGTCGACCGGCCTCTATCCTCACCCCCGCAGGCGCGCGAGTCCACTTCCTCGTACGCGCCGCGCGAACTTACGCCGGCAGTTTTTTCAACAACTCCGCCTCACGCTCGGGCGTCATTCCTGCGCGCAGTTTCTGCTTCTGGTCCGCCGGCCGCTGCTCGTGCCACGCGAGCAGATCGCGCACGGTCGTCTCCACGTTGCGGAATCGCAGGCCTTTGCTGACGGCGCGCGCGGAGCTCACCAGCGATGCGCCCGCGTATTCGCCGGTCGGCGGCGACCAGGTCGTGAGCTCGCCGCTCTCCAGCAGCTTGTTCTCCTCGAGGAATTTCAGCGGCGCCCAGCGGAATTTCGTGTTCGCCTGGGTCACGCGCTTGCTGGCCTCGAGCAGGTCGCCCATCGTCACGGCGCCCGGCGGATTGCACAGGTTGTAGCGCCCGCCGATGCGTTCTTCGACGCAGCGGCGCATGAACTCGGCGAGATCGCGCACGTCGATGAACTGCATCGGATCCGCAGGTGCGCCCGGCACGAACATCTCGCCGCCGCGCGCCACGCGCCACGGCCAGTAGGTGAAGCGGTCGGTGTGATCGCCGGGGCCGACGATGTACGTCGGACGGATCACGGCCTGGCGCGTGCCGAACGTCTTCTCGACGATCTGCTCGCACGCGGCCTTGAGCCCGCCGTAATTCTTCTCGGTGATCTGCTTCGCGTCCGGATCGTCGAGCGACGCGAGCTTGTAGTCCTCGTCGATGCCCGCCGGCGTCATGTCCGCGTACGCGGAGATGCTGGAAACGAAGATGTAGTGCTGCACGTTGTCCTTGAGCATCGACGTGCTGGCAGTCACCTGTCCTGGGAAATATCCGGAGTCGTCGATCACGACGTCCCACTTGCGTCCCTTCAGCACGTCGACCGAGTTGGCGACGTTGCGGTCGCCGATCAGCGTCTCGACGTCGGGGAACAGGCCGGGATTGCGCTTGCCGCGGTTGAACAGCGTCACCTTGTGACCGCCGGCGTGCAGCTCGCGCACGAAGTGCGGGCCGATGAAGCCGGTGCCGCCGAAGATCAGCACGGTCGACGGCTTTGCTGCCGCGAACGCTCCTTCGTGCAACAGCAGCCCGGTTGCGGCGGCGGTGCTCATCTTGATCAGTTCGCGTCGGTTCATGGCGTGGGGCCTCAGTGAGTAAGGAGTCGGGGCCGAAGCCCCGACCCACAGGAGAGTCAACTATTGCGTGCTGCTGACCGCGGGGCTGGCTGCTGCCGAGGGTCCGGGCGTGACGTACTGCGCGAGCCACTTGCGCTTGGTCTCGTACCAGAACAGCGAGTTCTGCGGCTTCAGCACCCAGTGGTTCTCGTCCGGGAAGTACACGAGCTTGCTCGGCACGCCGCGGTTCTGCAGCGTGTTGAACAGCTCGATGCCGTGGTTGATCGGCACGCGCCGGTCGAGCTGGCCGTGAATCACCAGCGTCGGCGTCTTGAAGTTCGCCGCTGCCAGGTGCGGCGAGTTGCGATTGAAGCGCTCCAGGTCTTCCCAGTATTCGCCGTAGCGTTTCTTCGTCGCGCCGCCGTCGCTCGCGTACTGCGTGTAGCTGTTGTACACCGCCGCGTGCGCGACCAGCGTCTTGAACGGATGCGGCCGGCCGAGAATCGTCGAAGCGAGATAGCCGCCGTAGCTGCCGCCGCCGGCGGCCATTCGATCCGCGTCGATCCACGGCTGGGACTGGAACCACTCGGCCGCCTTCAGGGTGTCCTGGTACGGCAGGTCGGCCCACTCTTTCGTGATCGAATCGGTCCAGGCCTGGCCGAAGCCGGTCGAGCCGTGGAAGTTGTGCCACGCCGTGACGTAACCCCAGTTCGCGAAGACCTGCGCATTCCAGCGCCACTGAATGCCGTCGGTGACGCCGTTGTGCGGGCCGCCGTGCAGCAGCATGTACAGCGGCCACTTCCTGTCGGGCGTGAAGTTCGGCGGATACACGACCCACATCTGCACGTCGTCGCCGTTCGCACCTTTGTAGGTGACGCTTTCGACGCGGCCCTGCGTGAGATCCGCGACCGCCGCGTCGTTGAAATCCGAGAGCTTGGTCGCTGCGCCGGTGCGCGAAATGATGCTGACCAGCGTCGGCGGCTCGGTGAAGCTCTGACGCAGGCCGACGATCACCGGGCCACTGCCGGCAATCGCGAGTGAGCTGAAGCTGTGCTCGCGCGTCACTGCGCGCGGAGCATCGCCGGAAACGTCGAAGCGGTAGATGCGCCGCGTGCCGGCGTCGTCGATCGAGCCGAACAGCGCGTCCGAATCGGGTGACCACACCAGATCGCTCGCCGAGCGATCCCAGTCTTCGGTCAGGTTGCGGACCTTGCCGCCGCGCCGCTCGAACAGCATCAGGCGCGCGCGGTCAGCGTAGAAGTCCTGGATCATCTGGCGCTGAAACGCCAGCAGCCGCCCATCGGGGCTGTACTGGGGCTCGTTATCCCGAGCCGGGTTGTCGGCCGTGATGTTGCGCGGCCCGGCGCTGCGATCGACCGGCAACACATAGATGTCGAAGTTCGGCTGGGTGCCGCTGCGATCGCTGTCCGAAGCGAACGCGATCTCCAGGCCGTCCGGCGCGATGTCGTAAGACGTCGCATCGGGCTCGGCGATCTCCAGCGCAGACGCCGGTTCCCAGCGTGAGCGCCTGCGGCTCGCCGCCTTCGATACCGATCGAATAAACATGCGTCTCGCGGTGGTCGAGGTAGTGATCCCAGTAGCTGATCGGCGCCTTGTCCCAGACCTGCGCGGTCATCTTGGGCTCGGCGCGGTCCTTCATCCGCTGCTCCTGCTCGGCCCAGTTCTTCGCGTCCGGCCAGACCTGCGACAGGAACGCGATGCGCTTGGAATCGGGGAACCACTTCGGCGCGATCACGCCGGTCGGCACATTGGTTACGCGCCGCGCTTCGCCGCCGTTGACCGCGATGACGTACAGCTGCGCTTGCTTGTCGTCGCCGCGCTTGGACACGAATGCGATCAGCTCGCCGTCCGGGCTCCATGCCGGCGTCGCATCGCTGCCGGCATCGCTCGTGAGCTGCCGCGCCTTGCCCGGCTTGGTCGGAACGAGCCACAGGTCGGCGTCGCCCTTGTTCTTTTCGATGTCGTATTTCGTGACCGGCACGACTGCCAGGCGGCCGTCGGGAGCAATCGCCGGATCGCCCAGCCGCTTCAGCTTCCACATCGCGTCGGCTGTGTACGGCTGCGCGGCGTGCGCCAGCGGTGCGAGCGCCAAGCTCGCCGCGATTGCGAAAAGAGCGCCGGTCGCAACGACCCGCTGTGGTTTCTGCTTATGACAACGCATGCCGATCATCCGCGAACCTCTTGTTGTCGTGAGCCAGGGCGAGTCGTAGTGTATCCGAGCGAAGTTCGCCCGCTGTGCAAGCTGAGAAGTGCATCTATATCTTCGCGAACACTGCTCCGTAAACTCGCCGCACTATTAAAGACCAGGGGCGCCCGAAGTGATCCAGGCCAAGCATCGCAATCGTCTGCCGTTGCCTCAGCCCGCCGTCGTTCACGTCCGCCGCTCGTACGCCGACAGCCGCTTCGGCCAGGTTCATCTGTGGACCGCCTATCCGTCCGGCGGCGGCTTCGACGAACGCGTGCCGGTCGTCTGCCTGCATCACGCCGGCGGCTCGGGGCGTTTGTTCGGGCCGATGCTGCGCGAGCTGGGTCACGACCGCAGCGTTTATGCGCCGGACCTGCCGGGCCACGGGTCGTCCGATGCCAGCGGCGCGAAGATTTCGGTCACGGAGCTCGCCGCTGCGATCGGGGACTTCCTGGACAGCCTGAGGGTGCGCGTGGTCGACGTGTTCGGCTATCAGCTTGGCGCGCTCCTGACCGCCGAGCTGGCGATCGCCCGCCCGCAGCAAGTGCGGCGCGTGATGCTGTGGGGCGCACCTTGCCACTCGCCGCAGGAGCGGGCGGCTCTGCTGCAGAACGTGACGACACCCGGAACGCGCGACGACGGCAGTGATGTCACCGAAGAATGGCAGCGCATGCTCGAGCGGCGCGGTCCCAACGTTCCGCCCGCCGCGCTTGCCGAAGAGCTCGGTGATCGGCTGCGTGCCGGCACGACCGGTGCTCGCGCCCTGAGCGCCGCCCTCGACCATCCGACGCTGGAGCGCCTGCCGCTGGTGAAACAGCCTGCGCTGGTCCTGCGCTTGCGCGATGAATCCTGGGATCAGGCGCCGCGCGTGCGGGCCGCTCTGCCGAGCGGTTCGATGCTGGACGTGGCGGATTACGGCCGCGGATTCCTCAGCGCCGCGCCCCAGCGGTTCGCGTCCATCGCGCGCGAGTTCCTCGACCGCTAGTCGTTACGGGCTACGGGCTCAGAGCATCCGCTCCCAGCTCCACGCGCAGGCCAGTCCGGCGATCACCGACGTGGTCGCCCAGCGCATGGCAGCCTCGGCGATTGCCGCGACCGGCAGGCCGCGCGTTAGCGCTATGCCGACGACGCTCGGCACTGCAAACGAAACCCAGCACAGGCTGCCGAACGACAAGCCGCGCACCCACCACGGGACGTCGACCACGGCGGCGAGACCCCAGCTCAGCCAGAACAGCAGCGCGAAGCCCGCGCCGTAGACCATGTGAAGCACTGCGTCCGAAGCCTGCATCGGCGGTACCACCGCTCCCGGACGAATGGACGTGCGCGCTGACGCGACGATCGAATGCAGCAGGACGCTCACGAGCCCGCTGAGTCCGCCGGTCAACATCAGATACGTCAGATCCATGTCAGCGCAGCGCTTGCTGCAGAGCCTGGACGAGTTTTTCGACGTCGTCGTGCGTGTTGAAGACATGCAGCGACAGGCGGAGCGCGCCCCCCGCATCGTTCGGCCAACGCACTGCGCGCACGTGCACGCGATGCGAGCGTGCGACTGCGGTGGCGAGGTCGATCGCGGACTTCCCGGGCACACGGAAAGTGAGAATCCCGGCCCACAGGCCCGGTCGCGCCGGAGTAAGCAGCTGGATCCCGCTGCAACTGCTGCAGCCGCAGTCGCGCGTAGATCGCGAGCTCGCGGACGCGGGCTTCGATCTTGCTGCGGCCGACCTGTTGCTGAAATTCCAGTGCCGCCTCGACGCCGCGCAAGGCCGGCCAGGCGTAAGGCACGATGTTGCCGAGCTTGTGCAAGGCCGCCGGCACGTCGGTATTACCGTCAGCATCCGTCGGCGTGAACAGCGGCGGCACGCTGTCCAGACCGCGCGGCTCGACGGGCCACAACCGGTCGAGCATCTCCCGCCGCACATAGAGCGCTCCGGTACCCTGGCTGCCGATCAGCCACTTGTGGCAGCAGGTCGCATAGAAGTCGCAGCCGAGGTCGCGCACCGCGAACTCCAGCATCCCCAATGCCTGAGCGCCGTCGACCACCGTGAGAATTCCGCGCTGACGCGCGAACGCGCACAGGTCCTTCACCGGCAGCACTGCGCCGTCGTCGTATTGAACGTGCGAGAAGGCGAGCACCTTGGTGCGCTCGGTCACCGCGCCGGCGAACAGACCGAGCGCCTGCTCCGGCCCGGTCAGCGGCGTCGGCAGCTCGATCTGCTTGACGACCACTTCGCGCCGACGCGCCAGCACGAGCCATGGGCTGAGCGCCGCGGGATGCTCGCGCGAAGTCGTGATCACTTCATCGCCCGCCGCGAGATCGAGTCCTGCGATCGCCTGGCCGAGCGCCTCGCCCGCACCGCGCGTGAACTGCACCTCGTCGGGCTCGCAGCCGAAAAAGGCTGCGAAGCGCGCGGCGAGGCGATTCGTCTCATCGGTCCAGCGTGCGGTCGCGTTCGCCAGCCCGATGCTCTGCACCTCCCTCGCGCGATACTCGGCGGCCATCGCCGCGCGCAGCGTCGGGCCGCCGCTCGCGGTATCGAGATACGCGAGTTGCGTGTCGAGCATCGGTTGCGTGCGCACCCACTGCCACAGCTCGCGCGACGAGGTCGGCATGTGCGGCACGGGTGCGACTGTCTGGGCAGCGATGGGTTGCACCACGGACGCGGCGGCAACACCCGCGCCGGCGGCGAGCAGATCGCGACGGGTCAGCGAAGGAAAGTTGGTTTCGGTCATCGCGCGATTATCGCAGGAGCGGGCGCTTTCCTGTTACCGTACCGATGCATGTCACACGAGTATCTCGAACGCATCCTCAAGGCGCGCGTGTACGACGTCGCGATCCAGTCCCCGCTCGAAGAGGCGCCGCGTTTGAGCCGCCGGCTCGGCAATGCCGTGCTGTTCAAGCGCGAGGACCTGCAGCCGGTGTTCTCGTTCAAGGTGCGCGGCGCGTACAACAAGATTGCGCACCTGTCCGAGACCATCGCCCGGCGCGGCGTGATCTGCGCCTCGGCCGGCAATCATGCACAAGGCGTCGCACTCGCTGCCAAGCGCCGCGGCATCCCGGCGACGATCGTGATGCCGCAGACCACGCCGCGCATCAAAGTGCAGGCGGCGATCGACCTCGGCGGCGAGGTGATCCTGCACGGCGACGAATACGATGAGGCGTACGATCACGCGCTGACGGTCGCGCGCGAGCGCCAGCTCACCTTCATTCATCCGTTCGACGACCCCGACGTGATCGCCGGCCAGGGCACGATCGGCATGGAAATCCTGCGGCAGCAGCCCGGCGAGTCGCTCGATGCGATCTTCGTCGCCGTCGGCGGCGGCGGCCTGATCGCGGGCGTCGCGGCGTATGTGAAATACCTGTTTCCGAAGATCCGCGTGATCGGCGTGGAGCCGGAAGACGCGGATGCGATGTACCGCTCGCTGCAGGAACGCAAGCGCATCACGCTGGATCGCGTCGGCATCTTTGCGGATGGCGTCGCCGTGCGGCGGGTCGGCGAGGAGCCGTTCCGGCTGGCGCAGGAATACGTCGACGAGGTGATCACCGTCAGCACGGATGAGATCTGCGCGGCGATCCAGGACATCTTCGAGGACAACCGTTCGATCGTCGAGCCGGCGGGCGCGTTGCCGGTCGCAGGCATCAAGCGCTACGTTGCACGCGAGCAGTGCCGCGACCGGCGCTTCGTCGCGATCAACTGCGGCGCGAACATGAACTTCGATCGCCTGCGTCACGTCGCCGAGCGCGCCGACATCGGCGGCCAGCGCGAGGCGCTGGTGGCGGTGGAAATCCCGGAGCGCAAGGGCAGCTTCCTGCAGTTCTGCGAAATGCTCGGCCGGCGCAACGTCACCGAGTTCAATTATCGCTACGACGACGGTGGCGCCGCGCAACTCTTCGTCGGCCTCGGGCTCGCGGAAGGTCGCAAGGAGAAGGAGGCGCTGCTCGCCTCGCTGCGCGCGGCCGGCTACCCGGTCGTCGACATGAGCGACAACGAGGTGGCGAAGCTGCACGTTCGCTACATGGTCGGCGGCCGTGGGCGCGGCATCGAGCACGAGCGGCTGTTCCGCTTCGAGTTCCCGGAGCGCCCGGGCGCGCTGCTGAAGTTCCTGCACGCGATCGGCACGCAGTGGAACATCACGCTGTTCCACTATCGCAATCACGGCTCGGACCACGGGCGCGTGCTGGCCGGCGTGCAGGTGCCGCCGCAGGAGAGCGTCGATTTCGACCTGCACTTGAAAGAATTGAAGTACGTGTACGCGGAGGAGACGGGGAATCCCGCGTATCGGACATTTTTGCTGTCAGGCTGAAGCCTGACGGGCTACAGATCAGCCTATGTAGGCGATCGCTCTGTAGGTCAGGCTTCAGCCTGACTTCTTCATCGCCGCGCGTCCAGCTGCGCCATCGCCTCGCGCGCACGCTGCGTGATCACTGCGTTCTCACCCTGCGACTGCACCAGGATCGGGTAACTCTCGCGCAGCAGCTGCGCTGCTTCGTCCGGGCGTCGCTGCGCTATCAGCACTCGCCCGAGCGAGCTGTTCGCTGCGGCCAGTTGCGGACTGTCCGCCGGGACGGACTTCGCTCCGATCTCCTTCGCTCGCCGCAGCGTCCGTTCTGCATCACCGAGGCGATTCTGCTCCAGCATGCAGCGGCCAAGACCTGACAGCGCCGACACGACGTATGGATGATCGCCCGGCAGCGTCTCCGCATAGATGTCCAGCGCCGCGCGGAAATCCTTCTCTGCCTCCGCGTGTCGTTGCAGGTCCAGCCGGACCATGCCCAGGTTGACCAGGTCGTGAGCGACGAATGCGTGCCGCGGCCCGCGCGCCTGACGGTCGAGCTCGACTACTTTGCCGAGCGTCTCTGCGGCGCGCGCCAGCTCGCCGCGCCGATGCAGGAAGCGTCCGTAGTTCGCGAGCCCATCGAGCGTCTGGGGATGCCGCTCGCCGAGCACGCGCTGGAAAACCAGCATCGATTCTTCGTACAGCGGCGCCGCTTCCTCGAGCTTGCCCTGCGCCTGCAGCGTGACCGCCAGGTTGTGCAGATGGTGACCGACCTGCGGATGATCGTTGCCGAGCGCCTGCCGATCGATGTCCAGCGCCGCGCGATACAACGTCGCGGCGCGGTCTTGTCGGCCACTGATGGAGTAGAGGTTGGCCAGCTCGTTCATCACCGAGGTGGCGCTGGTCGTTCGCTCCTGGCCATGCGAGCGATAGATCTGCAGGCTCTGGTCGAACAGGCGCTCGGCTGCGGCCGAGTCGCCTCGCAGCAGGGCGAGCGCACCCTGCGACATCAACGTCGGCGCGACTTCGGGCGAAGTGGGACCGAATAGCTTGTGCTGCATGTCGAGCGCGGCGCTGAGGCGCTCTTCGCATTGCACGAGGTCGCCACGTTCGCACAACGCATTGCCGAGCGAGCGCAGTGCAACCGCGACGGCGGAGTGATTCGGACCGTGGATGGCGATCTGCGACTTCAGCCCTTCCTCCAACAGTGCGACCGCGTCCGAGTACAAGCCGAGGCTCTGGTACACGGTGCCGATCGTGCTGAGCAGCGTCGCTCGCGTTTCGGGCTGGTCGGTGAGGCCGAAGCTGACGCGTCGCGCGCCGATGTCGAGCAGCTCGCGCGCCGTCACCTGATTGCCGCGACTGCGCGACGGATCGGATAGCTCGAACAGCTCGACGAGGAACGACGAGACCTGCTCGGCGCGCGTGCGCTCGGTGGTGGCGATGTCGCGTTCGTACGCGATGCGCTGTGCTTGAACGAAGGTGATCGTCGCGAACGCAGCGAGCGTGACGATCGCCGTAGCCGACGCAGCAACTGCGAGCTTGTGACGGCCGACGAACTTGCGTGTGCGATACAGCCAGGTGTCTTTCGAAGCGAGTACCGGCTTACCGGCGAGATGGCGCTCCAGGTCCGCAGCCAGCTGTTCGGCGGAGCTGTAACGACGTTCGGCATCCTTGCGCATCGCCATGCCGATGATGCTGTCGACCTCGCCGCGCAGGAATTTCTGCAGCCGCGCTGGCGTGGTCGATCGGCTCGCGACGATGTCGGTCAGCAACTCGGGCGACTCGCGCGCGGTGCGCGCGACCATCTCGCTCGGCGTCGGCGCTTCCTGCTCGCAGATGATCCGCTCCATCTCCAGCAGGCTCGCACCGAGCAGCTGGAATGGTCGCCGTCCGCACAACAGCTCGTAGAGCAGCACGCCGAGCACGTAGATGTCGCTGGCAGTCGTGATCACGTCGCCACGCACCTGCTCCGGGCTTGCGTGCGCAGGCGTCATGACGCGGTACTCGGCATGCGTTACCGCGAGCGTCGATGCCGACTGGCGTGTGTCGAGCAGCTTCGCGATGCCGAAATCCAGCAGCTTCGGCACGCCTTGCGGCGTGATCAGGATGTTGCTCGGCTTCAGGTCGCGATGCACGATCAGGTTCTGGTGCGCGTAGTGGACGGCCGAGCACACTGTGCGCACCAGCGCGATCCGTTCTTCCGGCGACAGTCGCCGCCGGTCGCAGTAGGCGTCGATCGGCTCGCCTTCGATGTACTCCATGACGAGGTAGGGCGTGCCGTCCGGCGCGCGCCCGCCGTCGAGCAGTCGCGCGATGTTCGGGTGTTGCAGCGTCGCCAGGATCTGCCGCTCCGTGCGCAGCCGGCCTTGCACCTGGCGCGAGAACACGCCGCTGCGGACCAGCTTGATCGCGACTTGCTGCTGGTATTCCTCGTCCGCGCGCTCGGCAAGGTACACGTCGCCCATGCCGCCGGAGCCGAGCTTGCGCAGGATCCGATAAGTGCCGAGACGCTGGCCTTCGAGCGAGCCGACGGGATCGTGCGAACCGCTCTCGCCGGCAGCGACCTCGTCCCAGAAGCCGACCTGCGAACCACTTTCGCCGAGCCCGAGCCGCACGTGCGACAGCAGCGTCTCGTCGTCGCCGCAGGCGAGGCGCACGTATTCCGAGCGCTCGCGCGGACCGAGGGCGAGCGCGCGTTCGACGATCGTCGCGACTTCGTCAGGGGCGGGGTTCATGGGCGGCAATCATGCATCAGCCGTACGCCAGCGTGTAATAATGAACCCGATCCCGGGACTGACGGAGACGATTCATGGCAATGAAGAAGAGAAAGGCAGGCAAGAAGGCTGCGAAGAAGAAGTCGACAAAGAAGCGCGGTCCGGCTAAGTCGCGCGTCATCCGCCCGCCGCAGTAGCGGTCGGCTCGGTGCTGCCTGCGCTCGCGGGCAGCGCCGCCTCGTAAACATTCAGCACTTGCAATGTCCTATCGAGCGCGCCGTGCGCCGCAGACCGAAACGCTCGCCCTGCGCGGGCTGAAGTTTCAGCTGTACCGATGGCCCGGCGAGGATCCGCGTCCCGTCGTGCTCGTGCATGGCTGGGGCGACACCAGCGAGACCTGGCAGTTCGTCGTCGACCAGCTCCCGCCGCAGCGCACCTGGGTCGCGATGGACATGCGCGGCTTCGGCCGTACGCAACGACCCGACGACGGCTACTGGTTTCCCGACTACCTCGCCGATCTCGACGCGCTGCTCGACCACTTGTCGCCGGATGCGCCGCTCGATCTCGTCGGGCACAGCATGGGCGGCAACATCGTGATGCTGTACGCAGGTGTGCGTCCGCAACGCGTGCGCAAGGTCGTGAGCCTGGAAGCTTTCGGGCTGCCGCGTACCGATGCGGTGCAAGCGCCGGCGCGCTATGCAGAGTGGCTCGACGAGATGAAGCACGGCGCCACGTTTGCCACCTACGACAGCTACGAGCAATTCATGCGCGTGCTAGCGCGTCGCAATCCGCGCACTCCGCCCGACCGTCTCGAATTCGTCGCACGCTCGTGGGCGCGTCAGGGCGCGGACGGTCGCATCGAGCTGTGGGCCGATCCGAAGCACAAGCACGTCAATCCCGTGCTGTATCAGCGCGACCAGGCCGAGGCATGCTGGCGCGCGATCGTCGCGCCGCTGCTGCTGGTGCTGGCGGAAGAATCGGAGCTGACCAAGCGCATGGCCGGCGAGCTCGGCGAGGAGCGCTTGCGCGGCCTGTTCGCGAATCTGACGACGCAGATCATGCGCGGCGCCGGCCACATGATCCATCACGAGCGCCCCGCAGAGACCGCCGCGCTGCTGGCAGAATTCCTGTCACAGCCAATATGAAAACAAGCCGCTGGCGAATTCCTTGAAGCGATCCGTCCACGGCCGCTGACGCCAGCTCTGCAATTTCAGCTCGCGCGTGTCGCGCAAGTCGCGCTCGAACAGCGCCTCCAGCCGTTGCGCGAAGTCGCTTCCCACGATGACCGCATTCACTTCGTTGTTGTGCAGGAAACTGCGCATGTCGAAGTTCGCGGAGCCGACCATCGACAGCGCCGTGTCGATCACCATCGACTTGGCGTGCAGCAACGCGTAGCGCTGCTCGTAGATGCGCACGCCGCCCGCGAGCAATTCGTCGTAGTCGTTGCGCGAGGCGTGGAAGATCAGTCCGGAGTCGGTGAAGCCCGGCACGATGATGCGCACGTCGACGCCGCGCTTCGCCGCCGCGATCAACGCGCGACGCAAGCCCGGATCGGGTGCGAAATACGCTTGCGTCATCCACAAGCGGCGTGAGGCGTGGCCGATCGAGACGGCGTAAGTGTCGTAGATCGTCGTTTCGTTGCGATCGCCGCCGCTGGTCGCTACGGCCGCGACCAGCTCCGCGCCCAGCGGCGCGAGCGGCGGGAAGTATTGCGCCGAGCCGCCATCGACGCGTCCGCCCGCGCGCTCCCAGGTATGCAGGAACAGCTTCTGGAATTGCGCCGCCACCGGCCCTTCGATCTGCACGTGCGTGTCGCGCCACGCTTCCTCGCGGCCGGTGTCAGGCCCCGGTCGCGAGCTCGATGCGCTGGCGTACGTGCTGCTGATGTTGATGCCGCCGGTGAAGGCGAAGCGGCCATCGACGACGACGATCTTGCGATGGTCGCGGTTGTTGACCTTCCACGGCAGCGTGCGCGTCGGATTGAGGGGGCGGAACTGCAGTACTTCGACGCCGGCCTGACGCATCGGCTCGAAGAACTCCGCGGGCGTCGTCACGCTGCCGATCGCGTCGTAGAGCACGCGCACTTCGATGCCTTGCTGGCGGCGGCCGATCAACAGCTCGCGCAGTGCGCGCCCGATCTCGTCGTCCGAGAAGATGTACGTTTCGAGATGCACGTGATGACGCGCATTCTCGATGGCGGCGCGAATCGCCTGCAGCGTTTGCGGACCGTCCACCAGCAGCGCGACACGATTGCCCGCCACGAGCGACGCCGCGGCGCGCTCGCGGAACGCATCGATCATCTCGCGGACATGCTCGGTATCGTGACGAGCGTCGAGCCGTTGCTCGACCAGGCGTTCGCTCGCGCGCGGCGCCAACGCTCCTTGACTAGTCACCACGGGCGCTTTGACGCGCTCGGTAAGTGCCGTTTGGGAAGAGAGGGTCGCGGGCGATGCGCAGGAAGCGCAAATCAGGAGGATCGACAGAACCGAGGTAGAACGGATGGGGTAAGTCACGTCCGTAAAACGTCCACGCCCTGCTGCGGTTCCCCCCGGTACCGGCAGCAGCCGACGCAAAGTACTGCAGGGAGCGCGGGGAACCCGATGAATGGTCGCGCGTTTCTGGTTCGAGTCGGGGCAGGAGCGCGGAGGCCCGATGGGCTTTCCGGTCGAAATGGCTACGAGCTTCGGAGGTTTCTTATGCTCTCTTGGGCGTTGACGTTTTTCATCGTTGCGATCATTGCCGCGGTGCTCGGTTTCACGACGATCGCGGGTGCCGCTGCCGGTATCGCGAAAATTCTGTTCTTCATTTTCCTCGTGTTGACGCTGGTCGCGCTGGTCGCGGGCGCGTTGCGCGGGCGACCGCCTGTCTGAAGCGCACGGAACAGCTGCCTCCGACAGTTGGAATGCAAACGGGGCCCAATGGGCCCCGTTCATTTTTGGGTGCTTCCTGTGGGTCAGGCTTCAGCCTGACTCCTTCACGTGAACAACAACGCCTGGCTTACCGCCACGCGCACCGTCTCGGGCACGAACGGCTTCGTCACCAGGAAGGTCGGCTCGGGACGCTCGCCCGTCAGCAGGCGTTCCGGATAAGCCGTGATGAACACGATGGGCACCTGCACTTCGCTCAGGATCTGGCGCACGGCATCGATGCCGGAGCTGCCGTCGGCGAGCTTGATGTCGGCGAGCACCAGGCCCGGCTCGGTCTTGCGCGCGGCGCTCACTGCTTCGTCCCGCGTCGTCGCGATCGCCGCGACGGTGTGACCCATCTCGCGCACGATGCTCTGCAGGTCGAGCGAGATGATCGGCTCGTCCTCGATGATCAGCACCTTGGTGCTCGGCTGGTCGGAGATCTCGCGCACTGCCTGCGCAACCATCTGCTTCACTTCCTCTTCGCTGACGTCGAGGATGCGCGCCGTGTCGCCGACGTTGAATCCTTCCATCGCAGTCAGCAGCAGCGCCTGCCGTCTGGCCGGCGTCAGCTCGCCCAGCTTCTTCTCGACTCCCGCCGCCTGCGGCTTGGAGCTCGCCACCGAGCGCAGGTCGACATTGGCGCTGCCCCACAGCTTGTGGAACAGCCGATAGAGAGCCACCCGCGGCGCCGTGTCGCTGCCAATCACCGAAGGATCGGCGACGATCGTCTCCAGACTGGCCCGTACATAGGCGTCTCCGCTCTTCTGCGTCCCGCACAGGGCACGGGCGTAGCGACGCAAATAAGGCAGGTGTTCGGCAATAGCGTGAGCCAGAGCCATAGGCACTCCTTCGATTCTTTATGGGCGCTGCATTGCGCGCGCCGGTAACGAGCGTTGTAGTATGAGCGAGCGGGGTGAAAGGTTCCTTCTGACTTGGAACTTTTTCAATTAGCGAAACGTTCGGGCTGGACATGCGAATTCGACGCAGCGCGCGGCGCGACGCACCGGTCCGAGCCTATCCATGGTCATGAGCGAAAAAATCAAACCAGGCGAGCCGCCTGAAGCGGCGGCTGCGAGCAGCACCGAGCCGGTGCCGGATTGGCTCCAGAGCCGGCTGCGCCGCATGTTCAGCGACGTCATGGACGAGCCGGTGCCGGACGAGTTCAAGGCGCTGCTGAAGCAACTCGAGGACAAGGAGCGCGGCTCCTGACGGGGCCGTCTCCTCATCCTTCTGCTACCCCTGGCGGGCTCAATGACGGGACACGATAAATTCCTGGAACAGGTGACGGCATTGCTGCCGGCGTTGCGTGCTTTCGGGCGCTCGCTGTGCGGCGACCCGGCACGCGCCGACGACCTGGTGCAGGACACGGTGCTCAAGGCGTGGACCAATCGCGAGCAATTCCAGTCCGGCAGCAATCTGAAGGCCTGGTTGTTCACGATCCTGCGCAATTGCTATTACTCCGAGCTGCGCCATCGCAAGTTCGAGATCGAGGATCCGGACGGCGTGTGTGCCGGCCAGGTCGCCATTGCCCCGGATCATGACGCCAAGCTTCATCTGCGGGATTTGAGCCGCGCCCTGCAGCAGCTGCCCATCGACCAGCGCGAGGCGCTGATCCTGGTGTGCGCAACGGGCCTGTCGTACGAAGAGGCGGCCGATGTCTGCCAGGTGGCAGTGGGCACGATCAAGAGCCGCATCGCGCGCGCGCGTGACCGGCTGGTGGAGTTGCTCGGTGACGATGCCGCACTGGTGACGGGACATCATGGCGTCGGTTCGCTCGCCGACGCAGAAGGCGCGACCGAGCCGCGCTCGGGCGGATTCTGAGGCCCTGCCCGGCGTCGCACGCGCTCACCGCCGCAAGATCTTCGCCGCGGGGGCAATTTGAAGACTCTCAAGACCGCATCGGCACCGCGCTCCTGGTTTGGACGCAACGCCGGTCTGCGTCCGCGGCTCGTGCTGATCGTCGGTATCGCGATGCTCGCGCCCGGAGCGCTGGCAGTGCTGCAGGCGATCTCGAGCTACGGCAGCAGCATGCGGATCATCGAGCAGAACCTCGCGCAGGCGGCGCAGCTGGCCGCGAGCGAAGAGGTCAACGTGATCGCGGCGTCTCGCGAGATTCTCACCAGCCTGGCCGCTCAGCCTGACGTACGCGCGGGCACAGGCCTCGCCTGCCGACGCTCTCTGCAGCGTGCGATCGGCGGACTCGAACAATACGAGGGCGCCGCTGGTCGGCAATGCGGAAGGCGTCGTGACCTGCGCATCCGGGCCGATGCCGCAAGTGGTCAAAGTCGACGACCGCGTGTGGTTCCGCGACATCATGGCCGGCGACGGCTTCGTCGTCAGCGACCTCATCGTCAGCCGCTGGCTCGGCAGCTGGGGCATCGTCACGGCGGTGCCGCTGGTCGACGAGCAGGGCCTGATCCAGGGCTCGGTCGCGCTGTTCATCGGCCTCGACTGGCTCGCGCAACGCTATCAGCGCGGTGCGCGCTCGGAAGACCGCGCCGCGTTCGCGCTCCTCGACAGTCGCGGCGAGATCATCACGCGCGATGCGAGCCGCTCACCCGCGAAATCCCCGCTGCCGCGCAATAGCCTGATTCACGAACAACTGCGCGAGCAGCTGCCGGCCGGGCAGACGCGTACCTTCCGCGCTCGCGGACACGACGGCATCTGGCGTCTGTACGCGGTCAGCCCGCTGCTCGGCGGCAGGATCTTCGTGATTCGCGGCACGCCTGTGCTGACTGCGATCGGACCGCTGGCGTTGCAAGTCGCGTGGGGCGTGCTGACTCCGCTGCTCATGTGGGCGCTCGCGATCGCAGTGGTCTGGTTCGGCATCGAGCATCTCGTCGTGCGCTGGATCACGTATCTCGAGCGCATCACTTCGGCGTACGCGGCCGGCCGTCACAACGTGCGACCCGAGCGCGTGGCCGCGGCGCCGGCGGAGATCCGCAGCCTCGGCGAAACTTTCTCGCGCATGGCCGACCTGATCTCGGCGCGTGAGTCCGAGCTGCGCGAGTCGCTCGGCGCAGAAGGAAGTGCTGGTGCGCGAGATCCATCATCGCGTGAAGAACAACCTGCAGCTGGTAATGAGCCTGCTGAATCTGCATGCGCGGCGGATTCGCGATCCGCGCGCGGAGACTGGCGTTCGCCGAAGCGCGCAGTCGCATCAACGCGCTCGCGACACTGCATCGACGTCTGTACGAATCGGAGAGCCTGCAGGAGATCGACCTGAAGTGGTTCCTCGAAGATCTGTGCGCGGAGCTGCGTCGCGGCGGCCTGTCGCGCGGCCGGCATGTCGAGCTGATCACGAATTCGCCCAGCGAAGTGATCGGGCCGGAGATCGCCGTGCCGCTCGGGCTGCTGGTGACCGAAGCGATCACCAACGCGTACAAGCATGCGTTCAACGAGCGCAGCGGCGGTCACATATATGTGGACGTGCGACGCCCGTCGCCCGAAACGCTGGAGCTCGCCGTGCGCGACGACGGTTCGGGATTCGATCCGGCGGCAGGCGAGGACAACACCGGTCTCGGCCGCTCGTTGATCGAGGCATTCGTGCGGCAGCTGCGCGGCGAGCTGGAAATCACCGGCGATGCCGGCACATCGCTCGTCCTGCGCTTTCCCGCTGCCGCCAAGAAGCAGGGTGAGGGCACTGCTCCGGCGGCTGGTCCTGCACCTGCAACGCCGATCGAGCGCGGACCCGCGGCCGCCGCACCGGTGTCGAACTCAGAGCCCTGACGCCTGCATCGAGCGGCGAGCTGGCAAACTGGGTTTATATCCAGTAGCATCCGGCCCATGACTTCTCCCAACCGACCGGGCGCACGCACCGGGCGCGGCGCGGTGTCGAATCCGGCCGGGCGCTTCGAGTCGACGCGCAGCGAAGCCGTCGACGACGGGTGGGGCAGTCTCGACGAAGAATTGCCGCCGCTCGCCACGATCGTGCAACCCGAACCCGCGCGCTCGATCATCTCGCGCAACGACTCGCCGGATATTTCCTTCGATCAGTCGATCAATCCGTATCGCGGCTGCGAGCATGGCTGCGTTTATTGTTACGCCCGTCCCTCTCACGCCTATCTCAATCTCTCACCCGGCCTCGATTTCGAAACGCGGCTGTTCTACAAGCAGGACGCCGCGCGCTTGCTCGAGCAGGAGCTCGCGGCGCCGAGCTATCGCTGCTCGCCGATCACGATCGGTGCGAACACGGATCCGTATCAGCCGATCGAGCGCGAGTATCGCGTCACTCGCAGCATCATCGAAGTGCTCGCGAAATATCGGCATCCGTTTTCCATCATCACCAAGAGCGCGATGATCGAGCGCGACATCGATCTGCTCGCGCCGCTTGCAGCGGACGGGCTCGTGTACGTGATGGTCAGCGTGACGACGCTGTCGAATGAACTAAAGCGCACGCTCGAGCCACGTACAGCATCACCCGCTGCACGCTTGCGCGCGATTCGCAATCTGCACGAGGCGGGCGTTCCGGTCGGCGTGATGGTCGCGCCGGTCATTCCGGTGCTCACGGATCATGAGATGGAGCGCATCCTCGCGGCGGCGGTCGCATCCGGCGCGCAATCCGCGGCGTATGTGTTGTTGAGATTGCCCTACGAGTTGAAGGATCTGTTCCGCGAATGGCTGCAGACGAACGAACCGCTGAAAGCGAAGCACGTGATGTCGCGTCTGCAGGCGATGCGCGGCGGCAAGGACAACGACGCGCGCTTCGGCGTGCGTCAGCGCGGCGAGGGCGAATACGCAGCTCTGCTGTCGCGCCGCTTCTCTGCAGCGTGCACTCGTCTCGGGCTCAAGGAGCGCGAGCGGTTTTCGCACAATGCGACGCTGTTCCGTCCGCCCGTGTTCGGGCCGGAGCAGCTGTCGCTGCTTTAGAACACAGTGCTTAAGGCACACGACTTCGGGGCGATGCACGCCAGGACAATCGACTTTGACGCGCCGTCATTTGACATTTGAAGCCTGCGGAACGTTGTGCGCTTTCCCGGCATTGACTGCGAGACCGTTGGCGTATACTCGATTCGCAGCAGGTCGTCCGACCCGCTCCGAGCTTCGCACCGGGGATCGCACTTGAGCCTCGTGGAGAGAATCAGCATGCAATCCGTCACAGGTCAGCGCGCACTGCGCGCTGTCGTCGCCGCCGTTTTGTGCTCCAGCGCCGCCGGCTGCATGACTGCCAAGATCGAGGAGATGCGTGAGGCGCCGACGCAAATCACTTCCGAAGAAGCGATCGTGCTGCTGGCGAAGCCGCATCTGGAAGGCACGGGCACCGAAGACAAATTCCTCGATTGCCTGGAGCGCGAGCTGGTCGGCGAGAGCGTGTCCGCAGACGTTGCCGACCGGCAACGCGCCGGCAAGACATTCGATCCGCGCAGCAGCCTGAAGGACGGTCCGTTCCAGATTTACGCGGACCACACTTTCGTCGACGCGCTGTATCCGTGGCTCGAGCCGAGCACTGCGCCGGCCAACGCGCAGGGATTCAGCACATTCCTTGCACGCCCCGGTGTGACCGAACGAGTGAACTCGATGGGCGTGCGCTTCATCGTCTGGGTCGACGGCGTAACGCAGAAGACCGACGGCGGCGGCAGCATCGCCTGCGCAGCCGGTCCCGGCGGCGCCGGCTGTCTCGGCCTGGGCTGGTGGGAAAAGACATCCGATTACGAGGCGACGGTTTGGGACCTGCGCCAGGGCGTGAGCGCAGGGAGCCTTACGACCGACGTGAAAGGCACGTCGGTGATGATCGGTGCGATTGCGCCGATTCCGCTGATCGCGCCGGTGCAGAGCACGGCCTGCGATCGGCTCGCCGGGCAGCTCAAGGCGTTCCTGCTCGGCTCCAGCGCCGAGGAGAACACTGTGGTCACGCGACCGCAGTAGTCGAATCTCCTTCCCCTCGCCGCATTGAACCTGCGGTGAGCGGCGCGGATCGAATGTTTGCTGGGCTTGGGCGGTCAGCCCTCGTTCAGCTCAACGGTCGCACAGTCAGCTCGGCGCCAGGCCGCGGCGGTGCGGTGGGGGAACGAGGAGAAACGATGCATATTCAGCGCTCGCGCAGGTCTCTGCCCGTGGTCGCCGCGCAGGCGACGGCGATCGGTGCAGTCTGCGTATTTCTGATGGGCGGCTGCCCGCAACAGCAATCATCCTCGTCCATGCCGTCTTCACCGTCGTCGCCGTCGAGCGGCGGCTCTTCGGGGAGCAGCGGCTCTTCCGGTGGCGGGCGCAGCTCGCCGAGCATGCCTTCGGGCGGCAGCAGCGGCGGTGGCGGTGCTTCGATGCCGAGCCCCGGCGGCGGCTCGCAATCGTCCTCGTCTTCGTCGGGCAGCAGCGGCGGTTCGCAAGGCGGCGGCTCGAGCATGCCGAGCGGTGGGGGCGGAAGCTCCGGCGGCTCCCAGGGTGGGGGCTCGCAAGGCGGCGGTGGTTCGCAAGGTGGTGCCCAAGGTGGCGGCGGCGCGCAAGGCGGCGGGCAGTCCGGCGGCGCTGACGGTGGTCAGAGCGGCGGCCCGAAGTGGTGGCGGCCAGAGTGGCGGTCAGAACGGACCGGACGTCTCCGTGGGCGTGAACCTTCCTGGCGGTCTGCCGACTGTCGGCATCCCGATGCCCAGCACGGGCGGCCCGAGTGGTGGCGGCGCAAACGGCGGTGGCCTGCCGAGCGGTCTGCCGACGACTTCACCCGATGCCGGCGGTGGTTCGGCGGGTGGCGGGTCACCCAGCGAAAGCATTTTCCGCGGCTCCAGCGGCGGTGGCGGTGCGTCCGGCGGCTCCTCAGGGGGCGGCGGTGCATCGGGCGGTGGCGCCTCCGGTGGCGGTGCTTCGGGTGGCGGTTCCGCGGGCGGCGGAGCGGCGGGTGGCATGCCCAACGCCGGTGGCGGCGCCTCTGGCGGTGGTGCGGGTGGTTTCCCCTCTTCCGGCGGTGCCGCCGGCGGCGCTGCGGGCGGAGGATCTGGTGGCGGCGGCGGTGGAATGACCACCGGCGAGCGCACCGCCCAGATCGATCGCGAACTCGATTCGTCGCTCGGTGTCTTCGATGGACGCATCCGCGACGAGCAGGCCGTGATTGCGGGTCAGCGTGGCGGCCGCGGTGGATCCGGCGGCGGCAACGACCCCAGCGGTGAGGATGCGGGAGCGTCCGGCGGTGGCGGTGCAGGCGGGAACGGCAATGGCGACGGCGGCCAGGGCGGCGCAGCCGGCGGTCGCGGTGGCTCGGGCGGACAGGGGCAAGGTCAGGGCCAGGGCCAGGGTCAAGGTCAAGGTGAAGGCCAGGGCGAGGGCAATGGCCGGCAGGGTGGGGGCGGTGGAGTCGGCGGTGGCGCGGGCGGCGGCAGCGGCCCGAACACGGTGCCGGCCGACATTCCGGACGGCAGCGACGACGACATCGTTGCGCGCCAGCTGCGCGAGGCCGCGCAGAAGGAAACCGATCCGGAGCTGCGCGATAAGCTGTGGCAGGAATATCGGGACTATAAGAAGAACACGGGTTGAGGAGTCGGGCCGTAGGTGTTCGAGAGTAGTTGTCTGCAGGTGGTCATACGCAAATGAATCGCTCCATCGCACTCGTCGTCCTGGCCGCGTTCGGCGCGGCCGGCTGCGTCACGCATGAAACCAGGCCGCAGCAGCGCATCAATGCAACTCAGGCCTCGCAGGAAATTCCGCAGGAGCAACTGCTCGACGTCGCGGTGCACCTGTTCGACGAGAACGTGCCGAAGGACGAGAAGAAGCTCGAGCAGGAACACATCTTCCCCGAGGTTCGCCGGGCCGAGGCGCGCTACTTCCCGATGCAGATCCGCAATACGCTCGAAGGCACGGGCCACTGGGGCCAGGTGCGCGTAGTGCCCGCCGATGCTGCCGCACTCGACGTGCAGCTCTCCGGCAGGATCGTCGAGTCGAACGGTCAGCTGCTGCGCATCGAGATCACGGTGATCGACGCGACCGGTCGGCAGTGGTTCAAGCGCGAATATCAGCAGACCGCCGATACGCGCTCGTACAAAGACACGAGCGGCCAGCCGCGCGATCCGTTCCAGAACCTGTACAGCACGCTCGCGAACGACATGCTCGCCTATCGGCAGCAGCTGCCGGTCGCGGACCTCGAGACCGTACGCCGCGTCTCGGAGCTGCGCTTCGCCAAGGATCTCGCGCCATATGCCTTCGAGTCGTACCTGACTCAGGACAAGAAGAAGGCGACTTTCCAGGTCGTGCGCCTGCCGGCGGATGACGATCCGCTGCTGGTGCGCATGGATCGCATTCGCGAGCGCGATTACGCGCTGATCGACACGGTCAACGAACACTACTCGCTGTTCGCAGAAAACATGTCGGAGCCGTACACCAACTGGCGCCGCTACAGCTACGCGGAGCTCGAGGCAGAGGATGAAGCGAAGCGCTCGGCGCTGACGCGCAAACTCCTCGGCGCCGCGGCGATCGTCGGCGGCCTGGTCGTCGGCAGCGAGGCGAACACTTATGCCGGGCAGGCTGCGGCCACCGGCGCGATTTTTGGCGGCGCGTATGCAATCAAGAGCGGCTTCGACAAGGGCGCGGAAGTGAAGATGCACTCCGACTCCCTGAAGCAGCTCGGGGAATCCTTCCAGGCCGAAGTCCAGCCGATGGTCGTCGAGGTCGAAGGGCGCACTCTGCAGCTCAAAGGCACGGCCGAAGAGCAGTACCACGAGTGGCGGCGACTGTTGAAGGAACTTTACGAGAACGAGACCGGTCTGCCGGTCCAGGCGCCTGCAGCGGCACCAGCCGCCGCGCCCGCCGCGCCCGCCCCGAACAGCGGCGGGTAAAGCGCACGAATTTCTTTCGACACGACACATCGCATCATGCTGGAGAGCGGGCAGGAACTGTCTGCGAGATTCATTCTCGTCCGACGTCTGGGCACAGGCGGCAGCGGCGAAGTCTGGCTCGCGCAGGATCGCGAGCGCGGCTGCTTCGTCGCGCTGAAGATCCTGCGCGACGATCTGATGCAGGACGTGGCTGCGATCGCGGCCCTGCAGCGCGAATACGAGCACGTTCGCACGCTCGATCATCCGAATATTCTGCGAGTCGACGGTGTGCATCGCTCGGCGCGGCACACCTGGATCGCGATGGAGTACGCGGCCGGCGGCGACCTGTCGCAACTGCGCGGCCGCAGCGCTCGCGAGATCATTCTGCACGCAGCATTGCCGACCGCAGCCGCGCTGGCGCACGCGCATCGTGCAGGCGTCGTCCATCGCGACGTGAAACCGTCCAACGTCCTGCTCTCATCCGATGGCGCACCGAAGCTCGCGGACTTCGGCATGGCGCTCATCGTCGCTGCGCAGCCGGCCGCCAATGCCGGCCGCGGCTCGCCGTACAGCATGAGTCCGCAGCAGGCCGCAGGCGAGGCTGCCAGCGTCGCCGATGACATCTACGGCTTTGGTGCAATGCTGTACGAGCTACTTTCGGGCTACCCGCCTGCGTACGGCGATGGCAAGCTGGGAGCTGGTAAAACTCTCGCGGCATTGCCGGCAACGGTGCCGGAGCCGCTCGCGCGACTCGTTGCGCAGCTGCTCGCCGAATCTCCCGCAGACAGGCCCGCCGACATGCAGAGCATCGAACGCGAGCTGGCTGCCGTGCTGGCCGCGCCGCCCGCTGCATCCGCTCAATCCGTGAATCAATCAGCCCGCGATCCCGTTCCGATTCGTGTCGAGCCGCCGAGCGCGCGCACGCTTTCGACGCAAGGCGAGCCGTTGCGCGGCGAATGGCAACGCTCGGCGCCGCAGCGTACGACTGCGGCCGACCTGCGGCGCCAGGGCTTTCGCCGCGGTCTCGGCGCTGCGTCCATCGCAGTGGGCGTCGCCGCCGTCGCCGTCGTGTTCTTCGCGTTGCCGCGCTGGGTCGGGCAGGACCAGCCGGTGCGTTACAAGCAGGCGGCATCTGCAGTGCCTGCGCAGCCGACCGCGCAGGAGGTCGAAAAGAAGGAAGTCGACTTCGCCGCGCTCGCCCGCGCGAAGCAGGATGCGGACGATCGTCGCGGCCCGCTCGAAGAGCGGCTGAAGAAGCTCGCCGCGCGTGCGGCGGAACAGTGGGGCGGCGCAGAGTTCAAGCGCGCGACCGAAGAGCTTGCGGCCGGCGACAAGGACTACGAGGCGCGCGAATACATCACGGCGCTCGAACACTTCTCGGCGATGGACCCGTTGCTGACCACTGTTGAGAAGCGCGCCGGCGAAGTGCTGGCCGCGCAGTTGAAAGCTGGCGCCGAAGCGCTGCAGACAGGTCGCTCCGCCGACGCGCAGGCTGCGTTCGGTCTGGCAGTCAAGATCGAGCCCGGAAACAAAGTGGCCGAGCGCGGACTGAAGCGCGCTACGACGTTGGATCAGGTGCTGAATTTGGTCGCTACCGCCGAGCGTATGGAGAAGGAATCGAACCCGGTCGGCGCGGTCGAGCAGTTCCGCAAGGCGCTCGCGCTGGACGCCGAGGCGCCTCGCGCCGCCGATGGCATCGCTCGCATCGAAGCGCGTTTCGCGGCCGATGCTTTCGCGAGCACGATGGCTCGGGGTTATTCGGCGCTCGCCAAGGCCGACTACGCCGGTGCGCGCTCTGCTTTCGAAGCGGCGCGGCGCGTGCGTCCGAACGCGCCGGAGATTCCGCAGGCGTTGCGACAGATCGAGCAGGAACAGCGCACCGGCGTCATCTCCGCGAAGCTCCGCGTCGCGCAGGAGCACGAAGGGCAGGAGCGCTGGGCCGATGCACTCAAGGAGTACCGTGCGGTCGTGGAGCTGGATTCAACAGTGGCTGCTGCGCAGGAAGGCATCGCGAGAGTTTCGCCGCGCGCCGCGCTCAATGAGCAACTCGATTTGTACCTGACGCAGCCCGAGCGATTGTTCAGTCAGCCGGTGCGCGCGGCTGCGCGCGACACGCTGGCGCGCGCTTCGAGCATTGCCAGTCCCGGCCCGGTGCTGCAGAAGCAGGTGACGACTCTCAAGGATTGGGTGGCGCGCGCCGACGTGCCGGTGCCGGTCGCGCTGCAGTCGGACAATCTCACGCAAGTCACCATTTATCGCGTCGGCGAGCTCGGGACGTTTGCCGAGCGCTCGCTCGATCTCGTTCCCGGCAGCTACACGCTCGTCGGGACGCGGCCCGGTTTCCGCGACGTACGGCGCGAGATCAACGTGCGGCCCGGCTCGGCGCCGCAGCCCGTCGTGATCCGTTGCGAGGATCCCATTTGAGCGGGCTGGTCGTTCGCGAATCCCTGGGTGAGCGCCGCTTTGCGGCCGCGGATTTCCCCATC
This sequence comes from uncultured Gammaproteobacteria bacterium, assembly GCA_963838635.1. Taxonomy (GTDB): domain Bacteria; phylum Pseudomonadota; class Gammaproteobacteria; order Steroidobacterales; family Steroidobacteraceae; genus Steroidobacter. Next base: position 118,509 of record CAWISC010000059.1, on the reverse strand, counting down.
GCAGTCGGCGGCGCCGGCGCCGTGATCGTGATGGCTGGCCGGCCGCCGGGCGCGGAAGCGTACCTCGGCCTGCACGAAGATCAATTGTTCGTGCAACCCGCGGACGGCGCCGAAGTCCTGCACAACGGCATGCGCGTGCAGAGCTCGACGTGGCTGCGTAGCGGCGACGTCGTGAATCTCGGAACGGGACGGCTGCGTATAGCTGACAGCGACAGCGAGCGCGTGGTCGAAGTCGACGACGGCAGCGGCGGCAACATCACCGCTCCGCCGATCATTTCGGCGAGCGCGCGCTTGCAGGGACGAGAGCGACAGCGACGCGGAGCGCATCGAAGCGATTCGCTTTCGCAAGTCCGAAGCTGCCAAGCCGGTGCGCCGCGTTTCGCTGAGCCCGCTGCGCGTCGTGCTCGCAGCGGTCGGCGTCGTCGCCGCGCTCGTGCTGTGGTTCATTTTCACGGCGACGTCGGTGAGTCTGCGCACCGTGCCGGCTGCGGCGAACGTGCGCGTTTCCGGCGGACTGCCGGCGTGGCGTCTCGGAGATCGCGTGCTGCTGCGGCCAGGCAATTACCACGTTCGAGCGGAGCTGCCGGGTTACGTGCCCGCGCAGCTGCCGATCAAAGTCACGAACGCGCCGAACCAGGCGTTCTCGATGACGCTCGCGAAGCTGCCGGGCCGTTTGCGCATCGACGTTCCCGCGGCTGCGCGCGTGACCATCGACAGCAAAGAAGCTGGCAACGCGCCCGGCGAGTTCGAGCTCGCTCCAGGGAAACACACCGTCGCCATCGCCGCGGAGCGCTATCAGCCCTTCACCGCCGAGGTCGACGTCGAAGGTCTCGGCAAGACGCAGACGTTCAAGCCGCAGCTCGTGCCGGGTTGGGGAGTCGTTTCGGTGACGTCGGAACCCGCCGGCGCTCAGTTGGTGGTGAACGGCGAGCCGCGCGGCGTCACGCCGCTGCAGACAGAAATCATGGCAGGCGCGCATCCGGTCGAACTGCGTCTCGAAGGCTTCAAGCCGTGGACGACCGATATCCAGGTGAAGGCCAACGAGCCGCTGTCGCTCGGCCCGGTGAAACTTGGACTGCCGGACGGACGCCTTGCCGTGCGTTCGGATCCGCCGGGAGCGAGCGTCTCTGTCGCCGGCGTGTATCGCGGTACGACGCCGCTGGCGCTGGAGCTGCGGCCGGATCTCGATCACAGCATCGTCCTGACGCGGCCCGGGTACGAACCCGTCACGCGCCAGGTGTCGTTGAGCGCGGGCGAACAGCGCACGCTGGCCGTGCCGCTCAGCGGCGTGTTCGGTGAAGTCGCCGTGCGCGCGCAGCCGGCTGACGCGCAATTGTTCATCGACGGCAAGCCGAGCGGCGTCGCGAATCAGACGTTGCGGCTCGTCGCGACCACGCACGAGATCGAGATCCGCAAAGCCGGCTTCGTCGATTTCAAAGCGAGCGTCACGCCGCGTCCGGGCGTGCAACAGCGCGTCGAGGCGACGTTGCTGACGCCGGAGCAGTCCCGCATCGCCGCCACGCCCGCGGTCGCGCGCACGAAGTTCGAGCAGCAGTTGCGCCTCATGCCGATCGGCCGCTTCACGATGGGCAGCCCGCGGCGCGAGCCGGGCCGGCGCGCCAACGAGTCGCAGCGCGATGTCGAGTTCAAGCGCGGTTTCTATATCAGCGTGACGGAAGTGACCAACGGCCAGTTCCGCCGCTTCAAGCCGGAGCATCGCTCGGGCCTCATCGGCAATCACACGCTCGATCTCGACAACCAGCCGGTCGTCGGCGTCACCTGGATGGACGCGGCGCTGTACTGCAATTGGCTGTCGGAGCAGGAAGGGCTGCCGGCCGCTTACGAGAAGAAGGGCGAGACGCTGGTTGCCGTGAATCCCATGACAAAGGGCTATCGGCTGCCGACCGACGCCGAATGGGAATGGGCCGCGCGCTACGAAGGCGGCAGCAAGCTGCGCCGCTATCCGTGGGGCGATGCGCTGCCGGTTGCGCCGCGCTCGGGAAACTATGCGGACGTCACCGCACGATTGATCGTGCAGGATGTCATTCCCGACTACGACGACGGCTTCGCCGCGGCCGGGCCGGTCGGCAAGTTCCCGGCGAATCCGCTCGGTCTGCAGGACCTCGGCGGCAATGTCGCCGAGTGGGTGCACGACTACTACACTGTGAGCGTCGATTCCGGCCAGACGCTGGTCGACCCGGTCGGCCCCGCGGACGGCAAACAGCACGTCATCCGCGGCGCGAGCTGGAAACACTCCGGCGTGACGGATCTGCGGCTCTCCGCGCGCGACTTCGGCGATGGCGCGCGCAACGATGTCGGCTTCCGCGTCGCGCGGTACGCAGAGTAATCACCATGAATCCTCAGATGCGCATGTTGATTCTGCTCGCGGTCTTCTGGGCCGCGGGCTCCCTGCTGCTCGCCGCCGAGTCGCCGTCGACGCCGAAACCCGTGGCGGCGGAAAAACCCGCGGTGGCGGAAAAACCCGCTACCGAAAAGGCGGGGGCCGCCGAAAAGCCGGCAGCTGAAGAAAAGAAAGCCGCCGCAGAGGAATCCAAGACCGACACCGCGCAAGACAAGGGCAGCATCGCCGAGCAGGCCGAAGCTGCGCTGAAGGCCGCAGCCGAGGCCGACCCCGGCGGCGCGCCGAGCGAAACTCCGAAGACCGAAGCGGCGGACGCGAAAGACGACACGCAAGCGGCGCCCACCGCCAGCGCCAGCAAAGGGCGCTCGCCACAGCGCTTCGTGCCGACCGAGCAGGTTCGCGCCGACTTCGACGTCTCATTTCCGATCGACATCTGACGCAAAGAGCACCCTATGGTTACCGCCACCGCTCCGCTCCCCTCTCGCCGGTTCCAATATCCGAGCGAGTTCTTCGTCACGCTCATCGCGCTCATCTTCACCATCCTCGTCGTCCACGCGACCTATGTCGCGTGGATCCGGCCGAACGGTGACGCGATCATCGCGGCGGAGCAGGCGCGCATGCGTGCCGATCCGGACTTCGTGCCGGAGCGCTCGTTCTTTCTCGTCATCAATGCGCCGGAGCAGGAGGCCGAGATCATCCACTTCATGTGGGCGATGCTGATCATCGGCTACAAGGCGCTGCTGGTGCGGCGCGAGCGCAAGATGCTCGACCGCGATCTGATCCACGTGCCCGAAGGCATCAAGGTGCTGCCGGAGGACGCGAAGGACTATGCGCGGCAGCTGGAGCAGCTGCCGCCGGAAGAGAAGGCCATGCTGGTCGTGCGCGCTCTGCAACGCACGCTCGACCGCTTCTCCTCCGACGCGCAGCATCCGCGACTCGGCTGAGGCGGCGCGCGCGGTCTGCGATTCCGAGGCCGACCGGCTCGACTCGGGCTTCGCGATGATCCGCTACATCGCGTGGGCGATCCCGGCGATCGGCTTCATCGGCACCGTGCGTCACATCAGCGAGGCACTGCTGCAGGCCCACAAGGCGGTCAGCGGCGACATCATCAACGTGACCTCCAGTCTCGGCATCGCGTTCAACGCCACGTTCGTCGCGCTGTCGCTGACGATCGTGCTGATGCTCTTCCTGCACCAGCTGCAGCAGATGCAGGAAGGCTTCGTGCACAACACGGATCACTGGATCGATCAGCATCTGATCAGGCACATGCAGGTGAGATAACTTGCTCGCACTCGAGCTCATAGATTCCGGCCTGCTGCTCGCCCGCCGCCGCGGCGAGAGCAGCGAGGTGCTGACCGAAGCACCGGGCCTCGCGGTTCTCGACGACGACAGGACGCGGACCGGGAACGAGGCGGCGGAGCGCGTGCGCCTGAAGCCGCTGCTGGCGAATACGAACTTCTGGCGCGCCCTGAGCACTGATGAGCTGACCCGGCCATCCCGGCTCGCGCGAACCACTGCGGACATCGCGTTCGCCCAAGCCGAAGCGCTGCTGAACCCATACAAGTCCGAAAGCGAAGGCGTGCTGCTCGCGATTCCCGCCGGCTACAGCCGCGAGCAGCTCGCGCTGCTGCTCGGAGTGATCAACGAAACCGGTGTGCGTGTGTCGGGTCTCGTCGACGCGGCACTTGCCGCGTGCAGCCTCGAAGCCGCGCCGGCACGCGTGCTGCATCTGGATCTGGAGTTGCACCAGGCCATCCTCACGGTGCTCGAATATGTGGGCGGCGACCGCTCCGGTCTCAAGCGCAGTCGCTACGAGATCGCCCTGCGGCATGGCGTGCTCGACATCCAGCAGACGCTGATGCAGTTCATCGCCGAGACGTTCATTCGCAAGACGCGCTTCGACCCGCTGCACGACGCGGGCACGGAGCAGCGCCTGGTCGACCAGTTGCCGGCCGTGCTCGGCCAATTGCACGAACAGGAACAAACCCTCGTCGCCATGCAGTTCGGCGATCGGCCGCTCGAGGTCGAGATCGAACGCGCGAGCCTGACCGCCGCGCTCGAACCGCACTATGCAGAGCTGCTGCGCCTGGTGCAGGGTGCGCGCGTCGCAGGCATGCAGATCCAGCTGCGGCTGGCACCGCGCATCGCGGCGTTCCCCGGCCTGCTCGACCGCTTCGATACGCTGCGCGACTGCGAGGTCAAACTCCTGCCGCGCGGCGCCGCTGCGCTCGGCACGCTCGAACACGAAGCCACGATCAGCCGGCCCGACTCGCTGGCGCTGGTCTATCACCTGCCGATCGCGCGCGCGGCGGGCGGTGAAGTTGCCGCTGAGCCCGAGGCGACGCCGACGCCGCTGCGCCCGACGCATCTGCTGTTCCAGGGACGCGCGTGGAAAATTTCCGACGCACCGCTCGTGATCGGCTGGTCCATCGACAATCGCCGGCGCGCGCTGGTGCTGCCGAGCTCTTCGCCCGGTGTATCGCGCACACATTGCACGGTCGTCCGGCGCAACGGCGCCGTCATGATCGAAGATCACAGTACTTACGGTTCGTACGTAAACGAAGAACGCGTGGCCGGCCGCACGGCACTTACCGTGGGCGATCGACTGCGCCTGGGTTCGCCCGGCGTCACGCTCGAGCTGATTCAACTGGTGAACGACGATGGCGCGCCGCAAGACTGAAGTCTTCAGCATGTCGTTCCTCGACTGCATCACCTGTGCATTCGGGTCGGTGGTGCTCGTCTACGTGTTGATCAGCGCGCAAGGCGGCCTGCGCCAGTCCACCGAGTCGAAGCAGCAGCGCGCCGAAGTCTCGAAGCTGGAAGAACAGGTGCTCGAGGGTTATCAGAAGCTCGTCCAGCTGCGCAATTCGATGATTCAGACCGAAGAGGAGCAGGTAAAGACGCAAGGCCTCGGCACGCGCGTCCTCACCGAAACGGAACGCCTCAAGATCGAGCTGGCCGACGCGGACAAGGAAACGCTGTCGCGACGCGAGGCGATCGAGCGGCTCAAGGCCGACCTGAAATCGCTGGAGGAAGGCGCGCGGCGGCTCGAGGGAGCGAGCAAGGACGCGAGCGCCACCGGCACGCGCGTGCGCGGCTTCATCGGGACCGGCGACCGGCAATATCTCACCGGTCTCAAGGTCGGCGGCAATCACATCCTCGTGCTGGTCGACGTGTCCGCCAGCATGCTCGACGAGACCGTCGTGAACATCCTGCGCATGCGTAACATGTCCGAGACCCAGAAGCTGATGTCGAGCAAGTGGCGGCGCACGCTCTCGACGGTCGACTGGCTCGCGGCGCAGCTGCCGCTCGAATCGCAGTTCCAGCTCTACGTATTCAATACCAAGACCTGGGCGCTGCAGCCGAACACCGACGGCAAATGGCTGAAGACGGACGACCCGAACGCGCTGACCGAAGCGCTGCAGGCTCTGCACAAGATCGTGCCGAAAGACGGCACCAGCATCGAGAATGCGTTCATCGCGCTGAACGCGCTCAATCCGAAGCCGGACAACGTGATCATGATCACCGACGGCCTGCCGACGCAGGGCGCGAGCGCGCCGCTGATCCGCAAGACCATCGACGGCGACGACCGGCTCAAGCTGTTCGAGCGCGCGTTCACGAAATATCCGCGCGACGTGCCGTTCAACGTCATCCTGATGCCGATGGAAGGCGATCCGATGGCGCCGAGCGCCTTCTGGGTCGCGGCGCGGGCCACTGGCGGCTCGTTCCTGAGCCCGTCGAAGGACTGGCCGTAGGGCCGCGCCATGGCACGACGTATCAAACGCCGCGAGACCGAGATCTTCAGCATCTCGTTCCTCGACTGCATCACCTGCGGCCTCGGCTCGGTCGTGCTGCTGCTGGTGCTCAGCAATATGCGCTCGCCCGAGATCGAGCAGTCGCAGGAAGACGTGCAGGAGCAGCTCCTGAAGCTGCAGGACGAGATCATCGACATCCAGGGTCAGAGCGACATCCTGAACCGCGACCTCAAGGCGAAGCAGGTGCAGCTGTCGGACGAGAAGAAGCGCATCGCGCGGCTGCAGGGCGACCTGAGCGACGTCCGCGGCAAGTTTCGGGCGTCGAAGCAGGAGGCGGACGTCGCCAATCAGGTGGAAGGCCGGCTGGCTTCCGCACAGCAGACGCTGACCGAGGAAATGAAGCGCGTGCTCGGGCAAGGCTTCCGCCGCAAGAAGGACGACGCCATCGGCGGAATCCCGGTGGACAGTGAGTACATCATCTTCGTCATCGATACCTCGGGCAGCATGTTCAATTATGTCTGGCCGATGATGCTGAAGAAGATGGAGGAGACCCTGAACCTGTACCCGAAGGTGAAGGGTTTCCAGGTAATGAACGACGAAGGCGTCTACATGTTCACGGGTTACCGCGGCAAGTGGATTCCCGACACGCCGGCACAGCGCCGCACGACCATCGAGCGGCTGCGCACCTGGAACGCGTTCTCGAATTCCAGCCCGATCGAAGGCATCGTCGAGGCCATCCGTACCTATCACGCCAAGGACAAAAAGATTAGCCTCTATGTCCTCGGCGATGAGTTCACCGGCCCGTCGATCGACTCCGTGGTCAAGGGCGTGGACATCATCAATCGCGAGGATCAAACCGGCGAGCGTCGCGTGCGTATTCATGCTATCGGCTTTCCCGTGCGGCCAGACGCTCCGCAATACACCAGCATCCGGTTTGCGACCCTGATGCGTATCCTGTGTCAGCGCAACGGCGGTACCTTCGTCGGCCTGGACAACCCGGAGCGCTCGCGGTCCCCGTTCCAGATCGGCGCGTCGACACCGACGCCGGCGCCGGCAACGCCGGCCCTCGCCAACATGAGCGCTCCATGAAAACCCAGAGCAGGATCTCCAGACTTCGCGCGCCGCTCGTCTGCGGCTTGAGTGCACTGGCGCTCGTCACGCTGGCCGGGTGCGGCCCGATACGGTTGATCGCCAACACGAACATCCCCACGCCGCTGGTCGTGAAGATGCCGATCGCGGTGGCGCTGTTCATCCCGAAGGAATTCTCGACTTACGTGCACAACGAGGAGCGCTGGAGCACCGACTGGCACGTCGATCTCGGCAAGGCGCAGTCCGACGGCATCACGCGGCTGATGAACGCGCTGTTCGAGCGCGTGGTCCAGGTCGAAAGCGTCAGCGCCGGCCAGACGCACGCCGACAGCGGCGTCCGCGCGATCCTGGAGCCGAGCATCGAGGAGTTCGCATTCGTAACGCCGCGCGACGCGGGCTCGCCGTTCTTCGCGGTGAGCATCAAATATCGCGTGAACATCTACCTGCCCGACGGCAAGCTCGCCGATTCGTGGGGGTTCACCGGCTACGGCACGGCGCCCGCGGAAGGTTTGTCGAGTGCGCCGCCGCTGCAGACTGCGACAGCACTCGCGATGCGCGATGCCGGCGCGAAGCTGGCGGTGGAATTCCGCGAGCAGGCGACGGTGCGCGGGCTCCTGCCGGAAGGCCCGACGGCCGATACGCTCGTGAAGCCCGTGCCCGATCCCAGCGCTCCGGCGAACACGCAGCAGCCTGCGCCTGCAGCGCCGGCTAGCGCCCGGCGGTCAGACCGAGGAAGAGGATTCGAGCGAGGAGTCCGACGACTCGCCGCCGCAGGACGAGCCCGCCGAAGGAAGAAGAGCCGCCGCCCGCTAGCTAGCCAGTTAGCTACCGTCCGCCGTCCACGCTTTCCTTGCGGGTGCGGAACACTTCGCGATTCGTCATGCCCGTCGTTGCGACGGGTTCGCCGTTGACGAACTTCGGACGGAAGCGCGCGGCGCGAATCGCCTGCAGCGTTTCCGAAACCTCGCGTGGCGTGCCGCTCGCACCCGTGACCTTCGCATCCGAGACTTCACCCGCGTCGGTCACGGTGAACTGCACTTCGACGAATCGTTCGTTCACCTGCTCGGACGGCAGCAGCATGGTGCGCGTGAGGCGGCTGGGCGAGGGATAGTAGACCCGCACGGGGAAACTCAACGGCGCGGGCTCTGATGTTGCTGCCGTCATCGTTGTAATTGGCGTTGCCGTCTCCGCAGGCGGCGCCCCGGTCGCTCCGCTCAACGTCGCGTTCAGCGCAGCCGCGCGACGGTAGTAGGGCAGGGCTCTCTCCGGCTGGTGCTTGATCTGATACCAGTCACCCGCCTGGATCAGCGTTGCGACGAGCGTGTCGTGCGCCGACGCTGGCTGCGCCTCGAGAATCTTCATGGCGCGTTCCAGTACGTCCGAGCCTTCGTTGCCCAGATACCGCGGGTTGAGCGCCTTCGAGTCGTTGCTGACGCCGTCCGCGTCGGTGGGCATCCGCGGACCCAGTGTCCTGATTCCCAGCGTCGAGTAATAGACCTCCTGCGTGTACGACGCGGCCAGCGCGCGCAGCGGCTCGACCGCGGCCGGATCCTTCGGTCCCAACTTCTGATCCACGAGCGAGAGCGCGTGCCGGTAGATCGCGCGCGCGCCGACGAAATCGCCGGCGTCGGCCCGCCATTCGCCTACGAAGCACAGGATCGGCACCTGGCGCGGATCGCGCCTGCCATAGACGCGCTCGCTGAGCTGCAGCAGGTACATGATGTGGCGCTCGGCCTCGTCGGCCCGACCGAGCTTCGACAGGCTCTGCGCCAGCTGCCGCAGGAGGTTCTGCTGGCCGATGTCATAGAGGCCGTAGCTGCGGCGGTCGATCAGCACAGCACGTTCGAGCGGCGGGACCGCCTCATTGTGACGGCCGGCGGCGGCCAGCGTGTACCCCAGCCCGCGCAACGGATCGAGCAGCTTCGCGCTCGCTCCGCCGGCGTGCTGCTCGACGGTTTGCAGCGACTCCGCGAACGCCTTTTCTGCTGCCATGTAATCTTTGGCGCCGAATTGTGCGTTACCGAGCAGTGTCAGTGCCTCCGCCAGCGCCAGAGGCTCCTGCGGCTCCTTGGCGCGCGCTGCGGCTACGAGTTGCTCCCCGGCTGCGATCGCCGCACTCCAGTCCTTGCGATCGACCTGGGCCCAGTATTCCTGCTGCGCTTCCGGGCGGCGCGGGGCATCGGCGGCCCGCGCGGCGGCCAGACCGGCCAGAAGACTCGCGATGACGACGCAGAACAGGCGCGGCATGATCCGTGGGATGCGGGGTCGGAGGGTCTCGGTTCTGTCGACAGGCTACTTTCTGCAGCGCACCGGCACAAGCAGCTTTCGCCCGGCCTGCCGCGCTCGCCCGCAGGGCCGTTAGCAGGAAACGGCAATTGCCGCCGGCCGGCGCCGCGGACGTCGCGCCGGTTGACTAGTCATCGGTGGAATTTCAGAACGGCGCCGGCGCCGCCTGCGGCACGTAGATGGAGTTCTTCACGTTGGCGAACACCCGCCGCACCATCGGCTCGAATTCCTCGAGCGGCATGCTGACGAAGCGCGGATCGAACGCCGGGCCGTCGTAGACGCGGCAGAACTCCTCGGTGACGGCGTACCATGGGTGGTCGCGGAATTCCTCGCGCATGTTGCGGTCGAGGCCGAGATGGTGGAAGAAATAGTAGCCCTGGAAGATCGCGTGCTTCTCGACCATCCAGTGGTTCTGCTCGGATACGAATGGCTTGAGAATCGCGGCCGCAACGTCGGCGTGATTGCGCGGGCCGAGGATGTCGCCCATGTCATGCAGCAGCGCGCAGACCACGTATTCCTCGTCGCGGCCGTCGCGGTGGGCGCGCGTCGCCGTCTGCAGGCAATGTTCGAGGCGATCGATGGCGAAACCGCCGCAGTCCCCCTGCAGCATCTTCAGGTGCGCGAGCACGCGGTCGGGCAGCTCGAGGACGAACGGTTTCATCGCTTTGCTGATGCAATCCCAGTCTTCCTTCGTGCCGTCGCACATCGAGTGGAAGCGGGCGCGCGGCATGTCGCCATCGGCCATGGCAGCTCCTGAAACGGATGGGCAGCTTGGGTTCCCGAATGGCCTCAAAGTAAGAGCGGGCTGCGCCGGCTGTCAATGCGCGCGGGCGTGGGCCTGCTGTGCGGGAACCTTCGGGCGTACTGTAGGCGTTGAGCCAAGTCAGCGGCACGGCTAACGACACATGATCGATGACCCGCTCTGGTACAAGGACGCCATCATCTATCAGATGCACGTCAAGGCGTTCCACGACGCCAACGGCGACGGCATCGGGGACTTCGCCGGGCTGACCCAGCGGCTCGATTACATCCAGGAGCTCGGCGTCAACACGCTGTGGCTGCTGCCGTTCTATCCGTCGCCGCTGCGCGACGACGGCTACGACATCGCCGACTACACCAACGTGCACCCCGACTACGGCACGCTGGAGGACTTCCGCGGCTTCGTGGCGGAGGCCCACCGGCGCGGGCTGAAGGTCATCACCGAGCTGGTCATCAACCACACCTCCGATCAGCACCCGTGGTTTCAGAGTGCGCGCCGCGCGCCGCCCGGCTCGCCCGAGCGAGAGTTCTACGTCTGGAGCGACGACGACAAGAAGTTCGCCGGCACGCGCATCATCTTCACCGATACCGAGAGCTCGAACTGGGCCTGGGACCCGGTCGCCGGCCAGTACTACTGGCACCGCTTCTTCACGCACCAGCCCGACCTCAACCACAACAACCCGCGCGTCGTCGAAGCCGTGATCGAAGTCATGCGCTTCTGGATGGACATGGGCGTGGACGGCATGCGGCTCGACGCGATTCCGTACCTGTGCGTGCGCGAGGGCACCAGCAACGAGAACCTGCCCGAAACGCACGCGGTGCTGAAGCGCATGCGCGCGGCGATGGACGCCGAGTACACCGGCCGGATGTTCCTCGCGGAGGCGAACCAGTGGCCCGAGGACGTGCGCGAGTACTTCGGCGACGGCGACGAATGCCACGTGGCCTATCACTTTCCGCTGATGCCGCGCATCTTCATGGCCGTGGCGCTCGAAGACCGCTACCCGGTCGCGGAGATCATGCGGCAGACGCCGGACATTCCCGAGAACTGCCAGTGGGCCATCTTCCTGCGCAACCACGACGAGCTGACGCTGGAGATGGTCACCGACCGCGAGCGCGATTACATGTACAAGATGTACGCGCAGGAGCCGCGCATGCGCGTCAACGTCGGCATCCGCCGCCGGCTCGCGCCGCTGCTCAGCAACGACGTCGACCGCATCAAGCTGATGAACAGCCTGCTGCTGTCGATGCCCGGCTCGCCGATCATCTACTACGGCGACGAGATCGGCATGGGCGACAACATCTACGTCGGCGACCGCAACGGCGTGCGCACGCCGATGCAATGGAGCATCGATCGCAACGCCGGCTTCTCGCGCACCGATCCGCAGCGCCTGTACCTGCCCGTGATCATGGATCCGATCTACGGCTACCAGGCCGTGAACGTCGAAGCGCAGAGCCGCGATCCGGGCTCGCTGCTCAACTGGACGCGGCGCATTCTCGCCGTGCGCCGGCAGCATCAGTGCTTCGGCCGCGGCACGCTCGAATTCGTGCGGCCGCAGAATCGCAAGATCATTGCGTACGTGCGCACCTGCGGCGCCGAGATCGTGCTGTGCGTGGCCAACCTGGCGCAGACGGCGCAGGCGGTCGAGCTGGACCTGTCGAAGTTCAAAGGCCGCGTGCCGGTCGAGCTGATGGGACGCAACGCTTTTCCGCCGATCGGCGATTTGCCGTACTTCCTGACGCTCGCGGCGCATGGTTTCTTCTGGATGCTGTTGAGCGACTCGGCGGCGCCGCCGTCCTGGCACGTCGAGCGGCTGCCGGCGACGGAGCTGCCCGTGCTGGTGCTGTCGCAGGAGCTGGCTACTTTCCTGACGGACCAGGTCGGCGGGCCGGCAGTGAGCAGCGTCGCGCGCCGCACGCGCCAGCAACTGGAGCAGGAAGTTCTCCCCGAGTTCCTGCGTCCGCGCGGCTGGTTCGCGCATCACAACGGCACACCCGGCGCGACCCGGCTCGGGCTGGCTTCGCTCTGGCGCAACGAGCATCGGACGTTTCTGCTGTCATTCGTCGATGCCGAGGTCGGCGGCGCGCGCCAGCGATACTTTCTGCCGCTCGCGCTCGCCTGGGAGGATGGCCCGGAGACCGGCGCGCTGCGCACGGCGGAGTGGACTCTCGCGAAAGTGCGCGAGCACGCGCGGGTCGGCGTGCTGATCGATGCGTTCGCCGATCCGGCGTTCTGTCTCGGTCTCGCGCACTGTGCGGCCGCCAATTCGACCGTGCCGTTCGCAGGCGGCGAGCTGCAATTCCGTTCGACCGGCGAGGTGCCTGCGCTCGCAGAAGTGCGCGGACATTCGATCGAGCATGTCGGGGCCGACGCGACCAATACCAGCGTGATCCTCGACGACAAGATATTCCTCAAGGCATATCGTCGCGCCGAAGCCGGGCTGAACCCCGACGTCGAGATGACGAGCTTCCTGACGCGCGCGGGCTATCGGTCGATCGCGCCGCTGGCAGGCAGCGTCACGCACGTGGCTGGCGAGACGACAGTGCTGGCTGCGTTGTTCGCCGCTGTCGGTCACCAGGGCGACGTGTGGAACTACTCGCTGAACCACCTGGAGCGCTACGCCACCACGATGTTTTCGACGCAGGACGTCGAGGTCTCCGGTTCGCCGCATGCACTCTTCACTGCGCAGATGCACACGCTCGGCCGACGCATCGGTCAGCTGCATTGCGTGCTGGCGGGCGCCGATCCCGGCGATCAGGCGTTCGCCACCGAGCCGCTGAAGAGCGCGGACCAGTCGCGCTGGTACAGCGCAATTCATTTCGAAGCCGACAACGTGCTGCGCGCGCTGCGCGGACATATGACCGCGCTCGGCGATCGGCAGGCAATAGCCGCTCAGGATCTGCTCGCGCACGCGGAGCCGCTGCTGGCTCGCATTCGCGAGCTCTGCAGCGGACCGGTCGCGGGCCTGAAGATGCGCCATCACGGCAACCTGCATCTCGGCAAGGTGCTGCTGGTCGCGGACGACTTTCTGCTCACGGGATTCGAAGGCAACGCGGCGCTGACGATCGAGGAACGACGCATGAAGGACTCGCCGCTGCGCGACGTCGCCGGGGTGCTGCGGTCGTTCGACTATGCGCGGGCGACCGCGTTGGCTCGCGTCGGCATGGGGCGCCCCGATCTGCGCGATCCGCTGGCGCCGGCGCTGGACGAATGGTTGAAGCAGGCCACGCAGTTCTTCCTGCAGGGCTATCGGCGTGCGGCCGTCGAGTCGAGTTGCGTGCCCGCGGATGACACGACGTTCGCGAAGCTGACCGCGCTGTTCCAGATCGACTGCGCGCTGCGCGAGCTGCAGCGCGAGCTCGATCATCGGCCGACATGGATCGACGTCCCGATCCGCGCACTGCTCAATCTTGTGGGTCAGGCTTCAGCCTGACGACTCTTCGCCGAAACTCTCCGTCGTATATCGCGAGCACCGCACGCTGCTCGACCAATACGTCGCCGGCCAACCCGCCTTCATCTTCAATTGCCGCACGAACTGCGCCGGATCCGGGATCTGTTCCCACACGGCCGGCAGAAACGTGGCGCGTCCCGCATCCGATTCGAGGATCAGCCCATCGATCGACGGCCGCAGCAGGGCGAGCAGCTGCTCTTCCGTCGCAACCTCGAGCGGCTCGGGCACAGTGAGCAGTGACAGATGCACATTCAGGTGTGGCCATTCCGCCGCGGTCAGCGGCGGAAACCTGTAGTCGTTGAAAGCTGCCGCCCAGGCGTTGCGCCAGACGTCTTCGGCGAGCGGGCGCGGCGCATCGAGCGTTCCGCAGCACCCGCGCAGCTCTTCGCCTCGCCGCAGAGTCACGAAAGATGAACGTCGCACCGTCAAACCGGGTAACAGCGCAGCTGTAGTGAACGGCACGAGCTGACGGACAGCGCTGCCGCTCGACAAAGTGGAATCGATGGAAGCTCGCGCCAGCGCAAGCAGCTCGCGGCGCTCAGGCGTGGCCAGGTTCATGGACCGCAAACGCTCCGTAGCCCACCACCCTCGACCGGTCGCCTGCAGTATCGCCGGAGTTGCAGCGCGCGATCTCCGAGACCGGCAGCTCACGCTCGCCGGCTAGATGCAGCAGTCCGTTGATGCCGACCGCGCCACAGGCCTGTTCACCGGCGAGCGTCGGTTCGCGACGCAGGATCGAAGCGGTGGTCACCGCATCGATGTGCCGGGCCTGCTCATAGGTGTGATAGTGGCTCAGGTCGGAACTCACGAGTATCAGCGTGCTCACGTCTCCCCACGCATGCGCCAGCGTAGCGCCGACGTGCTCGGGCGTGGCCGAGCCGATCACCAGCGGCAGCAGCGTGAAGTCGTCGAACAGCATCTGCAGAAACGGCAGCTGAACCTCCAGGCAATGTTCCTGCGCGTGCGGAGCGTCAGCTTCGATCACATCGCCGCGTTGCAGGAGCGATGCCTTCAGTTCTCGATCGATCGCGACTTCTCCGAGCGGCGTCGCGAACGAGCTCGCGGCGGGCACGGCAATGCCGCGCAGATAAACGCGATGGCTGGGGCCGATGAGCACGATGCGGCGAATGACCTGCCGCAGCGATGCAACGGTCGCGTACGCAGCCGCAGCGATGCCGCCCGAGTAGATATAGCCCGCGTGGGGGACGATGAGCGCCTTCGGCGTCGCGTCAGTCGCAGGGGCGCTGTGCTGTCGAAGGTATTCCGACACGACATCGCGCAGCTCGCGTTCGTCGTCGGGATAGAACAGTCCCGCGACTGCCGGCGGCCGGCTTGTCTTTCCTCGCTCGGGGCGCATGATTGCTCGTATGTATCACCCGACGAAGTACTGGCACAAGCTCGACGACGGTCGCGTGCAGTGCGACGTGTGTCCGCGCGCGTGCAAGATGCACGACGGGCAGCGCGGCCTGTGCTTCGTGCGCGGCGTCGAGGGCGGCGAAGTCAGGCTCTACACCTACGGACGCTCCAGCGGATTCTGCGTCGACCCGATCGAGAAGAAGCCGCTGAATCATTTCCTGCCGGGTACTTCGGTGCTGTCGTTCGGCACGGCCGGTTGCAACCTTGCCTGCAAGTTTTGCCAGAACTGGGACATGAGCAAGTCGCGCGAGATGGACACGCTCGCGGATCGTGCGAGTCCCGAGCAGCTCGCGTCGTCGGCGCTGCGCCTTGGATGCGCGAGCGTCGCGTACACGTACAACGATCCAGTCGTGTTCATGGAATACGCGATCGATGTCGCCGATGCTTGCCGCGAGCGTGGCGTGCGCAGCGTTGCCGTCACCGCCGGCTACATGTGCCCGCAACCGCGCGCCGAATTTTATCAACACATGGACGCGGCCAACGTCGATCTCAAAGGCTTCACCGAGCGCTTCTATCGCAAGATCTGCGGGGCCGAGCTCGGCGCTGTGCTGGAGACGCTGCAGTACCTGCGGCACGAGACCAAGGTCTGGTTCGAAATCACCACGCTGCTGATCCCCGACGAGAACGACTCGAACGCGGAGCTCGAACAGATGACGCGTTGGATCCACGACAAGCTGGGTCCGGATGTGCCGCTGCACTTCACCGCGTTCCATCCGGACTGGAAGATGATGGACAAGGCACGCACGCCGGCCGCGACGCTCACGCGCGCGCGACAGGTTGCTCTGTCGAACGGACTCAGATACGTCTACACGGGCAACGTGCACGATCCGGCAGGTTCCAGCACGTATTGCGCTGGCTGCGGCACTCGCGTGATCGAGCGCGATTGGTATGAGCTAGGGGAATGGCGGCTGGACGGGCAGGGTCGCTGCCTTCACTGCGCCGCGCAGCTGCCCGGCGTCTTCGACGGCGCGCCGGGCACCTGGGGTGCCCGGCGCTTGCCTGTGCGGATCGCTGTCTGACTTCTCGTCAGAAGCGCCACTGGCCCGAGAGCCACAGCGCGTCCGCGTCGTCGATGAAATCGGAGTCGATCTTTTCGTACTCCAGGCGCGCATTCAGGCGCTCGAAGAACGTCATGCCGACGCCGAAGCCGTACAACAGGTCTTCGTCGCTCGCACCGCCGTCGACGTCCGGGAACGTCGGGTCGTCGATGTCGACCTGGAAGTCGATGTCGTAGAAGTAGTAGCCGACCTTACCGAACAGCTCCACCGGTCCGAGCGGAATGGTGCCGATGAGGTACGGCGCGAAGCCGCTGATGTCGACCGTGAAGTCGCCGCTCGCTGCCTCCGCCTTCGAAGCGGTCGCTGGGACCGCCGAAGTCGATGTACGCGAGCTCCAGCGCGAAGTACGGGTTCATGCGCCAGCCGACGAACGCTTTCCACGCGTTGTCGTCGTCATCGAGCGTCTCGACAGCTTCGTCCGTCTCGTCGAGGTCGTCGATCTGCACGTTGAACTGGCCGATGCCGCCGCCGATGTAGAGGCCCTCGTCGTTCTCGATGCCTTGCGCGAACGCGCTGCTACAGGCGAGGGAGCCGGCGCAAGCTCCTGCGACCGCCATTGCCAACACAACTGATCGATTCATGTTCCGAGTCTCCTGCGTGCCTGCGGGTGCAAGCTCGTGACAGCGAAACGGCAGGGCGACGCGGGCGGTTCCGCAACAGCTGTTGTAAAACCGCTGCGAGCAGAAACGGCGTAAGAATTCCTTGTCAGGAATTATTGGCCAAAGACCCAGCGAATCAGCTCGGCTTGAATGGCTTCGCCGAGGCCGGCGTGCGCGCCGGGATGATTGACCATGATGACTACGACGTAAGTGCGGCCGGACGCCGCGTTCACGAAACCCGCGAGCGCACTCACGTCGTCGATGCGCCCTGTTTTCAGGCGAATGCGTCCGTGCATGCCCGGCGAGTTGAAGCGATTGCGCAACGTGCCGTCCGTCGCCGACAGCGGCAGCGACGCTGCAAACTCCGGCATGAACGGACTGTGCCACGCCACGTCGAGCATTTCGCCGAGCCCGCGCGCGGTGACGCGTTCCGTGCGCGACAAGCCCGAGCCGTTCTCCAGCACGAATCCGTTCGCACGGATGCCGCGCCTCGCGAGCCACGCGAGCGTCGCGTTACGACCGCGCTCGGCCGAAGCGGGCGGGCCGAATTCGGCGATGCCGACCGTGAGCAGCAGATGGCGCGCCATTACGTTGTTCGAGAACTTGTTGACGAGACGGATGATCTCGGAGAGCGGCAGCGAGTCGTACTCGAACAGCAGGCGCGCGTTGGATGGCAGGGGCGCCAGGCGCGCCGCACCGTCGATCGCTCCACCCGCCTGCGTCCACATCGTGCGAAACGTTCCATATGCATAGTCCGGTGCGGTCATGATCGCGCGCGTCACCGAGTAGACGCCGCACGAAACCGGAAACACGCCGCGCACGACCAGCGTGTTCGGATCGGTGCGATCGGGCATGTCGAACACCAGCCCGCCGTCGGCAGGATTGCAGCGGCCGGCGCCGAGCCGCACCTGATTCTTCAATACGAGGTTGGCCGGCAGCGGGCTGACGACGATCTGCGGCCGGGAGCGCTCGCCGAAGGGGTTCACGGTGAAGCGCGAGCTCTGGAAGTTCACCATCAGCGCGTCCGGCAACACGTTGTAGCTGCGGAACGGCTGCGCGTCGAAAGCCGCCCGGCTCTCGGTGATGGGCGCGAAGTAGTTGTTGTCGATGACGACGTCGCCGGTGACCTTCGCCAGACCGCGCTCGCGCAGTCCCTGCACGAAGCTCCACCAGCGCTCGTCCGTCATGTACGGATCGCCGCCACCGACCAGGTACAGGTCGCCGTGGAGCACGCCGTTCTCGACCCGGCCGCCGGCATAGGCGCGCGTCTTCCACGTGTACGCGGGCCCGAGCATGTCGAGCGCTGCGAACGTCGTCAGCACTTTGATCGTCGATGCGGGGCTGCGAGCTGCGTCGCTGTTGAGCTCGACTACCACCTCGTTCGTGCCTGCGTCGCGCACGTAGATGCTCACGCGCTGCGCCGGAACGCCGACGCGAGCCATCGCGCGCGAGACCGCAGGCGGCAGCTGAGCGCCGTGAGCGAGACCATGCGTGCCGAGCGCCAGCAGCGCCGCCAGCGCCGTGAGACGGTTGAGCATTACGAAGACATTTCGACCAAAGCGTTCGACCGGATGCGAGCCGTGCGGAAGTTTATACTGCGCGCCACCTGTTCGTGGGTGCGCAGCGGAGCGGCAATGCGTCGGTTGTGGAATACCTTCCTCAAGGGCCTGGTCGCCCTGTTGCCGGTGACCCTGACGGTCTACCTGGTTTTCTGGCTCGGCAGCACGGCCGAGCGGATCCTCAGCGGGCCGTTGCGCGCGCTGCTGCCCGAAGATCGCTACTGGCCTGGGCTCGGGCTGCTGGTCGGCTTCCTGCTGGTGCTGCTCGCCGGCGTGATGGTCAATGCGTATGTCGTGCGCTATCTGCTGCGCATCGGCGAGTCGTTCCTCGCGCGAATCCCGATCGTCAAGACGATCTTCGGCGCCTTCAAGGACATCACGCAGTTCCTGCCCGCGGGTGGCAAAGCGCGCGATCTGAAGCGAGTGGTGCTGTGGAGCTTCGGCAGCGCGCAGCTGATCGGCTTCGTCACCGAGGAGCACGTCAGCACGCGCCTGTTCGGCGGCAACGCGACCGGACTGGTCGCCGTGTACTTCCCGATGAGCTACCAGATTGGCGGTTACACGATGTACCTGCCGGCGACGGAGCTCACCGAAACGGATCTGTCGGTGCAGGAGGCGATGCGCATGGTGCTGATCGGCGGCGTGACCAGCCACGCCGGCCAGCCGGCCGCGGCCAGGTAGGTTCGATCGTCATGTTGATCGGCCACGTCGCGGTCCGAGCGCCGTTCCCCTGGCGGCACCTGCTCGACTATTTCTCGCACCGACTCATCCCGCAGTTCGAGCGCATCGAGAACGACTGCTTCGTGCGGCAGGTCGGCGCGCGCACCATCGCTGTTGGCTACGACGCGTCGACGTCGCAGCTGCGCGTGACGGCGAATGGTCGCGTCAAGGCGAACGAGGTCTTGAATAACGTCGGTCGGTTGCTCGACGTCAGTCACGATGCCGAGCGCATTCAGAAGCACCTGCGTCGCTCGCCGGCGTTGAAGCGACGCATTGCGAACGTTCCGGGGATGCGGCCGCTCGGCGCGTGGTCACCGTTCGAGTTGTGCATTCGCACGATTCTCGGTCAGCAGGTGACCGTGGCAGCGGCAGGCACGCTGATGCGACGCCTCGTCGAACGCTGCGGCACAGTGACGCCGGAATGCGTGGCCGACGCCAATTTCGTCAGCATCGGAATGCCGGGCAAGCGTGTCGAGACGGTGCGATTGTTCGCGCGCGCAGTGGCCGACGGCCGCGTCGACTTCGAGCTCCCGTGGCCGGAGGTCGAGGCCGCGCTCAAAGCGCTGCCTGGATTCGGTCCCTGGACGCGCGCCTATCTCGGAATCCGCCTCGGGCGCGATCCGGACGCCTTCCCCGAAACCGATCTCGGACTGATCCGCGCGGCACAAGTCGAGTCGCCGGCGCAGCTGCTGGCCCTGGCGGAGGGCTGGCGACCGTATCGGGCCTATGCGGCGACTTATCTGTGGGCAGTGAGCTGAGACAGTCCCACGCGGGTTCGCGCGGGATTCCCCGGGGCAGCAACTGCCCCTTGGTCACCCCGCGTGTGACCCGCGTCTCGCAGTGCCAAATCTTGTCACCTCCGAATTGTGTTCGGTTTAACAATTCCTGCGTGTGCAGGGATGTCCTCAATCGCAGTACTGCTAGCATTTGCGGCGGTTAATTCTTCGCGCGCACTCGACTCGTGTCCGAAGCAAATCTAAGACAAATACGTATCCTGCACGTTGTGAGCTCGGCGGCCGTCGCTACGAGCCTGCAACAGTCTTTGCTCATGCCCGTCCTCACGCGCATGCCCAAGCAGCGCGTCAAGACGCAGGTCGTGTGCCTCGCGCCCGGTGCAGTGCCGGCCGCAATGTTGCGGCAGAACGGCGTGCCTGTTCATGACGTAGCGCTGTCGCGCCAGAAGTTCTCGATCGGCGGCTTCGGCGAGCTGGTCAAGGCCGCCAAGGCATTCAAGCCCGACGTCATCCACGCGTGGGGCTACACCGCGCAGATCTTCGCGCACGGCGTGCGCAAGCGCTGCGATCGCAAGATCAAGGTCGTCTGGACGGTTGGCAACACTGCGCCGCTGCCGCGCGGCGCGGGGATGATCGATCGCCAGAAGCTCAAGCAGGCCGTGAAGGCAACAGCGAACGCGGACCGCATCGTGTATGCGTCGGACGCCGGCGGCGCTCAGCATCGTCGCGCGGGATTTCCGGAAGGCGAGCATCTCACCATTCCGCCCGGTATCGACGCGACTCGCTTCAAGCCCGACCCGGCCGCACGCCGCAAGATCCGCGAGCAGCTGCACCTCGGCCCGGAGGCATTCGTCATCGGCATGGTCGCGCCGTTCCAGCCTGAGTACGACCATGCGACGTTCATCAAGGCGGTCGGCGAGCTGATCAAGACCAATCCGAACGTCGCGGTCGTGCTGGCCGGTCACGGCGTGCAGAAAGGCAACGCGCCGCTCATGGCGCTCGTCGGCGGCGGCACGCTCGCCGGTCGCACGCAGTTGCTTGGCGAGTGGTCGGACCTGGCGTCGCTCTTCAATGCCTGCGACGTCGTGTGCTCGAGCGCCCAGAACGACGGCTCACGCATGCAACTCGTGGCGGCCATGCTGTGCGGCGTGCCGTGCGTCGCGACCGGACTCGGCGCGCAGGGCGAGGTGATCGGACACCATGGCGTGGCGATCGAAGCCGGCAGCGCGCCGGCGTTCGTGAAAGGCATCCTGCGCGTGTTGCAGCTCACGCCGGAGAAGCGCGCCGCGATGGCGCACGGCGCGCGCAAGCACGCGCTTCAGAACTACGTTTACGTGAGCTCGCTGCAGAAATATCTGCAGCTGTACTACGACCTCATCGGTCGTCAGTCGTTGGTCAGCCAGGAGATGCCGACGCCGGAGATCGACGCGAGCGTCCCGGTCCCGGCGAAGGTCGGCGCGACTGCCGACAGCAAGAAGCCGCTGGTCACGATGACGGAGCTCCACGATCCGGATTCGCTGGAGGCGAAGGTCACGGAGTCGGCCGAGGCGCTGCCGAAGTGGCGCCTCGAGCAGGAACAGGAGCGCAACAAGCGCGAGCAGAACCTGTCGCAGCAGATCGCCAATCAGCAATCGAACGGCGACGTGCTGCAAGTGTTCGAAGCGGAGTTGGCCAAACCGCAGAAGGAGAGCGCGTTCAACGAGCGCGCACGTGGCGTGGCGGACGAGTCGGAAGAGCTGCTGTCGATGGAGGCGATTGCCACACCGAAACCAGGTGTGCCACGCCCTGCGCCCGCGCTGGCCGCGACACCCGCCCCCGCGTCAGCCGCGAAGCCGGCCCCGCGTCGGTTGCGACACCCGCCCCCGCGTCAGCCGCGAAGCCGGCTCCCGCATCGGTTGCGACGCCTGCCCCCGCGCCTGCACCAGTTTCGACAACCGTCCCCGCAGCCGCTCCGGTACTTACCCTTGCGCCTGAATTGGTCGCACCACCCGCTCCCGCAGCTGCGGTTGTAAGCGCCCCCGAACCCGCGTCGGTCACGCAGCCGCTCGCAGCGCTCGCGCTGCTCGAAACCCCGCCGGCCGAGCAGCCGATGCAGTTGGGATTGCTGGGTAACGATCCGCCGGCCCCGGCCAAGGAAGAGTCGCCGCAGTTGGATCTATTGGCGTCAGGCTAAAGCCTGACCCACAAGCCCGGAGCTCTGCTGTGGGTCAGGCTTCAGCCTGACACTCTTCTCAACGTCGCCGCATCGCGCGCCAATTCCTCGATTGCCTGCCAATCGCCGGCGTGCACGCGCTCGGCGGGCGCGACCCATGAGCCGCCGACGCACGCGACGTTCTTCAGAGCCAGATAGTCGGGCGCCGTCGCGCGCGTGATACCGCCGGTCGGGCAGAACATCACTTGCGGGAACGGGCCCGCGAACGCCTTCAACATGTTCACGCCACCGGCCTGCTGCGCCGGGAACAGCTTGAACGTGTCGTAGCCCCACGCGAGTCCTGCGAGCAGCTCGGTCGGCGTCATCACGCCGGGCAGCAGCGGGAACGGTCCCTCGGCTGCTGCTGCGGCCAGCTCCGCCGTCAAGCCCGGGCTGACGCCGAACTGAGCGCCCGCATTACTTGCGTCGAGGAAATCGCGCGGCCGCGTCAGTGTGCCGACGCCGACGACCGCTTCGGGCAGTGCTTTACGCATCGCTTCGATCGCCGGCAGACACGCCGGCGTCCGCATCGTCACTTCCAGCGCGCGCAATCCGCCCGCGCACAAGGCGCGGCCGAGCGGCACGGCATCGGCGACTTTCTCGATGGTCAGGACCGGGATCACGGGCGCGAGCGCCAACAGCGAGCGGATGTTCATGCTGCTCATTATCCGACACCGAACAGCGAGACCGCACCCGTTTCCGCGTCGCTGGCGGCGTGACGGAACGTGGCAAACAACTCGCGCCCGAAGCCGTGCTCGTTGCGCTCCAGGCTCGGTCGTGGCGCCGGGCGGCTGCGCAATGCACCTTCCGGGACGCCGAGTTCCAGTGTTCCTGCGTAGCTGTCGAGCCGCACGATGTCGCCGTCCTGCACCTTGCCGAGCGGCCCGCCGGCGAGGCATTCGGGCGTGAGATGAATAGCGGCCGGTACCGCGCCGGAAGCGCCGGACATGCGTCCGTCGGTGATCAACGCGACCTTGTGACCTTTGCTCTGCAGTGAGCTGAGAGTCGGCGTCAGCTGATGCAGCTCCGGCATGCCGTTCGCGCGCGGGCCCTGGAAGCGCACGACAACGACGCAATCGCGCGAAAGTGCGCCTGCCTTGTACGCCGCGATGACCGACTCCTGGTCGTCGAAGACCGCGGCGGGCGCTTCGATCACGCGATGCTGCGGCTGGATGGCCGACGTCTTGATGACGGCGCGGCCGAGATTGCCGCGCAGGACTTTCAGCCCGCCATCCGCGCCGAACGGATCGTGCATCGGACGCAGCACGTCCAGATCGCCGCTCTTTTCGGGCGCGGCGCGCCATGCGAGCGCACCCTCCGACAACCACGGCTCTTGTGTGTAGAGCTCGAGCCCTTTGCCCATTACCGTCGTCGTATCCGCGTGCAGCAGCCCGGAGCCGAGCAACTCGCGAATCAGGAAGCCCACGCCGCCGGCTGCATGGAAGTGGTTCACGTCAGCGCCGCCGTTCGGGTAGATGCGGGCCAGCAACGGCACGATTGCCGAAAGATCCGCGAAGTCGTCCCAGTCGACGGACAGGCCGGCGGTGCGCGCGATCGCCACCAAGTGCAGCGTGTGATTCGTTGAGCCGCCCGTCGCGAGCAGCGCCACGATCGCATTCACGATGGCACGCTCATCGACCACGTTCGCAATCGACACGTACTCGTTGCCGAGCGCGGTAATCGCTGCCGCGCGCCGTGCAGCCGCGCTCGTCAACGCATCGCGCAGCGAAGTGTTCGGCGGGACGAACGCCGCACCGGGCAAGTGCAGTCCCATCACTTCCATCAGCACCTGGTTGCTGTTCGCGGTGCCATAGAACGTGCAGGTGCCCGGCGAGTGGTAGCTCTGCGCTTCGGATTCCAGCAGCGCATCGCGTCCGACCTTGCCTTCGGCGAACAGCTGGCGCACACGCGCCTTCTCCTTGTTCGGGATGCCTGACGGCATCGGACCGCCCGGCACGAAGATCGCGGGCAGATGGCCGAACGTCAGCGCGCCCATCAACAGTCCGGGCACGATCTTGTCGCAGATGCCCAGGTAGAGCGCGCTGTCGAACATGTCGTGGGTGAGCGCGACCGCTGTCGACATCGCGATGACGTCGCGACTGAACAGCGACAGTTCCATGCCGGGCTGACCCTGCGTCACACCGTCGCACATTGCCGGCACGCCGCCGGCGAACTGCGCGACCGCTCCGGCCTCGCGTGCCGCAAGCTTGATCAATTCGGGAAACCGCTCGAGCGGACGATGCGCCGAAAGCATGTCGTTATAAGAGGAGACGATGGCGATATTCGGCCAGCGCGGCGTGCGCAGCCTCTCTTTGTCCGGCGCATCCATCGCGGCGAAGCCGTGCGCCAGATTCGTGCACGACAGCCGCGCGCGATGAGCCTGCGAGCGGCCGGATCGGTCGACGCGCTCGAGGTATTCGCCGCGGGAATCGGCGCTACGCATACGAATGCGTTCGGTCACTGAGCGCACGCGCTCGTGCAAAGGGGCGGAAGTGTTCACGCGAGTTCTCTGTTCGTCATGTCGAGCTGGATTCTAGTGAGTTGGCAGGCGAACGTGGCGTCGTCGGCCAAAACGGAACTGGAGTCCGCATCGCAGCAGTGACCGCGTGAGTTCACGAACGCGGTCATCCCGGCGTAGGCGGTCCACGCAGTGGCCGCAGGCGGGATTGATTTGTCAGCCGCGGGATGGTTTGCTGCCCGATAGCTCCTTCGCTAACGTAGCCCGCACCGTCTTCCGGCCATGAAGGATCTGCATGCAGTCGCTACCCAAGTTCGATCTCGTCCTGTTCGGCGGCACCGGCGACCTGGCGATGCGCAAGCTCCTGCCCGCCCTGTATCGGCGCAGCTGCGCCGGTCAGATCGACGGCGCGTCGCGCATCATCGGCGCTGCGCGCAGCCAGCTCAGTCGCGAGGACTATCTGGAGCAGGTGCGTGCCACTTGCGAGACGCATGTCGGCAGCGCCTTCGAGACGTCGAAATGGGCCAAGTTCGCCGAGCGCCTGGAGTACGTGCGCGTCGACGCACAGTCCGAGGATGACTTCGGACGGCTCGCAGAGGTGCTGCGCGGACAGGCAGATCGCGTGCGGGTCTTCTTCCTCTCGACCGGTCCGGACCTGTTTGCGCCCATCGCCGAGGCGCTGGCGCGGCACTCGCTGATCACGCCGGTCTCGCGCGTCGTGCTGGAGAAGCCGCTCGGCTACGACTGTGCGTCGTCGGCGGAGATCAACGAGCGTATCGGCAAGCTCTTCCCCGAGTCGCACATCTTTCGCATCGATCACTACCTCGGCAAAGAGGCGGTGCAGAACCTGCTGGCGCTGCGCTTCGGCAACCAGTTGTTCGAACCGCTGTGGCGCCGTGGCCGTATCCAGCACGTGCAGATCACGGTCGCGGAGGAAGTCGGCGTCGAGCGTCGCGCAGGCTTCTACGACGAGATCGGTGCGCTGCGCGACATGGTCCAGAACCACATGCTGCAGCTCCTGTGCATCATCGCAATGGAGCCGCCGGCCAGCGGCGCGGCGGATGCCACCCGCGACGAGAAGCTCAAAGTGCTGCGCGCGCTGCGGCCGCTGAACGGCCGCGACGTTTTACAAAAGACGGTGCGCGGCCAGTACAAGGCAGGCGCGTCGAACGGCAAGCCGGTCGTCGGCTATCTCGAAGAAAAGGACGTGCCGAAGGACAGCTCGACCGAGACGTTCGTGGCGCTGAAGGCCGAGGTCGACTCGTGGCGCTGGGCCGGCGTGCCGTTCTATCTGCGCACCGGCAAGCGGCTGCAGGAGAAGCAGGCGGAAATCGTGATCACGTTCGAGGACGTGCCGCTGGCGATCTACGAGCGGCCGGACCCGCCGCACTCCCTCAACCGGCTGGTGATCCAGCTGCAGCCGGAGGAGAGCATTACGTTGAATGTCCTCGCCAAGAGCCCGGGCCACGGCATGGTGCTGAAGCCGGTCGACCTCAGCCTGGACTTCGCCGACGCATTCAAGGCGCGCCAGCTCGACGCGTACGAGCGGTTGCTCACCGACGTCATCAACGGCACGCTGACGCTGTTCATGCGCCGTGACGAGCTGGAGGCGGCGTGGTCGTGGATCGACCCGATCCGCGCAGCCTGGCAGCAGCACGACGAGCGTCCGAAAACCTATACTGCCGGCAGCTGGGGGCCGGCAGCCGCCAGCTCCCTGATCGGTCGTGACGGGTTTGCCTGGAGAAACGAGCTGTAATGCCGTCCCGCTGGGTCCACGAGCACCGCTTTCCCGACCGCGAGGCGCTCGCCGCGGCGCTTGCGGGCGAGATCAAGGTGGACCTGGAAGAAGCAATCGCCGCGCGCGGTGCTGCGAGCCTCGTGGTCTCCGGCGGCCGCACGCCGTTGCGATTGTTCGCGCAGCTGCGCAGCGAGAAGCTCGACTGGACGACGACGTGGGTGACGCTGGCGGACGAGCGTTGGGTCGAGACGACTTCCGAAGACAGTAATGAGCGCCTGGTGCGTGAGAACCTGCTGGTCGGGCCCGCGGCCGCCGCGCATTTCGTCGGACTCAAGAATCCGGCGTTCACGCCCGAAGCGGGAGCCGACTGGGCCACTCGTGCGTTGACCCGCGTGCCGCATCCGTTCGACGTCGTGGTGCTCGGGATGGGCGAGGACGGTCACACCGCTTCGCTGTTCCCGGGATCGCTGGCGCTGGCGCGCGGGCTCGAGCCCACGGCGACTCCAGCGTGCATCGCCGTCAACGCGCTGGCCGCGCCGCATGCGCGCGTCAGCTTGAATCTGGCGGCGCTGCTCGATTCGCGTCGCATCGTGCTGCATATCGAGGGCGACGCGAAGTGGGCCGTGTATCAGCGCGCCCGCGGGCCGGGCACTGCGGCGGAGCTTCCGGTGCGCGCGATCCTGCAGCAGAAGGAAGTACCCGTCGACGTATTTTGGTCGCCCTGATCGGTTGCTCTGATTGGTTGCTCTGAGCTTCACATGACCACTTCACGCCTGATCGCCGACATCGGTGGAACCAACGCGCGCTTCGCCCTGCTCGATGGCAGCGAGTGGCGCGACGAACGAGTGCTCGCGTGCGCCGATTATCCGGACATCGTCAGTGCGATCGAGGACTACCTGAAGTCCGCGGGTGCGGCGAGCGGTTCCGCGCGGCCCACCGAAGGCGCGCTCGCGATCGCGGGACCGATCACCGGCGACATCGTGCGCATGACGAATCATGTGTGGCAGTTCTCGGCCGCGCGCACGCGCGAAGCGCTGAAATGGCGCCGCCTGATCCTGGTAAACGATTTCACCGCCCTGGCGATGGCGATCCGCCATCTGCCGCAGAACGAGCTGGAGCAGATCGGCGGCGGCCAACCCGTGATCGGCGGGCCGCTGGCGCTGCTCGGTCCCGGCACGGGACTCGGTGTCTCGGGATTGATCCCTGCAGGCGAGCACTGGATTCCGCTGCAGGGCGAAGGCGGGCACGTCACGCTGTCCGTGATGAACGAGCGCGAGATCGCAGTGTTGCAGCAACTGCATCAACGTTTCACGCACGTCTCGGCGGAGCGCGTGCTGTGCGGACCTGGACTGGTGAATCTGTACGACGCCGTGTGCGCGCTCGAAGGTGCCGTTCCCAAAGTGCTCACGCCGCCGGAAATCACGCGGCGCGCACGCGAAGGATCGTGTCGCCTCTGCCTCGAGGCGCTGAGCATGTTCTGCGCGTTGCTCGGGACGCTGGCCGGTAATCTGGTGCTGACGCTCGGCGCAGTGGGCGGGTGCTACATCGGCGGCGGCATCGTTCCCGGCCTCGGCAGCTTCTTCAACAGCTCGCATTTCCGCGATCGCTTCGAAGACAAGGGTCGCTTCGCCGACTACCTGTCGCGCGTGCCGACATATGTCATCCGCTCGAAGCTGCCGGCGTTCGTGGGCCTGGCCACAGCATTCACCGCGCCGGGACCGCGCTGGGAAGCGGAATAGCGCTGCGCGGAAACTGTGATGCAGGTCGCACTCGCCGTGTGAGGGTCAGCGACGCCCGGTCGCCTTCGGTACGCTGCGGCAGCCGGCGCGGAAGGGCGGCCA
Source organism: uncultured Gammaproteobacteria bacterium (assembly GCA_963838635.1). Classification (GTDB taxonomy): domain Bacteria; phylum Pseudomonadota; class Gammaproteobacteria; order Steroidobacterales; family Steroidobacteraceae; genus Steroidobacter. Next base: position 90,495 of record CAWISC010000059.1, on the reverse strand, counting down.
GTTCTCTGGTCGAAAGCGGCCGAGGCCCTTTCGACAACGCCGCCAAAAGACGTGACTTTTGTCGGCTGGGTGGCGACGAGGCGAAATAGAACATCAATGTGGGGCTCCCCGCTCACCATCGTCATGCTCACGGCTGCGCTTGCCGTGGTGGGCTATATCGCGTTGTGGGCAAGCAGGCTCGACACCCACCTTGGCTCGTTGCTGCAGGAGCAGAGCGAAGAACGACGCCGCGTAGAACGAGAAGTGGAGCGCCTGCGCGCCTACAGGCGCACCAGGCTGCTGACTTCCAGCAATCGGTGGCTCGGCACGCCGTAATGGAGCGCGGCGAGCTGGCTGTTACGGCCCATGAATGCGAACAACCGCTTGCGCCATAGCGGCATGCCCGAGCCGACGGCGAAGATCGGATTCTCGCGGCCGACGACATACACGGTCTCTTCCGGCACATACGGCACGCCGGCTTCTTCGGCGGCGCGCAGGGCCGAAACCACGTTCGGGCTCTCCATGAAACCGTAGCGCGCGATGATGCGGCACAGGCCCTCGCCGAGGTTCTGGATCTCCACGCGATTGTCGGCGCTCACGAACGGCACTTCCGGCCGCACGAACGTCAGCAGCACGTTGCGCTGGTGCAGGACGCGATTGAATTTCAGGTTGTTGAGGAGGGCGCGCGGCACGCCGCCGGCTTCGCTCGCAAGATAAACCGCATTGCCCTCGACCCGATGCGGCGGCTCGCGCTCGATCAGCGCAAGGAAGTCGCGCACCGGCATCTGCTCTTTGGCGACCAGCCAGTTGAGCGTGCGCCGACCCTCTTGCCAGGTCGTCATCAGCACGTAAACCAGTATCGCGACGGCGATCGGCAGCCAGCCGCCGTCGTCGAACTTCAGCAGGTTCGAAAGAAAGAAGGCGAGCTCGACCAGCAGGATGAACGTGAGCACCGCCATCAGCAGGCCGCGGCGCGCTTCCTGCCGCACGCGCAACAGCATGATCACGAGAATGCTGTCGATGAGCATCGTGCTGGCAATCGCGATGCCGTACGCCCCCGCCAGCGCGCTCGAGGACTGGAACACGAGGATCAGCGTCATCGTGCCCGCGAACAGCAGCCAGTTCACGGTCGGCACGTACACCTGCCCGATCTCCTCTTCCGAGGAATGCAACACGCGCAGCCGCGGCAGGTAGCCGAGGTTCAGCGCCTGGCGCGTGATCGAGAACACGCCCGAGATCACCGCTTGCGAAGCGATCACTGTCGCCGCAGTCGCCAGCACGATGATCACCGGCAGCAGCCAGCCCGGCGCCATCAGGTAGAACGGGTTGGAGATAGCGCTCGGATGCTCCAGCAGCAGCGCACCCTGGCCGAAGTAATTGAGCACCAGCGCCGGCAGCACGACGATGAACCAGCCGCGCCTGATCGGCGCACGGCCGAAGTGGCCCATGTCGGCGTACAACGCCTCGCCGCCGGTGACGGCGAGGAACACCGAAGCGAGCGTGACGAAGCCGGCCCAGCCGTTGTTGAGGAAGAAGTTCACCGCGTACAGCGGATTGATCGCGAACACGACGTCGGGCCTGGTGATGATCCAGCGGATGCCGAGCAACGCCAGCGTCGCGAACCACACCATCGTGACCGGACCGAAGATGCGGCCCATCGCACCGGTGCCGCGACGCTGCACCATGAACAGCACCGTCAGGATGATGATCGCGCCGGGCACCACGAAGTGCTCCAGCCGCGGCGTCGCGACGGCGAGACCTTCCATCGCGCTGAGCACGGAGATCGCCGGAGTGATGAAGCCGTCGCCGAAGAACAGCGCCGCACCGAACACACCGACAGCGCCGACCGGGCCCCATATCCGCCAGTTGCTGCTCGCGCTCGACAGCAAAGTGCTCAGCGCAAGCACGCCGCCTTCGCCGCGATTGTCCGCGCGTAACACGATCGCGACGTACTTGATAGAGATGATCAGGACCAGCGACCAGAGGATCAGCGACAGGAGGCCGATGATGTTCTGCTGCGTGGCTGCGATGCCGTGCTCGGGATTGAGACACTCGCGGAAGGCGTACAGCGGGCTGGTGCCGATGTCGCCGAAGACCACGCCGAGAGCGGTGAGGACTAGCTTGGAGTTGGCGTCGCTGCGAGTGTCCGCGACAGCGGAGCGGGCGTGCATGGGGCGCGCATTGTACAGCAAGGGTGTCAGGCTAAAGCCTGACCCACAGAAGAACCTTGTCTCAGGCTAAAGGATGACTCTCAGACGAAGCTTGTGGGTCAGGCTCTAGCCTGACTACTCGACTACTGATGCGAGCCAGCGGGCGATGAGGCCGCCGAGTCCCGCGCCGAGCACAGTCATCACGATCAAGCGCACCTGCCCGGAATTGTCCGTGCCGAATTCGGCCGCGCTCTGCACGATCAGCGTGCGCATCACGCCACCGCGTGTCCAGCCACCAGGCGAGCGCGAATGCGAGCGCGACACCGGCGATCACGCCGGGAACCACGAACAACAATGCACGACGCCAGCCGCGCGCCAGTGCGTGCAGGTTCTGCTGCAATTCCTGCTCGAGACGACGCCGTGCTTCGGCGCGCTTGGTCTCGTCGATTGCGTCGAGCTGCGCGAAGATCTTCGCGTCGAATGAATCGTCCAGCGCCAGGCGCGGCGTCGCGCTGCGCAGGTCGCGGTCGAGCGTCTGCAATTCATCGGCGCGTGCGCGACACGCGGCGCAGTCGGCCATGTGAACCTGCAACGCAGCTGTATCAGCTGCGTCGAGGTCGCCGTCCAGCCAATCCTGGAGGCGATCGTTCCACTGGATATCGTGCGGCGTCGTCATGCGGCTTCTTTCGTCAGCTCGATTAGGCGCTTGCGCGCGCGATGGAGCAATGCTTTGACCGTGCCGAGCGGCAAGCCGAGGCTCTGCGCGGTCTGCTCATACGATTTGTCCTCCATGTAGAACAGAACGACGGCCTGGCGATAGCGTTCCGGCAGCTGGTCCAGCAGCTGGCCGACGCTGACGGTCGCGGAATCGTCCGCGTCTTCGGACGCCAGCCCTCGGACTTCGGCGGACTGCTGGTCCTCGTCCGTATCGAGCGAAACCTGCGGCCGGCGCTTGCGCAGCTCGGACAGGCAGGCGTTCTTGGAGATCGCATAGATCCAGGTCGAGAGCTGCGACTGGCCGGCGAAGCCGGGCAGGGCACGCCAGACGCGCAGGAAGATGTCCTGCGTGGTGTCTTCGGCCAATGCCCGGTCGCGTAACATACTGAATGTAAGGCGGAAAACCCGATCCCTATAGTGCGGCAGCAAAATCCCGAACGCCTCGCGGTACTGCTTGGCCTGCAAACGCTCCTGGATCTGAGCGTCTGCCTGGGAAGCGGGCGATGACGTCATGTGCCAGTTGGGACGATGAGGAGGGGTAAAAGGTTGCGAGACCCAGACATTCAAAATGCCGCGAGACTGTACCAAGCGTGACCCGTGCACAGGCCGGGATCGGCCGGCACACTGCCGCAATTGGCCGGCCGCAACCAATGCTGAAAACAACTGCAACCTTGCAGCCGGGAGGCTGCGTCTGAACCGACAGTTCTGTTAGGTTTTCGTAACGAGGCTGCAAAATGATCGAAGAACTTATCCCGATTTTCGGCATCCTGTTCGGCATCGGCGGCCCGCGTCGCGGTCGCTGATCGTGTGGCTCACGCTGAACTACCACAAGCGCCGCAGCTGATGGAGCTGCATCACGCCGAGCGCATGGCGGCGATCGAGCGCGGCATGGAAATTCCGCCGCTGCCGATCGAGCTGATCGACGGCCGCAGCGTGCCGAAGCGGCGGCGCACGGCGCTGCTGCCTGGACTGGTGTGGTTCTTCGTCGGCCTCGCGGTGGTGGTCGGGCGCGCTCGCCGAGCGCGACGAGGACATCCCGGTGTTCCTCGGGCTGATCCCGCTGGGCATCGGTCTCGCCTATCTCATCTACTATTTCACCGAAGGCAAGAAGGTCGAGGCGCGCTGGCTGGAGCACGATCTCGCGCAGCGCAGTGCGACCCGCCCGCCAGTGACCTGATTGCTGTCGGGCTAAAGCCTGATGCGCACGGATGCGCGAATGCCGTGGGCGCAGGATGCGCTGGAGCGGCCGACCTACAGCGACTCAACAGCCCGCCGTGTAACTTTGCACGGCGGGCTGTGTCTTTGGAGAATCCGGAAAACACATTCTCTGAAGGCGCACCGGCATGCTTTCCATCCGCAACCTGTCCAAGAGTTACGGCGACGTTCACGCGTTGCGCGACGTTTCGCTGGAAGTGCCGCCCGGCATGTTCGGCCTGCTCGGTCCGAACGGCGCGGGCAAATCCTCGCTGATGCGCACGATCGCGACACTGCAGGATCCCGACAGCGGCACCATCACTTTCGACGGCATCGACGTCGCCACGAACAAGGACCGCATCCGTCGCACGCTCGGTTATCTGCCGCAGGACTTCGGCGTGTATCCGAAAGTCAGCGCGCTGGACATGCTCGATCACTTCGCAGTGCTGAAGGGCTACGTCCAGCGTAAAGCGCGTGCCGAAGCCGTCGAGGCACTGCTGCAGCAGGTGAATCTGTGGGACGTGCGCAAGCGCAAGCTCGGCACGTTCTCCGGCGGTATGCGTCAGCGTTTCGGCATCGCGCAGGCGCTTCTCGGCAATCCGCGTCTCGTAATCGTCGATGAGCCGACGGCGGGGCTCGATCCGGAAGAGCGCAATCGCTTCCTGAATCTGCTGGCCGGCATCGGCGAGCAGGTGGTCGTGATTCTTTCTACGCATATCGTCGAGGACGTCGCCGACCTGTGCTCGCGCATGGCGATCATCTCGAGCGGACAAGTGCTGATGAGCGGCGAGCCGCGCGAAGCGATCGGCGGATTGCGCGAGCGCGTGTGGAGCAAGCTCGTGAACAAGGCGTCGCTCGCCGACTATCAGCAGCGCTACTCGGTGCTGTCGACACGGCTGATCGGCGGCCAACCGCTGATACACGTCTACAGCGAGACGCGGCCGGAGCAGGGCTTCGAGCCCGTCGTGGCCGGGCTGGAGGATGTGTACTTCAGGCAGCTGCGCACGCATGGCGCGGCGGCGCACGCCTGAGCCCGCAACATGTTCCGCGAATTCCTGCGTTTCGAGTTGCGCTATCAGCTGCGCTCACCGCTGCCGTGGCTGATCGCGCTGCTGTTCGCGTTCCTCGCATTCCTGGCGATGACCGGCGACGACGTGCAGATCGGCGGCGCCATCGGCAACGTCAATCGCAACTCGCCCAGCGTGATCCTCAACTTCCTCTCCACGTTCTCGATCCTCGGCATGATCGGCGCGATCCTGCTGATCGCGCAGCCGCTGCTGCGCGACGCCGATCTGCGGACGGACGAGCTGTTCTTCAGCACGCCGGCGGGTAAAGGCAGCTACCTGTGGGGCCGCGCGTTCGGTGGCGCGCTCGCGATGCTCGGCGTGTTTGTCGTCGTTGCGCTCGTCATGGTGATCGGCTCGTTCATGCCCTGGCTGGACCCGAAGCGCATCGGTCCATTCACGATCGAGCCGTACGCGTGGGCGTTCGGCGTGTTGATCGTGCCGAACCTGATCTTCGTCGGCGCGTTCATGTGCCTGCTTGCCGTCACGACCCGGCGGCTGCTGGTCGTGTTTCTCGGTGCGATGGCGTTGCTGGTCGCCTTCCAAGTCGCCGGCGCGCTGCTGAGCGATATCCAGTACGACACGATTGCGCGCCTGGTCGATCCTTTCGGCGTGCGTTCCACCGCGCGCTCGATGCGCTACTGGTCGGCGACTGAGCGCAACACTCTGCTGCCGGACGTCGGCGGTCTGTTGCTTCTCAATCGTGCGATCTGGCTGGGCGTTTCCGCGGCGATGCTGGTGGCCGCGCATCTGCTGTTTCGCACGCAGCGACCAACGTCGCGCAAGCGTGCGGCGCGCGCGGCGAGCGAGCCCATCCAGAGCGCCGGGCCTCGTGCGCTCATCGTCGCGTCTGCGCCAGTCGCGGGTCGAGCCTTCGATGGCGGCGCTGTAGTCCGGCAGTTTCTCCATCAACTGCGGTTCGATGCCGCGAGCGTGCTGAAGAGCCTGCCGTTCCTCATTCTGCTCGGGCTCGGGCTGACGAACTTCATCGCCGGCGCGCGGCTGCTGAATCGGGAGTTCGGCACGGAAGTCCATCCGGTCACGGTGCTGATGATGGAGGCGATGCGCGGCAGCTATCAGTTCCTGCTGGTGCTCATCGTTGCCTACTACGCGGGCGAAGTGATCTGGCGCGAGCGCGACGCGCGCATCGCGGAGGCGACCGATGCGACGCCGGTGCCGGGCTGGGTGCCGCTGCTGGCGAAGACCGGCGCGCTGTTCGCAGTGGTGCTGGCGTTCATGGCAATCGGCGTGGGGGCGGGAATCCTCTATCAGCTGTCGGTGGGCCACACCAACGTCGAGCTCGGGCTCTACATCCAGACCGTGCTGCTGGATTCGATGCCGTTCCTGCTGACGGCGGTCGCCGCGGTGTTCCTGCAGGTGATCAGCAACCAGAAGTTCATCGGCTACGCGTTGTTCATTCTGGTGTTCGTGCTGCAGACGGTGCTCGTCAGCGTGCATCTCGAGCACAACCTGTACACGTATGCCGGCTCGCCGGTGCTGACGTATTCGGACATGAACGGCTTCGGCCACTTCCTGCTGCCGTGGGCGTGGTTCAACGTCTATTGGTCCGTGTTCGCCGCGATGCTGCTGGTGATCTCGGCAGCCTTCTGGGTGCGCGGTTCCGCGCCCTCGTGGCGAGGTCGCTGGAATCACGCGATGCGCGAGCTGCGCGGTCGGCAAGGTGCGCTGCTGGGTACGCTTGCCATCGCCTTCGTGGCGATCGGCATCTGGATCTTCTACAACACGAACGTGGTGAACGAGTATCTGCCGTCGGACGTCGTGCTGGACCGGCAGGCGCGCTTCGAGAAGGAATATCGCAAGTACAAGGATCTGCCGCAGCCGCGCATCACCGATGTGTATGCGGACGTCGACATCTATCCTGCTGAGCGGCGCGTCGCGATCAAGGGACGCTATCGGCTCGTGAACAAGACCGCTGAGCCGATTCGCGACTTGCACGTCACGTTGTTGGCCGGCGCTGAATTGCGCGTGACGTCGCTTGCATCGGCGCAGGTGGTCTCCGATGACCGCGAGGCGGGCTATCGCATCTATCGTCTGCAGGAGCCGCTGGCGCCGGGCGCCACGATGGAGTTGCAGTTCGAAGTCACGCGCGCAGAGCGCGGCTTCACCAACACGGGCCTGCCGCCCTCCGGCGGCGGTGGCGACGTGCGCTCACGACTCAACTACAACGGCACGTTCTTCAACAGCGGCGACATGTTCCCGCACCTCGGCTACAACCAGGCCGGTCAGATCATCGACCGCAACGAGCGACGCAAACGCGGGCTCGGCGACGTGCCGCGCGCTGCGAAGCTGGAGGACGAATCGGCGCGCGGCACCATGGGTTTCCAGGATTCGGACTGGATGAACTTCGAGACCGTCGTCAGCACCAGCGCGGACCAGATCGCGCTCGCTCCCGGTTACCTGCAGCGCGAATGGACGCAAGGCGATCGGCGCTATTTCCACTACAAGATGGATCGGCCGATGCTGCCGTTCTTCTGCTACTTGTCGGCGCGCTGGCAAGTGCGGCGCGGCGACTGGCACGGACTGCCGATCGAGATCTACTACGACGCCAAGCATCCGTACAACGTCGACCGCATGATCGAGGCGACGCAGCAGTCGCTGGACTACTTCACGGCGAACTTCTCGCCTTACCAGCATCGTCAGGTGCGCATCCTGGAGTTCCCGCGCTACGCGCAATTCGCGCAGAGCTTCGCCAACACGATCCCGTTCTCGGAGTCGATCGGCTTCGTCGCCGACCTGCGCAAGCCCGACAGTATCGACTACGTGTTCTACATCACCGCGCACGAGGTCGCGCACCAGTGGTGGGCGCACCAGGTGATCGGCGCGGACGTGCAGGGTGCGACCATGATCGTCGAGTCGCTCGCGCAATACTCGGCGCTGATGGTGATGGAGAAGCGCTACGGCCGCGAGCACATGCGCCGCTTTCTCAAGTACGAGCTCGACGAGTACCTGGGCGACCGCGGCGGCGAGCTGATCGAGGAGCTGCCGCTGATGCGCGTCGAGGACCAGCCGTACATCCACTACCGCAAGGGCTCGCTGGTGTTCTACCGCCTGCGCGAAGAGATCGGCGAAGAGAATCTGAATCGCGCGCTCGCGGCTTTCATTCGCGACAAGGCGTTCCAGCAGCCGCCGTACACGACCACGCTCGAACTGCTCGACTACATCCGCGCGCAGACACCGCCGGAGAAGCAGCGGCTGATCGAGGAGTTGTTCGCGAAGATCGTGCTGTATGACACGAAAGTCGTGGCCGCCAGCGCCACCAAGCGCGCCGATGGCAAGTTCGACGTGCGCATCGAGTACGAGGCGCAGAAATCAGAAGCCGACGGTGTCGGCAAGGAAACGCCGCTCGCAGTCGACGATTGGATGGATGTCGCCGTGTTCGCGCGACAACAGGGCGAAGGCGAGCACACCGAGCGCCCGCTGTACCTGAAGCCGCAGCGCATCGCGCAGAACAAGGGCACGATCGAAGTCGTGGTCGACGCCGCACCGTTCGAAGTAGGCGTCGACCCTTACAACAAGCTCATCGATCGCAATCCGGACGACAACAGGAAGCGGGTGAACTGAACGACTCTAGCGGGTCGCGGGTATCACTCCGAATCGCCCGCCCTGGTAATCGCGGAACGCCTGCTCGATCTGCTCGGGCGTGTTCATCACGAACGGGCCGTAACGTGCGACCGGCTCGTTCAGCGGCTTGCCCGAGAGCAGCAGCAGCTGCGCCTCACCGCTCGCGCCCGCGTCGACCGCGATCTCGACGCTGTCTCCCGACTCGAGCAGCGCCGCGTTGCCTTCGCGTACTTCACGGCGCTCGCTGCCGATGAGCGCCGCGCCTTTGAACACGTAGATCAGTCCGTTCTGCTCCGCCGGCACAGACTGCGTCAGCGCGCCTGCCGGCTGGATCGTGAAGTGCAACATCTGGATCGGCACGCGCGTGTCGATCCGCGCCGAGCGGCCGAGCGACTCGCCCGCGATCACACGAACTGCGACTCGCCCGTCCTCGCTGCTCGCGCGCGGAATATCGTCGGCGCGCAACGTCTGGTAGCGCGGCGTCATCATCTTGTCGGACGAGGGCAGGTTCACCCAGATCTGGAAGCCTTCCTGGACGCCGCCTTCGCGCTGAAAGCGCGCCGTCGGCATCTCCGAGTGAATGACGCCGCCGCCGGCGGTCATCCACTGCACGTCGCCCGGACGCAGCACGTCGGCATTGCCGAACGAATCGCGATGCTCGTTCTCGCCCGCCAGCACGTACGTGACCGTCTCGAAGCCGCGATGCGGATGATCCGGGGCGCCCAGCGCGGCACCGGGTTTCCAGCTCACCGGGCCGAGGTGATCGATCAGCAGAAACGGGTCGAAGTGGCTGAAGCCGGCGATCGGGAACGGCCGGCGGACCGGGAAGCCGCCGCCTTCGATCGTGCTCAGAGCCTGGACGACGCGTGCGACGCGCCGGGTCTGCAAAGCAGTAGAGGTTTTCATGGCGCATAGCCTGCCATGCCAGGCCCGCGAAATCGCCGGGGCTGGGGGAATGAGAGTTATGCCGCGGGCTGCACTTTCGATAGTTCCTGGGCCTGCCGGCGCAGGCGTAGACTGCCGTCAGGGAACTGGGGGCGAACGACCATGGCATTCGTGGCACAGGCTGCCGACGGCAGCACCATCCGCTACGTCGACGGCAAACGTTACCTGTGGCTGGCATCGCTGACCGGCCCGCTGGTGCCGATCGTCGGTGTGGCGCTCTTCTTCCTGAGCGGCGGCAATCCGCTCGCCTGTATTTTTCCGCTCGCCTACACCTTCCTGTTCGTGCCGCTCGCGGACGCGATCTTCGGCGAGGACACGCACAACCCGCCGGAGGAAGTGGTGCCGGCGATGTCGCGCGACAACTATTACCGCGTGCTGCTGTACTTCGCGATCGCCCTGCTGTTCACGCAGTTCTTCGTGGTCGCGTGGTTCATCGGCACGCACTCGCTGCCGTGGTGGGCGTTTCTCGCCCTGACACTCGGCACCGGGTTCTCCAGCAGCGGATCGCTCCTGATCGGTCACGAGCTCGGCCACAAAGCCAGTCGCGCGGATCGCGTCGCCGCCCAGGTCGTGAACGGGCTGGTCGGCTACGGCCACTTCTGCATCGAGCACAACCGCGGCCATCACGTGCATGTCGCCACGCCCGAGGACACCGTCAGCTCGCGCATGGGCGAGTCGATCTACAAGTTCGTGTGGCGCGAAATTCCCGGCGCGTTCCGCCGCGGCTGGCAGCTGGAGCGCGAGCGCCTGCAGAAGCTCGGCAAGCCGGTCTGGTCGACGAGCAACGACATTCTGATGTCGTGGTTGCTGACGGCGATCATCGCGGTGGCGCTGGTGGCGGTCTTCGGCTGGATCATGGTGCCGTTCCTCGCGATCCATCACTTCTACGCCTGGTACGGCCTGACGCAGGCGAACTACGTCGAGCATTACGGCCTGTTGCGCCAGAAGCTCGCGAACGGTCGCTACGAGCTGCCGGAGCCGCGCCATTCCTGGAACACCAACCACATCTACTCCAACCTGATCTCGTTCCACCTGCAGCGTCATTCCGACCACCACGCCAACTCGCTGCGGCCCTACCAGGCGCTGCGCGACTTCGCGGACCTGCCGCGCCTGCCGAGCGGCTACCCGGGCAGCTTCGGACTCGCGATGATTCCGCCGCTGTGGTTCAAGGTGATGGATAAGAAGCTGCTGAAGTGGGCCGGCGGCGATATTCGCAAGGTGAATGTGGATCCGGCCAAGCGCGCGAAGCTGTACGCGAAGTATGGAGCGAAAGAGTCAGGCTGAAGCCCGACCCACAACCGACACGGCTGTGGGTCAGGCTTTAGCCTGACACCCTGCGAAGTCGGGATTCTGCGACGCTGCCAGAAGCGCGCAGAGGCGCTACTCTCGCTCACCGGTACGCCAGCACGAGCGAGGTTCGGAATGAGCATGACGTTGCTCGTCAACATCGACGTTGACGATCTGCACAAGGGCATCGACTTCTACACCAAGGCGTTCGGCCTGACGGTGGGCCGGCGCTTCGGCCCGGACGCCGTGGAGCTGCTCGGTGCATCCTCGCCCATCTACCTGCTCGCGAAACCGAACGGCACCGTCGCTTCCGCGACCAGTCGCCACCTGCGCTCCTACGCGCGGCACTGGACGCCGATCCACCTGGATCTGGTCGTGACCGAGATCGAAGGCGCCGTGGATCGCGCGCGCAATGCCGGCGCGCGGCTGGAAGGACCGGTGAAGAGCAACAACTGGGGCAAGATCGCCATGCTCGCCGATCCGTTCGGCCACGGCGTCTGCCTGATCGAATTCGTCGGCCGCGGCTACGACGAGATCGCGACGGAGAAACCGAAAGGGCAGGGCGCGCGCAACTGACGCGCGGGGATCGTATGGCGGAGCTCGTGTGCTGGAAGTGCGGTGCGTCGCTAGCGGACCTGACGCTGCCGCTGCTGCGACTCGAAGAGTGCCGCAAGTGCGGCGCCGAGCTGCACGTCTGCAAGCTGTGCGAGTGGTACAGCATCGCCGTCGCCAAGCACTGCCGTGAGCCAATCGCCGAAGAAGTGAAGGACAAAGAGCGGGCGAACTTCTGCGATTACTTCAAGCCGCGTCCCGGCGCGTATGTGCCCGCTGACGTCGCGGCGTCGAGCAAGGCGCGCACCGATCTCGACGCATTGTTCGGCGGCTCGAAGAGCGCGACGGCGCAACCGACGGCTGCTGAGCGCGCGCGCTGCCGAGCTCGACAGTCTGTTCAAGAAATAACGCGTCTTCGTCTCAAGGCGCCGGCGGGTGCGCGTCCGGCGAGGCCTGGGCTTCGCGCACCAGCCAATCCATCGTGCCGGAGATCAGCGGATCGTTGAGACGCCGCGGCAAGCACACGGCGTAAATTCCGAAAGTCGCGCTCACCTCGGCGTCGAAGACCTTGACCAGCCGTCCCGCTTTCAGCTCGTTCGCGGCGAACACGTCGGAGGTGATGCCGATGCCCTGGCCTTCGAGCGTCGCCGACAACATCGAGTTGCGATCGCCGCAGATGATGCCGCGGCGAGGGTTCACGCCCTTCGCGCCCACCACCTCGAGCCAGTGAGTCCAGGTGCGGTACGAGTCGTCGTGCAGCAGCGTGTGCCCTTTGAGATCCGCGAACGTCTTGAGCGGCGGCCCGCGCTTCAGCAGCGCCGGCGCAGCCACGACGATTTCCTTCGGCTTGAACATCGGCCGCACGTGCAGGCCGGGATATTGACCGCCGCCGAAGCGCAGCGCGATGTCGACGTCCTCGCGCGAGAAGTCCGTCAGCCGCGACGTAGTGCTTACCTGCAGGTCGGTCTCGGGGAACAGCGTGGAGAAGGCCTGCACGCGCGGCATCAGCCAGCGCGTCGCGAGTGAGGAGAAAGTCGAGATCGTCAGCTTGCGGCGCACGGCCGGCGCCGAAACATCCTCGATGGCGGTCGCAAGCCGGTCGAACGCCTCGCGCGTGCCCTCGGCGAGCAGCGCGCCGTGGACCGTCAATTTCAGGCCGCGGGGCAGGCGCTCGAACAGCTTCACGTTCAGGCGCTCCTCGAGTTGCTTCACCTGCCGGCTCACGGCGGCATGGGTGACGTTCATCTCCTCCGCCGCGGCGCTCAAGTTGAGGTTTCGGGCCGCGACGTCGAAGGCCCGCAGCGGGCCGACCGGTATGCGTTTCATGGGGTTAGGAGCGCCTCAGGGATGCCAGAGCTATAACAATTAATCATAGATAGGCGGCAGTAAGTATCGCTATTCGCGTTCCAGGCCGGGGTCTACCCTACGCCTCCATTAAGAAAGTTCATAGCTAACGAGGAGAGCGCGATGGATGAGTACCTGTTCATAGAGTTCGCGAAGTTGCAGGCCGACCGCCGCCGACTGGAGCGCGAGCAGCGCGAGGAATCGCGTCGTCTGGGCCTGGAAGAGAGTCGGTCGAACCAAGGTCATCGCGAGCCGCTGCGCCAGCAGTGGTTTGCCAGTTCCTGGAGCAAGCAGTCATGAAAACTTTCATCGCAGTAGTCGCATCGGTATTGGTCAACGCCGGAGCTCTCGGTGGGCTCGCGTGGAGCGTCCACGACGCACAGGTTCCGCCGCTGGGCGAAGTGCTGATCGTGCAGTTGCCGGACGAGTCGGCGCTGCCCGCCATCGCCGACGCTCGCCCGGTCGGTCCGTCGGCAGCTCGCGCGTTGTAATGGCGCCCTGATGATGATGTGTGTGGACGCGGGCGCGCGGTCAGACAGCTCGGGCCATACCGGCGACCAGCCGGCCGAGCTTCTCGACCGCGCGTTCCAGCGTCGGCGTCCACGGCAGGCCGCAGCTGAGACGAATGTAGTTGCGATAGTCGGCCTTGGCCGAGAACACCACGCCGGGCGCGACGCCGATACGACTGGCGGCGGCAGTGCGGAACAACTCGGCGCCGTCCACGTTGCGCGGCAGCTCGACCCACAGGACCACGCCACCGGGCGGTTGCGCGACGCGCGTGCCTTCCGGGAAGAATCGCGTAATCGCATTGATCGCCTGCTGCGAATGGGCCGCAAGAGTGGAGCGGACACGGCGCAGATAGCGGTCGTAACCGCCGCTCGCGTAGTAGCGGGCGAGCACGAGTTGCTGCAGCGTCGGGCAGGCGACCGACGAATAGAATTTGGCGCGCGAGATCTCCGCATGGAATTGTGGGCTGACGGCCCAGCCGATGCGGTAACCGAGCGCAATCGTTTTCGAGACCGAGCCGCACGAGATCACCAGGCCGGAGTCGTCGAACGCGCGCATCGAAGTGGGACGCGTGCCGCCGTAGTGCAGGTCGCCGTAGATGTCGTCCTCGATGATCGGCACTTCGCTGCCGGCAAGGATCGAGACGATCTCGCGCTTCGCGTCGTCCGGGGTCAGGCTTCCCGTGGGATTGTTGAAGTTCGGCATCAGCACCGCAGCGCCGAGGCGCGTGCTGCGCGCCACCGCTCGTACCGCATCCACGTCGATACCGCTCACCGCGCAGTTGGGTACTTCGACCACCTTCAGATTGAGATGCTGAATCGCCTGCAGCAGTCCGAAGTAGGTCGGCGATTCGACCAGCACCGTGTCGCCCGGCCGGCACACGATCTGCAACGTCAGCGTAATTGCGTCCATCGTGCCGCTGGTGATCACGACGTGATCGGGGTCCACCGGAGCGCCGGCCAGCGCCATGCGCTTGGCGATCTGTCGCCGCAACTCCTCGTCGCCGGGCGGCAGGATGATCTGACCGGCGTTGAGCGGCTGGTCGCGCAGCACCTCGCGCACGAGATTGTTGAGCCGCTGCGTCGGATACATCGCCGGCGAAGTCGAGGCGCAGCTGAGCGGAACGAAATCCGTGCGCGACATTGCCTCGCGACACATGTCGAGCACGTCGGTCGCGACCGACACGGGGCGATGCATGCGCGCGACCTTCGGCCGCGGCTCGGGCAGGCGCTTGAGCTCCGGCGTGCGCACGTAGAAGCCGGATTGCGGTCGCGCCTCGATCAGTCCGATGTTCTCGAGGTGCACGTACGCCTGCACCACCGTCGACACGCTGACCCTCGCCGTGCGGCTCATCGCACGCACCGAAGGGATCCGCTCGTTCGCACGCAGTGTTCCGCTGGAGATCTGCGATTCGACGAGTCGCGCAACGCGCTCGTAGAGAAGAGGGGCTTGGGATGACATGGCGTAACTGTATCGGTCGTGGCCCAGTCTACCTGAATCTGTACTGCTTGCCAGCCCGGCAGGCACAGTAACCCATGGATCAAGCCGTCACCCCGGTCGGAACTGGTGCGCGCCTGTCGTTGGGCGTGTTCGCCGCGTTTGCCGGCATCTACATCATCTGGGGCACGACCTATCTGGCGATTGCATTCGCGGTGCACACGATGCCGCCGTTCATCAGCGGCGTGGCGCGGTTCGCGCTCGCTGGTCTTCTCATGTACGTGTGGTTGCGCGCGCGCAATCCGCACCCATTCGCCGGCGTGAACGTTCCGATGATGGCGCTCACGGGCGTGTTGCTGTCGGGCATCGGCAATGGCTTCGTTCTTTGGGCGCAACAGGGCATCCCGAGTGGCATCGCAGCGCTGATCGTCGCATCGGTGCCGGTGCTCGTGTTGATCTTCGATTGGGCCTTCTTCAGCAAGCGTGCACCGACGAGGCAGGCGCTGTTCGGTATCGCCGTCGCGATTGCCGGCGTGGCTACGATCGTGATGCACACGCGAACGCTTTCCGGTAATGCACAGCCGATGTATGTGCTTGCCATGCTGGTGGCAACCACGGGCTGGAGCATCGGCACGCTGGTACAGAAGCGTGCGGCGACCCAGGCAACCGTGCTCAGTTTCACCTGCGGTCAGATGCTGTTCGGAGCGGCGGCGCAGTTGCTCTTTTCGCTGGTAACGGGCGAGTGGTCGCGATTCGATCCTGCCGCGATTTCCTGGCAAGGCGTGGTCGCGATTGCGTACCTGGTCGTGTTCGGCAGCATCATCGGGCTGAATTGCTACCTGTGGCTGCTGACGCGCGTGGCTGCGCCGAAAGTGGCGACGTACGCACTCGTGAATCCCGTGGTCGCATTGGTTCTGGGCGCGGCGGTGCTGGGTGAGCGCGTGACGCTGCTCGCCATGGTTGCTGCCGCACTGGTTCTGGTCGGCGTCGCGTTGATCGTGTTCCAGGATTTGCCAGTGATGCGCGCACTGAGCGCGCGCTTGCGTAGGTAGAGATATGCGTATTCCACCGTTCCTGCTCGACCAGTGGCTCGCGACGTACGAGTTTGCGTCGCCGCCGATTCGCTACAACCTCGCGTCCAGTACCGGTCCCCGCTGGACGCTCGGCGATCTGCTGTCGCTCGGTGATGGCACGGGCCTGAAGGAACTTGGCGACCTGCGCCTGTCCTACGCGCCACCGCAGGGCGCTGAGGCGCTGCGCAAGCAAGTTGCAGCACTGCACGACGTCGATCCGGATTGGGTCGTGATTACGACCGGAGCGTCCGAAGCGCTCTCCGCGCTGTACTGCCTCGCGTCCGAGCCGGGCGCGTCGATCACCTTGCCGTTTCCGTCATTTCCCGCGATGCCCGTCATGGCCCGCGCCTGGGGACTGAACGTATCGACCTACGCGCTCGATCGCGCCGACGGCTTCAAGCAGTCCGCCGAGCGTGTGCTCGCGGCGGTGGGCGAAAGCACGCGCCTCGTGCTCGTCAACACTCCGCACAACCCGACTGGCTCGGTGATGCCGCAAACGGAGCTCGCGCGACTGGCCGCGAATCTCGAGCAGCGGCTGATTCCGCTCGTGGTCGATGAGGTGTATTACCCGCTGTATCACAGCGCGCCGGCGTCTGCTTCGGCGGCGAAGCTCTCGAACACGATCGTCGTGGGCGATCTGTCGAAAGCGCTGTCGCTGCCGGGCCTGCGCGTCGGCTGGCTGATCGATCGCGATGCGCGCCGACGCGAGCGGCTGATCGACCTGCGCAGCTACTTCACGATCTCCGGGTCGCCGCTGACGGAAGCTATCGCCGCGCACGCACTCGCGAATCGCGAGGAGATCCTCGGGCGGCTGCGCGCCGTTGCTGCCGCCAATCTCGTCGCGCTGAAAGATTTCATGAGCGCTCATGAAGACACGCTCAGTTGGGTAGCACCGGCAGGCGGCACGACGGTGTTTCCGTGGTTGCGCGACGGCAGCGACGCGCGAGATTTGTGCGTGGCGCTCGCGAACGCGGGTGTGCTGTTCGCGCCGGGCTACTGCTTCGATGCTCCCGAGCACTTCCGGCTCGGCTTCGGTGCGCAAGCGGAAGGTTTCGCGCAGGCGCTGAACATCGTGTCCGACACGCTGCGCGCGCCGCGACTCAGTGCTGTTGCTGGAGCGCGGCGCTAGTGGATCGCTCGCGATTGATCACGTAGATCCCGCTGGCGACGATGATGAACGCGCCGGTCAGCATGCGCAGGCCGGGCGCAGTCGCCCAGATCAGCCAATCGAACAGCATGCCCCATGCCAGCGCCGTGTATTCCAGCGGCGCGATGACTGGCGGCGCCGCGAGGCGGAAAGCTTCGGTGATGAAGTACTGACCGAGTGCGCCGGTGAGTCCGAGTGCCTGCGATCAACAGCCAGTCATCCCATGACACCGGCACCCAACGGAAGCATGCAATGATCCCGCTGATGGTCGCCACGAAAAACAGCGACCAGAACACGGTGGCGGCGCTGCTGTCGGTGCGTGTCACGATGCGGATCGTGATCGCACTGACCGCGTAACCGATCGCCGAAGCCAGCGCAGCGAGCCCGCCGATCGTGACCAGACCGGAGCCGGTCGGCTTCAGAACGATGATCACACCGACGAGCCCGACCAGCACGGCGAGCCACTGTCGCCAGCCGACGCGCTCGCCGAGTATCGGTACCGACAGCGCCGTGATCAGCAGCGGCGCCGACATGAAGATCGCGTACGTGTTCGTCAGCGATAACTGACTCACGGCATAAACGAAGCACCACAGCAGCGCGACGCTGAGAAAACCGCGCATCAGGTGCAGGCCCCAGCGCTTCGCCAGCAGATCGCGCCAATGGCCGAAGGCTGCATTCGCTGCAAGCAGCAGCGGCAGCGAGGCGGCAGCGCGCATGAAGGTCACCTGCATCGCAGGGTAGTCCGCCACGAGCCGCTTCATCAGGACATCCATCACCGCGAACGCGATGACGGCCGCTAGCATCATGACGATGCCGCGGCGAGTCGTTGTTGGCATGTCGCATGCTACGGACGCCGCAAGTTCGCTGTCCAGTGGAACCGTGCGCCCGCCCGCGGGTTTCAGCAGAGCCGAAACAGATGACGAGTGTCAGTACTATGACGAGCCTCAACGCTGAACAGTCGACCACCATGCGAGCTCGCTTGCGCGAGCGCGCCAGCCAGTTGCGCGCCGAGATCCGCAGCACGCTCGAGCGCTCCGCCGACGAGACGCACGTGAGGATCGCGGAGCAGGCGCGCGATACCGAAGACGATTCGTTCTCGAACCTGATCGTCGATCTGAATCTCGCCGAGATCGACCGCGATGCGGGCGAGTTGCGGCGGATCGACACCGCGCTGGCGCGTATCAACGAAGGCAGCTACGGCCAGTGCGAGAGCTGCGGCCAGGAGATACCGCAAGCGCGCCTGCAGGCCGAGCCAACTGCTTTGCGCTGCGTGAAGTGTCAGGAATTGTTCGAGAAGACGCACGCCGGCAACGGCACGCCGAGGCTGTAGAACAGCGTGACGAGGGTCACGCGCGCATTGTCCTCGTGACTTTCGTGACCCCCGTCACTTATGTCACTCTTCTGCCATGCGCCAAGTCTTCATCTGCGACGCGATTCGCACACCTATCGGCCGCTACGGCGGCACGCTCGCCGGCATTCGTCCTGACGATCTCGGCGCGATCCCGCTGCAGGCACTCATGCGGCGCAATCCGCGCGTCGATTGGGCCGCAGTCGACGACGTTTATTTCGGCTGCGCCAATCAGGCCGGCGAGGACAATCGCAACGTCGCGCGCATGTCGGCGCTGCTGGCCGGTCTGCCGGACAGCGTGCCGGGTGCGACGATCAATCGTCTGTGCGGCTCCGGCCTCGATGCAGTCAATCTTGCCGCGCGCTCGATTCGCGCTGGCGAAGCCGAGCTGGTGATCGCGGGCGGCGTCGAGAGCATGACGCGCGCGCCGTTCGTCATGAGCAAGGCCGACAGCGCGTTTTCGCGGACCGCGAAGATCGAGGACACGACGATCGGCTGGCGTTTCGTCAACCCGCTGATGAAGGCGAAGTACGGCATCGACTCGATGCCGGAGACGGCGGAGAACGTTGCGCAGGAATTCAACGTCGCGCGCGCCGACCAGGACAAGTTCGCCCTGCGCAGTCAGCAACGCTACGCGCGTGCGCACGCCGCGAAATTTTTCGAAGGCGAAATCGTCGCCGTGCCCATTCCGCAGAAGAAAGGTGAGCCGTTGAGCTTCGCCGCGGACGAGCATCCGCGTGCCGATACCACGCTGGAAGCGCTCGCCAGGTTGAAAGGCGTCGTGCGGCCGGACGGCACAGTGACGGCGGGCAACGCTTCGGGCGTCAACGACGGCAGTTGCGCATTGCTGCTCGCGAGCGAAGAAGCCGCCGCGAAATATGGTCTGCGCGTGCGTGCTCGCGTCATCGCGACAGCGACGGCCGGCGTGCCGCCGCGGATCATGGGCATCGGGCCGGTGCCCGCAACGCGCAAGGTACTCGCGCTGGCCAAGCTATCGCTCGAACAACTCGAAGTCATCGAGCTCAACGAAGCATTCGCAGCGCAGGGTCTGGCGGTGACTCGCCAGCTCGGGCTTCCCGACGACGCGGAGCACGTGAATCCGAATGGCGGCGCGATCGCGATCGGTCATCCGCTCGGTGCGAGCGGCGCGCGGCTCGCGACGACCGCGCTCAACCAGCTGGAAAAAATCCGCGGGCGCTACGCGCTGTGCACGATGTGCATCGGCGTGGGACAGGGCATCGCGATGGTGATCGAGCGCGTCTGAATCTAGTTCTCTGGTCGAAAGCGGCCGAGGCCCTTTCGACAGCGCCGTCAAAAGGCGTGACTTTTGCCGGCTATCGGCACGCGGTCTTGCAGTCGCGCAAGTCTTCACGGCACTGAGCGTTCGCGTCACGCTCGGTCCGGAAGCAGTCGTAACGTAGCGAGGCGATGTTCTCCATCGCATCGAGGCAAATTCCGTGACGGTGCGCCAGCCGCTGCTGACAGCTGCTGCGGTAGTAGCCCGCGCCGCAGCTCAAATCCGGAGTCGCGAAGTAATTGCAGAACGCACCGTAGTCGATGCCGTTGTAGCCGTTGTTGCGCGGCCGACCGGTGAAGACGTCACGCCCGCCGTTCGCGGCAACCCGCTGACAACCCGCGCGGGCACGGCGAACTTCGCGCGAGCAGTGCTGTTCGCTCGCTGCGCATTGCGTCATGCAGGCCGCTTGCGGCGGCACTCTCTCGCCCTGCGCTTTGTTGTCCGCCGAAATGGCGGCCGTTGCGAACAGGATCGCCAGCGCATAAATAATATTTTTTGCTTTCATCGCCGCACTCTTCGTCAGGCGTGCAGGCCCGTCAAGCAACGTCGCGCAAACTGGAGGGAGTCCGAGCGCCCGATGCGTCGCCGCCGGCCGCCGTCCGCTCTCTGAGTACAACGGCGCGGCTTTGTTTTCAGCAACTTAGCGCTGTACGCGCCGCTTGCCGGGAACCGCCTTCGACACCATGGGTCCACTGGTCATGACGGCCGCACGTCGGGTTACACTGCGGCTCATTCCTTCCTCCGATCCTCGATGCGAAGCGGTCCTCAATGACTCAACACTCCGAAGAACGCCTGCCCCAGACGGAAGGCGAGCCATCGGTGCGTGCCGGCGCGCGCATCCTGCCCTTCGAGCGCCCGCAGTCCGAGCTGCAGCGGGCGATCCAGCTGCGGGCGCAGGAGACGATCGACCTGAATCGCGAGCGCGATCGCGAGAAGCGCCGACCTCAGCCGCTCAAGTGGCTGGCAATTTTTGCGCTCGCTTGTGTCCCGGTGGTGCTGACGCTCGGCGCGGTCGACGGCTTCCTGCGGGTATTTCACCAGGTCACCGCGACGTTCAGCTCCATGCCGGCGCCGGAAGCGCAGCAGCAGGAGGCTGAACCGGTCGAGGTGCAGTCCACGCCCGGCATCGTGATGCTGGAGTCCTACGAGGCGCCACGGGAAGCGGAGCGCAGCGCGACATCCCCAGCCGCGAGCTCCCCGCCCCCCGCCTCGCGTTAGCGTCCCGCTCACCGGACATAAGCATCCCGAAGCAGATTACTGGGGCCTCGACGGCAACAATGCGTATTGCCGCGCATTTTGCCGCCGGTACACAGTTGCGTCCTTGCGGCGGCCGGAGCCAGGGGGGCACATATGTCGCGACTCGTGTTTCGCGATTTCGATGAATTCGCCGACTCGATCGAGGGGATCGCCGGCCGCTTCGTTCCGACAGCGCGCTCGACCTCGGAATGGTGGGTCGACGCCGTGCCGGCCGGTGCGCTGGCTCTGCAGCAGATCCAGATCGGCGGCGCCGCGACTTTCGCCGGCGACGGCCAGGTCGGCTGCTTCACGCTCGGCATCCCGATGACCAAGCCGCAATCCATCCGCATCGACGGTCAGCGGCTCGACGCGAATACGTTCATCGTGCTGAAGCAGAATCAACCGTTCACGTTCGCCGGCCACGAGGTGACGCGCTGGGCTGGCGTCACGTTGCCGGTCGATCACTGCGCGCTGGGTCCCGAGTTGCTGGAGAAGCTGCGCGCGAGCGAAGGCGCCTGCACGCGCACCGATCCGCTGCGGCTCGAGCAATTGCGCTGGCTCATCGGCCGGATCTGCTGTGGCAGTCCGACCATCGACCTGTCGGATCCGGCGGCCGCGAAGATGGCTGAACAGGAAATCAGCGCGGTAGCAGTGCGTGCGCTCGAGCGTAGCCTGCGGTTGCAGCTGCGCCCGATCGGCCGGCCGCACCTGTCGCGCGAGCGGGTCATTGCGCGCGCTCTCGAGCTCATTCGCGCGCACGAAGGTCAGCCGCTCTTCACCAGCGACCTGTGTCGCGCAGCGGGCGTGAGCGAGCGGACGTTGCGCAACACGTTCAACGAGTATTTCGGCGTCGGTCCGATCCGGCTGCTGAAGATGCGGCAGCTGCGCGAGATTCGCGCGGCGCTGCTCGCCGCCGATCCGACGCACGAGACCGTGGCCAGCATCGCGGGTCGCTTCGGCGTGTGGGATTTCAGCCTGTTCGCGCGCAACTACAAACGGCTGTTTGCCGAATCGCCGTCGCAGACCTTGCGCACGCCTGCCGGCAGCAGCGAGCACGCGGACGACACTTCGTGGCTGGGTTACGCGGTCCGCAAGTTCACGGACGATCTCGTGTACGCGATGCCGCGCTCGCTGGTCGCAGCGGCGACGCCGCTACATACTGGCTCGAACGAACAATAACGGCCCGTCGATCGACAAGTCGACGAAGCCCGGCGTGTCCTCGTCGGCCGAGTCGACGTCGATCCGGAACGTGCGGTAGCCGAGCCCCAGCGCCAGGTAGGGGTTCAAGCGCCAGGTCAGGGCCAGCCGCCCGTCGAGAATCGTGCCGTTGACCTGGTCCTCATTGACGGTCAGGTATTGCGCGCGCGCTTCCACCGCCCAGCGCGGTGTGAAATCGAAGCGACCTTCGAAGCCGAGCAGCGGCAGCGGTGCAACGCCGCTTTCGCTTTCGCGCACCACGCGACTGCGTACCACGGCATTCGCTTCGACGTCGGCAATCTGCAGCCCGAACGTAGCACTGAGCTCCCCACGCCGATGCACCACGAACCGATAGCCGTACGTCAGACCGAACATCGTCAGGTTCAGCAGGCTATCGACGCGCTCGCCGATGACGTAGTCCTCGTTGTCGAACGAGATCTCCCGTTCGATGAACTTGTTCGCCGAGCGATGCATGGCGAATGCGCTCAGGCGCACCAGGTGCCGCTCGCCGGGGAGCAGCGTGAGCTCGACCTGGGGCAGCAGCTCGAAATCCTCGAGGCCGAGATCGTCTTCGGCGCTGATCTGCGTGCCGGGCAATGTCGGCGACTCGTCGATGCGCATCTGCGTCGTCGCGCTGGCGCCGAACAGATTGACCTCGACGCGGAAGCGGTCTTCGACGACGTTCGGGCGCGGCTTCGGCGCCCAATCAGGCAGCTTCGCCGGCAATTGCGCCGGCGGCTGGGCGGGAGCATCGGACTGCGCAGCGACGGCGAGCGTCGACGCGAGCGCGAGAACCGGGATCACCAGAAGGAGTCGGCAGCTGATTGGCATTCGGTGCTTCCTGTGGCGCACCGATTATGCCAATGCCCGCGCTGGGCAGCGGGCTCTATTTCACGGTTCCCGTGTCGTAGATCAGTGACACTCATCGAGCGGCGGGCTCGGGCGGGCAGGCATGCGCCGCCGCCGGCGCCGCAGGATGTTGCGCAGCCGGCCGTTTTCGATGCCTAATCGTTGCGCTGCTGCACCGACCGACAATCCTTCGCAAACGATCAGGCTCACGGCCGACCAATAAAGCGCGGACTCGGTGTGGAGGTCCTTTTGGTGATGCATGACAACCTACCCAAGGGGGATGGTGCGAGCCTCGCGCTGTGAGATAAACCTGCAGAAATACCGATCGGAGTCGCGGCTGGCGCAATCCCGGCGCAATCGTGGGGAGCTACTGCATGGCGGATGAATCGAACGAGATCGTGCGTCGCGCGCGTGCGCGCACGCGTGTGTGCCTGGCCCTGGCGGGCGCTACGTACGTTGCCTTCCTGATCTTCCTGCTGCTCCTCCATCGCTCCGTGCAACCCGATCCGCTGGCGCCGCTGCGCGACGTGCGCTTCAGCGTCCTGGGGGTCGGTATCAACTTCGCGCTGGCGCTCGGCACTGTCGTGGCCTTCGGCTACTGGCGACGCATCGAGCGGATGCGTGCAGCGCGGCCGTCCCGTGAAGGGACCGGGGCGCTGAGCATGCGCAGTCCTATCGCGATTGCGCTCTTCATCATCGTCATCCTCAGCACTCTGCTCATCACGCGCTGGGCAGCACGGCGGACACACTCACGCGCCGAGTTCTACGCCGCTGGCAGCTCCATCACCGGCATGCAGAACGGCCTGGCAATCGCCGGTGACTTCATGTCGGCGTCGACGATCCTCGGCGTCGCTGGCCTCGCCTTCATGGGCAACTCCGACGCAGTGCTGTACATCGTGGCGCCGCTCCTCGGCTTCA
This sequence comes from uncultured Gammaproteobacteria bacterium, assembly GCA_963838635.1. GTDB lineage: Bacteria > Pseudomonadota > Gammaproteobacteria > Steroidobacterales > Steroidobacteraceae > Steroidobacter. The sequence continues at coordinate 66,672 of CAWISC010000059.1, read as the reverse complement.
CGGTCATGATGCTGTTCATTGCCGAGCCGCTGCGCAATCTCGGCCGCTATACGGTGCCCGAGGTCGTGGCGCTGCGCTTCCCTGGGCGCGCCGTGCGCGCATTCACCGCGGCCGCGGCGCTCGTGGTCACGATTTTCTATCTGATCGCGCAGATGGTGGGCGCCGGCGCGTTGATCGAGATCCTGCTCGGCGTGCCGTACTCGCTCGCCGTGGTCGCGGTGGCGACTCTCATGATGCTGTACGTCGCGTTCGGCGGCATGCTCGCGACTACGTGGGTGCAGATCACGAAGGCCGTGGTGCTGGTCATCGGCGTGCTGCTGATGGCCGTGCTGACTTTCGATCGTGTCGACTATGACGTCGGCTCGCTGTACCAGATCGCTCGCGCGCAGATGGACACCGTCTTCACCGGCAATACGACGGGCGCGCTGAATTCGCTGTACTCGACGTTGTCGCTCGGCCTGGCGTTGTCGCTCGGCGTGTGCGGGCTGCCGCACGTGCTGATGCGATTCTTCACCGTGCCCGATGCGCGGCAGGCGCGCCGCTCCATCATCGTCTCGATGGTGCTCATCGCGCTGGTATTCCTGATCGTGCTGTTCGTCCTCAGTTACGCCGCGATTGCGTTCGTGTACGGCAAGCCGGAGTTCTTCGACGACAACGGCGTCTTGCGCGGCGGCGCGAACATGGCCGTCGTGCATCTGTCGCGGCTGTTGGGCGGCGATGTGCTGATGGGCATCGTCTCGGCGGTGATCTTCGCGACGATTCTCGCGGTCGTAGCCGGCCTGACGATGGCCAGCGCCGGCGCGCTCGCTCACGATCTGTACGCGCAGGTTTTCCGGCGCGGCGCAGCGACCGAGCAGCAGGAGCTGCGTGTGTTTCGTGTCGCGACGCTCGCCGTCACCATCGTCGCTGCACTACTGGGCATCGCGTTCAAGGGCACGAACATCTCCTTTCTCGTGAGCCTGGCATTCAGCGTTGCAGCCAGCGCGAATCTCCCGGTGCTGTTGCTGTCGCTGTACTGGCGCGGCCTCACGCGTCGCGGCGCGCTGGCCGGCGGTGCGGTCGGTCTCGTCACCTCGACGGGCATGTTGATTGCCGGCCCGGCGATCTGGGTCGACGTGCTCGGCTACGAGCGCGCGCTGTTCGGCTCGAATTATCCGACGTTGATCGCGCTGCCGCTGGCGCTGGCGACTGCGTGGGCGACTTCGATGCTCGATGCGCGTCATCGCACTGCCGATGCGCAGAGGGTGTTCGAAGAGTTGTCGGCGAAGGCGAGTGCACAGGAGTCGGGCTAAAGCCTGCTGCGCATGGATGCGCGAATGGCGCGAGGCGCAGGATGCGCTAAAGCGGCCGACCTACAGCGGCGCGACGATGACTGACACCAACGTATCGATTCGGAACTTGGCGGGACGTGCAAACGTTGCCGTTACATCCCTGTCGAAGTTGGAGCCGCCATGGCATTCGAACTCAAGCCCTTGCCTTTCCCGAAGGACGCACTCGGTCCGACGATGTCCACGAGCACGCTCGAGCATCATCATGAAAAGCACCACGCGGGCTACGTGCAAAAGCTCAACGAGCTGATCGCCGGCTCGAAGTTCGAGAAATCCGATCTGGAGTCGATTATTCGCGCGACCGCGCGCGGGCAGGGGAAAGAGAAGAAGATCTTCAACAACGCGGCCCAGGTGTGGAATCACGACTTCTTCTGGGAGTCGATCGCGCCGAACGGCGGCGGCACTCCGCCCGAGCCGGTGCTGAAGCGCATCAACGCCGCTTTCGGCTCGCCGGAAAATTTCCGCGACCGTTTCGTCGAGGCCTCGGTCGAGCATTTCGGCAGCGGCTGGGCCTGGCTGATCGCGAAAGACGGCAAGCTCGAGATCGTCACGACTCACGATGCCGACAATCCGCTGACATCCGGTCAGCAGGCGCTATGGACCTGCGACCTGTGGGAGCACGCGTACTATCTCGATTACCAGCACGAACGCGCGAAGTTCGTGCAGGCAGTGATCGACAACGTCGCGAACTGGCAGTTCGTCGGCAAGCGGCTGGTCGAGGCGGACCAACAGCGCGCGGCGTAGGCTTGGCGCTTACGATGTGATGCGCACGTTGCGTACACTGCGCCGCACGTACTCGGGCGTGCCGTAAACACCGCTCGTGGCTGCGATTTCGCTGAACGTGTAGACGAACACCGTATTGCCGTTGTAGCCCTGACGCACGCAGTTGGTGAACGTAACGGTGAAATTTCCCGGCAGATTAGCCGCAGGAATGTTCTGCACGCGGTTGCAAAGGCCGCCCGGCGCCAGCCGGGCAGCCGCATATTCGATTCCTGCCTGAAGCGCAGCCTGCGCACGCAATTCCTGCAGTTCCAACGTGCTCGCGTGACGCTGGGTCATGCTGATGCGGACTGCGAACGCGCCGAGCGCAGCGAGCACGACCAGCAAAAATAGAGCACCGATCAGCGCGAAACCCCGCTCGCGATGCCGTGCGCCAACGCTCATGCTGTGTGCTCCAGCGTCAACTGTTTCACGACGCGCAGGTTTTCCGCCACACCGTCGGTCACGCGAGAGATCGTGATCTCCACCACCACCAGGCCGCCATTCTGCGGTTGCTGTGGCGGCGCGGCGCCGGGACGAACGTGAATCGGCAGGCGGTGACGTCGCGTGCGATCACATCGGACGGCGCGCCCAAGGGTGCTGGCCCCACGCCAGCTGGCAGTGCGACGTTTGCGAAGCGACGCAGAGTCCTGGCGTTGGTATCGCACTCGTAGCGTGTAACGTCGGAGACGAAGAACGCGCGATTGTTCGGCGAGCGGTCGAGGAAGAGGAAGGGCGGCGCCTGGAGTGTGACGAGATGGCCAGTAGTGTCCTGCGCAGCCGCGATCGTATTCGTAAGCCCGTAGGCGTCCTGCGCCGACACCGCGTCTGTCGGATCGTTGTCGGTCACGACCACGAAGCTGGCCGCCACGTTCTGAGAATCCTCGACCACGTCGAACTGGCTGTCAGCTACGGCGAAGTCGAGCCTGTCGGGGCAATCGGCGCCGACGATGTCGCAATACCGGACGACGCCGAGCACCGGGATCAGCTCCAGCACCACGCGCCCGTTATTGATATATGCGCGCGGGCTGCCCGGCAGCGCCGTGCGCAGATCTTCGGCCATCGCGCGCGTAAGCGTCTCGGCTGAGGCAGTCAGCTCGCCGCGTCGTGCCTGGGCCACGTGCGCGCGCACGGGCACGGTAATGAACGTTGCGATGAAGCCGACGACGACGACCGAAACCGTCAGCGCCACGATGAGCTCGATCAGTGAGAAGCCGCCGGACCGCCGCATCATCGCAGCACCTGGCCCGCGTAGTTGGTGCGGAATCCTTCGAGACGCGTGGTTGCGCCAGTCGGGTCGGTGACGATTACGGTGACTCGTATAGCCGGCGTCGTGTTGGGCGCCACGCCCAACTGCACTCCCGCGGGTCCCGCGGTGTTGATCTGTACCTGATACTGACCCAGTCCCGCGATCGCGTTGCCCTGGCAGTCGCGCGCGCCGTTGTCGACGAAGTTGTAGTCGCGCACGTCATCCAGGTTCTGCCGGCCAACTTCAGGCGCCAGGTCCGGGTCTGTGAATGCCTTCGACAAGGCTTCATCCAGATACGCACTTGCGATCGACTCGGCCTGCGTCGCCGTCATCGCAGCCGCACTGCGCACTGAAATCTCGGAGAGCAGACCCAGCACGGATGCGACCGCGATCGCGACCACGACGATCGCGATCACCAGCTCGACCAGGGTCGCGCCGTGCGAGCGATTGCGCGGATTGGGCTCGCGCATCATTGCACGCTTACCGTGCCGGTCGCCGTATCCACCGACACAGCGAAGGCGCCGACATTGACCGGTCCGACAGGATTCACGAGACCTCCGGCCGGACGGAATTCGATGACTGCCGCGCCGACCGCAACGCCAGCGGGCGTCGCGTTCGCGAGGAGTCTGCGATCGGGCGCCTGCACCGCTACGCCCCACGCGCCTGCAGTAACGCATCGCACGCTGGGTTGCGCGGCGCTGTAGCCGGCGGCGTTGACAGTGAAGCGCACGTTGCAATCCGAAGCGATGGCGATGCGTCGTGCGTAGCGCAGCGATGCCGCGATCTCGTCTGCATAACCGCGCTCGGTGAACACGGCGTTGTCGAAGAACCGCGGTGCCGCCATCGCAGCAACTATGCCGACGATGACGAGCACAGCGACGAGCTCGACCATCGTAAAGCCGTGCTGCGCGTGAGGACGAGTCATGAGTACGTGCCGGCTTCAGGAAAGAAAAAGGCGCCGCGAGGCGCCTTCTTCCGCATCGTTTGCATGCTCGATCAGCAGCCGGCGGGCGTGACTGCGACGGTCGGGCCGACGGCCGCAGCACCGTTCCAGGTGTAGCGGACGAAGCACGTCGCCGGGTTGGTCGCGCCGTTCAGGCGGAAGTCGATGGCGTTGGCGTTGAAGACCACCGCGGTGTAGCGGCCCGGCGTTACGGGAACCACGGTGCCAGTCGCCAGTGTGTTGACGATGCCGGCAGCCGTGGGAGCGGGATAGCCGCCCAGGATCGTGACGTTCAGGCCTTCCATGGGCACGGTCGCCGGGTTCGTCCCGATCGCCAGCCACATCGAGCGCGCGAGCGCGCTGCCGCTGCGCAGGCTTCCTTCCAAGCCGCGCAGCGAGGCGATGCGAGCCTGCTGGTCGAGGCGCGCGAAGCGCGGCACCGCGAAGGCAGCGAGAATTCCGAGGATGACGATGACGACCACCAGCTCGATCAGCGTGAAGCCGCTCTGTGAAGACTTGGACATATTCAACTCCGAACCCAATAGGTTGTAGGACAATCCTGTGCCATGAACTCTGTATCGACCTTGTGCGCTGCGCGCTGGAACATTGCGGCCGCGATTTGTGTCGATTTGTGACCCGAATCTCATACCTGCACCCGCGAGATCATTTCCCACATCGGCAGCATCACGCCGAGCGCCAGAACGCAGACGATGCCGCCGACGGCAATGATCAGCAGCGGCTCGATGGCAGCGCTGAGGTTCTTCAGCGCGTAGTCGACTTCGCGCTCGTAGAAGCCCGCGACTTCGTCCAGGAGCGCCGCGATGTCGCCGGTCTCTTCGCCCACCGCGAGCATCTGCAACACGAGCGGCGGGAACATACCCACCGAGGCTGCAGCGCGGCTGATCGGCTCGCCTCGCTCGACCGCCTCGCGCAAGCGCCCGACGCGCTCTGCCATATATTGATTGCCCGCGGCGTGAGCGATGATCTTCAGCGTCTGGATCACGGGCATGCCGGCCGTCATCGAGATCGACAACGAGCGCGCGATGCGCGCCAGCGACCCTTCATGCACCAGTTTGCCGATGATCGGCAGGCGCAGTTTCAGAGTGTCCCAACGCAGGCGTCCGGTCTCGGTACGCACGTAGCGACGCAGGCCGAGCGCCGCGAGCACCGCTGCACCGATGACAACGTACCAGTACTGCTGCACAAACGACGAGACGCTCATGATGGCGAGCGTCGGCCACGGGATGTTGTCGCCGAGCTGCTTGAACAGCGGCTCGAACTTCGGGATCACGAACATCGTCAGCACCCCGATCGCGGCGACGATCACGCACATGACGATGGCGGGATAGCGCAGCGCCGCCTTGATGCGGTCCTGCATGTCCTGGTCCTGCTGCATGTACTCGGCGAGGCGGCGGAACGACGCCTCCAGCGTGCCGGTCTCTTCGCCGACGCGGATGATGTTGACGTACAGCGGCGGAAAGATCTTCGGATGGCGCGCCAGGCTGCCGGCGAGATCGCGGCCGCCTTCCAGATCGCGCAGGATCTCCTCGAGCGTCTCGCGCAGCACCACGTTGTGGGTCGACGCCGCGAGGCCCTTGATCCCGCGCAACAGCGGGATGCCCGACTTCGTGATCGTGTACATCTGCCGCGAGAACATCACGAGGTCCGCTGTCCTCGGCTTGCCGATGCCGAGCTTGCGCAGCGCCTGGCTGACGTCGCCGGAGCCCTCGACCTTCGCGGGCACGACTTCGATCGGCGTGATGCCGGTGCCGAGCAGGCGCGCGGCGACTCCGTCCGGCGTGTCGCCTTCCATCAAGCCGCTCGACAGCTCGCCGCCGCGCGCGCGTCCGGTGTAGCTGTAGATCGGCATCAGGCGCGCTCAGCGTGCAGCGCTTCGTTCAGCAGCGAGTCGATCTCGTCTTGCGAGACGGCCTCGATCTTGGCCACGACCGGCTCGTTGTCGTCGAGACCGTTCGTGACGCTCATCGCTTCCGCAACGCTCGTCGTACCGCTGGCGACGAGATCGAGTGCGGCATCGGCCAGCGTGGTGAAGCCTTCGCGCTGACGCACGATGGTCGCGAACTCCATCGCGTCGCCGCGGCGGATCGCGTCGGCGAGCGGACGGTCGATCTCCAGCAGCTCGTAGATGGCCGCGCGGCCGCGATAGCCGGTCAGGTTGCAGTACGTGCAGCCCGTGCCCATCTGGAAATTCATCTTCGCGATGCGAGCCGGATCGACCACCGCGTTGAGCCACGCACGCTGCTGCGGCGACGGCTCGGTCGGCTGGCAGCAGTTGTCGCAAACACGGCGGACGAGTCGCTGCGCGACGATGCAGTGCAAGGCCGCCGCGATCATGTAGCCCGCTGCGCCCATGTCGAGCAAACGATGGATCGTCGCAGTCGCATTCATCGTGTGCAGCGTCGAGAACACGAGGTGGCCGGTGATCGCCGCGCGCAAGCCGATGTCGACGGTTTCGCGGTCGCGCATTTCGCCGACCAGGATCACGTCCGGGTCCTGGCGCAACGTCGTGCGCAGCACGCGCGCGAAGTCGAGCTGGATCTTGGTGTTGACCTGCACCTGGTTGACGCGGTCGAGCCGGTATTCCACCGGATCCTCGACGGTGATGATCTTCGTGTCCGCCTGGTTCAGGTGGTTCAGCGCGGAGTACAGCGTCGTAGTTTTGCCGCTGCCCGTCGGCCCGGTCACCAGCACCATGCCGGCGCTGCGCGAGACCAGCTCGACGAAGCGCGCGAGCATCGGCGGCGCCATGCCGAGCTTGTCGAGCGTCATCAGGCTGCCGGACTGGTCGAGCAGTCGCATCACGACCGACTCGCCGTGCTGCGTCGGCATCGTCGAGATACGGACGTCGAGCACCTTGTCTTTCACCTTCAGCGAGAAGCGGCCGTCCTGCGGCAGGCGCTTTTCGGAGATGTCGAGGCCGCTCATCAGCTTCAGCCGCGTGACCAGCGCGCTGGCGACGCGGCGACCGTCGATCTTCTGTTCCTGCAGCACGCCGTCGACGCGCTGGCGGACGCGCAGCACGTTTTCGCCCGGCTCGATGTGCAGGTCGGAGGCGCGGACCTGCACCGCGTCCTGGAACATCGATTGAATGAGTCGGATGACCGGCGCGTCCGGCGATTGCTCGTCGGCGCTCAGCGTCTCCAGGTCGATGTCGCCCTGGTGCAGCTCTTCGCGCACTTCCTGTGCGATCGACGCGATTTCGTCCGTGCGGCGATAGACCACGTCCATGGTCTTGAGCAGGTCGGCTTCCTTGACGAGCGCGAGACGCAGCGGCTGCTTGAGGCGTGCGGACAGCTCGTCGTAAGCCATCAGGTCCGTCGGATCCGCCATGCCGACGAGCAGGCCGCGCGCATCCGACTGCAGCACCAGCGCGCGGAAACGGCGGGCTTGCACTTCGGGCAGCAGGCGCACGGTCTGCTGATCGAACGTCAGCTGACGCACGTCGATGAACGGGATCTGCAGGTTCGCGGCGAGCAGCTCGTGCAGCTTCTCTTCGCGCACCAGGCCCATGTCGGTGATCACGCGGCCGAGTTTGCGGCCGCTGCGCTTCTGTTCGTCGAGCGCGCTCTGCAACTGTTCGGGCGTGAGCAGCTTCTGCTCGAGCAGCAGCTCGCCGAGCCGAACCTTCTTGCGCCGGTTCTCGCTCACTGCAGCTTGCCCTTGCGCGCCAGCTCCTCGACGCGATCGTTCGACTCTTTCACCAGCTGCGGCCAGTCGCCGTCGTTGACCACCAGCGGACGCAGCAGGATCACCAGCTCCGTGGTGCTGGTCTGGTTGCGCTCACTGCGGAACAGCCTGCCGAGCACGGGCACTTCGCTGAGGAACGGAGTCTTGTAGTCCTGGTCGCGGCGCGTCTGGCGCATGAGGCCGCCGATCACGATGACCTGGCCGCTGCGCGCGCGCACGATGCTGTCGGACTCGCGGATCTGGCTCAGCGCCAGCGGCAGCGAATCGGTCTGGCCGCGCACCGACAGCTCTTTCTGCTGGTCGGTCACGTCGCTCACGGTCGGGTGGATGTGCATCAGCACGTCGCCCTGATCGTTGATCTGCGGCGTGACGTCGAGGGCGACGCCGGAGAAGAACGGCGTCAGCTCCACGTCGACCGTCGTCGTCGTCGCCTCGCCGGTGGTCGTGTTGCTCTGGATGCCGGTGACGAAGAACTCGTCCGAGCCCGCCTTGATGATGGCCTTCTGGTTGTGGATCGTCGAAACGCGCGGGCTGGACAGCACGCGCGTGCGACCCTGCAGGCCGAGCAGCTCGATGAAGGCATTGAAGTCCGCGAAGTCGGCCGCCAGCGTGAACGCGCCGCCCAGCGCGTCGGCGAGGAATTCGTTCACCACGTTGCCCGGACCGACCGGCACCTGCCGGTTGGGCGCGAGCGAGCAAGTCGCCGTCGAAGCCGCCGCGCGGCGTCGACTGTCCGAGGAAGTACTGGCGGTTGCCCTGCGTGAGCACCGTCGCCCAGTTGATGCCGGCCTGATACGCGTCGCTGAGCTCGACCTCGACAATCTTCGCTTCCAGCACGACCTGGCGCGTCACCGTGTTCTCGGTCTTCGCGAGGTACTCCGCCACGTTGCGCAGCTCGCTCGGCATCGCGCGCACGACGACGACACCCGACTGGCTGTTGACTACCACGCTGCGATCGCCGCTCTTGTCCTCGGCGCCGATGATCGTGCGCAGGTTCGCGGCGATGGACTCCCAGAAGTCCGAGGAGTTCTGCGTGACGACCGACGTGCCGGTCACGTCGGCGGAGCTGGTGCCGCCAGTGGAACCGTCTTCCGTGCCGCCTGTCCCCGCGCTGCTCCCGCCTTCCGACCCGCTCGAGCTGTTCTGCGTGATCTGGCCCGAGCTGACCCGCGTCTTGGAGACGCCGAGGCGCTTCAGGTCGAGATAGTTGAGATGAAACATGCGCGTCTGCAGGCTCGCGGGCAGCACCATGTAGCCGGTGCTGACGCGCCGATAGTCGTAGCCGTACAGGTCGCGGGCCGCGTTCAGGACTTCCTCGACCGTAACGTGCTTGAGCTGCATCGAAACGCGGCCGCTCACGTCCGGATGCACCAGCATGTTGTGCGGCGTGCCGTCGACCAGCCCCATGAAGAATGGGCGAGCCGGTGCGGCGTCGACGTTCACGTCGAAGCGCGGCTCCTGTTCTTGCGCCGTGCCGATGGTGGGCATGGCGACCCACAGCGCGACCAGACACACCGCCATTCGAATCAGCTTGTTCATTGGCGCACCGGGATCGAGGCCGGCTGCAGGCGCGCCACGCGCACCTGACCGTCGCGCACGTAGCGGATGCCGTCCGGGAGAATCGCTTCGATCTGCACGCCCGCGACGCGATCGCCCGCGCGCACGATCTTGCCGTTCACGATCGCAAGGTCGCGCGCGGCGGAACGCATCACCGCTTCGACGCGCACGCCTTCGTACGAAGGATCGCTGCTGGGGTTCGGTGCCTGCGGCGGGCGCGTCGGATCGACGAGCCGATCAGCCGCGGCCTGCGCGCTCATCGTGAGCAGCAGCGTTGCGAGATAGGGGTGATGCAATGCTTTCATGGCCGGTTACGTCCTAGACGCCGATCCAGTCCCGGTCGAGGCTCAGCGTGCTGAGCTCGATGCGGACCCGGTTGCGGGGATATGCGGTGCTTTCGAGCTCGAGCAGGCGCCAGTAGAAGCGCCACTCGAGGCTTTCCAATGCGTGCAGGTAGGCAAGCACGTCGAGGTACGTGCCTTCGACGACGATCTCGACCGGGTGCACGTACGGGCCGCCGGACTGCGCGCCCTGGGCCGTGCTGGGTACGAGCGTCGTGACCGGCGAGTTGTGCAGGCTGACGAGCCTGACGCCATGCTGGCGCGACAACACGTCGTGGATCACCTGCACCATGCGCTCGGGCGGAATCAGGCCGGCCGACTTCGTTGCCAGCTGCGCGTTGATATCGGCGAGCTGAGTCTTGAGCTTGGTTTCTTCGCGTTGGGCAAGCAGCGTCGGGTCGGCGTCTGCCGTTTCCTGGATCGACAGCGTCGTCATCTGGATCGACTGCTGCAACGTCGTCAGCTCGGCACTCAGTGCGCGCTGTTTGACGCTCATCGGATCGAAGACCAGTGCGACCCAGAGCAGAACGATGCCGATCAGGCTGGCGCCGGCGACGAGTGCGCGTTCGCGCATCGACAGTGCATCGAAGCGTGCGAGGGTCTTGGCGAGAGCGACGGGTAATTTCATGGCGGCGCTCACGTAGCCGGCAGCTGCTTGACCGGCAGCGACTTGCTACCGGCACGGAAGCGGATGTGCGTGCCTTTCTCGGGCCGCTCGATGACGAAATCGTCGAAACGCGTGCCGCTCAGCACTGTCTCGGTCGACAGGCTTCGCAGGTAGGCGGGGACGATGTCCGCGTCGACGCTGCCGCCGCTGATGCTCATCGTGCTGCGCGTGCCCGACATCGCCAGGCCGTCGATCCACAGTCCGTTGACGTGCCGGCGCGCCAAAGCTTCCATGCGCGCAGCGAAACCGCTGGTCTGACCCGCCGCGCCGGACTGCAACACCTGCAGCGCCTGCGTACGCTCGCTCAAAGTCGTCGTGAGCGCCTTGACGCGCGCTTCGACATCCGAGCGACGCGCCTGGTGCGAGAGCGTCTCGCCGACTTTCGCCAGCTGCTCCTGCTGTTTCGCCTGCTGCTCGGTGAACTGAGCAACTTCGTTCTGCAAGCGCTCGACGCTGCGAGCCGTGTACACGGAGAATGCCGTCAGGATGACCGCGAGCACGCCGAGCGTCGTCGCGACCATGACGGCCGAGAGCGGTTTGCGCTCGCGGCGGAAGATCGGCTGATGGAGGTTGATCTGCTGGCGCATGGCTTACTTCGCGGACTGCGTCCGCAGCGCTGCGCCCAGCGCCATGAGAGAAGGCCAATCGGTCACCAGCTCGCCGCTTTTGTAGACGGTGCAGAACTCGCGCACGTCCAGCACGGAAACGCGCAGGCTGGTTTCGTTGCGCAAGGCCGCGGCGACGCGTTGCGCGCGTTCGCCGCCCGGCGCGATCACGAGATCGCCGATCGGCGTCTGGTCGTAATGACTCTCGTAATAATCGAGCGAGCGCTGCAGCTCTAGAGCGAGCGCGCCTGCGTCGAGCTCAGTCTCGCTGCGCGCCTGCGCGTGCGGCTCGAAACGGCGCGCGATGTCGATGCGACGAGTGAGATACAGCACTCCCTGCCGCGTCGTGACGAGCTGCGCGTAATTTTCGTTCAGCGCCAGCATCGCGACGCCCTTGGCGTCCTGCGGGAGCAGTGCGCTGACGTTGCGCAGGCACAGCTCGGGAATATCGATCGCGTTGAAGCCCTTGGCCGCGGGTTGCAGTATGCCGGTCAGACGCTCGACGGCCGTCGCACGCGCCGCCACTGCGAACAGCATGCGGGTCTCAGTGCGACGCACGGACTCGGGAATCTCGAAGACATCCACGGCCGCGTCGTCGACTTTGAAGCTGATTGCATCGCGCAGGCGCCAGCGGACTGCGGCGCGCATCTCCGAAGGCAACACGTCCGGCGCCTCGACCTGCACGACCTGGTAATCGTCTGCATCGACGACGCCACAGGTTGCCGCGCGGCCCGCGCCGAGCTTGTCGAGAACTGAGCGCAGCTTTGCACCCATCGCGCCGTGCGCGGAATGCACGCGGCAATGGTCGATCGACGGCTTTCCGCCGTCGCGTCGCACCACGACGAGCGCAAAAGAGTCCTCGCCGAGCACCACGCCGGCATGGCCGGCGCTGCGACGTGCGCTTCGGGGCAGGACTCTTTGCAGCAACGACAACACGGAAACCTCGCTGGACGCGTCTTGTTCAATGCAGATAGCGGGCCGGCTCCACCAAACTTGACGAAGCCAGCAGCGAAACCGCGGATTGGCGCACAGCCTGGGCAGGGCCGGCCGCATCTCGCGCTGCGACGAAGTCGTACGTGTGTAGGACGCAGGCGCGCCGCAGCGGCGAAAACTGTGATCTGCGTCACGCGCGCGGGCGGCGCGTTCAGCCGGCAGCCAAGCTGGCCGCGCTATTTTTTTGACGCCGGGATCGCGTGTCGCTGTGCGCAGCGGTTCAAGAGGGTCTATATTTCGTGCCGCAGCGCGGGTCCTTGACAGTTCATCACAGCAAAAGCCGGCGCGCGGGGGATTTGGCGAGGGGGTTTCGGGCGCACGCGCGAGCGGCGCCGGGAGGCAGGATTGTGAGCAAAGCGGCGCGCATCGCAGCTTTCATCTTGATCGGGGTGGCGGCGGCTTCGACCGGCCTGATGGCAGCCGACGACGCTCCCGCGGCGACGTTCGTGTCGCTCAAGCTCGAAGGCTCCTGCGACGCGCAGAACAATCGCCTGTGGCTGACCAACACGCACACGTTCAAGACCGTGGCCACCACGGTGCGCTGGCGGGCAGCGGGCGGCAAAGACCTGACGGACCAGTTCTATCCGGGACCGAATTCGGTGCGGGAAATCGGCTGCGCGGCCGAGGCGGAAATCGTCGAAGCGAAGTTCGCGGATTTTTAGCGCAAGGCAGAGAGTCGGGCTGAAGCCCGACCTACAGCCCGACTCTCTCATTTGTGCAGGCTGTAGGTCAGGCTTCAGCCCGACTTCTTCACTCTTCAGAACGTCATCCGCACGTTCACTCCCAGGCTCGTGACGTCGTCGCCGATCGACACGCTCACTCCGCCGGCCACGTTTTCGATGAAGAAATACCGGCCTTCCAACACGATCGTGGTGTCGTCGCCCGCGTCGTCCAGGTCGCGGTAGTCGAAGCCGCCTTCCAGCTCGAACTTCGGCGCCACTGTGCCGCGCACGCGAGCGCCCAGCAGGAAGCCGTCGTCGTCGGCATCGAAGTCGCCGAAATCCGCCTCGGCCTTGACGATGCCCAGGCGTCCGACGAGGTCGACCTTGTCGGATAGCGGCCAGCGGGCGCCGCCGCCGACTTCCAGCGTCGACAGGTCGACGTCGAAATCGAAGTCCAGGCTCTGGTAACCGGCGAACACGAAGAACGTCTGATTGATCGCCAGCGAGCCGCGCAGCCCGAAGCCATCGCCGTCGACGTCGAAGCCGTCGCCGTCGAACTCGGTGCTGACATAGCCCAGCTCTGCGTAGGAGTAGTCCATCACGTCGGCGTGGCTCGCCAGCGGCGCAGCAGCCGCGAGGACAACCAGTCCGCCCAATATGCGTCGTTGCATGCAAGATCTCCGAAGGGTGGAGGAATGCCGGCACCGTTGCCGGCGGCCGACATCATACAGACGTGATTTCGGCTGCGCGAACTGTGCTGTCTCCTGGTAGCAACAGATGCGATAGCGCAAATGGCTCAGGCTGCGGACGTGTCCCGCACGACTCGTGGAACTGGTGTAACGAGACCGACGAACTACATTCCTGTCATTCGAATTCGGCCTAAACGCCTCGCCCTACTGTTGGTCTCGTCTTCCTCGGTGACATACTTCAGCTTCGAATGAGACGGAGACGTTGAGCACAACACAACAGCAAGAAGGAGTCACAGATGAACTCGGGGGATCACATCCGTGTGCGACGCGCGACCGCGCTCGCGATCGCCATCGCTTCTACTTTGACTTGTGCCCGTGCCGGCTACGCTCAGACACCCGCTGCCAGCACGGCCAGAGACACTCAGATCATTGACGTCGTCATCGTCACCGCGCAGCGGCGCGAGGAAAATCTGATCGACGTGCCGATCGCGGTCGCTGCGTTCAGCGGCGAGGCGCTCGAGCGGCGGCAGATCGACCAGGCGACCGACCTGCAGCTGAACGTGCCGAACGTCTCGTACACGAAGACCAACTTCACCGGCTCCAATCTCCAGATCCGCGGCATCGGCGTGTCCTCGGTCGCCGCCAGCGGCGACTCGGGCGTCGAGACGCACTTCAACTCGATGCCGATCAAGAATCCGCGGCTGTTCGAGACCGAATACTTCGACGTGCAGCGCGTGGAGGTATTGCGCGGGCCGCAGGGCACGCTGTACGGCCGCAACGCGACGGGCGGCGCAGTCAACATCATCGCGCGCAGGCCGGAGAAGGAGTTCGCGGGCAACGTCGAGCTCGAAGCCGGCAACTACGGCGCGGTCAAGGTGAAGGGCATGGTGAACATCCCGCTCGGCGAGACGGTCGCCGCGCGTTTCGCCGGCATCAGCTTCCAGCGCGACGGTTACACCGACAATCTCGCAACCGGCAACGACATCGACGGCCGCGACCAGTGGTCCGCGCGCGGTGCTCTGCGCTTCACGCCGAGCGACCGTGCCGACGTGACTGTGATGATCAATCACTACAAGGAAGACTCGAACCGCTCGCGCGTCACCAAGCAGATGTGCCATCACGATCCGTTCGGCGCGCTCGGCTGCCTGCCGGACAGACTCGAGTTCGAGGCCGGCAACATGCGCGGCACGCTCGGCGGCATCCTCGGCGAATGGGGTCCGTTGCTGCTCGATCTCGGCGATGGCACGCCGGACGGCAGTTTCGCAGGCTTCCCGCTGCCCCCCGCACTGATCAACACCGGTACGGACGTCAACACCGGCTCGCCGGTGCCGCGCGATCTGCACAAGACCTTTGCCGAGTACGACCCGATCTACCGAGCCGACGAAACGGTCGGCACGCTCGAGTTCTCGTACGACTTCGGGCCGATGACGCTGACGACGGTAGCGGGCTACCAGGAGACGAGCTTCCTCTCGCAAACCGACTACAACTGGACCATCGCGGGCCTGGCATACGACGGGCCGGCAGTCCCGGCGTTCGGCGGCGCCATTCCGATCAGCGAGATCGACGGCCCGCTGCTCGGCTCGTTGGCCGACAACGTCCGCGACGCGGGCGTGTTCTCGCGCAACTACGACCAGTCGGACCAGGAAGCCGATCAATGGTCGGCCGAGGTGCGTCTGTCCTCGGAGCTGGAAGGTCCGGTGAATTTCCAGATCGGCGCGTTCTATTTCGACACCGACGACAACACCAACTACTACGTCGTAACCAGCGAGCTCGACTACTGGGCGCAGGTGACGGCGCCGTTCACGCCGTTCCTGAACTCGGCGCCGCCGTACTACATCAATGCCACGCCGAGTGCGTCGCTGAAGTCGACCGCGGCGTTCGGCGAGGTGTACTGGGATGCAACCGAGAAGTTCAAGTGGACCGCCGGCCTGCGCTACACGCGCGACGAGAAGGGCGTGAAGGATCGGCAGATGCTGTTCTCGGTGCCGGTGGGCACGCCGCCGACCGCGACGGCGTTCAACGAGTTCCGCGTCGACGAGACGACCTTCAACGAGTTCACCGGCCGCTTCGGCTTCGACGTGAAGCCCGGCTGGTTCGACGACTCGACGCTGTACGCGTTCTACTCGCGCGGCTACAAGGCCGGCGGCTTCAATCCGCCGCTCGACCGGAGCCTGCCGCAGTTTGCGGGCACACCCGAGGTCTACGATCCGGAATTCGTCAACGCCTTCGAGGTCGGCTCGAAGAACGTGCTGGCGGGCGGCCGCGTGCAGGCGAACCTCACTGCGTTCTACTACCAGTACGACGCGTTGCAGGTGTCGAAGATCGTCGCGCGCACTTCGGTCAACGAGAACGTGGATGCGAACATCTACGGGCTGGAAGGCGAGTTCGTGCTCAGCCCGGCGAGCGACCTGCTGATCGATGCGAACTTCGCGTATCTCAAGACGAAGATCAAAGACTTCAGCAGCATCGATCCGCGCGATCCGAGCAACGGCGATCCGGCGTGGACCAACATCAAGGACATCAGTGACGGTTCCAACTGCGTGCTGGCAACGGCTGCGCTACCCACTGCACGCTCGTTCGGGCTGGTTCTGCCCGAGATCGTCGGCGGTCCGTTCGGCTTCTGCGGCGCGATGGCCGAGAACGGTTTGCCCGTGCAGGACGGCATCGCTGCCGATCTGGACGGCAATTCCCTGCAAGGCACGCCGGAGTGGTCGGTGAAGGTCGGCGCGCAGTACACGTTCCATCTCGGCAGCACCATGAACCTGACGGCGCGCGCGGATTATTACTGGCGCGACTCGTTCTACGCGCGCATCTTCAACCGCCCGATCGACAAGATCGACGCCTGGGACGTCGTGAACGCGCAGGTCGAACTGGGTTCGGCCAGTAACAGCTGGTTCGTGCGCGGTTACGTCTACAACCTGATGGACGACGACAACATCACGGGCATGTACGTGACGGACGCCTCGTCGGGCCTGTTCACGAACGTGTTCGCGCTGGATCCGCGAACGTATGGGCTGGTGCTGGGATTCCGATTCTAGAAGCCGCGTAACGTCGCAAACTCGGCAAGCTGCGCACGCTCGGTGCGCAGCTTGTTTACCGGCGACTGCTCGTCCATGTAGCCGAGCGCCATGCCGCAGAAGAGCATGTGGTCCGCCGGCAGCTGCAGAAATTCCGCGACGCTCTTGTACCAGACCGCCCAGGCTTCCTGCGCGCACGTGTGCAGCCCGTGCTCGCGTGCGAGCAGCATGATGTTCTGCATGAACATGCCGACGTCGGCCCACTGGTCCTGGCCCATGCGGCGATCGAGTGAGAAGAACATTGCGACCGGCGCGCCGAACAACTCGTAGTTGCGCGCGAAATGCCGGATGCGCGCGGGCTTGTCCTCGCGCGGAATGCCGAGCGTCGCGTACAAATCCTCGCCGCACTTGAAGCGCCGCGAGCGATACGGATCGTGCAGGTTCGGCGGATAGACGTTGTATTCCGTGCCTTCGCCCATCGGCTGCGTGCGCTGCTTCGCGCGGATCGCGCCCAGGAATTCAGCCAGCGGCGCGCCGGTGAGCACGTCGACGCGCCACGGCTGCAGGTTGCCGCCGGAAGGCGCGCGCTTCGCCGCTTCGAGAATCTCGACGACGATGTGTTGCGGCACCGGCGTGTCGAGGAAAGCGCGGCAACTGATGCGGCTGGAGATGGCTTCGGAGACGAGCATGGCGCGAGCTGTGGTGGCGAGAGATGCGCGGATAGTAAGCTTCCCGCCATGATTCATACCATCGATCTGCTGTACGCGAACGCACCCATCGATACCGGCGCATCGCGCCGCACGACGTCGGCGCACCGCGCATCGGTCACTTCGGATTTTTCCGGTCGCAGTTCGAGTCGACGTTGTGGCCGCTCGTGCCGCAGTGGCTGCGGGGCCCGGCGCAATAAAAATAACGTGCGCGATGTCGCCATCGCGCACGTCTGCAATCAGAGATGGCTCAGGGGGATGGTCAACCACCTTCGATAGCAAGTTTAAATCGATCAGACTCGCTTAACTTCAATGCACGTGCTGTGCCAGTCCGCTGACGCGTGCAAACCCGCGAAAACACTGGGCGACGGCGTCGTCGCTCGCTGCCGGCTGCACTCGCGATGTGCAGCGCGTGCGTGGCGCGCACGATTAAGGATCAAAGAGCAGTCAGGGATTCGCCGCCGGCACGCTCTGCAGACGCATTGCCATCACGCGCAGCGCGACGGTCAGTGAGCCGACGAGCAGGATCGCCGAGAGCAGGAACGGTGCACCGGGCAGGTGCCAGTCGCGATGCTCGGCGATGAAAGCCGAGAACGTGTACGTGAACAGCATCGGACCGATCAGCGCCGAGATGCCGAGCAAGCTGCTGTTCGCGCCCTGCAGCTGTCCTTGTTCCGAAGGACTCACGAGTCGCGTCATCCAACCCTGCAGCGCCGGGCCCATCAATCCCCACAGCGACATGACGACCACGCCGACGGCGTACACCGCGCCGTTCGGCGCCATCGCCTGGATCGTGAATCCGATCGCGCCGGAGACCAGGCCGACGAGAATCGTCTGCCGCTCACCGATGGCCTTGACCACGCGGCCAACCAGGAAGCCTTGCACGATGATCGAGCACACACCGACACCCGCGAGCAGTACCCCTACCATGTTGGTGTCCCAGTTGTAGCGGTAGCTCATGTAGAGCACGGCGACGCTCGGCAGCGCGGCGTGCGCCAGGTTGCTGAGGAAGACCACGCAGGTGAGTCCCCACAACTCGTGATGCGAGCGCAGCAGCTTGAGCGCGCCGACGGGATTCGCCTTGCGCCACGAGAACGGTGTGCGCTGCTCGCGCTTGAGCGATTCGGGCAGCACGAACAGGCCGTACATGCCGTTGGCGAGACTCAGGCCGGCCGCGACCCAGAACGGCAGGCGCGGGCTGATCCCGCCGAGCAGCCCACCGAGCGCCGGGCCGATGACGAAGCCCGCACCGAACGCCGCGCCGAGCAGGCCGAACTTTGCGGCGCGTTCCTCGGGCGGCGTCACGTCGGCGATGTACGCGCCGGCAGTGCTGACGCTCGCCGCCGTGATGCCGGAGATGACGCGGCCGACGAACAGCCAGCGGATGCTTGGCGCGAGCGCCATCAGGATGTAGTCGAGGCCGAGACCGAAGTTCGACAGCAGAATGATCGGCCGGCGGCCGAAGCGATCCGACAGCGAGCCGAGCATCGGCGAGAACAGGAACTGCATCAGCGCCCAGGCGGTACCGAACACGCCATACACGATCGCGGCGCGCGCCGTGTTGCCGCCCATGAAGTCCTCGACCAGCTTCGGCAGCACCGGGATGATGATGCCGATCGCGAACATGTCGAGCAGTACGGTGACGAAGACGAAGGCGAAGGCAGCGCGCCGCGGCCCGGGGGCGGTGGGTTCGGTCATGGGCGCGCAGCTTGCCACATTTCAGGACAGTCTCCGGTGTCAGGACAGGGCCACGTGGTGCGTGTCGACGATCCGTCGTGCGGCGAGCTCGGTCGGCGTGAAGCCGGACATCGAGCGACACTCGCGGATCAGGTGCGACTGATCGAAGTAGCCGCAGTCCTGCGCCAGCTCCGTCCAGGTGCGCGTCGTCGGACTCTGCATGCGTTCCATGACGCGCTGGAATCGCTGCACGCGCGCGTACACCTTCGGCGTCAATCCGACTTCCAGCGTGAACAGCCGGGTGAAGCGCCGCGCGCTGAGTCCGACCTGCTCACTCAGCATTGCGATCGTGTAGTCGCTAGGTGCCGCGCCGAGACGTGCGATGGCGTAATCGACTTCGGCGCGCCGCTGCAGCGGCCGAATCGCCCGTTGCAGCAGCTCCGCTTCCAGCAGCGCCAACTTCGCGTGCGGCGTCGGCGCTGCGAGTATGCGCTCGCGCAACGTATCGCCGGCCGAGCCCCACAGGTCGCGCAGCGCGATGTGCTGATTCTGCAGCTCGTCCGATGCCGGATCGAAGAACGGCCAGGTGCCGCCGGGACGAAACCCGACGCCGACATTGGCGCGCTGCTCGTGCGTGTCGATGACGAAATAGCGCGAGTAGGTCCCGCACAGCACTGCGCCGGGATAGCGCTCGATGACATCGTCGGCCGCTCCGCTGTAACTGCGCGTCTCGTCCTCATAGAGATTGATCACCAGACCGCAAGACCCGTCCGGCATCATCCGGTCCTTCATGTGCGCCAGCGGTGAGCACTCCCAGTACCAGAGCCGCTCGACGAAGCGGTCGAGCGGCGGTCCGGGGCGGCGGGTGCAGTACAGGGCGGGTTGATAGGTCACGGCTTTCGCTGGTTTTCCAGCGCCTCGATCGTCTTCGGCCAGTCGTCCTTGAGCAGCCGCGAAAGCGAGCGGTCTGCGAGCAGCTTGCCGCCAGTCTGGCAGCGCGGGCAATAGTTCGTTTCGTTCTCTGCGTAGCGAATCCGCTGAATGGCGGTGCCGCAGACGGGGCAAGGCTTGCCGTAGCGGCCGTGCACGGCCATGTCTTTGCGGAAAGCAGTCACCTTCTCGGGAAACCCGCCGGCCGCGTCGGCTCGCAGGCGGTCGATCCAATCCGCCAGCGTCACCTGCGTCGCGTCGTACAACTGTTGCCACTCGGCATCGCTCAGATGACGGGTTTGCATCGTCGGCGAAAGGCGGGCGCGATGCAGGATCTCGTCGGAATAGGCGTTGCCGACGCCGCTCAGGATCGTGGGATCGGTCAAAGCCCGCTTGAGTGTGTGGTTGGTGCGCGCCAGTCGCTCGCGAAAAGCGGCGGGATCGATGCCGAGTACTTCCATCCCGCCGCGATCGTGATCGGCGAGCTGCGCGGCGCTGCTCAGTACGTGCAGCGACGCGCGTCGCTTCGTGCCGGCTTCGGTCAGCGTAAGCGTTCCATTCGTGAACTCGAGCGCAAGCAGGGAAGTGCGCAGCTTGCCGCTGTGCGCCTTGTCGTACCAGTGCAGTCGGCCCGCGATCATCAGGTGGATGAGCAGCCAGCGATCGTTGTCGAAGCCGATCCCGATTCGCTTGCCGACGCGGCGGAATGCGACGACGCGATGGCCCTCGACGGATTGCAGCGGCGGATCTGCGGTGCGCAGCAGGAACGGATTCTTCAGCACCGCACGTTCGAGCGTCTGCCCGAGCAGGCGGCTCTCCAGCGCTTCGAGATAAACGGTGACGTCGGGCAGCTCGGGCATGAGGGAACTCATCTCGAGCCCGATCACAGCTCTCTCAGACCCGTCGTGATCGGCAGGCGCGCGGCGCGCAGGCTCGGCAGCAGGCCGCCGATGAATGCGAGCGCGAGCGCATAGATGAGGCCGGTCACGAGGATCTGCGGCGTCACCGTGAACGCGAACGTGATCTGGCTGAAGGTCGCAAAGTTCATCGTCGAGGCGCGCAGGCCGTTGAACCCGAAGTACGAGATCAGCATGCCGATAGCGCCGCCCACGATGCCGAGCAGCAGTGCTTCGGCGAGCACCGAGACCACGACTGGCGATGAACCGAAGCCGAGCGCACGCAGCGTTGCGATCTCGCGCGTGCGCGCGGACACCGCGGAGTACATGGTGTTGAGCGCCGCGAAGATCGCACCGAGCCCCATCAGCACTGCGATGGTGACGCCGATCGTGCGCACCAGCGTCTGCAGGATCTGCGACTGCCGCTCGAAGTATTCCTTCTCGGTGAACATCCGGACATTGAGTCGCGGGTCGGTCGTAATCGTGTCCTCGAAAGCCCGCGCTACGCCGGCGCTCGTCAGCCGCACGCGCATCGACTGGTAGGAGTTGCCGCGATTGTAGACACCTTGCAGCACCGACGCGTCGGTCCAGACTTCCGATTCGGCGACGCTGCCGCCGTCCTCGAAAATCCCGACGACGTTCCATTCCGTCGTGCCCCAGCGCACGCGGTTGCCGACCGTCAGGCCCGCGAATTGCTCGGTGGCGCCGCGACCGACGATCACTTCGAACGTGCCCGGCGTGAAGTGGCGGCCTTCGGCGATGCGAAAGTTCTTGCGCAGCTTCGGCGCCTGCGCCCCGACGCCGCGCAACGGGACGTTGGCAGCCGTGCCCGTCCTGATCAACGGCACGTCGACGACGACATAAAGCTCGGGGGACACGATCGGGCCGTCTGCGTCGCGCGCCGTCTCCTTCGCGTCCGCGACGATGCGCGTCTGTGCGTTGAGGAGCGAGCTGCCCATTTCGTCGGTTGCGCCGTCGCGCAGGACGATCGCGACGTCTTCCTGGCCGGACTGATCGAGCACCGCGCGAAAACCCGCTGCGATCGACAGCACGCCGATCAGCACCATCACGACACCCGCGATGCTCACGAGCGCGACCACCGACGCGGTGGTGCGCTCCCTGATGTTGCGCAGATTCATCGAGGTGATCGCGACGATCTGCGAAGCGACTTTGCCGGTCATCTCACACCTTCCTCAAAGCATCGACGATCTTGAGCTGCGCAGCCTGGGTGCAGGGCAGCGCCGCTGCTGCCACGCCAAGCACGACGATCAGCACCGCGCCGATCGCAAAAGTACTGGGCGGCATGCCGAGCACCGGGAAGAACTGTGCGACGGCGCTGCCGAGCAGCGTCGAAAAGAGCCAGGCGAGCAGCAGGCCGACTGCGCCGCCGAGCGCTGTCACCAGCACTGCCTCGCCGAGCACCAGCCCGGTCACGCTGGCGTTCGAGTAGCCGAGTGTCTTCATCACGCCGATCTCGTTGAGCCGCTCGCGAATCGACTGGCCCATCGTATTGGCCGTGACCAGCAGCATCGTGAAGAAGACGGCTCCGGCGATGCCGGTGAGCAGCGCGCCGATGTTGCCCATCTGGTTGGCGAAGCCCTGGATGAACGCCTTCTCCGTCGCGGTCTTGGTCTCGGTCGAGGAGTTGGCGAACTGCGCGTCGATCGTCTTGGCGATGGCGTCGGCTCGTGCCGGGTCGACGATGCGCATCACGACCCAGCCGATCAGGCCCTGCTGCATGCCCCCGCCGCGGGATTCGTCGAGATACTCGCGATGGAAGTACACGCTCTGGTTGTCGCCGTTGCCGGCGTCGTAAATGCCGATGACCTTCATCGGCCAGACGTTGCCGCCGTCCTTCTGAACCCAGATGTTCGAGCGCATCGGGATCGTGTCGCCGACCTTCCAGCCGAAGCGCTGCGCGATCATCTTGCCGACGATCGTGCCGGTGCGGTCCTTGGACCAGGCTTCCTTCTGCCCAGGCGGCAACGTGTACTCCGGATACACGTCGAAGAACGTTTCGACCTCGACGGCGAAGGTAGGGACCTGGTTGCGATCGTCCTGGTATACGCCGCCGAACCAGTCGAACGAGGTCGCGACCTTGACTCCTTCGACCGAGCGAATGCGGTTGAGGTAGCTCTCCGGCAGCGGCTGGATGATGGCCATCTTGTGCATCGTCATCAGGCGGTCCGCACCGGCGAGCTCGGGACTGCCAGTGAGCGCGACGCGCAGCGTCTGCATCAGTCCGAACAGCAGGAACGCGACGATGATGGAAGCGAGCGTCAACCCGGTGCGCAGCTTCTTGCGCCCGAGGTTCGCCCACAGCAGCGGCAGGTGCTTGAACATGGCAGTTCCTGTGGCTCAGGCCTCGGCCTGATTCTTAGGCGACAGCTTCCGTAGTCAGCTGTCCCTTGTTGAGATGCAGCACGTGCTTGGCGCGCGCGGCGGCGTGCGGATCGTGCGTGACCATGATGATCGTCTTGCCTTGCTGCTGGTTCAGCGCCTGCAGCAGGTCGAGGATCTCGTCGCCCGACTTGCGGTCGAGGTCGCCGGTCGGCTCGTCGCACAGCAGAAGCGTGGGATCGGAGACGATCGCGCGCGCGATGCCGACGCGCTGTTCCTGGCCGCCCGACAGCTCGCGCGGCTTGTGCTTGGCGCGCTCACTCAAGCCCACGAGACTCAACGCGGCGCCGACGCGCTTGCGTCGATCTGCGGCCGACAATGAAGTGAGCAGCAGCGGCAGCTCGACATTCCGTTCGGCCGTCAGCACCGGCAGCAGGTTGTACATCTGGAACACGAAGCCGACGTGGTTCGCACGCCACCGGCCGAGCGCGCCGTCGCTGAGCGAGTCGGTGCGCTGTTCGGCGATCTCGATCGTACCGGCGCTCGGCCGGTCCAGGCCGCCGATCAGGTTCAGCAGCGTGGACTTGCCGGAGCCGGACGGCCCCATCAGCGCGAGGAAATCCCCTTTCGGGATGTCCAGATCGAGCTGGTGCAGTACATGCACCGTCTCCGCGCCGCGCTTGTAGTCCTTTGCGACGCCCCGCAGTCGTACCAATGTCTCCACGAATCACCTCGCCCGATTTAACTTTCTTTGCTCTTGACCTTCGCGCCTTCGCTCAGCCCTTCGACCGGCGCTGCGACCACGACGTCGCCCGGATTGATGCCCGACAGCACTTCGACCTGGCCGTCGCGATCGCCGCCGGTGCGAACAGCGACGCGTTCGAGCTCGCCGTCCTGCACGCGCCAGACGAAGCTCGTGTCGCCGTCGCGAATCACTGCCGCTGAGGGAATGCGCACCGCGGGCCTCGGCGCAGCAGCCTGCGCGCCGCCCTCGACTTCGCGGTCCTCGAGAAAGCTCACCTTCACGCCCATGTCCGGCAGGATGCGCGGCTCGAGCGTGTCGAACGCAATGCGCACGCGCACGGTCGCCTTCTGGCGATCCGCAGTCGGCACGATGTTGATCACGTGACTTGGAATGACAAAGTCGGGATAGGCGTCGAGCACCGCTTCGGTCTTCTGATTCGCCTTGACGCGATTGATGAATGCCTCGTTGACGTCCACCTCGATCTCGCGCGAGTCCATGTCGACGACAGTCGCGATGCCGGTTCGCGTGAAACCGCCGCCGGCGGAGATGGGCGACACCATTTCTCCGGGCTGCGCATCTTTGGAGACCACGACGCCGTCGAACGGCGCGCGCACCATCAAGTCGTCGAGATCCTGCGCACGCACGCGCACGGTGCCTTCCGCGACCTGCACTTCGCTGCGCAGCGCTTCGAGTCGTGCGTTGAGCGCCGCTGCTTCCGACTGTGCCTGATCGAGTTGCAGCTCGCTCACGAGCTTGTCCTGGCGCAGTTGCTGAGTGCGTCGCAAGTTGCGCTCCGCCTCCGCGACGCGGATTTCGACTTCGTTGAGATTCTTGCGCGCAGCTTCGAACTGACGTTGCGAGAGCGCGTAGATCGGGCGGGTCGTCGTGTCGTCGAGCCGCGCCAGCAACTGGCCTTCCTTCACGGCCATGCCTTCCTCGATCAGCACTTCGGCGACTTTGCCGGTGACCTTCGAGGAGACCGTGGCCTGACGGCGTGCGACGACATATCCGGACGCATTCAACACCGCAGCGCCGCTGCTGCCGCCGCTCGACGCTGACTGCACGGCGGTTGCCGTCTCCACCTCGATCGCCTTCTCGTGCAACAGCGCATACAAGCCGATGCCGATCGCAATCGCGAGCGCGCCGATGACCAGCCACTTGTACAGGGGACTCGGCCCAGTGCTGCGGGGCTCGTTGTTGCGTTCTATGCGCAGACTGTCGAGAGCGTTCTGGTCGAAGGCCATGGAAGCGGTCGCCACGTTGGAGGGCGGCGCATTCTAAGCGGCTAGTTGCTGCCGTGCGAAGCCGGATCGGCGAAAGGCCGCCGGATGCCGGTCAACGGTCTGTCGCCCTCATCGGCCGATCGTGCTGCTTACGCCAGTGCGCGGTGATGAACCATGAAGGCGTCGGTGATCGGCGCCGTCGGCAGCGTGAAGTAGAAGACCGCGCCCTCGTTCGGCTTGCCCTCGGCCCAGATGCGGCCGCCGTGGCGGTCGACGATGCGCGCGACGGTGGCGAGCCCGACGCCGGAGCCGTCGAATTCCGCCGCGCCGTGCAGTCGCTGGAACGGCTTGAACAGCTTCTGCTCGTACGTCATGTCGAAGCCTGCGCCGTTGTCGCGGATGTACAGCGTCGCCAGCGAGCCGCCGCTCGACTGGCCGATCTCGATGCGCCCCTGGCCGGTCTTGGACGTGAACTTCCAGGCGTTGCCGATCAGGTTCTGGAACAGGTCGCCGATCAGCCGGCGGTCGCCGTGCACGGCCATGTTCGGCTGGATCAGCACTTCCACGCTGCGCGCGGGATCCTTCTGGCGCATGTCCTGCACGATGCTCTCGGCAAGCGCGGTGACGTCGACGATTTCACGATGCAGCGTCTGTCGCGAAATGCGCGACAGCACCAGCAGGGCCTCGATCAGTTCCGACATCTGCCGCACGCTGCCCTGGATACGCGAGAGCCGGCGCTTCTGCTCGTCGGTCGCATCCGGCAGCGACAGCTCGAGCAGCCCGGCCTGGCCGGCGATCGTGGTGAGCGGCGAGCGCAGATCGTGCGAAACGGAAGCCGTGAACGCTTCGAGCTCGCGGTTGGCGCGCGCCAGCGATTCGTTCGCGTCGCGCAGCTGGCGCTGGCTCGGCAGCATCAAAATACCGGGCAGGAAGCGCCACAGCAGGATCGCGGTCGGCACCGATGCCGCGGCGGCGACGAGCTTGACGGCGCCTTCGACCCAA
This sequence comes from uncultured Gammaproteobacteria bacterium, assembly GCA_963838635.1. GTDB lineage: Bacteria > Pseudomonadota > Gammaproteobacteria > Steroidobacterales > Steroidobacteraceae > Steroidobacter. Next base: position 40,634 of record CAWISC010000059.1, on the reverse strand, counting down.
TAGTGGGCGTGCCAGACCGTCCACACGTTCATGACGTGCGTCAGCCCGCACGCGACGATGAACACGCCGAAGCAGACGACCAGCCAGTCGAAGGGCAGGTCGCGACGGCGCCTGGCGATGTACAACAGCGCGAACGGAATCGTGAAATACGCCATCGCGATGAGAATGTCGGCGACGACGTTCAGCCACAACACGCCTGGGCTCCACATGTAGCAGTGCCCGTGTGGCAGGAACTGCCCGCCCGAGAACCAGGACGTATCGAGTTCGGTCATGCGGGCTCCTGAAATAAGAATCCCTGATGGCGGCGCGACCCCGGCCAGAGGTACTCCGCTCATTTGATCCCCGCGCGGCTGGCGATCATACAGAAGAAGGTTTGTGTGCGGGCTGAAGCCCGCACCCACAGGCGTCTCCTGTGGGTCAGGCTTTAGCCTGACTCCTCTCCGCCTTGCCACTGTACCGGCTGGACGGTTAGCATACCGTCCAGCCGGTACAGTCCCGGACTTCCGAACTGTCCAATCCCAGGAAAAACCCCCGATGGTAGAAGCACATGCAGTGCCCGGTCCGGCTCGCGAGCGGGTCCTGGAGGCTGCGGAAAGAGTCGTCGCGGAGGTCGGCGCGGCGCGCCTGACCCTCGACCTCGTGGCCCAGGCCGCCGGGGTGAGCAAGGGCGGGTTGCTGTACCACTTCCCGTCGAAGGAGTCGCTGCTCGGGGCGCTCGCGCAGCGTTACGTGCAGACCATGGAGCATTGCATCGAGGACGCGAAGGTTCGGATCAGCGACCAGGATCAAAGCCGCGATCTCAAGGCGTGCATCGTCGGGATCCTGGGCAGCGATCCGCGCTCGAAGGCGATGGGCGCCGCGTTGCTCGCCACCGCGGCGAACGACCTGACGCTGCTGGAAGTGATCCGCGAGCGCCTCGCTGCCTACAACCAGGAGCTGGTCGCGTCGAGCGCGGACTTCGCGCGCGCGGCGATCGTCACGCTGGCGATCGACGGTCTGATGATGCGCGAGTCGCTGCGTATCTCGCCGTTCACGGAAGGCGAGCGCGAGCGAGTGGTGCGCGAGCTGATGAAGATTGCCGACGAGTCTTACAGGTGAATCGTATGTCGACTGCAACGATGCGAACTTTGATGAAAACTGCTGCTGTCAGCGTCGCTGCGAGCCTCGCGCTCGCCGGCTGCGGTAAGGAAGAGGCACAGCAGGCGCCGCCGGCGCCGGAAGTGACGGTGGAGACGGTCGACAGCCGGCCCGTTCCGCTCGAGCTGACCTACCCGGCGCGCACTTATGGATCGCGCGAGGTAGAGGTGCGTGCGCGCGTCGGCGGCATCGTGCTCAAGCGGCGCTTCCAGGAAGGCGCTCGCGTCGTGCAGGGCCAGCCGATGTTCCTGATCGATCCGGAGCCCGTGCGCGCGCGCGTCGGCGTCGGCGCGCGCAGAAGTTGGCGTCGCCAAGGCGCGCGCGGAAGAAGCACGCCGCCAACGCGATCGTGTGTTGCCGCTGTTCGACAAGAATGCTGTCAGCCAGAGCCGGCGTGACGAAGCTGTGTCGGGCTTCGAAGTTGCGCAGGCGAACCTGCAGGCGGCGCAGTCGCAGCTGCGCATGGCGCAGCTCGACCTCGGATACACCGACGTGCGCGCGCCGATCACCGGCCTGACGAGCCGCGAAACCCTCTCCGAGGGCAGCCTGATCTCGACCGACCAGGGGTCGAGCCTGCTGACCAAGATCGTTCAGGTCGATCCGCTGTACGTCGAGTTCGACGTGCCGGAGGCCGAGGCAGCCATGATCCGCGTCGGTCTGGCACCCGCCAACAAGAGCGCGCAGCCGCCGGGCGTGAAGCTGATTCTGGAGGACGGCAGCGAGTATCCGCGGCAGGCGCAAGTTACCTTCGTCGACAACTCCGTCGATCGCAGCTCGGGCACCGTGCACGTGCGCGCCGTGCTGCCGAACAAGGACGCGCAGCTGTTTCCCGGCCAGTTCATCCGCGCGAAGGTCGAAGGCATTCAGCTCTCGAACGTCATGTCCGTGCCGCGCAAGGCTGTGATGTGCGGGCCGCAGGGCTCCTTCGTCTGGGTCGTCGGCGACGACAGCAAGGCGCAGCAGCGGCCCGTGCAGATCGGCCGCGGCCTCGGCAATAACGTGATCGTGACCCAAGGCCTGCAGGCCGGCGATCGCTACATCGTCGAGGGCGTGCTGAAAGTGTTTCAGCCCGGCACCCAGGTGAGCGCGGTTACGGCCGAGGAGGCGGCCCGTAGAACGCACAGCCGAACCGCCCCCGCAGGAGGCCGCATGATCTCGAAATTCTTCATCACGCGGCCGATCTTCGCCTGCGTCATCTCGGCCTTCATCGTGATCGCCGGGCTCGCCGGCATGCGCGCGCTGCCGATCTCCGCGTATCCGGACATCGTGCCGCCGATGGTCACGCTGGCTGCGCGCTATCCGGGCGCGACCGCGGAAACTATCGCGGACACCGTCGCGGCGCCGCTGGAGCAGGAGATCAACGGCGTCGAGAACATGCTGTACATGCAGTCCGTCAACTCGGGCGACGGACAGCTGATGATCAACGTCACGTTCGCGATCGGCTCCGACCCGGATCTGAACGCGATCAACGTCAACAACCGCATTCAGGCCGCGGTGCCGCGCCTGCCTGAAGAAGTCCGGCGTCAAGGCATCGTGGTCCGCAAAGCATCCACCAGCATCCTGCAAGTGGTTGCGATGTATTCGCCCGGACGGCAGCCAGAACCCGTTGGCGCTGACCAACTACGCGTCGCTGAACATCCTCGACGAGATCCGGCGCATCCCCGGCGTCGGCGACGCGCAGATGTGGGGCCAGGAGTATTCGATCCGCATCTGGATGCAGCCCGACAAGCTGTCGCAGCTGGGATTGGCCGCCTCCGACGTGATCAGCGCCGTGCGCGCGCAGAACTCGCAGTTCGCCGGCGGCCGCGTCGGCGTCGAGCCCATGAGCGAGCCCGTCGACTTCACGTTCTCGGTGCAGGCGCAGGGCCGGCTCGCGACGCCGGAAGAGTTCGAGCAGATCATCGTGCACACGACCGATGCGGGGGCGATCGTGCGTCTGAAGGACGTCGCGCGCGTCGAGCTCGGCGCGCAAACCTACAACTCCGCGCCGAAGCTCAACAACCAGCCGACGGTGCCGATCGCGATCTTCCTGCAGCCGGGCGCGAATGCGCTGCAGACCGGCGGCGCGATCGAGGCGCGTCTCAAGGAGCTGCAGGCGGACTTCCCCAAGGGCATGGCTTACACGATTCCGTACGACACCCTGCAGTACGTGAAGATCTCGATCAAGGAAGTCGTCAAGACGCTGATCGAGGCGATGGTGCTGGTGTTCTTCGTGGTGCTGCTGTTCCTGCAGAACTGGCGCGCGACCCTCATCCCGATGCTGGCCGTGCCGGTATCGCTGATAGGCACGTTCGCGGCGATGCTGCTGTTCGGCTTCTCCATCAACATGCTGACGCTGTTCGGCATGGTGCTGGCGATCGGCATCGTCGTCGACGACGCGATCGTCGTGCTCGAGAACGTCGAGCGACATCATGCGCACCGAGCACCTCGACTCGCAGACCGCGACGATGAAGGCAATGGAGGAAGTGACGCGCCCGGTGATCGCGATCGTGCTGGTGCTGACCGCGGTGTTCCTGCCGGTCGCGTTCCTCGGCGGTCTCGTCGGCGAGATGTACCGGCAGTTCGCCGTGACGATCTCGGTATCGGTGGTGATCTCGGGCTTCGTCGCGCTGACGCTGACGCCGGCGCTGTGCGCGCTGATGCTCCGTCACGAGGATCGGCAGGAGCACCGGATTCTCCGCCGCTTCAACGACTGGTTCGCGCGCATGACCGACCGGTACGAGCAGGGCGTGCGCTTCGTGATGAAGCGCGGCGCGCTCGCCGCCGGCGTGTTCGGTGTCATGCTCCTGGCAACTTTCGGCCTGTTCCGCACGGTGCCGACTTCGCTCGCGCCGACCGAAGACCAGGGCTACGTGTTCGTGATCGGCATGCTGCAGGACGCCGCGTCCCTGCGTCGCACGACCGCTGCCTTCGATGCCGTGACCGAGGATGTGCGCCGGCATCCAGCCGTCGCCAACGCGATGTCGGTGTCGGGCATGGATCCACTGTCCTTCTCGTTCAAGACGAACGCCGGCCTGGTGTGGGTGCCGCTCAAGCCGTGGGACGAGCGCACGGGTGACGACTCCAAATCGCCTGGCGCGGTCGTGCAGGCGGTCATGCAAGCCGGCTCCAAGGTCAAGGACGCGTTCTTCTTCGCAGTCGAGCCGCCGCCGATCGAAGGCCTGTCGAACGTGGGCGGCTTCGAGTTGTACATCCAGTCGCGCGGGCGCGGCACACCGCAGGAGCTGGCGGATGTCGTGCAGAAGTTCGTCGGCGCGGCCGCGCAGCGCAAGGAGCTCAAGGACGTTCAGACGACCTTCAGTGCCGCGTGCCGCAGATGCGCATCGATCTGGACCGCGAGAAGGCGATGACGCTCGGCGTGCCGGTGCCGGAGGTGTTCGATACCTTGCAGAGCACGTTCGGCGCGCTGTACGTGAACGACTTCAACCGCTCCGGCCGCGTGTACCAGGTGCAGCTGCAGTCGGAGCCGCGCTTCCGCGCGTATCCCGAGGACATCCGCAACGTGTATGTGCGGGCGAAGTCGGGCGATCTCGTGCCCCTGACTGCACTGGCCAGCATCCGCGAGGTGAAGGGTCCGGAGATCGCTCGAGCGGTTCAACGTATTCACGTCTGCAAAGATCCTCGGCAGCGCGGCGCCCGGCTACAGCTCGGGCGACGCCATCAAGGCGATGGAAGAGGTGGCGAGTGAAGTGCTGCCGGAGGGCTACGCGCTTGCCTGGACCGGCACCGCTTACCAGGAAAAGATGAGTGGCGGCGCGTCCAGCGGCGTCTACCTGCTGGGTGTGCTGATGGTGTTCCTGATCCTCGCCGCGCAGTTCGAGCGCTGGACGTTGCCGCTCGCGGTGATTCTCGCGGTGCCGTTCGCCGCTTTCGGCGCGTTGACGGCCGTGTTCCTGCGCGGCCTCGAGAACGACATCTACTTCCAGATCGGCATGCTGACCCTCATCGGCCTCGCAGCCAAGAACGCGATCCTGATCGTCGAGTTCGCGATGATGAAGCATCACGAAGGCATGCCGCTGGCGCAGGCCGCGGTCGAAGGCGCGAAGCTGCGCTTCCGGCCCATCGTCATGACGTCGCTGACCCTGATCTTCGGCGTGCTGCCGCTCGCCATCAGCTCGGGCGCGGGCGCCGCGAGCCGCCACTCGCTGGGTACCAGCGTCATTGGCGGCATGCTTGCGGCGACGTTCATCGCCACGTTCTTCGTGCCGCTGTTCTTCCGCTGGATCGCCGGCCTGCGTCGCAAGAAGGGCGAGCAGCACGGGAGCGAAGTGAGTGAAGCCAATGCATAGCCGTTTCTCGATCGTTGCGTTGCCGCTGGCCCTGGCCTCGACCTTGTTCCTGGGCGGTTGCATCGTCTCGCGCGTTGATCCGCAGAAGCCGGAGCTGCCGCTGCCCGCGGCGCTGCCGGAGCAGGGCGACCAGGCCGCGCAGTTGCCGGATCCGTGGTGGACGATCTTCCGCGACCCCACGCTCGACAAGCTGGTCGACGAAGCCATCGCACACAATCCGGACATCGCAGTCGCTGCCGGTCGCGTGGCGGAAGCGCGCGCCGGCCTGCGCATCGTCAACGCTGACCGGGTGCCGAACCTGGACATCGAAGGCGACGCGACGCGCTCGAAGAGCAGCGCGCTCGTGAACAACTTCCCCGGCGTCGACCGGTACCAGACGACTTACACGGTGCAGGGCGCTGTCGGTTTCGAGCTGGACCTCTGGGGACGCTACCAGCGCGCCTCCGAATCGGCCCGCGCGCAGCTGCTGAACACGGAGTTCGGCCGCGAGGCGACGAAGCTGAGCCTGACCGGTGAGGTTGCGCGCGGCTATTTCGGGCTGATCGCGGCAGCTCAGCAGCTTGCTCGCGCCCGCGACACGCTGTCGACGCGCAATGAATCGCTGGGGCTGGAGAAGATCCGCTTCGATGCCGGCGAGAGCGACGAGTTCACGTTCAAGCGCGCTGCGGCGGATGCCGCAGCGACGCGAGTCTCGGTGCATCAGCTCGAGCGCGAAGTGGTGGAGCGCACCAACGCGCTCGGCATCCTGCTCGGTCGCTCGCCGAAGGACCTGGTGGACGCCGCCATCTCCGTGCAGGGCGCTTCGTTGCCGGACGCAGTGACGCTACCCGCGGCGCTGCCTTCGACAGTTCTCGAGCGCCGCCCCGACATCGGGGCATCCGAAGCGCTGCTGGAATCGGCCGCCGCCGACATCGGCGTCGCCCGTGCCGAGATGTTCCCGCGCATCAGCCTCACCGGGCTGTTCGGCTCGCTCAGCACCGAGCTCGGCGACTTGTTCACCAAGCCCGCGGAGACGTGGACCGCATCGGGCGGCATCGTGCAGCCGCTGTTCGAGGGCGGTCGTCTCGCCGCGAACGTGTCGCGGACCAAGGCAGTTCGCGAGCAGCGCAAAGCGGAGTATGCGCGGACAGTGCAGTCGGCATTCCGCGAGGTGCTCGATGCCTTGCAGGGCCAGGCGCTGATCGCAGGAGCACGGGACGCGAACGCGGAGCAAGTCGCAGCGCTGGCGCGTGCGACGGAGCTGGCGGAGCTGCGCTACAACCAGGGCGACATCGCGTACCTGGAGTTGCTCGACGTGCGGCGCAGCCTGTTCCAGGCGCGAAATCGATCTGCTCGCAGCACAGCGCGACGCGCTGCTGAACACCGTCGACCTCGCGTTGGCGGTCGGCGGCGGGCTCGGCGACAAAGCGGAGCCACTCAGCGCGCGCAGATGAGGAGTCAGGCTGAAGCCTGACCACACTGTCGGTCTGCTGTGGGTCAGGCTTCAGCCTGACAGCGGTCCAGTTAAGCCGGCTCCGGGACTGAACTCGACGCCACTTGCCTGTCCGGCAGCGCGACCGACAGCTCCAGCACTTCCTGGCCGCCATCGCGTTCGAAGTTCACCTGGATCGCTTCCACGTCCACGTTCACGTATTTGCGGATGACATGCAGCAGCTCGCTACGCAGCACCGGCAGGTAGTCCGGGCCACCCCGCGTGCTGCGCTCCTGGGCCACGATGATCCGCAAGCGTTCCTTGGCGATGTTGGCGCTCGGCGGACGGCGGCGAAAGATTGACAGCAGATCCATCGTTTAGCCTCCGAACATGCGGGCGAACAGGCCCTTCTTGGGTTCATCGATGAAGCGCAGCGGGACCGACTCGCCGAGCAGCCGCGTGACTGCGTCGTCGTAGGCGCGTGCCACATCGCTTTCCGCGTTCAGGATGACCGGCGTGCCGGCGTTCGACGCCGTCAGCACGTCCGGCGACTCCGGGATGACGCCGACCACGTCCAGGCCCAGGATCTCCTTCACGTCACCCACGCTCATCATTTCGCCGGTCGCGACCCGCCGCGGGCTGTAGCGCGTCAGCAGCAGGTGCTCGGTGATGCCGACCCCGCCCTTTTCCGCGCGCTGCGTCTTGCTGGCGAGCAGGCCGAGGATGCGATCGGAGTCGCGCACCGAAGAGACCTCCGGGTTGACCACCACGACTGCGCGGTCGGCGTAGTACATCGCGAGATGCGCGCCCTTCTCGATGCCGGCAGGCGAGTCGCAGATGATGTAGTCGAAGCCGTCCGCGCTCAGATCGTCGAGCACGCGCTTCACACCCTCCGACGACAGCGCATCTTTGTCGCGCGTCTGTGACGCCGCGAGCACGAACAGCGTCTCGATCCGCTTGTCCTTGATCAGCGCCTGCTTGAGTGTGCAGTCGCCGTTGATCACGTTGACGAAGTCGTACACCACGCGCCGCTCGCAGCCCATGACCAGGTCCAGGTTGCGCAGGCCGATGTCGAAGTCGATGACGGCGACGCGCTTGCCGCGGCGGGCGAGCCCGCACGCCAGGCTGGCGGATGTGGTCGTCTTGCCGACACCGCCTTTGCCGGAGGTGACGACGATGATCTCGGCGGTTTTCGTCGCTTTGCGAGCCGCTGGCGCGTCCGTTGCGCGCGTCCGGTCGGCGGGACGCGGCGGCGCGGCCGACACCGACGCCTCCTCGGACGTCACGTCGAGCACCAGATCGGTTTCGCTAGTCGCTTCAGTCATGGCCTATCCTCCCAAAGTGCAGATCGTCGCCGTCGAGCCACGCCTGCACGGGTTTGCCCGCCAGATCCGGCGGGATGGTCTCGAAAACACGGAACACGCCGGCGACCGACACCAGCTCGGCATTGAATTCGTGGCAGAACACGCGCGCGCTCACCTCGCCGCGCACTCCGGCCATCGCCCGGCCGCGCAGCGAGCCGTACACGTGCACGCAGCCGTCGGCCATGACCTCCGCGCCCGCACCGACCGCGCTCGTAACGACCAGATCGCGATGACGCGCGTAAATCCGCTGGCCGGAGCGCACAGGACGGTGATGCATGAGCGCCGGAATGGCGACGATCTCTTCCGGTCGCCGCCGCGACGGGTGCAGCGGGAGCAATGGGGGCAACCGGCGCAACGGGTGCCGGCGGCTGAGCAACCGCTTTTACTGACGCAACCGCCGCGCCGTAGCTCTGCTGCGCGCGGAACTGGGTCAGGACCGGCAAATCGAGCTCACGCGCCAGCGCCTCGATGGCCGCAGTGCCGTGAGCGAGCCCCACCGGCAGCACGCCGCAGCGGCGGATCGCGTCGAGCATCGGGCGCAACTCGGCGGCGGAAACGTCGTGGTCGAGGGGACTGAGGTCCAGGCAGAGCGCGGCGCGTTCGAACAGAGCAGGTGCCGCTGCTACACGCTTTGCCAACTGGACCCGGAGTGCGTCGGCGTCAGTGCTGCGGATCCTCATTTGCGCCAGGCCAACCTGGCCGAATCGGATCTCGAATGCTGACTCTTGCGCGACAGCAGCGGAGTTGTTCATCGATAGACGGTTTGCTCGGCTCCGTTCACGCGCGGAGTGTACCCATCTTCGTACTTCCTCGCATGTCCGTTTGCGTGAATCGTGCTCGATACTCCTGCGCGCATGGGCGGTGGGGGCGAAAGGTTGCACGTCAGCCGCGAGCCGGTGCTCCGGCGCATGTCCAGTGCGCTACTCACTTTCGCTGTCCTGATCGCCGGTTTCATGCTGACCTGGGTCGCGGCGCGCGCAGCCATCGACAGCGAGAAACAGCAGGCACGCGCCGAGCTGCAGCTGCTCGCCGCAGACATTCAATCCGCAATCGGCGATCGTCTGCTCGCCTACGAGGCGCTGCTGCGCGCAGGCGTCGGAACGCTCGACGCCTTCTGGCCCGTGCAGAGCGATGACTGGCGGCGCTTCACCGCGCAGATGCGGCTTGCGACGGTATATCCAGGTCTCCAGGGAGTGGGGTTTGCGACCGTCGACGAGAGCGTCCAGCCCACGAGCAAGATCGTATTCCTGGAGCCGCTCGATGCCAGCAACCGCCTGGCGCTCGGCTACGACATGATGAGCGAGCCGCGCCGTCGCGCGGCGATGGAGCGCGCCCGGGATTCGGGTGCGCCGGCATTGTCGGCCAAGGTCGTCCTCGTCCAGGACTTGCGGCGCGGGTTGCGTACGGCCGGGTTCCTGCTGTTCCTGCCGGTTTATTCATCGCCGGCGCTGCCTGCGACCGTCGCCGAGCGGCGCGAGAAGCTGCGAGGGTTCGTCTACAGCCCCTTCCGGGCCGAGGACTTCTTCCGCGCGACGCTGGCCGGCTCTGCCAGCAAAGCGTCCGTCGAAGTGTTCGACGGTGGTTCGCCGGGCGCCGACGCTCTTCTTTATCGAACCGGCAGCGATGCGCCGTCAGACTCGATCACCGATGCGCGGCGTCTGCCGCTCGCGGGTCATGAATGGACGCTGCGGGTGTCGGCACCCAGCGTGGTTCTGTCGATGGCGAGCAGCCCCATCCCCTGGATCGTGCTCGGCGGTGTTTCGACCACGCTGCTGCTTGCGGGCCTGGCGCACGCGTTCGCACTGAGCCGTCAACGGTTGCAGGAGAGAATCCGCGCCGACCGCGCATTGGCGGAGCGCGAGCGCCAGGCCGCTCAGGTACTGGAGAACGCGCTGGACGCTTACGTCGCCATCGACGCGCAGGACCGCATCCTCGAGTGGAACCGGCAGGCGGCGACGGTGTTCGGCTGGTCGGCGCACGAGGCGATCGGCCGGCGCCTGACAGACACCATCATTCCTGCCGACATGCGCGAACGTCACCTCGCCGCTCTGGGCTCGTTCGCGCAGCGTGCAGACCACCCTTTGCTCGGCAAGCGCCTGGAGATGCCGGCTCGTTGCCGCGATGGCAGCGAGATTTTCGTCGAGCTGTCGATCGTGCAGATCGCGGTGCCGACGGGCCCGCGCTTCGCCGCCTCGTTGCGCGACATCACGCAGGCGCGCCGGCAGGCGGCCGAGATCCGGCTGCTGAACGAGACGCTGGAGCAACGTGTTGCCGAGCGCACCGCGCAGCTCGAAGTCGCTAACCGCGAGCTGTCGACGGCGAATCGCGACCTGGAAGCTTTTGCGTACAGCGTTTCGCACGACTTGCGTGCGCCGCTGCGCGCAATCGACGGACACGTGATGCGCTTCCTCGATAGCGCGGAAGCCACGCCCGACAGGCAGCGCCATCACGCGGGCGCGATCCGTCGCAATCTCGCGCGCATGGGCAAGCTCATCGACGACCTGCTCAACTTCGCGCTGATCGGCCGGCGCCCGTTGCAGAAGCAGCCGGTGGTCCTGTGGGACACGATCCGCACGGTGTTGCACGAGTTGCCGCATTCACCATCGGTGGTGTACGAGGTCAGTCCGGACGAGCTGCGCACGGTGCAGGCCGATCCTGCGCTGCTGAAGCAGGTGATCACGAACCTGCTCGGTAATGCGCTCAAGTTCTCGCGCGACGCCGATCCGCCGCGCATCCAGATCGGCTGCGAGCGTCGCGCCGACCAGACGGTCTATTTCGTACGCGACAACGGCGTCGGGTTCGATCCGCAGCACGCGGGTAAACTGTTCGGCGTGTTCGAGCGCCTGCACACCGCTGCGGATTTCGACGGCACCGGCGTCGGGCTCGCCATCGTCAAGCAGATCATCGAGCGTCATGGTGGGCAGGTGTGGGCCGATGCCGCGCCGGGCCGCGGCGCCACTTTCTTTTTCACGCTGCCGTGAGCGGCGCGAGGTTTCGCATGCAGAGCGACTGGGCTGCGCAGATTCTCCGCTATTGGTTCGACGAGCTGCAGCCCGACGCGTGGTTCCGCAAGGACGAGCGCGTCGACGCCGCAATCCGCACGCGCTTCGGCGAGTTGCATGAGCAGCTCGCGCAGATTCGTCCTGAGCAACTCGCGACGCCGCTCGAGTGTATCGCTGCGGTGATCGCCCTCGATCAGTTTCCACGCAACCTGTTTCGCGGCTCGCCACGCGCATTCGCGACGGACGCGCTGGCGTTGTCGATCGCACAACATGCAATCGCAGCGGGATTCGACGAGCAGCTGACGCCGCAGCAGCGCCTGTTTCTCTACATGCCGTTTCAGCACGCCGAGGATCGCGCGGTACAGGCACGCTCCATCGAGTTGTTCACGCGGCTCGGGCTCGGCGAGAACCTCGACTACGCGTATAGACATAAGGAGATCATCGATCGCTTCGGGCGCTTTCCCCATCGCAACGAAGTGCTCGGTCGCGAGTCGACGACAGCAGAACGCGAGTTCGTCGCGACTCACCGCGGCTTCTGAGCGCCGCTGAAAAAAATACAACGAGAAAAAAATAAAGCGCATCGCGCGCTTGCGCGTGAAGTTTTTTCCGGGGACTTTTTCGTACAGCCCCTAGGATCTTTGTCGCGCGTGACGCGTTCTCATGCTCAACGTGCCGGGTGCGGCTTTTACTCGATAGGGGACTCTTTCCATGCGCGGAATCAAGTGCGTTCTCAGTGTGAGCGCGGTGTTCATCCTGGCTGCATGCGGCGGCGGCGGCGGTGGAGGCGGCGACGATCCGCCGGCGCCTCCTGCGCAGAACGCACGGCCGACGGTCAACGCCGGAAGCGACACGACTGCGACGCTACCGAGCGCGACAGTGGCGCTCACCGGCTCGGCAACGGACGACGGCCCGGCCGCGTCGTTGACATATCAGTGGAGTGCGTCACCCGCCACAGGCGTGACGTTCTCGGCCGCTACATCGGCGGCGAGCAACGTAACGTTTACCACTGCCGGCACGTACACGCTGACGCTCACCGTCAGCGACGGCACGCAGACCGGCACGGACACACTGAGTGTCGTGGTCAGCGGCGCGCCGGCCCCGGCGCAGGTCTGGCCGGCAGCCGACGATGATTCGGATCCGGTCTTCCACGGCTGGGCCAAGGTCGACGCCTCCGCTGTGGGCATGACGCAGGCTGGGCTGGACACCGCGGCCGCATTCGCCCAGAACATTCTGCCGGGCAACATCGCTCCCGGCACGACTGTCGATACGGGCAACGGCATGATCGTGCGCCACGGCAACCTCGTGCACTCCTGGGGCGACATCGACGAAAGGCTGGAGATGAAGTCCGTGGCCAAGTCGATGGGCGGCGTCGTGCTCGGGCTCGCTTACGACGAGAACAAAGTCGAGCTGGAGAACAAGGCTGTCACCTACATGCCGACGTTCGGCACTCCGCCGACTACAAACGCCACGAATGCACAGCTGATCACTCTCGCGCAGCTGGCGACGCATACGTCCGGGTTCGAGAAGGCGGACAGCGCAGTGACGGGGCTCGCGGCCGACATCACGGTCACGCCAGGCACGGTGTGGAAGTACTCCGATGCAGGACTGAACTGGCTCGCCGACACGCTCACGTTCGTTTACCAGCAAGACCTCGCCGCCTTGGCCGACCAGAAGGTGTGGAGCGTACTGGGTCTCAGGGGCGGCGCCACGACTGGTGACGACGTTCGGTGGCGCGTGAATATTCAGCGTCCACCCACGCGTGATGGCGGCACTCTGCAGTACCGCGAGCTTGCGTCCGGCATCTTTGCCAACGTGAATGCGATGGCGCGCGTGGGCCTGCTGTTCCTCCGCAAGGGCGACTGGAATGGCACGCGCGTGCTGAGTGAAGAGTTCATCACCCGGGTCCGAACCCCGCTGCCGGAGAACGCTAGCCTGCCCGTGGTGCCCGACCGCGCGGCCGAGAAGTATCCCAACGCGCAGACCGACTATGGAATCCTGTGGTGGACCAACAAGTCCAAGACGATGCCCAACGTGCCGGAGGATGCTTTCTGGGCGTGGGGCCTGGGCGAAGAGCTGATCGTGGTGATTCCGAGCCTCGACCTCGTGATCGTCCGCAACGGCGGTCAGGCGACTGCCAGCAGCGCCGGTCGCACGTGGAATGACTCGGACTGGGATGGAGATGTCGCCGTCCTCGAGCCGTTCCTGAATCCGATCGTCGCCGCGACGACGCCGTAGGCATCTGCAACTCAGCGTTATCAGCCGCGGAGCTGCTTCGGCAGCTCCGCGGCTTGTACGAACAGGCGAGATCAGTTACTGCAAAGTCCGCGCGATCACCGCGTGGCAACGTCTGAGAACCCACATACTTCTGCAGATCCCCTGCTCGGCCCCCCACTGCTTCGCATGCCGGTTTCCCCTGCCCATCGAGGGTAAATTCTTACAGCACACTTTGAAAAATTTTCCAGCGAAAGGTGCTGTAGAAAGCACGGAACTCCTCTCTAGCCGTGTTCTACCGCGTTTGGAGTCGCTGTTTCAGGACCGGCCCAGTGTAGGCATAGTCCTTGCTGCAGTAGGGAATGGACAGCTATGCAAGAGATGCACTCGGGTCACGTTTGCGTGCCGCCTCCGGAATCGCTTTCGTGTGTGCCCTCGCTCTGCTCGGGGCAAGATTCGCGGGCTATGAGACGGTTCTGCAGCTCGTTGCGGCATCGTTGAGTGCCGACGGCGTCGTCACCGCTGCCGGACGGCTTCAGCTGGCCAGGTTGCTCGTCAGTGCTGCGTTACTCGCCGCACTGCTGGGGGTATTGTTGCTCGTGCTCGCCAATCAACGGTGGCGAGCAACGTTGGATGCGGTCATGCGGCGGGATCCGCTGCGGGCGTACGGCCTCGCAACTCCAAACGCATACTTGGTCCTGGCGTGCTCCGCTGGTCTGGGCGCGCTGCTCGTCACGATCTGGGAACTACGAGCCCGCCTAGGCAGCACGGCGGACTTCCTCCTTGCCAAGGAGGGACCCTTCGAGAATGCGACGTTCGTGCTCGAACTTGCAGCCGCCTGGCTGTGCGCTGTGGCTGCTTTGCGTTTCAAACGACGCGCACAGCTCATGCCGCGCGCCGTCCCGATGCTATATGCGGTATGCGCGTTGGCTCTGTTTGTTATCGCGATGGAGGAAATCAACTGGGGGCAGACACTGTTTGCCTTCGAGACACCGTCTTCATGGGCGGCCATCAATTTTCAGCAGGAGACTTCAGTTCACAACCTGCTGGATCGGGAAACTCTCACGGTGGCTTCCCAAATCCTCGCCGTAGCGTTCGGTGTTGTCGTGCTTGTCATGGTGGCCTGGAGCGCGCTCGCCCCGCGCTCGACAATCGCCGCCATCGCGCCACAGGCGAGCCTTACGCCCCTCGCATTGATGACCGTCTATAGCGGTGTCTATTTGCATCCCGAAGCGACTGAGCTGCTGCTGGCAGTCTTCGTCTTGTTTTACAGCGTACGGATCCACGTGGCTGCGCGCAGCGCGGCTCAATCATCGATGGCAGCAGAGGCCGACGTGCCTTTGACTCGCGTCGCGACACCATCGTCGTGGAACACAGAGCTACTCGAGTACACGCACGACGCGATCATCATTTGGGAGATGAAGGGTAATGGCATCCTGTACTGGAACAGGGCGGCCGAGCAGCTTTATGGTTTCACTCGCAAGGAAGCGCACGGACGTATCACACATGAGCTCCTGAGGACACGGCTTGCTGGCGGTGTGAGCCATCTCGAAACGATGGTGGCGCGGTACGGCATCTGGGTCGGCGAGCTGCAGCACACCACTCGCGACGGTCGTCAAGTGCAGGTAGAAGCTCGCCTCGCATTGATGTCACAGCACAGCGGGCGGTGGCTCGTGCTCGAAGTTAATCGAGACATCACGGACAAGAACGCCGCCGAGGCCAGCCAGACCGCAATTGAGCAGCAGCTGGCTGAGATGCGCGCGCTGCGGGACCACTGACTGACGCAACTACTGAAGTGCGATCGCCAGCGTGTTCTTCTTCGCCTGCAGCGCGTCCGTCACTGCCTTGATCGGCACGCGCGCTGCCCCGTCGCGATACGGGTTGTGCTCGCGCTCGAACGCCAGCGCGCGACCGTTCAGTTCGATTTTGCTGACGCCGCAGCCCTTCGCTCCCACCGCATAGCTCACTTCGGTCGGTTTGCCGAGCAGCGTCGTCGTCACCTTCAGCCCGTCGAGCGCCGACGGAATCACCGGATCGACGCTGAGCACGGTTGCTTCCGGGTTCAACCCCAGAAACCTGCGCACGATCAATCCCAGCGCAATTCCCGCACCGCTGGAATAGATGCGCCATCCGCCATCCAGATCGACCCGCCCTTCGACGACACGCTGATATTCCGCGCTCGCTTCGTAACGATCTGCGAACGCAGCATCGGAGCTCGAGTAATAGCAGTTCGACTGCCGCAGCGTCGCAGGAGCGACGATCGCGCGGATGCCGATCGGGTTCGCTTGGCAAAGCGCATGGAAGAAACGCTCCGCCTCGCCCATGTGCGCGAGCGCCTGCGCATAGCGCAAGTGCGCGTGCATGTACATCAGTCCGATCTCGCGACCGAAAAACGTCGCGCTCTCGGCGCGCTGGAAGAAGCGCATCGGTCCGCCGTGATACGGCATGGGCTTGTCGAACAGCCGCACGCCGTCCGGTCCGCGCAGGTGAGCGTCGATGAGCTGCAGATGCTTGCGGGCCTGCTCCGGCGTCAGCAGATCTTCGAGGATCGCGTGGATCATCGCGAGCGAGCTGTAACGCACGCCGGTGGTCGTGTCGCTCGGGTGCAGCAGGTGGCGGACGTGCCCGCCGTCTTCGAACAGCGCGTAACCCGTGAGCACGTCGTCGACGACGAGCACGCGCTGGAAGTCGCGCCGCACGGCTTCGGCTCGCTCGTTGAACTTCGCTGCTTCCTGCGAGCGACCAATGGCGCGCAGTGCCCGTGCAAGCGTCACGAGCGTCTGGTAGTGCAGCGTTACCGTCCAGGCGCTGCACATGTGCTCTCGCATCGCCGGATCGGCCGGCTGCAGCGCGTCGTTCCAATCGCCATGCCCGTACGCCGCGAGCGCGGTGCCCGCTACGACGCGCTTTTCGATCAGCGAAAGCGCTCGCTCGGCGTGTTGCCACACCGTCGCGCCAGCGACTTGCTCGTCGAGCACGCTCGCGTCACCCGAGGCGATCAAATACTGCGCGAGCGCGAGCACCGGCCAGAACACGATGTCGCCGTGCGAGTCGCCGGCGCGGACGGCGCGATCGCGCTCGAAGAACATGAACCATTGCGGCCAGTCGCCATCGGCGTTCTGTGCGCTCATCACCCGCAGCAGCAGATCGCGGATCGGCTCGACGCGGCCGAGGGCGAGCAGCAACTCGACCGGACCCTGGCAGACATCGCGCGTACCCCAACCGCCGCCCGAGTACTGCTCGAGGCCGCGCGGCGACAGGTAATGCACGAACGCGTTATGTGCAAACCACGGCACGATGTCGGCGACGCGTGCCACGTGCTGGCTGAGCGGGCCCGCGGCGGGCGCATCCATCTTTATCTGCGGCGTCAGTGCGCCCGGCTTTTCGACCCGCAGCGGTTGCGGATCGCTTTGCCGTCACCAATTGCCCGGTCATCCGCAATACGGCGGCCCGGGCGGGGGCGGTGACGATACATATATATGGCTGTTCCCGGCTCTGTCCGTCCGCGAACAGCAACTCGTCGCCGCCGACGCGCTGAAACTCGGTGCTGCCGAGCGGCGCGATGGCGAAGCTTCCGTTCGGGAAGCGGCGCGCCGTGTCGCTTCCCGCCGCAGGCGTAACGACGATGGCATCGCCCTCTGTCCGCCACGAAGCAGGCCCGGCGGTGCTGCCGTCGTCGCCATTCAGTGCAATGTGATGCGAAATCAGCAGGCGCAGCGGCTTCGCCGGCGCAACTTCGACGGCGAGCGTCAGCTCGTGCGCATCGGCGCCTGCTTCGGCGCGAACCTGGATCGTTCCCGCGTCGTGGCGATAGATCCAACGGCACGCATTGCTCGTCATCTCGAACACGGACGGCATGTCGAGCAACCGCCAGCCGCCATCGATCTCGACGAATATCCGCTGGCCGTGCGAGCGGAACAGTCCGAGGTAGCTGTGAGTGGTCGACAGCAAGCGATTGAAGCTCACGTGACCTTGCGTGAGCATCGAGTGGAACACGCCGTTCATCCACACCGTCGACGTCAGCGCGGTTTCATCGGGCGTGATCTGTAAACCGGTGCGCAACATATGCCCGTGCGGCCGTTGCACGCGCAGTTCCTTGGCGCGCAACACGACATGACTGCTCTCGTGGAAAAACGACAGCAGCGCGCCTTGTTCGTCGCGCTCGTCGTGACGCCACTCGCCGGGGAAGAATTCCCGTAGAGCAGCGTCATCCAGTTCCGTGGTCTGCAACGTTGGCGCCGACGCGAACAGCGTTGCGGTCGTGTTCACGTCCGCGGGCACGAAGCCGAGCGTCCCTTGCACAGCTTCGGGCAGCGCCGTCGCCTCGTCGATGCGCTCCAGATCTGCCGGCGAGCTCGCGCCCGGATGATCCTCGCGAAACACGCCGAAGAATCCGGCGCTGATGCTCTGGCCCGCGTCGACTTGCAGCGTCGCGTCCTGGATCGCGACCAGCGAATGCTCGTGCTGCAGCCGCCGTCCCGGCAGTGCTTTGGTGAGATCGCGCAGCTGCATTGCATCCGTCGCGAACGACGTCGCATTGCGCAGCGAACCGATCACGCACCACGGATTGCGTCCCGCGGCCGGAAGGTTTTGTCGCGAGGCGATCGCGCAGCCGCGCGACTGATGCTGGAGCGGTGTGTGATCCACGTACTGGCTGACGTAGTACTCGTTGAGGCGCACGATCGAATACGGCGCGAGCGCGATGTCCTGCGCATAGATCAGGTCGAGCTGCTGTTGCGACGGCGTCGTGTTGAGGAGACGCACGTGCCAGAACCACGCGGGTGCATCCTGCGCGAGCACTAGAGCGACGACGTAGTCGATGCCTTGCCAGTTGCCTGCGCCGATGAGCCTGCCATCGGCCTGTCGCAGGTCGAAGCGCGTGGGGCTGCGCGGCCCGAGGAGGGGAATGAACTCCGTAGTGCCGCTGCGATGACGCCGCAAATACAGGTTCGCCGGTCCGCCTTCGAGCTCATTGCCGACGAACAGGTTCAGTGTGGTGTTGCCGCAGTCGAAGCGGCGGATTGCGCCGCGCGAGGTGACTTCGAGGCTCAGTCCGGAGCGGCTCGTGAGGCGCCTGGCCGTATCGACCATGTACAAATTTCTCGCGGCAAAGATGCAGGGCTGCCAAGCATACTGCGAGCCGCGGCGAGAAGGGACGCGGTCAGCCGGTGGCGACTTCCGCGACGTACAGCACCGGGCCGGTCGGCGCGCCGGTCGGCGATCCGCCCCACGGTTCCAGGCTGATGGCGATCTGACGCGAACGCGACAGCGCCAGGCGTTGCGCGTCGCTCAATTGCAGAGTGCCGCGGCCGCTCCGCGGCATCAGGCCGAGCGACACGGGAGCAGCGCCTTCGCCCGGCAGTGCCCACAGCTCGTAAGCGCGCGCCGGATCGAGCGCGAGATTGTCGGCAGCGCTGACGCGCAGCTCGTCGCGATCGCGCGGCGCTTCGATAGTCCACAGCTGTGACTGCTGTTGGTCCACGACGGTCGCGACCAGCTGCGCGCTGCCCGGGCCGAAGCCGGTCCACAGGCCGAATGCGATCGCGAGCGCCGCGATGCCGGCGGCTGCGGCGAAGCGCCAGTTACCGAACGTCGCGAATGCTTTCTTCGGCCGCAATGCGCTATCGCGTCGGACGCGGAACTTGATGCGGTCCCACACCAGCGCGGACGGCGCGACGGGCACGACGCCCGCGAGCAGATCGACGAGCCGATCTTCCCAACGACGCACGGCGTGCAGCGCGTTCACGTTGCGGGCGCAGTAGCGTTCGAAGCGGCGGCGCGCAGGTCCGCGCAGCGTGCCCAGCACATATTGCGCGGCCAGCTCTTCGAGCAGTTGGGGGCGCTGGTAGTTCATGAGTCCAGGCACCGCTTGAGGCTGGCCAGACCGCGGCGAATCCAGCTCTTCACCGTGCCGAGCGGACTATCGATCTCACCGGCGATCTGGTCCTGCGAATAACCGTCGACGTAGGCGAGCTCCAGGCAGCGACGCTGCTCAGCCGTCAGCTTGCTGAAGCAGTCGTTGAGCGCTTTGCGCATGCGGGCGGAAGTGGTCCCATCGACGAAGTCCGCGGCCGTGATGTCGACCAGCGCCTCGGCGGGCGCATCCTCGATGGGCGACGCGGCCTGCTGCCGGCGGAGCAGGTCGATCGCACGATAGCGCGCGATCGCGCTGATCCAGGCCATCGCCCGGCCGCGATACGCGACGTACTGATCGGCACGCTCCCAGATTTTCACCATAACGTCCTGCAAGGCCTCTTCTGCGACGGCCCGGCGTCGCAGAATCCTTATCAAGACGCCCAGCAGCTGCCCGGAAATCAGCTGATACAACTCCTGCAAGGCGCGCTCGTCGCGCTGTGCGCACCGCCCAAGCAGGTGTTCGATCCGCTCCGCCTGCGTCGCATCCTGCGACGACAGGGGAACGTTCGAAGGAGCTTCGAGCGTCTGGGAGTGAACGTCAGCCATTAGCCCCTGTACGTACATGGTTGGCGGTTGGATGCAGCGGATTGCACTACCAAGGGCATTCCGGGGCAATCCTCCTATTGCAGCCGGATGGCGAAGCCGCGCAGCGGGGCCGTGCCGGCCGGGCCGACCGCGCCCAGGGCCGTGGCCGCACCCGTCCTGGGGTTTACGCGGTAGAGCGTCGATTGCGTCGCGCCGTTCGGCTGCAGGACCGCGAGCGACAGGCCGTCGTCGCCGCCCACGATGTCGAATCCGGCCGTCGCGCCGAACACGAGCGCGGGATCGAGCCGGCCGAGCGTCGTCAGGACGCCGTCGTTCGGCGGATTCTGCAGTTGCAGAGTGCCGGTCGCCGCGTCGATGGCCAGCAGTCGCGTGCTCGCCGGCCGCGCGAAGTTCTGCGTGTAGGCGGCTGCGACGACGTCGGGTGCGACGAAGTCGAGATTGCCGTCCGTCGTTACCGCGCCCGTGGCTGCGTTGATGCGCAAGTTCTGGCGCGCGTCGCTCACGATGCGCAGACGATCGGCAAGCGGGTTGAAGTCGAAGCCGAAGTTCGTGCCGTTGAGCGCGGTGAACGGATCGGTCGTGTCAGCTGCATCGGCTGCAAGGGCTGCAACGTGTGTCGCCGCGCCCGTCGCGACATTGATCGTGTAGAGCCGCGCCGTGCTGCCGACGGCGTACAACAAACCGTCAGCCGGGCGGAAGTCGATGCCGATCAACGTTTCGCCGGACTGCAAACCGGTGATTGCAACCGGCGCAGCGAGCTGCGCAGGAGCATTGCGAGCGAACGAAGTCAGCGTCACGCCGTTCAGCACCGCATGAATAGTGCTGTCCGGCGCCGGCGTGGCCGCGGTCGGCATCGCCGATATGCCGGTAATCCTGTCGCTCGCTTGCGGAGTCGTCACGTTGCCGACGGGCAGCGCGCCGCCGGTCGTGAGATTGATCGTGTAGAGCGCTGCCGGTGCGCTGGCTGTCGACAGCACGGCGAGCGCCGTATCCGGTCCGACGATTTCGAAGCCGTTCACGGCCGTAGCGTCCAGCCCAAGCGCGCCGACGTCGTTCAGCGTGCCGTTGTTCGGCGGATTCTGCGTGAGCAGCCGGTCGTTCTGCGTGTCGATGACATACAGCGTCGTGGCGGTCGGGGTGGCGAAGTTGTTCGTATAGGCCGCGGCGGTCGCGGCGAATGCGCCGCGCGTCAGCGTCCCATCGGTGGTCGTGGCGCCGGTGTCGACATTGGCGCGCAGGTTCTGTTCGGTGTCGCTGACGACCCGCAGCCGGTCGGCCAGCGGATTGAAGTCGACACCGAACGTGGCGCCGCTGAGCATCGCGAAGGGATTGGTCGCATCGGCGGCGTCAGCGCTCAGCATTCCCGCCATCGTCGCTGCGCCCGTGGTCGCGTCGAGCGTGTAGAGGCGCGCTGCGTCCGTGACGACATAGAGGCGGCCGTTCGCGGGACGCACATCGATGCCGACGATCGTTTCGCCGCCTTGTAGACCGCTCACTGCAACATTGCTGTCGAGCGTTCCCGGGCTCGCGGTCTTGAAGGTCACGAGGCGATTGTCCGTCGTCACGCCGAGCAACGTCGCTCGCGGATTCGCGTTCAACGTCAGGCCGCGTACGCGCTCGCCGCCGCCGATGGCATTGACGCGCGTTGCTGCGCCACTCGTGAGATTGATCGTGTGCAGCTCGGAGGTCGTCGCTGCGGCGGGCGTGACAGCAGCGAAGGCGGCGTTGTTGACGCCGCTGATGTCGAAGCCGATCGAGGCCTGCACGTCGATGCCCAGCGGGCCGACCGGTTGCAGATCGCCGTTGTTGGGGTTGTTGGACGGCAGACCCTGGATCATCAAACGATCGTTCGCGACGTCGAACACGTACAGCGTCGTCGTGCCTGCCCCCGCGAAGCTGTTCGTGTAGGCAGCTGCAGTAGCACCCGCGGCGCCGGGATTCAGCGTCGTATCCGTCGTCGTCGCGCCCGTGTCGACGTTGATGCGCAGGTTCTGACTCGTATTGCTCACTACCCGCAGGCGATCCGGTACGGGGTTGAAGTCGACGCCGAACTCGCCGCCGTCGAGCGCAGTGAACGGATTGGTCGTATCCGCCGCGTCCGCGACCAGCGTGGACTTGAACGTCGCGGCCGCAGTAGTCGCGTCGATCGTGTAGATGCGCCCCGCGCTGCCGAGAGCGTACACGGCGCCGTCCGCGGGACGCGTGTCGATGCCGAGGACGTTCTCGCTATTCTGCAAGCCAGTGACGGCAGCCGACGTGCACAGCTTCTGTGGCGTGGCGTTGTTGAAGGAGATCAGCTTGTTCGATTCCGTCACGGCGAGCACTGAGCCCACTGCCTGCGTCGGTGCGGTCGTCGTCGACGCGGCCGTGATGCCGCGCAGTGTCTCACCGGTGTTCAGTCCGGTGATCGCGCCGACCGCAGTCGCGGCTGGCGTCGTGATGCTGGGCTGGTTGATCGTGTAGAGCGTCGTCGCGCCGCCGGTCGTGAGCACGGCGAAGGCCGAGTTCGTGCCGTCGGCAGCCGTGATGATTTCGTAGCCGCTGCTCGAATCGGCGTTGACGCCAAGACTGCCGAGCTCGGTGAGCGTGCCGGCGTTCGGATCGGTCGTCGTGAGCAGGCTATCCGTGCTGGTATCGATGTAGAAGAGCGTCGTGCGGCACGCGCTCGCGAAGCTGTTCGTGTATGCAGTCGCGGAGATTCCAGTGCGCGTCGCGCCGGCACTGTTCAGCGCGTCGTCCGTAATCGTGGCGCCCGTGTCGACATTGATGCGCAGGTTCTGCCCGGTGTTGCTGACCACGCGCAGGCGATCGACGACCGGATTGAAGTCGACGCCGAAATCGGCGCCATCGAGCGCGGTGAACGGATTCGTCGCATCGGTGGAGTCGGCAGCGAGCTGCGACTTCTGTGTCGCGGCGCCGCTCGTGGTGTTGATGGTGTAGACGCGCCCAGTGCTGCCGAGTGCATAGAGCTCGCCGGCAGGCATGCCGCTCGGCCGGATGTCGATGCCGAGCAATTGTTCGCCTGACTGTAGTCCGGTGATCGCGACGGCGGTGCGCACCGCGGGCCCGGCGCGATTGAACGTCACCAGTCGATTCGTGCTCGTCAGTCCGAAGGTGTCGCCGGGTGTCGGTGCTGGCGTCGGAGCAGGCTGCATCGGCGCGGGCGCCGGAGGATCGTCATTGTTGGAACAGCCGGCGAGCGCCAGAGCAAACAACACTGCGGCAGTAACTGCGGATCGACGTGAGCGCATGACATCCTCCTGAAGATGTCACGCAGTACGACGTGAATGCGATTTTCGGATGCAAAAAAACGCCGGCGATCGCAGTCCGCCGGCGTTCAGGCCCACTAGACCTGAAACAGAAATCGTGGGGCTGGCTCTCTCTACTGAGCGACGAGCCAATCGGATGCAGCTACGATTCCGCGCGACGCTCTTGCATCCGTGCGCGTCGACGACGCGTATCAGCGCCCCAGACGACTCAACAACGAGTCGCCATCCTTTGGCCCCCTGGGAGATGCATTCATGAAGATTCGAACGACTGCACTCGTGAGCGCGCTGTGCGCCGCGAGCCTGCCGATGCTCGTGCCGATCGTGGCGAGCGGCTCCAGCCACCGCGAGGCCCCGAACATCACGGGCTTGCCGAAGGTGGATTCCACCGATTTCTATCTGTTCAACTCGTACGAGGCGGACCGCAGCGAATACGTCACGCTGATTGCGAACTATCTGCCGTTGCAGGATCCGTACGGCGGACCGAACTACTTCGCGCTCGACCAGGCGGCGCTGTACGAGATCCACGTCGACAGCGACGGCGACGCGGTCGAAGACCTGACGTTCCAGTTCCGTTTCAAGAACCGCCTCGCCGAGAACAACACCGGCAAGAAGCTGATGATCGGCGACCAGAGCGTGGCCGTGCCGCTGAAGAACATCGGTCCGATCAGCGCGCAGGACGCTTCCAATCTCAACTTCAACGAGAGCTACACGCTGAAGCTGGTGCGCGGCGATCGCCGCACCGGCCAGTCCTCGGTCGTGACGCGCGCGGGCGACGGCGCCACCGAATTCGGCAAGCCGTTCGACTTCATCGGCACCAAGACCTTCGGCAGCGTTGCCGGCTACGAGCAATACGCGAAGAGCTTCATCCATGAGATCGCCGTGCCGGGCTGCCAGAAGACGGGCCGCGTGTTCGTCGGTCAGCGCGACGAGAGCTTCGTCGTCAACCTCGGCCAGGTGTTCGACCTGGTGAACTTCGTGCCGGTCGACGCCGACGTGCCGCCCGACCAGGGTGGCTTGCCCGGCGGCATCGGCATCAAGCAGGACAAGAAGAACGACATCATCTCCGACGCCAACATCACGACGTTCGCGCTGGAGCTGCCGGCCGCGTGCCTCACCGGCAACGGCAACGGCGTGATCGGCGGCTGGACTTCGGCGAGCCTGCCCCAGGGGCGCGTGCTCAACCCGACCGCGTCGTTCGCGAAGCCCGACGTGCAACGGGGTGCCTGGACGCAGGTCTCGCGGTTGTCGACGCCGCTGGTCAACGAGCTGGTGATCGGCTTGCCCGACAAGGATCTCTTCAGCGCCAGCGAGCCGAACAAGGATGGCCAGTTCGCGAAATACGTGACCAATCCGACGTTGCCGGCGCTGCTCGATGCGCTGTTCAACGGTCCGGTGAACGACATCCTCAAGCTGCCTACGCCGATCGCGAACCTGGCGCCGTCCAACCTGCCGCGCACGGATCTGGTCACGGCGTTCCTGACCGGCTTCCCGGGCGTCAACCAGCAGAAGACGGTCACTCCGTCGGAGATGCTGCGTCTCAACACCGGGATCGCCGCGAAGCCTGCGGGCATGCAGAGCACCTTCGGTGTCGCTGGCAACGATCTCGCCGGCTTCCCGAACGGCCGCCGTCCTGGCGACGACGTGGTCGACATCGCGCTGCGCGTGGTGATGGGCCGCCTGTGTCATCCGGTGCCGGTCAACGGCACGCTCACCGACCTCGACCTGTGCGATCCGGCGCAGGCGCCGCTCGGCAAAGTGGCGTTCACCGATGGCGCGCCGATCAGCGCCGCGGACTTCGACGTGAGCTTCCCGTACCTGCGCACGCCGATCCCCGGCGCGACCAACTAAGCGAAGGAGCGATCGTCATGAACATTCATAGAAAGCTTGGCCCGGCAGTGGTTGCCGTGCTGACCGCCGGTTTGGCGGCGTGCGGCGGTGGCGGCTCGACGGCGGCGACAATCCGCCGCCGCCTCCCGCAAGACAGGCGCCGCAGATCGTCGGCCTCGCGAACCAGACCTTGCCGCAGGACACGTCGACACCGGTGCTGACCTTCCAGGTCAGCGATGCGGACTCGGGCGCGAACGCCGTGACAGTCACGGCGATTTCGTCCGACCAGACGATCATTCCCGCTGCGGGTATCGTGCTCGGCGGCAGCGGCGCGAATCGTACGTTGCAGATCACTCCGGCTGCGGACACGATCGGCAACGCCACGATCACGCTGCGCGCCGTCGATCCCGATGGCCTGGTCGCACAGCAGATGGTCGGTGTCATGGTGAACGGCGTGTTCGTGTCGTTCACCAACACCTTGATCGACCTCTTCGGCGACGCCGAAAACGGCGAGCCGCGTTCACTGCGCGGCTTCACGCTCGACGACGACGCGGACGACAATCCGAACGCGTTCGACTCGCTGCTGCAGTGAGCCCCATGCGACGCCTTCTCCCCATGGCGTTGCTCGCGGCCGCAGTCTTCGGCACGGATGCCGAAGCTGCGGTCCGTGTCTACCGACCCACCGAGCCGTCGCAGGTCGTGCTGCACTCGGTAGCGGCCGTCTGGGTCGGGTCGCGCCTCGCTGGCTGAAAATATCTCTCTGTGCTGCATCCAGCCCCGCACGGCACCCGTAGGCGGGACGTGACCGGCTGGCAAGCTGGGCCACTTCTGGGGAGACCTTGTGACAGCAGGAATCTGGCGCACTCTTGCGCTACGATCGTCGGCCATGGTCGTGCAAGCGACAGTAAACGACGTTCCACAGTCCGAGGCGGCGGCCGTGCGTAACCTGGCCGCGCTCGTGGAGCAGATGCGGATAGGACACGAGCGCGCGCTCGAAGAGCTGTACGACGCCACGGTCGGCAAGCTGTATGCGCTCGCGTCCGCGATTCTGCGCAGCGCCGAAGACACCGAGGAGATCGTCTGCGAAACGTACGCTTACGCGTGGGCCAATGCCTCGCGCTTCGATGCGAGCCGCGCCAACGCGCTCGGCTGGTTGCTGATGCTCTGTCGCAGCCGTGCGCTCGACAGGCTGCGTCAACGCCGTGCCACGGCCAGCGCTCTCGACGTCGCCGCAATGAGACAAACCGACAACGGCAATGCGGATCAACCCTTCGACGTCCTGTCCCTGATGCAGCAACGTAGCAAAGTGCACGCAGCTCTCTCGCAACTCACGCCGGAGCGGCGCCACCTGGTGTCGCTCGCATTCCTGCAGGGGCTGTCGCATCAGGAGATCGCCGACGTAACGCGTTTGCCGCTGGGCACGGTCAAGAGCCATGTACGGCGTGCGTTGACCCAGTTGCGCGAAGCACTGGAGGCCATGTGAGTCGCTCGCCGGATGACGATAGCGACCTGCCAATGGACTTGCAGGATTCGCTTGCCGCTGCCGTGCGGCCCGCGGAGCTGGGGACCGAGCAGCGCGGCCGGATGCGTCGACGCATAGTCGAGCTGGCTCGCGAACGTGCGCCGGAAGGCACGCGTACGGTGCGCGCAGGCGAGACCGCGTGGGTCGAGATCGCACCGTTCGTGGAAGTTCGCGAGCTGCATCGGGACGAGCTTGCAGGCATGCACACGAGCCTCATGCGCATGCGCCCGGGTGGCGTGATTCCCGCGCATCGCCACGAGCGCGAAGAGGAATTCATCATCCTCGAAGGCGAGTGTTACATCGGCACGCACCGGCTCGTCGCGGGCGACGTGCACATCGCGGCGGCCGGTTCCTGGCACGAGCAGGTCACGACCGAAAGCGGCGTGGTCGTTTTGCTAAGAGGGGAATATCCGCATCCGAATCCGGCGTGATGACGTACTTGCGTCATGCGTCTGTCACCCCGGAATCTGGCTGCTGCCAGTCTCGTCTCGCTGTTGCCCTCGCTCACGTTCGGCGGCGGCATTCCCACTTCAACCGGTTGGCTCGAGGAGGTCGTCGTCTCCGGCAAGCTGGAGCGACTCGGCGGTGATCCCTCTTCGGCAACGGTCGGTATCGCGACCTCGGAGCAGCTCGACTTGCGGCCCGTGCTGCGTACCGGTGAGCTGCTCGAAGTAGTGCCGGGGCTGGTCGTCACCCAACACAGCGGCAGCGGCAAGGCCAACCAGTACTTCCTGCGCGGCTTCAATCTGGATCACGGCACCGATCTCGCCACCAGCGTCGACGGCGTGCCCGTTAACATGCCCACGCATGCGCACGGCCAAGGCTACACCGACATCAACTTCGTCATTCCCGAGCTGATCGAGTCGATCGAATATCGCAAGGGCACGTACTACGCGGACACGGGTAATTTCTCGGCGGCGGGTGCCGTGAACCTGCGGTATCGCTCGGCGCTCGATGCGCCGTTCGTGTCGGTCGAAAGCGGCGACGACGATTACCTCCGCGGCCTGTTCGCTGTGTCGCCCGAGATCGTCGGCGGCGCGCTGCTGATGGCGCTGGAGCATTCGACGACGAACGGTCCGTGGCTGCTGGAAGAGAGATTCCACAAGACCAACGCGTTATTGCGCTATTCGCACGAGACTGCCGGCGGCCGCTTCGCAGTGACGGCCCAGGGTTACGACGGCGAGTGGCGTTCGACCGACCAGATCCCGCTGCGCGCCGTGCAATCCGGCGCGCTCGATCGCTTCGGCTTCGTCGACCCGACCAACGGCGGCGAGTCGCATCGCTACACGCTCGCTGCAGATTGGTACGAACAGCTCGGTGAAGGTCGCCTGCATGCGAACGCTTATGCGATCGACTATCGCCTCGACCTGTTCTCGAACTTCACCTATGCGGTCGATACCGAAAACGGCGACCAGTTCGAACAGTTCGACGACCGCCGCGTGTATGGCGGGCAGCTGAGTTGGACGCGGCCGATCGAGCTGATGGGCTTGTCGCACGAGCTGGATCTCGGTGTCGAATTGCGACGTGACGACATCGACACCGTCGGCCTGTACAAGACTGTCGCGCGTACGCGCATCGACACGACACGCGAGGACGAAGTCACGCAGAGCAGCTACTCCGTCTATTCCAGCCTGAAGACGCGCTGGAGCGATTCAGTGCGGACGGAGCTCGGGCTGCGCGCGGACCAGTTCGAGTTCGACGTGAGCAGCAGCCTTGCAGTGAACTCCGGCAGCGCCGACGATGCGATCGTCAGCCCGAAGTTCTCGCTGATTCTCGGCCCGTGGCGCGAGACGGAATTCTTCTTCAACGTCGGCAAGGGCTTTCACAGCAACGACGCGCGCGGCACGACGATCCGCGTCGATCCCACCGACGGCGTGACGCCGGTCGATCGCGTCGATCCGCTGGTCGATGCGCTCGGCGCAGACATCGGTCTGCGCACCGCAGTGCTGCCGAACTTGCAGCTGACCGCGGCGCTGTGGACGCTGAAGCTCGATTCCGAGCTGCTGTTCGTCGGCGACGCCGGCATCACCGAGCCGAGCCGCGAGAGCGAGCGGCGCGGCGTCGAAGCCGGCGCGATCTGGAACCCGATCTCGTGGCTGATTATCGACGCGGACCTCGCGTGGTCGCGTTCGCGCTTTACGCAGAGCGATCCTGCCGGCGATCGCATTCCGGGTGCGGTGGAGAACGTCGCGTCGGTGGGCCTTGCCATCGATCATCCGAGCGGCTGGTTCGGCGGTGCGCGAGTGCGCCACTTTGGCCAGGCACCGCTGATCGAAGACGACAGCGTGAAGTCCGACCCGACAACGCTCGTCAACCTGGAAGCCGGCTACCACATCACGGACAACATCCAGCTGAGCGCGGCGCTGTTCAACGTCTTCGACAGCCGCGCCAACGACATCACGTATCTGTACGAGTCGCAGCTGCCCGGCGAGGCCGAGCCGGTGACCGACATCCACTTCCATCCCGTCGAGCCGCGGACCTTCCGCCTGACCCTGCGCGCCACATTCTGATCCCCCGCGGGGATCGCTACTGCATTTGCACCGGTCATTCAGTATTATCCCATCTTGGGATATACGGATGTCCGCCCATGACGAAGCAATCGGATGAGCCATCGTCGGGGAGCGAGGTGGCGGCGCTGCGGGAAATCCTCGGCCGCTTCAACGACGCCCGCTGCGTGCTGGAGTGCGCAGTCCGCTCGCTGGAGCAATGGCAGAGCCTCGACGAGACGGAGGACGACGCGCGGCGCTCACACGATCCGGAAATCGTGTGCCTGCGCCACGCACAGAAGCAGCTCGCTGAAGTCTACGATCAGATCGACAGCACGATCGCGCGATTGGCTTCTACTTGACGGCGCGGCCGTCGCACTGCTTCTTCGCTCGCACGGGGTTACATGTCGTCGTGGCGCCGTCTGGCAGGCGCACCGAGTAGCTCCCGAATCGCGCGTCGGGTTGCATATAGTCCGTCGACACGTACTGCGCGCCGGAGGCCAGCGCGGCTTCGCGCCGCTCTGTCTTTCCATCGCGCGCTTCCAGCGTGTCTGCGTCTGCGCGCGTCCGTACCATGAAACCAGCTTCTACGGCAGCACGAATGCGCTTCGCATCCTGCACCGGCTCGTTCAGAGTGATGTACGCGGCAGCAGGCGACGACTCTTCGATGTTCACGAACATGCGCCGGCCTTCGAGCGAGCGGCGCTCGCCGCGATAGATCGCCACCTTCTTCGGTGACTCGTCGAGGGCGAAGAACACGCGGCCGCGCGCCTCGCGCAACTTCGGCCAGCCGCCGGCGAGCACGCCTTCGCGCAGCGTCGCGCGCTTGCCTTGCACCTGGTCAGGCGTAATGAGGTCGTCTTCGCCGAACACGCTGGCCACTTCGGCGTCGAGCGCATCGAAGGCGGCAGCGTCGAACTTCGCGATCGTGGCCCCGCTGGTACCGAGTGGGCTGTCGTCCTTGGCGTTGATCAGGATCGCGATCGGAATGTGGTCGGGATGCGCATCGCTCCAGGCTTTGATCGCCTGCAGGCAGGCGACGAAGCGGGTGCAAGTGGAGCGGAAATCGAAGTCCGGGATGTGCATCACTTTGAATCCCGGCTTTGCCAGCTCAGCCGCAAGTGCCGGGTCGATGCGCTGACCCAGCGTGCGTGGAGCGAGCGGATCCGCGAAGCGCCCGCCTTGGGGATCGTAATAAACGTCGAGCTCCAGCTGGCGCGCGCCGGCATCGAGCTGTGTCGTCAGATCAGGGTGCGAGTAGTCGAGCACGGTCGCGGCGCGCGTCGAGCGTGCACGCAGTTGTGTCATCTCCGCGTCCGGAATCGCGCCCTTGTAGCTGTTGTGCGTGCCGATGCTCAGCAAATCGTTGGCGCGCAGGTTTTCATCCATCCACGCGCGCGCACACGATTCATCGCGCGGCGCTTGCGCAGCCGCGAGATCGCATTGGGTGTCTGCATAGGCTGATGCGAACAGCAGCGACAATGTCGCGGCCAGCACGTAGCGCATGACGTTCCCTCACTCCGTTCCCTGCTTCAAATACTTGTCCAGGAACGTTACGTAAGCGTTGGACGCCTTGATCTTGTTCTCGCGCTTGGTGAACCCGTGGCCTTCGTCCGGGAACAGCACGTAGTCGACGGCCACGCCGTTCTCGCGGACTGCCGCGACGAGCTCGTCGCTTTCCACCTGCAGCACGCGCGGGTCGTTTGCACCCTGCACGACCAGGAGCGGTGCACGGATGTTCTTGGCGTGGAACAGCGGTGAGATTGCGCGATGGCGCTCGCCGTCGGTCGCCGGATCGCCCATCTCGTCGTACAGCGACTCCTTGAACGACGCCCACCAGGGCGGGATGCTGTTCAGCGTGCGCACCCAGTTCATCACCCCGAAGATGTCGATGCCGACGTCGAACGTGTCGGGCGAAAACGCGAGCGCCGCGCCGACCATGTAGCCGCCGTACGAGCCGCCGATGATCCCGACGCGCTCGGGGTCGACCCAGTCGAGCCCGACGAGGTATTTCTTGGCGGCGATGATGTCCTTGAGGTCGACGTGCCCGTGCTTGCGGTCGTCCATGTGAAAGAACGTCTTGCCGTAGCCGCTCGAGCCGCGATTGTTGGCGGCGAGCACGCCGTAGCCGTGGTTGACCAGATGCTGAATCGTCGCCGAGTAGCCGCGACGGCTTTGCCCGCCGGGACCGCCGTGCACCCACACGAGCACCGGCACCTTGTTCGTCGCGGATGCGGTGTGCGGCTGATACAGGATCGACGGGATCTTCAGCTCGTCGTAGCTCGGATAGCGCACGACCTCCGTCTCGACCAGGTCGGCTTCCTTGATTTTCGGATTCAGTGCATGCGTCAGGCGCGCGCTGCGCAGGGCGCCGAGATCGATCGTGTAGACGTCGTTCGGCGAAGTGTCCGAGCTCACGAGCAGCGCCAGGCGTGACTCGTCGCGCGAGAAGCGCACTTGCGCCAGGTCGCCCGCCGGGAGATCCGGCAGCGTGATTTCCTTGCCGTTGGTGGAGTCGAGGATGTGCACGACGGTGCGCGCGTCTTCGTTGACGCCCCAGATGCGATAGCGCCCGGACTCGGTGTAAGCGACGAACGAGATGTCCCAGTCCGCCCTGATGAGCGGCGTCCGCGTGCCGGCGGCGAGGTCGTACGTCCAGGCCTGATTGAACTCGCCGAACTCGTCCGTGGCGTACACGAGCTGCTTGCTGTCGCGCGTGAACGAGTACACGTCGTGCGTCACGTTGCCTTCGTGCTTGGTGATCAGCTGCGGCGTGTGCTTCTTCGCGGCGAGATCGACGAGGTAGACGTCGGAGTCGGCGCTGGTGCGCGGCTTGACGAGCGCCAGGTAGCGACCGTCGGGCGAAATCTCGGCGATCTGCCAGGCCGCATCGTTCTTGAACAGCAGGGTGCGTGCGTAATCCTTCGTGGCGTAGCGGTACAAGTCGAACGCCTGCGCGTTGCGCTCGTTCGTCGTGACGAAGAAATGCTGCTCGTCGGCGGACCAGCCATGGAACTCGGCCTTGGCTTTGTCGCCCGGCGTCAGGTCGCGCGTCTTGCCGTCCGCTTCGCGCACGAACAGGTGGTTGATCTCGTTACCGCCCCGATCCGCCGTGAACAGCGCGCGCCCGTCGGCAGGAAACCAGGATACGGCGAACGTCGAGTCGGTGGTCGACGACAGTCAGCGGCTGTTTGCCTTCGCCGGCGGCCGGCATTGCGTACAGGTTGAAGATGCCGGTTTCGTCCGAGCTGACGAGCAGCTGCTTGTCATCGGCAGACCAGGCATAACCTGCCGGCATGATGTACGAAGTCGTAGCGAAAAATGCCTCGGCGTCGTACTGCGTCGGCGCGGGCGGGGCCGGCGGTGGCGTCGCTGCGGCGGTTGCCGGAGCAGGCTTCGATTGCTGGCCACAGCCGGCGAGCAGCAGGGAGGTGGCCAAAGCAGCGAAAGTCAGCAGTGTTGTCGTATGGGTTTTCATAGGCTGCTCCCCCTCGTTATGCCCGTATCCTACGCAATTCTTGTTGTCGCAGGCGTTTCGTCAGTGTGGATCGACCGTCATCGACGCACGACGTCCCGTCGTGATGGCCCAATAGTCGATCCACTGCCGTCGGATGCCGTTGGCTCGGTTGATGAGCTCAGCACTTGGCGTTCGCCCGTGCTCCACGATCACTACGATCCCGGTGTTGAAATGTCGCTGGGAATGATCGACGTCGGGTAAGCGCGGACCCTCCGCGGCGATGACGTCCTGGATCGTAATCCTCATTCGTTGGCCCTTGAAGATCGGGCGTCCGTTTGCGTCCGCGCCGATCCGCACCAGCGGCCTCACGATGAAGAAGTCGGGCACGTCAGCGGCGGCGATCAATCCCATCAAGTAGAGATCGAGATAGGAGTAACCCGAGGCGGGTACGAAGATAGCCGTCGCGCAATCGGGTGAACGTGCCGTCGAGATTGTCTTGCCACACCCCTCCACCTTCAGTGGAAGCCTCGAGCGGCAGCGAGTATGGATACGCCACGCGCGCCTGCAATCCGGGATCCCAATGCGGCCACTCGCCGAGCGAGATCGTCTGGCCGTTCACGCGGGCGGCGGCATACGCCGACCAGCGGTGTCCGATCTCGTGACCGAGATGTCCGACGGCGTAATTGTACGGACGGGGCTTCCTGTCGGGTGTCGCCTGCGCGAGCTGGCGTGTATAGAACGGGATGTTCTTCGGGTTTCCGACTGGCGCATTGTCGGGCGGGCTCTCTTGCATTTCGTTCGCACCGACAAAGATCGGCTGCGCGAAGCCGAGCTGAAATCGCCCGCCGGTGCAGCGGCTCTCGAGGATCGGTTTCGTTTGAGCGTGCCTGGTATCCCCGATCCCGGTGACGTTGCCTCCGATCGGCCCATCGCTCGGACTGCTGGCCTCCTGGCTGTCGACGCGGAAATCCGAGTAGTAGGCGAGAAAATCGAACTTGTCGCCCAGCGCTCGAATGACGGTGCAGGAAAGGTCCTGCGGTCGCGGCGGCTCCAGGTGATGAAACGACTCATACACAGCGGCGAACGAACTGCCCTTCGAGGTCAGACTCGACAGGTCGATGGATTGAACGCTCTCACCCGCCGACAAGATCGGATAAATCCCCACGATGCCGTCCTTCGCTGCCATCGTCTTGTACGACATCTCGATCGAGCCGTCGCGGTGCAGGACAGCCTGAAACAGATTGGCCGTGGGGAACCAGGAGAAATCCAAAAAGCTGCCGAATGGCTCGGTGAGATCCCAGGTGATGACGACGCGATCAGCCAACTCCCGCACGTAGTGCGCGCCGGACATCCTGGGCTTCAGAAATACGCTGATGGCTGGTGCACGCGCAACGAGCCCGCCCCCTGCGTCAGCGAGGCGGTCAAATCGTCCAACTGCGGAAGCTATTCCGCCGTCGAGCTGACCGTACGCATCGACATCACGCTCTTTCGGCGTCGGACCGAATCGAATGGATCCTGTCGTCCCCACGGAAAACGAACTCCACCGTTGGCCCGAGAACGGAAAGGTGAACCGCCGAAGGCTGACGTCGGCACCGGTGAGTTGCAAACCGTAGTTTGCGTCCCACCGTAAAGGCTCATTCGTCACACGGTAGCTGGAACCGACTGGACTGAATCGCAGCGTGCGGCCGACGAGATCGAACAGGTTCGGTTGGCCGAGCGCTGCGCGGTCCAGCTCGATCACGATCAAATCGCCTGTTGTCGATACCTGACCGATGGAATGTCCGGGTGTCTCCTGCTCTCCTGCAGATGAGGAGCTCGGATTCACCATCAATCCACACACGAGGAGAATGCCAGGCCACGAGACGTGCGCCACGCCGCGCGTCATCCCAGGCCTTTGGAAAATGGCGCATTCCGCAGCTAGTTCTTGTTGCACGCGAGCGGTGTCTGCGTAGGTAGAGCTGCCTGGATCATATGCGGCGCGCTGCGGCATCGCCAGCCGAGTAAGGCTCGCAAGCGGCACCCCGCCAGGGTGACCGCCAGGCCTGGATGGAGTAGAAGGAACCTCCCGCGCCACCGAGGGTTATGGTCCCATGACGCACGAAACAAACCTTGGAACGGCCGAGCGCTGGTTGTCGGTGCTCGGAGGCGTAGGGATGCTGCTCACGACCGCGCGTGGCGGCAGGTTCAGCCGTGCTGCGCGCGGTGCATTGGGACTTTCCCTGCTCACTCGCGGTGCGACAGGTTATTGCCACGTGAAGGCTGCCCTGAAGGATCGCGGCGTCGAAACCCTCGCCGATCTCACGAGCAACCGACGTCTCGACAGCCTCGATGCGATGTACGAGGCGGAGTTGCAGGAGCTGCACAGCGCCGAAAGCCAGTTATGTGGGCTCGCGAACGATCTGGCGCGCACCATGAGCCATCCGGAGCTGGCGTTCCGTCTGCAGGAGTACGCGACGGAGCTGCAGGCACGGCGGACCGACCTCGAAAGTCTGCTGGCGCGCATCAACGCCGATTTGCCGGACGAAGCAGACGATGCAATGCGCGCTTTGATCGACGAAACGGAGAAGATGTGGCGCGTATGCG
This sequence comes from uncultured Gammaproteobacteria bacterium, assembly GCA_963838635.1. Lineage (GTDB taxonomy): Bacteria > Pseudomonadota > Gammaproteobacteria > Steroidobacterales > Steroidobacteraceae > Steroidobacter. The sequence continues at coordinate 5,614 of CAWISC010000059.1, read as the reverse complement.
CGGCGAACGTGCGCGACGCAGCGGTCACTGCCTCTGTCCAGCGCATCATGCACTACAAGATTGCGGGCTACGGAGCGATCGCTGCCTACGCGAAAGCGCTCGGCCGCGAGACCGAAGCGGCACACTTCGCGCAGCTCGCGGATCGCGACAAGGCGGTCGACGCCGAGCTGAGCGAGCTGGCGAAAGGAACGCTCAATCCCGAAGCGGCCGTCGCTCCGAAGGGTGAGCCGGTGCAAGAACAGCCCCTGCGTCCTCACTAGACGTTAGAAGAAGCCGAACCAGTTCTTCTTCGCCACGTTCCTGCGCTTGATGTCGACGACGTCGTTGATGTCGTTGTGGAGTAGCCGTTCGAGCAGTGCCGCCATGCCCTCGCGCGCCTGCAACTCCAGTTCTTCTCGATACAACGGAATGGCGCTGTAGAACGCGACGCGCTCGCCATCGACGTCGAGCTCGTAGAAGGCGACCGGGACCAGAAGCGAGGGCGCGACGATCACGCCGCACAGCGCTGTGCGTGGCGCCAGTGGCTGCGGTGGGTCGCCGTTCGGCACCGTACGACCCCAGCCAAGCCAACCTTCATGCTCGCGCGGCCAGCGACTCAACGATTGCAGCAGCCGCGTCGGCCAATGCGCACGTTCGTCGTTGCTTTCGCTGCTCAATTTCCAGCCTTCCGGCAGCGTCATCATCAGCTCGATCCGACGCGGCGCGCTCGCATCGGGCGGCACTTGCATGGCGACGTTGCTCATGCCCGCCGTTACCAGCGTGTGATACGGACGCGAGTTGATCGGCTTGACGTAGAGTACGTCTGCGGTCTGGTGAGCGGGGTCGCCGGGAAACACACGCTCGATGCGGCCGATGTGCCGCTCGACGTGCGAGCGGATCTGCTGCAACCACGCGTCGCTCACGAGCGCGACTCGGAAGGTACGGTCGCCGCAGCGGGCAGTGTTGGCGTCGCGGGGCGCAGGCGAATCGCGGTGAAGATCATTGCCGCCAGCAGCGGCAGCGTGACGAGATTCAATGCCTGCCAGCCGATCTGCTGAACCGCGAGACCGGCCAGGAGCGAGGCGCAGGCCTGCGAGCCGAACACCACGAAGTCGTTGAGCGCCTGCGCGCGGTGGCGACTTGCCGGATCTACGCTGCGCGCGAGCAGCGTCGTGCCAGCGACGAACAGCAGATTCCACCCGAGGCCCAGCGCGACCAGCCCAAGCCAGTAATGCATGAACTGGTGGCCGAACAAGCTGACGACCGCGCACGAGGAAAGAATTACGCCGCCCCAGATCATCACCTTGCGCTCGCCGAACCGCGCGATGACGTGTCCGGTGAACAGCGAGGGCAGGTACATCGCGAGCACGTGACTCTGGATGACCCAGGTCGTCGCCTCGACGTTGTGATGATCGAAGTTGTGCATGCTGATCGGCGCCGCCGTCATGACGAAACTCATGACCGCGTAAGCGCACGCGCCGGCAAACACGGCCATGCGGAGCTGCGGAGTCGCGAACGGTCCGCGTGGCGCTTCGCTCGCGGGAGCGGGGCGGGGCAGCGACGGAGCAGGAACCTGCAGGCGCGACAGCACCACGATCGTCGCGGCGTACAGCAGAGCGACCGCGATGAACGATCCTGCGTACTCCGTACCTGGCACCAGCCAGCGCGCGGCCAATGCGAGCTGCGGATTCACGATGGCCGCGCCGAGGCTGCCGATCAGCACGTACGAAACTGCCTGGCTGAGTCGCTCCGGCGGAGCGCTCTCAGCCGCCGCGAATCGATACTGCTGTGTGAAGGCCATGCTGCCGCCCATGAGCAGCGTCGCGGCACAGAACATCAGGAAGTCGGCAAGGATGACCGCCTGGGCCGCTAACAACCCGCCGACGAGACCGACGCAGGCGCCGACAATGAATCCGGCGCGCCGTCCGATCCGGCGCATGAGCAATGACGCGGGAATGGTGGTCAGCGCCGTGGCGACGATCGCCAGCGACAGCGGGACGGTCGCCAGCGACGGACGCGGCGCTATTTGCGTGGCAACGATGCCGCCGAGAATCACCACCACCGTCAGCCCGGAAGAACCCAGCATCTGGGCGGTGGCCAGCATGAATACATTGCGCAGGGGATGCGGGGATCGGCTCACGGGGCGTCAGGGTACTGAATTCCCGGCCGCACGCGCTAGAATCGATGCCCTTCCGGAGCCGTCGATGTCCGAGCTCGCTGTCCGCCTGGCCCGCCTGGGCGATGCCCCACGCATCGCCAGCCTGTCGCGCACGTTGATCGAAGACGGCCTGCCGTGGAGCTGGACACCCCGCCGCGTCGCCAACCACATGCGCTCGCGCGAGCACCTCACCGCGATCGTTGCCGACGGCGGCGAGCTGGCCGGCTTCGTGCTGGCACAATTCGGCAACCGCGCCGTGCACCTGGCGCTGCTGGGCGTCGCCCCGGCGTATCAACGTCACGGCCTGGGCAAGAAACTGGTCGGCTGGGTGGAAGAGACCGCGTCGGTCGCCGGGCTTTTCCTGATGACGCTCGAAGTGCGCGCCGGCAACCAGCAGGCGCGTCGCTTCTATGCGCGCCTCGGCTATCGCGAGACCGCCCGCTCGGCCGGGTATTACAGTGGAGTGGAAGACGCGATCCGGTTCGAACGGGATCTGGCAGTGGCGAGCCCGAAGTTGCGACAATCGCTGTGACGATGGATCGATAAAAAAGGATTGGGGGAACGATGGCGCTGCAGGCAATAGCTCCGGCGGAAGGACCGCCCGAGGGCATTCATTCGCTGGCCGACATCTCGCGCGTGCATTCGCGGCTGACGCCGCAACGCCCGGCGCTCGCGTTCGAAGGACGCACGACCACCTACGAGCAGCTCGACACGCGCGCCAGTCAGGTCGCGCAGGGGTTGATCGCGATGGGCGTGAAGCCCGGCGATCGCGTCGCGCATCTCGGCAAGAACAGTGATTTGTACCTGGAGCTGCTGCTCGGCGCCGCGAAGGCGGGCGCGGTGATGACGCCGGTGAACTGGCGCCTCGCGCCGCGCGAGTTCGCGTACATCATCAACGACTGCGAAGCGAAGGTGCTGTTCGTCGGACCGGAGTTCATCGCCGCGCTCGAAGGGCTCGCCGAGCCGCTGCGCGTCGGCGAGATCGTCGGCATGGAAGCGCCGTTCAAGGGCCGCGCGTTCGTCGAGTGGCGCGATGCGCAGCCGACGCGCGATCCGCAAATCCTCATCAAGCGCGACAGCGCGGGCGTGCAGCTCTACACATCGGGCACGACGGGCAATCCGAAGGGAGCGGTGCTGACACATCGCAACCTCGTCGGCATGCCGCAAGCGTCCAAGACGTATCCGTGGAGCCGCTGGAGCCCGGACGACGTCAGCCTGTTCGCGATGCCGTGTTTTCACATCGGCGGCACCGGTTGGGCGATCCTCGGACTGATGCACGGCGCGCTCAACGTGATCGCGCGCGAGTTCGATCCGACGAAGGTGCTCGACTTCATCGCGAAGCTGGCGCATCACCAAGCTGTTCATGGTGCCGGCGGCGTTGCAGGTGGTGGTGCGCAGCCCGAAGGCGCGCTCGATCGACTACTCGCAGTTGAAGTACATCATGTACGGCGCATCGCCGATGCCGCTGGCGCTGCTGCGCGAATGCATGGAAGTGTTCGGCTGTGGGTTCGTGCAGCTGTACGGCATGACGGAGACGACGGGCTCGGTGACGGCGCTCGGTCCGGAAGATCACGATCTCGCGGGGAATCCGAAGATGAGCTCGGCGGGCAAGCCGTTGCCGGGTGTGGAGCTTGCGATCCTCGACGCCGCGGGCGAGCGACGTGCCGGTCGGAAGCGTTGGCGAAGTCGCGATACGCTCGATGACGAACATGCAGGGGTATTGGAAACTGCCGCAGGAAACTGCGCGCACGATGGGAGCGGATGGTTGGCTGCGGACGGGGACGCGGGCTACATCGACGCGGATGGGTATCTGTACATCCATGATCGCGTGAAGGACATGATCATCTCCGGCGGCGAGAACATTTATCCGGCGGAAGTGGAGAACGCGATCTACGGGCATCCGCATGTGTCGGAAGTCGCGGTGATTGGAATTCCGAGCGAGCGGTGGGGCGAGGAAGTGAAGGCGGTCGTCGCGCTGAAGCCGAACGCGCCGCAGGATCCGGAGTCGATCCTCGCGTGGGCGCGCGAGCGAATTGCTGCTTACAAAGTGCCGAAGAGCGTCGACTTCATTCCGGTGCTGCCGAGGAATCCGTCAGGGAAGATTTTGCGCAGGGAGTTGAGGGCGCCGTATTGGCAGGGAAGGCAAAGACAAGTCAATTAGGTTGCCGTCATCCCCGCGTAGGCGGCGAACGTAGCAGCTGCGCTCGCGGATGAAGCAGCCGAAGGTCTGGATTCCAGCGGATGGACAGCCATGCTCGAAGCGTTACGGCGCGAACGCGATCCGGTCGACTGTTGATCGCACACACTTTGCCACGAGGTGCCTCCCATGCGGGAGGCACACATCAGAGCCCGCGGAGTTCGCGTAAAGCGCGGCGACGAGTCGCTGCGAAACCGTGCGAATTGGGCAGAAATGGATGTGACCGGAGCCTTGGGCAGCCGTACAGTGAATTTCTCGCCTCCCGCCATGCGCTCACTAGGCGATAGGAGGGATTCATGCGCAAGAAATATCCTCGGAACAGCCATGACATGCTTGCTCGCAAGTATCCGGACGGATACGCTTGCGCTTCATGAATACCTTCGAACGTTCGGAGGTATTCGATCGTTGGATGAAGGACCTCAGGGATATGCAGGCCCGGGCGAGAGTCCTCCAACGGATCGATTCGGCCATCCGGGGAAACTTCGGCGACTGCGAGTTCATCGCCGAAGGAGTTCATGAGATGCGCATCCATTGCGGACCTGGTTATCGTCTGTACTACACGCGCCGCGAACAGCGCACATACATGCTGCTGGTTGGTGGTGATGAAGGGGAGTCAGAAGCGCGACATTCGACAGGCGATCGAGATGGCGCGGAATCTGTGAGGAGCGCTTATGGCAAAGACAAAATTCGCACGGTTCAATGCTGAGGACTACCTCGATAACGACGAAGTCATTGCGGAGTATCTGGCCGCCGCGCTCGAAGACCCGGATCCCGAAGCCTTCATGATGGCGGTTTCGAACGTCGCCAAGGCGCGTGGCATTGCAAAGATCGCCAGTGATTCCGGATTGGGACGCGAGAGTCTGTATAAAGCGCTTGCGCCGGGCGCCAAGCCGCGGTTCGAAACCGTGCGAAAGCTGGTGGACGCGTTGGGTGTTCGATGGACTGTTGCGCCTCCAACAACATCAAGGCGTCGGGCGCACGCGCATCGATGACCACCTAGGAGTGACTTCGCCTGCGGCTCGCGCCGACTTTTGCGTTCTTCGGCTTTTGTTCAAGCCGCTTGGCCCCAGAAGCGTTGCGATTCGCGCCGACGGACTCGTGCGATCGCGAGGTTTTTCACCCAAGGAGTGCACTGCTTGGGTGGCTGCGCGCGGCATGGTCTGCAGAGTTGATCAAGCAAGCTGATTTGATCAAGTCTATGTTATCGGACTGAAGTCGCTGGTTGTTGCAGAGACTCTCGCTTGTTCGTGATGTGATCACGAAGGGCGGCGTTGATGGGT
>CAWISC010000058.1:0-122954 GCA_963838635.1 uncultured Gammaproteobacteria bacterium | reverse complement strand
GATGTCGAGCTTCACCATCTTCAGCATGGCTTCCGCGACGCGCTTGGCGACGGCGCGATCCTTGTCCTTCATCAGCTCGCCCAGCCTGCGCGGCGCGATCTGCCAGCGCACGCCGTAACGATCCGTCAACCATCCACACGCCACCGCCTTGCCACCGCCTGCAAGCAGCGCGTTCCAGTAACGGTCGAGCTCCGCCTGATCCTCGCACGTGACGTGCAGCGAGATCGCATCGTTGAACGGATCGTGCGGACCTGCGCCGATGGCGAGGAAGCTCTGTCCGCACAAAGTGAATTCGACGACCTTCACCGTTCCCGCCTTCCCGCTCGGGTTGTCGGCGGCGATGGGGGTGACGCTGTCCACGCGTGAGTCCGGAAAGATGGAAGCGTAGAACTTGGCCGCTTCGTCGGCCTTGTCCGTGTACCACAGGTGCGGAGAAATCTTGCTCATTTGCTGCTCCTCACTTCGACTTGCCGGCGAACATGTCGTCGAGACGCGCGTAGCCCATCTCCATGCCGTCGGTCATTCCGGTGCTGACTGCGCCATCGCGAGCTTCCTTCGAAGCAAAGCGCATGACGTTGACAATGGTGGTGACTCCGCCGGACTCGCTGAGCTCCAGCGTGATGTGTGCCGGATCGTTCGAGGGCATCGCGCCGCCGACATCGCCCGGATCGTAGTACTCGTCGTGCACGATCCTGACAGGCGCTTTGACTTCGAGGAACGTGCCGTAGAAGCCGAATTCCTTGCCGTCCTCGTCGTTGCGCCAGCGCCAGCGATACTTGCCGCCGACACGGACATCCATCTCGCACACCGGCATCGTCCAGCCCGGCGGGCCGAGCATCCACTTCTTCACGAGCTCGGGCTTGGTGTGCGCGTCCCACACCAGGGTGCGCGGCGCATTGAACGTGCGAGTGACGCGGACTTCGCGATCGCTCGGCAGAGTGACTTCGAGTGGCTTGGGCATGTTCTTACCTTTTTACTCGCTTGCGTTTGGCCGGCCTGGCTTTGAGCTCTTCGAGCAACGCATCGAGGCGCTGATAGTTCTGCTCGAAGACCCTGCGATAACGCTCGATCCAGTCCACTGCTTCCTGCAACGGCTGCGGCGCCAGGCGGCGCGGCCGCCGCTGTGCATCGATGTCCACCGAGATGAGCCCTGCCCGCTCCAGCACCTTGAGGTGCCGGGAAATGGCCGGCTGGCTCATGTCGAACGGCTCCGCGAGCTCCTGGACCGAGGCTTCGCCGCTCGCCAGCCGGGCCAGAATCGCGCGCCGGGTCGGATCGGCGAGCGCAGCGAAGGTGAGATCGAGTCGCTGTGAGATTTGCATAACGAAAGTCTTTAATAACGATGTTGTTATATAAACAGACGCGCGAGTCGCGGTCAAGAGGCACGGCGTGGGATTAACTGCCGAACTACTCCGGTCCCATTTTCATGGATCTCGACCCGCGTTTGCGAAAACGAGAAATTGTGGCTGCCGTGACTTATGATGCTGCCGCATGACTACGCCTCAATTGCCCACCTTCGAAGACGTGTCCGCAGCCGCAAAGCGCATCGCCGGGCATGCGCATCGTACCCCGGTCATGCGCTCGCGCACGATCGACGCGGAGCTCGATGCGGAAGTCTTCTTCAAGTGCGAGAACCTGCAGCGCATGGGCGCCTTCAAGTTTCGCGGCGCCTTCAACGCGCTGTCGAAGTTCGACGATGCCCAGCGACGCGCCGGCGTGGTCGCATTCTCATCGGGCAACCATGCGCAGGGAATCGCGCTGGCGGCCTCGCTGTTGAAGATCCCTGCAACCATAATCATGCCGCACGACGCCCCCGCCGCGAAGATAGCCGCAACCAAGGGCTACGGCGGCAACGTCGTCACCTACGATCGTTACAAGGAAGATCGCGAAGCGATCGGCAGTCGGCTCGCGACGGAACGCGGCCTCACGCTCATCCCGCCGTATGATCACCCGGACATCATCGCCGGAGCAGGTACGGCGGCGCTGGATCTGCTCGATGAAGTCGGTCAACTGGACTCGCTGTTCGTGCCGGTCGGCGGCGGCGGCCTGCTTTCGGGAAGCGCGCTGGCGGTCCGCGCGAAGTCGCCGAAGTGCAAGATCTACGGCGTCGAACCGCAGGCGGGCAACGACGGGCAGCGCTCGTTCCGCTCGGGCGAAATCGTGCACATCGATACGCCGAAGACGATAGCGGACGGCGCACAGACGCAGCACCTCGGAAAGCTGACCTTTGCGATCATCCGGCGCGACGTCGACGACATGCTCACGGCGGACGACGTGCAGCTCGTGGAGTGCATGCGCTTCTTCGCGACCCGTATGAAGCTCGTCGTCGAGCCGACCGGTTGCCTGGGGCTTGCAGCCGCGCGTGCTGCGACTGCCGCACAACGCGGCCGGCGCGTGGGCGTGATCATCAGCGGTGGCAATGTAGACCTCGAACGCTTCTGCCAGTTGACGGGCGGCTGACCGTTGAGCATGCGGCTGCTCACCATCCGGCGAAGCGTTCCCAGCGATCGAGCACGTCCGGCGCAGTCCCATCGACGACGTGGTAACACGCGTGCTGGGACGCCGTCGCACATGCGTGGTTGGGCAGAACCCGCAGCAACGTTCCGACCGGAAAGCGCTGCGGATCGATCGGGCCGCCATCGCGACGCGCGAGGATTCCGTGCTCCTGATTGGTCGACTGGACGATGATGTCCTCGGCCAGCACACGACCGGCCGCATCGCAGACCAGTCCGTAACCCTGATCCACGCTGTGAGTCGCGGTGCCGCGGTCGCGCGACAAGGAAGTCCAACCGCCATCGGTGATGATCCAGCCACGCTCGCCCTGATGACCGATCACCGAGACGAGCACCGACAGCGCGATATCCTCAATGCTGCAGACGCCGATGCCCGCCATCACCAGATCCTGAAACATGTAGACACCGACGCGGACTTCAGTCACGCCGCTCAGGTCGCGAGTGAACGTTCCCGTCGGCGTCGAACCGACGGACACGATGGGCACTTCGATGACCTGCTGCGCGCAGGCGCTGCTGCCGCCCCGACTGCACCAGCACGTTCGCGCTCGGCGAATCGCATGAGCGCCTCGGCACCTCTACAACTGTATGAGTCACCCGCATGCGTCAGCACGCCAGCCAGCGTGACACCCGACGTACTCGTCAGCGCCTTACCCAGGTCGAGCAGCAGCTGCGAATCGGGGTGCACGCCCGAGCGATGACCATCGACATCGAGCTCGATGAGCACCGGCACGCGGACATTGGCGTTGGACGCGGCCTGTGCGAGCTGCCGGACAGCGTCGAGGTTGTCCGTGATCACCTTGAGCTGCGCGCCGTTTCGCATGAGCGAAAACACGTGCGCGAACTTTGCGGGCGCGATGCCGACGGCATAGATGATGTCGCGGATGCCGTGGGCGAAGAAGTATTCGGCTTCCTTGAGCGTCGAGACCGTGATGCCGCCCGGCGTGTCGCGCAACGCGCGTCGCACCACATCGATCGACTTGGCGGTTTTCACGTGAGGACGCAGCACGCCGCCCAAACCGCGGACGTGCGCACTCATGCGTTCGAGGTTGCGATCGAGCTTGGTTCGATCGAGGACGAGCGCCGGGGTTTCGAGTTCGTTTAGCTGCATAATGATCGACAGCCTACAACGGAGTTCCGATCATGTCTGCGATCCTGAAATTGCCGCTCGCGATCCTGCTGTACCTGCTGGCGGCGACCTCGTTCGCACAAGACAGACCTGCGGTGGTGCTGTTCGCGACCGGCGGCACCATCGCGATGAAGATCGATCCGGTGAAGCGCGCGCCCGTGCCCGCGCTTTCCGGCGAGGATCTGCTCGCGACCGTGCCGGACATCGCGAAGTACGCGCGCGTCGAAGTGGTCAATGTAGCTAACGTGCCGTCCGGCTACATGGACCCGGCGCTTTGGAGCTCGCTGACGAAGCAAGTGCGCGCCGCGCTCGCGCGACCCGACGTCGCGGGCGCGGTGGTTTCGCACGGTACGGACACGTTGGAAGAAACGGCGTATTGGCTCGACCTCACTGTCGAGTCCGACAAGCCCGTGGTGCTGATCGGGGCGCAGCGCAATGCTTCGGAGTCCGACTTCGACGGGCCGCGCAATCTGCTGAACGCGGTGCGCATCGCTGTCGATGCGCAATCCCGCGGCAAGGGTGCAGTGATCGCGCTCAACGATCGGATCAACGCCGCACGTGAAGTCACGAAGGCGCACACCTCGAACGTCGAGACGTTCGAGTCGGGTGACGCCGGTTTCCTGGGTGAAGTGAATTCAGACCGCGTAGTGTATTGGCGCTCGCCGACGCGTCGTCAGCACGTTGCGCTCACTGCCGAACGCATGCCGTATGTCGAGATCGTTCCGATGTACGGCGGTGCCGATGGCTACCTGGTTGAAGCTGCTGTCGCGCATGGCGCGCGCGGGCTCGTCATCCAGAGCCTTGGCATGGGCAACGTCAACAAACCCATGTACCGCGCCATTCAGCAAGCGATCGGCAAAGGAGTTGCCGTCGTGATCAGCACGCGCGTGCCGCATGGCCGCGTGCTGCCCCACTACGGCTACGAAGGTGGCGGCCAAACGCTGGCAGCAGCCGGGGCCGTGATGGGCGATGACTTGTCGCCACAGAAGGCGCGGATTCTCCTGATGCTGCTCTTGCAGAGCGGCGTTACCGCGCAGAAGGATCTGCAAGCGGCGTTCGATCGCTAGCTAGCGCCAGGCGCGCACACTTGCTCGAGTGCGTCTGCTGCTGCACGTCCAAAGCGCCGAGTCAGCCGCCTCAACAGGTCGACGTCGATCGACCCCTTCGCGGCCTTGAGTACGTCGCGCGCGTCGGCCAAATCCAGCGGACCACCGGCAAAGCACTTCATCGCGATGAAATCCTCGCGGCCGATCACTCGAATGGAACTGCCGAGGAACGGGACGCTGATCGAGCGGGAGAAGGCTTCACTGTCGAGTCCGCGAAGACCTGCCAGCAAATCGACGCGATTGCCGTGCTTGTCCACAACTGCGAGCAGCGCCGGTATCGGGTCATCCGCATCGCCGTGCCGCAGGTCGGTATCGAATCGCGCTTTCTTGAACGCCTTCTGCAGGCGGGCGAGCTTCGTCGGGCTGACCGAAACGAGCGCATCGGCGTCCGTGGTAGCCCGGATGGAGCCATGAACGGACGCGGCCAGGGCCCCGATGACCGCGTACTCCACCTCTTCGTTCGCCAGCACTGCCGCGACATCCAGCAGCAGCAGAGGCGACTGGCCCGGACCGCGAGCCTTCATCGTGCCTGTCTTCCGGCGCGATGAAGCGCAGTGACGAGCTCACTATGCTTGAGATGAGCATTCAACCGTTGTTCCGGTGTCATCTCGCGAACCGTCGCCAACAGCGCATCTCGCGCGTCATCGGCCAGTTTGGATCGAGTGCCCGCGCGAGCAACTGGCATGGAACTGCCGAGGAAAGCGCCCGCCTCCTCCGGCACCGCTCCGATCTGCAGCACCAGATGCAAGCCCGCACGAACGGCGATACGCAGCAACAACTCGAGCGACAGGTCGGAGACCCGGCCGTTCGCAATCTTGCTGAGCGTGGGCTGAGGAATGCGCAGCGACTTCGCCGCGGCCGCCTGACTCAATTCCTGTCGCTGCAAATAGCGTGCGATCTGCAGGGCAACGTCGCTGCGCAAGGCCTGAATGGTTGCATCATCGTCCGATAGCTTCATAGCGAATACACTATACTCTTAGCGAATTCACTATACAAGCGCTGTTCTGGCCGTCGCCAGCCAGTTATGCGCTCAGGGTTTGGCGAGCGTCGGGAACTTCACGCCGAGCTGGTCCAGGTAGGTCTCGTAGCGGCTCTCGTCGTAGTGGAGCTTTTTGATCTCCTCGCGATAGCGGCCCATCGTGTCCGCGTTGAACTCGACCTTGGGACGATCGCCGGCGCCGAGCATCGGCTTGTACTTCTGATCCTTGGTCTGCACGTTGGTGAAGTAGTCGCGTGCGCTGCTGCGGAGCTTGGCGTCGACGAGCAGATCGAGCGTCGTCATCGCGACTGCTTTCGCGCCCGACACCACGCCTTTGTGAGCGATCGGCGTCGCCATCGCGATTGCGTTCGACCAGTGATGCCCCGGCAAGCCGGGAATGTTCGACGGATAGCGGATGACGATGGTCGGCACGGTCCACGAGACATCGCCGATATCGTCCGATCCGCCGCTGCGCGGCTCCGGTTCCGGCGGCGTGAGCCCGTCCAGCTTGACAGCCAGCCCTTCCTCTTTGGTGTTGAGATTCTTCTGTACCGCCTTCGCAAATGCCTGCTCGTCCGCGGTCCATTGCGGCAGACCAACCGCCTGGATGTTCTTGTTGGCAGCTTCGGCAATCGGCTTGTTGAAATGCTGTGGAGCCGCTGCCCCCAGGATCCGGCTCTTCACCGTCGTATCCGTCATCGTCGCGGCCGCATCCGCCAGCTTGTTGCCGAGCTGCAGGTTCTTCTCGATCGCATCGAACGTCTGCTCGCGGAAGTAATACCAGACCGAAGCGACCGACGGCACGACGTTCGGTTGATCGCCGCCATCCGTGATCACGTAGTGCGAGCGCTGTTCCGGACGCAGATGCTCGCGGCGCTTGTCCCACGCCGTGTTCATCAGCTCGACCGCATCGAGCGCACTGCGGCCGCGCCACGGCGCCATGGCCGAATGCGCGGCCTCGCCGAAGAACGTGTACTCGATGGACACGAGGCCCGTGCCACGAGGCTGGCCCCAGAAGACGCTCAGGTTGTCGGCGACGTGCGTGAAGATGACGGCATCGACATCCTTGAAAACACCGTCGCGCACGAAGTACGCCTTGCCACCGAGCAGCTCTTCGGCGATGCCGGGCCACAAGACTAAAGTGCCTGCGACGTTCGCGCGGCGCATCGCGTCCTGCACCGCCAGCGCCGCGACGATGTTCACGGCCTGTCCGGAGTTGTGTCCCTCGCCGTGCCCCGGCCCGCCTTCGATGAGCGGCTCGCGCCAGGGAATGCCGGGCTTCTGCGAAGCTTTCGGAATGCCGTCGACGTCCGAGCCGAGCGCGATGACCGGCCCGCCCTGCCCGTGCGTCCAGCGCGCGACCCAGGCGCTCGGCATACCGGCGACGCCGCGCTCGACGGTGAAGCCGTTCTTCTCCAGCAACGCCGCGATGTAGCGCGCCGTCTCCAACTCCTGGTAGCCGAGCTCGCTGAAGCTGAACAGCGAATCGTTGATCTGTTGCGCCAGCTTGGTCCGCGCATCGACGTCGGCCACCGCGCGCTTCTTCATCGAGCTCAGGCCTTCGGCGGCGTGCGCCGTCGCTACCAGCGACATCAGCAACGCGCCGCCGAACAGGAATCTCTGCAACATCGATCCTCCCAGTGCGAGCGCTGACGGGCGCCGCGCTCTTTAGAATTGTCGGTCGTATGATACGCCGGGCTCAGCCCCAAAGGCGCGGCGAAGGCCACGACATGACCCCGTTCTCGTAGACGATACCGTCGGGCCAATCTTTCGCCTGCAGCAGCGGCCCGTCGAGATCGACGACTTCGCACAACTGCGCGACGACCATCCCCGGCGCCATCGCGATCGATCCGGCATTCATGCAACCCACCATCAGTCGCATGCCGGCAGCGCGTGCGGCGTGTGCAAGCTCGAGCGCGGCGGTAAGACCGCCGGACTTGTCCAGCTTGATGTTCACGAAGTCGTAGCGGCCCACGACTTCGGGCAAGTCCGCGACGGTGTTGACAGCCTCGTCGGCGCACACGGGAATCGGACAGCGACCGGCGACCAGTTGATCGCCGACGCCAATCGGCACGGGTTGTTCGAGCAGATCCACTCCCAGATCCACCAGCCGCGGCGCCAGCGCGTCGAGCGTGCGCAGATCCCATGCCTGATTGGGATCCACTACGAGGCGCGCACCCGGCGAGCCCCGCCGGACCGCCGCGATCGATTCGAACGGCTGCTGATCGTTCACCTTGATTTTCAGCCACGGCAAGTGCGCAAGCTCACTCGCGCGGCGCTCGTATCCATCGACCGAGCGAATGCCGATCGTAAACACACTGGCGACGGGTCGATTCCCGACGCCGGCTCGCTGCCACACTGGCGTGCCGGTCTGCTTCGCTTCGAGATCCCACAACGCAGCATCGAGCGCATTGCGCGCGCCGCCTGGAGGCAACATGAGTTGCAGTTCGGATCGATTCGCGCCGGCTTCGATTGCAGCGCGAACGCTCTCGATCTGCGCGACGAGACCGTCCGGGGTTTCTCCGTGGTAATCGACTCCGGAAGCTTCGCCGCGCCCCGTGTGCGAGCCGCTGCTCAGCTCGACCACGACGACCTCACTGCTGCTGTACGACTGACGAGAGATGACGAACGGTTCGCGCAGCGGCCACGTAACACGAGTGACAGTCAGTTGATGCGACATTCAACGTCCCGAGCGTTTGTTATTGCGATGGTTTCGCGCACGTGTGCCCGCCTCGGCGCGCTTGCGATGGACACGATCGAATCCGACGAATGCAGCTCCGAATTCCGACGCTGCATCGAGCTGCGTGTAGACGGAATCGCCGAGCTGCTCGATCACGTCTTCGAGCAGCAGGTTCAGCAGGCTGGCGAGCGGTGCAGTGTTGTCCCAGAAGCGGCCCGAATCGGTCCGCACGCGCAGCGCGAGCTCGGACAACTCCGTCGCCCAACGACAATAGGCGTCCGTGACGATCACGACCGGCACGTGTAACTGCGCCGCCCGCTGCGCCAGCAAACGGAACCAGCGCGAGTAGCGCCGGCAATCGATGAGTATCAGGCAACTCTTCTCGCTCGCTTCGGTGCGCATGTCCGCAAAGGCGCGGTCTGCGACCGACAGCAGCCGGACTTCGGGACGAACGTAGGCGAGCTGGTCGGCGAAGGCCATCGCCAGTCCTCGCTCGGTCTGAAATCCGGTGACGAACACACGGTCCGCGCCTGCAATCGTGCTGACGACATTGCGCCACGTCGCGGTCTCGGCCAGTGCATGGACTGACTCGATCGCTTCGATTTCCGCGCGCAGGGCACGGGCGCGATCGACATTCTTCACCACGGGCTGCGTGGCGCCGCGCCGCAACCACGGCGCGGCCACGGCATCCGGAACCTCCGAGCGCATTTCGGCGCGTAGCTCGCCGAGCCCGCGATAACCCAGCGCCTTCAGCGTGCGGCCCACAGTCATCGCGCTGATGCCGAGCCGCTTCGCGATCGACTCCGCGGTTTCGAACGGAAGCTCTGCGGGATGCGCAGCCAGATGTGCGGCGACCGCCTGCTCCGCCGTGCTCAGCTGATTCAGGCGTGCCTGGATCAGCGATTGATAGCGGTGGATGGGATCGCGCGAGACGGAGCCGGTGTTAGCCATGCGCAATATCATGCACCGGATCGATGTAAGAGCGAATGCCGGAAACCGTAGGCCGCGTACAAGGCGAAGCCCAGCAGCAGCCACACGACCAATCGCACCCAGGTATCGCCCGGCAAGCTTGCCATCAGCGCAGCGCAAACCAGGACGCCGGCGATCGGCACCCACGGATAACCTGGCACCCGGAACGGCCGCGGCAGATCCGGACGCCGGCGGCGCAGCACGATCACGCCGATGCAGACGATTGCGAACGCCAGCAGCGTGCCGATCGAAATGAGCTCGCCGAGCAGCCTGAGCGGAAACGCTCCGGCGACGAGGGTTGCGCCCAGTCCGGTAATCAGCGTGCCTGCGCTCGGCACGCGCGAGCGCGGATGCACAGCGGCAAACAGCGGCGGCAGCAGTCCGTCCCGCCCCATCGCATAGAAGATGCGAACCTGCCCCAGCAACGTGACGAGCAGCGCCGAGATCAGCCCGACGACCACGACCGCGCCGACCAGCGACTTCGCCCACGCCAGCGCCGGACCTGCGGCATCCAACGCGCGGTAGACCGGATCGGACACGGAGAGCTGCCGATAATCCGCCAGCCCGGTCACCATGAGCGCGACCAGCACATACAGCGTGGTGCAGATCACGAGCGAGAGGATCAGAGCCCAGGGCACCACGCGCTGCGCATTGCGTGTTTCCTGCGACATCGACGACACCGTGTCGAAGCCGACATAGGCATAGAAGACGATCGCCGCGCCGGTCACGACGCCGCTGATGCCGAACTCGCCGAACTGACCTGTATTCGCCGGAATGAACGGAGTCCAGTGATCCGTGCTCGCATACATCAGACCTGCGACACCGACGATCACGATAGCGATGACCTTCGCGACGACGATGAGATCGTTCACGCGTGCGGACAGCTGCGTGCCCCCGAGCAGCAGCAGCGTGCACACCACGACGATGCCCGCGGCCGGGAAGTTGAAGATGCCGCCGGTGGCTATCAGCCCGCCTGGGCCGACATCGAAGGGAGCCAGCGTGAGTGCGGCCGGCAGTATCAACCCGAAATCTGCCGCCATCGATTGCGCGTAGCCTGCCCAGCCGATGGCGACCATCGCGCTGGCGAAGAGGTACTCGAGCATGAGGCACCAGCCAATGATCCACGCCGTCAGCTCGCCGAGCGTGGCATATGCATACGTGTAAGCGCTGCCGGCTACCGGAACGATCGACGCGAACTCGGCATAGCACAAGCCTGCGAGCGCGCAGGCAACGCTCGCGAGTATGAAGGCCAGCACGACAGCCGGCCCGGCATGTTCCGCGGCGACGACACCGGTGAGCACGAAGATGCCTGCGCCGATCGTGCTGCCGACGCCGAAGCAGGTGAGGCTGAACATGCCGAGCGTGCGCGGCAACGGCGACGACGCCGGATCGCGGACGAGCATTTCGACGGGTTGGCGCGCGAACAGCCGGCTGCGCAAACTCATTGGGTCAGCACGCGCCCGGGCCGCGCGCCGGTGGCCTTGCCTTCGCTCCAGACGAGCTCGCCATTCACGAACACTTTCTCGATGCCTTCCGGCAACACAGTCGGTTCGGCAAACGTCGCCTTGTCGATGACCGTCTGCGGATTGAACAGCACGAGATCCGCGTACGCACCGTCGCGCAGGACACCACGATCCTTCCATCCCAGACGCTGCGCCGGCAGCGCGGTCATCTTGCGAACTGCCTCGGGCAGCGTCAGCCACTGTTTCTCACGCACGAACAGGCCAAGGACGCGCGGGAACGTGCCGGCACCGCGCGGATGAGCCGCATCGATCGAGCCGTCGCTGGCAACCATGACCCACGGCTGCTGGTAGAACGCCTTGATATCCGCGTCAGTCATGCTTTGACCGATCACGACCGCATCCGCACCGCCTGCATCGCCCTCGCGGATGACTCGAATGAACATTTCCACGGGCGAGACGCCGGCCGCTTGCGCCAGCTGCTCCAGAGTGCGGTTCTCGTAGCTGCGGTTCGGCGGAAACTCGGTGATGGTCACGCGGCTCCCGCCGCCGACGTCGGCGAGCGCGCGCTCGACACTTGCCGGGTCCTCGTACTGCTTGTTCGGCACCAGCACCTTGATGGTCGAGTTCCAGGCGTCGTAGGGATAGCAGTCGGCGAGGAAATCCAGCCCGCGGCTGCGCGCCGCTTCGATGATGCGAATGAACTCCGGCGCTTTGTTCCAGACGTTCACAGTCCCGAGCTTGATGTGCGAATGCTGGACGGGACTGCGGGCTCGCTCACCGATAGCGATCTCCTCTTCGAGTGCGGCGAAGCTCTTGTCGGCCTCGTCGCGGACGTGCGTCATATAGAAGCCGCCATGCCGAGCCGATGCTCGGGCAACCGCTATCAGCTCGTCCGTCGTGCTGTAGCTTGCGACGTCGTACTCGACGCCACTCGATATTCCTACCGCGCCCTGGCGCATCGCTTCATCGACGAGCTGCACCATGCGCTCGACTTCCGCGGCCGTTGCAGCCCGCCGGAAATCCTTCTGCATCACCTGCTCGCGGATGCTGGCATGACCGACGACCGCGGTCAGATTCAAGGCGGCGGGATCGCGACGGCGCGCTTCGAGCCACGGACCGATCGGGTACGGCGAATAACCGTCGAGGCCGAGCACGATGCTGGTGATTCCCTGAGCGATCTGCGACTGCGCAAGCGGCTGCTTCTCCAGGGCCTCGTCCGAGTGGTTGTGCATGTCGATGAAGCCGGGCGCCAGCACCAGGCCGCGCGCATCGATGACCGTATCGTTCGATTGCGGCTCGAATGCGCCGATCCGCTCGATGCGATCGCCGACGATGCGGACATTCGCGGTACGCAGCGCGGCGCCGGTACCGTCCGCGACCTGCGCGTTGACGATGACCGTGCTACGGGCCGACGATTGCTCTTGCGGTGCCGCGCAGGCGCCGATCATCAGACACGACGCCACAAGTGCGCCGCAAGTGCGTGCCAGGCTCAATCGAACTCCCACGTCAGCTGCAGCCCGATTGTACGCGGCTGATTCACGCCGCGCTCAATGTACGGCTCGCGGTACGGCGAGAACGCGTCCTCGAGGGCCCGCCACAAGTCGGCCCCTTCGTCGAAGACATTGTCGACGAACAGCCGCACCGTCCAGTCGTTCATGCCGAAGCGCGCCGAGACGTCCGTCAGCCAGTAAGCATCCTGCTCGAGATGCAGCACGTCGGGTGAGAGCGAGCCATCTTCCTCGGGAATCAGCGGCCCGAACGTGCTGAACGATCCGCCCGTATAGGACGTCGAGACGTTGAAGCCGCCATGCCACGTCCCATTGCCGCCAAGGGTGTAATCGAGCATGAAGGAGCCGGAATGCTCCGGCACGCGCGGCGCCGGATCGCCTTTCAGGCCGAGCCCGACGATGGACTCCTCCAGCTCGACCTGCGTGTACGAGTAGCCGACCATCAGCGACAGCGCATCTGCGAACAGGCCGCGCGATTGCAGCTCGACCTCCAGACCGCGCGCCGTCGCCTTGCCGGCATTGCCGAAGATGACGAAGCCGAGGTCGGTGGGCACCAGCGTCTGAATGTCGGACCAGTCGATGTAGTAGACGGCCGAGCTCAGGTACACGCGTTGGTCGAGCATGGTGAGCTTGCCGCCCAGCTCGTAGCTCACGATGCTGTCCGGCTCGTAAGCGCGTTCGTCGAGCGGCACGCCCGTGTTCGGCGTCACGAGATTGAAGCCGCCGGGCCGATAACCTTCGGCGATCGTGACGTACACGAGATCGTCGGGCGTCACATCGTAAGAGGCGTTGAAGCGGAAGATCTGGCCGTCGTCGTCGGCGACACCGAAATTGAACTCTTCGGCGATCGGCACAGTGCGCGCCAGGCCGTCCTCGTCGCGCACGTCCGGCCCGAAGTACTGATCGATCGCATAGAACGTTTCGCGCAGGCGGTAATCGAAGTGGCGCGCGCCGACGGACATGCGCAACTGCGGCGTCACCCGCAGGCCGATCTCGCCGAAGACGGCCCACTGGTTGATCGTGGTCGGATCGCTGGTGAAGAAATATTCGCGATTGTCGTTGATCGACACTCCGATGAGGTCCTCGAAATCGGCCTGGCCAGGGAATGGAATCGGCACGCGTTCCTGCAGCGCTTCGCTCGTCTCCTGGTCGTACCAGTACAAGCCTGCCAACCAATCCCAGCGCTGCGTGTCTTTCGACACCAGGCGCAGCTCCTGCGAGAACGTCTCGCCACGGCGCTTGCGCTCCGTGCTCACTGTCAGCTCCGGCAACTCTTCCGGCAACAGGAAGCTGGAGAAAATCTGGTCGCGGATGAAGAACGTGTTGTCGTCGAAGTTGCGCGAGCGCTCGCGAACGTACGAGCTGCTGGAAGTCAGCTCGCTCCAGCCGAAGTCGTACGTCAGCGAAAGATTCGTGAGCCCCGCATGGCGATAGCCTTCGCCTACCGGCGCGTATGTGTCGACGCGCCGGCCGCCGAGCATCTCGAACGCCGTGGAATCCGCGCCGTACTCGCCGCGCTGGTAGTAGTGCGTGAGCTCGATATCGAGCGCGTCGATGGGCCGCGCGAGGACGGCAATCCGGCCGGATACGGTGCGATCCCAATTGATGTTCGACACGCCCAGCCGCACGTTGTCGATGTAGCCGTCGTTGTCGAAGTAGCCGACGTTCGCGCGCACGGCCACCTTGTCCTCGACCAGCGGCAAGTTGAGCATGCCGCTCACGTCCTGATTGTCGCCGCCGCCGCTCGTGGACGAGACAGTCCCGCTCACGCGCCCCGAGGTCTGCGCGAGATCGGGCGGTGTCGAGATGTAGCGGATCGTGCCGCCGATGGCTCCGCCACCGTAAAGCGTGCCCTGCGGGCCGCGCAGGACCTCGATACGGTCGACGTCGAGCAGCTTGAGATCCAGCAGCCCGTAGTACAGATCCACCTGTGTGTCGTCGACATACGTCGTGGTCGTCTGGCCGATACTGCCGGAGTTGCTGCCCGTGGTCAGCCCGCGCAACACGAACTCGACGCCATCGCGCGCGCCGCGATCGATCATCGAAAGGCCGGGAATCATCCGCGCAAAGTCGCTCTGGTCGATCGCACCGGTCAACTGCAATGTCTGCGCCGAGATGGCCTGGATGTTGTACGGCACGTCCTGAACGCTTTCATCGCGCCGCGTGGCGGTGACGATGATTTCATCGAGAACCCCCGTCGACTCTTGTGCCGCGCTCAGCAGCGGCAGCGTGACGAGCGCGGTCGCGGTCAGAAATTCGTGAGTTCGCTTGGTTGTCATGGCGTGCTCACTTGCTGTGATTACTGTTTGGTGAAAGCGAGGCCGTCGAGGCCGAAGGTGTGCAGCGTGAATCCGGCTGGCGTCCCGGTTGCGTCACCGAAGCGCAGCCGCGCGTGCAGATCGGGAGCGTAGAATTCGCCGCGCTCCGAGGGCTGCAGCTTCGCGCCCGGCGCGCACCCTTCGAGGACGAGCGCACCACCACGCTGCACGAGCACGCAGCGAGCCTCGGCTTCGTCGCTGACGTACACGCCTTCGTAGGCGGCGAGATTCTTGGGTTTCCATCCGGCCTTGGGCGGCTTGGTGTCGTCGGATTCCTCGTCGTCGGGTGTGCGCTTGCCGGTGCGGCGCATCTCGTCGGCGAGGAAGATCTCCGCCACCGCTCGCGCGAACTTGCCCGGACTCTGGTCGTTGCGATTGCAGAGCACGGCGACTGCGAACTGCTGCTCGGGGAACATCAGCAGGTTGGCGTTGTACCCGGCCCATCCGCCGCTGTGACCGACCATGCGCAGGCCGTTGTACTCGCCGACCACGAGGCCAGCCGCATAGTCGAGCCGCTCACCCGACTTGAGCACGCCGACTTCCGTCATGCGCTTCACGAGCGCGGGCCCGCCGACGCGTCCGCTGCGAAAGTTGTCTGTCCACAGCAGCAGATCGCCCACGGTCGTGTGGACCTGGCCATCGCCGACCTGCTCCCACGCAGACTCGTCGATGTCGAAGCCCTGCTTCGCCGGCGTGTAGCCGCGCGCCAGCGCCCCGATGTCCGCCGGATAGCGATCGACGATCGAGGTGTGCGCCATCGCGAGCGGCGTGAAGATGTTCTGTGCCGCAAACTGCTTCATCGACTGCCCGCTCACGCGCTCGACGACAGTCGCGAGCAATACATACCCGCTATTGCTGTAGACGTACTTGGTTCCTGCCGGGAAGTTCGCTGCGCGCTGCCGGCCGAGAGTCCGGATCGTCTCGGCCTGCGTCGCGCCGTCGACCAGCCGGCGGCCGCGCAGCATCAATAAGCCCTCGTAGTCCCGCAGCCCGCCGACGTGGTGCAGCAGATGCCGCAACGTCACGCCGCGCGCAGACTCGGCGAGCTCGGGCACATACTTCGTCAGGGGATCGTCGATCGACAGCGCTTTGCGCTCGTCGAGCAGCAGAATCGAGAACGCGGTGAACTGCTTGGAGATGGAGGCAATGTTGAAGACCGATTGCTCGCTCAGCTTCTTGCCGGCCGCGATATCGGCGAGCCCGTGCGCGGACGCGTGGACCAGCGCGCCGTCGCGCCGCGCGCCGACACTGCATCCCGGTTGTCCCGGCTGCGCGAACGCCGCGAATACTTTCGCGACGGCGGCATCGGTTGTAGTGGACGGCTCCGCTGCCGCGAATCCTGAAGTACCGGCGAGGACTGCGCCCGCGATGAGTCGTAACCAGATGCCTGCTGACGATTTGCAACCGGACTTCATCGGGATCCCCTCGCTATTTGTTATAGGAATAACAAATGTTGTTTTGGTTGTCCATCTCACATTATGCTGCGGTCGTCGCACGAGGAGTCATCCATGGCGGTAGCGCTCAACGCTCCGTATCTGTTGTTCCTGGGGGCAGTGCCGAACCTGGCGGATGCCAAAACGGCGTCGGGCATCGCCTACTGGCGACGCGAGTTGTGTTGCGGACAGTTGCGACTACCGGGCTGCAAAGCGGATACAGGCTTGCCGGATCGCGATCTGCGCAGCGCACGCGAGGCCGGCGCTCGCAGCCTGATCATCGGCGTTGCACCGATGGGCGGCGCCTTCGATGCCACATGGATCGAAGTCCTGCATGAGGCTGCTCGCCTCGGTTACGACATCGTCAGCGGCATGCACACGAGGCTGAGCGCGGTTCCGGGGCTCGCAGAGCTCGCTGCCCAGTTCGGCGGAAAGCTCGTCGACATTCGGGTGCCGCCGAAGAACATCCCGATCGCGACCGGCGCAAAGCGCACGGGACTACGTCTGCTCACGGTCGGGACCGATTGCGCGGTCGGCAAGAAGTACACGGCGTTGGCGCTAGAACGCGAGCTGCATGCGCGCGGGCGCAAAGCGACGTTTCGTGCCACGGGTCAAACCGGAATCATGATTGCGGGCACCGGCATTCCGATCGACGCCGTCGTGAGCGACTTCGTGGCCGGCGCTGCGGAGATGCTCTCCCCTGCCAACGATGCCGATCACTGGGACATCGTCGAAGGACAAGGCTCGCTGTTTCACCCGAGCTACGCCGGTGTGACGCTCGGCCTGATCCATGGCTCGCAGCCCGATGCGCTGGTGCTGTGTCACGACCTGTCACGCCGCATGATCGATTGCATCGATGGCTATCCGATCCCGCCGCTGCAGACGTGTATCGCGCGGTATGTCGAAGCAGCGCAATTGACCAACGGAGCTGTGCGCTGCATTGGTGTCGCGGTCAATTCTTCGAATCTTTCACAAGCAGCCTATCGGCAGGCGTGCGACGGGATCGAGGCCGAGCTCGACCTGCCTTGCGTCGATCCTATTCGCGACGGCGTGTCGCGCCTGGCGGCAGCGCTGGAGATACCGTGATCTGCGCCGAATCCTCAGCGCCCGCGAGCCGTCACGACCATCGGCACATCCAACCCGAGCGCCACACCATCGTAGTCGATGGGCTGCGCGAACGAGGTGATCGGATACGCGCCGCAGATCTCGCCCGCGTCACACAGATTGCCGTCATGATTGAAGTCGGTCCCCACGGTCAATGTATAGGTGCCGACCGGAAGGTCGTGCAACAGGAACGAGGAGCGCACGGCGCTCCCGGACACCGTCTGGCTCCTGACGAGCGCACCGGTGCTGGCGTTGTTGATGTGCACGTGAATGACGCCGACGTTTGAAGCGATGTTGAAGGTGAGCTTGCTGATCGTGACCGGCAGCGTGTAGGCACCGGCCGAAGACTGAATCTCGATAGCGCCCTGGTGAGCGCCCCGCGGCAGATCGGCATTCGTGGCGGTCGCGCGATACGTTCCCAGACCGCTGGCATCGGTTGCGGTGGGCGCCACCGTCAACCACGGCACCGTGGACTCGACGTTCGTGATCGACAGCGCGCCCGAGCCGGCGTTGCGGATGTTGAAGGACTCAGCGCCGGAGTTATTGCCGAAATCCACCACGCCCGGCGAAACGCCCACGCGCGGCGGCACGTTGAACACGCCGCTGGCCGCGCGGACCGCCTTGAACGCATTGATCGCGCCGACGCCGAGCTCGTCACGGCCGAATGCGCCGAGATCGTCGGTGAGCTGACCCGCGTCCAGCATCTGCTGAATCTCGAGCGGAGTGAGCGTCGGCCGCACGGATTTCATCAGCGCGAGAATGCCTGCGACGTGCGGCGCCGCCATCGACGTGCCCTCGTGCGCTGCGTAGCCGGGCAGTGCGCTCGCTCCGGCTCCCGTAGCGATCGTGCTGAACACGCCGTCGAGGAATCCGTCGGCGTCGGCGTCGAATCGCGTATCGCCGCCGGGCGCGGCCAGGTCGAACGGCGCTCCGAAGTTGGAATAGACGGCGAGCTGATTGCCAGGCCCGGTGGCGATGACGCCGATGACGCCAGGGCAAACAGCCGGCGTGAAATCGACGTTGGAGCTGGAATTACCCGCAGCGGCCACGACCGTGACTCCTGCAGCGATCACGGCGGAATACACGTCGGCTTCCTCGGTCGTGCATTCGCCAGCCGCGCCGAGACTGAGGTTGATGATGTCAGCGGGACGCGAAGGCGTCAGGCCGGAATCGTTCGGCAACCCAGCGGCATAGCGAACTGCCTGCAGGATGTCGTACGTCGTGCCGCTGCGCCCCTCGAGCGCACGCAACGGCATCAGCTTGCTCCCCCACGCAACGCCGGCGCCGCCCCTGCCGTTGTTCGCGATGGCGCCGACAGTTCCCAGCACATGAGTCCCGTGGTAGCCGGATGCGCCGCCCGGATCGGCGGAATTCGTGTCGAGGTCGACCATGTCGTAGCCGTCGACGAACTTCGCTTCGAGATCTGGATGATTGCGAAAGGCACCCGTGTCGACCACTGCGACGGTGACGTTGGCGGAGCCAGTCGTGAGATTCCAGGCCGCCGGCAGCTGCGCAGCTTCGTAGTGCCAGCGTTGCCGCGAATAACTCGGGTCGGTGGGGACGGCTTGCGCCTCGACGATCCGGTTCACGCTCACGCTGCCAATGTCGCCAGTGCGCGCCAGCTGCTTGATGTGCTGCAACGTTGCAAGCTTCCGCTGCAGCTCCGCTGTGAGCCTGCGCTCTGCATGGTGCCCGAACCTGCGCTGCTGCTGCTTCTGCGAACCCGCCGTGCTGTCGGTCTGCAGTTCCGTCAGCAATTCCGTCGACACGGACACGCGCTGCTCTCTATCGACGGTTTGCTTTCGCTGCGTGCCCGTAGCGTTCTTGGTCGCTGCTTCCTGGCGCCGAGTGACGATGGCCTCGCCGGGAACGAAGCTAGCGCTGAGCCGCTGCGCGCCGAGCGAAAGCGTCGCGGGCGGATCTTCCAGAGACAGCAGGTAGTTGAAGCCGCCTTGCTCCGCCTTGACGCCCACGACGTAAACGTCGTGCGCAGCGATCTCCAGCGTCTCTTCCGCTGCGTTACCCAACGAGGCGTCCAGGAGATTGCCCGAGACGTCGTAGAGATAGAGATCGGCATCGTCGCGCTCAGCGATCGGTTGCGTGACGTCGACCGTCGGCAGGATCAGGCGAACGATCTGGCCGGGCTCCATCGTGTCTGGTCCGATAGAAGTCCCACACGTCTCCGCTCTGGAACGATCGTCCCGCAGGCCCGCTGCCCGCGACATTCACGTAGCCGGGCGCCAGGCCGAAAGAAGGGACCGGTTGACCGCTGCCGCCATTGTCGAAAAACGGCGCGTCGGGATCGTTCACGTCGCTGTCGGCGAAGATGCCGCCGGGGAGCGCCGCCGAGCCTGAAAACGTGCGGATCCGCAGCGTGACGGACGTCTTGATCGAGCCGCCGCGGCCGTGGCACTGCATTTCGATGATCGACCGACCGTTCTGCGTGTTCGGCGCAGGCCGCGTCAGCGAGCCCTGCAGGGGCCGGTCGGCAACGCCTTCGCGGCACGACTCGGCGCCGGTGGACGTCCAGGTCAGCGTGACCGGCTCGGCCGGGCTCGCCAGCTCCGGGCTTACCGTCAAATTGAGCGTCGGCGGCGGCGCGAGCGCGACGGTCAGCTGCACGCTTCCCGTGGCGGAACCGCCCTGGCCCGAGCAGGTAAGAGTGAACGTGTGAAGACCTTGCGCCGGCGCGACGACTTCCGACCCGGAAGTATTGCGCGAGCCAGTCCAGCCGCCAGACGCGGTACAAGACGTTGCTTCCGTGGAAGACCAGGTCAGCGTCGTAGAGTCGCCCGACAATATGTTGAGTGGCTGCCCGTTGAACGTGAGCGTTGGCGGCGTTGGCGGCGGCGGCTGTGGGGGCTGTGGCGGCTGATTGCCCCCGCCGTTGGCATCACCGCCACCGCCTCCCCCGCCACCGCAACCTGCGAGCGCAGACAAGCAGAGTGCGAGCAGACCTACCCACCGTGGCCCCCGATGCATGACTCCCTCCCCGCCCGATCGTGCGCCAGCGATTTATCGTTATTGCGTGCGGCGCGCTGCCAGCTCCGCGACGATCTTCTCGTGAACGCCGGGTCGTAGCGGATAAAAATACATCGCCGCTGCGGCGAACGCCATGCCGGTGACTGGCAGCAGGATGATGATCATCTTCATGCCGTGCAGGGTCTGCGGAGTCTGCGCGACGTTGGGAACGAAGCCGACGAAGTCGAGCGCCACGCCCAGCAGTCCCGCCGCCAGGCCCAGTGCTGTCTTTTGACAGAAAATCGCGAAGCCGAACACCAGCGACTCCGCGCGCACGCCCGTGCGCCATTCGCCGTATTCGACCGTGTCCGGCAGCATCGACCAGTACGTGAGGTGGATCCCCACCGAGCACACGTGCATGAGGACGAAGAACATCGTGGCCGCCAGCACCGTGCTCACGTCGGCGACGTAGAACCATACAAGGCCGGCGCAGCCCCACGCCGTGGTGACGAACCACGCATGACGCTTGCCGATGAAGCGCGTGATGTAGACCCAGGTCGCCACGATCAGGATCGCGAGGCCGGTCTTCGCGGTCAGCGCGTAACGCGCGCTCTCCTCGGCGTCGAGAAAATATTTGAAGTAATAGATCACCGTCTTGCTGAGCGTCGTCGTCGCGACGGAGCCGCCGAGCACGCCGATCACGACGATCCAGAACGCACGGTTGTGACGCAGCGTCACCCAGTAGTCGCGCAGGCGCGGGATCGGCTCATCGTGCGTCGGCGTCGGCTCGCGGGTCGACAGGTACACGATCGGGAACGTGCAGCTGGCGATGATGGCGAGGACGCAGGCCACGTAGAAGAACCCACGCGCCTGGTCGCCGGCGCCGAAGTACGCGACCAGCGGTTGAGTCGAATAAGCCACCGTCATGCCGGCGAGGTTCGCGAACGTCATGCGGAAGCCGGCGATCGTCGAGCGCTCGCTCGAGCTCGAGGTGACGCGCGCAGTGAGCGAGATATAGGGAATCGAGCCGATCGTGTAGCAGACGCGGAACAACAAGTGCGTGGCGCACACCACTGCAGTGATGCCGAACGCGTCGAGCCCCGGCTTGTAGTACAGAGCAGCGAACGACAATGCCAGCGGCACTGTCCCCCACAGAATGTACGGACGATAGCGGCCCCAACGTGTACGCGTGCGATCCGCGAAAGCGCCCATGATCGGGTCGATCACGCCGTCGAAGATCGACGCCGCCATATATATGAGTCCGGCAGTCGTCGCCGACAGCCCGATGGCGTCGGTGTAATAGAACATCAGGAACAGCGAGACGCTCTGCCAGTAGAGATTGAAGCCGTAGTCGCCGATGGTGAAACCGACTTTGCGGGCGACGCTGAGGCGATGTGGCTGCAACTCTGCGGTGGCGCTGACGCTGCTCATCATTCGGGCGGCAGCTCTCTGAGCCGGGCGATGACCGAATCGCGGATCGGCTGTGCCGTCGCGAAGTAGCGCTCGATGAGCTGGATGAGGCGATCGGCATCGCGCGCCACGACGGCGTCGACGATTGCGCGGTGGTCCTCGTGATGATTGCGCGTGCGATCCGTGGCGAAGTCGCCGAACAGGCTCGCATAGCGCTCGGCGCGATTGCCGAGATCGGCGGCGATCTTCGTCAGGATCGGCGAGCCGCAGCCCGACAGCAGCTCGGCGTGGATCATCTTGTACGCGCGCTGCCACAGCTCGCGTTCCTCCGAGCCGATCTCGAACACCTTCGGCACTTTCTGCGAGCGATGCAGCGCCAGCACCACCCGCTCCTCCCACGGCTCGCCGCCGCGCTCTACCGCGAGCGCCAGCGCGAGTTTGTAGATGCGATGGTAAGAGCTGATGAGATCGTCGTAGTCGTCGAGCGTCACCGGCGCAACCCGGTAGCCCTTCTGCAGCTCGTGCACGATCAGTCCGGAGCCCGACAACAGCAGAATCGCTTCGCGGATCGGGCTGTGCCCGACCTTGTAGAACTTCGTGAGCAGGTCGACCTTCAGCCGCTCGTCCGGCAGGAACACGCCGCGGATGATGTCGCGGCTCAGCCAGAACGCGGCGGCGTGCGTCGGGCTCACGCTCACGTCCACTGGCGGTTGCACGCCTGGCGCGGTGAAGGTCGCAACGGAAGGGATGTTGGTAGGCATGTTGTTCGTCGTTGTTGGCTGGCCCGGTGCTGATATTAGCGGAGGCGCTCAGCTCCTCAGCGGCGTGCGGCGACAACGACGGTAAGCCGGGCTGCGCTGCGAGCCTGGACGGTCAACACCTGCGCGCAGCCATCGTGGTGCAAATCTGCCGCGCCACCTTCGACGTGCGGCTCGATACCTCCCGGGAACTGCAAACGCGGTACGTAGATCTCGGTGGGCGCGCCGATGGTCGGATCGGCGTCGTATTCCAGGCGGAACGCAGCGCCGCTCGCGGTCGAACTGCATGCGCCGGATCCGCCCCTGCACGCGGCGGGCGAACGGCCGGCAAAAGCCTTCGAGCGCGCGGCCGCCGGAATCGGGATCGGCCGGGTCGACGCACTGGTCGGCGCTGAAGATCGACAGGTCTTCCTGGTTCCAGCCGTCGCCGATGCGCAGGTCGTTGCGATTCGACGCCGTGTAGTTCCACTGCGTCGAATGCAGCAGCAGCTCATCCAGGGCGCTGTACATCAGATCGAGTGCGGCGACGTGCTTGGACCACGGAGCTGGACCGCGCTCGCCCTCACGCCACGCCCAGTAGGCGGCACCGGCATCGAGGTCGTACGGAATCCCGAATTCGCCGATCAGCGTCGGCGCGCCGCCGGGGAAATCCCGCGCCGGCCGCGCGCGCTTCGCGATCTGCTCGACATAGCGCGCACGAATCTGCTCCGGCGACGTGGCACGCTGACCGGTCATGAAGTCATACGAATCGTGCGGATCGAACGTCTTGAGATAGAGCGTCGAGCTGTCGTACCAGTGACTGGCGTTGACGCTGCGCTCCGGCAGCGAGCGCGGGAACGGCCGACCCGCCGCCGCACCGAAAGCATCGAGCTCCGCGAAGACCGCCCAGTCCGGATTGTGAGCGCGCGTCACCCGCGCGACCTCGTGGAACAGCGGGCCGAAGCCATCCTCTGAAACCGTCAGCGCGCGACCGTTGGCGTGCGAGAAAATGTCCTCGCGCTGCGCGATCGCGCGTCCACCCTCGATGCGATACGCGCCGGCCGCCTCGAACGGGCACCGCGCGTGCGGCAGCCAGATGGAAACGCCTTGCGGATTGACCAGGCGCTCACCCGCCTCCTCCGCAATGCCTGTCGCCGGATTGCGCTTCAGCAACGGCACCGTCGTCGGAATGCCGCGCGCGATCGCGAGCGCATCGAGCGCAGACAGCGCGAGGCCCGGCCGGACGCGCAGCGGATGCTCCGGCGTCGAACGTAGATGCCGATAGCTCAGCGCTTCGCCGATCCAACCGACACCGGGCTCATTCAGAGTGTCGAAGCCCAGCACATGCGGCATGTGCCGCAACCGAATGGCGATCTGCTCCATCGCGCCGAGGTAGTGGCGCTGCAGGTAGTCCTGCACGTTCACGCCATCGATCGCGAACTGCGGCGTGACCGTGCGCCCGCACCAGAACAGCGTCCACATGATCGCGTTCGCCGGCAGCCGGTAGTTCGAGCCCCAGCTCATCTGCGGATAGGCAGCCTGGTGCGGATCGGGATTCGAGTAATCGAACAGACGCTGCATGATGTGCGCAGCGCCGGCGTCGTGAAAGCGCGTGAAATCGAGCCCGACCGCCTCGAACGTCCAGCCCGGCGCTCCGTCCCCACCCGACATGCGCGACCACACGTCCTGGTGAAAATCGACGAACACGTACAGGCCGTGATCGCCGGCGCGACGACAAACCTCGGTGAAGTAGTCGAGATATTCGATGTCGTAACGGCGCGGTCCGGCGTGCTCGACTGCTTCCCACGTCGTCAGCAGCCGGACACAGTTGAATCCCCAGTGTCGCAGCCGCTGCAGATGCTCGTTCGCCTCCTCGAGCGGAAACGGTCGCCCGACGAAGCTCACTTCCCGGTGATCGGCGAAGTCGCTTGGATGATGCGTGCCGCCATCCGGATACGGCACCTTGCAGTCGCCGCCGAGATTCACACCACGCAACAGCAGCTCGCGGCCGTCACTGTCGACGAATCGATCGCCGACTACACGCACCGCGGGCAGTCGCGTCAGCGCCATCAGGAACCGCCGCGAAGTACGAAGTACTGACGGCGCGGATCGTCCTGTCGAACGGTCTCGCCGGTGGGCAGATGCGTGACCGCGCCATCCGGCGCGAATTGCAGGATATAGGCCTTGCGCACGGTGCCGGTGCGCAGGTTCGGGCCCGTGCGATGCGGCGCCAGCGAAGAGAACGCGATGACATCGCCCGCTCGCGCCGGCACTTCCATGATCTCGCTCGGACGCTCGAAGCATTGCAGGCCGATCGGCGTGCGACGGTGCGCGAGCGTGCCGAGGCGATGCAGGCGCGGCGCGATGCTCGGACAACCGTTGTCGCGATCGACGTCGACGAGCGGTAGCCAGCAGGTGAGGTACTGCTGCGGCTCGATGTACGTGTAGCCGTTGTCCTGATGCCAGGGGAATTCCTGTTCCTTCTGCGTTTTCTTGTAGACGGCCTGGTCCCAGTAAAGCCGCACGTCATCGCCGATGAGGTCGTGGCACAAAGCTTTGAAGACGCGATGCTGCGTGAAGTCGCGCAGCACCGGCGAGTGCGGCACCAGATGCGCGGTGAAGGTGATGACGTCGACCTCGGTCAGGCGCAGCTTGCCGCCGTCCTCGCGAACCTTTCCTTCGTGCGCGCGCTCGAGCGGATCGATCGCCGCGATCACGGCGGCCACTTCGTCGGCGGTGAAGACGCCGCTCAGCCGGCAGAAGCCGAGCTCATCGAACTGCGCATGCTGTTGCGACGTGAGGATCCGCAACCCGTCCCGCGGGGGCATGGCCCAACGGAAATCCCGGTTCAGCGGGTGGCGCTCCAGCGGCGGGGTGGTAGTCGGATCCATGAATTCCGTGCCTGGGTCGGGTGGCGGGCACTATATCTGAAATACGCCAATAGCGCTTCCTGAGATAAATTCCTTCACATTTATCGATTTCTTGTCTAAAACATATTTTTGATGGAGACTACATCGCACAATATTCCGCGTCGACCGAAGGGGGATCGCCATGCGTCAAGTCGTCGTCGTCACTGCCCTGCCGTTACTCGTTGCCGGTTTGGCACCCCCAGCAAGCGCCGCGGACGGCGAACGGTTGCTCGAGACGGTGACCGTGACGGCGCAGAAGCGCGAAGAACGATTGCAGGACGTGCCGGTTTCGGTCGCCGTCGTTTCAGCTGAATCGCTTGGCGCTTTCGATCTCAACCAGGCGACAGACCTTGCGTACCTGGTGCCCGGCGTCGGCGTCTCGAACAGCGCCGGCCCTCGCAGCTTCGGCTTCTTCATTCGTGGCGTCGGCACGACCTCGTTCGCCTCGGAGTCGATCGAAAGCAGCTCGGCTTATGTCGTCGACGGCGTAGTCACCGGCCAGGCGGGCGCGGCGCTGTCCGATCTGCCCGACATCGAGCGCATCGAAGTGCTGCGCGGACCGCAGGGCACGCTGTTCGGCAAGAACGCCTCCTCCGGTGTGATCAACGTCGTCACCAAGCGGCCGTCGGATACCTTCGGCGCTTCGCTCAAGGCGAGTTACTCCGATCCCGACAACGAAACGAAGCTCGCCGGCTACATCACCGGGCCGATCAACAACGACGTGCGCTATCTAGTGTCGGCGCGCACCAATCAGCGCGACGGATTCGTGAAGAATCTCGCGGATGGCCGCGACCTCAACGACCGCAACGACTGGGGCGTGCGCGCGCGCATCGATCTGACGGCCGGCGAAAACCTCGACGTCAGCGTCATTGCCGACTACTGGAAGCGCGAAGCAGACTGCTGCATCTGGACGCTGCGCTCGATCGGTACGCCAGCGTCAGTCGGCGAGCTGGAACAGATCGCAGCGGGCGCACGCTTCGATGAAGAGAACGACACGCAGAATATCGACGGCGGAGTGTTCTCCGACGTGAACACCGGCGGCATCTCGGTGCAGGCGGACTACAGCTTCGGTAGCGGCTACACCTTCACCTCCATCACCGCCTTTCGCAGCTGGCACACGGTCGACGGCCTCGACACCGACAACCGGCCGGTGAACACGTTCAACGTCAACTTCGCCGACTTCAAGCAACTGCTGTACACGCAGGAGTTCCGCATCACCTCGCCGAAGGAACAGTTCATCGACTATGTCGCGGGCGCCTTCTACTACTACTCGGACGTCGAGTCCGAGTCGCGGCAGCTGCAGCCGCTGCTGGCGACGCCATTCTCGAACCGCATCTGGGACGTGGTCGCGACCACCGAGAACATGGCGGTGTTCGGCCAGGCCAACGTGAACTTCACCGACGACTTTCGCCTGATCGTCGGCGGCCGCTACCTGCGCGAGGTCGGCATCGCCGAGACCTTCCGCGTCGATCCGGTGAACAACCTCAACCAGGCATTCGGTCCCGGCAACCTCACCGATGAGGCCGCGCTGTGGCGCGTCGGCCTGCAGTACGACTTCACCGACGATGTCTCCGCGTTCGCCACCGCGACGCGCGGCTACAAAGGCGGCGGCTGGAATGCGCCCGCCGGCGCGAGCCTGCTACGCGTCGAGCCGGAGAAGCCGACGAATTACGAAATCGGCCTGCGCTCGGTGTTCCCGGACGCTGGCGTGATGCTCAACGTGACCGGTTTCTATCAGACCGTCGACGACTACCAGGTCACCGCGCGCCAGCCGGATAACGCCGGCTCGTTCCTGCTGCTGAACGCGGCGGAAGTTCTGACGCAAGGCGTCGAGGTCGAAATGATCTACCGGCCACTGCGCGCCACCGACCTGTCGTTCATCGGCTCGCTCGCTTACACCGACGGCAAGTTCGACTCGTTCCCGACCGCGCCTTGCTATCGCGGGCAGACCGCGGCGACGGGCTGCAACGGCAACATCCAGGACATGTCGGACAAGCAGCTGCCGTACGCGCCGGAGTGGAACGTCAGCCTCAACAGTCACTACGGCATGGATCTCGGCGCGAGCGGTCTCGACCTGCAGTTCGATCTCGGCGTGAGCTATCGCACCGAGGCGCCGGCGAATTCGCCGGACGATCCGTCCACGTATCAGGACGGCTATCCGATCGTCAACGCTGCGATCACGCTCGCCTCTTCCAGCAACCGCTGGCGCGCGTCGCTGTTCGGCAAGAACCTGACCGACGAGCGCTTCGCCACGCGCATCTTCACTACGCCGAGCACGACGGGCGTGAACGCGTACGCGCAGTACGTGCCGTACGAGGCGCAGCGCGTGGTGGGGTTGTCGCTGGAAGTGAATTACTGATGCAGTAGGTCGAGACTGGGGGTATTGCTACGCCGCCTTCTTCACCCGCATTTCAACGCGTAACCCGGCAGCCGCCAGCATGTTCACGAGCGCATCGAGGCTGAACTTTTCAATCTTCCCCCGCAACAGGTCATTGATCCTCGGCTGGCTGACTCCGAAACGCTTGGCAGCCTGAGCCTGCGTCATATCACGGACTTCTGCGCGAATCTTCGACATGAGTTGGGCGCGAAGCTGCAGGTTCTCCGCCTCGCCGGGTGCGAACCCCAGATCCTCGAATACGTTGCCGCTGCCGCGCTCGATTTTCAGTTTGCTCTTCATTGCATCCTCACGCGCTGCTGTAGCAATGCTCGGTAGCGATCACGCGCTACCTCGATATCGTGCTTCGACGTCCGCTGCGTCTTCTTCTGAAAGACGTGAAGCACGTACACAGTTTCCTGGAACTTCGCGACGTAGAGCACTCGGTACTCGCCTTTCACATGTACGCGAACCTCGTTCACGCCCTGACCCACAGCCTGCATCGGCTTCCAGTCAGACGGCTCGCGGCCTTGCTGAACTTCCCACATCTCGAAGCCTATGCGCTGCCGGGCCTCCTGCGGGAACTCGCGGATACGTCGCTTGCTATCACCGAGCCACAGCAGTGGCTTACTGTACATTTCCATCGGGATTATATCCAGATCGATATTAACCGCCAGCTGCGCGCGCAATTGCGCCGCCGGCCAGTAAGCCAGTCGTCAATCGGGCCTGACTGATCAGCAACGTCAACGTGTCGTCCTTCGCCATCCATCGCAAGATCTGACTACGGCGAGTCGGGCGTACCCTCCGCGGTTGGATGAATTTGTGTCACCGCTGGTGACACTTTCTTGCTGCGAGGTGCGGCGCGCAGGACGGCCCCACTGCAGATCTGGCGTTGAGCTGGCGTTTCGTCCAGCGTTGTCCAATAGCCGCAAGCATGTAGAACTCGCGGCTCTCTGGACGTTTGACTTGGCTCAGAAGGAAGAGGTGATGCGTCCACGGCAATTGTCTCACCAGTGGTGAGACAATTTCGTTGCTGCGGTATGCCTCGTAGAGCTTCCGCCTGAGCGCTCCCTTGTCATCTTTGCCTTCCGGGGTGACGTGCTCAACGCGCTGGGAGCAGCTACGCTCGCGAGATCCGCACCGTGCGAACGGCACTAACCCATTCGCGCGGTGCTTCTTGATCGCGCTAAAAACAGCGCTACGGATCCCATTCTACGGTCTCGCCTGCTTCCGCCTCCTCCATCACTCGACGAAGATTTACTGAATCCAGTTTGTCGACGGCGTTCGCCACAAGCGCTGCGACCACTTGCGTAGCCTCCGCGTGCACGACGGCATCTTCGCCTTCTGCGTACAGCAGAACCTGATACAGGCACTTCTGCACCGCGTGAGCGCTCACGAGCTTCACTCGTTCTGCGGCGATCGCCTGTTCAAGAGCGCGCTGCGCTCCTCTATGATCTGGTGCAAGCAAGTCATCCTCCTTTGCAGGGTGGCGTGTCAGGCGTTCGGCGGTGTTCTAAGCACCGTCGGACGCCGCTTCTTCACGATTCAGAACCTTGGGTTTCTTCCTCCATCGAAATTTCAGCGGAAGCGCGCAGCCGCGAACTTCAGGCAGGTGTCACTGTACATCCAGTCAGGTGCCGCGACTGTGGGCATTTCTGCGCGAAACGCTAGTTTCTCGACGGCGTGGAAATTTAGGTTCTTGCGAGCGACAGCAGGAAGCGATTCGGAGTCGTCACCGCGACATTGGCGCTCAGCACTTCATCGAGCATCTGCTCGAGCGCCGTGCTTGCCACAGTGCCCCACCCTTCGCCGTCCAGGCCGTGCAACACGAGGACGAGCCAGCCGTCCTCGTCGCGCACGAAGCGCGCGATGCGCTCACGCGCATGCGACTGCGCATCCGGTGGACCGAACGTCAGGCAATCGATCGGCTTGCCGCGTGACCACGCGGCAGGATCGTTGCGGCCGGCATTGCCGAGCGCCATGCGCGCGCCGAGCGTTCGCTCGCCGACCCACTGCACGATCGGCGCTGGCGCTGCGAGATAGGCCAGGTGATACAACGACTGTCGCGCGTCGAATCCCGGCAGCTCGCTGGCGAACGCATCGAGCGTGCGTCTGCACGCTCGCTTGTGCACTCTCGACGCTGATCTTGCCGAGATGCTCGTGGGCGTAGCCATGCGGCGCGACTTCATGACCCGCGGCGACGGCTTCCCGCCAATACGCCCAGTCGGCGATTCGCGCGCCGCGAATGAATGGATCTTCTGCAAGCTCCGGCGCCGCGAGCACGCAGAAGCAGGCAGAGACGCCGCGGCTGTCGAAAAGATGCGCGAGATCGAGTCCGCCGAAGCGCGAAAGCCATCGTCGAAGCAGAAGCTCACCGTCTTCACGACAGCCGCTCGTAGAAGTTGCGCGTCCAGACGTGCTCGCGACGGATCGCTTCGACCGCCGCCGACGGAAAGTGGCCCGCGCTCGGCAGCGTCGATGGCTGCATCGACGAGACGCGTCTCAGGCATACCAAGCGTCGCGGCGCTGACGCCGGGCACGGAAAGAGCGAACCGCAATGCCAGCTCCGCGATGCTGCTCGCTTCCGCCGGAATGAAGCGACGAGCGAGCTCGTCGAGCCGCGCCTGATACTGCTCGTACGGCGCGTGCTGCAGGAAACGACGGGCGCGAAACTCTTCGGGTGTCAGCGCTCCCGACAATCCGCCGCTGTCGTAGACGCATCGCGCGATCACGCCGACGCCGCGCTCTCTGCGCCAAGCGGCAGCAACGCCGACATTGGCCGTGACTCGAAGATGTTGAAGATCACCTGCACGCCATCGACCAAGCCGGCGCTCACGATCTCCAGCAGTGCATCGTGCTCATGATCCTGCGCACTGATGGCGATGCAGCGGATCTTTCCCTTCTTCACGCAGAGCATGCAGCGTGTCGAGCCACGAGCGCTCGTGCGTCCACAGGTAGTGCCACTGATGCAGGTGAACGATGTCCAGTTGCTCGACGCCGAGCGCACGCAGGCTCCCCTCCACTGATTCGCGGATGCGCTGCGGCGGATATGCCTCCGCGATCGGACAATGGAAGCGATACGCATCGCGACTCGCCGAATGCAGCTTGGTCGAGATGATCGGACGCGGTCCGCGCCAGACGCGCAGCGTCGAGGCGATCAGCTCTTCGGATTTCGGGTACACGCGCGCGGTGTCGATCAACGTGACGCCGCGCTCCAACGCCCGCAACAACGACGGCGCGACCCCGTCGCGAATCTGCGGATCTGCGGCGAGCGTCATCGCGCCGTAGGCGATGGCGCTGACTTCGAGGCCGGACTTACCGTAGCTGCGAACGTCCAAGACGTTTACCGCTTCCGCGCTTCGATCTCGGCGACGATGCGCTCGTGCTCGCCGCGCCCCATGGGGTACAGCGCGATCGCCACGATGCCGATCACGATCCCGATCGCCGGCATGAACACCATGATGTTCTTCAGGCCGGCGAGCGTCTGCGGGCTCTGCGCGACGTTCGGCACATAGCCGACCCAGTCGAGCGCCCAGCCGAACAATCCGGCGCCGAAGCCGAGCGCCGCCTTCATGAAGAACTGCGCAAAACCGAACACGAACGACTCGGCGCGCACACCGCTGCGCCATTCGCCGTACTCGACCGTGTCCGGCATCATCGACCAGAAAGTCATGAACAGGCCCAGGAACGCGACCTGCATGTACAGCAGCAGGCCGATGGTGAACGCAACGGAGCGCACATCCGTGAGAGCGAACACCGTCAGGCCGGCGAGACCGATGGCCGAAGCCACGAACCACGCGTTGCGCTTGCCGAGGTAGCGACTCGCGATCATCCAGATCGGAATGATCACGAGCCCGGACGCTGCGTTGAGACTCAGCGCGAGGCGCGACGAGCCTTCGTCCGCAAGGTAGTACTTGAAGTAATAGAGGATCGATTTGCTCCACGCCGTCGCGCAGATCGCCGCGAGCGCCACGGCGAACATGACTGCCCAGAATGCGCGGTTCGCGCGCAC
The DNA here is from genome assembly GCA_963838635.1 of uncultured Gammaproteobacteria bacterium. GTDB lineage: Bacteria > Pseudomonadota > Gammaproteobacteria > Steroidobacterales > Steroidobacteraceae > Steroidobacter. Next base: position 91,352 of record CAWISC010000058.1, on the reverse strand, counting down.
AGCATCCCAGTAGTCACGCAGGCGCGCCGGAGCGTGATCGCTTGCATCCATCGGTGGCTCGCGCGTTGCGGCGAACACGATGGGAAACAACGCCGTTGCGAGTAGCGCGAGCACTGCTGCAGTCGCCATGAATCCCTGCCCCGTGCCGGCGAACCGCGCGACCAGCGGCTGCGTCGAGTACGCAACCGTGAGACCGGCCAGCGTCGCGAACAGCATCCGGAAGCCTGCGAGCGTCGAGCGCTCGCTCGAGCTCGTCGTCATGCGCGCATTCAGCGACATGAACGGAATGTTGAGAACCGCATAGGCCGTTCGCAGCAGGATGTGCGTCGCGAGCAGCCACACAACGAGGCCGGTGCCCTGGAACGGCGGCTTGTAGTAGAGCAGACAGAACGACACCGCTAGCGGCACCGAACCGAACAGAATGTATGGCCGATAGCGACCGAAACGGCTGCGCGTACGATCAGCGACTGCACCGATCAGCGGATCGATCGCACCGTCCCAGATCGAAGCGATCATGTAGATCCAGCCGGCGGTTGCCGCGGACAGACCGACGACGTCCGTATAGAAGAACAGCAGAAACAGCGACAGGCTCTGCCAGTAGATGTTGCAGGCGTAATCACCGAGCGTGAAGCCGAGCTTGCGCGGCAGGCTCAGACGATCGGCGATCGCGACGGGAGCTACGACAGTGGCGGCTGCGTCCAAGTTGGCCCTCTGTTGCTCACTCGCCCGTCGTCGCTCGAACGCGTGTGCCGCCCGTGCTCGTGTCGCTTCAGCGTTTCGACGATCGATTTTCGGATCGGCGCGGCGGTCGCGTAGTAGTCGTCGAACAGCACCTCGCACCTTCTCGGCATCGCGCCCGAGCACGGCATCGACGATGCGTCGATGCTCGGCGTGGTGATCGCGCTCGCGATCGCTGTCCAGGTCGCCGAAGAGATTCACGTAGCGTTCGAGCCGCGCGCCGAGGTCGGTGTAGATCCTGAGCAGGAGCGGTGAGCTGCATCCCGACAGCAGCGCACGGTGAAACTCGCCGTACGCCCGCTGCCACAGCTCGCGCTGCTGCGGATCGCCATCGAGCAGCACCTTCTTCACCTTCGCGGAGCGGTGCAATTGCAGGACGACCCGCTCTTCCCATTCATCGCTGCCGACTTCCATCGCCATGTTCAGCGCGAGGCGGTAGATGCGCATGTAGACGTTGAGCAGATCGTCGTAGTCGGCGAGCGAGACCGGCGCGACGCGGTGTCCTTTCTGGTGCTCGTGGATCACCAAGCCGCTGGTCGACATCAGCAGGATCGCCTCGCGCACCGGGCTATGGCCGACGCCGTAGAACTGCGAGAGCTGCTCGATCTTGAGGCGCTCCAGCGGCTCGAACACGCCGCGCGCGATGTCGCGGCCGAGCCAGAAAGCGACGGCCTGCGTCGGCCGCTCTGCCGGATCGTAAGGCGAAGTGACGCCCGCCAGCGTGAACGTCGAGACGGAAGGAATTTGCGTGGGCACGATGCGTTGTTCTCGTTGCCGACCGGAGGCCGATCGGCTCGGAACGATACAGGTCGCTGCTTCGCTAGGGAACATGGGCGACTCGGCCAGGGCGCATGATCCGCACGCTCACGCGCTGCGAGGTCCGGCAACTGATCGCGACGCAAGCGTCATCGTCCCGGCGCTCGACAGTGCCCGCAGAGGCGATGACCTCGTAGCCCTGCGGATACTGAACCGCGGGCACGAAAATCTCGGTCGGCGCCTCGATGGCAGCCTCGGCATCGAAGACCAGCGCGAACTCGCCCGAATCGACATCGAACGACATACTCACCGGCTCGCCGGCGACGCGGCGTGCGTACGGGCGTGAAAAACCTTCGACCGCGCGCCCGCCACCCTGGTCGCTGGAGTAGATCGACAGGTCCTCCTGATTCCAGCCGTCGCCGCACTCGGCGGAATTGCGATTCGATGCCGTGTAGTTCCATTGCGTCGAGCTCAGCAGCAACCGATCGAGCGCGTCGTACATCAGGCTCTGCGCGACGATCTGCTTGCTCCAAACCTCACGTCCGCGCTCCCCGCGAGCCCACGCGGCGTACGCGGCTCCATTCTCGAGATCGAATGGAATCCCGCACTCGCCGATCAGCGTCGGCGCCCCGGCACGATCCAGCGTCCTGCCTGCGGCATCGATGGTTCGTAATTCGGTGACGTACCGATCGCCGACTGCCGCAAGGTCCGAATATTCGAACTCCTTCGTGCGCAGCACCTGGATGTCGTACCAATGGCTCGCATTGACGGTGCGCTTCGGCATACCTTGCGGAAACGCGTGACCGACGAACGCCTTGTATGGATTCATCTCCGCGAACAACAGCCAATCGGCGCGCACTTCGCGAACCGTCTGCGCAACGCGATGGAAGAACGGCAGCATGTAGTCCGCTTCGAGATCGATCCTGCGACCCGCCACATGCGTGAAGTAGTCGCGACGCAGGACTTCGGCGACGCCATTCGAGTAGCGATACGCGCCAGCGGCCTCGAACGGGCAACCCGCACCCTCACGCCAGATGGAAACGCCGTTCGGATTCGCAACCGTGCTGGCTGCGCGCACGACATTTCCGTCGGCGGCGCGCTTGTAGCGCGGCAGCTCGCGCGACACGCCGCGGGCCAGCAGCAAGGCATCGAGCGACGACAGCGCGACACCCGGGCGCACGGGCGATGGGTTCTCGGCAGTGCTTGTTTCGTGGCGATAGTCGAGTTCGCTGCCAATCATGCCCTCGCCCGGCTCGTTCAGCGTATCGAACCCGATCACGTGCGGCAGGTCCCGCACGCGTAATGCAACCTGTCGCATCGCTTGCAGATAGTGATCCTGCAGATCGTCCTGAACGTTGCGGCCGCCGACGCGCACGTCGGGCGCGAAGTCGCGGCCGCCGAAGAACAGCGTCCACATGATCATGTTCGCGGGCAGCCGATAGTTGCTGGCCCAGCTCATCTGCGGATAGTTGCTCTGCCGGCCGCCGCGCGCGTAGTCGTACTTCGCCTGCATCAGATGGGCCGCGTCGGCCGCGTGGAACTTCGTGAAGTCGAGTCCCGCCGCTTCGAACGTCCAGCCAGGTGCGCCGTCGCCGCCGCTCATGCGGCTCCAGACGTCCTGATGGAAATCGACGAAGACATACAGGCCGTGCTCGCCGCAGCGCCGGCACACTTCCGCGAAGTACTGCAGGTAGTCTTCGTCGTAGCGCCCGGGCCCCTGATGCTCGACTGCTTCCCACGTCGTCAGCAGCCGCACGACGTTGAACCCCCACTGCGCGAGCCGCGCCAGATGCTCGTCCGCCTCCTCCAACGGAAACGGCCGTCCGACGAACGACACCGAGCGATGATCGGCGAAGTCGCTCGGATAGTTGGTGCCACCGCATGGGAACGGCACCTTGCAGTCGCCGCCGAGATTCACGCCGCGCAGAATCGTGCGGCGACCCGCTGCGTCGACGAACCAGCGACCGCGCACATCCAGGGTCGGCAGCTGCTTCACCGCACCGGTCCAGCAAAAAAAGGCGCAAGCGGACGGGGGGTCCGGATCCGCTCGCGCATCTGGAAAAACAGCGCGATCAAAACGACACGTCTAACGACAGACCGACGATGCGGCGCGCCTCGTAAGGAACGAAATGACTGATGTTGCCGGGCGCAGCGCCGAACGGTGTCGGGAACATCAGCAGCACGTACTCCTTATCCGCCAGGTTCTTGCCGTACAGCGATACCTGCCAGCTGCGGTCGCTCGCGCCGAACGACACCGCGGCGTTGAGCAGCGCGTAACCCGATTGGATCGTGAACGGACTGTTCGGGAACTGCAGGAAAGCCGTGTCGCGATAGCTCGCGCTCAGGTTCATACCGAGCCGATGCGAGTCGCCGGCGAGCGGCATCGAGTACGACGTGAAGCCATTGAACGTCCACTCGGGAGCGAACGGCAGCGGCTGGTCGGTCAGATTCTGCACACCGCCGACGCAACCCTGCGCGGCAGTCTGTCCCTGGAAGCACGCGGCATTGCGGAAGTTGCCCCATTGCGCGTCGACGTATGCACCCGACAGGCCGAGCGTGAAGTCGTGCTCCGTGAGCGGCCGCGCGACCAGATCGAACTCGACACCCTGCGTATCCGCCTCGGCGTTGCGGATGTAGAAGATCGCCTGCTGCGGATCGCGAGCCGAAGTCTGGTAACCGTCGACCTTGGTCTTGAACGCCGTAAAGTTTGCGGTCAGTCGCTTGTCGAACGACGTCGTGCGCAGGCCGAGCTCGAAACTGAGCGGCTCCTCCGGCTCGACGTTCGGCAGCGTCGAAATGCCGATGTTCGTATCGAAGCCGCCGCCCTTGTAGCCGCGCGCGGCAGTCGCAAACGCCATCACGTCGTCGTTGAACCGATACTGCGCGCCACCGCGCCAGACGATTGCATCGTCGCTTTTCTCTGCGCTCGCGCTGTCAGTCAGGTTTAACACGACGTCGCGGCGGATCTTGTCGGCGGTCGCTTCCTCGCGCAGCAATCGCCCACCCGCAATCAGCGTGAGCTTGTCGGTGACGTGAAAGTTCGCCTGGCCGAACAGCGCCATGTTCTCGGTCGTCGCGTCGTTGTTGACCATGCGCCGGAAGAACGGCAGCGGCACGGTCGCGAACAGCTGCGTCGATTCCGACTGCACGTGCGAATCGAAATAGAACAGGCCGGCCACGTAGTCGACTTTGCCGCCGGTCGGCGACGCGACGCGCACTTCCTGCGTCCACTGGCGCTGGCGGAAGTCGGCGAAGTTCACGTTGAGCAGGTTGTTCGGGCTGTTGTCCGAATCCAGGCCGTCGATCGTGTCCCAGCGACGCCAGGCGGAGATCGAAGTCAGCGTGTAGCCGCCGCCGAACTCGTAATCGAGCTGGGCCGAGGCGCCGTAGCTCTTGGTGTCCGAGAGCACCGGCCCGTCGATGTTCTGCGTCTGGTTGGTCTCGCTGAAGCGGATGCCGGCCGCGATCTGCTGCTGCTCGGGAATGACGGACGGCGTCGCGCTCGTCCGGCGTAAAGTCCAGATGCAGCACTCGGCGTCCCGCTTCCAGTAATCGCCGATGAACAGCATCGACAGATTCTGCGTCGGTGTGAGCTCGAGCTTCGCGCGCGCGCCGTAGTCGTCGCGATCGTTGAGCTTGCGGCCGTCGAAAGCGTTGTTGATGTAGCCGTCACGCTGGTTGAGACGCGCAGACACGAGGAAGCGCGCGCTGTCGCTGATCGGCCCGCTCAGCAACCCGCTGACCTTGCGCTCGTCGTCGGGCTTCGCCCAGCTGGCGCTGCCGCGCGCAGTCCACTCGGCAGTCGGCCGCACGGTCGTCAGACTGATCACGCCGGCTGAAGCATTCTTGCCGAACAGCGTGCCTTGCGGCCCACGCAGCACTTCCACGCGCTCAACGTCTGGCAGGTCCGCGAGCGATGCACCCGCCTGCCCCATCACGACGCCGTCGAGCACGTACGCGGAGCTGCCCTCGATGGACTCCGAAGAAAACGAAGTCGTGCCGATGCCGCGGATGAAGAAACCGAAGCTGCGTGGCCCCGCGCCGTTAGTAAGCGACACGCCGGGAACGAGGTTCTGGATATCGGTTGCCTCGTTCAACTTGAACGCGTCGAGCGTTTCGGAGCTGACGACGCTGATGGAGATCGGCACGTCCTGCAGGCGCTCTTCACGCTTCTGCGCCGTAACGATGACTCTCTTCTATGAGTCGACTCGTGTCCTGCGCACCGGCCGGGATGGCGATGCTGACTGCGAGCGCTGCGCCGACCGCGAACTTGACCGTATGGCCCATGGAGTCCCCCTTCTGGCAGAGCAGATATATTCAACTGCTTTTGACGCACTTTCGATAAAGTGAATATCGAAGTCAATAGTGTCGATAAGAAACAACTGCAGAGGCTCATAATTTCTCTTCTTGATTTAAAGATTGTCATTTCGTCGTGATTAGATCTAATATCTGCGCCTCGCTTGTTTTAAATCATGACAGGACGGGGCGCGCAATGACTCCCGAGACGATGCGATCGGCATGGCGCAAGGACGGCTTCTTCTATATGCGCGGCATGGTGGAGCCGGAGCTGGTGCGCCGGATCGAGGCGGAAGTCATCGCAGCGATCCGCTCTGACCCGCCAGAGAAGCATCCGGATGAGATCGCCTATCTCTCCGGCAAGGACTACTACATCTATCCGGAGAAGCGGCCGAGCGCGACGGCGGTCAACGCCGAGGATCGCATCGCCAAGGTGTTCAACTGTCACGTGTTCGGCGGGACGCGCGCCGTCGCACTACGCCGCGACATCGTCGACATCGTCGCGCAGCTGCTCGGCGACCCCGACATCGATTGCTTCCAGAGCCAGTTCATCTTCAAGAATCCCGGCGTCATCGGTCAGCCGTGGCATCAGGACTCCTACTACTTCCGCTTCGACCGACAGCCGCAGGTCGGCGTCTGGCTCGCGCTCAGCGAAGCGACGCTGGAGAACGGCTGCCTGTGGGTCGTGCCGGGCTCGCACGCGAAGCGCGAGATTTTTGAGCACATTCCCGACCAGCGGCCCGCGGCCAATCGCGGCTACCAGGAGATCGTCAACCAGGACGTCTCACGCAAGGTGCCTGCGTTGATGCAGCCGGGCGACGTGCTGTTCTTCGACAGCTATCTCATGCACCAGTCGACGGACAACGTCGCGAAGGTGCGGCGCGCAGCGATGGTCTATCACTACGGCGTCGCCGGCACGAAAGGCGTCACGCCGGACGTCGAGGTGACCCTGCGCAACGTCAACCGCTGGCTGCCCGCGCGGCGCGGGGCGAACTTGCACAATTCCTGATCGAGAGGCCGAGATGCAAAAAGACGCCCAACGAGTAGCCGCGGCGCCCCAGGCGCCGACGCGCCACCCGCTGAATGTCGACTTCACATGGCAGCGCGCGTCGGGCACGAAGCTGCGGCGCCTGACACCGCAGCAGTTCGATGAGTACAACGAGCTCGGATTCACGCGCATCGAGAACGCGTTCACGCCGGCGGAAATCGCCGCAGTGATCGCGGCGATCGATCCGATCGAGCAGCGTCGCGAGCAGTACATGAAGGAGCACCAGGGCGGCCGCGTGCGCCTGTCGGAAGCGGACATCATCACCTTCACGGTGCACATCGTGCGCGAGTCCCCAGTGCTGAGCGCATTCGCGGCGCACCCTGCGATCAAGGACGTGTGCCACGACCTGATCGGCGACGACGTGCGCCTCTACTGGGATCAGTCGGTCTACAAGAAGACCAGCAAGCCGCAGGAATTTCCGTGGCACCAGGACAACGGCTACACGTTCATTGAGCCGCAACAGTACCTGACGCTGTGGATCCCGCTGGTGGACGTCGACAACGAGAACGGCTGTCCGTGGATCGCGCCGGGGTTGCACAAGCTCGGCACCTTGCAGCACTGGCTGACGAACATCGGCAAGAAGTGTCTCGAGACAGCGCCGAACGCAGTCTGCGTGCCGGCGAAAGCGGGCGACATCATCGCGTTCTCTTCGCTCGCTCCGCATCGCACGGGGCCGAACCTGCGCAAGGACACGGTACGCAAGGCGTACATCCTGCAGTACGCGCCAGATGGAGCTTATGCGATCGCCGAGGACGGCAGCAGAATCGCGCAGACGGACCCGGAGCGGCAGTTCAAGATACTCGACGGCGGACGGTAGTGCGGCACACGGGGCACACATGCAAACTCGCGAATCGCTCGCGGCTATGGCCGAACAGTTCAAGCGCGACGGCTTCCTGCACGTGCGCGGCCTGTTGACGCCCGCCGAAGTAGAACGCTACCGCGCCGCGGTCGACGAGGCAGTGGCCACACGCAAACAGCGCGACACGCGCAAGCTCGAAGAGAAATCGCTGTACGAGCAGTCGTTCATCCAGTGCCAGTACCTCTGGGAAGATTTCCCGGACATCCGCGGGCTGACGTTCCATCCGCGAGTCGGTGCAATCGCGGCGGCGCTCACCGGCGCAACGCGCGTGCGGTTGTGGCACGACCAGGCTCTGTACAAAGAGGCCGGCGGCCGCGAAACCGAAGCGCATCAGGATCAGCCGTACTGGCCGATCGCCGAGCGCGACACGGTGACGATCTGGACTGCGCTCAGCGAGGTCGACGCGCGCTCGGGCTGCATGGGCTACGTGCCGGGCTCGCACCTCGGCGAGGCGGAGTTCATCGACATCTTCAACACGCCCGGCGACGGCAAGCGCCTGCAGGAGAAGTTCGCGAGCACACCGCCTGTGTTCGTGCCCTGCTCGCCCGGCGACGCGATCTTTCACAGCGGCTTCACGGTCCACATGGCGAAGGCGAATCAATCGGATCGCACGCGGCGCGCTTATACGGCGATCTACTTTCGCGACGGCTGCACCCGCGCAGGCACGCGCGCGCATCCATCGGTGGACCGCACCGAAATTCCGATCGGCAGCGTGATCGACGGACCTGCGACGCCGATCGCCTGGCCGCTCGCGGACGGCCAGTTTCCGCAGCCGGGCCCGTGGCCCGATCTCGGCACGGAGAAGCAGATCCGTGCACGTCAGCTCGGCATCATTCCGCGCAGCTGACGCCATGGTCTCCGACATCAAGATCGGCATCTCCGGCGCGGGCGTCATTCACACCGACGCGGAAAATCCCGACGTCGACACGCGCTTTCGTCGGGCCAGCGAGTGTGGCGCATTCGACTATCTCGATCGCACACCGCCGGTCGGCGAGACCGAGCTCTACATCAAGGCCAGCCAGAAGTACGGCCTGCCGATGTATTCGAGCGGCTGGTACTACATCGCCGGCCGCGACGACGCGGTGCTCGAACAGAACCTGCGCGTCGCACGCGAATGCGGCGCGATCAATCACAACGTCCAGGTGCTCGACCGCAACGTCGCCGGCCAGCCGGTGACGAACGACGAAGTGCTGGCGATCTACTTGCGCGCTGCCGAGCTCGGCGAGCGGTTCGGCGTCACGCCCTGCTTCGAGGTGCACATCAACATGTGGTCGGAGCACTTCGGGCGCGTCGCCGAAGTCGCGACGGCCGCCGAAGCGCGCGGCGTGAAATACAACATGACGCTGGATCACTCGCACGTGATCTTCAAGATCGACAACCCGAAGGAGCAGGCGGTGCAAGGACTCGACGCCGACATCGCAGCCGGTCGCGTCGTGCTCGATCCGTACCAGCCCGGGAACGTCTGCCAGCGCTGGATCGACGCCAACTACGTGCGGCAGATGCACGCGCGACCCGCCGTGCCGAACAATCCGCTCAACGTGTGGGCGAAGCATCCGGACGGCAGCTACGGCCGCGGCGTGCAGTATCCATTCGTGCGGCCGAAACCGGGCGAGTGGTACGACGATTGGGACGAGCAGCGCCTCGAGCCGTGGAAGAAAGTCGTGCGGGACATGCTCACCTACCACGCGCGCACGCCAGCGAGCTGCCTGACCAACATTACGCTCGAGATCATTCCTTACGTCGACTACGGCAGCGGCGTGAAGTACTCGATCCTCGACAACAACATCGCGTGCGCGCGCTGGATCCGTGGTGAGTGGGAGAGGATTCGGAGCGAGAGGAGAGAGAAGGAATTGACAGGATTAACAGGATCAACAGGATGAGAGTCGAAGACGAACAGCCGCGCCGGATTCCGTCTCTTACCATCCTGTTAATCCTGTTAATCCTGTCCACTCTCCTTCCTTCTCTTCCTGCCTTCTCCGGCGACTTGATCCGCATCGACACCGGTGTGCTCAAAGGCGTCGCCGCGGGCGAGATCGTTTCGTTCAAAGGCATCCCCTACGCCGCGCCGCCGGTTGCCGACTTGCGTTGGCGCGCACCTCAACCACCGGCATCGTGGCAAGGCGTACGCGCTGCCGATCGACCTGGCGCGATGTGCATGCAGACTGCGGATCCGTTCGCACGCGCCGCAGAGCTGCCGCCGCAGAGTGAAGACTGCCTCACGCTCAACGTCTGGACGGCGGCGAGCTCGCGCTCCGCAAAGCTGCCCGTGATGGTGTGGATTCACGGCGGCTCGTTCAGCAACGGTACGGGCGCAGCACCGGTTTACGATGGATCGCCCCTCGCCGGTCATGGCGTCGTCGTCGTTACGTTGAACTATCGCCTCGGCCGTTTCGGTTTCTTCGCACACCCTGCACTCTCGCGCGAGACGCCGCAGGGACCCGTCGCGAATTACGGCCTGCTGGACATGATCGCTGCGCTGCACTGGGTCGCCTCGAACATTCACGCGTTCGGCGGTGACCCTGCAAACGTCACGATCTTCGGCGAGTCGTCCGGCGCTGCTGCGGTGAACCGCCTGATGATCGCGCCACCGGCACGTGGCCTGTTTCATCGCGCCATCCAGCAGTCCGGCAACGGCCGCGAGTACACACCGCGACTGCGCGAGCGCAATCCTGATGGGCTCCCTTCGGCCGAGGACAGCGGCAAGGAGTTCGCGGTCAGCATGGGCGTCACGAACGATGACGTTGCAGCGCTGCGCGCGATTCCGGCGGAGCGCATCGTCGCAGCGGGCAATCGCACGGCAATCGAAGGCGGCCCCGTGATCGACGGCATCACACTGACCATGGAAGTCGCCGAGGCATTCGAGCGCGGCCTCGAAGCACCGGTGCCGTTCATTTCGGGCTCCACCAGCCTCGAGTTGCCGATTCCGCCAGAAATGATGGAGCAGACCCTTGCGCGAGCTGTCACCAAGATCTCCGCCGAAGATCGCGCGGCGATGGCGCGCGGCTATGTCAGCGAAGCCGAGTTCAAGCGGAAGTTTCTCAGCGATCTCATCTTCCGCGAGCCGGCGCGATTCCTCGCGGCCGCGCACGCAAAGAACGGACATGCAACTTACTTGTATCGCTTCGATGTGCTGTCGACGTCGATGCGCAGCATGCTGAAAGGCGCACCTCATGCGAGCGAGCTGGCCTACATCTTTGGCACGCTGAAGACGATGAGGTGGGCAGCAGACGGCGACGATCCGACTCGCTCGTCGGAGATCGCAACTCGTTGGATTGAGTTCGCGAAGCACGGCGACCCCAACAGCGCAAGCCACAGCCCGGTGTGGCCACGCTATGCAGCTGACAGCGACTCGATCCTGGACTTCACGAACGCGGGGCCCACCGTTCGCACGACGCCCGATGTCCGGGAGTTGCAGGGAATCGCAGCGATCTACCGCAAGCCCTAAGGCGCCTCGGCCACCCGAACGAACGCCGCGACGCTCTCATACAACGAGCGTCTAGTCCGATCCAGGTGCATGACGTGAGTGCCATCATCGATGCGCATCCGCCACTTCAAAGGGCTGCCGGTGAAGCACTGCAGAAACGCGCTGGCTCCGGCATCGTCCACGATGACATCGTAGTTTCCGTACACGACGAACACGGGCACACGGACGTCCGCCGGTGCATAGGGAAGCTGCCCGGCAGTCGCAGCGTCCAGGTCGGCGTTCGGTCCTTCTGGAATGCGCACCAGACCTGGCGCATCGCCGGCGACGATCGGACTCGACGCGGCATACTCTCTTGCCCAACGCTCATCGACTCGATGGTCGAGCAGCGACTTGCCCGGCGGCAGCGCGCCTCTGAAGTGCAATCGCTCCAGCCTGTCCTGCGCTTTCATCGCGTACCACGCTCCGCGCTTCTCCGTCGGGTCAGGCGTTCCTGACGTGGGAACGACCGGCCCGAACAACGTTAGCGAACGAATCTCTGCGGAATGCGCGGCTGCGAATACAGTAGCCGGCAGAGTGCCCCACGAGTGAGCGACGATATGCACGTTTGCCAATCCACGCTTGCCACGCAGGTAGCTGACTGCAAGCGCGATCTGCGCGGCGGCTTCCGGCGCACGCAATACGGGCGCAGCGCGGTCAGCAGCTTGGAGCATTGCGGCCGGCCGACTGGAAGCGCCGAAGCCGACAAAGTCGAAGCCACACGCGAGGTAACCTTCGGCCGCCACGAACGCAAGCCACGAGTCATCGGGGCTGAACTCGAAACCGGACGCGAGCTTGGTCGGAAATGTCGCGCCATGGATGAACAACACACCGCTGCGCGACGGACGCGACGGCTCCACGCAGTGAATCGCCAATCGCTGCGACGAGTCCGGAATCTCGATCTGCGTCGTTCGTATCGCTGCATTGGCCGCGATCGCCGCGGCCAAACCCAGCGCGATGATTGCCGTCACGGTCACCTCGCGGTCGTTTCGCCGATGATAGCGAGGCGACCGCGGTCAATGGTTCGACCGCCACCGAACTGACCACGTTGCGATGCCGAGGCTCAGGCCGGCGCCTTGTGGACATTGATGTGCGCCAGGATGCACAGCCACCGACCCTCCTTCTTCTGCCAGACATCGGTGTAGCGGCTGACGCCTTTGCGGCCGTCTTTCAGCTCGTAGTCATTCTCTGCGTGGATCAGCGCGATATCGCCAAAGCGCCGGATCTGGACCTTGCCCACCGGAAACGACTTCATGTGGGTCGCGAACGTCGGTTGCGCAAAGTTGGCCAACGCCATCGCGCGGTCGTTGTATGAGCCGTCGCCGCTGAAGACTCGGTAGTCCGGCGCGAGATGCGCGTCGTACCAGGCGATGTCGGACTTACGGAACGCTTCTACATAGCTCTCGTTCAGCTGACGCAGCACTTCGAGGTCGTCGCCGGTCGGGTCCCGGCCCGTCCAGGGTGCGTGCGCGGGCTTGACTCCGAGGCGCGGAGCGACCGGCACGTCGTCCTTGATCGGCGTGTTCTGCGCGCTGACGAGCCGCCAGGCCGCGCCGTTCCATACATATATATCCGTGTAGCGCACCCGGCTCATCTTGCCGCCGGGCACGATCGCTTCGAACACGCCATGGAGCAACGCCACCTCGCCGAACAGACGGACCTCCACGTCCCGGTAGGAAACGCCTTCGAGGCCTGCCGGGCTGCGCATCGACTTGATGTGCTCGGCGCGGCCGAGCCATTCGCCGCTGTTGGTCGTGAGCAGGAAGTCATCGTCGGTCAGCGACTCCATGAAATCGCCGTCTTCGCGGAAGAAGGCGCTGACGAAGCGGTGATTGATCACGCGCAACTGCACTTCGGCGACGACAGGCGGCGGTGGGGGGACCGCCGCCTGTCCTGCCGCGGCGCCCGATGCGCTGGCGCCGAGCAGTGCGATGGCGGAAGCAACCGAACGAATCGAGCGACGCATGGTGGAACACCTCATGGAAGGTTCTATATGGAGTCGGACGCACTATCGCGGCCTAACCGGCCACATGCTTCGCATCTTCTCTAATCAGCCGCGGCGATCAGACGCATCGCCGGAAGCGCGGAATCTTCGAGCATCTGGCGAGCCAGTCGACGCGTCTGCGCTGCTGCTTCCGCTTGACCTTGCGCCTCCTGCACTCGTGACAGCCAGTAGAGCGCTTCGCCATGCCACACGCTGTTCGGATGCACTTTCTGCCACGAGCCAACTAGTTTCTGCAGATCGTCGCGCAGCGTTGGATCGCCCGCGACGGACGACAACTGCGCCCGCGCATAGACGAACTCTGAGAGCTGGACCGATGTCTCCAGACCGGCCTTCTTGTACTCCTCCGCCGCTCTAGCGAGCACTCGCTGTGCGCTCGCCTTGTCATCGGCTGCGAGCAGCGCCGAAGCGGCAATCGACAAATACGCAGCTCGCCGATAGCCCGGCAAGCGCGAGGCCTCGACGCCATCGGCCAGTTGCAGGGCGACCTCGCGCGCGCGGGATCGTTGATCTTGCCAACGTGCGTCGAGCGTATCGATGGACAGCGATTCCAAACGTGCCGTCTCGGGGACATTCGGATAATTCCGGACCGCTTGCGTCAGCTGACGCACACGCTCGCTATCGCCAACGTATGCCGCGGCGTAAGCCTTCGTCAGCTCGCCGCGCAACCTGATCGGCATGCTCACCGAGTCGACCTGCGCGGCGATCTCGTCGATCCTGCGTGCGGTCGCGTTCGACTCCGCCGGCATCGCGGCCTGCGCGTACATCATTGCAAGCCAGGCGAGGCGCTCGAGTATCTGCAGGTTGGCGTCCGATCCGATGCTCGTCTCGTGCTCGACGGCGTGCACCATCAGCGGCAGCGCCTCGTCGAGCGAGCCGACACTGGCCAACGCCACCGCAAGTCCCCATTCCGCGTCGCCGACGCGTTGCGTGTCGCCTGCGTCCAGACGTCGCGTGTCCTCGACCACTCTGCGACTCATCTGCAGCGCTTCGCGGCCACGACCTGCCGAGACGAGCGCCAGCGAATACACGCGCTCGCTCTGAGTCAGCAGAGTATCCGGCCGCAGATGTCCGCGCACCGCAGTCACGCGACGGAACGCTTCCTCACCAGCGATCAGATACTCCGGTGAATACGGGAAGTGCGTGAAGCTGTCCGCCTTGGCCACCAGCAGCTCGAGCGTCGCCCGGTGATCGCGGCCCAATGCCTGCTCGGCGATCTGGCCAGCTCGCGAATACGCGGCGAGCGCATCGTCCATGCGATTCATGACCGTGAGGATCTCGCCTCGCGCGCGCCAGCCGCCGACGATGTCCTGGATGTCCGCGCGTGAGCTCGACGCATCGCCTGGCACATGCTCATCGAGCAGTGCGAGAGCGCCATCGTCGTCGCGCATCGCGTGCAGACTATCAGCCAGCAGCACGGCCGAGTGAACCCTGCAAACGTCATAGTCCGAGCGAGCGTCGCAGTTCGCGAGAGCTTGCCGCAGCACCGGCGCCGCGTTGGCCGGCTCGTTGAGCGCCAGAAAGCTCGCGCCGATCATTGCCTGCAGTTCGCTCTTGTCGCGCCGGTTGTCGTCGAGCTCGTCCTCGACGCGCTTGTTCGCCGCGGTCAGCAGATCGCTCGCAGTCACGATGCCGCCCACGCCCTGCTTCGGCACGGCTTGCGTAAAGATTGAAGCGATGAAGGATTTGATGCGCTCCGCGCGCTGCGCTTCGAGCTGCGCGAGATGCGCCTGCCACAGCGCAATGCTCAGTCCCGCGAGCAACGCTGTAGCAGCAACCGTCGCCGCGACAACCGCCAAGCGGTTGCGCCTGACGAACTTCCGCACGCGATAGCCGAACCGCTCAGGTTGCGCGCGCACGGGGAGACTCTGCTGATAGCGCTCGATGTCGTCGATGAAAGCGCTCACGGTCTCGTAGCGGTCCACTGGCTGCTTGCTCATCGCCTTGCGCACGATCATTTCGAGATCGCCACGCAAGCGCTCGCGCCGTTTTCGGCGCAGCGCCTTTCGTCAGCGGTAACGGATCGCGATTGACGATCGCATCCTCCAGCTCCGCGAGCGAGTCGCGCTTCAGCTCGTAGGGGCTGCGCTCGCTCAACAGCCAGTACAGCAGCACGCCGAGCGAGTAGACGTCGGTCGCAACCGTGATCGGCTGGGACATGAATTGCTCGGGCGCCGCGTACTGCGGCGTTAGCGCGCGCAGCCCTGCGCGGGTCAGGTGCGGCTCGTGCAAGGGTTCCGGCTGCAGCAGCCGCGCGATGCCAAAATCCAGCAAGCTGATCTCGCCGTTCTCCTTGACCAGGATGTTGGTCGGCTTGAGATCGCGGTGGACGATCAGACGCGCATGTGCGAACGCGACCGCACGCGCCACCCACACGAACAGCGACAGACGTTGCGCAATCGACAGCCGGTGCTCGGCGGCATAACGATCGAGCGGAATCCCTTCGACGTACTCCAGTGCAAGGTAAGGTCGCCCCGCTTCGTCGACGCCGGCGTCATAGAGCCGCGCGATGCTGGGATGTTCCAGCGAAGCGAGAATGTCCCGCTCGCGATTCAGGCGTTCTGCCAGCCCGCGATCGAGCCACGCGATGCGCGGCAACTTCAACGCGACCTGCCGTCGCAGCGAGCCGTCCGCGCGCTCGGCGAGCCATACGGTCGCGGTACCGCCGGCGCCCAGCTCGCGAATCAGACGATACGGCCCGACGAGATCGCCGCTGCCGACTGCGGCAAACGGGATGCCCCGCAACCCGGGCGAGCCCAGCAGGATGTCCGAAGTCTCCGTTCCGGACTCGCGCAGCAGCAGGTCGCGCAGCGTATCGCTGAGCGCGCGATGTTCGGGCGGCAACGATTCCACCCATTGCTTGCGATGCGCAGGATCGAGGTCCAGCGCCTCGTCGAGCAGCTGGCTCAGCTTGACCCAATCCGCGCCTGAAAGACTCATGAGCCCCACATCCGGAGAAGCTGCTTCCAAGCGGTCAGACGCGTTGCCGAGACGAAACCGGCCACGGTTGCCGCAACGTCAGCGCAGGCCGGCCAACAGCAACAGCTTGGCCTTCTCCCAATCGCGCCGCACGGTGCGCTCCGCGATACCCAGCGCACCGGCTATCTCCGTCTCCGTCATGCCGACGAAGTAACGCATCTCGACGACCTGGACGAGCCGGCGGTCGACTTCTTCGAGGGCCTGCAGGGCCTCGTCGATCCGCAGCATCTGCTCGTCGTTGGCCCGCAGATCTTCCGCGAGCTGCGTATCGAGGTCGACGCGCTCCAGCTCGCCGCCGCGGCGTTCGGCCTGCCGCTTGCGAGCGAAATCGACCACGACCGAGCGCATGATCCGGCCGGCATACGCGAAGAAATGCCCGCGGTCGCCGACGTTCAACCGCCCGGCCTGCTGAAACCTGAGGAAGCTCTCGTGCACCAGCACGGTGGTGTCGAGGAAGGTGTTGCGACCGCCCGCACGCAACAGCGAGCGCGCGTGCGCCCTCAGCTCCTCGTACGCGACTGCAAACAAGCGCTCACGCGCGGCTTCGTCGCCAGCGTGGGCTTGCTGCAGCAGTTCGGTGAGCTCCATACCATCCCCTCGGTGCATGCGGACGATATGCGATTCCTGGCCCAAGTTCACGCATTCGGGGGTCCGTTTCGCTACCATTGCGCCCTCCTTCCGCAATGGTCCTGCTGCTCCCTTTGTCATCGCCGATCTCGTCATTCCGTCGCTCGCTTTGCCTCATATCGGCCTGGACGCTGCTTGCAATGGGCATCACGCCGACCCGTGCGGCCGAAGACCCGCATCCCGCACAGGCGCTGATCGATCAAGCCTGGGCCGGTGCGCGCACCGACCCCGACGCCAGCAGTCGGGATGCCAATGCAGCGCTCGAAATCCTGAGCCGCAGGCCCGACGCCGACCTGGAAATCCGGGCGCGATTACTGTTGTGCGAGCACCTGTCCGAGCGAGACCAGCGAGCGGCGGAACAGCAGGTCGCGCGCGCACGTGAATTGCTACCGAAGGCCACGCGCCCTGGCCTGCAGGCAGGCGTCCTGACCTGCGAGGGCACGATTCGCGAGACGGCCGGCAACAACGCGGACGCGCGCGACTCATACGAGCGCGCCGTACAGGTCGCGACTGAGGCGGCCGACAACGAAATGCTCGCGGGCGCCCTGTTCTCACGCGGCTACCTGTCGGGTGTGCACGGCCAATACGCAGCGGGGCTGAGCGATCTCAAGCGCGCTCAGGCAGTCTTCGAAGAGATCGACCTGCCGGACCACGCGCTGACTGCGCTCAATGCCATCGCCATCCTCTATAACCGGATGGGCGACTATGCGCAGGCCATTCATATCTATGACCGTGCCCTGAAGGCGCAACGCGACGCCGGCATGCGTCGCGAACAAGCGGTAACGCTGCACAACCTCGGGCGCGCGCACGAGAACCTGCTCGAATGGGCTGCCGCGGAAAAGGAGTTCGAGGAGTCGCTCGCGATCAGCCGCGAGCTGAGCTATCCGCGTGGCGAGGCCTATGCGTTGCGTGGACTGGGCGCGGTCGCAAATGCCAGGGGCGAGCCACAGAATGCGCTGACGACGCTCGAGCGTGCGACGTTCTGCAGCGGCAGACTCCCGATGCCCGGCTCCACGCGCAGATTCAGCTCGCTCGCGGCGTCGCGCTACATCAGCTGCGACGGCTGCCTGAAAGCGTGGCAGCCCTCGAAGAGTCGCTCGCGGTTTTCCGCAAGGCCGACTCGCTCACCGAGCTGCGCGCGACGCATGACGAACTGGCTGCCGTGCTGGCGGACATGGGCAATTGGCGCGACGCGTACGCGCATCTCGCGCTGTCGAAGGAGACGGCCGAGAGGCAGTTTCGCAACCAGATCGATCAGCGCTTCACCACCCTCAAGGTCGAGTTCGATACGGCGAGCAAGGAAAAGGAGAATGCGCTGCTGTTGCGCGAGAACGAAGCCAACCAGCACGCGCTGGAACAGGAGCGTCGGGCGCGCAGCCTGCAAGCGGCGGTGATCGTCTTGACTGTGGTGCTTGTCGCGCTGCTCGCGACACTCGCCATCTACCAGTTGCGGACCACGCGACGCATGCACAGGCTGGCGATGACGGATGAGCTCACCGGCGTCCCGAATCGCCGTGCAGTGCTGACGCGCCTCGCACCGCTCCTGGAAGCTCCGAACGGTCGAGTCCACGCGCTGATCATCATCGACATCGACCACTTCAAGAGCATCAACGACCAGTACGGTCATCCGGAGGGTGACGAGGCTTTGAAGCTCGTTGCCGCGCGCCTGCGCGCGGAAGTCCATGAACCGGCGTTCATCGGCCGGCTGGGTGGCGAGGAGTTTGCGGTCGTGGTACCGGATTCGGGTCCAGAAGCCGGGCGACAGATTGCAGAACGATTCCGCGAGAGCGTGATGACGATCGACACGCGACGCTGGCTCGCAGATCGCCGCCTCACCGTGAGTATTGGCCTTACCGTGTCGAAGGGCGCAGGCGACACGCCAAGTCACATGCTGCAGCGTGCGGATGCTGCGCTGTACGACGCCAAGCGCGCCGGCCGCAATCGCGTTCGAGAGCAACTGCCGACAGCATCGACAGCGGCTCCCTCAGCAGAAAGCATCGACGAACGTGCGAGCGCGCCGGGCGATTTCGTCAAGCCCGACGCCGGGTGAATAGAGCGCCGACCCGATACCGAAGCCCGCCGCACCCGCCTCGCGCCAGGGCGCCATGTTTCCAGGCGTGATCCCGCCGACCGGCAACAGGCGAACACCACGCGGCAGCACGGCGCGCATCGCCTTCAATACTGCAGGACTCGCGCCTTCCGCCGGGAACAGCTTGAGAGCTGTCGCGCCAGCGTCGAGCGCGGCGAACGCTTCGCTCGCGGTCGCGCAGCCCGGCAGCGAGACCAGGCCGGCTTTCGTCGTGGCGGCGATCACTTCGACATTGGTGTTCGGTGACACGATCAGAGTGCCGCCGGCGGTGCGTACCGACGTGACCTCCGCAGCGCGAAGCACCGTGCCCGCACCGATCACTGCGCGATTTGCGAACGCCTTTGCGAGGCGCGCGATGCTCTCCAGCGGTTCCGGCGAGTTCAGCGGCACTTCGATGAGCCGGAAGCCGGCATCGAACAGCGCTTCGCCGACAGCCACGACCTCGCTGGGCTTCACGCCGCGCAGGATTGCGATGAGCGGACAGCGCGCGAACGCTGCTTCGAATTCAGGGTTGCTGCTCATTTGCTCTCCCTCTGAGCGAGCTCCAGGCGACCAGTAAAGCCAGCGGATGGAGCATGCCCATCAGCAGAAAGATTCCGCCCCAGGCATGCGTGCTCGCGAGCTGGCCGACGAGCTGGGTCGATGCGAACCCACCCAGCGCGCTGCCCGCCGCGATCAAACCGAACACGGTTGCGACGTGCCGCATCGGGAAGATGTCGACGACCAGCACGCCGATGTTGATCTGGAAAACGAGATGCGCGCATGCCACGAGCGCACCCAGTGCGATCGTCGGCGCGATCCCGAGCCGCAGCGAGATCAGCATGCCGATGGGCGCGACCGCAGCGGCGCAGGCCATCGCGATCAAGCGGCTGTTCGCCGGCGCGATGCCGCGGCGAATGAGTCGACCCGAGAACCAGCCGCCGCCGATGCTGCCGACGTCCGCCGCGAGATAGACGATCCACGCGATGCTCGCGGCCTGGACGAGACCCATGCCGCGCTCGTCCGTCAGGTATTTCGGGAACCAGAACAGGTAGAAGTACCAGACCGGGTCCGCGATCAGGCGCGCGATCGCCAGTCCCCAGACGCGGCGATCGCGCAGGATCGACCCCCATTGAATCGGCTCTTTCGTTCGCGCCGGCTCTGCTCCGTCCGGATTGCGATAGACCACGAGCCAGACCGCGAGCCACACGAAACCGGCAGCACCGGTGACGATGAACGCCATGCGCCAGCCGTACTGCACCGCCAGCCACGCGATGAGCGGCGGCGCGATCGTCGCGCCGATCATCGCACCGGCGGTATAGACGCCGATCGCGAAGCCGCGCTCCTGCACGGGGAAATGTTCTGCGACCGCCTTCGGGCCGGCGGTGTAAACGCCGGGCTCGCCGATACCCAGCATCAGCCGTGCGAACCCGAGCTGCCCCGCGTTGCGCACCCAGCCGGTCGCCATGTTCGCGAGCGACCACCAGCCGAGGAACAGCGCCAGCGTGAGCTTCGCGCCGAGCTTGTCCGTGACCCAACCGGCGCCGAGATACGAAACGGCGTAAGCGATCAGGAAGTACTGAACGATGCGCGCGTAGCCGAGATCGTCGATCCCGAGATCCTTCTGCACCTGCGAGGCGAGGATCGACAGCGTCTGCCGGTCGACGTAGTTGAGCACGGTGGCCGCGAACAGCATCGCCAGGATCGCCCAGCGAAACTTGCTGGCGGGCGCGCTCGCGGCATCAGTCGTCGACGCCGTGGCGTGCATCGTCAGCCGCCGATCTCGGTTGCCGCTGCGCGCAACGCTGCGACGAGCTCCGTCGTCGCGGCTTCCGGAATCCAGCCGGACATGGCGACGCCCGCGTGCGCAGGATCGCCGGTCGACACTGCGACGACATGATGATCGCGCGCGTCGGCAACGTGGACACGCGCGTAGCCGAGCCGGCGCACCTCGGCGAGCTTCGCGAGCAACTGATCGATGCCTTCGGGAAACATCGGCAACTCGCGATCCGTGTACAGCTCGCGCACGTCGTCGTCCTCGTACTCGGACAACAGGACGATGCCGATACCGCTGGTCGTCGCGGGCAACAGGCCGATGCGCCCCAACCCGCGCGAAGCTTCGATGCCGGGCGGCGCGTGGAACAGATAACTCACGTTGTCCTGCCACAGCACACCGAGCGCGACGGTGTGGCCGAAGCGCCGCAGATTCTCCAGCACCGGCAGCGCATGCCGGATCAGGCCCGACGCAAACAAGCTCTGCGCCGCAAGCACGTGCATGCCCGGGCCTGCGGTGTACTTGCGATCCGCGGTCTGGCGAGCGATGCCGAGATAAGCGAGCGTCTTCAGCAACCGGTTCACTTTCACCGGATCGATATCGAGCCGCCGCGCCAGCTCGCGACCGCCGACCGGATACGGCGAGGTCGCCAGCGCCTGCAGCGTGGTGATGCCATCGATGAGACTCTTGTTGGGTTGCGCGTTGAGCTTCGGCTTCATGCCACGCGCTCCGCGAACTCCCACAGGCGCGCGTTCGGCGCGGCACCGAGACCGGGCGCGGTGGGCAACACGTATGCACCGTCCGCGTAGCCCATATCGCTGTCGAGAAATCGCAGGTTGCGTGCGAACACGGAATGCTGCCACTCATGCTTCCACAGGTGCGGCAATGTTGCCGAGACCTGCAGGCTGGCTGCAAGGAATAATCCGGTGCCGATGGTCGCGTGTGGAGCGATCGCAATCCCCTGCTTCGCTGCGAGCGCAGCGATGCGGCGGAACTGAGTGATGCCGGTGTGGCCCATCTCGGGCTGCAGAACGGCGATAGGCCCGGCATCGAGGCGATTGCGCACCTCATATGCCGTGTACCACTCCTCGCCCGCCGCGATCGGCACCGGGCTTTCGCGAGCCACGCGTGCCAGCCCGGCATGATCCTCGGGCTTGACCGGAGCCTCGACGAAGTGCGGTCGGAACGGTGCGAGCTCGGCGATCAGCGCCAAGGCCTCGTTCGCGGTGAACTTCCAGTGCAGATCGACCATGATCTGGGCGTCAGCTGCAAGTGCTCTGCGCAGCGCCGTCATCTCCTCGACGATCCCTTCGTGACTGACGACCGCGGCGAACTTGAACGCACGATGGCCTGCCGCGTAGTTGTCGACGGCAAGCGCGACGCGCCCTGCCAAGGTCGAGCAAGGCAGGCCCGACAGATATCCGGGAACGGTGGCGTTGACCGTCGTTCCGAGCAGGTTGCGAATCGGCATGCCGCGCTGCTTGCCATGAAGATCCCACAGCGCGATGTCGATCGCCGCGATGGCATCGACGTGAAAACCGCCGCTGCAGCCGCGAACTCGCATCAAGCCATACAACTCGTCCCAGATCCCCTCGACGTCTGCCGGATTCGCACCGATGACCACCGGTGCGAGCAGATCATTGATGATTTCGCAGGTCGCGCGCGGCGCGCAGAGGCCGTAGGTCTCGCCCCAGCCGATCGCGCCGTCATCGGTCGTAATCCGCACGACGATCGAACGATCGACCACGGGATAGATCGTGCCGTTGCCCTTGCGGACCACGTAACCGCGCGCGTTGACGCGCTCGTCCGACGCCAACGGCCCCAGGTACGGCGTTTCGCGCGGCACCGTGACGACGAAGGTTTCGATCGAGGCGACGCGACTCACGCGGCAACGACCTCCAGCGGCAACAGATCTGCAAGGCGTGCGAGCAGCGCATCGAGCTCGAGCCGGTCATAGCGATCGAGCTCCGGCCCGGCCGCACGCACGAACGTACTGTCGATCACGCCGCGGCGTTCCAGCACTGCCTTGGTCAAACGCCAGCGAAATACGGCCTGCATGTTGAGCAGCGGCAGCGTGCGCTCGAACAAATCGCGCGCGCCCGCATCGTCCTTGCGACGGAACCGATCGAGCATCTCGACGTGCAACTCGGTGATCTCGCACGCGGGCATCGTGCCTTTCGCGCCGCGGGTCAGCTCGTCGATGACGTAGCGCGCACCGGCGCCGCCGAATACCGCAGCGAGCGAGTCGCCAGCCAGCTCGGTGAGTTTCGTGATGCGCTGACCGGAAGGCGGCGCTTCTTCCTTGACGTAACGGATGCCGTCCACTGCGCGCGCGAGGTCGGCCACTTTCTCCAGCGACAGACCGATGCCCATCGGCGCGGGCGCATTCTGCAACATGATGTCGATGCCCGATCCGCGGTGCACCTCGCGATAGAAGTCGCGCATCCCGACCGGATCGTCGGCGAACACTTTCGGCGTCAGGATCATGGCAGCGACCGCACCGGCTGCTGCGCCTGCGGCGGCGAATTCAACCGCATCGTTCGTTGCGACGGCGCTCGCGCCGACCACGAACGGGACGCGCTTGCCGACCCACTCGCCGATCACGCGGGTCAGGTGCAGCCGTTCGTCGCGACTGAGCGTTTCGTACTCGCTGGCGAGCCCGGGGAAGACGATGCCGCGCGCGCCGGCGGCGATGATGTATTCGACGACGCGCCGGGTCCCGGCCTCATCGATCGCCCCTTTGGGGGTGAAGATCGTGGGCAGGATCGGCAGGACGCCGCTCAAGGACCCCATGGTGCGCTTCTCCTCATCATCCAGCGACAAGTGTTGCTATATGTGTAAGCGTCATCTGTCGAGAAGCTGATGTCAACGCGTTTTTGCGGCACTCCCCATGTTGATTTGTGAATCTCGTTGCTATATTAGTATCAATACTACGTGGTCGAGGGGGAGACAAAGTCATGACCAAGATCCTGACGAACCGGGTCATTCGCGGGGCGATCTACTCGGTGCTGAGTCCTGCGGCGCTGTTCGCCGCTCCTATCCATGCGCAGAACACCGCGCAGACACCCAGCGGCGAAGCCGTCGAAGAAATCGTCGTCACCGGCATTCGCGAGAGTCTCAACAAGGCGCGCGACATCAAGCGCGACGCCACGCAGTTCGTCGACGCCATCGTCGCCGACGACATCGGCAAGCTGCCCGACCGCAACGTTGCCGAATCGCTCGCGCGCGTGTCGGGCGTGCAGGTCGACCGCGGCATTGCTGAAGGCACCAGCGTGTCGGTGCGCGGACTTCGTCAGAACGTCTACCTGTTCAACGGCCGCCAGATCATCGACCCGACCGGCCGCGGCGGCATCGGCCTGGAAACGCTCGGCACTTCCACCTTCGGATTGCTGGCGCTCGTGCCATCGGAGCTGATCGCGCGGCTCGAGCTGACCAAGCTCGCGAGCGCCGACCAGATCTCCGGCGCGCTCGGCGGCATCATCGACGTGCAGACGCCGATGCCGCTCGACGGCCCGAGCCGCCTCGGCGCGAAGGTCGGCGGCATCTACTACGACCAGGCGTCCGAGAACGGCTACGAAGGCTTCGTGCTGGCGTCGCAGAAGTTCGCCGGCGATACGCCTCGGCGTGCTCGTCTCTGCCTCGTACAACAAGCGCGACCTGTCGCAGGAAGGTCTCGATACGTTCTCGGGATATTCGCGCTTCACCGACGCCGGCGGCACAGTGCGCTTCGGCCATGCCGACGCGCGACCGGAGGCGATCGCCGAAGAGCGCAAGAATCTCGGCCTCAACGGCGTGCTGCAATGGCAGCCGACCGACAGCACCGAGTTCGTCTTCGACACTTTCTATTCGGAGCTGAACTCCGATCGCAATCGTTACTGGCTGCAGTTCACGCCCACAGCGGGCCTGACCAACGCAACCTACTCACCCAACAACATCCTGCTGTCGGGCACGGCGAGCGGCCCGGTGCTGACCAACACCGAGTTCCTCGATACCGAAGCCGACATCTGGTCTTCGGCGTTGCGCGGCAATTTCGAAGTGACCGACCGGTTGCACGCCAGCGCCGAAGTCGCGTTCACGGAATCGACCTCGAGCGCGCACCAGGTGTATTTCCGCCTGCAGCCGATCGTCGGCATCACGCCGACCGTGAACTTCGATTTCACGCAGGGCGATCTCGGCTCCTATCAGATCGGCGGCATCGACCTGTCCGACCCGGCGCAGCTGCGCTACACGATCCTGTTCGACAACACGTTCATCGCGGAAAGCAAGGACACCGCGGTCCGCACGGACTGGACCTACGACCTCGACGCGGGATTCTTCAAGGCAGTGGGCTTCGGCGCGCGCTACGACCGCGTCGACTCGGAACAGAATCCGCTGCGCGCAGACATCCGTCCCGCCGGCGGCATCCCGGCGACGGCGCTGTCGCCGTTCCTCACGACGTACTCCAACACCGGCTTCGCCAGCGGCGAGTTCGCCGGCCTGCCGCGCTCGTATCTCGCCGCAAGCTCCGCGGTGAGCAGTTGCGCGGCGTTCGGCGCCGTCACCGCGGTCTCGCAGAACGTGCAGTGCCTCGAGCCACGCAACAACACTAACGCGTTCGCGAGCACGTTCGAGATCAAGGAGAAGTTCACGGAAGGCTACGGCAAGGTCGACTTCGACACGCAACTGGGCGCGTCGGCGCTGACTGGTAACGTCGGCGTTCGCTTCGTGAAACGCGAGCTCGAATCGATCGGCAATCAGATCAACCCGACCGGCGGGGCGACGCCGAGCACGTTCGAGCGCAGCGACGACGACCTGCTGCCTTCCGCGGTCGCAAAGCTCGCCATGGGCGAGGACTGGATTTTCCGGCTCGGCGCGGCGCGTGTGCTCGCGTATCCGAACACGGTCGACCTCAACAGCGGCGTCACGCTGGCGAACAATGCAGTTTTCGTTGGCGGCGTGCAGACGGTGCTGGGCACCGGCACGGGCGGCGCGCCCGACCTCGATCCGTTCAAGGCCGACCAGGTCGATCTCGCGGCCGAGTATTACTTCGGCGAGCAGGCGCTGGTGTCGCTCGGCCTGTTCTACAAGGACGTCTCGACCTTCATCGTGCAGCAGCAACAGCCCGAGACCTACAACGGCGTCAATTACCTGATCAATCGCAAGATCAACGGCGAGAGCGCCGATGTCCAGGGCGTAGAGCTGCTGGTGCAGCTGCCCTTCTACTTCCTGCCCGGTGCGTGGGACGGATTCGGCGCGATCGCCAGCTACTCGTATATCGACTCGAGCACGCCGATCCGGGACGTTGCCGGCCGCACCCTGCCCTTGCCGGGCTTGTCGGAGAACAACGTGAACATCGTCGGCTACTACGAAAATGGCCCGATCAGCGTCCGCCTCGCCTACAACTGGCGCGACGACTACCTGATCGGCTTGTCAGCAGCGGCAACGGGCATCTATAACAGCCCGTACACCGACCTGTCGGCGACGGTGCGCTACAACTTCTCGCCCAACGTGACGTTGGGAGTGGAGGCCAACAACCTCCGCGACGAGAAGCAACGCACCTACGACGGTGTCGACGAGGCGCTGCGCACGAACCTCTTCTTCGGGAGGATCTACAAGGCCAGCGTCAGCGTGAAGTTCTGATGGAAGATGGAGGACAATCCTCATTCATCCTGTCAAACACGTCTCATTCCGTGTGACCGACGAGGAAATGCGGAATGTCCCCTTTCGAAAGAACTGACCGGCCGCGTCGCGCTGGTGACCGGCGCGGCGAGCGGTATCGGCGCGGCGATCGTTGCACGGTTTCAGGCTGAAGGCGCACGCGTCGCCGGGCTCGATATCACGCCCGGCGCCGCGGGCGACCACAGCGTGACCGCGGACATGCGCTCCGGCGCAGCGCTCGAACAGGCGGTCGCGGCTACGACTGCAAAGCTCGGCGCTCCCGATATCGTGGTTCACGCGGCTGCTGCGAGCTTCGCGGGCGGCGTGCTCGACACCGACCCGCAGACGTTCCTCGACCTCTACGATGTGAACGTCGTCGGCGCGGTCCGCTTGCTACAGCTCTGTGTTCCGGCGATGCGCTCGCGCGGCGGCTCGGTGATCCTCTTTTCTTCTATCAACGCGGATTTCGCCACGCCGACGCTCGCTGCGTACGCCGCGACCAAAGCGGCGATCAACAACCTGGTGATGACGGCAGCGCTGGAGCTGGCCCCGGACAAGATCCGGGTCAACGCCATCGCACCGGCCAGCATCGACACACCGCTCCTGCGCTCGTCGTTTGCGCGCACTGCAGATCCCGAAACGGCTGTCGCCAAGAACGCCGCGCGACATCCGCTCGGTCGGATCGGCACCGCCGAGGAAGTCGCCGACCTCGCAGTGTTCCTCGCTTCGGACCGCGCGCGCTGGATCACGGGATCGGTTTACGCCATCGACGGAGGTGCCGGTGTCACGCGCCGCTGACGGAACGTTCGTCGGCGTCAACTGGGGCAGCACGAACTTTCGCGCCTACCTGATCGGGTCCGACGGCGTTGCCCTCGACGATTACTCCGCACCGGCCGGCATCGTCACGCTCGATCGCCAGGGCATGGCTGCGACGATGGATCAGCTGGCCGCACGCTGGCCCGACCGCGGGCCGGTCTATGCTTCCGGCATGATCGGCTCCAACGTCGGTTGGACAGAAGTCCCCTATGCCGAAGCGCCGGCGGGCTGCGCCGACCTCGCCGCCGCGGCGGTGAACAGCAGGATCGGCGGCGTTGCGACGCGCATCGTTCCGGGAATCGCCTGCCGCCGCACCTTCGACGGTCAACCCGACATCCTGCGCGGCGAAGAGATCGAGCTGATCGGACTGGCCGCGCTGCGCGCCGTCGACGGCTGTGTCGCTCTGCCGGGCACACACACCAAGTGGGCGCGGCTCGAGCAAGGTCGGGTCGTCGAGTTCTTCACCAGCATGTCGGGCGAGATGTTCGACCGGCTCACGGCGAAAGGCCTGCTGGCCTCGATCGTCGACGGCGAGGCCGCGGACGGCCCGGTGTTTCAGCAAGGAGTCGCCGCCGGCCGCGCTCGCCAGCTCGGCCTTGGCACGTTGTTGTTCGGCGCGCGCGCCCAGGTCGTGCGCGGCGTGCTCACCAAGAAGGATGCTGCTTCGTACATTCGCGGGTTGCTGATCGGCTCGGAGATCGCCGATGCGCTCGCTGTCTATCCGACGATGCGCGATGGCGTCGTGCCGTTGATCGGCAACGCCGCGCTCTCGCACCTCTACGCGAGCGCGCTCAGCGCGGCTGGCGTGCGCAGCGAGACGATCGATTCTCGCGCTGCGTGTCTACGCGGGTTCCGCGCGCTGCACGAGCTCTGTCGTGGGTGATCCGCAAGTCCGACTGATCTGCGACGCCGCCGTCGCGATCGGCGAATCGCCGGCGTGGCGCAACGATCGCGTGTATTGGACCGATCCGGTCGCGCGTCGACTGCTGAGCGTCGCGGATAACGGCGAGTTGCAATCGGTCGCGATGGCGTCGTCCGTGTGGTCGCTCGCAGGATCGTCCGACGCCCTGTTCGGCGCGCTCGACGATCGCTTCTGCACGATCGCGAAGTCCGGCGAAATCAGCTCAGGCCCGGCAGCGACGATCGATCCCGGTTGCCGCTTCAACGACATGACAGTCGATGCGAGCGGCGGCTTGTGGGTCGGCATGATGCACCGAGGTGTCCTCGCGACACGCGGCGCAATCTTTCATGCTCGTTCCTTGCGTGCCGCACCCACGCGCGTCGCGAGCGGCTTGGGAGTACCGAACGGCATGAAGCTCTCGGCAGACAGCCGCATGCTGTATGTCGTCGACACACTCGAACGCACGCTGCTCGCCTATCCCGTCGACGGCGGCAGATTGGGCGAGCCCGCCATCGTCTCGGATTTTCTCGGCCTGCCCGGCAAGCCGGACGGCATGACACTCGCTGCAGACGGTACGTTCTGGGTCGCGATGTGGGGCGGCGGCTGCGTCGTGCAGCTTGCCGGTGATGGTGCGTTTCTCAGGAAGATCGCCCTCCCCGCGCCGCACGTCAGCAGCCTGTGCTTCGCATCTCCCAAGCGCCTGCTCGTGACTACATCGCGCATGCGGTTGAGCCCGCAAGCGCTGAGCGATCATCCCGGCTCGGGCGGTCTGTTCGAAATCCTGCTGGAGCACGCATGACACGCGAGCAGATCGGCGCCGTCGCTACCGTCGCGATGCGCTGGAACTACCGGGTCTGGGGTTTCGGCGAGGCGATCGCGCTGCGCGGGCTGCTCGCGGCCGGCGACACGCTCGGCGATCCAGCCCCGTTCGGCTTCGTGCATGGAATCATGCGCAGCTGGCTTGGACGCGGTGTCGCGCGCAGCAATGAAGATCACGTCGGCGCCGGGCGCGAGCTGATCGAGCTGCATCGGCGAACCGGCGACGTGCAGTTTCTCGACGCGGCGCGCAGGCTCGCCGCATTGAACGCAGGCTTTCCGACGGGAGCGAACGGCGAGCGCTACCACCGCGGCGACACGCCCGGGTGGCGCTGGCAGATCTGGGTTGATTGCATGGACGTCGACGGTCCTTTCCTCGCCGCTCTCGCGCACGCAACCGGAGACGATCAGTACTTCGATCAAGCCGCCGGCGAGCTGCTCGGCTACGCACGCGCGCTGCAATCGGACAATGGCTTGTTCTTCCACGGCTTCGAGCGCGATTGCGGCCGGAACGGCGAGCTGTGGGCGCGCGGCAATGGCTGGGCGCTGATGGGAATGATCGACACGCTCATCCAGTTGCCGCGTTCGCATCCTGCGTGGGCGGAGCTGCAACAGCGCACCGTCGGGCTCGTCGACGCGCTCGCGCTTGCGCAAGATCCAGGCGGGCTCTGGCATACGGTGATCAACGATCCCGCTACCTATCTCGAATCGACGCTGGCGACGATGGCCGCGTACGCGCTGCACGAAGGCATTGCACGCGGCGTGATCGAAATGTCGCGTCACGCGGCGATGGAACGCAAAGCGCGAGCCGCCATGCACACGCAGATCGCGGCCGATGGCCGGCTGCAACTCGTCAGCGACGCAACACCCGTCGGTGCGCGCGCCGTGTACGCAACGCGTCCGTTCGGCACGTTTCCCTGGGGACAAGGTCCGCTGCTGCTCGCGCTGTGCCAGGAGGTCGAATGAAGATCGTCAAAGTCGAGGCGTTTGCCATCCAGGCGAAACCGATCGACTCGCGCGCGTACTGGGGCAGCCGCGCCTGGGGCAGCGAACGCGCACCCGGCCAGACCGAGCTGTCGACCGAGTACCCCGTGCCGCTGCGCCGCCGCTTCATCTACTCGCGCACGATCGATACCGTCATCGTGCGCATCGAAACCGATACCGGGTACATCGGTTACGGCGAGTGCAAGGCGCCGGTCGCGCCGCAGGCGACGGCGAAGATCGTCGAGCTGCTGCTTACCGACATCCTGATCGGCGCCGACCCGCGCGACATCCTCGTGCTGTGGGAACGCATGTACGCCGGCATGCGCGTGCGCGGTCACCGCGCCGGGTTCTATGTCGAAGCGATTGCCGGCGTGGACATCGCGCTGTGGGACATCGCCGGCCAAGCTGCGGGCGTTCCCATCTCGACGCTGCTCGGCGGCAAGATGCGCGAGAGCGTGCGCGTCTACGCTTCCGGCATTCCCTCGCTGCCTGTCGACGCGCCGGACGAAGCGGTCGCCGAGTTGGTCAATGAAGCGCGCTCGCTGCGGGATGCCGGCTATGGCGGCGTGAAGATGGCGATTGGCCGCGGCGTGTGGGGCGATCTGCGTGCGATCCGCGCAATCCGCGACGCACTCGGCGACAACTTCGCGATCTACGCGGACGCAGCGGGTGTTTACTCGCGCGCCGATGCGATGCGGCTCGGCGAGGCGATGGAGGAGCTCGGTGTCGGCTTCTTCGAGATGCCGATCCCGCCGGAGGATGTCGAGGGCTACGCCGAGCTGGCGCAGCGCCTGACGATCCCGATCGCGCTCGACTCGATCATGACGCGGCACGAAACCGTCGAGCTGATCCGTAACCGCGCCATCGACATCGTGCAGCCCGACGTCTGTCGCGCCGGCGGCATCACCGAATGCCGGCGCATCGCCGAGCTCGCCGACAACTTCGGTCTCGCCTTCCAGCCGCACGTCAGCATCGGCTCGGCCGTGCACGTCGCCGCAAGCGCGCACCTCGCGGTCGCGATGCCCAACAGCATCGTGTGCGAGTACTGGATCGGCAAGAACCCGATCGGCGCGGCGGTCGCTGCGACGCCTGCCGAAGTGAAGAACGGCTACCTGTTCGCACCGACGGGTGCGGGCCTGGGCATCGGCCTCGATGAACAGGCGCTGCTGCGCCATGGCGTCGATTGAGAGGATGAGGATGAAGCGCACTCGCGACCTGGCTTGCTCGGCATTGTTGTTCGTCGGGTTCGCGAGCTGCGCGATCGCGCAGCAACCGTCGACGCCTGCGTACGGGCTGCGCGGTGCGCCGAATGGTGCGATCACGATCGAGCGCAGCGGCAAGCGCGCCATCTATCAGCCGGTCTTCGTCGTCATCCGTGCGGAATCGGATCCGCAGCTTGGCCTGTCGGGCTTTGCTTCGACGCCGGGCGAGAGTCTCGAAGGCGTGAACGTCGAGAACTATCCTTTGCCGCGCTGGCGTGCAGCGAGCGGCAGCGGCACGACCGACGTCGTCTACCAAGCCGGCTCGGTAACCGAAGTTCGCGCAACAGGTTCGCGCGCCCTGCCTGACGGCGGCGTGGCCTGGACGTTCGAACCTGCCCAGCACTTCACGCTCGAAGCCGAAGTTCGTCCGGTGGCGAACGAGCCGCCGCGCATCTCATGGAAGTTCACGGCGCGCACGCCGGGCTGGTACACCGTCGGATACACCGGTGCGCCCGCGAGCAATCCGGCGACGGCCGATGGATTCCTGCAGCCGCTGATCTGGCAGGAGAAGCGCTTCCCCCGCGCGCCGCTGCTGAGTGCGGAAAGCATGGGCGGCTTGCCGCTGACGCTCGTCGCACGCGGCGGAGTCACGCACGGCCTGAGCGTCGATCCGCAGGAGAGCCCCTATCGACTGCCGACGATCGCGAACGCTCGCTTCGGCGTGATGCTGCGCAATCCCAAGGGCGAAGCGCAGCCATCGGCGTTCGCGCCGCTCCTGGGTCAGAGCGATTCGAAGTTCGCGGCGGGACAAAGCGCGACGTTCGCAGTTCGCCCGCTGCTCATCTCGGGCGACTGGTACCAGGCGTTCACCGAAGCCGCACGAGTGCTGTTCGGCTTCGTCGACTATCGCCGCAATGCCGGGCAGTCGCTCAATGCAACCCTCGACACCATCACCGAGTTCGCGATGGACGATGCGCACTCGGGCTGGGACGCAGACCTCAGGGGCTTCGACTACAACACCGATGTGAAGGGCTCGGTGAAGGTCGTCTCTGCCCTGCATCCGCTCGCTGCGTCGCTGATCCAGGACGATCCCGAGATCTACCGGCTGCGTGCGCTGCCGATCACGGAATTCCTGATGTCGCGCACCAAGTATCTCTACAACTCCGTGCCCGTGGGTGAGAGCGGCCAGAATGCCGCGCGCGACATGCAGGGACCGGCCGCCGAGGTCTCCGAGCTTGCCGAGCTCTATCAGATGTCGCACCAGCAGAGCCCGGTGTTCCGCCACTACGCCTTGCAGCTCGCCGGCAAGCCACGACAGCTCAACCTGCTGATGGTCAGCGACGGCGCGACCTTCTGGGACGAGTTGGCGCTCTATCGTCTGACCGGCGACAAGGCGCGGCTCGCGAAGGCGCGCTCACTCGCGGATGCGTATATCAAAGCGCGTGTCGACACGGCGCAGCGCGACTTCAAAGACGTTCGTCTCGATACCGGCGGGCAATTCTGGTCCGACTTCGCACCGAAGTTCGTCGAGCTGTTCGAGCTGTGGCAGGAGACGAAGGAGCCGCGTTACCTCGCAGCCGCGCAGAAAGGCGCGCGCGCCTACGCGAGCTTCGCCTGGTATTTCCCGCGTGTCCCGGCAGGCGAAGTTACGGTCGATCGCGGCGGCGTCGCACCCGTCGGTCTCTTCACCGCCAAGCCCGATGCGCAAGGTATCCGCACACCCGAGGTCGCGTTGCCGGCATGGCAGGTATCGCAGATCGGCCTGACGCCCGAGGCGCAGACGACCTACCACCTGAACCCCGGCACCTTCCTCGCACATCACGCGGCGTACGAGCTGCGCATCGCGGCGGCGACGAACGATTCATTCCTGCACGACGTGGCGCGCTCCGCGATCGTCGGGCGCTACAAGACCTTCCCCGGCTACGACATCAACGTCGCGTTCTCGGATGTCTACGCGCGCAGCGACTATCACTATCGTCCGTTCTCGCATCTCAACTACAACGAGATCTACTACAACCATGTCTGGCCGCACATCGCGCTGCTGACCGACTACCTGATCTCCGACTTCGAGACGCGCTCGCAAGGCGAGATTACGTTCCCAGCACGCTATGCACAGGGCTACGCGTATCTGCGCAGCAAAGTGTATGGCGACAGACCCGGCAAGTTCATGGGCGATGACGACGTCCGGTTGTGGATGCCGCGACACCTGGTCGCGACGGACGATCCGCAGGCGAACCACCTCACCGGCTACGGCAACGGTCGCTTCTATCTCGCGCTCAGCAATGAATCGAACGAAGCTCGCACCGTCACGGTGACGCTCGATCGCGAGCGCATTCCGTACGCGATCGATCGCAGCTATTCCGCACGACTGTGGACCGATGGCAAGCCGGCGGGCCGAACAGAAGTGCGTAACGGCAAGGTCACGCTGCAGCTGTCACCGAAAGGCCTGACCGCAATCGCGGTCGACGAGTTGCCCGTGTTCACGCGCTTGCACGCCGACTACTTCGACAGCCACCAACCGCCCGCGGCCACAGACAGCGGCTTTCGCAGCGATCCGACTCCAGTCGGCAACGCGACCGCGATGTTCCTGTCATTCGCCGGCCGTCACCAGTTCTACCTCTGGACATCCGCATCCGACGACGACGTGCGCGCAGCGCGGGTCACGTTCAACGACGGGCGGGCGGAACGCACTCTGACCGACGAGCGCCATCCGTTCGAGTTCAGCGTGCCGACCGCCGAGCGCACGATCGATTATCATCTCCAGTTCGTCCGCATGGACGGCACGCTCATCGACGCGGGCCGGCATTCGCTGACGCGGAGATGAAGTGAATTGGCTGGCGCACGTATTCCTGTCGGAGCCGAACGTCGAATTCCAGCTGGGCAACCTGCTGGCGGACGTCGTCAGAGGTCCGCAGCGCGACGGGATGAGCGCAGAGTTCGTTCGTGGCGCGGCCTGTCACAAGGCGATCGACGCGTTCACGGACGCTCACACCGTCGTCAAACGTAGCCGCTCCCGCGTCAGCAGCGAGTATCGGCGCTTCAGCGGCGTACTCGTGGATGTGTTCTACGACTACTACCTCGCGCGCGACTGGGGACGTTACTCGTCCGTCACGCTCGAGGCGTACACCGCTGACTTCTACGCGCGCGCCCAGGCTCGAGAGATTCGGTTGCCACCCGACGCACGCACGATGCTCGACCGCATCATCCGCCACGATCTGCTCGGTTCCTACGCGCAGGTGGAGGGCGTCGAGCGCGCGCTGCGCCGACTCTCGACTTATCTCGACTCGCGCTGGCAGAAGCAGTTCGCGCTGGATCGGAGCGTCCGCGACCTCGTCGCACACGAGGCCGCGTTCGCCGCCGACTTCCACGAGTTCTTCCCGACGCTGCAGGCTCACGTCGCCGCGCTGGATATCTAGTTCTCCTGCGCCGGAAGGCTCGCCCTGCTGGACGCAGACTGCTCCTTCCGCCGGCAGCGTGCCGTCGGTGACATATCCGAGAATCGCACCTATCACGCAGGGATCGAAGGTTGTAGCGGCCCCATGGCCATCTCCTTCGCCGGGTCTGCCGCGGGGCGGCGAACCAGAGCTACTTCGATGGTGCGAGCAGAGGGGCGATCGTAGTCGAGCGGCACTTCTGCATTGGCGCACTGAAAGCCGCCGCCGCAATCCGTCCAGGCCAGCTTGGGCACGACTGGACCCGCTCGCTCGTTGTCGTCGGCAAGCGTTGGTGCGCTGGCCAGGGCCGCAGTGCCGACGAGGATGACGGCAAGGACGTTCGCTACTCGCATCGCAGATTTTCTCCGGTTGGCAGCTGCCCGCAGGCGATGCGAGAAGTTGCCCGACCGGCGACGGAGCAAAGCGGCCTGCTAGAAATCGACGTGTGCGCCGACGCCACTCGCAGCAGCGTGCTCGAAAAAAGCCGCAGCGGCGTACAGGTCGCAAAGCGCCGATCCGACGGACTTGAAAGCGGTCGCTCGATTGACGTCGATCGTCCGCTGACCCGTGACCAGCTCGGCGATGTGAAAGACATCTGCTTGCTGCAAAACACCGCTCTCCAGCGGCCGCAGGACGTCACCTGTCTCATGCATGGCCGCCGGCGAGTCGATCGCCAGATGACCGGCAACGCGACAGACGGACGTGGGCAGCTCCTGCTGGTTCGGCCTGAAGGAGCCGACGCCGATGAAGTGCTTGCCCTGGAGCACATCTGCTTCATCGGGAAGCACAGGCGCAGCCGCAGTGGTCGCCGTAACGATGAGTCTCGTGCGCTCCACCAGCTCGCGCGCATCCGCGCAGCGAACGCACTTCACCCCAGAGATGCGCGACGCCAGTTCGGCCTCGAAATGCGCGGCTGCTTCATCCTTGCGCGTGACATAGAAGATCGTCCGGATCGGCCGCACGGCGCACGCAAAGATCGCCTGCCAGAGTCCCTGGACGCCGACTCCCACGATGCCGACCGAGTCGGTATCGGCGGGCGTCATGTACTTCATCCCCAGGGCTCCGACAGCGCCCGTCCTCTGGCACGTGAGCGCAGCGGCATTCAACAACGCGAGCGGTTCGCTCGTGTCGGCACGCAGCAGGAGCATGGCGCCGCGCGTGACCGGCAAGTGGCGCTGCGCGTTCGAGGGCACCACGGCGACGCACTTGATCCCCAGAAAGGCATCGTTGCCCGAGGGCATGGTCAGGAGCGTATTTCCCTGCCAATGCAGATGACCGCGGTCGGGCACGGCAACCGCGCCCGCTTGCAGCGCGCGCATACCGCGCTCGACAGCCTCGATGATCTTGAGCGGCGGCAGCAGATCGAGCAGATCGCGTTGATTCAGTATCAGCATAAAGACCGTCGGATGAATCTCTTTGCTAATCTTGCCGCGTGTCGCCGGAAATAGCATGCATCGTCGGCTTGGTCGTCCTGTTCGTGGTCGGGACGGCATTGCCGGTCAACATGGGCGCGCTGGCGTTCGTCATGGCCTTCGTCGTCGGCGGCCTGTATGTCGACATGTCGGCTGCCAACGTCCTGGCGGGTTTTCCCGGTGACTTGTTCGTCACGCTGGTCGGCATCACTTACCTGTTCGCGATCGCGCAGAACAACGGCACGATCGACTGGCTCGTGCGTCAGGCCGTCCGCTCAGTGCGCGGCCACACCGCGGCCATTCCCTGGGTGATGTTCTTCGTCACGGCGTTGCTGACCAGCGTCGGCGCAGTGAGTCCCGGCGCCGTCGCGATCGTCGCGCCGATAGCCCTGCGCTTTTCGCAGCAGTACCGCATTCATCCGCTGCTGATGGGACTGATGGTGATTCATGGCGCGCAAGGCGGCGGCTTCTCGCCCATGAGCATCTATGGAGGCATCACGAATCAGGTCGTGCAGCGCGCCGATCTGGCCGGCAACGACATGCATCTGTTCCTCGCGAGCCTGGGCTTCAATCTGCTGGTCGCTGTCGTCGTCTTCTTCGTGTTCGGCGGCCGCAACTTGCTTGCGCAGCGAGCCGTCGAGGTCGCACCGGCCGAAGCGATCGACGCGACCGGTGGCTCGGTCGGCGGCAAGGGACTCACCTATCCGCAGGTACTGACTCTCGTCGGTTTGATCGCGCTCGGCGTCGGCGTGCTGGTGTTCGAGCTCAACGTCGGGCTCGTGGCGATCACCATCGCAGTGGTGCTGACGATTCTGTTCCCCAAGGACCAGGCGCGCGCGGTCGAACAGATCCATTGGTCGACGGTGCTGCTGATCTGCGGCGTCGTCACCTACATCGCAGTACTGCAGAAGGGTGGCGCCGTCACTTACGTTGGAGATTCCGTATCGGGCATCGGCGCGCCGCTCGTGGGTGCGCTGCTTCTGTGCTACGTCGGCGGAGTCGTTTCGGCATTCGCCTCGACGGTCGGCGTGCTCGGCGCAATCATTCCGCTGGCCGTTCCCTTGCTGTTGCTCGGACAGATCGACGCCGTGAGTGTCGTTGCCGCCCTCGCAATTTCATCATCCATCGTGGATGTGAGTCCCTTCTCCACCAACGGCGCACTGGTAATCGCGAGCGCGCACGGCATCGACCGGGAGTCGCTGTATCGCCAGCTCTTGCTCTACAGCGCGATCGTGGTAGCGCTCGCCCCGCTGCTGGCGTGGGCAGTACTCGTGTTGCCTGG
Source organism: uncultured Gammaproteobacteria bacterium (assembly GCA_963838635.1). Classification (GTDB taxonomy): domain Bacteria; phylum Pseudomonadota; class Gammaproteobacteria; order Steroidobacterales; family Steroidobacteraceae; genus Steroidobacter. The sequence goes on along the minus strand of CAWISC010000058.1, from coordinate 54,261 downwards.
GTTCTAGAGACGCAGCGCCGCGTCCAGCGTCCGATGGAAATGCACGATCGCGCTCTCGTAGCGGCCGAAGACGAAGCTCTCGTTCGCGTCGCTGGCGACGCCGCGCTGAATTGCGCTGACCATGGCGCGATCTTCGCCCGCGCCGATCTCGGTGAAGGCGGCATCGCGCGTCGCGGCTTCGAGCGCTTCGGCAGGGTCGCCGCCGCGGTTCGTCACCGAATAGGCCACGACATTCGTGCGATCGACGCCGAGCGGCTCGAGCACGAGCAGGTTGGTGTGGTTCGAGAGCACCGTGACCAGCGCATTCGGGAAGATGTGATAGACGAAGGTCACGAATCCCGTCACGCGCCGCTCATTCGGCGGCACGGCGGCCAGCTTCTGGATGCGGCGGAACGGAAACGTCACGCGGCTGTGCGGACCGGTGTGCTCGATGACGTTGAGGTTGTCGAAGCCGTACGGGAAAAAAGTCTCCGGATGCGTAGCACGGATGTGGTACCCCTCGAGGAAACCCTCCAGCACGATCTTCCAGTTCGCCTGCGTCTCGCGCGAGCTCGTGGCGTAAAGCTTCTGGTCATTGGCGATCATCTCGGGCAGGCCCGCGAGATTGTCCTCCACTGCGGTCGGTGCCTGCGAAACGAACACCAGGCCATGGCGTTCGACAGCACGCAGCGGCGCGAGGCCATGCTGTTCCTTGTCGAGTCCCGGAAAGCCTTCGGCATGCGGGATGTGCCGCAACGATCCGTTCAGCTCGTATGTCCAGCCGTGATACGGACACACGAATGCATTCGTACAGCCGCTGTCCGCCGCGAAACGCATGCCTCGATGACGACAGACGTTCTGAAACGCGCGCACCACGCCGTCCTTGCCACGAACCGCCACGATCGGTCTGCCGGCCGCATCGCGTGCGATGAATGAACCTGCTTCCGGAAGGGCTGCCGACGGGCAGAACGCAGTAAAACTGCGCCGCAGTACTCGCTCAGTCTCGGCCGCGAAGCGCTCCTTCGAGCGATAGTTTTCCACCGGCTCGCGCCACAGAACATCGCCGGCGTCGGTGCTGCGGTTGGCGATGTGCGACAGGACTCGCTCGGTGATTTCGTGGTCGTTGAGTAGCGCGGACATGCCGGGCATTGTGCGCGCGACTCAACGACGGTGCAAAGCCTGCTGTTTCCTGCTCGCCGCGATGAGCGCGACGGCGCGGTCGAGCGCGTCTTTCGGATCGACGACGACATCCGGCTGCACGCCAGTCCCTTGCCAGTTCGCGCCGGTGATCGGATTCACGGACTTCTGCGTGACCGACCACAGGACGAAATGCGAATGAATGCGGCGGTAATTGAACGGATGCGCGCCGCCGCCGGAAGGCTCGCCGATCACCGTGGCGCGCTTGAGCGCCTGCATGTCGTACGCGAACGCCTCGGCCGCCGAGAATGTCCGCTTCGATATCAGTATGAACACCGGCTTCTTCGCGCCGAACCTGGCCCCCGGCACATACGGCAAAGTGTATTGCTGCTGCGTGACGCCGCTTGGCCGATCGTAGATGCCGCTCAGAGGCTTGCGATCGTCGAACGCATCATCGAACAAGTAGCTGGCAACCAGCGACACGCTGTCGCCTCCTCCACCGTTGCGCCGCAAGTCGATGATCAGTGCATCGGTGTGTGCGAGCACTTGCATGGCGGCAGCTACGGTATTTCCTCCCATCGTCGCTGGCGGAAAAACGGAGAGCTCGAGCAGACCGACGTTGCCCTCCAGTCGCTCCGCTTTCTGCACTCCGAAGTTCACGTGCGCGCCGTAATAGCGCTCCATCTCCTGGGCGGAAAACTGCTCGTCCGCCGCCTTGGTGTCTTCGCTCAGCGCCGTCTCCGAGAACTCCACCTTGCAGATGGCCATCGCCGGTTTCCTCGCGCAACGCACGAGTCAACGCCTCGGCGAATGCGGCGCCGGTTGTGGACTTCTTGAGCGAGGCCGCGTCGAATCGTCGACGCAGCTGCTGCGCCGCCTTGCGGCCGACGGCTGGGATCGACGTACTCCGATTCCAGGTGCCTGGTAACCGCGGAGACGACACTTGCACGATCCGCCTGCGCCACCTCGGCGGAGAATGCGCCGTGGGCCGCCAGAACGGTCATCGCGGCAACTATCAGCAATCTCATTTCGATGCCTTCCGCATCAGCCGCTGCTCGCTTGCTCTGATTCGCTGTTTGAAGGGACGAGCTTCCAGCGCGGCGATCGCCTCTTCCACGCATTCAGTGAGTCGCTCCGACAACTCGTGATCGAGCTCGTCCGCAGCCGCATTCGTCGCCCGCCATCTCACTTCGAGCTTCGGCAGTAACGCCTTGCCTCGCCGGGTGAGCCTGACGGCTCGCTCGCGTCCATCGCTGCCGGCCACCTGCTCGACCAGTCGCACGTTCTTCATCCGGGCAACAGTCTGCGAAGCTGCCGAGTGAGAGATGCGGGCGGCCGCAGCAAGATCGCGTATCGCCATTGGATCGCCGCTGGCGAGCGCACGCATGATGGGCGTGAACCGCGGCAGGTACTCCAGGCCCTCCTCCTTGTAGATGGCTGCAACGTCGCCATCCAGCAGTTCGAGCAAGTGCCGCAACGCCGTCCCGAGCGTGCGCGATTTCGGCGGTTCGATAGCCATCGGCGAAATATAACAGCGCTTATACAATTGCTGTCAAGCCGGTGCGGGCCTACCGGGATGTACACCATCGTGTAATCGCCAACACTGCCGCGCTCTGGTGGTATCGTGATTGCAATCCAGTGGAGGACAGACCATGAGTGAGGAGCGCGCCGTTTTCGCCGGCGGTTGTTTCTGGGGCGTCCAGGATCTGTTTCGCCGCTACGACGGCGTCCTCTCGACCCGTGTCGGCTATACGGGCGGCAGCACGCCGAATGCAACCTATCGTAACCACGGACGCCATGCAGAGGCCGTGGAGATCATCTTCGACCCTTCCAGGATCAGTTATCGGCAGCTGCTCGAATTCTTCTTCCAGATTCACGATCCGACCACGCGCAACCGTCAGGGGAACGATGTCGGAACGAGCTACCGATCGGCGATCTTCTACACGAACGAAGAACAGCGCCGGGTTGCGCAGGACACGATCGCCGATGTCGACGAGTCCGGATTGTGGCCCGGCAAGGTCGTCACCGAGATCGAGCCGGCGGGCGACTTCTGGGAAGCAGAACCCGAGCATCAGGACTACCTGCTGCTCAATCCCGGCGGCTACACCTGTCACTTCATTCGGCCAGGCTGGAAGCTGCCCGTCCGCAAGCGAGCCTGATCGCGTCGTCGGTCACGAACTCAGCCAGTGGGCCGATTGATCACTTCGATATAGTCCGGGATAGCGGGTCTGGAGCCCGACTGGAGTATTCATGGCATCAGTCGTGCTGCAGTGGCAGGGCGAGTTCGACAATTTGGAAGTGAACAGGCTGCACGCCGAAGCTTTCGAAACCCGGGTGTTCGACGAGTCCGAGTGGAACTGGCGTCATCTGACGGCGCGACACAGCCTGGGCTGGGTCACTGCGCGAAGCGACGGACAGCTGCTCGGCTTTGCCAACGTGCTATGGGATGGGCTGGTCCATGCGTGGATTCAGGACGTGATGGTGGCTACAGCCGCGCGCCGTCAACGGATCGGAGTGCGTCTCGTGCATGAGGCACGCGATGGCGCCACTCGTGCTGGCTGCGAATTCCTGCACGTCGACTTCGACGAGCGCCTGCGACGCTTCTACATCGAGGAGTGCGGATTCAAAGCTGTGGGCGCCGGGTTGATGGTGCTGCGTTGAGCTGAGCAGCTCGCGCCACTAGCCGACGCGAGCCGGCAGCGACGTGAATCCCCTGAATCGGGCGCGTTGTCCGCGCGCCGGTTCGCCCGAAAGCTGCAGCGACGGAAACCGCTGCACCGCGCGTGCGATTGCCACGCGGCCTTCCAGGCGAGCGACAGCCATCCCCGCGCAGGCGTGCGCGCCGGCGGCGAAGGCGAGATGACGGTTCGGTTGTCGTGCGATGTCGAAGCGGTCCGGATCGTTGAACTCATCCGGATCGCGGTTCGCGGCACCGATGCACAGTGTGAGATATGTACCCGGCTCGAGAGCGACGTCGCGTACGACGGTGCGCTGGACGACGAGCCGGTTGCCGAGCTGATTCGAGCTCTCGAAGCGCAGACATTCTTCGACCGCGGTCGTGATCAGCTGCGGTTCTTCCCGCAACTGCCGCAGCGAGTCCGCGTGGGTCAGGAGCAGATGCAGACCGTTGCCGATGAGGTTGGTGGTGGTCTCGTGACCTGCGTTGAGCAGGAACACGCAGTTCTGCGCGAGCTCGGTCTCCGTCAGCTGATCGTCGCCGAGCAGACGGGTGAGCAGATCGTCATCGCCGCCCGGATGCTGGCGACGCTGCGCAATCAGCTCTCGCAGGTAGGCGCAGAACTCCGTCACCGCGCGGTTGCCGGCCTCGAGTTGCGCGGCGGTGAGCGACGGCTCCAGCGCACCCAGGATCGCCAGTGACCAGCCGCGCAACGGATCGCGATCCTCGCGCGGCACACGTAACAGGTTGCCGATCACCTCGACAGGCACCGCGGCGGCGTAGTCTGTAATCAGGTCGACGTCGCGCTGCGCCTCCATGCGATCGAGCAGCGTGTCGACCAGCGCGACCACGTCGGGCTCCATTGCCTTGAGCACGTGCGGCGTGAGCGCGCCGACGATCTGTCGTCGTACGCGCGTGTGGTACGGCGCATCGTTGAACACGAGGCTCGTCGTGTGGTGCTCGTAGAGCGGCGAACCGACGCCGTACTTCGGCGCGAATGCCTGCTTCTTGTCGGAGCTGAAGGCAGTGCGGTCGCGATAGATGCGATCGAGGTCGGCGTAACGGCTGAGAAAGTACGTGCCGTCCGGACAGCGATGCACCGGATCGAAGCTGCGCAGCGCCGCGTAGACCGGATAGGGATTGTCGTAGAACGCGGCATCGAGGCGGTTGGGATCGAAAGCCCCGGCCAATGCCCGCTGCTCCTCGACGCTCATGCCATCAGCTTCTGCAGCAGGTCGACGATCGCGTCCGGCCTTTCCACATGCACGTTGTGCCCGAAGCCTGCCAGCTCGACTGCTTCCGACGCGTGCGCGCGAAGCTCGACTGTCGATACCATCGCGTCGCGCTCACCGCGCGCGAGAATTACGCGGGCCCGCGCACTGTTCACAAGCGAATCGAACGGTGCTCCCGCGACGGCAAACGTCCGCGGATCCTGAGACAACCGCCATCCCTCCTCGCCTCTGCACGACGCCGCGTGCGAGCCATTCATCGCTCGGCGCGATCGCGGCATCGAGGCCGGACACGCGTCGATAGCGCGCCCATGCTTCCTCTGCAGTCGCATACCAGCGCACTGGCCGGCTCGCGAGCTCGCGCGATCCCTGCAGATCCGCTTCCGACCATGTGATCTTCGGCCCGACGCCGAGAACGCCGGCGACTTCCACGCCGAACCAGCGGCTGGCGAGCGCGAGTCCGATGTAGGCGCCGAGCGAGTGACCGATCACGAACACGGTCTGCGCGCCACGGACGTGCTCCGCGACTTCGGCAGCGTGGTCACCGACGGTGTAGTGACTTTGCCACGCCGAGCCGCCATGACCGCCGAGATCCGGCGCGACACAGCGACCGAGCGATCGCTGCTCGATCGCTCGCCGCACACCGCCCCACACGGCGGCCGTCGCGCCGAGCCCATGCAGAAGGAGGATGGTGTTGCTCACGAACGTATTCTGGCAGCATGAACGCGTGGCAACCATCGCCTTCCTTGGACTTGGCAACATGGGCCTGGGCATGGCGCAGCGCCTGCTGCAAGCTGGCCATGATCTGCGCGTCTACAACCGCACGGCGTCCAAGGCGGCCGAGCTCGAGCGCGCAGGTGCACGCCGCTACGCCACGCCGCGGGAAGCGTGCGCAGATGTCGAAGCGGTGTTCACGATGACCGCGGACGACACCTCATCTCGTTCAATGTGGTTGGGGCCCGACGGTGCTCTGGCTGCACGACTCGCGCCTGGAGCGCTTGCGATCGAGTGCTCGACGCTCTCGCACGAGTGGGTCATGCAGCTGGCGGCACAAGCGCGAGCGCAGAACCTTCGCTATGTCGATGCGCCAGTCACCGGGCTTCCCGACAGTGCTGCGGCCGGCACGCTGACGCTGCTGGTCGGTGCTGACGCTGCGGACCTCGAATCGGCTCGCCCGCTCCTCGATGCAGTCTGCAACCGAGTCCTGCACTTCGGCGCTGTGGGCTCCGGGACGGCCTACAAGCTGATCGTCAATCTCATCGGCGCGGTGCAGATCGCTTCGCTGGCCGAGGGCATGGCGCTCGCGGAGCAAGCGGGTCTCGACCTGGAGACGGTGGCGGCCGCGATCGGGACCGGCCAGGCCGCCAGTCCCCAGGTCGTGCGCAATGCACGTCGCATCGTCGACGACGATCACGACGTGAACGTCGTGTTCACTCCGACCTTGCGCCTGAAGGACGTCCGTTACGCCCTGGAGCTGGCCGAAGGGCTGGGAACGCGAGCTCCCTTCGGCGCAGTGGCGGCGGCACAGCTGCAGGAACTGATCGACCTGGGTTACGGCCGCGTCAACGAGAGCAAGATCGTCGAGATCGCGAGGCGTCACAAGCGATAGTGCACTTCCGCTAGGCTTTGCGCTCGCTCAGCAGCGCTGTCGAGATGATGGTGATGATGCAGGCGATTGCCATGTAGATCGAAATGCCCATCGTGTGCTGATACTTCGCCAGCAATGCAGTAGCGATGATCGGCGCGAACCCGCCGCCGATGATCGCGCCGAGCTGATAGCCGAGCGAGGCACCCGAGTAGCGCACCGATGTGCTGAACAGCTCTGTGAGGAACGCCGCCTGCGGGCCGTACATCATCGCGACGAGCACCTGTCCGACTGCAATGGCGACGCAGATCAACACGAACGAGCCACTGTCGAGCAGCGGGAAGATCGCAAAGCTCCACGCAGCCAGCAACGCGGCGCCGGTAATGTAGATACCGCGACGCCCGTGGCGATCGGACCATGCTGCGGAGATGAGCAGAGCGGGGATCATCGCCACCGCGCCGACGAGCACTGCCGAGAGCATGGTGTCGCGCGAAACGCCGGGGCCCGCGGAACCCGTGCCATATGCGATCACGAACGCGATCAGGATGTAGAACGGAACCTGTACGGCGAGAAATGCGCCCGCCGCCAGCGCGATCTGCTTCGGATGCGTTCGCAACGCCTCGATCACCGGCGAGCGGGTGGCTGGACGTGACGTGCTTCCGGCAGTCGTGCGCGCGCCCGCCTCGCTCTTCTGCAAGCGCAGAAACTCGACCGTCTCCTCGAGCCTGAGCTGGATGAACAACGCGATGCCGATGAGCACGACGCTGGCCAGGAACGGCACGCGCCAGCCCCATTCGAGAAATGCTTCCGGGCTCGTGTTCGCGCTCACGATCAGGAAGGCGAGATTCGCGAGAATCACGCCGACCGGAGCGCCGACCTGCGCGAAGCTGCCGTAGAACCCACGTTTCGCTGGCGGTGCGTTCTCGGTAGCGAGCAACACTGCGCCGCCCCACTGTCCACCGATCGCTATGCCCTGCGCGAAGCGCAGCACGATCAGCAGTATCGGCGCCCAGGCGCCGATCGAGGCATAGGACGGCAGGCAGCCGATGAGCGTGGTAGCGGTGCCCATCAACAGCAGAGCGACCACGAGGGCGCGCTTGCGGCCAATGCGGTCGCCATAGTGGCCGAAGATGATGCCGCCCACCGGGCGCGCGACGAAGCCGACCGCAAACGTGCTGAAAGAGGCCAGCAGCGCCACGGCCGGCGGCATATCCGCGGCGAAGAACGCCTTCGGAAAGATCAGCGCCGCGGCCGTTCCGTACAGAAAGAAGTCGTACCACTCGATGCTGGTGCCGGCGAGGGCCGTGAGCGCGATCTTGCGGATCGAGCGCTCGTCTATTCGAGGGGTAGCCACGGCGGTTTGCGAGATGTTGGTTGCCATGCGTTGAAGGTCGCAATCTGGTTGTTATTCACGACACCTTAGCAAGTGCTGTAAAGCCCGTCGACAGCCTGCCAGCTCTCAGATGTTGGTGAGCCCATGAGGCAGCCACACGAGAAAGGCTCCGATCGCGGCCTTCAGCGCTCCATCGACCGCCCAGACGGAGCGCAATGAGTAGTCTGCAACACTCGCGGCGAGCAGGACGTTCGCGGCGCACAGCAGGCCCAGCACGATCATCGCTGGACCGAATGCTGGCGCCATCGGCAGGAAGTGCGCCGCGACGATTCCGAGGATCGTCAGCACGACGGCGCGCTCGCCATGGGGCGCAGCGCGCCGGATGAACACCGCAAGCAGCACGATTTCGGCAGCTACAGCAGCCGCCAACCAGATGATCTGAGCGATGGTCGGAACCCCTGCTCGTGCAGTGAGCATGGGAGCAACAAGTACGGTAACGAGAGTGGCGAGCACGGCACCCGCCGCGAGCAGGACGTTGCGGGATCGAAAGCGCAGCGCGCCCAGCACGATCGCCGCGCCCACGATCGATAAGAACACGCCTCCGCTGGCTGCCAGGGGGAACTGAGTGGCTGTCACGTCCGCACTATGCGGCGGGCGCTATTCGCGGCTCACCTGCGCGCTCTCCACTTCGCGCCACAGTTCCTGCAGGCGCGAGTGGGGACGCGCGACCGCACGCGTGTTGATGTCGAAGATCATCGCGATGCGCTGATCCGGTTCCCACTCCGGCCACTCGGGCAGAGCAGGATTGTTCGGATTGCCGCTCTTCGCGAACGCGACCCAGGCAGACGCTAATCGATCGGCCATCAAGCGCGCTTCCATGCCTGCGCCGCCCTCGAGCGGCCCGCGCGCGTTGTGGAAGGAGAACTGCACGTCGACCCCGTGCACGGCGCCGAACTTGCCGTCCATGCCTGGCGCTTTCCACTCCCACACATACTGGTAGCACGCAGCGCCATCCGGCTGCGCCGCCTTCAGTTCGAGCTGCTTGATCACCGAGCGCGCGTTGCGCGTGTCGGTCGCGATGCGGGCATTGATCAGGTAATCCGAAATGTCCGGGTACTCGGCGCGGTAAGCGTTGAAGATGCGCTCGGCTTTCGCCGCGTCGTACTGCTTCGTCAGCCCTTCCTTGACGCCGGCAGCGTCGACCTTGAAGTTGGTCAGGCGCAGCGCTGCATCGTCCGCCGTGTACGAAACGATCAGCGGCACGTCCTTCGAGCTCGGCGGCGCATCGGGATCGAAAGGATGACGGCCGAATGCCGTGCCCTCCACGACCACCGGTGAGAACGCGGATCCCTGCGCCTGCACGGTCTGTTGTGCAGCGAGCAGCTTCGTCCACGGCACATCGACGAGTCGCTCTGCCTTCGTGACGCCGAGCTCTTTCATCAATGCCTGCGCTGCCTTCGCAGCCGTCTCGCGCGTCTGCCCGCGCAATGCAGAGCCTGACTGCACGGCCGCGCGACTGAACAGGCCCTTCGCCGCGGGCATCGAGTAGATGGCGGATGTCTTCGCACCCCCTCCGGACTGGCCGAAGATGAAGACGCGCGTGGGGTCGCCGCCGAAGTTCTCGATGTTCTCGTTCACCCACTTCAGCGAGGCGACGAGGTCGAGCAGGCCTACGCAACCTGCGTCGGCAAACTCCGCCGAAGCGCCGGCGCCGACGAGATCCAGATACCCGAGCGCGCCGAGGCGATGATTGACGGTGACGACGACGACGTCTTCGAAGCGCACCAGCGGATCGCCGTCGTAGCCCGGCGCGTTGCCCGAGCCTGTCGTGTAGCCGCCGCCGTGGAACGAGACGAGCACGGGCCGCTTGCCGCCATCGGCCGTCGCGACTCGCGACCAGACATTGAGCGTGAGCATGTCCTCGCCCACGCCGCCGACGTGACGATCCCACATGATCAGCGAGGAATATTCGGAGCGGCGGTCAGTGGTGACCTGCGGTGAGATCACACCGTAGTCGAAACATTCGCGCTCGCCTCGCCAGCTCGCCGGCGGTTGCGGCGCTTTCCAGCGGTTCCTCCCTGCAGTCGATGCGCCGTACGGCACGCCTTTGAATGCGTGGATTCCGGACCAGGTGATGCCCTTGATCTTGCCGTAGCGCGTCGTCGCCACGGGGAACAGCTCGGCCTCGGTGAGAGCAAGAGCCGGCGCCGCCCACATTCCGGCGCACAGCAGGCCTGCTCCGCGAACGAATGCCCGTCGATCCAGTGTCGGGTTCGAGCTCATGAGGTCCCCCTGGTTTTCTGCGGTTCGCGATTCGCGCAGAGCGTCCGCCTCAGGGGAACGACGGGTCAACCGTCATTACATTTTTTGACGCACCTGCCTGATGGGAGAAGTCAGTCGGCGATGCGCGTGTGGTGCATGACGTAGTTGGTTTCCCAAGTGCGTCCGCCGTCCGGCGAGAACGCCTGTTCCCACTGCATCGTGCGCGCGGTGAGCGGCGTGAACATGCCGCGCACCCGAATCGGCTTGTCTTCGAACGTGTCGTCGGCGAAAAAGATACCGACGCCGTTCGCGAAGCGGCCGACGCCGTCGACCACGATCCTGGTCGGATCGCGTCCGCTGAGCGACCAGTCGGTCCAGACACTCGTCTTCGCGTCGAAGGCCCGCAGTCCCAGCGACTGGTAGGTACTGCCGGCGCGGTGGACCGTGCTCTCGTTGAAGTTGGCCATGCCGCCCAGAATCGACTGCCAATGCGAGGTGCCGCCGAATTCCTCCCAGTCGTTGCTGCCGGCCAGGCGCTTCTTCAGGCTGCGATGCCGGACCTGCCACTTGCCCAGAAAGGAATCGAAATCGCGCGGAGCGTCGGGAGCGGCATGCGCGCTGCCGAGCGCGACGAGTCCCGGTAGCGCTGCGAAGAGAGCCATCAGTTGGCGCCGTTCGATATCGATCATTCCTGCAGCGTGCCCGCCCGACGCAAGCGCTGGAAGTGCCATTCACGCTGCGTGCGCCGGGCCACCTGTGCAATACTGACGGCCGCATGAGCTTCCTCGTCCTCGAGCCTGATTCAGATTCGCCGCCCGGCATCCGCGGATGCCGGGCGTCGCTGCGAATTCGAATCAGTCCAGAACCGAGGCACCCTCTCATGCTCAAGGCTATCGTCGAAGCCGATCCAGGCGCTCTGATCCGCCTGCTGCAACTCTTTCAGGCCCGCAATATCGTGCCGCGCGCCGTGCGTGCACGGCGGCTCGGCCTCGAATACATCGAAGCGGAAATCGAATTCGACAGTACGGAGCTGTCGGCCGAAACGCTGCGGCTCATCGCTGCCAAGGCGCAGGAACTGCCGATCACTTTGGCGGCTGTTGCCCTCGATCAGTGACGGCACGGTCGACGACGATCGCGCCGCCTTTCATTACGAACGAGACGGTCCGCAGCTTCGCGACGTCCAGCGCCGGATCGCTCTCGACTGCGATGAGGTCGGCCTCGAAGCCGGGACGGATCCGGCCCAAGCGATCCTGCATGTTGAGGATCTCGGCGTTCGTGCTCGTCGCCGCCGCGATCGCGTCCGCAGCGGGAACGCCGCTCGCGACGAACAGCTCGACTTCGCGTGCGGTCGCGAAGGCGTCGTCGCGACTGCCCGAATCGCTGCCCACGCCGAGTCGAATCCCTGCCTTCCACGCACGGCCCGGATTGACCACCGCGGCCTGCGTCCAGCGCCGCAATGCTTCCGCCGGCAATTTTCCGGGCTGATCGGAGAATCGCTCGATCTGCTTGCCGACGAACTCCGCGACGTAAGCCGTCGGCACGATGAATGCACCCTTGCTCTTGAACAGCCGCGCACCGGCGTCGTCGAAGTAAGTGCCGTGCTCGATCGTGCGGGCGCCGCTTTCCAGCGCGAGCTTGATGGCTGCAGCGCTGTGGGCATGAGCGGCGACGGGCCGTCCGCCACGACGAGCAGCTTCCATCACTGCGCGCACTTCCTCCGGCAGCATGATCGGCTCAGCGTCTGCCAGGCCGCTCGGCGCGCCGCCTGAGCCCGAGACTGTGACCTTGATCCAGTCGGAGCCGGCTTCGATGTTTTCGCGCACCACGCGCCGGCAGGATTCCGGGCCGTCACAGCCGCCGCGCGGCCGCTCGATGTTCTGAAATTCCTTCGACGCACCGTGACCGCCGGTGCTGGAGACGATGCGGCCGGCCGCGAGGATGCGCGATCCTTGCAGCAAACCCGAGTTGATCGCGTCACGCACGGCGAAGGTCACGCCAACGTTGTCTCCGATGTCACGCACGGTGGTGACGCCGGCATCCAACGTCGCTTTCGCGATCGCCGCGGTCATCAACGCCAGTCGCGTCTCGGATTCCACCGTCTCACGATCGGCGTCGAGCGGCATCGAGATGTGTTTGTGCAGATCGATCAGACCGGGCAGCACGAAGCGATCTTTGAGGTCGACGAGCCGCGCTTCGGCACCGTAGCGCTCGGCGGGCTGATAGCCCTTCTCGACAGAGGTGATCTTGCTGTCGGTGACGACAATCGTCTGCTCGCGCAGCGACTGGTCGCCGGGGTCGGCAAGCAAGCCGCCGGCGTGGATCACGATGACGACCGCCAGAGCCTGCATCATTTCGCATCTCCCATGGCGCGGCAGCCGCGCTCGACTTCTTCGCGCACGATCTCCGCGAGCCGCAACGTTCCCGGGCCGGCAGCATCGCGGTCGGCGAATATCAGATAAAGCTGCACTGTGCGCACGCGACCGCCGCGCAAAGGCAGGATCTTGAGCGATCCGTCGGCGATTTCAGTGCGGATCTTGTCCTGCGGCAGCCATGCAAAACCATGCCCGCGCGAGACTGCGCCGATCGACGTGCTCATGTTGGTCACCGTCCAACGCTGCTCGACTTCGAGCGTTTCCGATTTCTTGTCCCGTTGCGCGCCCGAATCGCGTACGACCAGATGCCGATGCTTGCGCAGGTCGCGCACGGTGATCTCCCGGCCGAGCTTGTGCAATAGATGGTTGGGATTCGCCACGGGCACGAAATCTACGGCCATCAGCGGCTCGCCGCTGAGCCCGGCCGGTACACGCGTTGCGATGCCGAGATCCGCCGCGCCACTCTGCAGCGCCTCTGCGGTGCCGCCCAGCACGGTCTCGATCCACTCGATGCGCGTCTGCGGGCTCTGCGTACCGAAGCGATTCAGGCAGACGAACATCAGCCAGGTTGGAAACAGAACTTCCACGGCCAGGCCGATCTCCGCTTCCCACCCTGCCGAGACTTTGCGAGCGGCGCGCTCGAGCTCGCCGGCATCGTCGAGCAAGGTCCGCGCGCGTCGGTAGAGCATCTGACCGACGCCCGTGAGTACGGCCTTGCGCCCCTGGATCTCGAAGGCGCGCACCTTGAGCATCCGCTCCAGCTTCTGCACGGCATAGGTTACCGAGGACTGACTCTTGTGCAGCCGGGCCGCTGCCTGCGCGTAGCCGCCTGCTTCGACGACCGCCGCGAGGCAACGCCACTGTTCCAGCGAAATTCGCGGGGCCAAAGCCTGGTTTTCTGCACGTAGAGCGGCCATTCATCTATTTCGTAGATAGGTTCGAGCCAAAATTTGCGCTTTTTTATCGACGGATTCAATAGTTGAATAGACCCCATCGAACGAACCGGCGATTGGAGGTCGAGACATGAGCACGTTGTTGTATGTGCAGAGCAGTTTGTACGGCGCGCAGGGCGCGTCGTCACAGCTTGCAGAGAGTTTCGTTGCGCAGTGGTTGTCGAGCAACCCGGATGGACGCGTGATCAGGCGCGACCTCGCGGCCGATCCGGCACCGCATCTCACGGCCGAGCGCTTCCAGGCGTTCAACACGGCGCCCGAAGCGCGGACACCGGACCAGCAGGCTGTAGTCGCGTACTCAGACGCGCTCATCGATGAGCTGCGCAGTGCCGACGCCATCGTGCTCGGCGTGCCGATGTACAACTTCAGCGTGCCTTCGACGCTGCGGACCTACTTCGACCACATTGCGCGGGCCGGCGTCACCTTCCGCTACACAAGTGCCGGGCCGGAGGGACTGCTTGCCGGACGTCGTGCTTATGTGTTCGTCACTCGCGGCGGCGTCTACGGCGCAGCGGCCGACACGCAGGTCCCCTATCTGCGCCAGTTCCTGGGCTTCATCGGTATCGAATCGGAGTTCGTGTTCGCCGAAGGGCTCGGTCTCGGAGAGGAATCACGGCGCAAGAGCCTGGGGGAGGCGCGTGCTCAGATCGCCGACCTCACCGCGATTGCACTGGCAGCGTAGCGAGCATCGTTCGTCGAATCGATGATGTGTTAGCTTGCATCATCGATTCGACGGTGGCGGCGATGCGAACTGCGGGAGCCTCGACGAGCATTCTCTTCTGCGCGTTGGCGTCTGCCGCACTCGGCGCCGTAGCGGCCGAGGCTGCGCGCTCATTGGACGAATTGCCCGCTGGCGCCGGCCGCGATGCGTTGGTGCGCAGCTGCCTGGGTTGCCACGAGCTCGGCGTCGTGCTCGCGCGCGGCAGAACCCGATCGGAGTGGGCCGAGGTGACGGGACTCATGATCGATCGCGGCGCCGTGATCGGCGAGGACGATCTCGGGATTCTGCTCGACTACCTCGCTGACGTTGCCCCGGCGCACTAAGGCAACGCGAACGCGACGATCGAATCGCCGGTGACCGGACTGCCCAGAAAGCTTCCACCGGTTGCCGCCACCACGACGAACTGCTTGCCGCTCTTCCCACGATAGGTGATCGGAGTCGCATGCGCGGAGGCGTCGAGCTTCGCCGTCCAAAGCTCACTGCCGGTGCTGGCATCGAACGCGCGGAAGCGACTGTCGTCGGTCGCGCCGATGAAAACCAGGCCGCCGGCAGTGGCGATCGAGCCGCCAACGTTCGGTCGTCCCGTTCGCTGAATCTCTGCGGGAAGGTTGTCGCTGACGCCGAGCACGCTCTGCCAAACGATCCCGCCGCTGTTCACGTCGACAGCCGTCAATCGTCCCCACGGCGGCTGCTGACACATGAGTCGGCTCGACGGCTCGTAGAAGCGGCCGCTGACAGGGCCGCGCGCGACCGGCAACGGTCCGTCACTATCGATCAATGAAGTGACCTGGCCCATGTCGAGCGTATTGACGAACAAATATCCACGCGTCGGATCGAACGATGCGCCTCCCCAGTTCGCTCCTCCCTGCAAGCCGGGGAAGTTGATCGTGACGACGTTGTAGCCCACCGGGAGATACGGGCCGCCGGAGCGCATCCGGTTCTTCGCGACGAAGTTCTCGCAGAATGCGCGCAGCTGCGGCGTCAGGGTTGCGATCTCTTCCGGACTGAAGCTGTTGCGAGCGAGCGGCGGCGGCCGCAGCGGAAACGGTTGTGTCGGCCAGGCCTGCTCGTTCGGCACCTCGCTCGCGGGAACCGGCCGTTCCTCGATCGGATGAATGGGCACACCGGTGCGTCGATCCAGGATGAACAACAGGCCGTTCTTCGAGACGATCGCGACTGCCGGTACGCTTCGTCCTTGCTGGTGCACGTCGAACAGCACGGGTGGCGCCTGCAGATCGTTATCCCAGATGTCGTGATGCACGACCTGGAAATGCCACAGATACTTGCCGCTGAGCGCGTCGACGGCGACCAGCGACGTGCCGAACAGGTTCGCTCCTTTGCGATCGCCGCCGTAGCGGTCCCACGCGGGCGCAGCGAATGGCAGATACGCGATCCCCCGCTCATCGTCGACAGTCATGAAGCCCCAGACGTTCACGCCCGAGCGTTCGCGCGCACTGTCGCTTTCCCATGTATCAGAGCCGCGTTGCCCCGGTAGCGGCACGGAATGAAAAGTCCAAAGCAGCTTGCCCGTGATGACGTCCCAACCGCGCACTGCGCCCGCGACGCCTCGAGGCGGAAATTCCTGCGTCGCCGATCCGGTGATGACCACGTTGCGATGAACGATCGGCGGTGACGTCAAGCCGTAGCTCGGATAACTCTCGGCGCTCTTCGAACCGGCGCTGTCTGCCATTACTGCGGGCGTCTTGAGATCGACGACGCCGTTGGTGCCGAAGCCAGCTGCAGGTTTGCCGCTGCGCGCGTCCAAAGCGATCAGCCGACCGTCGCGAGTGCCGAAAATGACGCGTGCAGGGATTGCTCGAGTACCGGGCCAATACTCCACTCCGCGCAGCGACGGCTGGCCGGGGCCGGGAACTTCATACGACCATACCTCGGCGCCGCTGTCGGGATCGAGTGCGAGCACGCGGCGGTACGGCGTGGTGACGTACATCAAACCGCCGACGACGAGCGGTGTTACCTCAGATCCCGCGAATCTGCCGCTGCCCTCTGCTACGGCGGCTGGTCGCATGTGATAGGTCCACGCGACCTGCAGCTTCGCCACGTTAGACGTCGTGATCTGCGCGAGCGGCGAAAAGCGCTGCCCACCGGGATCGTGGCCGTAGGTTGGCCAATCCGCGGCGGGACGCGACGCGCACGAAGCGAGCACACCCGCTGCAGCGAGCGTGAACCAGCGTGCTACCACTTCTTGCTCACACCTACCGTCAGCAACCGCCCGATGGGATTCGCATTGAACGGATCGAAGCCGATCGGCGCATTCACGAACGGCGGATCCTCGTCGAGCAGGTTGCTTGCATCGAGATAGACCTGCACGCCTTCGAACATGCCCCTCGTACCGAACGTGTAGCCGACGTGCAGGTCGACCGTCATGAAGTCGTCGACTTCCTGCCCGCCCCCGACGGGCGAGAAGTTCGCGTTGCGCACCACCGGGAACGGCGCCGAGCCGTTCCAGTTGAGATACGAATCGTTGTAGTTCACGAACAGGTCGGCGCTCACGCCGTTGAGGTTCCAGCCGAAATTGACTCGGCCGGACGTGCGATTCGACGGGAACGTGGTGTTGATACCGATGGTGTTCAGGACGCTGAACTCCTCGCCGCCGTCGCCGAATTGCTGGTCCATTTTCAGCTTGTGCGATACCGCCACGCCCATCGCGAAGTTGCCGATGTCCGTCTGGAATCGATACGAGAGGTCGCCGTCGATGCCGGTCGCTTCCAGGTTGAACGCATTGCGCTGCTGGAAGCTGTAGATGAAGTACGAGGTCGCCGCCAGCGGCGAAGTCTGTGGCAAGCCGCGTGTCGCGGCCGCGAGTACGTCAGCGGGCACGCCGCCGGGGAACAGTTGCAGAAGGCTGCTGAGATCCGGCGAGCCGATCGCGAACGCAGCCTGCGGAGCAGTGATCGCGCCTTGGTACTTCGTGTTCCACCATGTCGCGCTGAACCGCAAGCCCGGTAGCGCCGCTGGTTCGATGTCGATACCGACGGAGTATGTCTCACCTTCCTGTGCGACGAGATCCTTGTTGCCGCCGGCGAGGAACACTCCAGGCACACTCGAGGTGTTGATGAGACACGTCGGCGTCGCCGCCGTGCAACCTGGCAGACCGATCGCACCTGGGTAAGTATTCGGGATCGCGAAGTTCGCGTTCACGCCGGATGCCGTCGCTCCGAGGAGCCCGCCGAACGACGACTCGGCCGTCACACCGTCTACGTTGCCGCGGCTGGTCAGTGCCGGCGCGGTGAAGGATTCGGCGTAGTTCGCCCGCACCCGCACGCCGTCGACGATCGTCCAGTTCATCGCGTATTTCGGATTGGTCGTGTCGCCGAAGTCGCTGTATTCGTCGTACCGGCCGGAAACGTTGACGTCCAGGCCGCGCACACCGGGGAAGGAATTGTTCTCGCCTACTACCGGCACCAGCACCTCGATGAATCCGGACTTCACGTCGCGGCCCAGGTCGATGAATGTCGTCAGCGAGTTCGAGCTCGCTGGCCCGGTACCGCGCTCGCGCGACACCTCCTCGCGCATCGTGTACTCGATGTATTCGCCCCCTACCGCGGCGCGCACTGCGCCGCCGGGCAGATCGAACACCGGCCCGTCGAACTTCAGCGTGAAGTCCTTGATGGTCTGATGCGCGATCTGCAACTGCATGGAATCGAGCAGCTGGCTGCGCAATGCCGCCGACGTACGGTTCGAGCTCGCGGGTGACCAGACGTCGAGAGCGTTCGCAGCACTGAGCGGAAGGCTGAGCACAGCCGTCGTGGTGCCGGGTACCGATGGTGTCGCGGGATTGCCTGCGGTGTTCGTCGTGCCATTCAGGGCAAGCAGCGCGCAACTGACACAAAGCGCACCCTCACGCTTCTGCCGACTGTCGTCCTGACCGATCGTCGAGCCGAACACTGCGCGCCAATCGCCGCCCAGGTCGTAGTCCGCCTGGAACGTTCCGAACAGCGACTCGGCGCCGCCCGCGAACTGCGCGCCCGGGCCGAACAGCTCGTCGGCCTGGAAACGCACGGTTTCGGCAGTGACGCCCGCCGGACCGGCAAAGAACGGATTGATCTGCCCCGCGCCGCCGGCCGGCGTGCTGCCGGGCCCGAATACTGTTGCCGTCACAGATCCGCGATTGATGTTCGTGACGTTGCGCTGTCGCGCGTAGATGAAGTCGGCGGTCAGCGTGAGCGAGTCGTTGACGTCGCGCTCGAGCTTCAGCATCAGATTGTGGCGATCGTCCGACGGAATGATGTCCGTAGCGCCGGTGAAGTCGCAGAAGCTATTCGCCGCGACGTTGGCAACGCCGGCGCCGGTGTATGGATGCGCGAAGATCAGCCCTGCGCCAGGCTGACCGGCCGCCGGGCTGACGCTCGCCGGGCCGCAGTTGAAGTTCGCGAAATTGCCGCCGCCTTGCGGAATGTGATTAGCAGCTGTGTAGGGACGCTCTCGACTGAGCAGGTTGTCGCGCGTCGAATAGTTGTAAGTGAACATGGCAGAGCCGAGTGCGCCACTCAAGCCTGTAATGAATCCGCGCGCTCTGGGTCTTGTATTCGTCGCCGAACGATGCCTGGAGGTTGCCCTCGAAACCGTTGTACTTGCGCCGCGTGATGAAGTTCAACACGCCTGCCACGGCGTCCGAGCCGTACACGGCAGATGCTCCATCGGGAAGGATTTCGACACGCTCGATCGCCAGTGGCGCGATCACGCTCGGGTCCGCCAGCGTGTGATTGATTCCGGAAAGCGGCAGACGATGACCGTCGATGAGAATCAGCGTGCCGTTGCTGGCGCTCGCGCCCAGTCCATGAATGGTTGGCGTGTAGCTGCCGGCGCCATCGAAACTCTGAAATCCGCCCGCGCCGCCGCCGCCCTGACCCACTGCGCCGGCGCCTGAGCTGCCGAAGCCTGTTACCGCCGGCACACTGCGCAACACTTGCGCGAGTGTCTGCGCACCGCTCGCTTCGATCTCAGCGCGGCCGACCGTGATCAGATTCGAGCCGACCGGGGCTGCGCCGCGGATGCTCGTGCCTGTGACGACAACTTCTTCCAGCGTCGTCTGATTCGCAGGTGTGGATTGCTCCTGACCAACACCGACTGCCGGAAATCCGACAAGAAGGCCGAGCACGGCGCCCGGACCGATGACTTTGTATTCGCGCATAGCTGCCCCCTGACTGCTCTACGTTCATGTCAACTGCACTCTTCGCCCGCATTCGCTGACCGATGGATCCGTCAGCGCGCAGGACGCAAGGTGGTGTCAAAAAATTCGATGGTGGCGTGCAGCGCGCGCAGGCTTGCTGTGCGCGTGAGCTCGGCGGTGTTGCCGACGAAGCTGTGATCGACGTCCGGCAGCACGATCAGCTGCGATTTCACGGCACCCGCCTGGAGCGCCGCGTGGAAACTTTGCGATTGGGTCACAGCCACAGTTTTGTCGAGCGCGCCGTGTATGAGCAGGAATGGCGGATCGCTGCGATCGATATAGCGGACCGCACTTGCAAGCGCGATGCTGTCGTCCGCGCACGCGCCTGCTTTGCATCCCAAGTAGCGCGCCACGTTCGGCGGCGCCACGACGTTCTTAGCGAGCGGCACGAAGTCGAAGACCCCGTACCAAGCAACGACCGCTTGCACGCAATCCGATTCAAGCGGAGCTTTCGCATCAGCAACAGGCGGCGCCAGCGCGGAGACGCCGCAACTGGTACCGGCGAGCGCCGCGAGTTGACCGCCTGCAGAGCCGCCCCAGATTCCGATTCGACGCTTGTCGACGCCAAATCGCGTGG
The DNA here is from genome assembly GCA_963838635.1 of uncultured Gammaproteobacteria bacterium. Classification (GTDB taxonomy): domain Bacteria; phylum Pseudomonadota; class Gammaproteobacteria; order Steroidobacterales; family Steroidobacteraceae; genus Steroidobacter. The sequence goes on along the minus strand of CAWISC010000058.1, from coordinate 34,245 downwards.
CGTTGGCACGCAGCCAGCGCACCGCAGATTTGACGTCCTGCTCTGCGGCGGGCGACGGCGCTTCGGCGCTCAATCGATAGTTGACCGATGCGACGACGTAGCCTCTGGCTGCAAGCGACGCGAGCACGTTGGGCCAGTTCTCGAACGCACCCGAGTGCCGCGTGTGTCCGCCGGTCCAACCGCCGCCGTGCACGTAGACGATCACGGGCGCGCCGCCGGTTGTCTGGCCGGCAGGCAGATAGAGATCCAACGTCAGCGGTCTGAAGCCGCTCAACGTCGAATACGTGAGATCCGGAAGTCCCGCCACGCCGCCCGGAAATGCGATGCGTCGCTCCGGATAGCGGTCCTCGAGCACGGCCTTGGTCCCGATCGCAGGTTCCGGACCGGTCGGCGCATCGCTGAAAGCAGCGGTGCTCGTCAGTGCCAGTGCGATGAGCGTCGATCGAATCTTCATCACGGCCTCTGGGATGTCCACTAATCGCGGTTGCGGGGCCTCGCGCCCTCGCCCATCACGGGTTCGCGTGGCGGATGCGCCGCGAGGAAATCGATCTTCGAGCTGTTCGGAAGGGGGATCACCCGCACCGAGTCGCCGAGCTCGACGATGCGCTCGTCCTCGCTGCGGTAAGCCGGCCAATCGATGCCGCTCAGCGACAGGCTTGCCGGTGCGCGCGAAGCTCACGATCACGTCGGACATTCGCGTGGCCAGTTCGCGATCGTAGGGTGTCCAATCGCGCGTCGTTCGAAACAGGTTGAGACTGTCGAGGGTCTGCAACCAATACGGAACGTCGGCGGTGTGATACGCGCCGATGGTCGTCGGATCGTGGTCCGAGAACTTCACGCCCGGCGTATACGGATGAACGCGCGAGAACAGGTAGAGGAATGCTGGTGACTTGCCGGTGCTCGTCTGCGCGCGTGCCCACGTGCGCATCTGCAGACCCAGTGTTGCGTCTCTTGCGATATCCAAGGCTCGCGCGGCGCGCTTCGGCATCGGAGCTTGCCGGGTATAACCGAAGCAGTCTGGCCGCGTGCTCGCCATAGCGCTCCGCTTGCGCTCGGTACTCGGCCAACGTCATGACCTGATTGAAGGCGTCGAACCCTTCATCGCGCGTGTATCCGAGCAGAAGCGGCACGTCGTTCTGCCTGCCCGCTGCGAAGATCGCGTTCGGATCTTCCGGCAGCAGCCAACCGTCGACCAGCGGCCCGTAGCGGCCCGTCGTTCCCTGCACGGCCAGAATCCTGTCAGCCGGCAGTTGTCGAAGTGCCGTCAGCGATGGCGCCTTCAGAATCGTTTGCAGCTCGCGTCCCCATTGCTCGGCGACGCTCAACGGCCGTGCCCGGCCCATGTTCGCGCCGAGGGCGCCTCCGCTCATGCCGACGGCGCGATGGAACAGGCCCCGGCTCAACGGACTCGCCTGCAACACCGATACGCTCGCCGAACCCGCGGACTGTCCCATGATCGTGACGCTGCCGGGCGTCGCCACCGAAGCGCGCGATGTTCCGCTGGATCCACTGCAGCGCCGCGATCTGATCCAGGAATCCGTAGTTGCCAGACACACGCTGCGGCGACTCGGCGCTGAGGTCCGCATGCGCGAGGAAGCCGAGCGCACCGACGCGATATGCCAGGGCTACATAGACGACGCCTTTCGATGCGAGCCGCTCTCCGCTGTAGTTCGCCATCGACGCCGAGCCGATCGTGAACCCGCCGCCATAGATCCAGACGACGACCGGCGCCGGCGACGCGCCGGCACGGTGCGGCGGCGCCCAGATGTTCAGATACAGGCAGTCTTCGCTGGTCGCTTCTTCGCCGAAGTAGTGATTGATGTCATGCGCGCGCAGGGTCTGAATGCATTCCGGCGCAGTACGATCTGCGTGATAGATGCCTTCCCAAGGCGTCAGCGGCTGCGGCGGACGCCAACGCAGGTCGCGAACGGGAGGTGCGGCGAACGGCACGCCCAGGTACGCCCGCACTCCGGACGCAAGCTCGGTCCCTGCGAGACTGCCGGACTCGACCACTATCGGGTCGCTGCGAATCGCCCGGGTCGCAGCGAATCCACTGCCCGGCGCGCCGAGAACGAACGCCATGCACAGTACTGCGACCCCGCTCGCGCGCCGACATATCATGCTGGAGGCTCCCGACGAGTTGATTTACTATGCACGTACCAGTTCGTTAACACAATCACCCTGCTCGTGGACGCACCTTCGCAGCTCGACTTCTCCGCCACCGCGGCACCGGCCACGGCCAAGCGCACGCGCGCACGCTTCGCGATCCTGGCGCTGCTGACCGTCGGCACGTTGATCAACTATCTGGATCGCACGGTCATCAGCGTCGCCGCACCGATGCTCAGCAGCGACCTCGGCCTCAGCGCCGTGGCAATGGGCGTGGTTTTTTCGGCGTTCTCGTGGACCTACGCGGCTGCGCAGATTCCGGGCGGCATCCTGCTCGATCGGATCGGAGTGCGACTCACCTACTTTCTGTCAGTGACGATCTGGTCGGCGTTCACCCTGTTCCAGGGTTTGACGACGAGCCTGTGGTCGCTGATTGCGTGTCGCATGGGGCTGGGTGTCGCCGAAGCGCCGGCCTTTCCGTCGAACAGTCGCATCCTGGGAACCTGGTTTCCGCAAGGAGAGCGCGCGACCGCGACCGGCGTGTATTCGATCGGGCAATACTTCGGTCTCGCTTTCCTGAGCCCGGTTCTGTTCTGGGTAGCCGCCACTTTCGGCTGGCGCGCGCTGCTCATCATCGTCGGCGCCGCTGGTATCGGCTTTGGCGTGCTGTGGTATGCCCTCTACCGCGATCCGCACGAAAGCCGCGCGAATCAGGCAGAGCTCGACCACATCGCCTCCGGCGGCGGCCTCGGCCAAAGCACGCGCGTCCACTTCAAGTGGCGACACATCGCGTTCCTGCTCAAGCAGCGCCAGATTCTCGGCGCTTCGATCGGACAGTTCGCCAGCAACTCCACGCTGGTGTTCTTCCTGACGTGGTTTCCCACGTACCTTGCCACCGAGCGGCAGATGGGCTGGATCAAGGTCGGCTTCTTCACCGTGTTGCCGTTCATCGCAGCGTGCGTCGGAGTCATCACCGGCGGCGTCTGCTCGGACCTCCTCCTGCGCCGGACCGGCTCGGCTAACGTCGCACGCAAGGCGCCCATCATCGTCGGGCTGCTCCTGGCCTCGACCATCGTCATTGCCAACTTCGTCACGCGTGACGCAGTGGTGATCGCGATCATGTCCGCCGCGTTCTTCGGCCAGGGCATGTGCAATCTCGGCTGGACGCTGCTGACCGATGTCGCACCGAAACAGCTGATGGGTCTGAGCGGCGGCGTCTTCAATCTGTGCGCAAACCTCGCGGGCATCGTGACACCGCTGGTCGTGGGATTCGTGGTCGGGGCGACCGGTTCGTTCGTCTGGGCCCTCGCCTTCATCGGCGCCCTGGCTCTGGTGGGCGTGGTCTCCTACGTTTTCGTGGTCGGCGACGTGCGCCGGGTCGAGTTCGTCGACGAGCCGCCAGCCAGTGCTTGACGTGATGTACCAGTTAGTACAACGATTGCTCCCGCATGCGAGCTGAAAGCGCCAATCGCACGTACCTGGCCGGCCTGGTGGGGGCAGGCATCCAGCATTCCTCGAGCCCGTCGATGCATATGGACGAGGGGCAGTCGCTGGGATTGCAGATCAGCTACGAGTTATTGGACCTCGACCTGATGGCCGGGGGTGCAGCAGGGCTCGCAGCGGTACTGGATCACGCCGAACAGCGCGGCTTTACCGGACTCAACGTCACCTATCCCTCGAAACAAGCCGTCATTCCGTTACTGCATGAGCTCTCGCCCGAAGCCCAGGCTCTGCATTCGGTGAACACCGTGCTGTTTCGCGGCGGCCGCCGCATCGGTCACAACACGGACTGGTGGGGCTTTGCCGAGAGCTTCCGGCGCGAGATGTCGGATGTGAACCCACGACGTGCCGTGCTCGTCGGCGCCGGCGGCGCCGGCGCCGCAGTCGGCTATGCAATGTTGAAGTCGGGGACGCAGGAACTGAGCGTGCACGACATGGATCGCTCCCGCGCGGTCGCTCTCGCGGAACGCATGTCCGCCCTGTTCGCCGATCGCAAAGTCACCGTTTGCGACGATGTCGCGGCCGCTCTGGCAACCGCCGACGGCCTCGTGCATGCGACGCCGACGGGCATGCAGAAGTATCCCGGCATACCGGTACCTGCCGAATCTCTGCGACCGCCGCTGTGGGTCGCCGAAATTGTCTACGTGCCGCTGCTCACCGAATTGCTCCGCACGGCGCGCCAGCACGGCTGTCGCACTCTCGACGGCGACGGCATGGCAGTGTTTCAGGGAGCGATGGCCTTCAAGCTGTTCTTCGGCGTGAATCCTGACGTAGCGCGCATGCAGCGCCGCTTTCACTCGAAGCTCGCGACAGCAGCAGCCTGATCTGCCTCGGCCATGGCGCAGCATGAAGATCCTCGTTCTCCACGGCATCAATCTCAACATGTTCGGCAAGCGCGAGCCGGCCAAGTACGGCACGACGACGCTGGCGGAGATCGACGCGCGGCTGCTGGCGCTCAGCAAGGAACTCGGTGTCGAGGTCATCACCTTTCAGACGAACGACGAAGGCGCAATGTGCGAACGGATCCAGCAGGCGTTCAGCGAAGACGTCGATGCCGTTCTGATCAACGCGGGCGCCTGGACTCACTACAGCTACGGCCTGCGTGACGCGCTCGCGATGCTGACAGTGCCGATCGTGGAGTTGCACATGTCGAACATCCATGCGCGCGAGCAATTCCGCACGCATTCGGTGATCGCTGCCATCGCGCGCGGCCAGATCTGCGGCTTCGGCGTGGACAGCTACTTGCTCGCGCTGCGCGCGGCCGTCTCGGCAGTAGGCCAGGCGGCTCGAGCTTAGGGCCGCCTTCCGCTGCCGGTTTCCGCGGCCGTATGTACTACCTGGTTCATCGAGCATTGACTGTACGAACTGGTGGGTGAATACTGCCGGACACCCTTGCAGGATCCGCCAGTGGCCATTGCCCAAGCCGTCAAACCCGACCCGGAACGTGCCGAATTGGATGCGATGATTGCGCGCGCTCGTGCAGCGATGCGCGAGGTTGCCGACTACGGCCAGCAGCGCATCGACCGTCTGTGTCAGGCACTGGGATGGGCAACCGCAAACGAAAAGACCTTCGGCCGCATCGTGGCAATGAGCGTCGCCGAGAGCGGTCTCGGCGATCCTGAAGGCCGCAATAGCCAAGCGCGTGAAGATCCTCGGTGTGCTACGCGACGCGCTTCGACAAAAGAGCACCGGCATCATCGAGGAGAATCCGGCGAAGGGCATCGTCAAGTATGCGAAGCCGGCGGGCGTGATCGCGTCGCTGGTGCCCACCACGAATCCCGAGCTCACTCCTCCGTATACGGGCATCTACGCGCTGAAGTGCCTCGACGCGGTCATCTTCTCGCCGCATCCGCGCTCCAAGGGCACGACCTTCGAGATGGTGCGCGTGATGCGCGAAGCGATCCGACGCCAGGGCGCGCCTGCCGATCTGTTCCAGTGCATTCAGAATCCGAGCATTCCGCTCACGCAATACCTGATGGCGAACTGTGACCTCACACTTGCGACCGGCGGACAACCGATGGTGCGCGCTGCCTACAGCTCTGGTCGTCCTGCATATGGTGTGGGCGCCGGCAACTCCACGATGGTGATCGACGAAACGGCCGACATCGACATCGCGGCACGCAACACCCGCATGTCGAAGACGTCCGACTTCGGTTCGGGCTGCTCTGCCGATGGCAACCTGCTCATCGATGCGCGCATCTATGACGCGCTGGTCGCCGCGCTCGTCAAGGAAGGCGGTTACCTGGCAAGCAAGTCGCAGGCGAGCGCGATCGAGAAAGTCATGTGGGACGACCACGGGCACCGACTGCCGCAAACGGTCGCCTGTCCGCCGCAGGCAATCACAAGAGCTGCCGGCTTCGAGATTCCGCTCGATCGCAAGTTCATCATCGTCGAGAACGACAAGATCGGTCCGCAGCACAACTACTCGCGCGAGAAGCTGACCACGCTGCTGGCCGTGTATCGCTACGACGGTTTCGACCAGGCCCTGGAGATGGTGCGCCAGGTCTACGAAGTTGGCGGCAAAGGCCACTCGTGCGGCATCTACTCGCACGACGACGAGCACATCGATCGGCTGGCGCGCATCGCGCCGGTGAGCCGCATCATGGTCCGCCAGCCGCAGTCGAAGGCCAATGCCGGATCGTTCACGAACGGCATGCCGATGACCTCGAGTCTCGGTTGCGGCATCTGGGGCGGCAACATCACCAACGAGAACATCCACCTCAAGCACTTCATGCAGACGACCTGGGTCAGCCGACCGATTCCCGAGGACCGACCTTCGGACCAGGAGCTGTTCGGCGAGTTCTACAACAGCGAGACGCTGTAGCCCGCACGCGCTTCATGAAAGACACAGTTGCCAATCATCTCGTGCGCTACCTGGAGCGCCGCGGCGTCCGCCATGTGTTCGGTCTCTGCGGCCACACGAACATCGCGGTCCTCTCCGCGATGGCGTCAAGCCGCGTCGAGTTCGTCAACGTTCGGCACGAACAAGTCGCTGCCCACGCCGCGGACGGCTATGCGCGGGCAACAGGCAAGGCTTCCGTGCTACTCACACACCTGGGGCCTGGACTGACGAACGCTGCGACGGGTGTTGCGAACGCAGCGCTCGATTGCATTCCGATGGTAGTCATTGCCGGCGATGTGCCCTCGCACTACTTCGGCAAGCATCCGCACCAGGAGGTCAACCTCCACGCCGACGGCGCGCAGCACGAGATCTATCGGCCATTCGTGAAGCGCGCCTGGCGCGTCGACGATCCGACACTGTTCGCCGAGATCATCGACAAAGCATTCCTGCTCGCTGAAAGCGGCCAGCCGGGGCCGGTGCTGGTCGACGTTCCGATGGACGTCTTCTCAGCCGAAATCGACGCGCACTGCTTCACGCGCCTCGAGAACAACACACGCTCGCTTCGCAAGCCTTCGCTCGACACCAAGACGGCTCGCGAGATCGTGCATCACATGGCCGAAGCGCGGCAGCCGCTCATCTACGCTGGCGGCGGCATCGTGCTGTCGCAAGCGTGGGAGAAGCTGCGCGCGTTCGTCGATTACCTCGGCATCCCCGTCGCACACAGTCTCATGGGTAAGGGCGCCCTCCCCGACGATCATCCGCTGCTGCTCGGCATGAGCGGCTTCTGGGGTACGAAGCTGGTGAACGATACGTGCCTCGCCGCCGACTGGGTGCTCGGCCTCGGCACGCGTTTCAAGGAAGCAGATTGCAGCTCCTGGTATCGCGACTACACGTTCAACATTCCGCCGACGCGGCTCATTCACATCGACATCGAGCCGAGCGAGATCGGCCGTAATTTCACCACCGAGCTCGGTGCGGTCGCCGATTTGAAGGAGGCACTCACTGTTCTGCTGCAGGTGGCGCGCGAACTGTATCCATCCGGTCGCAAGCCCGGCCGGATTGTCGAGCAGATTGCGGCGAGCCGCCGCGAGTTTGCTGCTCACAACGAGGCGATGGCAACCTCCGACGCCTTCCCCATGATGCCGGAGCGCATCCTCGCCGAGGTACGCGCGCAACTGCCGCGCGACGCGATCATCACAACCGACGTCGGCTGGAATAAGAACGGTGTCGGTCAGCAGTTCCCGATCTACACGCCCGGCAGTGTCCTGACGCCCGGCGGCTTCGCGACGATGGGCTTCGGTCCGCCGGCGGCGATCGGCGCGAAGATCGCGCGCCCCGACCGGACAGTGATCTCTCTGGTCGGAGACGGCGGATTCGGACAGAACCCGGCGGCACTAGCCACCGCTGTCGAACACAATCTCGCCATCGTCTGGCTGGTGATGAACAACAACGCGTACGGCACGATTGCCGGACTGCAGAAAGCTGCGTACGGCGTGACCCACGGCACGCTGTTCCCTGTCGCCGAAGGAAGCTGGAGCGAGCAGAAGCCCAACTACGCGGACATCGCACGTGCTTACGGCTGCGAAGGCGAGCGCCTGAAGTCTGCCGCCGATCTCGCTCCGGCGCTGCGTCGTGCGCTCAGCTCCGGCAAACCCTACGTGCTCGACGTGCCGATGAAGAACAACCCGACGCCAACGACGGGCCACTGGAACATTCTCGACATCTACGCGCCCGACAAGCAGCTCGAGCACGTAGCGACCGACTGAGCGCAATGAGCCGCGAGATTCTCGTCAGCGAAGTGGGGCCGCGCGACGGCCTGCAGAGCATCAAGACGATCATGCCGACGCCCGCAAAGAAGGCGTGGATCTCGGCCTTGGCGGCCAGCGGCCTGCGCGAGATCGAAGTCGGTAGCTTCGTACCAGCGCACCTGCTGCCGCAGCTCGCTGATACTGCCGAGATCGTCGCGCACGCGCTGACGATTCCTCGTCTCACAGTTGCGGTGCTCATCCCGAACCGTCACGGGGCGGAAGCAGCGATCAAGGCTGGCGCCCACAAGCTCACGATTCCGTTTTCTGCGTCCGAGACGCACAGCCTGAAGAACGTCCGTCGCACTCACGCGCAGATGCTCGATGAGGTCCTCAGCATCGTAGCCCTACTGCGCGCACAGCCGGCAGCTCGCCGGCCGAAGTTGGAAGGCGGCATGTCCACCGCATTTGGCTGCACCTACGAAGGCGCAGTGTCTGCCGACAAAGTGGTGCGTCTCGCCGAGCAGCTGCGCGAAGCGGGCTGCGACGAAGTGGGCCTCTCCGACTCCGTCGGCTATGCGAATCCAGCGCAGATCCGCGATCTCGTAGTCCGAGTGCGTAACGCCGTCGGCCGCGAAGCCTTCGCCGGACTTCATCTGCACAACACTCGCGGCTTGGGACTTGCGAACGTCGTCGCCGGACTCGAGGTCGGCGTGGATACATTCGACAGTTCGATGGCTGGAATCGGCGGTTGCCCCTTCGCGCCGGGCGCGACCGGCAACATCGTCACCGAGGATCTGGTGTTCATGCTGGAGTCGATGGGACTCCACACTGGTGTCGATCTTCCGAAGCTGCTCGAAGCCCGCAAGATCCTGGCCGCAGCCGTGCCCACCGAAGAACTGTACGGCTATCTGCCGGCGGCCGGCCTGCCTCTCGGCTATCACGCGCGAGAGGCCGGAGCGCGCTGATGACATGGCAGTTCTCGCTCGCTCATCTGACGGCGCTGCAATGCTCGCCGCCGCAGTTCATCGAGATCGCCGCGCGCGCGGGCTATGCATTCGTCGGACTGCGACCGATCCCGGTCGGTGCTCGTAACGAACCGATCCATCCGTTCGCAACAGATCGAGCGTTGTTCACCCGGACGAAGTCAGCGCTCGCCGCCACCGGCGTCCAGCTGCTCGACATCGAGGTCGCGCGAATCATCAAGGAAGCGAAGCCGCGGGATTATCTGCCCGCAATGGAAGCGGCGGCGCAGTTGGGCGGCAAGCATGTGCTCAGCAGCGCGTGGTGCGACGACCGTGCCTACATCCGCGATTTCTTCAGTGAGCTGTGCGCCCTGGCGCAGCAGTTCGGCCTGACGGTGGGCCTCGAATTCGTCACCTGGTCCGGCATCCGCACGCTGAACGAAGCAGCCGAGCTCGTGCGCGAAGCCCGGTGCGACAATGCCGGCATCGTCGTCGACACATTGCATTTCGATCGATGTCGCGCCGACCTGGCGACGCTCGGCTCCCTGCCGCGCGACTGGTTTCATTTCGTGCAGATCAGCGATGCTCCGGCAAAGTATTCGACCGACAAAGACGAGCTGATCCGCATCGGTCGCGGCGCCCGCCTCTATCTCGGCGAAGGCGGCATCGACGTCGCAGCCATCCTGCGGCGGCTGCCCGCAGTTCCTCTTTCGGTCGAGATTCCCAACACGACGAAACTTGCGGCGCTCGGCGCCGAGCAGTACGCACGATTGTGCATCGAGACCGCCCGCAGCTATCTGGCAGCCAGCGCGTATCGCCGCGCCGGCTAGTTCTTGCGCCGCGGCTCCAGGTAGCGCAGCACCGCCTCGACGTGCATCTTCTTGTGGCGGTTGCGGATCGCCGGATCCGACAGATCGGTATCGAAGATCGTCCCGAACGTGAAGCGGTTCGCGACGCGGAAGATACAGAACGCACTGATCAGCAGGTGCAGATCGATGGCGTTGACGTCGCTGCGGAAGATGCCCTGCTTCGCGCCGCGCTCGAGGATCGAGGTCAACACCCGGATCACGCTGGCGTTGCGCTTCTTGATCGAGGGCAGCCGCGCGATATTGCGCCCCTGGTGCACGTTCTCGACGCTGACCAGGCTGACGAAGAACGGATGCATCTCGTCGTAGTCGAACGTGAGCTCGATGATGCGCCGGATCGCCTCGGGCGGGTCGGCGTCTTCGATGCCTTCATGACTGTCGAGCGAGCGGATCTCGGAGTAGGCCTTCTCCAGCACCGCGCGGTACAGGCCTTCCTTGCCCTTGAAGTAGTAGTAGATCATCCGCTTCGAGGTGCGCGTGCGCTCGGCGATCGCGTCGACGCGCGCCCCGCTCAGGCCATGCGTCGCAAACTCCTCGGTCGCCACGGCGAGGATGTCCGCCTTCGAGCGCTCAGCATCATTGGCGAATTCGTCTCCCGCAGTCTTGGCCGCGGCTTTCTTCTTTCGGCTAGCCATCCACGAATCCTCTTCACGCGCAGCGCCGGCCGCGCTGCTCGATCCGCGACAGTACACCATAATGGGGCCGGCCGAGAATCGTGCGTCAGGGGACGACAGGCGGCAGGTTCTTGAACCGGGACTGTGCGGCGAGCCGGATGGCCGTATTGCGCGCCCCGTATCCGTCATAGGCGCGTCGCTGGACGATCTCGAAGAAGAAGCGCTTGACGAAGGCGCGGGTATACAGATGGTGATAGCCGCCACCGGCGTCTTCGTCGTACAGGATATTGAGCTCGGCCATGCGAACGAGCACCGTGTCCTCCAGGCCGTAGCGCGCGCCGAGGTCGTCGTAATAGTTCGGGGGGATCGACAGGAACTCCAGACCGAGCCGGCGCAGTTTTTCCGCGGTCGCGAAGATGTCGTCCGTAGCGAACGCGATGCTCTGCACGCCCGCGCCTGCGTATGCATGGAGGAACCGCGCTACCAGGGTTTGAGTCGCCGCGGAGCCGTTCAAGACGACACGGAAGCCGCCGTCCGGCGATCGCACGGCCTGACTCAGTACGAGGCCGACCGGATCGGCGATCTCGGCCGGCGGGCTCTTCTCCACCTGGAAGAGCGAAACGTAGTACAGCAACCACGACAGCATCTCTTCGTACTGCATCGACTGCGCGAAGTGGTCGACCCACCGCAATCCAGCATCGGGTAGCGGCGTGTCGTGCGGCAGAGGCTCGAACTCGGTTCGCCAGATCGAGTCCACGTCCGCATCCGCCATGAAATAGACGAGGCTGCCGCCTACGCCGCGCACCGCCGGGATCTCGAACTCTCCCGGCCCGACCGGCTGCGAAAAGCTGCTGATCTGCAGCCGCCGGGCACGCTCCAGCGCAGCGAGAGGATCCGCTACGCGCACGCCGATCGCACAGACCGACGCGCCGTGCACCGTGTCGTACGAGTGCGCAAAGCCTTCGGGCTCGCAATTGACGATCAAGTTGATGTCGCCTTGCCGCCAGCGAGTCACCGCCTTGCGGCGATGACGATCGGTCGGCGCGAAGCCCAGGGTCTGCAGCATGTGACCGAGCTGCGCTGCCTCTTCTTCGTTTGCACAGAACTCGATGAACTCGACCCGCTGACAGCGCACCCGGTGGTCGTTCGCCGGCGCGCCGAGCGCGCGCTGCTCAACCTGCTCGAGCAGGTAGGCGAGTGAACGCATCCCGTCCACCGCGACCTCGGTCGCAGAGCCTGCAAGAAAGCGGTCGTTGAAGATCTCGAGCGACAGCACGCCCCGATAACCGATCCTGCGAAGCGCCGCCACGTACTCCACCAGCGGCAGATCGCCCTGCCCCGGCATGCAGCGGAAGTGTCGGCTCCACGACAGCGGATCCATCGACAGCGACGGCGCATCGGCGAGCTGGACGTGGAACAGCTTCGCCGCGTCGATCGACTGCAAACTCTCCGTGGGTATGTTGCGCGCAAGCGAGCTGAACGAATCGAGCACCAATCCCACCGCGCGATGATCGACCTCGCGCACGATCTCCCACGCCTGACGGTGATCGTTGATATGTCGTCCCCACGCGAGCGCTTCGAAGCCGACACGCAAGCCGCGCGCCGCTGCCCGGTCGCCCAGCTCGCGCAAGTCGTCGACGATGCGGCCACGCTCGCCGAGCGAGTCCGGCGACACGTTCGAGGTGACCAGCACGAGATCCGTACCGAGCTCTTCCATCACATCGAACTTGCGTTCCGCGCGGTCGAACACGCGCGCGCGCAGTCGCGTCGGCATGCCCTCGAAGTCGCGGAACGGCTGAAATGCCGCGCAGGCGAGCCCCTGGTCGCGCAGCATCGCGCCGACGACTGCCACTGGCTCGGGGCACGCGAGCAGATCGCTTTCGAAGATCTCGACGTGCTCGAAGCCGGCGTCGGCGATCGCTCGCAGCTTCGTGCGTAGCGTGCCGTTGACGCAGATCGTGGCGATGGATCTCTGCATGGTCTCCTGCGAAACCAGAGCCCGACGTTGGTCGCGGGGGTACGTCGCCCAACGTCGGGCTGTGGTAGCCCCTTGCCGGGGCCGCGACCGTTACATCCGCACCCGCACACCCATGTAATAAGAACGTCCGAGCACGTCGAACACGGAAGTGTCCGTACCCGTCTGCGAGCTCGACACGGTGACCGGGCCTTCATCGGTCAGGTTCGTGACGCCGAGACGCAGCTGCCAGGTCGACGTGAAGTCGTAGGAAGCGGTGAAGTCGTACAGGTTGTACGTCGCGACACCCCGACCGGGCGTTGCAGGCGTAGTGACTGATGTGACGTCTGCCATCGCATCCTGGTAGCGCCAGCGCACCGAGGCATTCACCGGCCCGAAGCCGACACCGACAGTCGTCAGCGCCTTCCACTCCGGGAACGTGTTCGACACCGTATGGTTCGCCGCGATCGTGTTCGTCCCCGTGAAGTCCTGGAACGGCGATCCCGGCAGCGTTTGCACCGAAAAGTCGAGCAGGTAACCCACTGCGGTGTTGAAGCGCAGCGTCCAGCGGTCGTTGAGGTCGACGACCCAGTCGAACTGCAGGTCCACGCCCTCGGTCTGCAACCCGCCAAGGTTCAGATACGGCGTTTGGATCAGCTGCAACAGGCCGTTCGCATCGCGCGTCAGCAGCTGGCAGAACTGGTTGTCGAGTGCATAACCGGGATTCGAGCCATCGAGGTTGTAGCACTTGCTCAGTGCAGACAGGCCGGGAACGACGGAGATGACGTCTTCGATCTCGATGCTGTAGTAGTCGATCGAGGCCGAGAGCCCGCTCAAGAGCCGCTCCGAGGATCGCGACGTCCATGCCAAGCCGAAGTTGTAGGTATCGGCGGTCTCAGGCTGCAAGTCCGGATTGCCTTGAGTCAGGCCGGCTGTCGCGGTCGTCGGGAACACGTACGTGTCGATGATCGCGCCGGGAATGCCCTGCGCCAGGCACAAGGTGCGCACGCTCGCACCATTCGCGCCGGTACGTGCCGTCGAACGGACATCGCACGGATCGCCGAGCGCTGCCGGCGGCGTGCCGAAGGCGATCTGCGCGCCGCTCGCGGCCGCGAACAGCTCGCCGATGTTCGGTGCGCGCACTGCGCGCTGATAGCCGCCGCGGATCAGCAGGCTGTCGATCGGTTCCCAACGGATGTCACCCTCATAGCTGTCGACGCTGCCCGAAGTCGTGTAATCGGAGCGGCGGAACGCACCGCCGATGTTCAGTTTGTTGACCAGTGGCACGTCCGCGAGCAGCGGCACATCAATCTGTATTGCGTACTCATCGACGGAGATCTCGCCTGTGGTCGGCTGCGACGCGATCACCGCCTCGATGTTCTGCGAGGCCAATTGCGAGTCCGGGCGGTAGTCGTATGTGTTCTTGCGGTGGTCGACGAGCAACGCGACTTTCACTTCGCCTGCCGGCAGCGTGAACAGAGGTCCTTGTACGACGCCCTGGTAAGTCGTCTGGCTGAGATCCTCGGTGCTATGCGCAGTGGTCGTCATGTAGCGCAGGCAGGCATCCGAGACTCGCGAGGCGTTGGTCAGGCCGAACGGATTGAAGCCGCCAGCGCAGATCGAGTTGCCGCCGTCCGGCGCATTGAGCAGGTTCTGCACCTGGCTCTTCAGCACGGCGTTGAAATTCGTCTGCACGTGCTCGGTCGTGTCATACGCCGCGAATACATCCCAGGTCCAGCCTGCGAACGGCAGAGCACCGCGCAAGCCACCGAGGTACTGCGCGGTCGTGTATTGCTCATCCCACGACTTGAACGGCACGCCGACATAGCGTCCGTTCCAGGTGAACGGCGCGGCGGCTTGCGGACGCGCTGCCAGCAACGTGCGCAGATCGTTCGGAATGAACGGATTGGTCACCGGGATCGTGGTCAACGTCCCGAACTGCGTGAGGCTGTTGCCCGTGTTGGTCGTGACGGTCGAGTCGACGTACAGGATCTGCCCATACGTCGTCACCGGCCCGATCTCGTAGTCGAACTTGCTGAAGACGGATTTGCGATCGAGCGGGTTCTGCACGTAGAACCCCTTTTGCACCGGCATGCGCACGTTGCCTGCGATGATCCGGTAGTCGTCCGTCGTCGGCCCCTTGTAGTTCCTCGCACCCGTCTGCGTGAACAGCGTGCCGTCGTCGTTGAAGCCGAGGTTCAGCGTATTGGGCACAGGTGTGGCGGCGCCGTAGCTGGCGAACAGGTTATTGACGTTGGTCTGGTTCGGCAGGTTGGTCGCCGCAGGGACGAACGTGCCTTGCCCGATGAACGAAGACGGCGTCAGCAGATCGAAGAACGGCATCCGGTCCCTGCCGAGTAGCTTGTCGCGCTCGGTGTAGCCCACTGACAGCAACGCATGGCCGGCGCCATCGGAGAAGGTCGTGCCCAGCGCGAGCGATGCCTTGGTCTGCCGACGGTCGCCGCGCTCGGTGTTGCCGTACTGCGCATCGAACGTCGCGCCTTCGAAATGATCGAGCGAGATGAAGTTGACGACTCCGGACATTGCGTCGGAGCCGTACACGGCGGAGGCACCACCGGTGATCGTCTGGACGCTCGACAGGATCGAATCGGGCACCAGATTGATGTCGACGGTGCCGAAGATATCCGCCAGCGGCAGACGCCGGCCGTCGAGCAGCACCAGATTACGATTGGCGCCCAGCGCATGCAGATTGACGGTAGCGTGGCCACCGGTGCCCTGACCGCCATTGCCCGCGCTGCCCGAAGGCGCGAACTGCGGCATCTGGTTGAGCGCCGATTCCAAGGCGACCGCGCCGCTGCTCTGCAGGCTCTCGATCGTCGAAATCACGATCGGGCTCGGCGACTCGCGGTTCGGATCGGTGATCAGCGATCCGGTGACGATCACTTCCTCCAGCCGGGTTTCGGACCGCTGCGCATCGTCCTCGCGCCGCGTGCGCGACGCCGCAGGACAGCACCGTCGAGACCCCGACCGCCAGACCCTTCGCCGCGCCGATTCTCGCTGAACGCTTCATCTCGCCCCCTATGCCGATGGTTGTCTTGTTCTATGTACGAACTAGTACGTGCCTACAATATGCCGTCCTGCCTCCCCGTTGCAAGCGCACTGCGCGCTGGTTAGTCGGCGCTGCTGGACGTGCCCGGTAAGGCTCTGACGGCAATACGATCGCCCTGGTATGCGGCGAGCCACAGCTCGTTGTCGATGACGCGCGCCGCGGACACGCCGTTGAAGCCGGCATTCGGTTGCGAGTAGGCGACGATCGTGAATTCGAGGGTTTGCGGCTCGAGTGCCGCGACGGTGTAGCCGCGGTGGCAACGCATGTCGTCGGCCTTGCCGTCGACGATCTTCCGTGTGCCGCCGCACGCCGGTTCGTCGAGTTGCATGCCTGCGAGGATCAGGCGCGAGCCATCCCAGTGAATGTTGTCGGGCATGAAGCCCGGCGCGATCGCCTTGCGCAATGGTTGCGACGTGTCGTCGCGCGCATAGATGACTACCGCATGCCAGCCGAAGGCGACGACGTAGAACTCGCGATCGTCGGCGGAAGTCTCGATGCCGTTGTTACCGGGCAGACGCGTGCCAGGTAGCAGGCGGAAGCCTCTTTCGCCGGGCCGCCATTGATACACCCCGCCGGTAGCATCGCCGCGCACGAAATCCGTGATCGACGTTCCGGGATGCGTCAATACAGAAGCAAGCACGGTGCCGTCGGAATACGTCGCTACGCTGTTTGCCGGCGTCGCTGACGGCATCTCGATGCAGCCGATCCAGCGGATCTGCGGCTCGTCTTGAGTAGCATCGATACGGAAGACCTCGATACTCTCGCGCCCGCCGTGATTGACGACATAAAGGTCGTGCTGCGAGTCGCCGACGGTGCGCAGGCTCAAACCTTGCGTGTTGAGCAAGGACGGATCCGGCGGCGATGGGCAGAATTCGAAGCGCTTGCTATCGAACGCGAGCTGCGCGCCGCCCCCGCCATACCAGCGACGCATCGCTCGCGTGCGCGTATCGACGAGCTTGAGTCCGGCGCCATCGCTGAATCCGCTGAACACCAGCCAGCGCGTGTTCGGAATGCGCGCGAGATCTTCCGGGCGCTGCGCGCCGCAGATGAAGCTATGGCCGTCGCGCGGCTCGCAACCGTGCCGTGGCACAGCCGTGCAACTTGCACACAGGACCAGGGCGGCGATGAGAGCGGCGTACGGCGTCACGCCCGCGCCAGTGTACGAACTGGTACATGTGTGTCAAGCTCGCGGCGTGCGGCTACATATTGATGTGATCGCGACTGCCATCCTGTGTACGGCGGCAACTATCGGGACCGCGCTCGCCCACGACGTCTGCCGCGGCACCGATCCGCACTGCTATCACAATTGGGCGAAAGACAAACGCGAAGGGAATCGCGTACTGATTTACACGCGCACGGCCGGCCCTCGTCACTCGAATCTCGGGCCGCCGCTGGCTGCGGGTCTCAACCCCGCTCTCGATCCGAGCAATGTCGTGCAGACGTCGTTGCGAACCTGGCTCGGCCGCGCGGGAATCGAAGCGGACTGGACCGAAGACGTCACGCGCTTGACGAACCTGCATCGCTACAAGGCCGTGATCTTCGCGAGCACGAGCCGCGACGCCTTATTCGCGCATGGCCGTGCGATCGACCCGACGCTCGCGATCAACACCAGCACCGCTGCGAGTCTGGACGCTGCGAAGACCGCGCTTCGCCAGTACATCCGCGCTGGCGGCGGCTTCGTCGGCATCCACAATGCGTTCGGGACCGAATACAACTGGCCGTGGTACGAAGGGCTGCTCGGCAATACCAATTTCTACGACCACGGCGCGCACCAGAACGGCACAGTGAAGATCGCGGCAAGCGATCCGTCCACTGACGGGCTGCCGAAGTCATGGCCGTTCCGTGACGAGTGGTACAACGTCGAGCCGCTTCCGACGCAGGTCAAGTTCCTCTTGAGCGTCGACGAGAAAACGTTAGCGACGCGGCAGCACCTCCACCCCGGCCACGGCAATCTGCATCCGGTGGCCTGGTGCCACTACTACGACGGTGGCCGCGCGTGGCTGACGACGCTCGGGCACGATGCAGCCGCTTTCACCGCAGGCGCGGAATTTCCCGGGCAGCGCGAGTTCGAGCAGCTCCTCGTGAACGGCATCAAGTCCGCGATGGGCCTGATCCCGTTCTGTACTGCGCTTCGAGAATGAAGGGGTGGAACCAGCGCTGGGTTGCCAGCGCGTCGGGCGTAAGACTGCTCAGCTCACGGAACTCGGCGATCATGTGCGACTGATCCGCATACCCAAGCTCCGCCGCCACTTCGGCCCACGGCACGCCCGTGCCTGCTCCCGCGTAAGCGAGTCCTGCATGGAAGCGCTGCAGCCGGCAGTATCGCTTGGGGCTCACCCCGATCACTTCGCGAAACACGCGAGTCAGATGCTGGCGCGATACACCGGCTGCCTCTGCGAGTTGCCGCACTGACATCGACGCAGGCTCCGCCCGCGTCCAGCGCGCAAGTCCGATCGCATCGACGCTCGATCTTCTGGAAGGCGCGCACCGCAGCCGCTGAAATAGTGCCGCCTCGAAGCGGTCGATGCATGCAGGCTCGTCCAGGTCGGCAAGATCCTCCGCGAGGCGAGCGGCCCGCGAGCCCCAGACGTCGTCGAGACTCACGACGCGATCCGTAAACTCGACCGCCGGAACTTGCAGCAGCGCCGCCGTCGCGCCGGGCTCGAGGTACGCACCGATCATCTTCGGACGGTCGCTCCCAGCCGGCGCTCCCACACTCCGCAGTGCACCGATTACATGCGCTCGCACCGGTGCGCCCAAGCTCCAGCCGCCTTGCAGGCTGCAGGTCGCACCGAGCTCGACCACCACCGAAGTGTGCCCGTCTGCAAAGCGCGGAGAGCAGAACGAGTCGCCAGCGGTGAAGTGAACCTCGCGTATCAATCCACGCGGGCCGCACCAAGGCGAGGCCGCAGATGTGAACGAGTAGTACGAGCGAACGTAGTTGCGCAGCGGCGGGGACGGCGCGAGTTCGCGATAGGTGACGACGACCGCGGATGTTCCATTTCTTCTATTCACAGGTATCGCCCGGTCCTAGGGTGGCGCCATGCGCATCCTAACTCTCATAGTAGTCGCCGGAGCAGCCCTTGTGATGACGACCGGCGCGACAGCTCCGCAAGACGACATCATCGCATTGGAGCGTGCCGCGCTCGACCGCTGGGGCGCCGGCGATCCGCAGGGCTTTCTCGACACCTACGCACCCGAGATCACGTACTTCGACGTCGGCACCGAGCATCGCCTCGACGGTCATGCCGCGATGACCGATTACTATCGTCCTTTATTCGGCAAGATCAAGATTCCGCGCTACGAGATGATCGATCCGAAAGTGCAGCGTCACGGCGACGTGGCGGTGCTCACTTACAACCTCCGCAGCGAAGGTCTGCAGCCGGACGGCAAGCAAGTGACCGTACGCTGGAACTCCACAGCTGTATACGCACGGATCGGCGGCAACTGGCGGATGATTCACAGCCACTGGTCACTGACCGCGCCGCCGTGCCTGCGGGGGATTTTCTGATCGGCTCAGGAAGTCCACCAGCTTCGGGATGACGAACCCCGGCGCTTCCTCCATCAGCCAGTGGCCGGCGCCGGGCACGATCGCACTCTGCACGTCCGTGCCGATCAGCTGCGCCTGCTTGATGAGCAAGTCACCGCCGCCCTTCTCGCCGGTGATTACGAGCATCGGCATCGTCAGCGGCTTCGCGGCGTACTCGCGGAATTCCCGCCCGTCCTGCTCGATCGCACGAAAGTACTCCAGGCCCGCGTGGACGTGATCGGGCCGCGCGAACTCCGCCGCGTAGATCTTGCGATCTGCCTCCGAAATCGACTTGGCCGGATCCGCTGCGAAGTCGTTCCAGAAGTGTTCGAGATAGACCCGCTCGCGGCCCTGCACGAGCGCTTGCGGCGTCTTGCCGTAGAAGACGAAGTGCCACTGATCGCGCGCCAACCATGCGCTCGTCCATTCGCCGACCCCCGGCAAGAAAGCATCGAGCAGCGCCATGCTCTTCACCTCGCCGGGAAACTGCACGGCATACGCGTACGCGACCATCGACCCGATGTCATGACCGACGATGCTCACCTTCTCGTGCCCGAGTCCCTTCATGAGCGCCTGCACGTCGCGCGCCATCGACGATTTCGTATAACCCTCCGCGGCATTCGACTGTCCGGAGCCGCGCAGGTCGGCGGCGATGACCGTGTGACTCTTCGCGAGCTCCCTCATCAGCGGCCGCCACATGTGGCTGGATTGCCCGAAGCCATGCAGCAGCAGCACCGGCTCTCCCTGCCCTGTGACGAGGTAATGGAGCCGAACGCCGTTCGCCTCGGCGAACCGACTCTCGATCTGGGGCTGCTGCGTCTGGGGCTGCTGCGCCAGGGTGACTGCCGGGCCGAGCAGGAGCGCTGCCGCCAAGGTCACTGCTGCCAGATTCATACGATGGCTCATCATTCGATTCTCATGGATGCGTCGGGGCGCGCGGGCCCGGTACCATAGAACGATGGAAGACCTCGTACGGGTCCTTGAAATTTACGGTTTGCAGATCGTCTTCGCGGGGGTGCTCCTCGACCAGGGCGGCCTGCCGTTTCCGTCGTTCTCCCTCGTAGTGGTAGCGGCCGGCGTCGCGACCGCGGCCGGAGCACCCGTATGGCCGATCTTCGTAGTCGCCGTGGTCGCCACCCTCGTGGCGGACCTGCTGTGGTTCGCGGGCGGGCGTCGCTTCGGCGCTGCGATGCTGCGCCTGATCTGTCGCGTCTCACTCTCGCCGGACTCCTGTGTCGGTACCACTCGCCGCATCTACATGCGTTGGGGTGCGCCTTCTCTGATCTTTGCGAAGTACGTACCCGGCCTGGCCGCCGTCGCCACGACGTTAGCGGGCGAGACGCGGATCCCGATCGGTCGTTTCGCACTCTACGACGGCATCGGCGCAGCACTCTGGGCGGCCGGGGCAGTGGCGCTCGGAGTGATCTTTCATCAGGCAATCGATGCGGTTCTCGAAGAGCTCGCGGTGCTCGGCAACTCTGCCCTGATGCTGCTGGCTGCCGCGGTGCTGGCGTTTATCGTGGTCAAGTTCTGGCAGCGATGGCGCTTCAGGATGCGTATCCGCATGGCGCGGATTTCACCCGCGCAGCTGGCCGAGTTGCTGCGCACGAAGGTGAAGGTCGCGATCCTCGATGCGCGCACGGCGGACCGGCGCGAACGCACGGGATGGATTCCAGGCAGCGTGTGGGTTTCGGACACCGAGCAGTTGCAACTCAGCGTCTACGAGGAAGTCGTCGTCTACTGCGATTGTCCCAACGACGCGACAGCAGCCCTGATCGCGAAGCAGTTGCATTCCAAGGGCGTTGCGCACGTTCGCCCGCTGGCGGGCGGACTCGATGCCTGGCTCGAGAACGGCGGCATCGTCGAAGGGTCGCGGCGCTAGGTCGCCGAAGTCTCCTGCTGGTCCGGGCTCGCCTGCTCGGTTGCGACCGTCGACGCCGCTTCCGCAGGTGTCGGCTTCCTTCGCGCAGGCCGCCTGGCCGTTGCGCGAGCTTTGGGCGCCTTGGGAGGTGCGGCCTTGGTGGCCGGCTTCGATGGTGCAGCCTTGGCGGCCGGTTTGACGCGCGCCTTCTTTCTGCGAGTTTGCGCTCATGACCGAGCTCTTCAATTTGCCGGCCGCAGCCAGCATCTCCGCCTTTGCGCGCTTCACGATCTTCTTCGCATCCTTGAACTGCCGACGCGCCTGTTTGGCAGCTTGCCTCGCGCGCTTCGCCGACTTCTTGGCCGCCTGCCAGCGCTCGCGCGCCAGTTCGACCGCGCCCTGCAGCTTGCTGCGCGATTTGCGCACCGGGCGCTTCGCTCGTGTCTTCACGATGTTCTCTCCGCTTCAAAGCTCGTCGATCGAGGATAACGGTTCACAGCAAGCGCCGCCAGAACAGGAGCGCGAGCGTGATCCCGCCGCTCGCCAGGATCAGCAGCAGCACGAGCCAGAACGAATTCGCGCCCGGCAAATGCGCAACATTCATACCGTAGACGCCCGTGATCAGCGTCATCGGCAGCAGCACGGCAGTAAGCAGCGACAGCACATAGAGATTCCGCCCGGTGTTCTCGGCGAGCCGCGACGCCAGCTCTTCCTGCAGAAGCTTGGCGCGCTCGTAGAT
Source organism: uncultured Gammaproteobacteria bacterium (assembly GCA_963838635.1). Taxonomy (GTDB): domain Bacteria; phylum Pseudomonadota; class Gammaproteobacteria; order Steroidobacterales; family Steroidobacteraceae; genus Steroidobacter. The sequence goes on along the minus strand of CAWISC010000058.1, from coordinate 12,454 downwards.
TTCCGCGATCTCCTCGATCGCGAACGCCAGGCTCTCGACACTGGACTCGAGCGCGCCGCGATCCGTTTCGGCCAGCGGCTGTGCGGCACGATGCAGGACGCGCCCCAGATCGGCGCGCTCGGGCGCAAACTCCCGGCGCAGTCGCGCGCACAGGCGCCGCGATCGGCCCAATTGCGCGCGCTGCTGTCTTATGTTGCCTGCAAGTATCTCGTCCTCGATGTCGTCGAGCTGGCGGGTCATGTTGCCGGCGAGCTGCTTGATACGCGTCGTACGGATATCGAGCAATTGCGCGGCAAGCTCGATTCCGGACGCAGCATTGATGCCGGTCCGCATTCGTTGACGCAATTCGTCGGAGCTCTTGAGTGCGTGCAGGCGCGCGGTGATCAGCAAATGAGGGCCGGCATAGCACCAAAGCGCCGCGACCTCCGACGGATCCGACTCGTCTTCGTAGGTGAAATCGCTGATGACCAGCAGCAAACCGCCGTCGGTCGACTCGACGTGCCGATTTTCGTCATGTTCCTGTAACACTTCGCGCAACGCGCTCGGCAGGAACGCGGCGTCGAGCAACCATCGTCGCGCACGCGCATCGGACAAATTGAAATGCAGCCACGTCACTTTGTCGGGCTGCGCGAGCGCCTGCACGATGCCATCTGCAGTGACTTCGCGCGCCGGTCCCTGCTCCTGCAGCTGATAGCCGCAGATCAGCCCGCGGTCGGCGCCAACGCTTTCGTTGAGAAACAACGGCATGGGCTGCAACTGTGGCATTGAGGCGCGTGAGCTCCGCGTGTGCCCGGGGTCCGGCGATTGTCTTACGGTTTTTTGACGTGGCACAGCCTGCGCTGGCGACCTAGAATACGCCACCCGGCGCCGCGCTCCAGAACAGCTGGCCCGTAATTTCCACGAGAGTGTTCCATGCACATCCCGCGCACGCGTAAACCGGGCCGCCAGCGCCTTCCCATCACGATTGCACTGGACCCGACGGCTTACGCGTTCGTCGAGCAGTGCGCCAGCGAAGGGTGGTTTCGCTCCGTCGACGACTTCTTCGAAGCGTCGGTCGCGATCTTTCGCAATCACATGGCCGCGCTGAACGCTTACCTGGAGCTCGAAGAGGCCAAGGGACGCTCGCGGGAGGAAGTGCTCAGCACTGCGCAGTTCGAGATCGTGTTCACGCGACAACGCGACTGACTCTGCTGCGATCATGGCCGATCGGCCGCTGCAAACGCTCGTCTCCCCCGATCGCCCGGTGCAGCAATGCCGGGACATCTTCGTACGTCAGCTCGGCTGCGCTATCGAAGAGCTCGACGGACGCAAACCCAATGTGCACGGTGCACGCAAACAGTTGAAGCGCGCCCGCGCGACGTTGCGGCTGCTGCGCGCGGCGATCGGCGATGAGCTATATCGACGCGAGAACATTGTGGCGCGCGACGCGGCGCGGCCGTTGTCGAATGCCCGCGACGACGAAGTCATGAGCGACACGCTCAAGGGCCTGGCCGAGCGCTTCGGAACGACGATTTCCGGAGAGAACGTCCGTCCGGCCGCGCGCGCCGTTTCGGTCAAGCAGCTCACCAGTATCAAGGCTGCACTCAAGAGAGCGATGACGCGCGCTCAGGCGTGGCGACCCGATGCGGACGGGTGGGATTCCATCGCGACAGGACTGCGCTCCACTTATCGTCGAGCGCGCCGCGCACTGCGCCGCGCGCGCAAGGATCGCGCGACCGATGATCTGCACGAGTGGCGCAAGCAGACCAAGTACCTGTGGCATCAGCTGCAGGTTCTCACGCCTGTCGCCACGGGACCGGTCGGTGAACTGGCTGACGAGTTCCATCACCTGGCTGACTACCTCGGCGATGAGCACGACCTCGCGGTGCTACGTCCGCGCGCCCCCGCGTCGGCCACCGATCTCGTCGATCGGCGCCGCGAGGAGCTCCAGGACAAGGCGTTCGCTCTCGGCGAGCGCCTCTACGCGGACAAGTCGCGAGCATTCGTACACAACTTGGAAAAACTCTGGACGCAGTGGCAGCCCCAGGAACGGCGCGACACTTAACTGGGTGCCGGGAGAGAAAAACGGGGGAAACTGAGCGATGCAGCATTATGCTGCGCTGCTGAGTTTCCCCGCTTTTCTTCTCCCGGCACCGCGACGTTTCAGTTGTCGTCGCGCTCGAGCGGCAGGCTGACGATGAACTCGCTGCCGCAACCTTCGCCGGCACTGCGTGCCTCGATGCTGCCTTGGTGTAGCTCGACCAGCCCCTTGACGAGCGCCAGGCCGATGCCCAGACCGTCGCTCGTCTGGTATCCGGGGCCGCCGGCGCGCGCATACATATCGAAGATCTTCGGCAGCATGTCCGCTGAGATACCGATGCCGTCGTCGCGCACCACGAGCACGGCATCACCGCGCGCACGCGTGAGTCGCACATCGATGGTGCCGCCCATCGGAGTGTACTTCGCGGAATTCGTGACCAGGTTGACGATGATCTGGTTCAGGCGCACGGCGTCGGCGTGCACGTAGATCGAATCTTCCGGCAGATGGACTGACAGTCGATGCTGACGCGACTCGACATGATGACGCGTCGCCTCGACTGCTTCGCGAACGGCATCCTGCATGCACACGGGCTCCACCCGCAGCTGCACGAGACCGTGTGTGATGCGCGCGACGTTGGTCAGGTCATCGAGCAATCGGGACATGTGGTCGACTTGCCGCCGCACCATCGCCACCGCGAGCGACCCGGCTTCACCCCGATGTTCGGTTTTCTCCAGCGTGTGCGCCGCGGACGCGAGGGCCGCCAGCGGATTGCGCAGCTCGTGCACGAGGATCGCCAGGAATTCGTCCTTGCGCTCGCTCGCGCCGCGCGCCACCTGATCGGCGCGCTGGTAGTCCGAGATGATGGACCGTTGCTCGTCGAGCCGAACGCTCATCGTGTCGGCCAGCCGATGGAAGCGCGCTTCGCCCTCGCGCAACGCGCGCTCGCGCCGCTCGTGCTCGATGGCGACGCTCGCGACCGCGGACGCGAACTTCGCGACATCGCGTTCCCACGCGTTGATGAGCCGCGGCTCCTCGAAGCACAGCATCAACGATGCAATCGTCTGACCGCTGCGGCCGCGAACGGGTTCCGAGTGGCAGGCCTGGATGCCATGCTCCAGGCAATGCCAGCGCCATGACTGCGCCCAGCGCGCATCCGTCGCGATGCTCTCGCAGGCCACGGCCTCGCCCTTGAACACAGCCTGGCCGCAGGTGCCGCTCGCCGTGTCATTGATAGGCGCCCGGCGGATCGCAGCCGCAAACGAGCTCGGCAGCTGCGCGGAGTAGCAGTCCTCGAAATAGCGGATCTGTGGATTCGCGAGCAGCACGCAGGCCCGCAGACCGGGGCTCAGCCGTGAAGCCGACTCGGTGACGGCGCTCAGACATCGCTCGAGCGGTGCGCCGTTGGCAATCAGCGACAGGATTTCCTTCTGTTCCCGCAGCAGCTGATCGGTGTGCTTGCGATCCGTGATGTCGTGAAAATAGACCGCGATGCCGTTGGATTCGACCGGGAACACTCGCACCCAGAACCACCGCTGCCACGGCGGGTGGAAGTTCTCCAACTCCGTCACCTCGCGGCTCTCCATGGCATGCATGTAGGCGCGCTGCAACGGAGTTCCGCGGCCGTCGGGATAGAGGTCATCCCAGCAATGGCGTCCGATCATCGCGTCCGGATCCATTCCACGCTCGCGCATGGTCCGGCGCGCTGCCTTGTTCATGTAGGCGATACGCCAGTTCGCGTCGATGACCTGGACTGAGTCCGTAACGCTGTCGAGAACGTCGGAGATTTCCGCTGTGCGCACCAGTGGCGCGACCGCGCCAGCCAGCGTCTGGACTGCTTGGAGCTCGGATGGAGAGGTGGATTCGGAGGCAGCCATGGAAGTAATGGAGTGTACCTTCCCTGGCGGGGATCGAGTGCCTGTAAGTGTCAGGAAGTATGCAGCTTTCAGACCACGGGACACTCGTTGAAAGTACGCAGTGACAGGAATTTGCCGCCAATTGGCTGCGGTGGCGCTGCGCCGGCCGTTGGCCGTCGTCGGCGTTGAAAGCGCTTTCAACGCGGCGTTTTCTGCAGTAAGTGCCGCGCGCCGGCGTCGTCGGTTCACAGCAGCTTTTCTATTTCTCTGTTGACTTGACATCAGTGCATGCCCGCACAGAATGTTCGCGCGCGCAGCAAGCGCCGCACGAATCCTCATTCGTTGTCATCGTCACGGAGCAACCATGACTCTTCGCCAGTGCTCGCCCGCTGTTGCGGCTCTCCTCGCCCTGTTCGCGCTCTCGTCGCCGGCAACGGCGGCCGACGACACCGTGCTCGAAGAAGTCATCGTGACGGTCGAGCGCTACCAGCAGAATCTGCAGGACGTCGCGTCGCTCGCTCAGGCGTTCGACGCCGACGCGCTCAAGATGGCCGGCGTCGGCACCGAGCTGCGCAACCTCTCCTTCGTCGTGCCGGGCATGAATATCGCCAACCAGGAAGGCAACGTGGAGATCTTTATCCGCGGCGTCGGCACTGCGAACAACACCGAGCTCGGCGATCCCTCCGCCGCGACCCACATCAACGGCGTATATCTGCCGCGGCCTCGCGGCGTCAGTGCGATGTTCTTCGACCTCGATCGCGTCGAGGTGAACAAAGGACCGCAGGGCACGCTGCGCGGACGCAATGCAGTGGCAGGCACGCTCAACATCATCACGAAACGGCCGCAGCTCGGCGAGCTGGATGGATACGTCGAGGCCGGCTTCGGCGACTACGACAGCCGCACTGTCGAGGGCGCAATCAATCTGCCCGCGGGCGAGCAATTCGCGTTGCGGCTCGCCGGCCTGTACGACGCCCATGACTCCTACTTCCGGAATGCAGGACTGGCGGACCTCACCCCAGCAGGCGAGGAAGACGAGCGTGCCGGCCGTCTGTCCGCGCTGTGGGATCCGAGCGAACAGCTTTCGCTCTATCTCGTCGGCGACTACGAGCAGGAAGGCGGCACGGGCTATCCCGGCTCGAACATGTTCGGCACGTTCGTCGAGGGCTTCGAATTCGACGACGTCGACCCGCGTGCTGTGGTCTATCGCGGCTGGCAGGGCGAGCTGGACTCTAAACACTGGGGCGGGCAGCTCAGCGTCAACTACGACTTCGGCGGCTTCGAAGTCGAGTACAGCGGCGGCTATCGCGATCTCGACTTCAGCCAGATCAACGCCGAGAACGACAACATCGCTTTTCCCGGCCGCGACCTCACGGCATTCGACGCCGCGAGCAACCCTGACGGAATCAACTACGACAACTGGGGCAACGTCTTCTGGCTCACCCGTTCCGAGTCGCAGGTGCACGAGCTGCGCCTGCTCTCTTCGAGCGAGGCGAGCACGACGTGGACGGGCGGCGTTTTCTACTTCAAGGAAGACCAGGAAGTCGGCTTCTTCTCGACGACCGACAACGCCGGCGTGCCCGGTGGCTGTTGCTTTTCCGGCACGGAGTTCACCATGCCGGACGTGTCGAGCGAGTCGACAGCGGCGTTCGCGGACGCGACCTTCTCCCTCGGCGACTCGTTCCGCCTCAAGGGCGGTATACGCTACACCGACGAGGAGAAGTCGCGCTTCGGCATCGGCGGCAACTGGCAGGTGATCGCCCTTGGCGGCGACGGCTTCGACTGTTGCTTCGGCACTCGCTTCTCGACGCCCGGTTTCGCGCCACGCTTCCTCGACCGCCCCTCGTTCGACGTTTCCGATCGATCCCGCCAGGCGCTGGCGCGCTACCTGCTCGAAGGCGCGACCTTCGGCGCCCGCGATACGCTGAATACACAGATCACGGGCGTGGTCGACGGGTCGCTGCCAAACGGCACGTGTGTCGACCGCCCCGACGTCGACTCCGGTCGCTTGAACTGCGTGCCGGGACCGGGCGGGACGCCGACGCATACGTTCCTCGCGGACATCATCGCTCCCGAGCAGCAGTTCGGCAGCTACGAGGATGACTTCTTCGACTGGCGCCTCGGTGCGGAGTTGGACCTGGGCGACGATCATCTCCTGTATGCGACCGTCACGACCGGCCACAAGTCGGGTGGCTTCAACGATACGGTCATCAATCCCGACTTCGACGGCTCGCAGCCCGAAGGCCCGGACAATCCGCGGCACCTGCAACCGCTGCAGTTCAAGCCCGAGGAAGTCGTCGCCTACGAAGTCGGCAGCAAGAACCGCTTCGGCAACGTGCTCTTCAACGCCAGCGCGTTCCTGTACGACTACACCGACCAGGTCTTCCAGGTGCTGACGGTGATCGGCGGCACGGGCGGCATCAACAGCGGCACCTCGCAGCAGAACGTCAACGTCGCGGACTCCACGATCATGGGCATCGAGCTCGAAACCACCCTGGCGCTGCCGTTCGGCTTCGAGATCGGGGCGAACGCATTGTGGCTGGACACCGAGATCGACTCCGGCACCGTCTCCGACGTGCGGGCGACCAATTTCGCGCAGCTGGCGCTGACGCCCGACGTCGACCTGAAAGGCAACGAGCTGCCGAAGGCGCCGGAGCTCACGCTGATCGGCCGCGTGCAACAGGTCATCGAATTCGCGGGCGGCTCGAGCTTCGACTGCCAGGTGCTCGCCAACTATCAGTCGGACTACTTCCTGACGATCTTCAACGAGGCGGACGTGCTGGTGGACAGCACGGATGCCGATGACGTGCCCGACTCGCTGGTGAGCGCGCACTCGCTCGGCTTCGATGAAAAGCAGAAGAGCTACGTCACCCTCAACATCGGCGCCGGCTACACGACGATGGATGGCGCGCTGCGCATCGAAGGCTACGTCGCAAACCTGCTCGACGAAGACGCGACCAACAAGGCGCAGTTTGCACCCGGCTGAACCTGCGGTTCCTCAATGACCCGCGCACGATGGGGTTGCGGGTGCGCTATCGGTTCTGACGAATCGCCGGACAGTCAATGACATAGGCCGTGAATGGCCTTCCTCGTCCCGGTCACCCCAAGGCAGGAGCGTGACCGGGCAACGCTCACTACAATCGCCACATGGCAGTGGCACACCTCGATCTCGCCGCGGACTCGCAGGCCGCAGGTTCCCGCGTACTCCGACCGGATGTCGCGCTGTATTTTCTGTGGGCGCTGTTCTGGCTGCTGATGCTGCTCATCGCAGTCCAGGACTACACCCGCTCCGGCGGCCAGCATCTGTGGCAGCCCGTGTTGTGGGAAGGCAGTTCGCTGCTGGTGGCGACGTTCTGGATCGTGGTCCAGCGTCGTGCCGACCGGCGCTATTCCATCTATCTCGATCAGCCGCTGCGCTGGCTCGGCCATCACGTCAAATGGTTCCCGCTGATCGTCATTACGTTCGTCGCGTCCGTGTACGCCATTCGCCACGGCGTCTATGCACTGCTCGGCGAGGAGTATCGGCACGAATCCTGGTCGTACGTGCTGGTCTACGAAACGATCAAGCTGGTCGTATTCTTCGGCCTGTGGCTCGGACTCATCTTCGGCTTCGATGCGTTCGCCCAGGTACAGGAACAGCGCCAGCGCCTGCTCGCCCTGCAAAAGTCGCTTGCCGAAGCACAGCTCGCGCAACTCAAGGCGCAGCTGCGCCCGCATTTCTTCTTCAATGCCCTGAACACGATCTCGGCGCTGATGCACGTCGACGTGCCGCGGGCCGATCGGCTGCTCGCGCGCCTGGCCGACCTGCTGCGAGCGACGCTGCAATGGGGCGACCAGGAAATCACGTCGCTGCGCGAGGAAATCCGCATGCTGGAGCTGTACGCGCAGATCATGCAGGAGCGCTTCGTCGATCGTGTCTCGCTGACCTGGAACGTCGACAGCGCCGCGCTCGGCAGCGCCATCCCTGCCCTGCTCCTGCAGCCTCTGCTGGAGAACGCCTTCAAACACGGCGTCGAGCGTAGCCGCGATGCCGTGCGGATCGAGGTCGAGGTGCGTCGTGACGGCGACCGGATACATATCGCCGTGCGCAACACCGGCTCGGTCCTCGCTGCTGATCGTCGTGAAGGAGTTGGACTCCGCAACTGCCGCGAGCGCCTGAGCGTGCTGTACGGTGACGCCGCGCAGTTGCAGCTGCAGCAGCTTGCCGACGCTGTCGAGGCTTCCGTGACGCTGCCCTGGCAGGAGCATCGAGCATGATGCGAGTGCTGGTTGCCGACGATGAGGCGCCGGCACGTGGCAAGCTGCAGCGCTGGCTCAGCGAGCAGTCAGACGTCCAGGTCATCGCAGAATCCGAAGACGGCCTGCACGCCGCCGAAGCGATCGAGCGACTGAAGCCCGACGTCGCTTTTCTAGACATCCAGATGCCCGGGCTCAGCGGCCTGGAAGTCGCGGCCCAGCTCGAACAGGAGACTGCGCCGCTGATCGTGTTCGTCACGGCCTTCGACGAGCACGCAATCAAGGCCTTCGAGCTGAATGCGATCGATTACCTGCTCAAGCCCTACGACAAAGACAGGTTGCTGAAGACTCTGTCGCGCATACGCGCACGACCAGCCGATGGCTCAGCCCGCGCCGCCGTCGCGACGGCTCGCGCTCAGACTCAGTCGCATGACCGTTTGCTCGTGCCTGTGGGCGAAACGCTGCAGCTCATCGATAGCGCCACAGTCGAATGGCTGGAAGCCAGCGACAACTATGTTCACGTCCACACGACCGCGCGCAGCTACATCCTGCGTCGCACGCTGCAGGACCTGCTCGAACAGCTCGGCGACCGCCAGTTCGCGCGGATCCACAAGTCCGCAGCGGTGAACATCTCGGCGGTCAAGGCGTTCACGCCGTTGTTCAAGGGCGACTACGAAGTCCAGCTTCGCAACGGCAAGGTGCTGCGGTTGAGCCGCAGGTTCAAAGATCAGCTGTTCGGCAGGATGGGACGCTGAGCCGGCAATTCTCGGTTTTGTCCCGCTCACCCCACCCCTCGCCCCCTTCGCCACAACAGTGCTGCCTGCCTTCGCGCCACGCCGCAACCTCCTTCGCACAACCTGAAGGAGGCGGATGGCCATGAACACCAATACACAACCTGCGGTCTCGACCCGCTATGACTTCCTCGACTGGCTGAGGGTGATCGCGATTTTCGTACTGATCTTTTTTCACACCGGGATGATGTTCGTGGGCTGGGGCTGGCACATCGAGAACGACCAAGTCCTCACAGCGCTGCGCGTGCCGATGGACATCTCGCATCGGCTGCGCATGCCGCTGCTGTTCCTGATCGCCGGCGCCGGGATGTGGTTCGCGCTCGGCAACCGTCACGGCGGTGGTCTGATCAAGGAGCGGACCGTCCGCCTGCTGATACCCGTGATCGCGGGGATGCTGCTCATCGTCCCGCCGCAGATCTACTTCGAGCGTCTGTTCCGCGGCCAGTGGGACGGCGGCTTCCTGTCCTTCTTCTTCGAACGCGTTCTGCAATTCCGGCCGTATCCGGATGGCGACTTCAGCTGGCATCACCTCTGGTTCGTGGTTTACCTGTACGTCTATGTATTCGTGCTGCTGCCGTTGCTGCTGTGGTGGCGCTCGGCAAAGAAAGTCGTGAAGCCCGGTGCGTGGCTGTTTGCCCTGGGACTGCCGCTGGCGCTGAACGAGGCGATTCTCAAGCCGCTGTACCCCGAGTCCCACAAGTTGATCGGCGATTGGTACATCTTCAACCACTACCTGATGCTGACTCTTTACGGTTGCCTGCTGGCCTCGATGCGCCAGGTGTGGGACTGGTTCGCGACGCGCCGACAGCTGTCGCTCGGGATCACGCTCGTCGTGTTCGGCTTGGCCATGCTGCTGTTCAAGCTCGGAGTGATCGAGCGCGGTACGCCGGCCGATGCGCTGGTTGCGAATGTGTTCACCTGGTCAGCGCTGATGGCGTTCATCGGCTACGGACGGCGCTACCTCTCATTCAGCAATCCGCTGCTGCGCTGGGCGCGCGACGCGAGCTATCCGATCTACATCCTGCATCAGACTGTGATCGTCAGCATCGGCTACTGGGTGATTCAGCAACCCTGGACCCCCTGGACCAAGTTCGCGCTGGTGGCACTCGGAACGATAGCAATCTGCGTCGCGCTGTACGAAGGCATCCGACGCTTCGGCCCGACCCGGCTGCTGTTCGGAATGAAGGCCAGCGGCAAAGTCCGCAAGGATCGCGACTCGTACCCGCCCGTCGCGGCACGCCTGGCTGCCGTGGCCGATGACAAAGCCTGACGTTCGGGTATCGTGTGCGGATTCTGGATGGAGACGAACCGCATGCGATGGGTACTGGGCCTGACCATTGGAGCCGTAGGACTGCTGCTGGGCGCGCCGCTGACGCACGCCCAGGAGTGGACCGAGGGCAAGCACTACTTCGAGATCAAGCCGGCGCAGCGGCCGCCCGATGCGCCGGCCGGCGTCGTCGAAGTCACGGAAGTCTTCTCGTACGCCTGCATCCACTGCAATCGCGCCACGCCGCTGATGGACAAGATCAAGAAGAGCCTGCCGGCGAACGCGCGCCTGGGTTACTTGCCCGCCTCCTTCAATGCCTCCGAGTCGTGGCCGATGTTCCAGCGCGTTTACTACACGGCCGCCGCGCTCGGCGTCCTGCCGAAGATGCATGACGCCGTGTATAGCGCCGTCTGGTCGAGCAACGAGCTGGCTGTCGTGGATGCGGATGGACGGCGGCTGAAGTCGCCGCAGCCGACGCTGGAGGACGCTGCCAAGGTCTTCGCCAAGCGCGCCGGCATCAAGCCGGAGCAATTCCTCGCCACCGCGAAATCGTTTGCCGTCGAGGCGAACTGCCGACGCGCCGATCAGCTCGTGAAGCACTACCGCGTCGACGGCACGCCATCGCTCGTCGTCAACGGGCACTATCGCGTGAACATGCAGGCCGTGAGGTCGGAGAGCGACCTCATCGCCCTGTTGAACTGGCTGGTTGCGAAGGAAGCCGGCTGAGCTGCAGCGCCGGCTCGGTCTTGTGCGGCAGGCGCACGCCGAGGATGCCGGCGAGCGTCGGCGCGATCTGCCGCATGTCGATGACGCCGAGGTCGCGGCCTGCTTCGATATTCGGGCCGCGAATGAAGAACGAGGCGTGCATCTCCGGCCGCGCAGGCAGATACCCATGCGTGCCCTTCGAAACGGCGGGCCGCAGCATCTCGCCCTGGATCTCGTTGCCGAAGTAGAAGCCGGGCGCGAACTCGATCGCAAAGTCCGCTGTCGGGAATGCGCCCGCCGCTTTGAGCGCCGCCTTGTCGAGAACGCGTGCAATACCGTTGCGCGAATCGGCCGCAAGCGATTTCAACAATGCGTCGACGCGACCCTTCACTTCCTTGTTGGCTGGATCGCGCAGCACGACCGCGGCTGACGCCGCACCGGACCACAGCTGTGCCTGCCAATCGTCGATGACAGTCGCTCCCGATGGATTCTGCTTGAGCTTGATCAGCCCGGCCTCGACGAAGCGCGTGCGCAGGTTCACGGCAGTATGCGTGGCGATGAAACCGTGATCGGACACGACGGCGACCACTGCGGACGGATCGACCGCGACTGCTGCGTCCGTCATCTCGCCGATCATCTTGTCGAGCTGCGCCAGGACTTCGAACGCCGGTGCGATGAACGGTCCGCGCGCGTGCTTATCTCGTCGAGCGCGATGATGTGAACGGCCATGAGCTGCGGCTTGCGCTCGCGCAGCAGCGCCATGGCGAATCGCGCACGAATCCAGTCAGACTCGACAGTGCCGACGTAGCCGTCGACGAAGGGCCCGAGCTTCGCTTCGAGCTGCTCCATCAGGTCTTCGGGTCGGTCGAGCTGACGCATGAGCTTGAGATCGTCGCCGGACGACGCGCGCCAGTACTCGGGAAGCAGAAAGGAGATGTTCCGATCGCCGACCGTGACCGGCCAGTTCACGCTGGCCGTGCGCAGGCCGGCGTTCGCGACCACTTCCCACAACGTCTTCGCCTTGATGTCTTCGGCATACCAGTACCAGCCTTCCTTGTTTAGGTTGAGCGGATCGAACGGCGTGTTGGAAATGATGCCGTGCTCCTGCGGCGTCACGCCGGTCATCAACGTCGTGTGACTCGGGTATGTGACCGTCGGCACGACGCCGACGACGCCGCGTGCATGCGCGCCCTGCTGCATCAGTCGACGTAGCGCGGGCAGCTTCAAGCCGTACCGGTCTGCCTCAGTGACGTAAGCCGGATGCAACCCGTCTACCGAGATCAGCAGCACGGGCGGGACGGCAGCGGCAGACGCGGCTGAGCAAAGGAACGCGAACAGGAGACACGACAGTCGATACTTTTTCATGGCGCTCTCGTACGACAAACGGCGGCAAGCTCAGCACGCCGTCATTGCAGCCCTGTGACACGCCAGTGTCTAGTGTGACGGAGTCGGCGTCATCGCCAAGGGGCTGGTGCGAAGATTTCGCCGTGCGCTACTCGCATCTGGCAATCGCAACCGTCGCACTGCTCGCGGCCTGGCAGATCGTCTCCTCACGCCCGATCCATCGGGATCCCGGGGAAATCGC
>CAWISC010000057.1:0-37353 GCA_963838635.1 uncultured Gammaproteobacteria bacterium | reverse complement strand
ATGACCGTATCCGCCGACGTCCGTTGAAGTCCACCGAAGCGGAAGATTCAGCGAAATCGCCCACTTTTAAGTGCATGGCAGACCACTGGCTTCCGTGGACATCCATTGTCGAGTTGGGGTAAGTTTTAGGGGTAAGCCTAGTTGGGCTGCGTATGTAAACGGAGTTACCCCTGCCATGCCGAAGCTCTCGGATACGAAGATTCGGAACAGCAAGCCCCGATCGAAGCCATACAAGCTCTACGACTCGGATGGCCTCTTCTTGATCATCAATCCCGGCGGCTCGAAGTGGTGGCGCCAACGCTATCGCTATGCCGGTAGAGAACAACTCCTGAGCCTTGGTGTTTACGACGAAGTCGGCTTGGCCGACGCGCGCGAACGAAGCAGCACGATTCGCAAGCTGATCGCACGAGACGTCGATCCATCTGCTCAGCGTCGAGAACACAAGGCCGCACTTGTCGACGCCAAAGCCAACACGTTCAAGGGCGCCGCGCTAGCATGGCACGGCAGATTCAAGTCGAAATGGAAGGCGCACCACGCTGATCGCGTGCTCCAGCGGCTCGAGGACAACATGTTTCCCTGGATCGGTGCAAAGGCGATTCGCGACGTGACGTCGGCCGACATCATCTCGTGCGTCGACCGAATGGCTGAAGGCGGCAAACACGAGACTGCACGTCGGGTGCTGCAGATCACCAAGCGCGTTTTTAAATGGGCCATCGGCCGCGGACTCGTCGACACCAGTCCTGCCGCACACATCGATCCGCGGGAGCAGCTACCGTCGAAGAAGGTGAAGCATCGCGCAGCTATTAGGGACGCTTCGACGCTGGGGTCACTGCTGCGCGCGATCGACGTATATCAGGGTGGCTTTGTTGTACGTTGCGCACTCAAGCTGCTTGCTCTCACTTTCGTGCGACCCGGTGAGCTGCGCCACGCGCAGTGGCCAGAGTTTGATATCGACGGCAGAGATCCGACCTGGCGGATTCCGGCGGCACGCATGAAGATGGGCGGGAGGATCACATAGTGCCTCTGTCGCGACAGGCAGTAGCCGTGCTGCGTGAGATCCGGCCGCTCACAGGCTACGATGGCAGAGGTTTTGTGTTTCCGGGATTGCGCAACGCCTCGCGTCCGCTTTCTGAGAACACGCTAAACATGGCGATCCGCACCATGGGATTGACACAGGAGCAGCACTGCTCCCATGGATTTCGTGGGACTGCAAGTACGATGCTGAATGAACAGCAATGGAATAGAGACGCAATAGAGCTTCAGCTCGCGCATATGGAGCGCGACGAAGTGCGACAGAGCTACAACTCAGCAAAGCTCCTTACAGAGCGACGTAAGATGATGCAAGCATGGGGCGACTACCTCGACGTGCTCAGAGTAAACGGTAAGGCAGTCAGCGTTCGCCGGCGTGCATAGAACTTGAGCATTAACTGAAGTGCCGCGCCCCCGGCCGGAGTTGAATAGCAAGCAGATCCCTCGGATTTTTAAGCGTGGCCGTGTCGGCGCGGAGTCAGCGTGCCCCTGTGGATACCCCGGATTCAAGCGTCTGCCACGTCTCCCAATCTTACGAACACGATCGCTCGCTGACGAGCAGCACGGCGACCGGTTTTCGGCCGCATGGCCGCTCAGGAACATCTCGTAGTTCCTTACTGCTGGGGCGATCCGCGCTAACCGCGCCCCTCGTCATCACGGACTTTCGCTATCGAGTGCCCCAGGATTTCGGGCACGGCGGCGTTGACTACATGGGCGTAGCATCGCGCCTTGGCACGGACGGAGTTTGGTCAAGATGTGGCGTAGAGAGAAAGACGATTCAATCGTGGACCGGGAGGACCGCGTCCTCTACTTCAGTCCCGAGCGGTTCGAGCGATCGATCTGCATGGGCAAGAGCTGTTTCATCTGCGGATCCACACGTGCACAAGCAAAATTCAATGACGAACATGTTCTGCCGACGTGGCTTCTGCGGCGGTTTGGATTTTTCGATCGTTCTATCCGGCTTCCCAACGGCACACATGTTCGCTACGACCGCTACAAGATTCCATGCTGCGCCGACTGCAATGCCCGCATGGGACGAGACATCGAGACTCCAGTTAGTGAATTAACGTCGGCTGGCTACAATGCCGTTAACGCGCATGTCGCCAACGGCGGCGGTCTATCGCTATTCATCTGGTTGGCATTGGTGTTCTTAAAAACACACCTTCGCGATGGAGGTTTCCGGATGGTACGGGACCGACGCCGGGGGAACGACCCGATCTCCAGCCAGTACGACTGGGAGAGTCTTCACCACCTTCACACCGTCGTGCGAAGTTTCTATAGCGGCACCAGCGTCAGTGCGGAAGTCCTTGGAACGCTGATGATTTTGCCAGCGAAGGCCGAGGACGATGAGGATCGGTTCGAGTATGCCGACCTGTATGCAACGCAGGTTGCGCTCTTAAGGATGGACGACTTTGCCTTGCTGGCCGTGTTCAATGACAGTGGCGCGTGTCGCAATCGCCTCAGGCGCATTCTGCGCGGTGCTACAGGACCTTTCTTGATGCCGCAGCTGCGCGAGCTGCTGGTTGAAGCCGCACTCGCCAACTGGCAGCTCAAGTCGAGGCCACAGTTTCGATCCCAACTTGACGTGGAGCGGCAGACGAATCAGGTCGCCACGAAGCTGCCGAGTCGATGGAGGTTCAATCGCTGCGACTTGGCGCTCAGAGGGCGGTTGATGGAGCGCGTGTTCGAGGATCTGATCCGGGGCCGGAACATCCGAGGCGGCGAGGACGAGGATCAGCTGCGCAGAGAGATGCGCGAAGGCCGCACGACCTTTCTCTTCGACAACGATGGTAGATTCATCACGCAGTCGATCGGTGCACGTACCTAGCCTGAGCCGTGCTTGTAGAACGAAATGTGATCTCCGCGAGGAAGGCGGCCATCGGCGGGATGACCAATGGCCATCGTCCCTGCAGTCGTCATCGAGGCACTGTGCCCGTTGAGACAGACGACCGGCTTACCCGCGCAACGCCGGCAGGTTGACTCTGTCGAGCGCGTCAATTGCATCGGCTACCAAGCGCTCGGCCACCTTCACAGAATCGGCGTAGCACCCTTCCCTTCCATCCTGCCCATGCTCGTGAATGAGCGTGTAGGCCGCGCAGTGCAATACGGAACAGGCCTGCATGAGCCTGCCTCGCTCGCGCTCAATCAGCTCGATCAACGCTTCGGGGGGATCGGACAGCGCCCGATTTCGGCGCGCACGCGTCTTGGGCTTAGACTTAGCCTTAGCCATAGGTGACCTCTACGTTAGGTTGGCTGTGGTTAGGCGTCTGTTGGTGTTCAAGCACCAGCAGGCGCCGCTTTCTCATTCAGCTGTTATCGAACGCTCGTCCTCCTTGCATAGCAGCGACGCATAAAAAGGGAATCACCCCGCCTACTATGCAGATGTGAGTGCACGTCACAGCATCAATTTACGGGCTTTTCACAGAGAAATTGATCGGCGAGCACCTTCTCAGCGCTTCGCGCCGCGCGAGGCGCGCATGACCAGACGTTTAGATGCCCAACGGTTGCACATTGCCGCGGTGCTGACTTAGATTGAACTTATAAGAATGACGTCTGAAGACGTCCCAGGACTCCACCATCAACAACAGCGGGTGCGCTCATGGAACTGAGGTGTTTGCTCCTCATACTTGCCGGCGTCTTTCTTGCGACTTCATCGTCTGCGGATGAAGTCACTCCAGTCGACGAAGTGGTCAGCGGTGTCGTCGTTAGAGATATTCCCTCATCATCGGACAGCCGTCGCCTCGGCAAATTGCTCCCAGGCGAGCGCGCAACGATCCAAGAATCGGTGCCGTATTGGTATCGCATAGCGCTGCCGGACGGTGTCGCCGGCTACGTCAGTAAGCGGTGGGTTCGCATCGTCGCGTCGTCCTCCATCGTCGTGACTCCCACAGTTGGAACACCATTTCAGCTGCACGTCGTGGACGTTGGCATCGGAGACGGCTTTCTGCTCGATATGGAGCAACGTGAGATTCTGGTCGATGGCGGCATGAACTCAAAACCTATGGTCGACTACATGGCCAGTCGCCAGCTGATCTCATCGCCCATCGAGCTTGCCATCGTGACGCATGCGGATGCCGATCACTGGAAAGGTATGGAAGCTCTACTCGGGCTCAACAGCCCCAGCCCTGCCTTCCAGATCCTCGAATTCTGGGAACCTGGCTATGATCGTTCTTGCCGATCCCTGCCCACCTACGACGCTTTCGTCAATCGAATGCGGCAGGTTGTACCGACAGTTGGGTTCAAGCGGCCCCTCGAGTTTACCCACGTCCCGAGCGCCGCTTCTGGCGTGATCACGCCCATCGATCTACCTTCGATTCCAGGGGTCCGTCTCACCCTGCTGCATTCTGAGCAGCAGCCCGACGGCCCTGATTGCGCATTTCAGATCAACAATGCGTCGATAGTGCTTCGTGTCGAAGTCGGTGGAGTCGTCATGCTGTGGACAGGCGATATAAACGGCAAGCTGCGCGAGCACGCGTCGAGCGTCACGCCCGCCTTCATCGAACAAAAGTTACTTTCGATCGAGGCTCAACATCCAGGAATTTTGAAGGCCGACCTCCTGAAAGTCGCGCATCACGGAAGCGAAACCGCCAGCACTGATGCTTTCATCGCCGCGGTTGCTCCCCGGTTCGCGCTCATCTCCGCAAGCACGAACCATCATCTGCCACGAGAGACCGTAGTTCAGCGCTACGAACAATCAGGAGCGATCGTGCTTCGAACCGATGTATCGCGCCAAGCGGGAGATGACGCGATTCTTTGCGTTGGAAGTGGCGCCGGTGAACTTGATTGCAACTACGCGGACATTTTCGAGCTTTAGTGTTGCAATCGTCAGAACTCAGTGAGAACGTTCGGGACGTATAGGTCGCAGGTTCAAATCCTGTCACCCCGACCACCGCTATCTTTGTCCATTCCGGTTGGATGGGTAACGTTTTATACCGGCGGTGAGTGTCAAGAGAGTTGTCGCCTGATTGGCGCAGCTGCAGTGATCGCTCCCTGAGGGTTCAAGATCACCTCGCGGACCGGAGCCCAGTTTCGAGATCCACGAGTCCACCGCTCCGGATTCAGATTGCGAGCTTTGCCGTAGAGCTCATGCCGCTTTGCCAGGATCTCTTCGTCGCGGCCGTTATGGCGCTGGTCGGGCGTCACGTAGCGGATCGCGCTGTGCCGATGCTCGCCGTTGTACCAATCGACGAAGCGCGCCACCCAGCGCTGTGCGACAGCGAGGTCGGCGAAGGGCAGGCGCGGGTAAGCTGGCGTGTGCTTCAGGGTGCGGAACAGCGCCTCCGAGTACGGATTGTCGTCGGAGACGTGCGGGCGGCTGAAGGAAGGGACGACGCCGAGCCACTGCAGCGTCGCGACCATGCGTGCTGCCGCGCATGGGCTTGCCGTTGTCGGAGTGCAGCACCAGGCCGCGCGGATCGACGTTGCCTTCGCGAGCACGCCTCGCTGATCAGTGCAGCGGCGATCGTCTGCGGACTCGCGTTCTGCGATGCGCCAGCCGACGATGCGACGGCTCCAGACGTCCATGACCAGGTACAGGTACAGATAGATGCCCGCGCACGGTCGTCGGCAGCCAGGTGATGTCCCAGCTCCAGACCTGGTTCGGACCCGTCGCGCGATGCACCGTGCGTGGCGCGAGTCACGTGCGTTCGCGCTGATCGTGCGCCGTCTTCGTGCGCAGTCCGTGTCGGCGCTGCAGCCGGTACATCGTCGACTCCGACGCGAGGTACAGCCCTCGTCGGCGAGCTGCGGCACCAGCTGCTTCGGCGACAGGCCAGCGTAGCGCGAGCTCGTCATGCACGGTCACGACCTGAGCCTCCTCGGCGGGCGTGAGCGCATTGCTGCGGCCGACGATGCGGCCCGCAGCGGCGATCGCCGGCATCCGGATTTCTGCGCCAGCGCTCGATGGTGCGAGCGCGAGATGCCGAGCACGCGGCACGCCTGCGTCAAGCGCGCGCCGGATGCCTGCGCCTCGGCGATCGCCGCCAGAATCACTTCTCGTTCGGCTCGTCGGTGTCGTCGTCCTCGTCCTGATTGTACAGGTTCGCCACTTTTTTTTTAGAACGAGCAGTGCCGCGGCCTCGGCCAGCGCCTTCTCCTTGCGGGCCAGCTCTCGCTCGAGCTGGCGGATGCGCTTGTTCGTCGATGTCGAGGCTGCTCGCCCGTCATCTTGAGCGCGATCCGCCACCGCTCGTAGTCGGCGAGCTTCACGCCTTCTCGTTCGAGGTAGGCGGTCAGCTGCTCGCCACTCAGAGCTTGGAAGCCTCGGCGAGGATCCGAGCCTTCTGCTCGACCGTCCATTCGCGACCCGGCGTGATCGGATCGTCAGCCATGATCGGCAGGCTACGCGCCTCCTGCAGCCAGCGCGACAGGTTCTGCTGCCGGACACCTGTCTCCTGCGAGCCAGCTGCAGCGCGCTCACTGCGTTCTTCCCGGTGAGTCGTTGGACCATCTTCTGCTTGAATGCCAAGGAATACGGTCTTGTCATGCTCGTCGCTTCTCGCCCCTGCATCGGCTCATGATACGAACGAGCGACAACTACCCTGGCACAGGGGGCCGGAATGAACTGTCACCTGTGCGCCCGAAAGCGCACTGTGACCCGCAAGAGTGCAGCGGGCTGTGCTTCGAACTCGCCCCACACTTCGCCACCCGCCTCGGCCTTGATTGTCACAGTGCCGATCAGATCGCGCAGCATTGATCGCGCCTTGGCGGTCGCCTCCGGGTCCTTCCCTTCCAGCCCCGCAATCACGTGCTGCCGGTATATCTCGGCCGCCCTGGGGAGCATCGTCAGAATTCTCGCTGCGCCGCTCACCGGCTGACTGACCGCGAGTTCCTGCCGCTTCGTCTGCGCCCGATCAATCGCCGCCTGTAGTTCGTCCTCGGTCAGGTCGGGGTCCCCGGTGCGCAGGCGCTCCTTCAACCGGGCGATACGGGCGTCTAGTTCCGCGAGTTCACGTGGTGCGTCCGCTCCCTTCTGCTGAGTCGCCTTCGCTTGTTCGGCTAGGCGCTTCTCCAACTGCTTCGCCATCCGCTTCACCTGTTCGGGGTCCAGCAACTTGTCCTTGATCGGGCCGATGATCTCGCGCTCCAACGTGTCACGACGGACGCGGGTCTTGTTCGAGCACGCCCCGCCGTTCACGTAGCTGCTGCAAGCGTATTTCTTGGCATCGGCAAACACGAAGTTGGGTCCGCAAGCGTGGCACTTCAACAGACCCGACAGCAGGTACTTCAACTTGCCATTCTCTGGTGTGTCACGCGGTGATGAAACGCGCAACCGTCACCGGAAACTCGCTCGGCACGCTGGCACACGACTGAGACAGCGTACGTTCGAGTAACCGTGACTCTGCCCATGGCATAGGTGATCCGTGCGCCTTGCATCCGTCTCGCTGAACAGTTCCCTCGAAATCAAGACGCACAGCCTGCGCGGCCGTCAAACTGTTTTTGTGCGCTTGAATCGCATCACCGCACAGAAGCTGGCGCAAGCCCTTCAAGAGTATTCCGGCGTTCGCCGGCGCAGTGGTAGTTTTGAGAACAGGGTAACGTTTGCGGCGGAGGACCTAACGCCTCTTTCTGCTGAGGAACGCGCCGCAGCTCGACGGCAGACACCCGTGCAGCAAAAAAGACGTCCCGTGGTGCGCCTGTGAGCGACGCGCCGCATGAAGTCGCCGAGCGCTTTCTCAAGAGAGTGCGTGCGGCGTCTAGGGATGACACTCAGTTCTTTAAAAGCCTCACTCACGCGATGCTGGTTTCCCTCATCGAAGTGGCGGGCAAGCGCAATGCACTTGAACAGCGTGTCGCCACGCTTGAGCGGCGCAAGTCGTTCGAGTATCGCGGCGTATACAACGAAAACGAGGAGTACGAGCCCGACGACTTTTGCACGCATCAGGGCAGCCTTTGGCACACCGATCAGACAACACGCGCTCGACCTGGCACGCCCGGAAGTTCGTGGCAATTGGCCGTCAAACGCGGCAGAGATGGGAGGGGCGGCGAATGAAGTGCCAAGTGCTCAAACAAGTGCGCGAGAAGCTGAACGCGATGCTACGCGAAAAGACGCTAACCAGCGGCACGCTTAACATCGTCGATGACTTCGGCATCAAGCAGATGACGAACGAACTGTTCGGATGTTCGTATTGTGCAAGGACGGCACACAATTCAGCGTTGACTTCGATCCGCTCGCCGCCGTCACCCTCGCTGACTGCGACTTACTCTTGGACGTCGATTTCGGAAGCGCGGCGCATTGACGGTCCGCGCCTGACCACGCGCCGACGGCAGATAGCGACATTGCCAACCCGATCGGTTGCCTACTTTGGAGTAAGGTGCCTGCCAACATCACGCACGAACTCCCAGACGTCTCCGGTGCTCGCGCCCTGAGATTGAATATAGAGTGCGGCAGCGTTCGCCCATGCCCACTTGTTCTCTTTGGATTCCTTAATCCCCGCGTGGGCAAGCCATTCTTCCAACTCGCCCACGGGAACTAGGAAGACTCCGAACGTTCTCAGTTCTCGCAATAGTTCGCCTAGCGGCCGCGCGATAGTGTCGGGTAGGGCCGTGACCCCGCCGCGCTTGAGCTGCCGCATACGGTCTAGCTGTTGTGACAGGCGAGATAGTTCCCTTCGGACAGTCATATCTCCATCGACCTGCCAAGAGTCCCCGGTTGCATGCAGGAGACTTGTGAGCCGATCTCGCACCGCTCCAGGTTCAATCGTCGGCGGAAGGGCGACAATGGCATCCATGATGTCGCGTGCGCGCGTGACAAGCTCATTCGCATGTGACTCTTCGGTCATCACTCCCAGAACACGCTGGAGCTTGGATGGATCAGTGACGATGTCCAAGTCCG
Organism: uncultured Gammaproteobacteria bacterium; assembly: GCA_963838635.1. Classification (GTDB taxonomy): domain Bacteria; phylum Pseudomonadota; class Gammaproteobacteria; order Steroidobacterales; family Steroidobacteraceae; genus Steroidobacter. The sequence goes on along the minus strand of CAWISC010000057.1, from coordinate 28,490 downwards.
CGATTACCCCGACCGGAATCTTGAGAGTTCGATACAGTTTGCAGGTATCCGCGATGCCACCCGTGCCGCCCACCGTTGTAAAGTGGACGTCCAGACGAAGTTCGGATGCCAACGTCTCCCACACTGTTTGGTAGACCAGGCGGTCGCCATCTGCTTCGAGAACAACAACCGATTGCGCAAAGATTCCATCTAGAACCGATTCGGCTCGAACAGTTGGCTTAGCAATGGCTTCAGCGAGGACTGATTGAGGCACCAGATGCGCGGCAAACGCCCGCTTTCTGCGTGTGAGGCGCACGATCTGTATGTCCTTCGCGGTCTGGATAATTCCTCGCAGGATCTGGCTACTGTGTGTCGCGACCAACGTAACAGTGTTGGGAGACGCCCCGTAACTGCCAATAAACCGACCTAGATTGTGGGCCTGTGGAGGATGAAGGCACATTTCAGGTTCGTCGATCAGGCACACAGGCCGACGTCCGAGTAGCAGTGCGACGCAGATGGCTACATATGATTTCAGGCCATCTCCCTCAGATTCAATCGACCGATATGCTGACATCTTCTTCGGAGAGAGCCGCTCGGCAGCGCTGGGAAGCACCCCTTCATCACTTACACGAAGGCATAAAATGTTGCCGCGAGATGTGTCGGGCCAAACTGCCTTACCGAAGGTATCTAGAAGCTCTGCAAACAAGCGCTCCCGCGCGGTGTCATTCAAGTACAGCGCATGCAGATCGTGCTGCGGAGCCTGCTTCTCGAAATCTATGACGCCAACTTGATTCAAGGACGTAAGTCGGCGCTCCAAGAACAGCGCAGTGACCAGCAATCTTCCAAAATAGTTGAGGAACTCACTTTTTCGTGTGACTTTGGATTCGGAAGCTGATGCGTTGACGTATGTGCTGTGCCAGCTTCGAGCTTGATTGGGTTCAATGACGCTTACCGGCTGTCCCGTCCCCAAATAGGTTGTTCGGGGCCGCCACTGCTCCTTGCCTTCGTCATCCACGACGGTCTCAAAATAGCCCTCGTCACCAAGCCATTGCTGAAAGGAGTTGTAGTCCTGGGGCTTGTTCGTTTCTACATGCGTTGCTACTACTAACTTTCGCGCCTCTCCGCAGAGGCGAAGGTAAACGTCCTGGAGAAACTGGCTCTTGCCGGCTGAATTTGGGCCGACAACAACGACGAGCCCCGAGCATCGCAACTGCCCGACGTCAGGTAGCACGACATGCTCTAGTGGTTTGAAGTCTGAGAGATCCATTGTGCGCCGTGCTCGTTATGGTTGTAGCGTCGCATCCGAGCTAGCCGGCTGCCCGCCCTAGCGCTCAGGACTGAGATTACCTGTGAACGAGATCAGCAGTCATCAAATTGCTCGCCACCGACTCACTTGCTCTGCAACCATGCGCGAGCTAGGTTGCGCGCAATGCGGTCGTAACCGGCACTCGCGCTGCTCTCAGCGCGGGGAGCAAGCCCCCAACGATGCCTATGCGCGAGTGCCCAGCCAACACCAAGTGCAGCGATCGGGGCCGTGACCGCAAGGGGAAAACTGAAGCCAAACGGGCTGGCTGTGAAGCCGTTGAAAAAGAACCAAGCGCAGCGCCACCCCGATGAACGCCCCGGGGAATGCCAAGAGGATCGATTCAGCCAGCATCGATGCGATCACTGGCCAAGCGTTGAACCCAATAGCGCATAAGGTGGCCAACTCTCGGCGACGGCTATCAGCGATTGCGAATAACGAGTTTGCAGCCCCGAATGTAGCCGCTACGGCCATGATGGCGCCGATGAAGTAGCTGACGAAGTTCAACATTCTATTGAAGCTCTTCATGCCCTCCTCGGTCAGCTTCGCTTCGTACTTGGCTTCGACCCGAAGTGTTGGATTCGCCTTGAGGGCGTCATTGAGCTGCGTCAATGCTGCCGGAGATTGCAGTATGCACCGTAACTTGGTTGTAGCTGTTCGATCAAACGCCGATAAGGCTCGTCTCCGCATCGGCGAAGACGACGCAAACGCCCTCGCGATTCACCCACTCGCAAAGTTGCCCACGACTGTCCACTCGCCCCCTCGCATGACTCTCTTGTCGCCGACAGCAAAATCCGTGAACTGCCGCGCGCACTTGGTGCTCGCGATAAGCTCGTGCAGTCCCGGCTGAAACATGCGTCCGACAGTTAGCGCAACTTCGGCCGATACCCGGCCAGCCCTGAGTGACCCCGACGAGAGCAAAGCCAATCGACTCGCCCAGTGTCCTTCTTACGGGCTTGCGTGATAGAGCAAGGCCTGCGCTCCAGCAATCGGGCTGCCGTCAGCACTTCGCCGTATTCCCGGCATAGTAAGATCAACGGCACGATCATTTTTCGAAATGCTGCTTTGAAATGCGACCCATCGGCGCCGATGCTCATCAGGATGACGCGATCGGGCCGCACATTCCCCATTGCCTCCCGCCCGACCCCGACGCCCATGGCCAGCATGGAGACCAGCACTCCAACGGCACACGCCACACCAATCACGATCGTAAACACCAACCCGAGGCGCTGGGGGATGGCTGGTCAGACTCATATGCAGCAGCGCCGAAAACTGTCTTGTGAAGTTCATGTTGTTTTACCGGCCCGCTAGTGCATCTACGATTTCGAGTCTGGATGCCCGAAACGCGGGCACGGCCGCGCTGATCAATGCAACCAGTATGGCGCCTACCAAGCCGACCCCAATCACAACCATCGGCATCGAGAGCCCCGGAACGAACTTGCCGCGTAAGGAAATGACGGCCATCGCCAGTGCGAGACCAATGGCCGCACCGCAACGCACGCCACTATCGCCTCGCCAACGAGCAGGAAAAACACTGCCCGATCGGTAAAGCCAAGAGTCTTCAGGACGGCCAACTCGGGGGTTCTTTCCCGGATTCGTCTGCATCATCATGGTCGCGACTGAGAACAGAAGGGCCACGAGCACTGCACTCACGATGGAGCGAATCACAAAATCGAGATCCCCGATCTGATTGCATCTCCTGTTGAGCCACTCCTTGATCGATGCCGTCCTGGTCTCGTTAGACGAGTTCGCGAAGGCGCTGTCGATGGCTCTCGGTGACGACGCCGCCTGCTTCGGATCGGAGGCGACGGCGTAGTAGTTGCGCACTGTGCCCTTGTTGAGCGCCGCGCTTCATCCAAATAGGCATAGTTCGCCACGATGTAGCTGCCCTGGCTCGGCTCGCGAGCTAGCGAATGTTCCCACGATGTCGAAGACCCAGTTGCCGGACCCGTTGGTCTGCAGCGTGGTCGATGTCAGCGGGAATCCGGTCCCCGACACGCCATCCGTATTTCTTGGCGATTTCGGCATTGATCAGCGCTCCGGTTCGGGTTCTTCGCAGCGCCTCCAGATCCTTCGGGCTAGAACCTGTGAAGATCTCCGGGATGAGCGTCAACCACACGTCATTGCTCTCGGGATGCCAATACATACACGCGCTGCGTGGGCTTCTGATAACTCCCGAGGAAGCCGTCGGCGAACGCAACCGTCTTCACGCCCGGCATCGACTTGAGTCGATCGATGTAGGCGAGGCGCAGCGGCGCTCCACCGAAAGCGGCTGGCGAACACGAAGAGTACATCGCCGCGAACCCTGGCGATGGCCTCCTCCACCCCCGTTTTCATTCCCTGCAGGACGCCGAACAAGGCGAAGGCCACGCTCACTTGCATGAGCGCGAGGATCGTTCGCCCGGGTTTGCGCCATATACCGGACCAAATGAGCGGCAGAAATTTCATGCAGCAGTCCCCAGTTGGCCGTCGAGTAGCTGCCCTTTGTCCACGTGCAACTGATGCGTCGCGTACTCCGCCGCTCTCGCATCGTGCGTAACCATGACTATCGTCTTGCCGTACTGCCGATTGAAGATCTGTATGAGACCCAGGATGTCCTCCGCGGAGTGGCGATCCAGATCACCCGTGGGTTCATCGCAAACCAGGATAGTGGGATCTGCGATCAATGCGCGTGCAATCGCTACGCGCTGTTGCTGTCCGCCAGATAGCTCGTTGGGCTTGTGTTTGCGTCGATCTGACAGCCCCACAAGTTCGAGGGCGGCGGCCACCTTACGCTTACGCTCGGCGCCGGACAGCGAAGTCAGAAGGAGTGGAACTTCAACGTTGCGCTCGGCAGAGAGGGTCGGCATCAGGTTGTAGAATTGAAAGACAAACCCAACACGATGTGAGCGCCAACGCGCGAGCGCCGCGCGCGAGAGTTGATCGATGCGCTCACCGGCAACGGTGACGCAGCCGCTCGTGGGTACATCTAATCCGCCGATCAAGTTTAGAAGGGTCGTCTTACCTGACCCGGACGGCCCCATGATCGCGACGAAGTCTTGTTCGACAATTTCCAGACTGAAGTTGTCTAAGACCGCAACGCTTTCACGACCACGCTTGTACTGCTTCGATACGCCAGCAAGCGATACGATGGACGTCATTTGCTCCCCTCTGGTGCTACGTGAACCGTCAAACCATCCCGAAGTTGGTCCAGTGGACCTATCGCGAGACGGGTTCCCGGTTGAACGCCTGTCAGGATGGTCTGGCCGTCGTCGGTGCGAGTACCGAGCTGAACTGTCCGACGCTCGACCCGATCGCCCCTGATCACAAAGACGACGCCCGCCTGTCCGTTGGCGAGGATCGCCTCCGGCGGAACGATCACTCCGGGAGCTGGATGTGAACTTCCAGCAGAAGAACTCTGCGGCGCGTTCTCTAGGAATGATACTTTCGCGCCCATCTCCGGCACGATGCGGGCATCCTTGACCTTGAACCCAATGCGGACCTTCACGGTAGCCTTCGCGCGGTCGGCTGTTGGAATAACTGCGATGACTGCTGCAGGAATTCGCCAATCCGGATACGCGTTTAGTGTGATGGTCGCAGGTTGATCCGGGTGGACGCGGTTGATGAAGGTTTCGCTGACATCTACGTGGACCTCAAGAGAATCCATGGCGACGATCTTCGCGATACCGCCACCACCGGAGAATTGCGGAGAAACGATTTCGCCGGGCTGGGCTGTCTTAATAGTTACGACACCGTCGAACGGCGCCCGGACGATGGTGTCGTCAACAAGCCGCGCAGTGACTTCAACGGCGGCCTTCGCCGCCGCGAGGCGCTCCTCTGCCACCGGCGCCGCCGATTGCACAGCGTCGTAGCTGGCCTTTGCCGAATCGAAGGCGTCCTGGCTTATGAGCTTGGCACCCAATTGCTTCTGATTGCGGATGAAGCTCGGACGCGCATTTTCAGCGGCTTGCCTTGCCGCACGTAGTTCCGCCTCTAGTTGCCTTACCGCAGCTTTCGCCTGGCCCAGCGCCGCCCGGGCGTTCGTGTCGTCGAGCCGCGCGATCACTTGGCCCTCCGCGACCGACTGCCCTTCTTGGACCAACACTTCGTTGACTTTGTAGATGCTCTTCGCGGACACGGTCGCTTGCCGCATTGCTACGACGTAGCCAGAAGCGTCGAGCAAGGATCCACCGGTCGAGGTGCTTCCGATCCCGAGGACCGGTTTAGCAATGACGGCGTGTACTTCAATACTCTCGCGGCCGAGGGTCAGAAAGAATATTGCGGTCGCCGCGGTAAGACAGAGAGCCACTCCGCCGGCCCACCAAAGCCGTGTGCTCGACGATGCAGGCGGAGCACTTTGGACGCGTTCTATCCGGAGTTGATCCAGTAGAACCGTCTTCCTATGCTCCATCAGCCGCCTCCGCGCACGTGGAAGGCGTAGCTGTTATTGCCGTATCGCCACGCACGCATGCCTGGGTGGCCGCACGTGTGGAGCGTTCCGCCGACATCAGGCTGTCACGGATGGCCTTGTCGTCGAGGCGGACCAATACATCGCCGACGAAGTTGACGAGTGGCGTGGTGTTCGCACTGGCTGCCAAGCTGGTTGCATCGACTTTGCCGCACCCGGTGAATGTTGCCGTGAAGAAAAAAAAGAAAAGGACGGACGGAATCATGAAGCGTTGTTGCTCCGAGCTTGTTATTTGATGGTGACCGGACTTGCACACGCGTCATGCCCTCTCATTGATCGTCGAGCCTTTTGATGTGCGAGGGGGGAAATTGGTTGCACGAATTTCCCGCAGTCCATGGGCAATTTGGACATCCGCGCTAGTATCACCGGAGACATAACACTCCCTTCTGTAAAGAGCGTTTCGTAGCTGCAAATGGATACCTCATCGGGCCAAATAGTCGATGACAGCGATCCCCTTTGGCCGATTGCCGGGGCCGAGACGATCACGGCGCCGCGCAAGATCGACGCGCCGTGTCTCGTGGCAGCGGTCGCAGCTCGCGCCACGACGATCAGCTCGACGGCTTCGGCGAGCGTCAGCAGATGGGCTGGCTTGTCTGTCAAACGGACAGTTTACCGGCGCAGCAAAAAGCCCCGACATCTTGCGATGCCGGGGCCTGTACTCAGGTAGCGTACTCTTCCGCAGAGATTGCGCCGATCAGCCACTCGCGCAGCTCTGTTGCGTCAAGCGGCTCGGTCACCGGATAGTTTCGTGACGCGTTTACGATCACGAATCCATCGTGCCCTGGGATTCGGTTGTAGTTGTGCCGGTAGCGCACCGACCAACCGAATTCACCAGCCTTCCGTCGCAACGTGCTCAAGCTCAACGATTCAAGTTGCATAGCTTTCTCCAAGGGTTGAAGGAACAAACCAGCCTCAGAGCAAGCGCAGACGTGGGATCGGTGCCCGTCTGCGGCCTTGCAGCCATGCCATTTCAAACCGCGTTCAATCGCCATGAAGGCGAAGGCCGATCCGCGGCACGACGTTACTGCTGACGGGGTCCACGCGGGCATTGTGGATTGTCCGTGCGAAACGTACCGACGAACGGACGACGTGTGAGTGGGGGTGCTCTAAGGCGTCAAGGATCGGCCGACCACTTCGCCATCTCACAATCGCGCGCCGCAGCTGTGTCGTCGCCTACCTTGACCGCGTTCTGGCAGGTTGCAGCCGCTTTCGAATAGGCATACTTGATCGGGTTCACGGGCGCGGGGCACGACTTCAGTGCGATTGAGACATTGATCTGCAGCAGCGCCAGTTCCTGCCCCATTCTGGCGTCAAGGTCTGGAGCGGAACGAAAGCCGCGCTCTGCCCGAAGCATCGAGAGCAAGCGCTGGCTTTGGTCGATCTGCTTTGCAAACGCGGCGCAATCCACATCAGCGGACGCGGCCATTGGCAATGCTGCAAGAACGGCTGCAATGGTGGACTTCACTGTGGCGACTCCTTTTCTGGTTGGTGTTGTTCCGATGGGCGATCCGCACGCGAAGCATGCTAACTGCTAGTCCGGCTTCGTTGGCATGCGTGTGAAGTTCTTCGCAACCGCCTCCGCGAGCTGGCTGAGACACTGAACGCACAGGCAGATCGCCGCGAACTGATTGCCGGAATTGTCAATGATGGCGGTCGGCTCTGGCCCTCGCCCGCACCGAACGCATTTGCGCGGCTCGTCGCCAACAATGATCGTCTGCCCCGCGGCGTCGTAAGACAGCGTCGCTTCGCTCATGCAGGGGCCACCTCCTACAATGGCCACCAGCTCCCCATGCGACTGAAGTTCGCGCCTGCCACTCATGACCGTCAATCCGTAGCACTCGCGGGGTGAAGTTTGAGACTGCGCCCGCGCGAATCTCGTATTCGACCCTGCCCAATGGACCGGCGCCTCGCGCCCTGCGAAAATGTCTCTGCGGAGTGCAAGCCAGAAAGAACGAGAACGAGGGTGTGACCATGGACATGGTTCAGTTTTTTGCATACGTCGTGAACGCTGCGCTTGTCGTGATTGGCGGGATCGTCACCGTTTATTCGCGATGGGCCGAGCGCAACAAGATCACTGTGCTGTGCGCATTGATATCGCTGGGTTTTGCCGCGCTGGCGTTTACGTGGGTTCAGGGAGCGCGCGAGCAGACTGCTGTGGAAGAGCAGTCGAAGCTGCAGACTCGCAACAGCAAACTGCAGGAGGAAATTCTGGCCATCTCCAAGCAGAACAGAGAGATCACGACTGAGACTTTGCGGGCTGCACTAGGTGATCCGGACAATCCTCCGTATCTCTGGTCGAGCTTCGACTTCAAGAGAAAGCCGCTGCGCTCCTATGTCTACATCAAGAATTCATCGCAGAAGTACGCGGCGCATAGCGTCACCGCATCGCTCAGGCCTGACGCCGTCCTCACCATCACATCGAGTGCAGCCTCCATACCGCCCAACAACAGAGTCCCCGCCAGCTTTCCGAACAAAGTCGGGGTCGAGAGCAACGTGCTGGACTTGCCGCAATTGGATGCGATCGGCGCGCAGATCAACTTCGTTAACACGATCGCTTCGTCCGCCGGTTCGTATGTCCAAGTGACCGCCATGGTCCGATCCTCAGAAACCACCGTGCTTCAGGCGGTCCGACTCTCTACGACTGATGACCGATCAAAGATAATCCTCTCAAGACAGGACGACGGCTTCCCATCGGACCACGCTTGGCCAACGCGGCAATGAAGATATGCGCAAGCCCGCGACCTGCTACATGTGCGATGCGCCCTCAACTTCGCGGGAACATGCGCCGCCGAGCTGTTTCTTTCCCGATGCGAATGTGTTCGGCCGAGACGTGCGCCGCAATCTGGTTACCGTCCCCTCGTGCGACGCGCACAATTCGCAGAAGTCGAAAGACGATGAGTTCCTGCGCGCCACCATCCTGCTGCAAGCCGCGCAGTCGAGCGATGCGGCACGGCATCAGTTCTTCGCGAAGCTGCTGCCGGCAGCCGAGCGCAAGCCGCATGCGCATGGCGCATTCCTCACCGATCAGGGCACAGTTGCGGCCGGCGCGCAGCGTGCGGCGCGAATTGATCGAACACGCTTCGATGGCTGCGTTGACCATCTCGCGCGTGCGCTGTTCTTTGATGCGTTCCGGCAGAAGTGGACACAGCCGATCGCCGTGACTTCCCCCAACTTCTACAGCGGCATCGCTTCGGATCAGATGGTGCCGCATGCGCCGACGATGGCAGCTGTAGAGGGGACTCGCCGGATCCTCATTGCGTCCCCCATTCGTGGCCAGAATCCCGAGGTATTCTGGTACCAACTTCGATTCGACGAGGCAGAGCAGTCCTTCGCTCAGGCCGGGCCCGGTGCTGATACACCGGGTTCCGGCCGCTCCTTCGTCCAGGATCAGAGTAGCTCCGCAGTACGCGCGAGCAACCGATCACCGGTCGCGATGTCCAGGATGGGGGTGACTAGCAGACCCCTGGTCGGCAGGGTCACGCAAGGTCACGTTACGACCGACCCCAGGCTGTGCGCGAGCTGCAGCGGGTCGTTTCTATGACGAGCTGGACGGACTGCCCCAGGTCCGGGACAACGTCCTTGCAGCAGCCAGCGCGAGCTGCCTGGAGCAACGTTGCCGGGAGCCCCGAACGGCCACTTGGTCAAGTCGCCATGGGCGGGGGTTTCTACTTGAATTGCACTCGGAACGGGGTCACAGATAGGGGACATATCGCTTCACCCCGACCATTAATTTCCCTGTTTTTTGCCGCGCGCACATCGAGATGTCCGCTACGGTGTCAGCTGGCCATCGTCTGCGGTGTCAGAAACGGTGTCAGTTTCGGCGCGATATTCTCCACGGAAATTGCGCGTTCGCTTTCACTGTCGCGCGCTCTTCGCCTTGCCATTTGCAAGACGCGCCGATTAGTCGTTGGGCTGCGAATGCGAGCCCCAGCATCCGCCCGCAATCGCAATCCTCCGTGTTCTCGGCGTGGGGTATTCGTTTCCAGTCGGCCGCCGCTCCTAGACGAAGGCAGGGAATTGTCGCCGGCAGCTTGGAGTGCGACCGCGGCCCACTATGGCAATCACGTTCCAACGATTGGCGCTCTATGAAGAAGTTTGGAGCGAGCCTCTCACGAGGCTGTGCACGAAATTTGGGCTGTCAGACAACGGTCTGAGAAAGGCCTGCAAGGCGATGAACACCCCAGTGCCGTCCGTGGGATATCGGGCGAAGCTCGCCGCCGGGCAGCCAGTCAACCGGACGGCACTTCCTGCAAGTGCATCACGCACGTCGTACACGAGCAACCCGCTACGGCCGCAAACCTCAGCTTTTCATACAGTAGACGATGATGCGTGGCTGGCCGAACGCGAGGAGTACGAGCGCCGTGCCGACGCGCTGATCGAGATTGCAAACCATCCGGCACGGTGCCACCCAGTGGCCGCGAAACTAAGAACGCGCATCGATGAGCGCCTTCGCGAAGTGTCACGGTGGCGCAAGGCAGCCGAGCAATCGGAACGGCAATCTGTGCGTCAGCGCCAATGGACCCCGAACCCAGACGGCGTGCACTGGAAAATGTTCGTGCGCGACGGGCAACTGCTCATGCAAGCGCCGCTTCGCGTTACGCCCAATGGATACGAACGCGCGCTGCGAATCGCCAACGCGCTGTGCTTCGCGGGTATGCAAAGGGGCTTCACTGTAGCTCTTAGTGAAGACTCAACGCGCATCAGGTTCGCAGGCCACGGTGCAACGTTGCTGCTCAGAATCACTGAGAGACTCGAAGAAAAGGTGATCAGAGAGCCGGCCTACTCAGGGGGGCCATTGGAGAACAAAACGACAAAAAGTCCCGACCGGCATGCTCCGGATATTCGTTGATCCAGACGCTGCGATGGAACGCGAGCTTGCCGCCGACGACGGCAGAGGAAAGCTCGAATCGAGGCTGAACTCCATCTTCCTTCGCATTAATCGCATGATCATCCGGGGTCGGGAATGCCAGCGTGAACAAGATGACCACGAACGCAGGTGGAAGGCCGAGGCCGCTCGGCGCGCCGAGAAGGCCCGAAGACTGGCGCTAGCTAGAAAGCGTCGAGCCGATCTCTACCGCGAAGCCCGCCAGTGGAAACGAGCCGAGGGCATACGCGCCTACGTTGAACACATCGCAGCAACAATCCAAGCAGCAGGTCCCGATGATCATTTAGCGAGAAGACTGCGACTGTGGCAGAGCTGGGCTAAGGGCGTCGTCAGTCGACTTGATCCGGCGGGCGCGCGGCTGAACGACTTCGGCGCGGTCCTGCGAGCCCGGCAACATCGCAACCACACACCATAGTGGCCGACATAAGTCGACCCCACCTGCCCTGATTTTGATTCATGCGACACGGCGCTTAGAATGCTCGTCGGAGAAAATAAAACCGGAGTCAGGGTGTCGGCTCGGTGTCATGTTGAGATGGTCAACGGAACGTTGATAGCCGATTGGCATGTCCTTCAGTACACGCACAGGGAGAGCTTGGTTGGGTAAGCCGTATTCAGAGGAGCTTGATCACCTCGCAGAGACTTTTCACTGGGCTCAACAGCAGAATGTCGCACAACCTGCGGCATTTTTTCCGGCGCTGGAACGCAGACCACGTCTTGATCGTAGGCTCCGGCGGATCCTATTCGGCCGCAGTGACCATTGCGCAGCTCCGGGAACATGCCTGCCATTCGGCGACCGCCGCCGCCTCCCCGCTGGAATGCATGGCAGCACTGAGTCGCGTCAGGTCGCATGTGTTCCTGTTGTCGGCGGAGGGAAGAAACAAGGACATTCTGTCCGCCGCGGAATGCGCAGCTTCGCAGGATCTCTCAAGCGGTGCGCTCACACTCACCTCAAACAATCCGCTCATAGACTTTGCTCGGCAAAGCGGCGCACTGCGCGTCTTCCCTTTGCAGATGAGCTGGGGCAAAGATGGATATTTGGCGACGAATACCTTGCTCGCCATGGTGTTGGTGTTCTTCCGTGTATTCTTTGGTGACACGGCATTTAGGACGCTGACGCCGCTCCTTAACCAAGCGCGGCTGCAGCGACGCAGGGAATATCTGAAGTCACACCGCGACGCCTGGAAACTCCGGCACGGAGGCTTGCTCGTGGTCTATTCCATGGATGCACACTCATTTGCGGTCGACCTGGAGTCGAAGCTCGCGGAAGCCGCCATCGATTTTGTGCAGATTGCTGATCTGCGCCAGTTCGCCCATGGCCGGCATCTGCAGTTGTCCTCGACGCAAGCGCCCATGGTGGTAGTGGCCAGCTCCAAGCGCGAGCAGTCGTTGGCGCAAGCCACGTCGCAGTTTTTCCCCGCACATGTGAACGTGGTCAACATGCTCATTGATGGCGAGACGCCCGAGCAGGTCGCCGTTGCAGGCATTCTCGATGCGATGTTCCTCACTGAGGCCATCGCCGGAGCTCGCAACTACGATCCCGGACAACCGGCAGTGCCCGACTTCGGCAGACAGGTGTACGGGCTTGACGTGCGAGCATTCATCAGCGGTGGTATCGCAGCACCGGACTCCATTGACGTTGCGGTACGCCGCAAGATGCATCTGCCCGCTGGGGCCCTGATTGATCCTGCCATACGCCAGTCGGCGCTGACGTATTACGAGCGCCTGACCAGCGCGAAGCTGAAGGCGGTGGTGTGTGACTACGATGGGACGCTATGCCGCGCCGAGAACAGATATGACACGCCGTCCATCGAGGTCGTTGACGAGATGAGTCGGCTCGTGCGACAGGGAATGGTGTTCGCCGTGGCGACGGGCCGAGGTGATTCACTGCAGAAGGATCTGCAGGCTGCAATTGAGACGTCCCTGCATCCTTTCATCTGGGTGGGCTATTACAGCGGCGCCTACTTCGTTTCACTTGCCGAATCCTTTGCACGGCCTGACCCGAATCCAGAGTTCCAGCGATTGCTCGACTGGCTGGCGCAATCCGCGCATGGACCTGTATGCAACAAACCACTCGACACGGTCGCGCGTGGTGGCCAGTTGAGTTTTCGCGTTCCGAGCGCGCGGCAGTCCGCGTCGCTGCGAGCTGCCATTCGAGCTTGGCTCGACGCCCATGGCTGCCGGTCATGGCGCGTGTTCTCCTCCGGTCATTCGGTGGACGTTCTGGATGAACACACGTCCAAGCGCAATGTCGTCGACACCCTATCACGCAGACTCAACATCGATCCCCTAACGCAGGTGCTACGATTAGGAGACTGCGGCCAGGAGGAAGGAAACGACTTTGAGCTCTTGAGTGAAGGGCTCAGCTTGAGCTGCCATGGAGCGTCTGCCGACCTATCGGCGTGTTGGAACTTCGGTCTCAGCGGATGCGACCAGACCGAGACCACGCTTCGGTATCTACGGCGCCTTCAGCCTGTAAACGGCGGATTTCAGTTCGACCCTCAGCGCTCCCTGTTCGCACGAACCGCTGCATGAAGTCGGATCTCGCATTCAATCTGATTGGCGATTTGATGCACTGGACCGATGCTCAATTCGCGACCGAGTTCGCGGATCTACAGCTACTGGTGGATCATAAGTACGACGCCTACCAGGGATTCCAGCCAGGCAGTCGCTTTCACATCGCGCTGCTCAACTGGCTGAGCCAGTTCACTGCACTTGAAGACCGGCGCACCGCCTATCGGTTCTTGAAGGAACATCTCGTCTTTGTCAGCCAACGCGAGATGCATCATCTGGTAAGTCTTTTCATGCCGATTGTCGAGCGCAGTGGTCGGCATCGTGTCGCAGCGGAACTGAATGTCCCTTTCTACGAGACCTGGATCTCTCCAGACGCGGTTCAGCGATTGAAACTGCTTCAGCGCCGGACACTCTACGTTGGACTGAGCGACGGCGCCCGCATCGATGTCTTCCGCCGCTACAACGAGGGAGTGGTATCGAATGAACAGGTGGTCCCGTTCAGCGAAATCAATGACGATAAGTGGAAGGATCTGACCAAGGAGCTACGAAAGGATCTGGACGCCAGAGGCTTTGCAGCGGAGCCCGCCATTTTTGAGCGAATCTATCTCGTCGATGACTTTTCGGGATCAGGGTCCTCAGTGTTGAGATGGCACCCGACGGAAAAATGCTGGAAGGGAAAGGTTTGTCGCTTTCACAAAGTCAACGCGAGCCGAATAGGCCAGCAAATCGCCCCGGACTGCGAGCTCCACATTCACCACTATCTTGGTTCAGCGCAAGCGAAGACGCAGATCGCCGCGGATATTGCGCAAGCGGCGCCCGACCTGCCCGGGTTTCAATACCGAAGCACATTCTCCTATGTGCTACCGCCGAGCATCGTGCTTTCCGACGCTCATGCGGACACCGCTCTGGTGGACCTGCTGCGACGTTGGTACGACGCCGGCATCGAGGACGAGCATACGGGCCCGGACCTCTGGTACGGGTACAAGCAGTGTGGGTTACCGCTTGTGCTGGAGCACAACGCACCAAATAACTCCATCGCGCTCCTGTGGGCATCCTCGCACGAGGAGAACACCGATCCGAGGATGAGACCCCTGTTTCTTAGACGCAAGCGACACTCGAGCAATGGATAATCCGTTCAAGAAGCGGCGCACGGAGTTCATCGCCGATCGGCGCTCCTTCCTATCGTTGGTGAGCCCCACGCCTATCGACGACTTCTTCGAGGGCGAAGAAGGTCCGCTGATAGACAAACTCGTTCTCGTTGTCGGCACGCCGGGGTGCGGTAAGACGACGCTCGCGCAAATTCTCGAGTTTGAATCTCTGACGACGCTGTGTCTGCCTGATGGCGGAGTCAACAACAAGGCACTGATCAGCGTTCTCGAAGACAGGAAGATCACGGTCGACGGACTGCCCAAGGTGGTGGCATATCGCTTGTCGATGAGCACGATTTTTCGCGGCATCTGGGAGCTGCCGTATGCCGAGCCTATTCGAACCACGCTATTGCGGGCATACGTGCAGGCGAAGGCTGTGCTGGGCTGGTTTCGCCAGCTCGAGTCACTCCCCGTCCCACTGAAACAGATTGAGATAGTCCTTGAAGGCAGTGCCGACTCGTTGCGCTCCATTACACAGGCCGATGATGCGGCAGCCTTTCGCTGCTATGCAAAGGAAATCGAGCTAGGCATCTTCAAGCTCGCGACAGCGTTAGTCCCGCCGCCGGAGACGGAGATGGCGGGTCAGTTCATCAATACCAGCTACGATGTATTTGAGAGTCTCAAAGCCATTCGCATCGTCGATTCACCACTTCGACACGGCGAAACGATCTCGCTGCGCCCGATGATCATGATCGACGATGCACACGAGCTACATCCGAGGCAGTTCATCCAACTGCGTGATTGGCTGAAATCCAAAGCCATGGGAGTGTCTCGCTGGGTCATGTCGCGGGCGGATATTGTTGCCCCCGAGGACTATCACGCAGCGCTGGCCGAGGGGATCGCTACCAGTGCCGCGGCGGTGCCGGGCTCAACTCTCGGGCGGGACTACCTCATCAGGCTGTTGCAGTTTCGACAGAAAGAAAGGTTCAAGCCAACCGCGGTCGATATTGCAAAACGCTACATCGACAGTATTCCGGAGTTTGCCCGCCGCTCTATCAAGGACCTGAGCCATGGCATCGATGGCAAGAGCGCGAATCTCCCGCCGGGACAGCTCAAGGAGCTGCGCGACTCGGTGGAAAAACTCGGGGCCACGGTGAGATTTTCTGATCGATTGGTGCAGAAGCTGCGCTCTCGGATACCAGGCATTGCCCGCGACGATGAGGCGCTCGCGGCGCTTCGCGTCCTGATCCATCGAGAGAGCCGCAAGCAACCCCAAATGGGACTGCTGGAGGACGAACAGCGCGACGTCGCGGTTTCGGAGGATCGCCAAGTGTCGTCGTCGTTGATGGATGGTGCGCGAATTCAACTACTGCATGACTATGAACGACCGTTCTACTACGGCATGGACAAGCTGATTGCTGCCAGCAACTACAACATTGAACAGTTCATTCGTCTGGCCGACGTGCTGGTGGATCAGCTGTTGGCTCGCACCATTCGTAATAAGACGTTCGAGCTTGATGCCAAGAGTCAGCACACTGCGCTCGTCGCAGCCTCCCGGCACATCATTCGCGAGTGGGACTTCCCGTTTCACTCCGCGGTACGCAAGCTGGTCGATCGCATTGCTCGGCGGTGCATCGACAAGACGCTGCAACCGAACGCGCCGCTCGATGACGGTGCAAATGCTTACGCGGTGCTGCAGCAGGAGATGGACGACATCTTGCAGCGATCGGAACGGTTGACACGCATCCTGCATTTCGCCTGCGCTTATCAGGCGTTGATCATGGTTCCACAGTACCACTGCAAGGGGAAGCTCTGGTGCGTGCTGGAGCTCGGTGCCATACCTTGCATGGCCAACGGACTAACGCTCAACCGCGGTGGGTTCATCGAAGGCAGCCTTTCAGAGCTTGACTCGCTTGCGGACGAGTCGGAAATCGCATGAGCCCGCTTATCACTCACAAGGATGGGGAGTGCGCGGCCTTCTTTAACGCATTCCTCAGGGAAGGACAAAAATCACTTGTCATAGGCACACTCGGGTTCAGTGACTTGTGCCTGGTGTTCCCGCGACTGTTCGCGCACTACGAGGGTGTCGACTACCTATTCCTGAACGAAGAGCGACCCTCGATGGCATCCCTGCTGGACCAAGCCGCGAATCGCAATCGCGGCGTCCTGGAAGCGCTGCTGAGCGGTCGCAACGTGCGCTACGAAACCGTCAAGATCGTGGCGGAGGACATGAAGACAATCGCTGGACGCCGCGCAGTGACTACCTGCGCCTCGAGCATGCAGGCCGGCTATACGAACATCATCGTGGACGTCTCCGCCATGTCACGCGGTGTCTACTTTCCGATCGTCAGGCAGGCTTTTGAGAACGCGCGGATCAATGGCCTTCAGGCTCACATGGTGACCGCGGAATTAGGGTGAACACGATCCGAGCGCGTTCGATGTCGAGCGATTCACCGCAATACATTCACGGTTTCCAAGGCGACATGGATACCGATGATGTACACGCTGCGATCAAGCTATGGATCCCGCAGCTCTCTGAGAATGCCGTGGAGTCGCTCAACCGGATTCACCGTGCGGTTCGTCCGCACGAATGCTGCCTATTCTGCCGCTGCCGTCGGTGGATCCGCGTCGTGGTGATCAGCTACTGCGCGAGTTCAAGACGCAGATTCTGACCGATTGGGATGTGAACCTGATCGACCTCATTCACGCGCATGAGTCTGATCCGAATGATGTGTGCGAGACGATCTGCCGCATCCATGCAGCGTGGCGAAGTGCTGAGGGTCGCGACGAATAAACCCGCGCGCACGATCCTGTCGCCGTCCGGATCTCGGATCGGCAGTGTTGGGATGCTGTTGGCGCGCTGCGCCATGACTTGCCGGTCATGTATGAGGAAAGCGTGGGCTACACCACGGAACAACTTGAAGTTCCAGACCTTTACCAGCAAGATCCGGACCATCTCTGGCATGTCTGGCTTCGACCTTGAGCAGTGACGGTGCCTGACCATCCAAATTCACACATGCGTTCTTTCCACATCGTAGGCACGGGCCTTTTTGCCCTCGACGTCATCGTGCACGGTGACGGACGCACAGCGCATTGCGCACTGGGCGGCTCGGCCGGCAACGTGCTGTCGATTCTAGGATCGCTGGGCTGGCGAATTACGCCGGTCGGCATGCTGGGTGAGGATGGTGCGGCGGAGCGTTTGACGCATGAATTGTCGGCGCTTGGAGCGGACTTGTCGTTCATGTTGCGCTCGCATACCTGCGTCACGCCGATCATCTACCAGCTCAAGACACCTCGGAGCGAATCGCACCACTTCTCTTTTGCGTGCCCGATCTGTGGCGAATCACGGCGGCCTAGCAGTTCAAACTTTGGCGTACCCGCGAGCACGGCGCGCGCATTGCCGGTGCCCGATGTATTTTTTCTGGACCGGGCGACGCCCGGTGCGCTTGCGATCGCGCAACAGTTTGCCAATCAGAACGGGATTGTGGTCTTTGAACCTTCCGACATCGGTGAGGACGAGCATCTGTTCAACGAGATTCTGCAGTACGCGGACGTTGTGAAGTACGCGGACGATCGGATTGAAGACCTAGACTCCTTTGACACCGATCATATTGCAGTTGAGATTAAGACAGCCGGCGCGCGGGGCCTCAGCTTCCGGACGGATTGTGAATGGCGAGATCTCGCGCCTTCAAAGTGGACGCAATTCAAGATACGGCTGGCGCAGGCGACTGGTGCACCGCGGGTCTACTGTTCAAGTTGTTAGGCAGCGGCTTGGTAGACATTCGCAGTGCCGGCCGGGAGGAAATTGAACGTGCTTTGAGCTTTGGGCAGTTCCTCTCTGCCCTTAACTGCATGACGCAAGGGGCACGCGGTCTACTAAATACAATCAGTGCTCAACAGATCGCCGCCGCCGCCTTCATGCCGGATCACGTGGGACAGACGAAGCGACGACGGACCCTTCGCAGCTACCGACAGGGACTTGTGAACGGCATGCTATTTCGGCACTTCGCTTCGACCCGCCCCTCATCTGCCTCAGGCGACGACGACGTCCTGTGTTGTACGGCGCTTTGACCGGCTCACGTTGACCTTGCGACTCGCCGCGGAACGCTCGCTCGCTGACTCGGCCTCGTCTTGTTCTTCCAGGCGTAGCCCTTCGCGCACCTCCATCAGGAGTTGGCCCAGCTTGTTCTTGCCTCTGCCGTTGACCTCTCCCCAGAGCCGGTTCACAGCATTGTCCACGGTGGCACTTTCAACCAGCCGGGCTTTGCCGGTTGAGAGCAGGAGCTCGCGCAGGTCTTCGTGCTGCGAGTACTTGGCTCGCAGAATACCTTTCATGCGATCGAATTTAACCTTGGCCCAATCAGGGCGAATGTCCCAGACGTACAGTCCGTGCGCCGCCATGGCGAGAAGTGCCGCCGAGGGTGCTGCCAACAACCATTTGCGCACCTCAACTTTAGCGGCCTTGCCAGCCTGGTAAGCGTGCTCTGCAGTTGGGAAAACTTCATTTTCGAAAGTGATCGCCCGCTTGTAGAGATTGCTGAATGCGCCGTAAGGCTTCTCGTTCGCGCGATAAAACCGAATCTCTTTCATTGGCGTGTCTCCCGGGATCGCTGGTTCTTACGGTTGTTGCTGACGGACTGGCCCTGCTTCCACGTGCTGAGGACAGCCATCACGTCCTCGTGACGATCCAAGCGTGAAAGTAGATTCAACAGGGACGTGATGGCTTTGGGGCTCGTCGTGCCACGCATCCACTCACCGAGCGAGCGCGTCGTAGTTCCTGCGATCTCAGCGAGTTGTTCATGGGTCAACTGGCGACCGCACACTACCGACAACCGTAGCTGTAACTCAATAAGGCTTTTCTGTAGTGCTGTCACTTCTGTTCGTATATAACTTACATAAAATCGTAATCTATATTCAAACTTTGGTCAATGCGTCTTCTCCGCGAAGGTGGCTCGTCGCGCTGGACGTTGCAGCCGGCGAGAATGCATCCTCGCGACTAGAGAGGATCTCAGCGTATGTTTGATCGTCGATAGGACAGGACATATGAGCGTGGCACTTCGGCTAGCTCATCGAACGTCAGTCGGAGACAGCTCACCGTGTGACCTTTCGCCGCCTGAAGTGCGAACAGAAAGGTCCTGCCCTCGAAATGTGTGACACTAAATGTTGCCGGTCCTGCGGGATCCGAGCAGTCGACCTGGTATGCAAGACCGCCGAAGCGCAACACGCGATAGCTTCCGATGGCGGCGTTCCAGCATCCTTCCGCTGAAGCCTTGAAGATGACCTCCGAGTTCGGAAGGATGCAGTAGCTGGCCGGCGGGTATCGAAAGAACAGTTTGCGGCGAATCCTGTCCAAACCTCGCTGGTGACGATCCTCTTCGTCCGCGGTGAGAGTCTCCAGAACCAAAGCGCAGCCAGCCTTCGTACCTGGATCGACAGAGATTCAGAGTACGGTGCCAGCATCAGATCATTCGCAAATCACATACTCACGAATCGGCATTTGTGGACAGCCTGCAAGCACTCCTGTGCCGTCCGCAGCTTTGGGATGAGGATCTTGATAGTCTGCAGTCCCTCCTTGGCAGCACACCCCTCGATCGGAAGCTTCCCTGCTGACTGCGCCTGCAGCTCATCGATCTCATCTGCGAAACAGGCCGATATGGTCTCGAGTTTGTTGATCGTGTCGCCGATCAGCAGGCATGGCTCTGCGAACATGTGAATGCCTCCGTTCACTGTAGTTATATACAGTCACGGGATGAACGCAAGTGCTTCCGCTAAGTATCTGAGCGGCGGTGGACTCACGGTCAGTGACAACGTCCCGGAAGGGTGGTTTGCGCAGCTTTGCAGCTTGTCTGCTGGGAACCCACGATGCCTGATCAGTTCATTGGTTGGCAGGCGATGGAGGTTGATGATGGCTACCAAGCGAACGACACATCGAAGTAAGAGCGGCAAAAAGCTCTATGCGGTCAGAGGGACGACGGGTCAATTCAGGGACATCCAATCATACAAGCGCGCCCACGCCAAGACGTACGACGTCGGGGCGAAGGCGGAGCGCAGGAGTACCAACAAGTAGCGTTTAGGCGTGTGACTAGTGCCCAGGCTCTCGAACGCCGGAACGCGTCTGCTGTCCCGTAAGGCGCCGCTGCAATTGCGCAGCAATCATCTCCCGTTCACTAAGTGTAGGTGGCAAGCAGTCCACAAACCGGCGCACGCTGTCAGCCAGCGCCGGTTCATCGTGCTCGGACAGCAAGCGGCACACTCGCAACCAGCCATGCGTTACCGCTGACCGAGTCTTCATCATCGCGGACTTCCCCGGTTCACATGCAACTCGTCCGTGAGCCAGCCCAGCCGCCACGCCGAGAACACGCCGCGCCATGTGCGACGATTCGCCCCGGCGCATAGCGCGATAGATCCCATCCAGTTTGGATATGCGATTCTCTCCACGAACTGCTCGCTCAGTCGCGTTCGCCGCAACCCCTAACGCGCGCAAATGTCGCGCGAACTCCGCTCGCCAGCGTCGCAGGGTTTCTTTTCGGATGTTCAGCCGTTCACCGTGCTCGCTGATGGCCTTTATGACCATGTGCACATGCGGATGCGGCTCATCAGTATGTAGAACCATCGCGTAGCGATGCTGAAGCGCAAACTCCTCGCGCAGCGAAATTGCGCACGGCTTGGAGAACCTTGTCGGCCGGTGTCCCTGCCGGCATCGAGAATAGGAGCTTGTGGACCAACTTTGGCGGCGCGGCGATCCTCACGGGGCAGCAGTCCACTTCGACGCCTGGTCTTCATGCATGTCGAGACCCCAATCCTTCAGCAGTGTCTTCTGAGCATCTTTGCCCGCCGATGCGCTCGCCATCATCCGTCTCGAGCTCCAGCTCACCTCGCCGACTCAGGTAGTCGAGATGTCGACGCACAGCCTTGGTATCCTGCCCTCCTTTGCTCAGCACCTTGACCATCACCTCTGGCGTTCGGTTGACGGTTCGCCTGATGTGTTCGATATCGATCGAAGACAACCGATCGCGGCGCCCCGGACCCTTGCGCGCCGAACTCACGAGATCGAGCAGCGGCCTGAGCGCCGCTTACGTCAACCGTCCTTCTCGGCATAGCCGACCTCCCAGCTTCGGAGATTCGCCTTCAAGAGACTCTTCACGTGATCACGGAGACCTACGCACAACCTGAGAATTGTGCGCAGGTCCTCCTGCTGTGGCGCCGACGGCCTGCCGCCCTCGTTCGCTACGCGCGCGATCTGATTGAGGTTGCGACCAATCGCACTCAGCTCGGAAACCGTCCGTCGCAGTGCGAGCAGCTCTTCCTTCGGCAGAGGAGCCAGCGACCGCAAGTGCGCACGCACTAGGACCGAGACATACGTAGCTGCAGGCATATCACGAGCCGCCGCGCGTTCCTTGAGCAGCTGCTGGTCGTCTGGCCGGAGCCGCACGGTGACCCTTGTATCGCGCTGTGACGATCCGAGGCCGCAGCGTCGTAGCGTGCTGTCGGTCGACTGCAGCATCAGAGCAACCATTCGCTTGAGCAGCGCCGACTCGGACACGCCTTCGTGATTTGCGATCGCAGCGAAGCGACGCTTGGTCTCGTGATCGACCCAAGTAGAGAGATGCGTGCTGCCGCCCATGGCAGCAACTTTGAATCAAAGAGCCGCCGGCAGGCTATCCTGCATTGCCTCGATTCGTGACACATACTCAAACAAATCGATGCACGATTCCCTGCAATCCGCGCGCCAACTCCTCCACTATTGGCAGCGGTGATATTCTTCACTCCCGCAGACATCTTCATGGACGGACCCACTCATGAAGCATCGGATCGCCATCATTCCCGTCACCCTCATCGTCGTGCTGCTCGCCTGGACCTGGTTCACGCTTCCCTGGGTTAGCCGGGAAGCCACCCGTGCCGGCCTGGCCCACGGCGCGCAGACGCATGAACGCCTTCAGTTGCTCTGGCCTGACTTTCAGCAGCTGTCGGACGATGATCGCCGTGTGATCGCTGAGCTCGCCATGCGTTGCCGCCTGCA
Organism: uncultured Gammaproteobacteria bacterium; assembly: GCA_963838635.1. Lineage (GTDB taxonomy): Bacteria > Pseudomonadota > Gammaproteobacteria > Steroidobacterales > Steroidobacteraceae > Steroidobacter. Next base: position 6,257 of record CAWISC010000057.1, on the reverse strand, counting down.
CTAGGAACCGCTGGTCGCACAGAACGTTGCTAGGTGCCTCCGGACCGCGACAGCAGGTAGGGATTCAAGCACAAGACCGCGATGTGCTGGCGCGCCTCCTGCCACCGCGTTACGCAGTCACGAATGACGCACCGTAGTAGCGAGACAGGCCGTACACGGCGGTCGCTCACTGCCTCGACATCGCAGTGACACACCGTCCCCAACCACACGTTGAGGACGGTGGCCACCTCGCCTTCAGTCGATCGCACCAAAGATCTTCTGCGCCTCTGCATGCTCGACCGCGAAGTCTCTGAGGCGGTGGAAGTGACGAGCGAATGCCTCCACTTCGCGATGCTCGAATGAGAGGTGCGAGAACGCGAACAGGCACACCGTGATGCCTGCTGCATCGCCGCTCATCTGATCTTCGAAGCCATTGCTCGCTATCACCAGGCGAGCGGTCTCGAGCTCCGGCGCCATGTAGAAGCCGCCATTGCTCAGCTCATAGAAGTGCCAGTAGCCGCCGGTGTAGTCGGTGGAGAACCCTCGCAGGAGGTCGTAGATCCGATTCTCGACGATCAACATGTGCCGCCCGAAATGGCGCGGCAGTGTGCCAATGCGTGCGTGCTCATTGACCCGATAGGCCTCGACGTGTGTGCAGGTGTTCATGGGAAGTCCTCGGACGTCTCTGGGCGGGATTGCCCGAGCGCCCCACCGCACGCCGCAGCGCAGCCGTCAGGGCCGCGCGTCAGCGCGCTTGCGAGCACGGCCTGTGGCCGCGCGGAGGCCTTGACGGCGAGAACGGTGTGCGACGCTACCCAGCACCATCCCGCCCTCCGGTTTTCTTGTTCTTGTCCCAGTCAGGCGGAATCTCGAAAAGGCGCGCAAGCCCGAACGAGCCTACGCGCCATGTGCACCTCGACTAGACCGCGGCGGTCCGCAGCACGCTTGGCAGCCACCGCGTGCCGGCGAGCCGCTCCTCTGCAGCCTTCGCCAGCACCGACTTCTTCAGCTGCGCGAGTGGCGCAGCCGCATCGGCAGAGACCACTTCACTCACGACCTTCAGGATGCGACCCTTCGGGATGCTCCCGAAATAGTTCTCGGCCGTCGGCGTCCACCATTCGGACATGTCGAGTCCGGCAGCTCGCGCCAGCGCATTGCTCACATCCGGCTTCTCATCCGACGTGACTGCATCCACCGTGAGCGCAACGCAGAAGGCAAGCAGCTCCATGACCACGGGTTGCGGCTGCTTCAGAAGCCATTCGAACAGCGACTCTGCGCCCTGCGGGACAATGGACGCCAAGCGCTCGCGCTGCGCCTCGATCGCAACATGCGCCTTACAATCGCCAAGGTCGGACGCATGCTGCTGTAAAGACACCGGCGTCCGGATCGATCCTCACGGCACTGCCGTACCAACCACTACCGGTGAACAGCGTGCGGAGCACGAGCCGATGTGTGAGGGCTGCCAGCGCGATCTCGGGCTTTTGCATCAGCGTCGCTTGCAACGCTAGCGTGCGATGCGCCGTGAGCCTGCGCACCAGTGCCGCGGAGTGCTCCCTCGGACGCTCCCCGTCTCCATCGTCCCTCGCAGCCCGTGGTTGCGCGAAGCGCTTCGCATCCTCGGGCTTCAGGAGGCCACGCTCGACCTGGACCTTGCCGTTGTGACCGATCGACACAATCGCGCCCGCCAGCTGCTCCTGCTCCGGGTGCGGCACGGACCGCGTCTCCTCGATTTTCTCGATCTGCTCCGCGACATCCTCCAGCTGCTCGTCAAGCTCATCGAGTCGCTCATCATCGTCCTGCGCCGTCTCGATCAGTTGCTCGACTTCAGCTTTGCGCGCCGTGAGCTCGGCCAGTTGCGCACGCTCCTCATCCGTCGGTTCCCGCAGCATGGTGCCAACACGGCCGTACGCTGAGCGCACTGAGTAGTCGGCCTGCGGTGCGATGTCGACCCAGGCGGCGCCTTCTCGCTTCACCTTCGCCGCGTGCTGCTCCAGCTTTTCGGTTGCAAGCTTCTCGACGAGCGCCGGATCCAGCAGGAACACCTCATCGTCTTCCGCAAACAGGTCACGGCGCACCTGCCCACCGGCTTTCTGGTAGGCCTTGAGCCCCACGAGCCGCGCCATCGGCTCGCTGACGCTCATCTCGTTCTCGGTCAGCATCCGTCGCAGTGTGCCCGGATGCCGCTCGTAGGACTTGAGTCCCTTCCACACCTGCCGCTGACGCTCGTGGTCGTCCGTGATCGCGAACGCCATCAGATGTTCGAGCGTGATCTCCCCCTTGCGGTAGAGCTCGATGAACTCAGGACAGACATTCGCGAGTTTGAGCCGTCGCTGCACGATGAGCGGCGTGACGCCAAATCGCGCAGCGACATCCTCGACCGACTGACCGGCGTCGATGAGCTTGCGAAACGCCTCGAACTGATCAGCCGGATGCATGTCTTCGCGGCCGCAGTTCTCAGCCAGGCTGATCTCGAGCGCATGCTCGTAGCTCGCGATCAGGCACGGGACTTCGTAGTCTGGCGTGATGTGCTTCTGTTCGACCAGCAGCTGCAGCGCGCGCCAGCGCCGCCCCCCTGCGATGACGCAGTACAAGCGCTCGCGCCGGCGAGCCTGTTTCGGATCTTCGTAGACGGTCAGGTTCTGCAGGATGCCCTGCGCCCGGATCAGCGCGGCAAGCTCCTCAATGCCCTGCTCTGCAAAGGTTTGCCGTACGTTGAGCGGAGACAGCGTCAATTGCGCGAGCGGAATGGAACGGAGCTGACCGGCCTGCGTGTCGATCGTTGTGACGGGAATAGCGTTCATGACGGAATCCTCGAGGATTGGTGGGCGGGATTGCCCACGCGTCCCGGATCACGCCGCGCACAGCCGTCAAGGATCTGCGACCGCCGCAGGCGGCGAGGCCGTCCGCGGCCTCGTCCTTGACGGCGAGCACGACGTGATACGCTCGCCCATCCAGGCAACCCGCCCACTCTCTTTTCTTCTCCGCTTCGTTCCATCTCGTAGTGGTTGCTGCGGTGAAGAAACGCAGCGCCCTTCGAGCAGCGCTGCGCCGTACCTCACATCCAGCCGCCCTCGCGCAGATGTTTCATCCGCGTTCGGCGCTGTGTCACGGCAGTCTCGCGTTGCTCTGGAGAGGGCTGCTTGTAGTTGCCGCCGCGCTCGATGACGTACTGAATCGTCGAGGCCTTGAGCCCGATCTCCGCCGCAAACACCCGCAGCGGCTTGCGGTTCCGATGCCACTCCATAATTGCCTCCACCTGCGCGTCCGTGATCTGCCGCGGCCTACCTCTCGTGCTGTACATGACACGTCTCCGAACGATCCGGGCGGATTTGCCCGGACGTCGGCCGCACGGCGCAGCGCAGCTGTCCAGACTCGCGTCTGCGCGACTCGCCGAGCACGCGCGTCCTCGCGCGGCGCAGGGTCTGGACAGCGAGAACGGCGTGCGATCCTCACAGTCACGGCAATTCCGACCGTCTTCTTTCCGTTTGGAAGACAGTCGCAAGTGAATGGGCGGAGATGATCAACCGGCGACATCACTATCGCCGGTTGCAGGTGAAGCCGGACTAGACAAGCCGTGCTCAGCGAATCAATAGACCCATCGCTGATAATGAGATGGTCGATCACTCGGATGGACCAGTCCGAGTGCAGCCTTCAGCGTGGTCGTAATCTGATCCTTCGCTCGGGCGAGACGTCGCCGCTCGGATCATTGCAGTAACAAACGACGCGAGCAATGTTGTCCGCCGCTGCTCGGCGAGTGGCGCCCCGCCGAAACGGGCCGCCATGTCATGGCAAGCAGCGTATCCAGCTCGTGCAAGCGCGCAGTTGCAGGTGGGTCCTGCGACCGGCAGCGCAGACCGTCTTCAAACTAGACCCAGCAGTCGCAGTCAGTTCTCAGTGGCAATGACCACGTCGTCGAATCGCACGTGATTCCAGCTCGCGAGCAACCCGACCCGCCTGCCGCCAGCGACCTCCGGCTGCGTAGCGTTCACTACTAGCTGGCCGCAGAAGGGTCGAGATCCCTTGCAGGTGGCGCTTACCTGCGTCGTGGTACCGATCCGCAGCACGCTGAGATATCCCCACTGCCGGCCCTCGATGCGTGGCGCCCCACTGCGCTTGATCACAGTTCGCACGCCGTTTCTGACTTCGATCAGCTCGATTTGCGGGCCTTCTGGCAGGCCGTTCATAGCCTGCACGAGGACTGCGCGGTAGTTGCGGGCGTCCACGTAGTCGTACACCAGGCCGCCGCGATTTCCCACCTTCGACCACTCGAGGTTCAAGCTCGCATGGATTGCATAGCGGTGTGCAAAGATCGGGGTCGCTGCCACCGAGATCGCCGCAAGCTGATTGCTGGTATTGCGATATTCGCCTGCTTGCGCGACCCAGCTGCCCGCAACGGGCGTCCAATTGGCGGCTGTGTCGAAACGCGAGACCGCGGTTTCCCACAATTGGGTCTGCCTGATCGAGAACTCATCGACGCGCACCTTATTCCAGCTCGCGAACGCGCCGGCGTGACCGCGAGAGAGCGTCGCGTCCTGCGCACGGATCACCGGTTCGCTGGTCATATTCGCTACGAGTACCGTGATGTCGCTGCCGGACTTCAGCACCAGGACACGCAGCGGTACGCGGAAAGGCGGCACGCTATACCTGCCGGTCTCGATCATCGAGCGCGTGCCACCGACCACTTTGCTCAGGGTCGCCGTGCCCTGCGAGTTCAGGCGCACTTCGTAGAAATTGCTCGTGTTCAGATAATTGAAGACCAGGCCGAACGTGTTGCCAGACGCCGTCCACTCCGGGAACAGCTCGGCATGCACCTCGAAGTTGCTCTTCAGCTCCCTGCCACTGTAGGTGGTGCTGGTGAAGGACGTGTTGGCGGCGTTGGTCCAGTAGCCATCGCGCCGGAACCATGAGCCGCCAGCGTTAATCCAGCCGGTGGGAGTGCTGTCGAAGCGATCCAGGGTCTCGAACGAACTACAGCACACGCCGAGCAAAACGATGTGGATATCGACGATATCGCGCGTTTCGCACAAGGAACCGCACGACGGGTCGTTGGCCGCCAGCGTGAGATCCCAACTGTTCGGTTGCAGGTCGGCGATGTTGAGAGTGTCAAGGCGTCCTGGCAGCTGCCCGCCCATCGGCGAGCTCCAGCGAAGCCGCAAGTCCGCGAATTCGGCTGGACCGCTCGCTGAGACGGAGCTTTCGACAATGAGGCTATCGGAATTAGGATCGCGCACATTGGAGTTCGACCCGCCGGTCACCAGACCGCCGGCAGCAGATCTCATGTGCAACCCGATGAGAGGACTGGGGATCGGAAAGCCGTCCGGGTCGCTCCGGGTGTTTTGATGGTCGTACGTCAAGAAGCCGCTCACCGGCGCACCTGCGACGAATTCCGGTGGCAGCCAGTGCGGCGTGGTGACCACGCGTCTGCTTACGTAGCCATAGATCTCATACGTGACCGGCTCCGCCGTCGCGAGCTCACTTGCCAGAATAGCTGCGAGGAATGAACAAGCCGCCAGCGCGCGAATGATGTAGCGCAACATGGTGAGACTCCCTGGCTTTGATGTTGTCGCTCTAAGAACGCCACGCCTACAAAGCGCGGTTCCCTTCCTACGAACTTTTGATGGGTACGTCTGAGTAGTCGAGATGTATTTAGTCCCCGCAGCGCAATCGTATCGCTTCCTTCGGCACGCTATTGCGGAGTCAACACTCCTACAAGAAGGTTGAGTGCGTGTGTAGGACGCCTGAATCCCGTGACGTCGCACGGCTCGCTTAGACAGGCCACTAGTGCCGGTCGAACTCTCTGTGTGGCTGGCAACTGCCTTTGGCGTCAGCGCGACGGTTCGTCTTTCTCGCGCGTCGTTGGTTCAGGAGACGTTCTCTTCGCTGGCTCGCGTAGCTTGACAGTGGGCAGAGGCTCCCCTTTTTGGATCGATTCGGCCATCGCCTCACGTACCAACGCCACGAAGCGCTCACGGTCCTTCGGATCGGCGATGCGCTTATCAGCAATCTCGCGTGCTCCGCGCAAGGTCAGATACGTCGAAAGCAGCTCCGGTTTTGACTTAACGGCGCGGCGTGTATCTGCCTGTGCATCACGCACTTGGCGCGCCAGTCGAGCGCGCTCGGCGAAGAACCCTGCCTTCTCCACAACCCAGCGATTGCGGTGGACCTGCTGCTCGGTGAGACTCGCACGCGCTACGACCGTAACGGGCTCGCGGCCGACGCGTCGCGCGCCGACCATGTCACCGATCTTCGGCTGCGTCGTGGCCGCTGCGATCGCGCGC
>CAWISC010000056.1:0-61280 GCA_963838635.1 uncultured Gammaproteobacteria bacterium | reverse complement strand
CCTCGGCCTTCTGCACCAGCGCGCTGAGTTTCAGCGAAAGACTTTCCGAAGGTTGCCACAGCGCCGCGAGCCGGCCGCCGGTGGCGGTGACCTCGTTGATGTCCGGGCGTGACGTCTGGACGTTGTCGATGTAACCGGGCTCGCGCCGCGTGAAGGCGCTTGCGCGAATCGCCCACGTGTCGCTCAGCGGCGCGTTGACAGAGCCGCGCGCGTTGTAGCCCAGGTCGTCGCCACGGCGGACGCTCGTCGTGCCGACCTGGACGCGGCCGCTGAACTCCTCGGTGGATGGATCAACGGTCACATACTTCAGCAGGCCACCCATGCTGCTGGCGCCGTAGAGCGTTCCCTGCGGTCCGCGCAGCACCTCGATGCGCGCCAGGTCGCCGGGATCGATATCCGGGCCGCCGCCACCGTTCTGGTTGATCGACAATCCATAAGGGATGTCGTCGATCACCATGCCGACGGTCGGGTTCGTGTAGGGGTCCGTGACGACGCCGCGGATCGCGATTCGCGGCTCGCCCCACTGCCCCGGGGAGTAGTTCAGGCCGGGGACTTTCGAGTAGTAGTCCTGCACGCGCAGCTGATTACCCTTGAGTAGCAGCTGCGCGTCGACGGCGGTGACCGGGATCGGCACATCCTGCAGGCGCTCGAGCCTCTTTTGCGCCGTGACGACGACCTCTTCGATACCGACCTCGCGGCCGCGTTCAGCAGAATCCACGCTCGCCGCGCGCGCCGCTTCGGGCGCCTGGGCCTGGGCCAATCGCAACCGTTCGCCGCTCGATCTCGCATCTGACGTGGACGTCGCGACGGCGCATCGGCCGTGATCCGCACCGTCCTGGCGTTGACGAATTCGTAGCTCAGCCCGGTATTGGCAAGCAGCAGCTCAAGCGCCTCGCGTACCGCAAGTTCGCCGCTGATCGCAGACGCGCGCTTGCCGGCGATCAGGACATCTTCGTCGCGGCTCAGGATCTGCACGCGCGCCTGCTTCGCGAACGCGGTGAGTGCGCTGCCCAGCGGCTGTTCGGCAATCGAGAAGTCAATACGCGGGGCGGCGTCCTGCGCGACTGCAACGGCAGACGTCATCAACGCTACTGACAGGGCGGCTGCGAGGCGCAGGTTTCTCATGGGCTCCCCGGATTCTGCGTGGTTGTGCCCTGTAAGTGGGGTCGGCAATCGAAAAGGTGAATTTTTAGTTTTGCGCCTTTCAAGTCGGCGCGATTCGCACACAATAGCGACGGATTGAAGCCACGATGACCGACACAACGAAACTTCCTGCTTCATCAACCGGCCTGGCACCGGCCATGCTGCGACGCTACTCGGCTGCGCTGCACAGCTATCTGCTGCAGCGGTTGCGCCGGCGTCGGGAAGACACCGCCGATCTCACGCAGGAGATCTTCGAGCGCTTCCTGCGCAAGCGCGACCGGCCCGAAGTCATTCGCAACCCGCTGGCGTACTTGTACGGGATCGCCTCGCACGTGGTGGCGGAAACCATCGAGCAGGAACCGCACCGAGTGGTGACGTACGACTCGACGCTCGCCGAGCATGCAGCGGAAAGCCAACCCGACCTGGAGGGTGCCGACCTCGCACGACAGCTCGGGCTGCGTGCCGACATTCTCGCAGCTCTGTCGAAGCTGCCGCGTGCGCAACTGACGGCGCTAGTGCTCGTCGAAGGCGATGGCCTCACCTGCAAGGAAGCTGCGCGCATCACGGGCTACACACCTGGCACGATCAAGACATATCTGATGCAGGCACGCACGACGCTGAAGAAGCTGCTCGAGGACTACCAAGGCAGGTCAGCCTGATGCGCAGTACCGTTCAAGCCGAGATCGAGCGACTGAGGAGCCAGCGGGCTGCCGAGTGGTTGCAGATAATGCAGGAAGGCAATCCGGATCAGAACGCGGAGTTCGTCCGCTGGATCACCGAATCGCCGCTCAACATGAGCGAGTTCCTGAAGCTCGATGCGCTGTCGCGCGAGACGCGCGCGGTCATGAACTCGGCCACATTCGACCGGCAGAAGCTTGTCGAAGCCATCGACTCGCCTTCTTCTCAGCCGACGAGACACACGTGGGTCAGAGCCTGGGCCTCGGTAGCCGCCGTCGCTGTCGTGGCAGTCGCGATCGCGCTCGGACGCTGGGCATACACTGAGTACGGAGGCTGGAGTTCCTATGACGCGGGGCCTGCCGAGCAAAGAAGGATCGAGCTTGTCGACGGCTCGCGCGTTCATCTCAATGCCGAGTCGAAGCTCGCCATTCGTTTCGGCGCGAGCGAGCGGGAGTTGCGGCTGACGAGCGGCGAGGCGCTCTTCGATGTGGCGAAAGATGCGCGCAGACCTTTCCGCGTGCACACGCGTGATGCAACCGTCGAAGCAGTCGGCACGCAGTTCAACGTGAACGCACGTGCAGATGGCACGCGCGTCGCGGTCATAGAAGGCAAAGTGCGTATCAGCGGCGAAGGTGGGCGCAACGCCACAGCTGCTGCTGCTGGAGTCACGGCATTGCAGGCCGGGGAAGCGGCGCGCATCACGCCGGTCGGGGCGATCGAACGCGACAGCTCGGTGAACCTGGCAACGGTCACGGCATGGAGCCGCCCGGAATTGATCTTCCGCGGCACGTCGCTCGAGCAGGCCGTCGAACAATTCAACCGTCATGGGCAATCCAAGCGGCTCAGGCTCGAGGGCGTGCAGGCCGGCTCTCATCACTATAGCGGCCTGTTCGATGCCGCCGACGCCGAGGCCTTCGCGGAACTGCTGTCGCGCGAGCGCGATCTCGACGTCGAAGTGCGCGACGATGAGATTGTCATCCGGCCGCGTTAGTGAGTCTCGGCGTCGTGTTTGCTCGATGACGCCAACGACTACGATCACGGCCCAACTCGTCAATCGTGGGCTGTCCGCGAAGCGGCTGGACGTTGGTGGACGTCTGCAGACGTCCTCGGATGGCTCCGCGGGCCGGATTCGAAGTCGATCGTAAGCTCTTGACCGGAAGGGTCTCGCGCGCGCCCGCCGAGCACAGTACCCCCAGCGATCCCCTCCTCCCTCAGGTGACGGCTAGCTCCGACCGTCAAGCCATGTCCGGCCGGTTGGCAATGTTCGCGGAAACACCGGCGAGCGAAAATCACTGCCAGACCTTCGGCAGCGGGCTCAACGCGTTTTGCGACGAACCCGTAGGCAAACGAGCGGTACGGGGATCGTGTTTCGCGGCACGCCTCTGCTGGTGCAGCTCATCATCATATACACGGGTCTACCGCAGGTCGGCATCAAGCTATCGGTCGTGCAATCGGCTTTCCTCGGCTGATTCTCAACGAGGCTGCATACCTGGCGGAAATCATCCGCGGCGGAATCCAATCCGTGCCCGCCGGTCAAACAGCAGCTGCAAAGGCGCTCGACCTCAACAAGGCCCAGGCCATGCGGCACGTAGTCATGCCGCAGGCAATTCGTCTGATCGTTCCCGCGCTCGGCAACAGCATCAATGGGCTGCTCAAAACTACGTCGATTACTTCGATGATCTCAACGGAAGAACTGCTGCGCCGTACGCGGTCCCTTACTCGCGGACCGATAGAGGCGTGAACCTGATTCAGCGACGCGTGGTAAAGGCGAGTCGCACCGCAGATGCGCAACGCTTCGGCATCGAAGTCCCTCTGACAGACTTATTCCTAAGCGTAACTCCCGGTCGTGGGCCGCCACGATCGGAGGAACATGGCGACGTAAGCCGAGTTCCATTGCTGAACCACAGGGAATGACGACATCCTGTGGTCAGCTTCAGCTCCACAGGCCTGTACAGGGAGAAAGCCGTGAGCACTTTTATTCGCGCACTGAGCGCACCCGCACGAATACTGATCGCCGCGACGCTATGCATCCTGCTGCTGAGTCATGCGCCCCGTGCCGGCGCAATCAATCCGCCATATGTCGCGCCCACGTGGTTCTACCTAAGCGATTCTTTCGGCGACGACCCCCGTGCCTCTTGGCAGACTGTGCTCGGCACGTGGTCCGTCGCGGGCGGCACTTACAACAGCAGTGCAGTTCTGAGTACCGCACTCACCACGATCTACGACTATCCGGATTGGTGGTTCTCAGGACCGGTGACGGCCGTGCCGTTCGGCGACTATCGCTTGACCGCAAGCATGCTGAATCAGAGCGGAGGGAGCAGCACGGTCGGACTCGTGTATGGCTATCAAGACGCCGCCAATTACCGCGAGGTCATCTTTTCTGCCAGCGGCACTGCAAGCCTGCGCTTAGTCGTCAACGGCGTGGCCACGACCGTCGCCTCCAGCCGGTATCCAGGGAGTGGGCAGAATGTCTGGTTCAATGCTGTGCTGATCGTGGACGCCGGCACCTCGACAGTGAAGGTCAATGGCGTCGAGATCCTGACGCGGGTCGCAACGCCCAATCTGCTGACTGGCCAAGCGGGCTTCAGCACACACAACGCGCTCGCGAAGTTCGACAACTTCGGAATCGAAACGCCTGTCGACCTGCAACCCTTCCAGGAAAGCTTCACCGGGGGCACGCCGCAGAATCTGACGCCGTACGCCGGTCAGTGGTCGGTCGCTGGCGGCACTTACAACAGCGGCACAGTGCAACGGACGAGTGTCACGCTGACGCCGCTCAGTACTCAGCAGCCCTACGGTCCCGAGGAATTCGTGCTGCGCGCACGCATGCTGAATCCATACGGAGCGTCTGGCAACCTGGTGGGCCTGGTCTTCGCTTTCCAGGGCGACGCATACGATGAGGTGGTCTTCTCGCCGACCGGCGTCGCACGGCTCAATCATGTTGCCGGCAACACCATCACAACAGTCGCGACGGCGACGTACGGCGGCCGTCGCAACGAGTGGTTCGATGTCACCCTCTACATCCAGAATGCGGGCATCAGCGTCGCGGTGAATGGGCAGCTGGTGTTCGATCACGTAGCGGGCTTCGGCCATGCCGAAGGACCTTTCTTCCAGGCACCGCTTGGGCTGGTCACCCATTGGGCACCGGGCAGGTTCGACGACGTGATGTTCGGATACACCGCCGCACTCCCGATCGTCGAAGGATTCAGCGCGGGGCTGCCGGCGGGCTGGTCAGTCAGCGGTAGCTGGAACACGAATCAGGGAATACTCGACGCAACCACGGTCGTCGCCACCGCGAGCGCCACGGCTCCGCAATCCATGCAGACCAACTACGTGCTACGCGCACGGATGCTCAATCAGTACGGCGCTTCCGGCAACCTGGTCGGACTGATGTATGAGGGCTCAGCCGGCAGCCAGGGCAAGGGAGACCGCTACGAGGTCGTGTTTGCACCGACTGGACAGGCGTACCTCGACAAGTACGTCCAGGGCGTCCGTTCTCGCATAGCTACAGCGACTCACAGCATTGGACCCAACACCTGGTTCAATGTCGAGCTCACACGCAACGGCCTGTACACGACGGTGAGGGTCAACGGCGTCACGCTGTTCGATCGGGTATTGCAGGCACATCTGCCGAGCGGCTCCTTCGGCTTCATTACGCATTGGGCCAAGGCGCGCTTCGACAATCTGTCGTTGACCCCGCTGCCACAATGAATCGAGGCGGCGCTGTGCGCCGCCTCGATCTGGAGCTCGCAAACCGCGCGCAGGGTCAGTTGTTGACCAGGATCCTGCTTCGCAGGGACGATGCTCGAACTCGCGCTTGCCGCCGACCGCGCTTACATGCTTGTAGACAGCTGTTTGCGCGAGCGGGCGTAGACCGTCGTGAAGAGCTTCACTCCAGAGGAGGAAGTGTATCTGCGCGCGTTGAGCGGTGTGGCTCGACGCCTGCACCAGTGCCTGATGTCGTGTTGGAGCCCAAAGCTCACTATGACATCGGCTGGTCTACGACAAGCCGCCCTTCGCAGTGGCGCAGTACAAGTTGGCTGCCGGTGCTGCGATTACGTATCACGATCATCGCGACTACACGGCGTGCTCAGCCGAGGGGAATGCCAATATCGCCGCGTCAGCAGTGGAACTGGCTCATTGCTCCATCGTGATAACACCTTGATCTGGATTGCAGTCGAGAGACGGGTGCTATCAAGCCCGGTCGAACCTCACCAGCGGTCAGCGCGCATCCCATGACTTGCGTAGCGCTCTGACGCTATACCAGACCGTAGCAACCACCACCGGCGCAGCTATTCCAAGACCGGTCGACAGACTCAGCCGCCAGACTTGGTCGACAGCTTTGCCAATGTAGCCAAGGATCCCAAGCGCGTAGTAACTGATGGCAAGCACGGACAGGCCTTCGACCGTCTGTTGCAGCCGCACTTGCAACTTTGTGCGCTGGTTCATGGATTCCAAGAGGTCTCTACTCTGTCGCGCCAATGTAGTTTCAATCCGAGTGCGGATCAGCGAGCTGCTGAGTGCAGCACGCTGAGAGAGATCGTCGAGTCTCTTGGAGAACGACTGGCAGGTCCGAACCGCTGGAGTCAGTCGACGTTCGGTGAAGTCCGTCAGCGTCTGATACCCAGGGACCTCGCTCGGGCGCAAGTCACGGAGTCGGTCGGCCGCCAGTTGTGCATAGGCGCTGGTCGCCGACATCCTATAGCGCGTACTCGCGACCAATCGCCCAAGCTCGGCAGACAATCCGGAAAGATTATTGAACAGCTGATCATCGTTGGCACTGCCCTGCGCAGTCTCATGCGTCAGTGCAGCCAGAGTAGCTTCCATATTTGACAGTTCACCAACCAGCGACTGGGCAACAGGTAGCCCCAATAGAGCCATGTTGCGATAGTTCCCGAGCTCTTGGAGCCGCTGCACCAAACGTGCGGTTTCACCGCCGCTCGCTAGGCCGCGATCCTCTATTAGCAGACGGCCAAAGCCATCGGAATGCACCTGAAAGTTCGACCAGATCCGCGCCCTCGCCTCAATCACGTCGCAGCACACCACCTCCTCGATGTTGAAAAGGCTGCTGAGCACTGCAGGCTCGGGCTGAACGTTCCGCGGAAGCACAGCGACTTGAGTGGCACGAATGACTTGTCCGCGGAGCGCTGCAATCCACGCTAACGGCAGTTCTGACAACACCGGCCGCTCGAATGGATGCTCGAATGGTCCGGCTTTGATAAAGCTCCAGGTTGTAAACTCCGTATGGGACTCCCACACAAAATGCAGCTCGTTAAGTCGCACGCAAAAATAACGCCCCTTGCGGGGAGGCGTGACTCCGTACTGCGCACACAGCGCTTGGGCATGCTCTCGCTCATTGTCACGGGCTTCGTCATTCCCGTGATACATGATGAGCTGCGTCATGCGCGCTGGAGACGTGAACGAGGGAAAGCGGCGAACATGTAGCTCATCGATCAGAGCACGCCGCAATGGATGCTCGCGTTGCATCAGCAATTCATTCATATCTAACGCCATAGTCCTTGTCCACGAAGTCGCCGGGTTGAGCAGTCACTCCTTAGCACAACCTTCACTTCCGATGACAGACGCTCGGCACTGGCTCGTTGTAAGACGTCGGCTTGCGACGCAGGCCCACCTGCAGCAACCAGGCGACGCGCGAAGAGTTTGGCACGTCCCTTTGGCGTCAAGAAGGATCAGCTGCTGCCGAGCAGCGCCGGTGCGTTGGCATAGAGAATTCTATCCGCATCGTCCGGCGCTAGACTGCAGCAGCGAATGTGGTCGAACGTCGTGCGATAGCTTTCGAATGAAAGCAAGATCAGAAAGTCGCTGCCGGGCACCAGGCGTTCCGCACCGTACGCCTCCACCGCACAACGCAACGCCGCGCGGGACCCGTGCGCGACAGTGTCGTACCAGAACGTACGGGCCAATTCGCTCGGACGCCGATTGGCCGCCCCGCGATGTCAGCGCGTGTCGCAAGTGCGGCGTATCGGTCGCACCTATGATTGCGTTGAGCACATCTACGCCGTGCGACGGCCACTCCTGCCAAGGCGACCCGCCGACGTTGATCGCATAGCCTTTGTTCGCCGTGAACATGGACAGTCTCCCCTGCCCGCCCAGGGCCGCTTCGGAGCCGACGATCAACACGCCGCCGCGGCGGCGCTTGACCATCGCTCCGCCGAAGTAACGGCACGGGCTGAATTTGTTCGAGCGGATGAACGGCTATGTTTCGATCGCAGCCGCTCGCGAAGCGGCGCGAGATCAGCTAGCGGCTTCGAAGGCGGATGCACCGGCCCCGGCCGACTCGCCTAGCACGATGCCGGCCCCGGCCCCCGATCAGACCGCGCCACCTCCGAGCGAGGATACGACCCCGCCATCTGATACGACGACGCCGCCCGAGCAGACTTCACCTCCGCAGCAGTGATGTCGCCAGCCTGTGGATCGGGCTCATGCCCGACCCACGGGCTGCCGTCGCCTAGGTTCCGCAGAAAGCGCTCGGGTGACACGCAGGAATTGTCAGGCAGCTGCCGTGGCCAGCTTGGAGTGGAAGCGGCGCTGCATGCGTGCGACATCCGGATCGACGCCGAAAAATAGCTTGAACGCCATGGCGCCCTGAAAGATCGCCATGCCATCGCCATCCAGCGTGCGACAGCCGCGCTGACGGGCCGTGCGCATGAGCTCGGTAAGCAGCGGCACATAGACGATCTCGGCGACCCACAATGGCGGGCGCAAGCAATCCGCAGGCACCGCAATTCCGGGATGCCTTTGCATGCCGGTCGGAGTCGCGTGCACGAGCCCGTCGGCGTTCGCCAGCGCGCCAACCACGTTATCGCAGACGATGATCTGGCATTGCTGGAACAAGCCTGACATCCGCTCAGCGAGCGCCGCCGCGCGGGAGCGATCCATGTCGTGCACGCTGAGCTCAAGGGTTCCCGCCTTCAACATCGCATAGCCGACGGCGGCTCCGGCGCCGCCCGCGCCGACGAGCACGACTCGTCGCCGGTCCACATCAGACATTTCGCGCCTGAAGCTCTCGGCGAATCCCCACCAATCGGTGTTGTGCCCGATGCGGCGACCGCCGCGAAACAGCACTGTATTCACGGAATGCAGCACGCGAGCTTCCGGCGATAGCTCATGAAGCAGCGGGATGACTGCCTGCTTCGACGGGTAGGTGATGTTCAAACCGCTAAACCCACGCTGCTCGGCTGCCTCAATCACCGCCGCGAGTCGTGCTGCACCCGTCGGCATCAGGTCGAAATCGAACAGCTCATAGCGGATCGAAAGCCCCAGCGACTGGCCCTCGTCCATGTGCATCGATGGGCTCGATGAGTGCTGGATGCCGGCGCCGACCAGTCCAGCCAGGTGTGTGCGATCGCCGACTTCAGGTCGCATGATGAACGGACACTGAGACGCGAGGGGCCGCGACCCCTCGCGATCATATCGTCAGAAGTTCAACTGCAGCCCCAGATAGTAGTATCGACCCAGAATGTCGTACGTACCCGGCTGAGTCTGGCCGATCGTGCCGCCGACGATCGGCGGTTCCTCGTCGAGTGCATTGTTGATGCCGCCACGCAGGTTGATCGCGCCGTTGAATTTGTACGCGAACGTGGCATCGAACAAATCGTAGCTCGACACTCCCGGTGCGGGACTGGCCGGCCGCGTCACAGACGTAATGTCGTCCATCTCCGGCAGATGACGCCAGCGCACGCCGACCTCGAAACTCGGTAGTCGATAAGTTAGCGACGTCAGCGACTTCCAGTCCGGAACCGGAATGCCGCCGTTCTGCGTGCCATCGATGGTGCCCGCGAACTCCTGCCAAGGCGATCCCTGCAGCAGCTGCACCTCGTAGGAGTTGGTGAAGTTGGCGAGAAGATTGAGATCGAGACTGCCGGGACCAATTGGTATACGCCAATCGATTTGTGCATCAATGCCGCTCGTGCGCAACCCGCCCAGATTGAGATACGGCGCTGCGACTGTATCAACGCCGCCGGTCAGCGGATTACGACGCAGCGTCTGACAGAACGGATTTGCCGGATCGTACGCCGCGTTGCTGCCGTCGAGGTTGTAGCACTTGCTGAGTGCAGTGCCGCCAGCGATGGGCGCAATCACGTCGGTGATGTCGATATCGTAGTAGTCGACGGACAGAGAGAGATCATGGACCAGCGCAGCGTCGAACTCGGGCCGGAAGACCACGCCAAATGTGATGGTGTCTGCTTCCTCGGGCGTCAGGTCGGTGTTACCGCTGTTGATGACGCCGATCGCGACAGTCGTATATTGATAGGTATCGGCGATCGGGGCCGGCACACCTGTCGCCACGCACAAGTCGCGAACAAGTGCACCGTTGGCGCCGGTGCGAGCAGAAGCTCGCACGTCGCACGGATCGCCCTGTCCTGGCGGCGAGCCGATCTGTGCCTGCGCGCCGAGCTGGTTGTACAACTCACCGATGTTCGGAGCGCGGATCGCGTGCTCGAATCCGCCGCGGAACGTGATTGCCTTCAGCGGCGACCACAGGCCATCCGCCTTGTACGTCTCGACCTGCCCGGCCAGCTCGTAGTCCGAGGTCCTGAAGCCCAGATTCAGCTCGAGTCGCTGCGCCAGCGGCGCATCACGCAACAGTGGCACGAGGAACTCGATGGCCGCTTCCTTCACCGAAGTCGAGCCTTGCGCCGGGAAGGTCGGCAGCGTGCCGATGATGTCCCCGTTCTCGCGCGATGGATCCGGATCGAACTCGAATTCATTGTCACGCTTGTCCAAAGTCAAAGCGAAACGCACGTCGCCGGCCGGCATCTGGAACAATGAGCCACTCAGGCTGCCCTCGAAGATCGTCTGCGTCAGCTGGGTGTAGTCGTGCGTCTCCGCCTCTAAGTAGGCGCGGCATGCTGCGGAAATACTCGTCGCGCTACCGAGCCCGAAGGGATTGAAGCCTCCCGCGCAGATCGACGCTCCGCCATCTGCCGCGGTCAATAGATTGCGCATACGCGACAGCAATATCGCCTTGTCCTGCGTCTCCACCAGGTCGGTATTGTCGTAAGAGCCGTAGATGTCCCAGCGCCAATCTTTGAACGGCAAGTTGCCGCGCAGCCCAAAGATGTATTGCCCCACAGTGAAATCCGACGGGAAGCTGCGGAACTCCAACCCCATGTAGCGCTGGTTCATCGTGAACTCCGCGCCCGGCTGCGGCCGAGATGCGAGAATCGTGCGCAAATCCGCAGGGATGAACGGGTTGGTAACTGGCACGGTGGGGACCACGAACAGCGTGGGAGACCAGCCAACCTGCCCTGTTGCAGTCGTCTTGTTGTACAGAAACTGCCCGTACGCGGTCAGGCTGTCCGTCACATCAAAGTCGAACTTCCCGTAGAACGATTTGCGTTCCATTGGGTTGACGACAAACTCCTGGTAAGTGACAGGTTGGCGGACGGTTCCACCAGTAGTGCTGAAGAACTCAGTCGTCGGACCCTGGTAGTTGATGGCGCCGATCTGCCCGAACAACGTGCCGTTGTCGTTGAAGCCCATACTGCGTGAGTTGAGCATGGCGCCCGGCGCAACACCGTAGTTGCCGAATACCGTGTTGACGACCCCCTGCTGGGGCAAGTTCGTCGGCGCAGGGATGTAGGTGCCTTGGCCAATGAAAGTGGACAAGACGCCCAGTTGGAAGAAGTCGCGGTCGCTGCCCCACAAGACGTCGCGATCGGTGTACCCGGCCGACAGCAGCACGTTGCCGCGTCCCTCGGAAATCTCGAATCCAGCCGTGATGCCGTAATCCGCAGTTTTCGCATCACCCTCGTCGCTGATGCCTGAACGCACGTCGAGTTGGATGCCCTCGAAGTGATCGCGGCTCTTGAAGTTCACGACACCGGACATGGCGTCCGAGCCATACACTGCCGAAGCGCCACCCGTGATCGTTTCGACGCCGCTAAGAATGTACTGCGGGATCAGGTTGACGTCGACGACGGCATTTGCGTTGGACAGAGGCAAGCGCCTGCCGTCGAGCAGCACGAGGTTGCGCGTTTCGCCCAAGCCGCGCAGGTTGAGCGACACCCGCCCAGCAAGCGCCACCGCACCGATCGTGCTCTGCGTCTGGCCCTGAACGAACTGCGGCAGCTGATTCAGCGCATTCTCGATGTTGACCGTGCCGGCTTGCGCGATCTGTTCCTGGCCAAAGGTCACGATCGGGCTGGTCGATGAATAGTCCGGTCGCGCGATGCGCGAGCCCGTCACCACGATCTCCTCCACTTCCTGCGTTGAAGTCGAAGTGGGCTCCGCCTGCTGCGCGACGGCTGCGCTGCTCGCAAGCAACGCCAGCCACGGTGCCATCCTGGATGCCGCTGTCCTGGTAGTCATTTCATCGCCCCCTATCCGATCAGAGTTCTATCGCGCAGCAGCCGTCGCGTCGGCCCACAGGCGCGCGCGTGATCGCGCTCATCTACCGGCGCGATCTGATCCGAGTGTACGAACCAGTACGTGCGACTGTCAATCCTGCCCGTTGACATGTACGAACTGGTACGGGTACGGTCGCCGCATCGGTTGATCTGCTGCTGGAGACGCATCTGCATCCGCTGTCGCGCGTACTTCAACGTTGCGCGTACTGCGCTATGCGCGTCTTCAACGCAGTGTTGAATCTCTGACGGAGTGGAGAGATCGATGAACATCAAGTTCGTACGAGCGCTGCTATTTCCCATCTTGTCGCTGTCGTCCATGCCCCTCATCGCGCAAGACCCATCGGATCGCGATCACGGCAATGATCGTCACCGTCACCCTCGCGCCGCGGATCTCGCGGATTGCTGTACACCGGGCGATGCCGACTTCCCGAAGGTAAGCGGCAACCTGGGCAATCAGAGCTACTCATCACTGCGCCAGATCACCAAAGACCGCGTTAGGCGGCTCGGTGCGGTGTGGGTTAACCACATCGAAGGTGGCTTGACCTCGGGCACGAACCAGAGCACGCCGGTTGTAGTCGATGGTGTGATCTACATCGAGTCGGCATTCGGCAACGTCGTCGCCGTCGATGGCGGCACCGGCGTCACCAAATGGAAATACACGCAGACCCGAGGCAACCTGACGAGACGAGGCGTCGCCGTCGGCCAAGGACTCGTGTACACGCTTTCGGGCGACAACTTCGTCGTGGCGCTCAACAAGGACACTGGGCAAGTCGTATGGGAGCGTCAGCACGAGGGATTCGGCAACGTCGAAAAGGTGGCGGTCGTCTACTACGGTGGAAGGCTGTTCATCGGCACAAACGATAGCGACCGCGGCGCTGCACTCGCGCTGGACGCAACCACGGGCGAGAAGCTATGGCATTTCTGGGGCGCGCCTGGCCCTGGCGAATTCGGCAACGACACTTGGGAGGGCGACTCCTGGCAGGAAGGCGGTACCTCACCCTGGATTCATCCGGCGATCGATCCTGACTTGGGCACAGTGTTCTTCACGTTCGGCAACGTGCGCGCCGGGTCATCGCAGGACGGATCCACGCGCGGTGGCGACAACCTGTTCGCAAACTCACTGGTAGCGCTCGATCTCAAGACCGGCGCGTACAAGTGGCACTTCCAGTCGATCCATCACGACATCTGGGACATGGACAACGTGATGGCGCCGGTCCTGGTCGACGCGCGGATCCGCGGCCGCGACCGCAAGCTGGTCGTATTCGGCAGCAAGTCCGGGATGTATTACATCCTTGATCGGCGCGATGGCAGCGCGCCGCTGGGCATCGACGAAGTGCCAGTCCCGCAAGAGCCGCGGCAGAAGACCTCACCCACGCAACCCTTCCCGCGCCAAGGCGGGTGGACAGAGAACTGCGTCGTCGATCAGCCGCTCGGGACGTCGATACCGGGCAACCCGAATCGCGCCGTGCCGAACTACGAGCGTGGCTGTCTGTACGCGGCGCATTGGGATGTGCCGATCCTGGCGATCCCGGGGCATGGCGGCGGCGCCGATTGGAATCACCATTCTTTCAGCCCGCGCACTGGCTTGATGTACACCGGCTTCGGCTACGTAGCCTCGGCTCATTCGCTCACCGAGTCGAGCAATGGCCTGCGGCCGCCGGGCGAGTATCAGACGGGCGGAATCGTCGCAGTCGATCCGAGCACCAACCGCGTCAGGTGGAAGAAGCGGATGCCCTATTCCCTCGCGCACGGCAACGGCATCCTGACCACTGCCTCGGATCTATTGTTCATCGGTCAGCCCGATGGCAATTTCCTCGCGCTCGACGCAAGGGACGGCGATGAGCTCTGGCGCTTCCAGACCGGTGCAGCGATCAGTGCTAGTCCGATCACGTACGAGATCCGCGGCGAGCAGTACGTCCTCGCATACGCCGGCGGCACGGGCATTCCCTATGGCAACTCGGCACCCCGCGGTGACGCTCTGTGGGGGTTCAAATTGGGTGGCAAGTTGCCACCCGCCGCAACGCCGACGCCGCCGGTCGTCCGACGACCCGTTTCTGGCGCGCCTGTCGATGGCACTGTCGTCGGCAATACTGTCGTACTGGCACGAACGTACAACGCTGCCACCAACACAATCGGCACGACTGAATCCACAGGCGTCAACGCGATGGCACCAACCCATCTTCGTGTGCCCGTCGGCACGACGGTTACGTTCAGCAATCCCGCCAGCAATCCGAACACGCACTGCGCGACGCAGTTCTTCGAAGGGCTGTTCAATTTCCAGCTCGCGCCCGGCGAGTCGGCGACGTACACGTTCGGTCAAGCTGGAGAGTATTTCTTCAACGACTGCTTCAGTCCGCGGCCGACCGGCAAAGTCGAGGTGGTCGCGCAGCCGTAGTCAATGTTGCCGCAAGAACATTCCATACAACACATAGGGATCTCGAACATGAGCACAGAACAAAGGCGGTCAATCTTGTTGGGAAGCACGGCGGCGGCGATGACGCTCGTGGCAGCGTACGCGGTAGCGGGCGATCATGATCGCGATGATCATGACCGCGGCAAGGGAAATGACAGCTACGATCCAGCGTTCAACGTGTGCCGCGGTACCGATCCGCGCTGCTATCACGACTGGGCGCACGAAGAGCGCGAAGGCAATCGTGTGCTCATCTACACGCGCACGGCAGGTCCACGTCACGCCAACCTGGGTCCGCGCCTTCCTGCGGGTCTCAATCCGCCGCTCGGCGCAGGCAACATCGTCCAGAACTCACTGAAGAGCTGGCTCGAGCAGGAAGGCATCGAAGTTGACTGGACCGAGGATGTGACGCGCCTGACGAATCTGCACCGCTACAAGGCCGTCATCTTTGCGAGCACCAGTCGCGACACGTTGTTTGCGCATGGTCGGGCGATCGACCCGGCGCTGGCGATCAACACTGCAACGAGCGCTCATCTAGATTCAGCCAAGACTGCGCTTCGCCAGTACATTCGTGCCGGCGGCGGCTTCGTTGGCATCCACAATGCGTTCGGGACTGAGTACAACTGGCCGTGGTACGAAGGCCTGCTCGGCAACGCCAACTACTACGATCACGGCGCAAATCAGGACGGTACGGTGAACATCGTCGCCCGCAGTGATTCCTCGATCGACGGCCTGCCGAAGTCATGGCCCTTCCGCGACGAGTGGTACAACCTGGAGCCGTTCCCCACGCGCGTGAAGTTCCTTGCAACCGTTGACGAAGACACGCTGGCGACGCGCCGCGAGATTCATCCGGGGCACGGCGACTTTCACCCGATAGCCTGGTGTCAGTACTACGACGGCGGGCGTTCCTGGGTGACGACAATTGGACACGACGGCGCTGCGTTCACGGACGGCTCTGGATTCCCAGGACAGCCGCAGTTCAAGCAGATGATCGTGAACGGAATCAAGTCCGCCATGGGATTGGTACCGTTCTGCACCGTGCGCGGCCATGGACGCGACTGATGCCCGCACGCTGCTACTGATCTTGCCGGCCCTGCTGGCGCTCGACGCGTCGGCAGGGCCCGCGCCCACGGACGGGGATGATGCAAACGTTTCGTTCGTCGCGCCGGCGGGGCTCGTACCGCTCG
This sequence comes from uncultured Gammaproteobacteria bacterium, assembly GCA_963838635.1. Lineage (GTDB taxonomy): Bacteria > Pseudomonadota > Gammaproteobacteria > Steroidobacterales > Steroidobacteraceae > Steroidobacter. The sequence continues at coordinate 45,489 of CAWISC010000056.1, read as the reverse complement.
ATCGTAAATTCGTATTCGGGGCATACAGCCCCAGCAGTGGCTTTGAGCTCTGGGTGTCCGACGGCAAGACAGCGGGCACGCACCCATTGAAGGATATCCGCGCCGGCGGCCGCGGTTCCTATCCTGTTTTTCTCACACGACTGAACAATCAGGTGCTGTTCGCGGCCGACGATGGAGCTGCAGGCATTGAACTGTGGCGCACCGACGGAACCGCGACAGGCACCGAGCGCGTCAAGGATATTCACCAGGGTGGCGAAAGCTCGATGCCCACTGCGCTCACGCACGTCGGCAACGCCATTTACTTTATCGCAAACGATGGCGTGCACGGCTTCGAGCTGTGGAAAAGCAGCGGCACAGCGGCCGACACCACCTTGGTCGCGGACATCGCGCCCGGCGCGACAGGTTCTATGCCGCGACATCTCACGGCAGTGGCATCTCGCCTGTTCTTCACTGCCTCAGACCCCAAGCATGGAACGGAGCTTTGGGTAAGCGACATCAGCGGTGCTCGGCGCTTGAGCGACATCAATGCTGGAGCCGCCGATACTCAAATAGATCAGCTAACTGCCCTCAACGACCAGCTCTTGTTCGTTGCCTCCGACGACACACACGGCGCTGAGCTCTGGCGCAGCAATGGATCCACACAGCACACGACCCGCGTTGCCGACATCTATGCTGGACCTGAGGGTTCGCGCCCCCGTTATCTGACCGAGGCCGGATCCGATGTCTATTTCCAGGCGAAAGATCCTCGGCACGGATATGAGCTGTGGAAATCGGATGGGACGAGCGCCGGCACGTTACTCGTCAAAGACATCCGTCGTGGGCCAGCGAATTCTCTGCCCAGTCACCTGACACGTGTACAGAATGATGTGTACTTCGCTGCTACCGACGGAACACACGGCGTAGAACTCTGGCGCAGTGACGGGACGACGTCCGGAACGACGCTTGTCCAGGACCTGCGCGCCGGCCCTGACAGTTCATCGCCCGGGCAACTGTTCGCAACTGGATCGATGCTGGTCTTCGCGGCCGGCGATGCGGCTCGCGGTTGGGAACTTTGGCGACTCGATCATGGAGCAGGTGCTGCCAGGCTCATTAGCGATGTGCGCCCCGGCAAGGACAGCTCGTACCCCGGAAACTTCGTCGACTGGAATGACACGGTCGCCTTCAGCGCGGACGACGAATACGGTAACGTGCGTTTGTGGCTGCTAGACAAGGTGCGTTCGTCGGTCTCGCTTCTGGGCACGGCTGTCACTCGTCGCATCAAACCCGATTCTGAGTAGGCGCGATTGCATGGGGTCCAACCGAGGCAGTGCGGAAGGAATTCGCCGCAAATTCCCGCGGCTGACGTCAAAATTGTTGGACTTGGATGGACGTCTACGGACGTCCCTGGATGGCTCCCCGGGCCGGATTCGAAGCCGAGCGCAAGTTCTTGATCGCACGACTCGTCCAGACTTCAGCTGAGCTGAATACCCCCAGCCATACCCCGCGCCTACGCGGACGCAAGTGCGCGTCAATGCAGCCAGGCGATTGAGATCAGATAATTTCTATCGATCCCCGGATGCACCCGCCGTTCCAGGAGCGCTTGTGTCGCGAAGGCGCCAAGATCGATTGACAGATGTAACGGCTCGAACAAGAAAGTGGCGCCTAGAGTGAGGCAGACATCGTTGAAGTTCTTGCCCACTCCCGATTGCCCGGCGTCACCTCGGAAGTCGAAGCCGGGGCCGGTGATATGACCGGCAAAGGCGCGGCGCTGCAGGGGTATGACGAGCAATGCGTGTGGCGCTAACTTCCAGCGGCCCATGGTGCGCGGCAGTTGCGCGCCAACAAAGGGAGCAACGAACGTGTAGTGGGCATCGAAGTCGATTTGGCCAGAGATGCCCCTCTGCGGTCCTTCGAGGATTTCGTAGGCGAGGCGGTAGTTGCGCAACGTAACGCGTTGCCACAACGCTCCGGCCGTCCACTCGTACGGGCCGAGCCACGAACTCTCGCGTGCTTCAGCTACGAAGGCGCCGGCCCCGTAGTCGATCGAGCGCCCGTCAAGATTGAAGAACCGTGCGGCAACCGGACGTTCGATCGGCGTTGCGGGCGAGAACAGCGTTTGCAGCGGACGCTCGTCCTGACTGGCCTGCAACTTCAGTCGATCGTAGAAACCGAAAGCACCCCACCGCCAACCGTCGCGGAACGTATTACTGATGCCTACCGAGAGCAACGGCCCGCCTATCGTCAGCCCAGCACTGGAGCTGCCGCTCCATGCGACCTGGATCTCAATCACCGGTGAGTCGTCGGCCTCGCGTGCGATCGCCCAGATCGGCAGGCTCGCATAACGATTGTCGATCGAGACTTCGGGCAAGTGTTCGGCAACAAACTCGATGTCTTCCTGAGCGCCGCATTCAGGCGCGGCAGCGAGACACGCTACTCCCAGGACAACGCAATCCAGAACGAGTTTGCGTAAGGTGCTCACGGCGCGTTGGCAGTAATCCTCGCGGCAGGTGCTCGGCGCGCTTCTTGATGAAGCTTCCGTGCTAATCGTACATCCTCGTCCGAATGGATAGCAGATCGAGGACTCTGCGCCAGCGGTCGAGCGGCCACCTATAGATATGAGGTGTCGATGTGCGTTGGACCTTAGTGGACGTCTACGAACGTCTATGGATGGCTCCCCGGGCCGGATTCGAAGTCAGTCGTAAGTTCTTGAATCGATGAGTCGTGCGCACGCGCGATGTCGCCCAATACCCCTAGCGATACCCCACGACTAAGCGCACTGGGGATTTCTCGTCAGGTTCGTTTGTCAGCATGCCGCCACTGCAGCCGATGCATGGCGAACGTACTTTCAGACAAAAGACACCCATGATGGCGCTCGGCAAACACGACCACGGCAAAGCAGCTTCAGCCGCCGCAGAGCGGTGGAAGACGTTTCGCTCGAGGAGTTTGCTCGCGGCAGGCCTATCGCCGTACGCTCAGACTCGAATCCCCGCTTCGACCGCGAGGATGTGGTTCTTCGTGCCCGCAGCCGGCTTGGCGAGAATCGATATCACATCATCCGCAACAACTGCGAACACTTTTGTGAGTGGTGCCTGAGCCGAGTGAGCCGAAGCGGGCAACTGGAATCACTGCTTGGTCGGTTGGGCGCGACGGCCATTGCGATCATGGACGCAATAGCAGCAAGGGTTCGTCGCGCGCACAGTGAGACACTCCGTCGAAGCTCGTACGGCTGAGGGCGATTTCGCGTCGGCGAGCAGCAGAGTATCCGTTCGTTCTGACAGGCTCAGCATCATGCAACTCAATGCGGATTTCACGCAGCGCGCAGTGGTTCATGCAGCGACGCTCGAATGGACGCTGTCGCCCATTGTTGGCGTCGAGCGCCGCATGCTGGATCGGATCGGTGGGGAGGTGGCGCGCGCCACCTCCATCGTCCGCTACGCTCCACATTCACACTTTTCTCGCCACACGCATGAGGGCGGGGAAGAATTCTTCGTGCTCGAGGGTGTATTCCAGGATGAGCATGGCGATTATCCCGCCGGCTCTTATGTTCGCAATCCACCGACTTCCGCGCACACGCCGGGCTCGGAATCCGGCTGTACGATCCTCGTGAAGTTGTGGCAGTTCGCTGCGACCGATCGCACACAGGTGCGCATCGACACTACCAAGTGCGCTTACCAACGCGATCCTGTGCGGACAGGGGTGGAAGTCATGTTGCTCTATCGGGACGGGCATGAAGTGGTCGCACTCGAACGTTGGCGAGCGGGCACCGAAGTTTCCCTGCAATCGCCGGTCGGCCTCGAACTCTTCGTTCTGGACGGCGATTTCACTGACGGGGATGACCACTTCCGCTATCAATCATGGCTGCGGCTCCCACCCGGGTCACGCGGCCGAGCTCAGGCCGGGTCGCAAGGCTGCGGAGTGTGGATCAAGACCGGGCACTTGGCGCGCGCGCCGCGCATCCCCACAGTTATTTGACGCCATGCTCTTCAGCAAGAGCTCCGACTGTCCATTGCGTTTGCAGGACGTAGCACTCATCACATACCCCTAACGGGGTACGGCACAGTCGGTTTGCATGCACCGCGTTGCGCGTTGTTGAGTCCACACTTGGGCGATTGCGCGACCCGTACGAGAATTTGACGTCGCGTACCACGTGCGTCGATTTCGCAGCTGAGGTTGGCGCGCCGAGTATCAGTTCCACGCTCTGGTCGGACGCTGCTTCTTCGGCGACGCACCATCAACTAGTCATCGAACGTCGGTTCATAAGGTCCGCATCCCGTGCTACAAGCACGTTGATGCCAGCCCGCTGTGTGTGCATCAACACGCGTCCTGACAGCTCTCCGTAGCATCGCTGATTCGACGAGGAGACTGCTCATGGGTACCAACCTGCGACTACTTGGTTTGATCGTGACAATCGTTTCACCTTTGGCGATCGGAAACGCATCCGCCGCTAACGAAGCAAGCAGGGAGAGTAGTTCCAACGAGTGCCGGGGACTTCCGAGCTACTCGGAACTGAAGGAGGCGTTGACGGCTGCGCGTCTGGAGTCGAATGGCGGTTTCAATCTCGACATGTGGGGTACCGTCGTGAATCGGGACGGACTCGTGTGCGCCGTCGCGTTCACAGGGAATGACCGCGGTGCTCAATGGCCCGGCAGCCGGGTGATCTCTGCGCAGAAGGCGAATACGGCGAACGCTTTCAGTCTGCCCGGCCTTGCTCTGGCGACAGCCAACCTGTTCTCCGCCGTGTCTCCCGGCGGAAGTCTCTACGGCCTGCAACACAGCAATCCAGTGAATACGCATGCCGCTTATGCTGGTCCAGCGTCCCGCTTCGGGACGGCGAATGATCCGGTGGTGGGTCGGCGCATTGGCGGAGTGAACGTCTTCGGCGGCGGGCTTGCTCTCTACAAAGCTTCGGGCCGACTCGTTGGCGCGCTTGGTGTCAGCGGCGACAGCTCATGTGCCGATCACAACGTAGCATGGAGGACGCGGAACAATCTGGCCCTGGACTACGTGCCGGCAGGCGTGTCCGGTGATCCAGCCCGACCCGACAACATCGTCTACGACATTACGTCGCAACTTGGGCAACAGGAGGGTGTGAGCGAGAGCGGCTGGGGCCATCCAGAGTGCAGCGCGGCCGCAACCAGCATCGCGTCTGGCCTGCCTGAGACACGAACTGCGAAAGACTGAAGCTTCCATCCAGTAAGAAGAGGGGCCTGCGAATCGCGGGCTCCTCGTCGTCTCAGTGCGAGTATCGTCATCGCTCTCCACTCCAGACTGACTACCTTGAGAAAAGAGCTGAATGTGTCACCCTTCTATTGGGATTTCACACGTCTCTGGATGGCTCCCCGGGCCGGATTCGAAGTCCATCATAGATTGTTGAAATGACGAAGTGTGCAGGGGTTCGATGCAGCCGATACCCCGACGATACCCCCGCCGCCCGATCGAATCAGCGTCCCAGCGTCAGGGCGGCTACTCGAGAAAGTCCGGCGTGGTACTCGCTCGCGAGACGGTCGACGACCGCGCTCACCGGCTCGATTGCGCGAACCGCGCCGATCCCCTGCCCCGCCGACCACAGGTCCTTCCAGCGCTTTGCCTCGACCTGCTGCTGCTGACTGCTGTCGTAATTGCGCTGCGGCTTTTCGGGCATATGCTCGGGATCGTAGCCGACGCGACGCAGACTCGGCTTTAGCCACGTTGCGGGCGTTCCTGTGATCGAGGCGCTGACGAGCAAGTCGTCGAGCGTCGATTCCACGACCATGCGCTTGTATTCGTCCGTGGCGAGACTTTCATGCGTCGCGATGAAGCGCGTGCCCATGTAGACGAGATCAGCGCCCGCTGCGATTGCGCCGGCCACGCCGAACCCGTCGGCGATCCCGCCGCCGACGATCAGCACTCCATCGGTCAGCTCGCGCGCGGCCGAGATGAAAGCGAACGGCGAAATGAATCCCGTGTGCCCGCCCGCGCCCGCCGACACGCACGCCAGTCCATCGGCGCCGGCATCGATCGCCTTCTTCGCCAGTGTCAGGTTGACGACATCCGCGATCACGATGCCCCCGTACGAATGCACAAGTTCGATCGCCGATCTCGGGCTGCCGAGCGCCGTGATCACAATCGGCGGCCGGTAGCGGGCGACGAGTTCGAGATCCTGCGGCAGGCGCTGGTTGGTCGAATGCGTGATGACGTTCGTCGCCCAAGGCGCGAGCGGATTGCCGGTCCGCGACCGGGCGATCTCGTCGAGCGACGTCGCGATACGACTCATCCACGCATCCAGTTCCTGCGTGGTGCGCGCGTTGGTTGTCGGGAATGCGCCGATGATGCCGCTGCGGCAGGCCTCGATGACCAGCTCTGGCCCGGAGATGAGAAACATGGGCGCAGCCACGACCGGCAGACGCAACTGTCCGCCTGCGACGAAGGCAGGCGCGAGCGTGCCGATGTTCAAGTTCCTAGTCACTTGCTAAACTGTACTGACTCTGACCCGAGAGTCAATCGGACCCGCCCAATGCAACAGTCCGCACGAGCGCTGCCTCCTCTCGATTTCGACGGTTTACGTCCGCCGTCGCCGTTCATATCCGAGCAGCACGTGCGCTGGTGCGCTCGCGTGCGCGACTTCGTCAGTCGCGAGATTGAACCGAACCTGCCTTCTTGGGAGGCGTCCGGCACCTTCCCGGACTCCCTTTACGAGTCCGCCGCGCGGGCGGGACTGCTGGGCGTAGGTTTTCCCGAGCGCCTGGGCGGCAACACGGAGAATGCCGACCCCTATTACCGCGTGATCTTTTCCGAAGAAATGCACCGGCCCGGCGCCGGCGTCGTGTTCGCGGACCTGGCGACGCACTGGATTGGTCTGCCGCCAGTCGTGCAGCTCGGCGCTCCCGAACTACAGGAGGAGATCGCGAAGCCGGTGCTCGCCGGCAAGCGCCGCATCGCATTCGCCGTAACCGAGCCGAGCGGTGGCTCCGATGCCGGCTCTCTGCGCACCAGCGCGGAACGACGCGACGATCACTGGCTGGTGAACGGCTCGAAGACGCTCATCTCCGGCGCGCTGCGCGCCGACTACATTCTTACGGCGGTGCGCACGGGTGCGGCTGGAGCCGGCGGCATTTCCCTGCTGCTGATCGATGCCGCGAGCCCGGGCGTCGAGCGACGCGGCGTACCCGGCCTGCGCTGGTACAACGCCAGCATCGGCACGATCGAGTTCCGCGACGTGCGCGTGCCCCTGAATCGGCTGATCGGACCGGAGAACAAGGGCTTCGCCGGCCTCGCGAAGCAATTCAACATCGAGCGCCTGAGCGGTATTGCCGCGACGCTCGCGATGTCGCGTACCGCACTGACCGAGGCAATCGCCTGGGCGCAGCAGCGCGAGGCGTTCGGCAAGAAACTCATGGAGCATCAGGCGTTGCGCCACAAGCTCGTGGACGCGCTTCGCAGCATCCGCTCCGCCTATGCCTATCTCGACCAATGCATCTGGCGATTGCAGCAGGGCGAAAACGCTGTGGCCGACATCGCGATGCTCAAAGTACTGGCGACGCGGACGCTCGAGCGCGTTGGCCGTGAGGCCATGCATGTGCTCGGCCAGCACGCCTACGACGGCACGAATCGCGTCGAGCGCATCTATCGCGAGGCACGCATTTTTGCGATCGGCGGCGGCACCGAAGAAATTCTGGACGACCTCGCCGCGCGCCAGCTCGGCTTCTATTGAACGCAGTTCGACGCATCTGACGAGAGGGTTCGCGATGACTCAATACGCAGAGACTCTGAAGGCGATCATGGCGGCGGCCCTGAAGCCGGACGTGGAGCGCTTCGTCGACTTCCTGGCCGACGACGTCGAGTATCACTTCCACGTCAGCACGCCACCGGTCCGCGGCAAGGACGGCGTGCGCCGCTTCATGGCGAAGTACGGCACGATCGCGGGTGATCCGCTGTGGCGCGTCGATCGCATCGCCGAGGCCGGCAACTGCCTGTTCATCGAAGGCTACGAGGAATACACGGACAAGCGCAGCGGCGAGCGCATCGCGCATCCGTACATGGGCATCATGGAATTCCGCGCCGACGGCAAGATCACGAAGTGGCGGGATTACTTCGAGATGAATCAGAAGAAGAAAGAGTCGGGCTGAAGGCCGACCTATAGCTTCGTGCGGCGTACCTCGATGCCGGCGGCGACGCGATCCCAGCACTCGGCGGTCACGCCCTGCTGGCGGATCTCGACCTTGCGGACTTTATTCGTCGGCGTCTTCGGCAACGAATCCATGACGCGCACGTACCGCGGAACCATATAGTGCGGCATGCGCGGCACGAGAAAGCGCACTAGCGCCGCAGGATCGATTGCCGCGCCGGGTGTCGGCGCAACCGCGACCAGTACCTCCTCCTCGCCATCGGGACTCGGTACGCCAACGGCTGCGACCTCGCCGACGCCAGGAAATGCCAGCACGTCGGACTCGACTTCCATCGAGGAAATATTCTCGCCGCGGCGGCGGATGGCGTCCTTCAGCCGATCGACGAAGAAGAAGTCGCCCTGCTCGTTGCGATACAGCAGGTCGCCCGTATGGAACCAGCCGTTGCGCCACGCCCGCGCGTTCGCTTCCGGCTGGTTGATGTAGCCCTGCGAGGTGGTCCATGGCAGGTCGTTGCGCACGATGAGCTCGCCAGTCACGCCGGGCGGGCACTCGATGTCGTTCGCATCGACGATGCGGCACTCGCAGCCGGTGCGCGGCCGCCCGCAGCTGCCCGGCTCGGTTACATCGACGTCGGTCACCAGCGGCACCGACAGCTCCGTCATGTTGAAGCCGGAGCAATAGTGAAAATCGTGGCGCTGCGCGACTTCCATCGCCTGGCGCGACAGCGGCATCACCGCGAAGCGCAGTGTATTGTCTTTGTCGTCCGGCGAGGGCGGCAGCTTGGCGAGGAATGCCGGCATCGCGCCGATCAGGCCGCTGGTCGTAGTAGCCCCGTAGCGATGCACGCGATCCCAGAAACGCTCGGTGCTGAAGCTCTCGCACAGCACTGCGCGACAGCCCGCGATGAGCGCGCCGCTGATCGAGCCGACGCCGCCGATATGAAACATCGGCAACTCGATCAGCATGCAATCGTCGGCCTTCATGTAACCGTATTGCACGCGTGCCGCTGTGTTGATCTGCAGATACGTGCACAGCACGCCCTTCGACGGGCCCGTCGTGCCGGACGTGAAGATCAGCATCTGCGTGTCCCAGCGCTCGACCTGCGCATCGGGCGCTCCGTCGTCGGTCTCGTCCAGCACTTCGGCGCCGAACACTGCGCCCGACCATTGCAGAGTCGCGGGCCGCTCGCCGAGAACGATCAGCGTCTTGAGCTGCTTGACGTCGATGCCTTGCAGGCGCTCAACCAGTCCGGCGTGCAGGACCATGACTGTCGCACCCGACTGTTCGATGGCGTGTTCGAGCACCCGCCCGCGATACGCGATGTTGAGCGGCGCAAAGCAGGCGCCGACGAGATTGGCGCCGAACCAAGAGCGGACCGCGTCGGGTCCGTTGGGCAGCCACACGAGCATTTTGTCGCCCATCCGCACGCCGCAGCGACGAAAACCGCTGGCTGCGCGACGCGCCAGCGCACACGTGTCGGCGTAGGTCCAGCGCTTGCCGTCCTCATATAGAAGGAACTCGCGATCGGGCGTCTGTGCGGCACGGGTTGCAAGCAGCGAAGGCAGGACGCACTGCTCGCGACTCGGCATCGCAGGGTCGAACCATTGCGGATGCTGAGCGTCAGCGGGCACGAGCGGGCCGTCGCTGCTCGACGTCTGCAGGTCGCAGCTCTTCGTGACAGTGATCGCAGACGACAGCGCCGTCTGCCGTGTTCCCGCAAGTCCGGTGCAGGAGTTGCAGTGGCGCCGTGCGACCGCGCAACAGCCAGCGATCGGCCCACTGATGCAACGTGAACGCCGGCAGGTACAGCTCGCGGCCGCGCTCGGTTAGCCGATACTCGTAACGCGGCGGACGATCCTGATACTGAAAGCGTTCGAAGACGCGCGCCTGCACGAGCATGCGCAAGCGATCGGCGAGCGTATTAGTCGACACGCACAGTGCCGCCTGAATGTCGGCGAAGCGATGCAGGCCGAAGTAGCTGGACGCCTGGACGAGCGCGGCCCAGCGATCGCCGATGACGTCTATGACGTGAACGGTGCCTTCCTCGATCTCGCGCCAGGAGTTGGCGCCGACGTGCAGGCAGTGCTTCGGGAGACTCACCTGCCGATCGTCCGGCTCCGCGACGAGCTCGACGCGGATGCTGCGGATATCGATGGGCTTGCGGCACGCGCGACACACGAGCAGAGGCGTGGTCTTCTTACCGCACAGACGATGCACCAGGTCGCGCGGCACATCGGACTGACTGCCACCGTAACGACGCTCCCACAGCCAGTACATCAGCGCCGTCGGGTAGAGGTCGCCGCCCATGCGGGTCAGACGGTATTCGTAACGCGTCGGGCGCACCTGGTACGGGTGACGATGCAGAATGCCTTCGTCGACCAGGGTGCGCAGGCGCGAAGTCAGCGTCGCGCGATTCGCGCCGGTCGCGGCGACCAATTCTTCGAAGCGGCGCGCACCGAGAAAGATCTCGCGCAACATCAGCGCAGACCAGCGATCGCCGAGCGCTTCGAATGCCATTGCCACCTGGCTGCTGCGCAGGATTGCGCCGGCACGCTCCGGGCCGACGCGCGCGGCAATTCCGGCGATGCCTTCGTGTCCCTTCGACTGCTTGACGGCAAGTTGCTTCATCCGTGACGCACTATAGAGAGCGTGCGGTCGCAAGACCACCGCAACGGGGAATGTCCCCATTCTCACTTGACCGGTACGCGCGCGCTGTTCTCGTTGATGACGAGCCAGGCGCCGCCCATCTTGCGGAACACCTGGCTCGTGCAGCCGGCGACGTTTTCGCGCGGCGTGTTGTGCGTCCACGTGTACAGCGCGATGCCGAGATCGTCGGCGAGCATCTGCACTTCGATGTCGAAGAGCGCCGTGATGCCCATGGCGCCAGGCGGATAGCCGGCGCCGTAGATCTCGTTCATGGACGACCAGCCTTTGTACCAGACGCCCTTCATCGACCAGCGCATGTCGTCGCTCTTCCAGTAGTGCTGCATGTAGCCCTTCTGGTCTTCGCGATTCCACTGGTCGAACATCGTAGCCAGCGTCTGGCGGATCTCCTGTTGTGCGCTCGCCATGCTGCGTTCCTCAGAACGAGTACCTGAAGTCGACGCCGTAGGTGCGTGGCGGAGCCCAGACCTCCACCAGGTCGCCGAGGAACGGCAGGCCAAGCTGCGAGTACAGCTCGTCCGTGATGTTCTTGCCCCATAGCGTCACCGCCCAGTTTTGCGAAGGCCCGTTCAGGCGCAGCGACGCGTCCAGCAGACCATAGCCCGGCTCGTAGCTGATGTTGTCCGGCGCCCAGTACATCTTGCTCTGGTGCGTGTAGTTGAGGCGAGCTTCCAGCGCGTCCGACCAGCTGCCGAGATCGGCGCTGTACGCGAGTCCGAGGTTGTACTTGAACTTCGGCGTGCGCTGCATTGTCTTGCCGTCGTACACGTGACCGGCGCGATCGTCGTAGTCCTCGTATTTCGGGTCGAGCGCCGTCAACGCCGCGTTCACCGTGAGGCCTTCGGTCGCTGCCGCCTCGAGCTCGAACTCGACGCCGCGGATGCGCGCGCTGCCGGCGTTCGACGTGATCAGGCACAGGCACGTCAGATCCGTGCGCTGCGCCTGCAGATCCTTGTAGTCCATCTCGAACACCGCAGTGTTCACGCGCAAGCGCTGATTGAAGAGATCGGACTTGAGGCCCAGCTCGTAGTTCGTGACCTCCTCGGGATCGAATGAGATTTGCGCTGCTGCCGGCGTCGGCGGAATGAAGTCCCAGCCGCCACCCTTGAAGCCTTGCGCGATGCTCGCGTAGGCGAGCACGGAGTCGTTAAAGCGGTACTCGACGTTGCCCTGCCCGGTCACGGCATCCCAGGATTCGCCGTAGCTGATGTTCCAGTGCGTCCCGACCGGGCCGCGCAGTGGCGTCACGCATTGACCGTCGCCGCCGTCATCGAGACAGGTGACGTCCTTCGTGCCGGATTTGTCGTCGTTCAGGTAGCGCACGCCGCCCGTCACTTTCCAGCCGTTCTGGAAGTCGTAACCGAGCTGACCGAAAACTGCGGACGTCTCGATCTCCGCGGAGGCGTTGTAGAAGCTGTGACCGCTGAACACGGCGAGCGCCGTAGCATGCGCGTCGTGCTGGTACGGACGGTCGATGTCATCGTTCTGGTAGTACGCGCCCACCAGCCATTCGAGCGGCGAATCCGAGTTGGATGCGAGTCGCAGCTCCTGGCTGAAGGTCTTGGGCGTCTCGGTCTGGAACACGAACGTGTCGACGATCGACGGCGGATTGTCGAAGCCGATCTGGTTGTAACCCCACTCGGCCCTGGAGTCGCGATACGCGCTGATCGAGGTCAGCGTCGCATTCTGAATGCCGTCCCAATCGACGCGGAAGCTCGCACCGATCGAGCGGCGCTTGACGTACTCAGCCTCCGGGCTCATGTCCTCGCGAGGGCTGAGACCGTTGGCGGCGCGAAAGGCACCGAGCGAGCCCGTGCCGGCAACCGCCGGATCGTCGATAGCAGAGCGAATCGTGCCGTTGCTCTCGTCTTTACCGTACTCGACCGAGAGCAGCGCACGCAGGTCATCGTCGGGATGACCGAACTGCAACTGCGCACGCGCCTGGTACGACTGCAGATCGTCGAGATCGCGATTGAGCAGCACGTTGCGGTTGTAACCGGAGCGATCGCGCACCTGGAACGCGAAACGCGCGGCGACGTTCTCGGACAGGCCGCCGGTCAGGTGGCCGTTGGTCATGAAGCTGTCGTGGTTGCCGTAAGAGATTGTGGCCGCACCGCCCGGCGTGTAGCTCGGCTTCGCAGTGATGACGCTGAGCGCGCCGCCGACGACGTTCTTGCCGAGCAGCACTCCCTGCGGGCCGCGGATGACTTCGATGCGATCGAGATCGAAGAAGTCCGTGAACGCCGAGCCCATGCGCGAGACGTACACCTCGTCGACGAACAGGCCGACCGAGGGCTCCGCAGATGCATCGTTGAGCTTCACGCTGACGATGCCGCGGATGTTGAGCTGCTGGGAGACCGCCGAGTCCTGTGTCATGTTGACCCAGGGCACGCTCGCAGCGAGCGTGTACAGGTCGGTGACGCGGTTGGCTTCGAGTGCTTCGGCGCCGACGGCGCTGATCGCAACCGGCACATCCTGCAGCCGCTCCTCGCGCTTTTGCGCGGTGACGACGACTTCTTCGAGCGAGGGCCCGGCCGCGCCGGCGTCGCCGGCCGATCCTTCGGCGCCCAGTGCAGGAGTGATTGACGCAGCGATCGATAAGCCGACAAGGCTCGCCCAGGCGACGGCGCCGGGCTTGCGGTCCAGAACGGACATGTGGAATCCCCCGTAACGATGCAGACAAACCGGCTCCCGCCTGCGCGGAACAGCTCGCCGCTCCTTCGCCGTCGCAGAAGCCACCGTTGGTGCACCGTTGTAACTTGCGAAACTAGACTCGTCAAGTTAAGCGTGACGCATGCAATGCGTGTGTCGCTGCTGCGAAGGCATTATCCGCAGCCACCGCGCGTGAAATATACTTGCCAGAACGAACTGAAGGCAGCCAAGAGGGGATAGAGCATGGCCGTGAATCCGCAACGCCTGCTGGCGCTGGAGCTCCCTGATCACGAATGCGCCTGGACGCAGCGCGACTGCCAGCTGTACGCGCTGGCAACCGGCTTCGGCCAGGATCCGCTCGACGAGCGCGAGCTGCGCTATCTGTTGGAAGGACCGACGTTTCTTGTCAGCCCGACCAACGCCATCACGCTCTACTACGACGATCGCTGGATGCGCGAAAGCGGCGTCGATCTGGCGATGTCGTTGCATGGCGAGCAACGCAACGTCTTCCACCGGCCGATTCCGCCCGAAGGGCGCGGCCGGGTGTCCTCGCGCATCACGGGCATCTACGACAAGGGCGCCGGGCGCGGACTGCTGGTCGTGTGCGAGCAAGTCTTACGCGATGCCGCGACCGGCGAGCCAATTGCGACCAACATCATCACCAATTTCGCGCGTGCGGACGGCGGCATCGGCTTCTCCAGCGGCACCGCACCGGCGCCGCATGCGATACCGACCCGTGCGGCCGACGTCTTCGTCGAGGGCGTTACGCGACCGGAACAGGCCCTCGCCTATCGACTCTGCGGGGATCGCAATCCCCTGCACGCCGATCCCACTACCGCGCGCGCCGCCGGCTTCTCGCGACCAATCCTGCACGGCATGTGCACTTACGGATTCGCTGCACGAGCGGTTCTGCACGCGGTCTGCGGATACGACCCGCGACGTCTGCGAACTTTCGGTGCACGCATCAGCGCGCCGGTCTATCCCGGAGACGTGTTGCGCACGGAGGTGTGGCAGGACGGCGAAGTGGTGTCGTTCAGAACGACCGTGCCTGCGCGTGACAACGTCGCCGTAATCAACAACGGACGCGCCGATGTCGTCGCCCGCGGCTGAACCAGTAGCGCCCGCGGCGGGCGATACGTCACGCGAAGTCTGGGTCAGCCCGGTCTACGCATGGTTCGTGGTCATCGTGCTCACGCTCGCATACACCTGTTCGTTCGTCGATCGGCAGATCCTGACGTTGCTGATCGAGCCGATTCGGCGCGACCTGCACATCACCGATACGCAGGTGAGTCTGCTGGGCGGCCTCGCGTTCTCGATTCTCTACACCACGCTCGGCATTCCGATTGCGCGCCTCGCGGACCAGACGCACCGTCGCAACCTGATGGCCGCAGGACTCGCGTTCTGGAGCCTCATGACCGCCGCGTGCGGACTCGCGCGCGGCTTCTGGGGTCTGTTCGCGGCACGCGTCGGCGTCGGCGTCGGCGAAGCCGCGCTCTCGCCTGCCGCATTCTCGCTGCTCGCCGACTACTTCCCGCCACGCAAGGTTGCGCTCGCCATCAGCGTGTACTCGATGGGTCTGTACTTTGGCGCAGGGCTGGCGCTGATGATCGGCGGCTCGGTGGTCAAGGCAGTGTCGAGTGCACCGATGCACGAGTTGCCGGTCGTCGGCGAGGTGTTCTCCTGGCAACTCACGTTCTTCATCGTTGCCGCGTTGAGCATACCGGTGCTGTTGCTGATGACGCTGATCCGCGAGCCGATGCGGCGCGCGCACGCCCGCAAGACAGTGACACCGATCGATGCAGCACCGAGCAGCTGGCGTGCGCTCCGCGCCTTTATGGGCCAGAACGTACGAACACTCGTCTGCCACATCTCCGCGTTCACACTGTTCGGGGTCGGCATCAACTGCTACCTGTTCTGGGGCCCGTCGATGATGATGCGTACGCACGGCTGGGACGCGCCGCGCGCGGGCCTCGTCATCGGCGCGATGCTCTTCGTCCTGGGCACGGCCGGCGTCTATTGCGGCGGATGGGTTGCGGACCGGCTGGCAGCAGGCGGGCGGCGCGATGCGATCCTGCGCGCTGCCTTGATGGGCATCCTGTGCGGCGTTCCCTTCCTGCTCGTGACCCCGCTGCTGAACGACGCACAGTTGGCCACTCTCACTCTCGGCGCGGCGGTGTTCTTTATGGCCTACCCCCAGGGATTACCGGCGGCAGCGCTGCAGGTGATCACACCGAATCCGCTGCGCGCCCAGATGACCGCAATCTATTTCTTCATCGGCAATCTCATCGCGAGCGGCCTCGGCCCGACCATTCCGGCGCTGCTGAACGATTACGTTTTCCGCGACCCGGCGCAGTTGCGCTATGCGCTGTTCTGCGTCGAAGCAGTCGTGCTGCCCGCGAGCGTGCTGTTCCTGTACTTCGGCCTGCGCCCGTACGGCGCCAGTGTCGAGCGCGCGGCTTGAGCTTATACATCCGCCGTGACGATGAGCTTGCCCAGCGCACGCCGCGCCGCGACCTCGGCGATCGCGCGTCCGCCCTGCGATAGCGGATAGCGCGCGGAGACGTAGGGCTGAATCGCGCCACTGGCGTACAGATCGAACAACTCGCGCGTCTCTTCCTGCACGGCCTGCGGATCCCGTTGCGCATGTGCGCCGAACAGCGCGCCCTGGATGTCGCACTGCTTAAGCAGCGGCAGGTTCAGCGGAATCTTCGGAATCGCGCCCGCGGCGAACCCGATGACGAGATAGCGCCCGCCCCACGCGATCGAGCGCAGCGCCGGCTCGGCATAGACGTCGCCGACCGGATCGAGAATCACGTCGACGCCCTGCGGCCCGATCTGCTCCTTGAAAAACTGCGACAGCGCCTTGCCGTCGCGCGCGGCTTCGCCGATCGGATACACGAAACCTGACGAGGCGCCGCGCTTCAGCGCCAAATCCAGCTTTTCCTGCGTCGAAACCGCTGCGACGACACGTGCGCCGGTCGCCTTGCCGAGTTCCACGCCTGCCAACCCGATTCCACCCGCTGCGCCCAAGACGAGCAGCGACTCGCCCGATTTGAGTCGCGCGCGGCGGCTCAACGCATAGTGAACGGTGCCGTACGTCGCCATCAGCGTTGCGGCATGCTCGAAGCTCATCGCGTCGGGCAGCTTGGTGCAGGCAGATGCAGCGACCCTGACGAGCTCTGCCATGCCATTCCAGCCCGGCATCGCCAACACACGATCGCCCACCTGCAGATTGCGCACGCCTTCGCCGACCGAACTGACGATGCCTGCAATCTCGCCGCCGGGGGCGAACGGGCGCGGCGGACGCAGCTGATACTGATCGGCGATCAGCAACGCATCGGGGAAATTGACGCCGCAGGCGCGCATGGCAACAACCACCTCGCCAGCGCCGGGCGTGGGATCGGGTGCGTCTTCGAGTGTGAGCGTTTCCGGTCCGCCGGGCCGCGTGCTGAGCAGTGCCTTCATGTTCCAATTCCGGGCGTTATGCCCGCCTCCGCGGCCGCCATCTGCAGAAAGCGCAAGCCGGGGCCGCCGGGCTGTTCGCTGTGGATTGCGCCGGCGAGATCGGCGATGTCGCCGAACTTGGCCGCGATCGCCTCGGGCGTGCGCTCGCCTTCGCGCAAGTACACGCCGCGTGTTTCCTGGATAACGATACGCGAGTACCCGCCGGCAATCGCCGCCAGGATGGTCCGGCGCGGTGCATCGTCACTGACGAGGAAGACTGCCGCCGGACTCACCGCTTCCGGCGTCATAAGCGCGAGCGCTGCTGCGGGCATCAGGCCCTGCGTCATGCGCGTCGCCGCCGAAGGACACAACGCATTGACGCGGATGCCGTACTTCTCGCCCTCTATCTGCAGTACGTTCATCAGGCCGATGAGGCCGGTCTTCGCGGCGCCGTAGTTCGCCTGTCCGAAGTTGCCATAGACGCCCGATGTCGAGGTCGTCATAAGGATGCGCCCGTAGCTCGCCGCTCGCATGTGCGGCCACACTGCATGGCTGCACACGGCCGAGCCGAACAGATGCACGTCGAGAACCTTGTGAAAGTCTACGAGCGTGCTATTGGCAAAGGTTGCATCGCGTAGGATGCCGGCGTTGTTGATGAGGATGTCCACCCGCCCCCAGCGCTCGATCGTGCGCGCGACCATGTCGGCGACCTGCGTGGCGTTGCAGACGTCCGCGCCGTGCGCGATCGCTTCGCCGCCGGCGGCGACGATCTCATCCGCGACGTGCTGCGCCGGCTCGGACGAGCCGCCGGTACCGTGTACGTCGCCGCCGAAGTCGTTGACCACGACTCGAGCACCCCGCGCCGCGAGCGCCAGCGCGTGCGAGCGGCCCAGACCCGCGCCCGCACCGGTCACGATGGCGACGCGACCGTCGAAACGTATACTCATGATGTCGTTGATCCTGTCAGTCTCGTATCGCAAGTAACTAACGCAGCAGGCAGCCCGATGTCAACGTGGGAGCAAGCATCGTCATGAGCTGGGAACGGGAATTGGAAGAACTGCGCCAGCGCCAGGCGCTCGCGCAACAAATGGGCGGCGAGGATAAAGTCGCACGCCAGCGCGCCGCGGGTCGGCTCACCGTGCGTGAGCGTATCCAGGCACTGCTCGACACAGGCACCTTCCACGAGGTCGGCTCGATCACCGGCGTCGCGACCCACGACGAATCGGGCGCGATCGCCGGGCTCACGCCGACGAACTTCGTGTTCGGACGCGGTTGCATCGAGAGCCGCCGCGTCGTCGTTGCAGGCGACGACTTCACGGTGCGCGGCGGTGCATCGGATGCCTCGATCATCGAGAAGCAGGTCGCGGCCGAACAGATGGCGAACGAGCTGCGGATGCCGATCGTGCGGCTGATCGAGGGCAGCGGCGGCGGCGGCTCGGTCAAATCGCTGGAAGTGCTCGGTTACACCTATGTGCCCTACCTGCCGGGTTGGGAGCACATGGTGCGCAATCTCGCAACGGTGCCGGTCGTGAGCCTCGGCCTCGGACCGATAGCAGGTTTCGGCGCGGCCAAAGTGGCACAGAGTCACTATTCGCTGCTGGTGCGCGGACTCGCACAGATGTTCGTCGCGGGACCGCCGGTCGTAGCTGCCGTGGGTCAGAAAGTATCGAAGGAGGAACTCGGCAGCAGCCGCATCCACGCCGCGAACGGCGCAATCGACGACGAAGTTGCCAGCGAGCTGGAGGCGTTCGAGCGCACGCGTCGCTTCCTGTCCTACCTGCCCTCCTCGGTGTACGAACTGCCGCCGCGAGGGCCGACCGCAGACGACACCAACCGCCGCGACGAATTCCTGGCTTCAGCAGTGCCGCGCGACCGGCGCGAGGTTTACCGGATGCGGCCGATCCTCGACGCCGTCGTCGACGCCGGCTCGTTCTTCGAGATCGGCGCGCGGCATGGCCGGTCGATCATCACCGGTCTTGCGCGGCTCGACGGCTGGCCCGTCGCCCTCATAGCAAGCGATCCGTTCGTGATCGGCGGTCTGTGGACCGCCGCCAGCTCCGCCAAGCTGGAGCGCTTCGTCTCCTTCGCGGACACGTTCCACTTGCCGGTCGTGCACTTCGTCGACAACCCGGGCTTCATGATTGGCAAGCAGGCCGAGCAGGAGGGCACGATTCGCGCGGGCGTGCGCGCGCTGACGGCCGTCTACCAGGCGAAGGTCCCGTGGTGCACGATCATCATCCGCAAAGTCTTCGGGGTTGCAGGCGCCGGACACCAGAATCACACGCGCTTCCACTATCGCTACGCGTGGCCGTCGGCCGATTGGGGTTCGCTACCCATCGAGGGCGGCATCGAAGCTGCGTACAAGGCCGAGCTCGATGCGGCGGAGGACCGCGAAACGCTGCTGGCCGAGATCAGTACGCGACTGAATCGCATGCGTTCGCCGTTTCGCTCGGCCGAACGCTTTCAGATCGAGGAAATCATCGACCCGCGCGACACGCGCCGACTACTGTGCGAGTTTGCGTCGATCGCTGCGCCGCTGCGCACGCCGGGACCGGTGTCGTTCGCCTATCGGCCCTGACGACTGTCATGCGTGAGGCTCAGTCGCGCGCGCCGAAGTGCTCGACCGCCAGTTGCCAGGCGTAGTCGGCAGTTGGCTCGGCCATCCCGCCGAAGATTTCCGCGTCGCGATTGACGGCAGTGCCCGCTGCGGCGCGGGCGCCGACGCCGTGATTGATGACGGCTGTGCGATAGCAGTTGAAGATGATCAGCGAAGTGAGCAGCGCGCCCGAAGGCGCAGGACGTCCTGACGCTTCGGAGTACAGCGCGAGCATCTCTTCCATTGACGGGATGCCGAGCGCGCCCAGGTCGCGGCTTGGGAAGTCGCCCTGCGGATTCTGCGGCATCGCCGGCAGGTACCAGGGCTGCACGAGGTAGACGGCGTCGGCAACCGGATTGCCCAGCGTCGACAATTCCCAGTCCAGCACCGCCACGATGCGCGATTGGCGCGGATGCAGAATGCAATTGCCGATACGAAAGTCCCCATGCACCAGACACGTGTCATCGGGAACGTCGAGATGCATGGGCAACCAGTTCGCGAGCCGTTCGAGCGACTTCACCCGGCACCAGGTCGCCTGCTGCGCGTAGGCCTTCGCCATGGTCGAGAGCTGCCGCTGCACGAACGAGCCCGCGCGGCCGTAGTTGCCGAGCCCGACGCCGCGCCAGTCGACGCTGTGCAGCTTGCCGCAGGTGCGCGCGAGATCGACGAACGCGTCACGACGCTGCGCCGGCGTCATCCCGGCACACTCCGCGTTCTCATAGACCCGGCCCTCTACGTAGTCCATCACGTAAAAGATGCCGCCGATGACCGCTGCGTCATCGCACAACAAGTGCACGGGAGGCGACGGTACTTCGGTCTTCTGCAACGCACGCAGAACTTGGAACTCGCGATCGATCGGAAACAGGTAGGCAGGCCAGTCGCCAGGCGGCCGCCGCCGCAACACCCAGCGACCCGTGCCCGATTCGAGCAGGTACGTGGGTGTCGATTGCCCGCCGGAAATCAACGTAAGCCGGGGCCCGCCCTCGTAACCCACGAGGCGGCCGCGCAACCAGCGGTCGAGCGCGGCGACATCGAGGCGGGAGTAGTCGATAGCTGCTTGCGTATTAAGACTCACTCGCCGATGCTAGTCGCGGTCGCACCGAGCACGCAACTCCGGAGCCCGCAATGGCTGTCGTCGACTTCGCCGTCCGCGATTTCATCGCAACGGTTACGATCAATCGTCCCGAGGCGCGCAACGCCATGAGCCCGGAGGTGATGGTCCGGCTCGACGACGCCTGGCGCGAAGTGCGCGACTCACCCGCCATTCGCGCAGCCATCCTGACCGGGACGGGGTCGCAAGCGTTCTGCGCCGGCGCCGACCTGGGATTGTCGGCGCCACTGGTCACCGGCGCGCGGCAGCCGGAGAACGAGTGGGACACACGGTTCCTGAAACTGATTCGCGGCAGCGAGGGTTTGTTTCTTATTTCTCGCGACACGGTTAAACCCGTCATCGCGGCGATCAACGGCCACGCAATTGCCGGCGGCATGGAGCTGGTCATGGGCACCGACATTCGCGTGGCGGTGCCGGGTGCGAAGTTCGGACTGCAGGAGGTGAAATGGGCGCTCTTCCCCGCCGGCGCTTCGACTGTTCGATTGCCGCGGCAGATACCGCGGGCCAAGGCGATCGAGCTGCTATTGACGGGCGATCTGATCGACGCCGAGGAAGCGCTGCGGCTCGGCTTCCTCAACTATGTCGTGCCACCCGAGAAGCTCATGGATCGCTGTTTGGAAATTGCCGGCAAGATCGTCGCCAACGGACCCATCGCCGTGAATCGCATTCGCCGCTCGATCATCGAGTGCGATGGGCACCCCGAAGCTGAGGCGCTCGCGATCGAAAAGGTCCACGCGCAGGCGGTCGTGGCAACCGAAGACGCGGTCGAAGGGCCGCGAGCGTTCATGGAGAAGCGCAAGCCCGCCTTCAAAGGGCGTTAGGTCGCTGTTTGCAACTTGCCACGGCGCACAGTCACACCGTGCGCCTCTCGATCCCAGGCGTCCGCTGTGACACCTGCGCTGCGTAAGCGATGCTTCTCGACCTTTGCCGTCGGCGTCTTTGGCAACTCGTCGAGCTGGCGAACGTAGCGCGGCAACATGTATGCCGCCACGCGCGGCTCCATGAAGCGCAGCAGATCGACCGGATCCACCGTACGACCCGCAACGGGCACGACGACCAGCATCACTTCGTCCTCGCCCAGCTCGCTCGGCACGGGGATCGCCGCGCACTCGCGGACGTCCGGATGCGCACTCGCTTCCGACTCGACTTCGAACGAAGAGATATTCTCGCCGCGCCGCCGGATTGCATCCTTCATGCGATCGACGAAGAAGAAGTTGCCCTCCTCGTCGCGCCTGAATCCGTCGCCCGTGTGAAACCAGCCGTTGCGCCAGACGCGCGCGGTCGCTTCGGGATTCTTGTAGTAGCCCTGCGTAATTTCCCAGGGACGCGAGGTACGCACGATGAGCTCGCCGACCATGCCCGGCGCGACTTCGATGTCGTTCTCGTCGACCACGCGACACTCGACGCCGGGGCGCGCCTGTCCGCAGGTTCCAAGCAGCGGTGGGTTGGCCTGCGAACGGATCGGCGTCGCCAGCTCGGTCATGTTGAACGCTGTATGCATGTCGATGCCGAAGCGGTGCGCGACTGCGAGCGAGTCCTGATTCCAGGGCACGGTGACCACCGCGCGCAGCGGATGATCGCGATCACGACTGCTCGGCGGTTGATTGAGCAGGAACCGCGTCATCGCACCGACCAGGCAGCAGCCGGTGATGTTGAAGCGACGCACCGTGTCCCAGAACGACTCCGGCTTGAAGCCGTCGTAGAGCACGCACGTGCCGCCCTTGGTGAGCCGATCCATCACCGCGCCGACGCCGCTGACGTGGAACAGCGGCAGGTTCGCGAGTAGCCGGTCATCCTTGCCGAAATAATCCATCGCCATCGCACCGCCGACCCACGCCTGGATGTACGTGCACACGACTGCCTTCGAAGGACCGGTCGTGCCCGAAGTCAGGATGATGTAGTTCGCATCCCACGGCTGCACCGGTTGCTCTGCTTCCGCTGAGCCCGGCTGCTCCAACAAGTCGAAGGAGTGGACGCGCGGGCCATCGATTGTCGGCGGCGGACCGCCCGCGCACACGATGTGCTCCAGCAAGGCGGCAGATTCCGGTTCGAGCCTTGGTAACAGGCTCGCATTAGCGATCATGACCTTCGCGTCGGAAAGCGCGATTGCGTGGCGCAGGATGGCGCCGCGATATGCGGTATTCAGCGGCACATATACAGCGCCAAGTAGGTTCGCGCCGAACCAGCCGAGAATTGCCTCGCGCTCGTTCGGCATCCAGGAAAGGACGTGCGAGCCACGCGCGACGCCGAGGCTGCGCAGCGCCGCCGCCGCGCGCCGCGCCCGGCTCCACATGTCGGCGAAGTTCCAGGCGGAGCCGTCGTTGAACTCCAGGAAATTCCGCCGCGGCTGCTCGCGCGCCCAGCGGTCGAGCAACGGCCCGACCACGCATTCGCCACGCGCGGGGACTCCCAGGTGCACAGTCATTGCGAGCATTCGCCTGCCAGAAGCGTCGAGCTACGATTTCACAGTAAGTCTCACAACGCAAGCGAGCTCATCGTCGCTGGCGTTGAAGACGGTCGCGTCGTCCATGAAATCACGTTCTCTAATCGGACGTGTACCACGGTCGCTGCGAGAGCCTCAGTGACAAGCAGAGCATCCGCTCCCTGCCGCGGCTGCCTTCGCTGGGCGTCATCTGGCGGTTCTGACGTCGGCCAGCGCCTGCGCGGCCGCTGCTCTCACGGCGGCGTCGCGATCGCTCAGCGCGACCCTGAGAAGCTCGGCGGATGCGCTGCCTCCCAGCTCTTCGAGTGCGCTGACCGCCGCGTTGCGAACGTCCTTGTCAGGGTCGTCGAGCGCGTGTCGGAACGTGGCTAGCTGAGACTCGGCACGAAGGGATCCCAGAGCGTACAGCGCTTCGACTCGGACCGCGGCGGCAGGGTCCTGCATGGCCGTGATGGCCAGTAGTGACTCGGTTTGTGTGTCGGTGAACAGGCCCAGGTCCGAGACAGCGTCCACGCGGACGTTGGCGTCCGCATCGCCGAGGGCAACGACCAGCGTGGCGAGCGCGTCTCGGTTGCCGATTCTTGTTTCATCAGTGGAGGGATCGCTGTCGACTTGCGAAGTCGACCGCCGTGACTTTGTCTGTGAGGGCTCCGACGCCGCGAACGCACGCACGGTATCATCGCCGCGATCGCGCTGCACTGCCGGTCGGGTTGTCGGCGGTTCCCGTGCATCTGTCCACAGGACGAGGAGGCCTGCGCATGCGGTGGCGCCTAGTGCAGCGCAGGTCGCTCCTCGCCGTTGAGTCGCCGGGGTCACTACTCGACCTCGAAGCAGCTCTCGACCGCGGTCTGATTTCCGTTCGTCGCTCGCACGACGATCTCGAACTTGAACGAATCCCCGAGCGCGATGAATCCCTCGGGCACTTCAAACTGGGTGCGCCCGGGCGGCAGCATGACGGAAAAGATGAGCAGCTTCGGCTCCTCGCGCTCGACGATCAGCTCGTAGTGATCAACCGCCACCGGGCCGGACTTCCCGATCCTCGGATGCGACTTCGTCACCGGATCCCAGTCGATGATTACCGGCCCACTGACGGATGGCAGCGGCTCGACATCGCAATTCTTTGCGGCAGGAATCGTCGCAACCCGTATGTTGGCCGGCGGGGCGGCCAGAACATGGGACAGTCGTACTTCGCTGTCCAGCTCCTGTCCGTCGAGCGTGATCCCGCCGATGTCATAAATGCCTTCGGGGAACCGCTTGAAGAACTGCTTCGGCGCCAGCTCGTCGAACGTCGGCTCGGCGCTCTCGAAGAAGATCTCGGTGAGCCCCTGGCGGCGCAGTCGGCCGCGCACCAGCACGTCGAGCATCCGTACATCGTTCGGGTCCTCGATTTCGAGTCGCTTCCATTCGTCACCGTCGATCAAACCGTGGATGCCCAGATCGCCATCGGTGTCGTTGAGCTCGAAGAACAGGCGCGCTTCCTCGAACGGGATCTCTTGCTCCTCGCCCTTGCCGTTTCCCGCCGAGACGGCTCCGCTCACGGCTGCTGCAGCGAGTGGTACTGCGAGCCATCGACGTTGAATGTTTATCA
Organism: uncultured Gammaproteobacteria bacterium; assembly: GCA_963838635.1. GTDB lineage: Bacteria > Pseudomonadota > Gammaproteobacteria > Steroidobacterales > Steroidobacteraceae > Steroidobacter. Next base: position 20,907 of record CAWISC010000056.1, on the reverse strand, counting down.
TGACCGTCCCTCCTGAAGCTGACGTATCTTTGGACGCGCAGCCAGCGCCGATCCTTCGCGGGCGAGATAGGCCACGTTTGCCCTCGGCACTGATGCGTCCAGTGCTCTCGGGGCGCTCCATCCCGCGGCGCCCTCAGCAGCACCGAGCTCGCGCTCGAGTCTCTTGGTCAAGAAAGCATGTTGCTTCGCGAAGAGCACGTCAGCGTCATCTGCCGCAGGAGTTCGACGAGCGGTCGGTCACCACCGACACGCAAGCGTGAACTGAATACCCCAGGTGAGATAGTCATCGATACTGCCCTGCGCGCCGCTGACGCGGTCGCTAGAGCGCCAGTCCGCGAAATGCTGTTCTGCGCGCACGGCTACTTCGCCAGACCAGCGTTCGCCAAACATACGCCGCGCACCACCGATGACCGTAGCGATGATCTCAGTATCGACTGCTGTCCGGATGTCGAAGGTGCCGCCGTCCGCGCGCGGGCCGGTGACATCGGGTACATCCGTGAAGGCCGCGCCGACGCCTGCGCCTAGGAAGAAGCGCATCGGCCTCCCTGCATCGGTGAGCGAGCGTTCGATCCAGGCGCGGACTGTGGTCGCTTCGGCGAGGGCGTCGATGACCTCCATCGTTGGATCCTGCGCGATCCCGACGATCGCAGCCGGTGCCTCGTAGTCGTATTCGGTCCGATTAACGGACACGCCGACCGCCCACTGATCGTCCAGCGTGTAGCGGCCCAGGACTCCCGCTCCCGGGATGTCGTTGGCAGGCGTTCCATCCGCGGCGTCGATGGCGAGGCTCACTCCGAGATCGATGCGCAACTCTTGCGGGTATGCTGGCCACGCAGTGACGATGAGCGTCGCGAGAAGAGCGAACCGGCTACCGGGAGGGTGCATGGTGAACTCACGAAGCGGTCTGACTCCTCTTTGACGCGCCAGCACTCTCGATCCTTCGTCACCGCTGAGAATCTCCAGGTGAAGTGAGTCTCATGAGAAGCAATTCCTGCCTGGCACGCGATCGCGTGCACGCGGGTGCAAGATTGCGGACTGAAGCAGGCGGGCCAACGTCATTAGACAACGCGTGCCTACGTTCACGATGGCTGGGCTATAAGCGCGTCGGCGCATGGTAATAGCTGCGCGTTCGGAAGTTGCCTTCGCCACGCGATCTGGGAATGCAGGGGATTGGCCGGCTGCAGCCGCTGCGATTTGTCCCTCGGACGAATGATCGGCGGGTGCGGTTCGTCTCAAGTAATACCGTGCACCAGAGGAGCGTCGATAAGACAGCCCAGAGCGGCATAGCGCTGTTTACTGTGATCTTGATGAGCTGCGGTTCGGCCGATGCCAAGCATCCCAAACCGACGAACCGAGCGAATTCGAGAACACCGAGATCCGCGTCGAGCAGAACGCCACCGACGGTGATACCGAGGTCGTGATCTTTGCCAAGGGCGGCGCCGATGGATTCAAGTACTTCCGGGTCGGCTCGCCCGACCGGCGCATCGTAGTCGCGACCTTAGCCTCGATCGCACGGTGCGCGGTCAGAGAGAATTGCTGTTGGAATCGCCGGAACCGCCGGGCGAGGCGATTCTCGCCGCCTATCCCGAAGGCAGCTACCGATTCGACGGAGTGACTCACAGAGGCGAGCGGTTTGCAGGCACCGCTCGCTTGTCGCATGAGCTGCCGCCGCCAACAGTGATTCTCACGCCGGCAGATGGAGCGAGCATCCCGAGCGGGCCGCTGCTCATTCAATGGTCGCAGGTACCCGGTGCTGCACAGATCCTGCTGGAGCTGGAGAACGAATCGACCGATCCGGAACAGGTGCTCACGTTCAACCTGCCGGCGGATGCGACCAGCTTCGAAGTGCCAGCGGTGCTGATGGCTGCCGGCGCCAGCTACCAACTGAGCATCGGCACGGTGGCCGGGAACGGCAACAGAGTGTACGTCGAGGTCGGATTCCAGACTCGGTAACGGATTCCGGACGGATTTTCACTCGAGCGTCGCCTACTGAGTACGGCTTCGCAAAGGCGAAGCACAAGTAAGTCTGGGTTACGGCTATGGCGAGAGCAGGCGGTACCCCCAAGAAGGCGCGGTGCCGACGTTCACGACTGCATGAAAAGTACTGCGATTCGCGCCTCACGCGCTGGACGTCTGTGGACGTCTACGAATCTCTGTGGATGGCTCCCCGGGCCGGATTCGAAATCGATTGCAAGTACGTGCTTCGCAAGGGCGATGACTCCGCCAAGCAGGGCGATACCCCTAACGGTACCCCCCAGTTCGTCGAGATCAGATCACATCCGAAGTGGCCGTTGCAGGTCAGAGCGACGGGATTTCCCACGCGCGCATGGTCGTCCCGCCATGACGTGCGTGGCATACCGAGTGGCCCAAAGATGCGACTGCGCGTGAAGTCCTGAACGACATGCACATATATATGTACACGTGCCGTCGGCCTCGAAGATTTGTGCGCCGATCCGCCATCGCGCCTGGGTGAATTGCTCGCAACCTCGCGCGAGGATAGCGCCGGTCGCGCCCACGCGGCCGCCGAAACGGTCTCGACGCCTCCTAGTGCGACAGCCCATCGTCGACGGATCTGGAGGAAGGTGCCGCGGTGGCGGCGCTCTATGGCTATCAGGGCAAGTGATCGCCGTCCAGATCGGAGTCAAAAAGACCCCGTGTAGCAGATGCCTTCAGCGCACACACATGCGAGCAGTGTGCATTCCCCTGCGACGCTGTAACCTGCTCTTATCGGATCGGGGGATCGTGTGCCGAGAATTGGCAAATCGTTCCGCACACTTGCGATGCTTGCACTCGCGGTCGCATGGATTGTCGGCAGTAGCGTCGCGCAGGATGTTGCGCCGCGCCGTGACGGCGCGATTGCCCTTGTGCTCGATATTCAAGATGCGATCGGGCCTGCGACCAGTAGCTACTTCGTGCGTGCAGTGGAGCTGGCTCGCGAGCGTAACGCTCACGTGATCATCCTCCAATTGGATACTCCGGGCGGTCTCGATTCGGCGATGCGCGACATGATTCGTGCAACCCTGTCCTCGGAGGTACCGGTCGTAACATTCGTCGCACCGTCCGGGGCGCGCGCCGCGAGCGCCGGTACATATCTGCTGTACGCAAGCCACATCGCAGCGATGGCGCCTGCCACCAACGTGGGTGCGGCCACGCCCGTACAGATTGGAGGTTCATCGAAGCCGCAGCCACAAGAGGACGAAAGCGAATCAGACAAGGATCGCAAGGACAAGCCGCCGGAAGAAAACTCTGCTCCGGCATCGGCCGGCGAGCGGAAGGCGGTCAACGATGCAGTCGCATACATTCGTGGATTGGCAGAGCTGCGCAATCGCAATGCCGACTGGGCGGAGGCGGCGGTTCGTTCCGCGGCTAGCCTCTCGGCGAGCGACGCGCTGGAGCAGGGCGTCATCGACGTGGTTGCGGCGAATGTTGCCGATCTGCTACGACAAATCGATGGGCGGCGGGTTCAGGTGCTGGGTGGTGAGAAGTCGCTCGCAACGGCGAAATTGTCTATCCAACGAGTCGAGCCTGACTGGCGCACGCGCGTGCTCGCAGTGCTTACCAATCCGAACATCGCGTACCTGCTCATGCTCGCCGGGATCTACGGCTTGCTACTTGAAGGGTATAACCCGGGCGCGATTCTTCCAGGCGTGGTCGGTGCGATCAGCCTGCTGCTTGCTCTGTACGCGTTGCAAATTCTTCCGGTGAACTATGCGGGATTGGGATTGATGATCCTAGGGCTGGCGCTGATAACTGCTGAAGCGTTCGCCCCGAGCTTCGGTGTCCTCGGCCTGGGCGGAATCGCCGCCTTCGTGGTCGGCTCCATCATCCTGATGGATACGAAGGTTCCAGGCTTCCAAGTGGCCCGCGCATTGATCGGAGGCGTGGCGCTGACCGGGGGCCTCGTGTTCTTGCTGACAGCTGGCTTCCTGGTTCGTGCTCGGCGGCAAAAGGTAGTCACCGGTCCAGAGCAGTTGCTGCAGGAGACTGCCATCGCACTGGAAGACTTCGAGCATACAGGCATGGTGCGTCTGCACGGAGAGATGTGGCGCGCGCAGTCCGCCACTCCTGTGCGGCAGGGCCAGCGGTTGCGTGTGCTGCGGATAACTGGTCTCACTGTCGAGGTCGAACTCGAGGAGACTCCTTGAGCGGCGCGACCTCGTTGATCACTTCCGACAATCTGTTGGAGAATCGTCATGTACTGGATCGCACCCGTCGTCTTCGTCCTGCTCCTGCTGTTTAGCGCGATCCGGGTTCTGAATGAATACGAACGCGGCGTGATATTCACGCTTGGCCGCTACACGGGCACGAAAGGCCCGGGCATCGTCGTAGTCGTTCCGATCGTTCAGCGCATGGTGAAAATGGACCTGCGCACGATCGTCCTGGACGTGCCGACTCAGGATGTCATCTCCCGCGACAATGTCTCCGTCAAAGTCAACGCGGTGATCTATTTCCGCGTCGTCGATGCTGCGAAGGCGGTGATTCAGGTGGCGAGTCCCTTCGAGGCCACCAGTCAGCTCGCGCAGACGACGCTGCGCTCCGTGCTGGGCCAGCACGAGCTCGACGAGATGCTCGCGCGGCGCGACAAGCTCAATCTGGACATCCAACGCATTCTCGATCAGGCCACCGATGTTTGGGGCATCAAGGTCGCCAATGTCGAGATCAAGCACGTCGACCTGGACGAGACCATGATCCGTGCGATGGCCAAAGGAGCTGAGGCGGAGCGTACTCGACGTGCAAAAGTGATCCACGCGGAAGGCGAGAAGCAGGCCGCGGCTATGCTCGTTGACGCCGCGCGGACGCTAGCTGCAGATCCGCGCGCGATGCAGCTGCGGTATCTTCAGACGCTGGCGGACATTGCGAATGACCGGGCGTCCACGATCGTATTTCCCCTGCCCCTCGACTTGATTGGCCCGCTTCTCGATCGCGGCCGAGAATGATGCTGGGCGCTGCTCTCGCATGCGATCTCCGCATTCCGCGGCGGGGGGCGATGGGCGGCGAGCAGTAGAGTCGCGGAAAGAAAGAGGATGCAGGAAAAGTAGCGCGCCCGAGCGTGCCGGCGTAGTCATAGCCTTACCCTGTTCGGTGCCGCAGCATCATACGCCGGGTCGGCGCCTCGCCCACGAAGCGACCAATGGCATTGGCGGCGCTCCTGCGCGAGCATAGGCGCATGGCGCGGTTTACCAACCTCCTCTGCTGTGTGCTCCTCACTTCGAGCGCCGAGCTAGCGAGCCACGCGGGCGCGTCATCGGAGAGTCCGCCAGGCTCATGTTCGTCAACGGCACGGCCCGCTACTCGAGCAGAGGAAGAGCTGGAGGTCTGGATCGATCTAAGTGTGCCTTCTCTGAGCACACAGTCCGCGCAGAACCGCGATGCTCGTGCTGCGCTTCGCGCGCGCATCGAGAAGCAACAAGACGAGGTGATGTCGCAACTTACAGCGCTCGGGGCGACCGAGAGCGCCCGCGTGATCGAAGTGCGCAACTCAATCGCGGTGCGCATCCGGGCCTCCGCACTTACGCAGGCGCGCGCCTTACCGGGCGTGATCAAAGTGCGGGCGGTAAAACACCGTCAGCTAATGTCGGCGTGCAATTCTAGCGGTTGACCTGGCAACAGCGTGCGAGCAGCATCGCGCTGCTTGCGCGGTGGGAACTGGCACGCTACTGCACCGCGCCGCATCTTTAAGAACGATCCGGGAGTCACACATGCGACGTTCGCTGTTCGCCAGCTCCGCTCTTGCTGCTGGCTTGTTCATTTCCTGCGGCGGCCTCGGGAATGCGGCCTCTTCGCAGCACGGCACACGTACCGTCAACTCTGCAGCCGACCTGCAGCAGCTGCTCATCAAGGGCGGTCAAAGGCAAGCGTTGATCGATGCGCGCCTGACCGGCCGCACCGGCCCAGTCGACATCTGGGTGTCACTATCCGACCCCGCGCTCGCCACATACAAGAGCTTGCGGCTGGAACAGGTCGGCACATTCATGCAACCCCGCCGCAGCACGCGACAGGCGCAAGTCGCTGCGTCGTCTTCGACGCTCGCCGCGGAAACAGCTCTGCAGGGCGAGCTGCGCTCGCATCGTGCGCTGTTACGTCAAAAGCAGAGCGCGGCGCTGAATTCACTGCAAGGTCTCGGCGCACGAGAGCTCGGACGCGTGCATGTCGCCCACAACGCTATCGCCGTCACGGTCGACGCATCCCAATTGCCCGCCATCAGGCATTTGCCGGGCGTAACTACGGTCCGTCCGGTGATCAACTATCGGCTCACACTCGAGGAGACCGTGCCGTACGTCGGCGCGACAGCGGTGCACGCTAGAGGGATCGAAGGCGACGGTGTCGTTGTCGCAGTGCTCGACTCGGGCGTCGACTACACACATCGCAATCTCGGTGGACCGGGAACAACGGCTGCATACGCGGCTGCGTACGGCGAAGCGCCCGGCGATCCTGAGAACGAAACGCGTGACGGACTTTTTCCCACTGAGAAAGTGATCGAAGGCTTCGATTTCGTCGGCGAGGCCTGGCCCGATGGTGACCGAACAGAAGATCCCGATCCGATCGATGCGCCTGGCGCGCCGGTCGCAATGGGCGGTCACGGCACGCATGTAGCAGACATCGTCGCCGGTAAAACCGACGACGGGTCGCACAAAGGTGTCGCGCCTGAAGCATCGCTGCTCGCAGTCAAAGTGTGCAGCGCGGTCTCGACCAGCTGCAATGGCGTTGCGCTGCTTAGGGGCATGGATTTCGCGCTCGATCCGAACGGCGATGGCGACATTGGCGATGCGGCGGATGTGATCAACATGTCACTGGGCTCGGACTACGGCCAGGAAGAAGACGATCTGGCCGAAGCGTCCGCTGCGGCTGTGAGACTCGGTGTCGTGGTTGTCACTGCGGCGGGCAATGCGGCCGACCGTCCGTACATCGTCAGCTCGCCTTCGATCGGGGCAGGCGTAATCAGCGTCGCGCAGACGCAGGTGCCAAGTGCGCGGGCCTTCCCGCTGATCGTGAACTCACCGGAGGAGATTGCGACCACCGATCCCAATACTGCAACCGTTTCTTGGGCGCCGATCGGCGACGGCTTCAGCGGTGACGTTGCATATGTCGGCCAGGGATGTCCGGCCGGCAGTATCGCGCCCGGTAGCCCTGAGGACCCGTACCTCGACGACCCTGCCGGCAAGGTCGCATTGATCGATCGCGGCGGGTGCTCAGTCAGCTTGAAGGTTGATCGGGCCGCTGAAGCCGGCGCAATCGGCGTGCTGATTGGATTGATCGCGCCTGGCGATGCAATTTCGTTCTCGTTTGGCGGCGGGGACGACCTCGTCCCGACGCTGGTCATTACGCAGGCGCGCAGCAATTCGATCAAAGCGCACCTCGAGGCGCCGGTGAACGTCACCGTTTCGCCACAGAGCGCAATCGATCTGGTCGGCGGGATGGTCACCTCCTCCGCGCGCGGACCATCGATCAGTCATTCCGCGATCAAACCAGAGCTTGGCGCACCCGGCGGATCCGTGTCAGCCGTTTCGGCTACCGGCGACGGAGAAGAGGCCTTCAGCGGCACGTCGGGCGCCACGCCCATGGTGTCTGGTGCAGCGGCGCTGTTGATCGAGGCGTACCCGCAGCGCACCCCAGAGCAGATCAAGGCCATGCTCATGAACAGCGCGGAGACGGAGATCTTCACGAATCCGGCTCTCCTGCCCGGCGAGCTGGCGCCGATCAGCCGCATTGGTGCGGGTGAGCTGCGCGTCGATCGCGCCCTGGATCTGAGTTCGGTCGCGCGTGAGCGTGAAGGTCACTCCGCTGCACTGTCGTTCGGCTTCCACGATGTTGTCGCCTTCAAGACGCTCCGCCGCCGGCTCCTGGTGGAGAACTTCGGAGATGCGGACAAGACGTTCAACATCACGACAACCTTCCGCTACTCAGCAGACGAGGACACGGACGCAGTGCGCGTGATTGCTCCAGACAGCGTGCATGTTCGCGCACACGGCCGGCGTGAGATTCACGTGATCATGATCATCGATGGTCGCAAGCTCCCGGACTGGTCGCTTGACGGAGGGGCGAATGGCGGCACGGGCTCGCTGCTCAACACGCCCGAGTACGATGGCCATCTGCAGCTCACGGCGGGCGACGAAAGACTTACTGTCCCCTGGCATGTGTTGCCGCGCAAAGCCGCAGCGATCGTCGCCAGCGAGCATGATGTGAGCGTCGGCGACAGCGTGCGCTTGATCAACCTGGGCCTCGCGCGCAGCGGGCTCGACGTGTTTTCGCTGACGGGCGTGAGCCCGCGTGCGGATAAGTCCGAGCTGCCCGGACCAGGTGACTCCTTTGCGTTCATCGATCTGCGTGCAGTAGGCGTGCGGCTCGTAACGCCGGGTGTGTTGCAGTTCGCCGTGAACACGTACGGTCGCCGCGCGCACCCCAACTACCCGGCCGAGTTCGATGTCATCATCGATACGAACCGCGATGGCGCACCCGACTTCGTGGTGTTCAATGCGGAGCTTGGAGGGTTCGCCGTTACCGGCCAGAACGTCGTGTTCGTGGGCAACCTCACGACGCAAATAGCGACCGCAGTCGCCTTCGCCGACGCAGACCTGCAATCGGGCAACGTGATCCTGACGGTGCCAACACTGGCGATCGGAATCACCGACGATACGACAATCGACTTCGAGGTGGCGGCGTTCGACAACTACTTCACGGGCGAGCAGACCGATGCGATCGACGCGATGACGTACACGCCGTCGCTACCGAAGTTCATCGCGGTGAATCCGCCTGAAGTGGTACGTCCGCATTCGACGGTGCGAATTCGTACGGCGGGTGTCCCGGGTGGGGCCGAAGCATCTCCGTCACAGATCGGCTTGTTGCTGATGCATCGACTGGATGCGCGTCGGGAGGCCACGATCGTTCGCATGCAATGACGCAACGTCACCAACTCGCGACGGGCTCTGATCCGGCTGTGGGCGCACCTTCCGCGCGCGCAAGCCCGTCGCGCGCGAGCGTTCTGGTTTGTCGGCTGGTCATGCCGGGTGAACGCTGAACCGGGGTGCGCACCTGAGACCGCGCACAGCGCTTTTGTCGAGCAGCATTCGATAGTGCGGAGAATCTGGGGCGATCCGGATCTCGTGCTGCTGATCTTCGCCGGATCCGCGGCCGAGTTCGCAGTGAACAAGGCAGTCGACTGGCTGTTCTTCACGAACGCGTTGCCCCAGGATCCGATCGGCAGGCTCTTTTCCACGGTTCTTTACGCACAGCGGATCATCTTCGCGCCGCAGACGCGGGCACACGACACGCTTGCTTCCATTTCTGCAATCCATGCTGGCGTCGAGCGGGCACGCGGTCGGCCCATTCCCGATTGGGCTTATCGCGACGTCCTGTACATGTTGATCGCCTACTCACAGCGGGCGCACGAGCTCCTTGAGGGCCCGCTGCATACAGCGGAGCTGGAAGAGCTCTTCGCGAGCTTCCTACGGGTCGGACGCGGGCTGCATATTCCGCACCTTCCTGAAACGTACCAGCATTGGCGCAAGGACCGCGAGCGGCACCTCGAGCGCGATCTCGCGTACAGCGATTTTACCAATCGCCTGTTCGAGCAGTATCGAAGGCAGCTGGGTCCATGGCGTTATCAGCTCCTGCTGGAGATTCAGGCGTTGCTCGTTCCGCAGCGCGTGCGCGAGCTGTTGAAGCTCCGGCCCAAGCGGCTTTTGATCGGCTCGTGTGTCCAGGCGTATTCGGTTGCCAGACGCTTTGACCTGCAGACGTTGGCGCAGCGCCTGCTGATTCCGGAGGTGTACTGGAGCGAACTCGAGAAGCTGAAGCCAGCGAGGTAGAGCAGTCCTGATTGAGATTACCTGTATCGGGGAGGTCCTCCTCCTGAAATGCCTTGGGCTCGTGCGGGCTGCTATCGCAATCGACTCGTACCTTCACGCAGTACTCAGTTGCATGCAAGCAGTAGTAGTAAGAGGCGCAGCTGCCGGCGAACGGTTAAGACTGCGATCGGCCAGAAGCACACCTCGCGTCATCGGGACGGAACCATTCTGCTAATCTCAAAAACAATGCTTAGCTCATTGAGGGTTTTATGATCCAAGCGTGCCGCCCCCGTCTGCTCATCCAGATGTTTGCTTGCGTGTCGCTGTTGACTGCACCAACGGTACACAGCGCCTGGCCGAACAAGCCGCGAGCGCGCGATCTGGGTGTGCCATTCACTGGGGAGCCCGCGGGGTTGAACGCCATTACCGACGTTGCGGGCGTCGAAGTCGGTTTGGTCACGCTGGTTTCCGGCGAAAGCGGACCCCTCAAGGTCGGTTCCGGGCCAGTGCGCACCGGTGTAACAGCCGTCTTGCCCAGAGGCAAAGCCAGGAGTAACCAGCCCGTGTATGCGGGCTGGTTTTCGCAGAATGGCAACGGTGAGATGACGGGAACCACGTGGATCGACGAATCCGGCGAACTGTGGGGACCCATCATTATCACCAACACGCACAGCGTAGGCGTGGCACGCGATGCAGTCATTGCATGGTACTTGCAATCGTACAAGCCGGATACCGAGCAATGGTGGTCGCTGCCGGTGGTCGCCGAAACGTGGGATGGCTGGCTGAATGACATCAATGGTTTCCACGTCAAGCCGGAGCATGTCTTCAGCGCGTTGAGCTCTGCGGTTTCCGGGCCGATAGCCGAGGGCAACGTCGGCGGCGGCACGGGAATGATCTGTTACGAGTTCAAGGGCGGCACCGGCACAGCTTCCCGAAAGGTTGTCGATCCGTCAGGCGCGTATGTTCTCGGCGTGTTGGTACAAGCCAATTTCGGTCGCAGGAGTCAACTGCTGGTAGCCGGCACTCCTGTTGGTCGCGAGATTCCTGACGAGCCGGCATACGCCTCGTTGGCGAACCGCACCTCGACCACGGACGTCGGCTCGATCATCGTGGTAGTCGCCACGAATGCGCCGATGCTTCCTCATCAACTGAAACGCCTGGCTCGACGCGTGAGCATGGGCATCGCGCGCACCGGCGGCGTGGCGAGCAATTCATCTGGAGATATTTTTATCGCGTTCTCGACCGCAAATGCGGTCGCCGTAGATGCAAAGGCAGTTGGGCAGGCTGCTGTGTTACCCAACGATCGCATGAGTCCCTTCTTCGAAGCGACGGTCACAGCGACGGAAGAAGCGATCATCAACGCACTCGTCGCCGCCGAGACCTTAAGCGGCGCGAACAATCACCGCGCTATAGCTCTACCTCACGATCGATTGCAACAAGTGCTCCGCAAATACAACAGCCTCGCGCGCTGACCAGGGCATGCCTTGTCGTGTATCTGGCCGCATGTATCTGCCGCATCCGACGCGGTGCTGCGGTCACTTTCATAATTGGCTGCTACCGATCCGCGGGAAGATGAATGACTCAAGCCGCGCCATCTTTTGAGCCGTTTAGGCGCTTACGCGCTGGACGTCGGTGGACGTCTACGAACGTCCTTGGATGGCTCCCCGGGCCGTGTGCAGTGAAAGTTGGTAGTGGTTTGATTGGTGAAGCGATTTGACTGCGCGCGTGACGATGCGTTCACCGAGTTGATCACGAAACGCAAATGCTTGTCGCGCGGTCGCTGCGGAAGTCACACCGTAGTCCAAGAGAAGAAAAGTTGCGATGCGAATTCGCGAAAAATATATTTTCGCGAGGAGCGACGAAAGGCACTTTCGAGAGCGATTTTGCGCAAATCTGCGCAAGCGACAATGAAGCCATTCGTACGATGGCGGACTCGATCGCAGCTGCGAGTACGCAGTCGCGTTCGTCAGCGTCGAGCGTTTGCGCAGACATGCGGCATCGTCTACTTAGCTGGATGCAGATGGATCGTAAGGAGTGTCCATGCATCAGCCTGTCGGCGAGTTACCTCAGCTTCGCTTTGAGATCATCGAGGCCGCACGAATCCTCCGCATGAGCCGTGCGACGCTCTACGAGCGCATTAGAGCAGGGGAGATCAAGGCGCAGAAGGATGGGCGGCGGCGGTATATCACGCGCCTCTGAGCTGCAGCGGTACGTCCTGGCGAAGGATTGAGGGCTGTCTGCGTCACGCGCAGTGAACTCGACACGAGCGTCCAAGTTGATACGATCGGCCCATGAAGAAGAAGCGCACAAGGCTGAGCAAACCACCGAAGCGTGCCAAACGCGCGAAGCGCAAGCGATCGACAGTGCTGGACATCTACACCTACAGCGACAAGAACAGGAATCCGGAGTTCGCTGTAGTTGTCTATCGGGCGCTACTGCGAGCTGCGGAGAGCGCTCGGCGCACGGCCCGCATGTATGGCACTCCGCTCTACTATTGGGAAAACGGTCGTGTCGTTGCCAAGCGACCATGACGGAGAGGTCGGCAGGTTGTATTACTGCCACCCGCATGCCTTTGTCATTGACCAAGTGCGTTCGCCTGCTTTGACCTTCTAGGCGCTCTGTCCGGCTATGAACCCGAGACGTGCCGCTAGTTTCGAACGCAGTTCCTCTAGTCCCTCGCGGTTAGGGAGGTACGGGAGAACCCGGTGGTGCTTGATGTCGAATGGCACGTCATCAAGTGACTGAGAAAGCGGGACGACCGTCTTGCCGAGCGTGTGCGCAATGCCCGTTTCATACATGACGTTCGGGTTGCGACCACTGAAGTCGACAACGACAACGTGCGCTCGGTAAATCAAACTGAAGATGTCCTGAATAATTGCGGTCGCCTCCCAAATGTCGCTCGCTCGAAGACAGCGCAAACCACAATCTGCGCAAGCGCGACGCATCGCTTCATACACTGGGTTGAACTGCGTCGCGAAGGGCATCATCACCGCAACCAAATCCCGTTCGATCTCGCCGTCAGGGACCTGAAACACAGTCGGGGCAAATGTGATCTTGTGGCTGGTGCTTCTCTGCAGAATCGACCACGTATGCCGGATGTCGTAAAAATCGAACCCCTCATTGCCGGACGCAATCCACCGTCGCATGTAACGCTGCCACATGGCGCGAAACCCGTCTGGCGTGTACCGCTGTCCATTCCTCCGCGCGATCACGTACGTCTTGCTTGTCGCCGTTCGCTTGCAGTCAGTCAGAACGGTTTGCATTTTCGGCGAGATAGAGACTTCTTCCCTTACATGACTTTTGGGATTACGGAAGCCAACTAGACCCCGCTTCTCGTCGATTTGATTCCAGCGCAGCGCGAGCAATTCCCCCTGCTCGCGCCCGCTGTAGCGAGCCAGGTCCACGATGTGTAGCAGAGGTCGTTTCTTCTGGATAACCCGCTTGAAGCCGTCAAATTCCTCCGGAGTGACGTAGCGCGATCGCGACGTCGACTTGTGTCTAGGCACGCCGACGCAAGGGTTGTAGGTCACCCAATCCCAATCGATTGCCGCATTGAACGCTGAGGACAGTACCGCGAGTATCTTGTTGCGCTGAAGCTTTCCGGTCCGCACGTCCATGAATTTCACGAGATCCGCGCGGCTGATCTCATTGGCGATTCGTTCGCCGAATTCGCTCCGCAGGAGTGCCACATGTCGGGCATAGTCCCGTCTGTTCTCTCTGAGATGCCGGTGTGCTCGGCCTGGTAGCGATCCAGGATTTCACTTAGGGTGTGCTGCTTCACTGCAGATCCCATTGTCACGCACCTGCCTGTGTAGTTGGCGGCGTCGGCAGCGCACCTGAGATTGCGACTATCCTAAGTCCGCTCTCCGCGATTTCCGCAAGAATGATCGAGATGCGGGCGTCCGCAACGATATTGCTCAGCTGCTTGAAAAATGCTTTGGCCTTCCTTCCTGATTGCTCACTAAACTGCGGAATGACGATTGTGAAATGTGCCAGCGATTTACGCTCGGTGTCGCGGCGTATGCGCTGAATTATGTTCTGAAGCCCCGGAGCAATCAGGACGTTGGGAACCGACCGAACACCGATGCCCCAGAGGCCGTCTCGTAGCTGTACGAGAAAGTCGGCAGGTGCTCGGCCAGAGGCGAACCACGTTACATTGCATCCGGGATAATTGCGCACAAGCCATGGCTGAACAGCTTCCGAAACCTGCAATCGCTCCGCCTCACGCATGGCGCGGCGCTTCTCTCTCTCCGCGTCGTGCTCACTATGCACTTCATCCTGGTACCGCTCTGTGAGCGCAACGTCGAAGGTTGCAGAGGCTTCACGAACCTGATTTATCGCCTCCTGCGTTACCGGCGACTTCAAATACTGGGTCGCGTACGTTACAAACTGCTCCGTTGAATACATCCAGAAGCAGCCGTCTTCCGGCATTGCCTGCAACACTTCCTGAACAAGCTCTGGTCTTGGCCCCATCGTCTTGGCGCCGTCGATTAGCCACCAATCGTCCTTTTGATCGCCTGTGACAAAGACGACCTGAGATAGCTTCGATTCCGTGATGTGCTGAAGCATCTGCTTCCAGAGGATCAGATCCCCATAACGACGCTCGTAGTAGATGCCGCGGTCCAGAAACTTTGAGGCGTCTTTGAGCAGGTCCTTTAACCGGGCGGAATTTGATTCTCGAAGCGCGTTTTGGCGTCTCCGATCAATGCTTCGAGTGCCGCCTGATTTGCGGGCGGCGTTCCTACGTGCTTTTCAAAGACGGCAGACAACTTCTCGCGGATATCGTCGCCGAGACTCGCGCTGGGCAACACGGCTCGAGCAGCAGTGGCGAACTCCTGCAGCTTGACCAATGCGGTGTTCAGCGCTTCTACTGGCTGACTCAAGTCGATTGCGCCGAGCCCGCGCTTTTCGAGTTCCAGCTTTGCTACAGCGGCCGGCAGCGCTCGTGCGGATGCGATTGCGGAATCGAGTTTGTCTAGCTCCCTACCGGCGTCCTTTATACGGGAAAGTCTGTTTCGCTGAAACTCTAAGGCGACTTGATAGGGGATCCAAACTCGCGCACCTAGCTGTCGCAAGATTGCAAGGAACGCGTCCCGCGATTCCTGCGGGTAGTGATAGATGCCCAGTAGAACATTTGTGTCGAAAACGAAAGTGCCCTGCTTCCAAAGCCTCTCATATTCGTGGTCGCGCGGCTGGTAGTAGCCCTTGAAGAGCTTTCGCATGGTTATTTTGTCCGCTCTCTCTGTGTGAACGATCGGATGGAAGGCAGCCAGCGGCGCATCGACGTACGATGCACCATTCAGTGTACCCCGGCACAAAGCGGGGGCAGTGTAACGAGGAGCCGTTCCGGCCGGTAAGTCGCAAGTGTGGCTTGCGCTAATGCACAGGACGACGGCAACTCTGCCTGGTCCACATCGTTTTCGTTAATCCGTAAACAGCTGTCGGTTCGGCCCTCTCGCGATCTCTCCCCAAATGCGCGTCGGAAGATCGTGCCGTGCGAAGAAAACGATTCGGTAGATCCCTCTGCCTCGATTGTTTGTGATCAGAGGCATCTCCTTGCTGTAGGCGAAGCCAAGGCCTTGGACCAGTTCACACCAGTAGTTGAAGAACGCGAGTTTCACGTTCTGCTTGCTCGCCGATCGAACCGCCGGCTGATCTCGCCAACCTGGTGCGGTGTCGTCGAAGCGTGCTCGCATCGGGTCGAACTCAAGCTCAGCATTACGCTGAAGATCCATGGTTGAAAAGTTGATCGCGAGATCGACCTTCAATTTGGACAACTCTTGGATGATCGGGAACGCCAGTAGCTCTAGGTTGTATGGATCGAGGTAAGCCATCGTGAGTGATCCGTGTGGCACCTCGCGAACCATTTCCTTGACGGTCTCAATGGCCGGTCCGGTGTATGACTTCGTTGGAGCACTGAGGGCGCGAAGCCTGCATTCGCAAGCGTGCGCTCGGTCTTCGGCGAGATCACCTACGAGCATCTTCGTGAAAGGTATTTTCTTGTTGGCCAGCGCTCGCCATGCGGCAACGGCACCGCCATCGCGGGTAACAGACTCGCCCGCCACTTGGATTCTGCCGGGCCCCGCGAATGGGTCAACGAACACGCGGCTCGGCCATTTCTTCCACGCATTGCAGGTGGCCTGGAGGTATTCGGATAACAATCGGTGCTTCTGCGTGGGAACCCAACTGCCCACGCCATTCCCATCTGGGCCGCGTTCGACAATCAAGTCGGGGCACGGATCGGGCTCTATGGGCAGATTGGCTTGTGGTCTGCGCATCTGTGTGCGTTCTCCGTGACCAGGATTGTCTAGCTGGCGACTCGGGGGTACTCGTCGTAAGTGGAGCCGTCGAGAGTGCGACCACTGAGCTTTTTGGGGCTCCACGCAAGGCGTTCGAGCCGCCCTGCAGCGTCACGAACCTCAATGCTTTTCTTGGACGGCCTGCCTTCGGATTCTGGTCCCCAATGTCCCCATTGTTTGAAATGGAACGGGACGTCGTACATACGGCATTGATCACGGAGCGAACGTATCCAATTAGGATGTGTTGGGCGGGCTTCGCGCCCACTCTCGCCGCCCGCGATGACCCAGCTAATTTGACGCTGCTTGAGCCAACGTGTGAGGTCGATGGCTGATAGCAGAGGCTCGCAAGACAGGAACCGAACCCGCGCGTCTACGACCAGCAGCCGCTCGACGCGACGATCAGCCCATCGTTGGTTCTCTGCTGTGGTTCCGAGCCACACGTTGTGGCGCGGTTCCGTTGCCCACGGATAGACGTGCTTGATGTGTCCCGGGCGCTTGGTGAGCAGCAACCAATCGAGGTTGGGTGTTTTCTCGATGAGAGACCACAGCCTGTCCCGCCAATGGTCTAGTTCTGTGCGCGGTTCGAATACATCGGCCATGGACGCACAGAACACTCGGGCGCGAACTCCTGTCCGTGTGGCGTCGGCGTTCCAGCGTAAGGGTTCGCGCCAGTGGTGTTCCCCGAAGAATCGACGCGGCGCATCACCGCCCCACAACTGCATACCGACGCGTCGCGCCCACGTTTCTGCGTAGCAATGTGCACAGGCGGGCGACAACTTCACGCAACCCCACCATGGGTTGAACGTGTGATGCGTCCACTCGATTCCCGAATCCTTGGCCATACCTGTATGATCATACAGTTACCGTGAGAAGACAACATCGCCAGCGGAAACTAAATGCCATGACTTGATTGACCGCTTTAGCGGCCTGCCTTAGCTCCATGGTGATGAAAGCTGGCATCCAGCCGATCAACAGATTCATTAACGAGATCGAGGGCTGCGGCGACGGCGTCGGCGAAGGAGGGCCGGTTTGGCGCCTCCAGCCAATCCTCATAGAGCAGCGCGAACGCCACGCATCCGAGCACGGCCTGTGCTTTCATGAGCCGGTTGCGTTCGTCGCTGATGATCTTTGCAACATCGGCAGGGTTGCTCCGCGGTAGCCGGCCCCGGGCAGGATCGCCGATGCTTTCAGTCGCGACCGTGTTGCCGCTCTGAGGGATGGGTTCTTGCTTTCGATTTCGGCTCCGACGAGCCGTCGACATAGAATTGCGCTTAGCCATTGTCGGCCTCCTGTGTTAGGCTGACGGTGGTCAGGCGCTCGTCGGTGTTCCACCACCGGCGGGCGCCGCTTCTGATCTCAATCACTCTCGACGCTCTTTCTCCTCGCATTTCAGATTGAGTGTGTGTCCCGGGGCACGTGGTAGCTGGACGGCAAGATAAAAGGGCGCGGCACGCCGCGCCGATCAACCGATTGTCTGCACATTGGTTTTCGCGGCACGCGGAGCGTTGTCCCGCGCGTCGTGAAACCGTCAATTGCTTGATCCTGAAACCCATATCGCGTGCCGTCAGACATCCTCGTGCGCTATCAGACACCCTCCGACATATACATCGGCTGCGTCGAAACCGGCACCGATTCTCCTGCGAGTTTGTCGAGATAATCGGCCCACGCCTGCATCATCTTGCGTCGCTCCGCGAGATGTTCAGCATGGTTGTACGCCGCTCGAACTGAGTCACGCTCGGCGTGCGCGAGCTGTCGTTCGATCGCATCCGAATTCCATCCTTGCTCGTTCAAAAGCGTGCTCGCCATGCTGCGAAAACCGTGCGCGGTCATCTCGCCTTTGACGTATCCCATGCGACGCAGAGCGCTGTTCACCGCGTTCTCGCTCATCGGTCGCTTGCGGTTCACCAAGCCGGGAAAGACGTGCTGGAGCCGCCCGGTTTTCGCGTGCAGCTCGCGGAAGATTTCCATCGCTTGACGTGACAGCGGAACGATGTGCCGCGTCTTCATCTTCATGCGCTCGGCCGGTATGCGCCACTCACAGTTCTCGAAGTCGATCTCCGACCATTCGGCCTTCCGAAGTTCGCCCTGGCGAACGAACAAGAGCGCCGACAATCGCAGCGCACATCGCGTCAAGAAGTAACCTTGATATCCATCAATCGCGCGCATCAAAGCGCCGACTGCTTTCGGCTCGACGAGCGCCGCGTGATGCTTCTCTTTCACCGGCGGAAGTGCGCCACGAAGATCCGCCGTGATGTCGCGATCCGCGCGTCCAGTCGCCACAGCATGGCGCATGATCTTGCTCACGTACTGCAGCATCCGATGCGCAGTTTCGAGCGCTCCGCGTTTCTGGATTCGACGCAGCACCGCCAACACATTGAGCGGCTTCAGGCTGTTGATCGGCTGCGATCCGATCCACGGGAACGCATCGGCTTCCAAGCGACGAATGACAGTCGCCTGGTACTCCGGATTCCACGCCCCCGAGTACATCTGATGCCACTCGCGGGCGATCGCCTCGAACGTGTTTCCGCTGCTGTTGACGAGCGCCAACTTCGTGAGCTGCCGGATCTCGCCCGGGTCCGTGCCCGCGGCGACCTGCTTGCGCAATTCCTCGCGCTTCTCGCGCGCCTCCTTGAGCGACACTTCCGGATACGGGCCGAGCGACATCCGCCGCTCCCGTCTGGCAAAGAAGTACCTGAATCGCCACCGGCGCCCGCCAGTCGGGGAGATCTCCAGGTACAGGCCTCGTCCGTCATACAGCCGGACGGGCTTGCTCCCTGGCTTGGTGTGCTCGACCTGAAGCGCCGTGAGCATGCGTGATAACTCTCCGTGTGAAACGTCGCGTTATCACGAAACTATTCCCGTGCGATCCCGAATCTCAACAGACTCCAGCGGACGTGAGCGTACTTACGCCACTTTCAGAAGGCTTGTTTTCCGCGGATTTTTTGAACGTCCCTGGACGTCTGTGGCAGACATCAGACGCCAAAAACGTGTGAAGTGGCTCCCCGGGCCGGATTCGAACCAGCGACCAATCGGTTAACAGCCGAACGCTCTACCACTGAGCTACCGGGGAACGGCAGGAAGATCGGAAGGCGCGCGATTTTGCGGAATCGGGCTCTGCGGTGTCAAGGAATTCCGGGGAAATCCGACGCTTACCAGCGGCTCGCGTTGCGGCGGCTGACCCCGACGACGATGCGCTCGACGCGCCAGGTGCTGGTTTCCAGGTGACGCGCGGCCCGTGCGGGCGTCATGCCGTGGCGCGCGACCAGGGTCCAGACGTTCAGGGCGTACTCGGAGAACGGCCGGGTGAGGCGGATCTGCCGGATCGGCTGGCTGCGCATGCTGGGCCCTTCCTTATCTATATCCCGTATCGAGCGGACGACACCTTACGCCGGGATATATTCAGGTTCTGCCAGCGCGAGCCCGTAGACAGGGGCAGGCCGACCCTTAAGTGGTTCTCCGTCCTCCGCTCACGAATTTGCGCAGAAGTTAAATGCTTTTGGGGAGCGAGTGCCTTGAGCCGTTGCGCGAGCGTTCTTTGCATCGTCCTTTTCGCCTGCAACGCAGCGGCTGTCGATCGGACCCAGCCCCTGCCGACGACAGATCCACAGTCACAAGGATTCTCCCCTGCCCGCCTGGAGCGCGTGACCAGTTACGTGCAGAGCGCGATCGATCAGGGGCAGTACGCCGGCGCCGTCACGCTCATCGCGCGTCGAGGTCGCATCGTGCAGTGGCAGGCACTCGGACATCGCGACGTCGCGCGCAGCAACCCGATGCGTCCGGATTCGATCTTCCAGATCTATTCGATGACCAAGCCGATCACGTCCGTCGCAGCGCTGCTGCTGATGGAGGAAGGCCGGCTGCTACTCGACGATCCCGTCAGTCGCTTCATCCCGCAGTTCGCGAGCATGCAAGTGCTGGAAGGCGAAAACGCAACCACAGCGCGACTGCGACCTGCAGCTCGGCCCATCACCGTCCGGCACCTGCTCACTCATACAGCGGGATTTGCAGCGGGTGAGAAACTCAAAGGCCCCGCAGTCGATCGCATGCTCGAAGCGCAGCTGGATCAGTCGCCGAGCATCGAGGCCACTGCGATATCCGTGAGTGCGCTGCCGCTGGCGAACGATCCCGGGACGCGCTTCAGCTACGACGGCGTATCGACCGAAGTTCTCAGCCGTGTCATCGAAGTCGCCGCGGGCATGGCATTCGACGACTTCCTCCGCACGCGACTTTTCAAACCGCTGCGTATGTTCGACACCGACTTCACCGTGCCGCGTGACGAGCGCAATCGCATCGTCGAGATGACCGCGACTGATGCTGCAGGTCGTCTCGTCGCTGCCGACGCTAAACAGAACCCGGCAGGCAACATGTTGAAGCGGTACCCGAGCGGCGCCGGCGGCCTGTACTCCACAGCGGGAGACTACGCACGTTTTTGTCAGATGCTACTGAACGGCGGCGAGCTCGACGGCGTACGGATTCTCGGCCGCAAGACGGTGGAGCTGATGATGGCGAACCACCTCACACAACTCTCGCCGCCCGTGAACGAGTTCAGCGACGCCGAAGGTTTCGGCCTCGGCGGCTATGTAGTGCTCGATCCCGCGCGTCGCGGTCTTCTCGGCTCCGTCGGACAGTTCGGCTGGAGCGGCGCGGCTGCAACCTGGTTCACGATCGATCCGCAGGAGCAGCTGGTGGCGATCCTCATGATGCAGCACCTGCCGCGCCGACAACCTCGCGATCCGCCGCGGCTCAACCGGCCGTTCAACAACCTCGTGTATCAGGCGCTGACAGACAGCCACTAGCCGCGCGCGGCACGTTCGAGCTCGGCG
>CAWISC010000055.1:0-85020 GCA_963838635.1 uncultured Gammaproteobacteria bacterium | reverse complement strand
TGTTCCGAGCCGGTCATGCAGTGGCCTTGCGCAACGGCGATCACGCGACTTCGTCGGCGGGGCGACTGCGCCCGATGTCCCGCAGACGCTCCTGCAGCTTCACGCGATCGAGCGACTTGATCGGCAGACTCGTGAAAATCTTGATGCGGCTCTCGAGCTGGCGGAATGCCTGCCGGAATGCGAGCCATTTGTCGGTGTCGGAGCCCTCGACGGCTGCCGGATCCGCGACGCCCCAATGCGCGGTCAGCGGTTGCCCAGGCCACACCGGGCACGCTTCCGCCGCGGCGTTGTCGCAGACAGTGAATACGAAGTCGAGCTTCGGTGCCTCGGGCTTCTCGAATTCATCCCAGCTCTTCGAGCGCATGCCTGCTGTCGGCATGTTCAAGTGCTCGAGCAGCTCGAGCGCAATCGGGTGCACCTTGCCTTTCGGCGCGCTGCCCGCGCTGTATCCCACGAAGCGCCCGCGGCCCCAGTGATTGACGAGAGCCTCAGCAAGAATGCTGCGAGCGGAGTTGCCGGTACAGAGAAAGAGCACGTTATAGGGGCGGTTGGTCACGGCACGCGTCCACTCACGAAAGTTGTCGCATCATGAAGGCCGAACTCGCGGGGCAGATGCCTGCGAACTCGCGTGTGGCGCGTATGGGAGCGGGCGCGGACTCGCGCGCGGCGCGCTGGTAGCCATGCTTCGCGAAGAAAGATTCCGCCGTAGTGGTCAGCAGATAGAGAGTTCGAACGCCCTCTGCGCGAGCTTGATTCTCTGCATGCTTCAGCAGCGCCGCGCCCTCCCCCGTGCCGCGCCTATCCGGGGCGACGACCAGCGAGCGCAGCAGTGCGACGTCGCCGAACAGCTCCAGCCCGACCAGCCCGGTCGGTTCGTTGGGCGATCCGGTGAAGAAGAACTGCTCGCAGTGAGCGGCCGTCAGATCCTCCGTGGGGAGCTGCGCGGCGGCGAGAAGCTTTACTGCTGCGCCCAAGCTGGGCCGCGATCCGATGGTCAGTTGGCCGGACATGCCGCAGTCCCTCACGCGGCCGACTTGCGCCGCACGGATTTCGGAGCGCGCGGAATACAGACCGATTCGCAGCTCTGGCCGGCAGCTGCACAGCACTTATCAGTGAGATATCCGACGAGCTCGTTCATCACACCGTAGTCGGCGCTATAGATGAGCTGCCGACTGGCGCGCACCTGGCTGATGAGGCCGGCACGGTGCAGAGATTGCAGATGGAACGTCAGCGACGATGGGACGAGCCCGACGCGCTCGCCGATCGCGCCGGCAGCCAGCCCGGCAGGGCCTTGCTCGACGAGCAGGCGATAGATCGCAAGCCGGTGCTCGTGTGCCAGCGCGCCCAGGGCTTCAATTACTGCAGGCGTCTTCATTGGCCCGTACGATATTTCGGGAATCATCGTAATGTCAAGGCATCCCTTGAGGGCCGCAAATCGACGCGTAAGCGATCCGTAAGCAGGGGCGACGCAGACTTGCACCGTCACACCATGCGTACGGAGGCCGGCGAATGTTTCGGGATTTGGACCGGATCGCGAGAAGCACGCGCCTCTTGGCGCTGATTCTGAGCATCGCCGCGGTCGGCGGCTGCGGAGGCGGAGGCAGCGGAGGTGCGCCTGGCGTCAACAATCCACCTCCTCCACCACCGCCGAGCGGTGGCACGCAGTTCACGAAGATCCTGATCCTCGGTGGCTCGACCGCAGCCGGATATCAGTCATCCGGCATCAGCGCGACAACCCAGCGACAGACGTACGGTGCCCTGCTGGCGACGATGTCGGGCGCGCCGTTTGCGATCCCGGAATTGGCGGGCAGCGGCTGCCCCGCTCCGGTGACGACACCGCTCGCCGCCCAGAACTCCGCGGTGAGCTGCAGCAGGGCAGCTGCGCTGCCGGCGACGACGACCGGACAGCTTGCGGCCGTTCCGCAAACGCGAGTTGGCGAAGCACTCGTCGTCGCGGCAGGCAACGCCGCCGCATTCGATTCCTTGTTCATCGGCTCGCGCTCGCAGGTCCAGGTGGCGCGACGAATCCGCTGCTGTATGCGCCGCTGCTGCAGCCGGCGCCTTCTACTACTTATCCCGAGATTCGGCGACGAATCGATTCGAGGGCAAGCCGGTCAACAACAACTGCTCGCCGGTCAATGCGCTCGGCCAACCGAATCCACTCGCCGACAACCTCGTCTCGCTGCGCATCCTCCCCGACGCAGCAGTGCCTGAAATCAACTGCGATCCGGCGATGACCGGCCCGGGAAGTCCCTACCTGCTCGATCCGCAGGAACGAGCCGCGATTACCGCGCGCGTCGATCAGTTCAACTCCGCGATCTCCGGCATCGCGACGGCCCGCAACTGGGTCTACCTGGACATGAACGCATTCCTCGCGCCGCTGCGCGCCGCAACGGCGGCGGGCCGCCACGATCGGCTGCGCAAGTGTCAGCTGCTGCCGGGGGCCGCGACCCCCGCTGCGATACAAACGCGGTCCTGTCTTCGTGCCCCGTTTCGGGCGTGACCGCCGCGCCCAATCGCTTCGGCTCTCTGTCATCGTTCGATGCGCTGCATCCCGGCGCCGAGTTCCATCGCTGCTCGCCGTCAAACTGGCGACCGACATCAATGCGAAATACGCGACGACCGTGAGCACGACGCCGCCGCCGTAAGTTACGACTGTTGCCTTATCCGCGCGCGCGCTCGTTTGCGGGGAGCAGCTTTCGATCCGCGAAAGCGCTTCTGGCAGCGCTCACAATAGAAAGTGCGGCGTTCTCTCGCTCCAAGATACGCCCTCGTCAAACGTCCGTCGCACCGTGGGCAGATGCCTTTGTTGTGCACCAGCCAGTGTTGCCGCAACACGAACGCCTTCTTCCATTCCAGAAACTCGAAGCTGTACTGACGCGCCTGCTCTACGAGGGCTCGCAGCTTTTCCGCAGGCAATGCGCCGACCTTCGATAGCGGGTGCACGCGGACCCGGAACAGCACTTCGTTCTTGATGATATTGCCGACACCGGCGAACACGTCCTGGTCCAGCAGAGCATCGCAGATGAGCTCGTCCGGCCTGCGGCGGAGCTTGCGGCGGGCCGCGGCAGCATCCCAGGCATCCGACATCACGTCGCCCCGCCAGTCGTATTCGTCGTCGAGATCGCCTTCGATGTAACGAACGGCGCAGTTGTAGAAGTTGAGCTCACGCTTGCGCGCAAAAGCCAGGCTCAGACGCGGCGGGATGTCCTTGCGCTCATCGATGCACCAGCGACCGAACATGAGGAAGTGGATGCGGATCGAGAAGCCGCCGAGCTCGATCAGGAAGTGTTTGCCCCAGGTGCGCAAGGCAACGATGCGCTGCCCGGTCAGTCGCGCCTTATCGATCTTCGCGTTGCCGGTCGCCTTGCGGATGCGTTGGCCTGCGAACGACTGAGTGAGGTCCCGCAGGATGACGAGCGTAGGGCCTTCTGGCACGTGAAGTCTCGACCTCGCGCATGACCTCGTCACAACGCCAATGAGAAGCGTGGGTTCCGCGACTGCGGCGCGATACCAAATTGATTTCACCGCAGCAGCGCGCGTCCGCGTACAGTTGGACGCTCGCCTTAGAGCTGGCCCGTCGCCAACACCTTTAGGAGTGACCTTGCAGGCGTGGAAAAACACCCTCGCGCGCTACCAACGTGCCTCCACCAAGCGCGCGCTTTGGCAGCTGACGAACACGGTCGTTCCATACCTGCTCTTGTGGTATGCGATGTACCGGGTGCTCGAGATCTCGATCTGGCTCACCGTCCCGCTCGCGGTCATATCCGCGGCGTTCCTGGTGCGCATCTTCATCATCTTTCATGACTGCACGCACGGCTCGTATTTTCGCTCGCGGCGCGCGAACGACATCGTCGGCTTCATCGCCGGTGTGCTGACGTTCACGCCATATCAGCACTGGCAGTGGGAACACGCAGTTCATCATGGCACCGCGGGCGATCTCGACCGGCGCGGCACCGGCGATATCTGGACCATGACTGTCCAGGAGTATCTGAGCGCGTCGCCTAAGCGACGGCTTGCCTATCGGCTGGCGCGCAATCCGCTGATCCTGTTCGTGCTGGCTCCGCTGGCCGTGTTCGTGATCAGGCAGCGCTTTGCCTCACCCAAGGCTGACCGGCGACGCCGCCGTTCCGTGTTGTGGATGAACCTGGCGCTGCTCGGTATCGCGGCGCTGCTCAGCTGGCTCTTCGGTGTCATGCCCTACCTGCTCATCCAGTCGATCGCCATATCGATCGCCGGCAGCATTGGACTCTGGATGTTCTACGTGCAGCATCAGTTCGAGGGCGTTTACTGGGAACGTCGTGACAACTGGGACTACACGACAGCAGCACTGCGCGGCAGCTCCTACTACAAGCTGCCGAAGGTGCTGCAATGGCTGTCCGGCAACATCGGCTTTCATCACATCCACCATCTGAGCCCGCGCATTCCCAACTACAACCTGCAGCGCTGTCACGAAAGCGACCGGCTGTTTCAGGAAGTCACGCCGGTCACGCTGCTATCCAGCCTGCGATCTCTCAGGTTTCGCTTGTGGGACGAGCAAGGCCGGCAGCTCGTTGGGTACGCTCATCTTCGCCGGCTCGCGGCAGAGCAGCGTCGCAACGCCGCGCTCGGGCCGACAGGCACCTGATCGACAAAGTTGCTCAGGCCCGGCCGCGACGCTCCGGCAACAGGGGATCGGATTCCTTCTTGACGACTGCCCGGCTAAGTTCGTCAACGCACCGACCCCGGTCGAGCGACGGTTGCACACTGCAAGTCGACGAGAAGCGGAGATCACCTGTGCGTCGAATCAACATCGGAAGCGGACCCGCCCAACCACGCCAGCGATTCTGGGGACCCTGCAGTCCGAACCCATGGACCAATCCCCTTTTCGTCGGTCCGCCCAACCGTCGCCCGATCGACGGCACCTCGCACCGTGCGGAAAGGCGGCAACAGAGGGCAGCAATCAATTCTTGGGAGGGCGAAGGCGGAAGTACTGCAGTTTCGATTTGAGGCCGTCATTCGCCGTGTCATCAGCACCCTGTGACCATGGATACGGTACCGAGCGTCGATCCGCCGCTCGGGGAAACCGGCGTCTGCGCTGAATTTGGTCCACGATCTCTACGCATGCAATGCGCGCCAGCGTACGGATCGAGAGTTTCCTACCCGCTAGCTTTGCCGACATCCGACGCGAAGCTCCAGGAGTTCAGTAAGTCATGCGTTTCTCAAGTGTCGTTGCGACCGGCAGCAGCCTGCCGCTAATTGGGTGGTACGCGGTGCTGTTGATAATGGTCGGGACCGGCGTAACCGTGTATCGCATGCTGAAAGGAGCATCCCCACCGACGCGCCCGAAGCGCCGGGTCAATGGAAAACTGGTGCGCTCACGCTGAAGCCATTCGATGTATCCGCTCACGCGACGCGTAGTCTCCGGCGGGCCGTTGCTCTCAGCGAAGTAGGAAGAGCAGCCAAACGACTCTGTTTGCCCAGCACCCCGGAACAGGTGTCGACCTCGCGCGTCAGTAGTGCACACATCAAGAGTTCGACAGGAGATTTACGTGAGAAAGTTGATATTGAGAACCGTTGTAGCGCTGGCAATAGCCGGAGCACCTGCCTTTGCCGTAGCACAGCAGGCAGATGCGGATGACCGGCAAATGGCTCGCGCTGCCGACAGTGACGACAGAAGTGACTGGGGCTGGATGGGCCTGCTGGGGCTCGTCGGCCTGCTTGGTCTGAAGCGACGCGAACGCGACGCAGTGGCGAGCAGAGATCCCGCCACCGCTCGATAGATTTTTCAGATTTTTCAACCGGAGTTATTGATGCCATCTACACGCAAGACGAACAGACAATCGCAGAAGGAATCCCCTGACGGCAGGGACCTGCTCATTCTCGAATTGCAGGAGATCCACAGCGCCGAGAGCCAACTGTCGCGGGTTCTGCCGCGCCTCGGCAAGTCCGCCGAGTCTACGTCGCTGCGCGAGCAGCTCGATGCACGTGTCCAGGAAGGAGAGCGAGTCCTGAAGGAAGTGGACGCAGCCCTGGAAGAGCTCGACTCAACCCCGGGACGCAAGAAGAACGTGGCCGCGGAAGGGTTGATCAACGACGCGCGCGAGCATGTGCAGGAAATCGCGACGGGGCCGGGGCTGGATGCGGTATTGATCGGCGCTGTGCAAAAGACCGAGCACTACTGCATTGCTGCCTGGGGCACGGCGAAGGCGCTGGCCGAGGCGCTTGGAGAAAAGAACGCTGCCCGCTCGATGGAGCGGGCGATCAAGGAAGGTAAGTCGTTCGATGAGGAGCTGACCGAGTTGGCTGAGAAGGAGATCACTCCTGCTCTGCTTTCACAGGCTTCCGGCGAAGACGACGGCAGCACGGGTGGTCGGAGCCGTTCGAAAGGCAACGGCGGCGAGCGCCGCGCGACCTGATCGGTAATGTGAATCGACTCCTGCGCGCGCTGCGCGCGGGAGTCGATGCTTGTGTCTATATCAACCTGGGCAGGTGGCTTCAGCTGCCAATTCAAACACCAGGCAATACCCCAAGGATCGAGCTGAATCGTACGCGTAAGCTCGTCAGTGACGCCGCAGCGTTAGAAGCATGCGATACCACTCCAGAATCTGCGAATGCGTCGGAGCATCGAGCTCGCTCCACGCAAGCTGCGCACTCTCGAAAGTGGCGCGCCTCACGCGCGCGCGGCGTTCCGCAGCTCGCGGAACACGCGCGTGATGCGGCACGTTGCAAGACCCCGCCCGCCGTTTCGCACATCCGTTGCGGAGATCCCTATGACTCTCGCCTTATTCGAAGATCGCGGCACGCCGCTCGCCCGACAGCGCTTCACGTGGCGCGAGCTCGCCGGCAAGCCGATCAGCAAGCTGGACGACGACGCATTCACGCGCGTGCGAGTTATCCTGATGAACGGCATCGAAACCGAAGCGATGCGCTTCTCGCATGCTGCCGCACGCTTCAATGGTGAGCTGCGCCTGCCCCTCGCAGAAGTACGTCGCGTCGAACAGCACCAGGCGACGATGGTCAACTGGCTGCTCGGCGCCGACCATTCACTGATCGAAACGACGATCGGCTATGAGCAGGTGGCGATCGAAGTCACGGCCGCGCTGGCCCAGCAGGAGCCCGACGCCTACCTCGCGCAGGCGTACCGATTCGGCCTGCTCGAGGACTTCGATCACATGTACCGCTTTTCCGCCCTGCTTGACCGGCTCGAAGGCAAGGACTCGAACAACATCCTGCAGAGCTACACCGACGTCCTGCCGGGTCGCCCGACCGTGGTCGAACACCGCGCGCCCGCGAACGACCTACGCCGGCCGTTCGACCGCGCTACCGCTGCACCGCTGACCAAGCTCAATGCGCTGACGTTGGTCGCAGCCGAGCACCAGACCCACGACTACTACATGAACATCGGTCCGGCCTTTGCCGACCCGCTCGCTCGACAGCTGTACGCAGAGATTGCCTCGATCGAAGAGCAGCACGTCACCCACTACGAGTCGCTCCTCGATCCGCGCCAATCACTGCTGGAGAACTGGCTGTTGCACGAAGCCATGGAGGTATACGCCTACTACAGTTGCCTGCAGCAGGAGGGCAACTCACGGCTGAAAGCCATTTGGGAACGCATGCTCAGTTATGAGCTCGGGCATCTGCACCTGGTCGCGGAGTTGTTCAAGAAGCATGAGCGGCGCGATCCGCAGGAGATCGTCGGCGCGAAGCTGCCGGAGCCGATTCCCTTCGCAAGTCAGCGTGAATTCGTCCGAGCGACGCTCGCCGCCGAAGTTAACCTGCGCGCCAGCGGCCCCGATTTCGTCGAGCTGGAGGCGGAGCCGCAGAACTCGATCGACTACCGCAATCACCTGAATTCGGCCGGTTCGCCCTCCGAGACGATTGCCGCGGGCTACGTCTGGCAGCCCGGCACCGAGCTCACACGCAAAGTCGTCAACCTGTAATCGCGGAGCTGCAGATCATGCAAGAGTCAATCGACGCAACCCGAACCGGCCCGAATCGCACCGGACAGCAGAGCTCGCCCCGGTTGAGCAAGGAAATGAACGACGGCGTGCAGCCGGTGGAAGCACAGGCTGCAGATGCGTCAGTGTTGCTGGAAGCGCGGCTCCAGTTCATCCGCACAGCGGACACGCTTGGCTCCGTTCCACCGCCGGCGACTGCCAAGGGCGTCGTGAAAACTGGCGCCAAAATGCTCGCCGGTGGCCGTCCGCAGGCATTTATCGACAAGCTTGCAGAGCGGCTCGCATATGAAAGAGGCGGCACCCGGCTCTACGATGCCGTCATTGCGAAGTTCGTCGCGTACCAGGATGAGCTCGACGGCGTCAGTGTCGACGAGCTCATAGAAATTCGGGAGGAGGAAGCCAGTCACGCTGCGCTTATCAGGACGTGCCTCGAGCAGCTCGGAGCCGACCCAACGGCGCAAACGCCTTGTGCTGATCTCGTCGGGGTGGCGACCAGCGGTTTTCTGCAGGCCGCAAGCGATCCGCGAACTACCCTCGTGCAGACACTCCAGATCGCACTGGCCGCAGAGCTCGTCGACGGCGCGGGCTGGGAAAGCCTCATCGCGCTGGCCGAAAGCATGGATCAGGACGATATGGCGGAGCGCTTCCGCAATGCGCTCGAGCGCGAGACCGAGCACCTCGCCAAGGTTCGTCGCTGGTATGACGCGCTGACACTCGAAACGGTCGAGCTGATGTGACGCCGCAAGCTGCTGCGCATCCTGTCTGGGTTGCAGAGCGGACGCGCCACTCGTTCCGCACGATCGAGGCGAACAACGGTCTGATCGCCTTCGCGGTGCTGCCCGAGCTCGGGGCCAAGATTGTCTCACTGCGTGACCTACGCACCGGGCGCGAATGGCTGTGGACCTCCGACAGACTTCCGCTCGCACGGCATCCGTACGGAGTCTCGTATATAGAGAATGCAGATACGGGTGGCTGGGATGAATGCTTTCCGACCGTGGCGGCCTGCGAATATCCACTCGAGCCGCATCGTGGTGTTCCACTGCCGGATCATGGTGACCTTTGGGCGCAGGTATGGAGCAGCAGGCTAGAGCGTCGCGCGGATCTGATCGAGATCGTCACGTCGTGCTCGGCGATCGCCGTGCCATGTGAACTTACCCGCAGCGTGACATTGCGCGCGGGCGCAGCCCGACTGGAAATGCAGTACGCGGTGCAGAACAAAGGCTCCGACGAAATCGCCTTCATCTGGAGTGCGCATCCGATGCTGCGGATCGAACCGGGGATGGTGCTCGAGTTTCCGGCGTCAGCGCGTTTCAACGTCTACTCGGCGACGGCACGAACGAACCTTCCGCAACGCCGCGGTTTGCAGTGGCCCATGAACGTGCGTCGCGATGGACATGACATACGCATCGATCCGCTTCCTGGTGCGGACGCCGGCGTGGCTTTCAAGATCTGGAGCGAGCCGCTCGCCGAGGGTTGGACCCGACTCATTGCAAACGACGGCTCCTTGCACATGCGATTCGACGTCGCCGAGATTCCGCAGGTTGGGCTGTGGTTGAACGCGGGTGGTTGGACCGGCATCGGCGGCGAGCCCTACTACAATATCGGGCTTTATCCCTGCATAGGCGCACAGGACTCGCTGGCCGAGGCAGTGACGCATTACCGTCAGTACGCGATTTTGCGCCCCGGAGAGACGCGTCGGTGGGCACTGACGGTGGAGCTAGAGGCACATCCCGCGTGATTCAAACGAGCGCGACACCCCTGTGACCCGCGCTCGCATAGGACCGCAGAACATCACGCTTCACCTGTTCCGCACGGGCGCGCATCTCGAGAGTCTCGCAAGCTACATTGGTGGCTGTGGAGGTGGATCGCCGGCGACGGCTGCGGCGATCCGAGCGAACGGCACTTTCGGAGTGCGATCGTCGTAGAGCAGCCCGTTGGCTTCCTGGAATGTGTCGGCGAACTGCGTATAGCAGAAGCCGCTGAACATCGCCGTTGTCCGTGCGACTTCGAGCAAGGAAGTCACCAGCGTGGCGTACTCCTCGCGATCTTCGACGGATCGATAGCCCCATTCGCGGCCATCGCGATAACGCTGCTTGTCCTTGTAAGCGACGCCGCCGAACTCTGTAAGGCAAATTGGCTGGCCACGATGCGGATAGCCATCGAGTGTGAGAATTCTGCCGCCCGTCCAGCGCCGATCGACAACCTCCTGCGGTTTGACTTCGGGCCCGTAGCGCACGCGCAGGTGCTTCGGATCGCAGTCGTAGTCGTGCATGCCGATGACGTCGGTCGCCGAGCTCTCCCACCCATCATTGCCAATTACCAGCCTCGTTGGATCGAGAGTCTTCGTCAGGTGATACAGCGCGGCAACCGCATCGCGGGCTGCGGGCACCGTCGCCAGGTCGGGCACGCCCCAGGATTCATTGAACGGAACCCAGATCACCACGCACGGATGACTCGAGTCGCGCGCGATCACCTCGCTCCACTCGCGCACCATGCGCGCGATCGCCTTCTGCGTGAAGCGGTATGCGCTGGGCATCTCCTCCCAGACCAGCAAGCCGAGACGATCGGCCCAATACAGATAGCGTGGATCCTCGATCTTCTGGTGCTTGCGAACCCCGTTGAACCCCATTTCTTTGGCGAGCTCGACATCGCGTCGCAGTGCGTCGTCCGACGGTGCCGTCATCAATGTATCGGGCCAGTATCCTTGATCCAGGACCAGCCTCATGTTCAACGGCCGACCATTGAGCAGGAGCCGCTCGCGCTGGGTGCCGATCGAGCGCAGCGCTGTGTACGACGTGAGTTGGTCGATCACGTCCCCGCCACGCATGAGCTTCACTTCGACATCCAGGAGCGTCGGCCGCTCCGGCGACCACAGCAGCTCGTTGCGATAGTCGTCGATTCCCGGATCGGATAACCCGATCCGCCGATGTACCTCGTGACTGACGACCTGGTAGGTATCGTGGGCAAGGACCTGCTCACCACAGCTCAGTTGCACTGACAGTTGCAGATCGCTCAGTTCGCTGCCGCCGACGCAAGCGTGTATAGCAATCTCCCAGCGTTCCACGTTAGGAGTCCATTGCAGGGAACTGACGTACGCGTCCGGCACACGCTCCAGCCAGACGGTCTGCCAAATGCCCGTGGTACGCGGATACCAGATGCTGTGCGGCTCCAGTTTCCAATCCTGCTTGCCGCGAGGCTTTTCCAGATCGTGTGGATCGTCCTCCACGCGCACCGTGACACGCTGGTGGCCGCTGCGATCGAGCGCGTGGGTGATGTCTGCACAGAATGGTGTGTGCCCCCCTTCGTGCTCGACCACCGGGATGTTGTTGACCCACACGCGTGCGTGATAGTCGACCGCTCCGAAGTGCAGGATCACTCGACCGCGCCGATCGCCAGGCCCCATGGCATCCTCGCGAAACTCGAAATCGCGCTGGTACCAACACGAGCGATGAAAGCCAGTGTCACCGATGCCGCTACGGCGTGACTCGGGCGCGAATGGCACTTCGATCGTCAGCGGCCACTCCCGGATGTCCTGCGGTGCGCTATGACGCAGTTCATTGTCGAAGGCGAAGCGCCAGGGTCCATTGAGGTTGAGCCATTCGGCACGCCGCAACTGCGGTCGAGGATATGCACTGGTGAGCATGGCCGACATTTTTCCTGCGACGCGCGACATCGACGCAAAGGAATTAGTAGTTCATATCGCCGCTCGCTGTCTGTCAGCGGCTGCTCACAGTCGTAGGCGACGCGACGAAAGTGAAGCGGCGCATCGAACTGAAATGCACATTTGCAGCGTTAGATTCGCAGTGAAATGAGTCTTGGCCTCCTCCTCCCCGGAGAGCGTCCCCGGCGCATCGTCACCATCACTCCGGGAGCCTCTCATGCCTCAGTCGATCATCGTCTTCTCGCACCTGCGTTGGGACTTCGTGTTCCAGCGCCCGCAACACCTGTTGACCCGCCTCGCCAAGCACTATCGCGTGTTCTTCTTCGAGGAACCCGTTGCGGGCTCGTCGTATCAGCAGCTGCAGATCAGCGAGCCGGCGCCCAACCTACGCGTGTGTCGCCCGCGTTCCACGATCGCGAGCCCGGGGTTCCACGACGATCAAATCCCCTTCCTGAAGCAGATGCTGTCGGAATTGATGGAGCGTGAGCAGATCCACGACTACGCGGTATGGTTCTATTCGCCGATGGCGCTGCCACTGATGCAGGACCTTACGCCGAGCGTCGTCGTGTACGACTGCATGGACGAGCTCGCTGCCTTCCGCAACGCTCCGCGCCAGCTGTTACAGCGAGAGAGCGCATTGCTGAAGATTGCAGACATCGTGTTTACGGGTGGCCCCAGCCTGTATCGCGCGAAGCGCAACCGGCATCCGTCCGTGCACTGCTTCCCCAGCAGCGTCGACGCGCTGCATTTCGCCCAGGCCCAAGACCGCCTCAATGAGCACCCGCTGCAGCGGGGATTGCCGCAACCCAGGCTGGGCTATTTCGGCGTCATCGACGAACGGCTCGACCTCGAGCTCATCGATGCACTGGCCCTGGCGCGCCAGCAGTGGCAGATCGTCATGGTCGGACCGCACGCCAAGGTCGATCCGGCCACGCTGCCGCGGCGTCCGAACATCCATTATTTCGGACAACAGGCTTATGAGGATTTGCCGCGCTTCGTCGCGGGCTGGGACGTCTGCCTGCAACCGTTCGCGTTGAACGAGGCGACTCGCTTTATCAGCCCGACCAAGACGCTGGAGTACATGGCCGCAGAACGGCAGATCGTCACCACGCCCATTACCGACGTCGTCGAGCCTTACGGCGATGTGGTTTACGTCGCGAACGGCCCGGCAGACTTCGTGGCAGCTTGCGATCGCGCTCTGTATGCCGGTCCTGCCGAACGTCGTCAGCGGATCGCAGGCATGCGCGCCGCTCTCGCGCACACATCTTGGGACCAGACAGCCGAGGAGATGCGCCGGCTGCTCGCGGATGCGACCCATGCTCGTGAGACGGCGCCCCTGCCATTGCTCAACTTCAAGCCGGCCCAAGGGACGCACGCAAAAGGCGTAGACGCCGCGGACTTCCCGGACGCGCTACCCGAGAACTCCTCGATCGCCGCAGGGCGCGACGCCGGCGACTACGCGGCAATCGTGATCGGCGCGGGACCGACGGGTCTGAGCGCTGCGTACCATCTTGGCCGAGGCAGCCTGCTGCTCGAACAGCGACCGGAGGTCGGCGGCTGGTGCCGTTCGCTGCAGGACAATGGGTTCACCTTTGACTACGCCGGTCACATCATGTTCTCGAACGATCCATATGTGCACGAGTTGTACGGCAAGCTGCTGGGCGACAACGTGCACTGGCAGGATCGCGAGGCATGGATCTACAGCAAGGGCGTCTACACGCGGTATCCGTTCCAGGGCGCCTTGCACGGGCTTCCGGCGGAGGTGCTGAAGGAGTGCATTGTCGGAGCCATCGAGGCGCGGTTCGGAAATCTGAAGGAACCGCCGAAGGCAAGCTCGCTCCCATCCGCCAACAGCAGCTCTGCGTGTATCGGCAAAGCCGAATCGATCACCGACTGCTGCGCCGACGGCGTCGCCGAAAGTACTGCGCCGCTCGCGACCGACACTCGAGCGATGCGCAGCGTCGCCGGCGAGCCGCGCAATTTCGAGGAGTTCATCTATAAGGTGTGGGGCGCGGGCGTGGCGAAGCATTTCGCCATTCCGTACAACCGCAAACTCTGGACGGTACCGCTGACCGAAATGGAGACCTCGTGGCTCGGTGGCCGCGTGCCGCTACCGGACCTGGAGGAGATGATCGAGGGCGCCCTGCGCCCGCTCGGGAAGCCGGTGGGACCTAACGCCCGTTTTGGCTATCCGCTGCGCGGCGGCTTCGCTGCGCTGATGAACGGGTTCCTGCCCTTGCTCAAAGGGGAGTTGCGCACCAATGCGATGGTCGCGCGTGTATTCCCCAGAGCGCACAAGGTCGCGCTCGTAGATGGCACCGTCTTCAGCTACGGCAAGCTCGTCAGCACGGCACCGCTCCCGCGACTCCTGCAGATGATCGGTCGCGAAGCGCCCGCCCACGTTGTGACGGCCGGACGCAAGTTGCGGCACGTATCCGTTCGCTGCGTGAACATCGGCGTCGCACGGGAGAAGATCACTGACAAGCATTGGATCTACTATCCCGAGGACAGCATCTTCCACCGGATTTTCGTGCAAGGTAACGCGAGCCCGCATTGCAATCCGCCCGGCGGGTTCGGACTCACGTGCGAAATTACTTACTCGCCCACCAAGCCACTGCCGTGTGACGGCGAGGCGCTGATCGATCGTTGCATCGCCGATTGCATCAAGGTCGGCATGCTTCGCAGCGACGATCGAATCCTGGCACGTAATCAGGTCGACATGCCGTACGCGTACGTCGTTTACGATCATGCTCGCAAGGAGAACGTAGCGATCGTTCGTGACTGGCTCGCTGAGCACGACATCCTGCTCGCCGGCCGCTACAGCGAGTGGGAGTACTACAACTCTGACCATGCTTTCATAGCGGGCAGGAAAGCCGCGCAGAGCGTGCTGGCGGTATCGCATACCGGCCGCAGAGATCGCGAAGAAACGGTCGAGGAAGCCTGAGACGGCCATGCTCCCGCTGGAAATCTGGGGCGGTGTCGAATGCACCGTCAATCGCGTCCACGAGAATTGGCACGATCAGCTGCGCGCGAGCGGTCACGACGTACGCATCGACGACTTGTCGCGCTTCGCGCAGCTCGGACTGCGACGCTTACGCTATCCGGCGCTATGGGAGATCACGGCGCCGCAAGCGCCTGATCGTTTTGACTGGAGATGGCTGGACCAGCGTTTGACGCGGTTGCACGAGCTGGGTATCGAACCGATCCTCGGCCTCCTGCATCACGGGAGCGGTCCGCGTTACACAAGCCTGCTCGATCCGCGCTTTCCGGAATGGTTCGCCGCGTACGCATCGGCCGTTGCGTGCCGCTTTCCTTGGATCACCCAATACACGCCGATCAACGAACCGCTGACGACAGCCCGGTTCAGTGCGTTGTACGGTCATTGGTATCCGCATCGCTGCGACAACCAGAGTTTCGCGCGCGCTCTCGTCAACCAGGTGCGCGCAACGGCTCTGGCGATGCAGGCTATCCGGCGCGTCAACAGCAGCGCGCAGCTGATCCAGACTGACGATTTAGGTCGTACGACCGGTACTCCAAAGTTGATCTACCAAGCGGACTTCGACAACGAGCGCCGTTGGCTCGGTTGGGACCTGTTGCTCGGCACGGTGGATAGCCGGCATGCCATGTGGGGATACCTGCGCGAGGCAGGGATCGAGGCAGCCGAGCTTGGGTGGTTCAGCGAACACCCTTGTCCGCCCGACATCATCGGGATCAATCACTATGTAACGAGCGATCGTCACCTGGATGATGACCTGTCCCGCCACCCACCGGAGCGTCGCGGCGGCAATGGTCGGGACGCGTACGTGGATATCGAGGCCATCCGCGCAGCTGGCAGCCGACCGGCGGGCGTCGCTGGTGCGCTCGAGGATGCCTGGACGCGTTATCGCTGCCCGATGGCAATCACGGAAGCGCATCTGGGATGCACACGCGAAGATCAGTTGCGCTGGCTCCATTGCGTCTGGAGCTGTGCAAACAAGGCACGCGCCGCGGGCATCGACGTCCGCGCCGTGACTGCGTGGGCTTTGCTGGGAAGCTTCGATTGGGACAGCCTGGTGACGCGGCTGCAGCGGCACTACGAGGTGGGAGCTTTCGACGTTCGAGGACCCGCGCCACGCCCGACCGCGATTGCTCGCCTCATCAGCGATCTGGCATCGCACAGCGCCCCCCAGCACGCCGCACTCATTCGTGAGCCGGGTTGGTGGGAGCGCGCATCTCGATCACCGCCCATCCCGGGCACGCCGTTGTTGATCACCGGCGCATCGGGAACACTCGGGCGTGCCTTCACGCGAATATGCGCAGTGCGTGGCTTGTGCGTGCGCGCCTATACACGCGCCGAGCTCGATATCTGCGACGCGGCCTCCATAGATCGCGTCTTGGACGAAAGCGCAGCTTGGGCAGTCATCAATACCGCGGGATATGTGCGAGTAGATGACGCCGAGCTCGACATCGAGCGCTGCTATCGTGAGAACAGCGGCGGCGCCGAGCTGCTGGCGAGCGCCTGCGCGGCCCGCGAACTGCCTTTTCTTACATTCTCTTCCGATCTGGTCTTCGACGGCCAGCAGCAAACGCCGTACGTAGAAACTCACGATGTGCGGCCGTTGAACGTCTATGGCCTGAGCAAGGCGCGCGCCGAACGGGC
The DNA here is from genome assembly GCA_963838635.1 of uncultured Gammaproteobacteria bacterium. Taxonomy (GTDB): domain Bacteria; phylum Pseudomonadota; class Gammaproteobacteria; order Steroidobacterales; family Steroidobacteraceae; genus Steroidobacter. The sequence goes on along the minus strand of CAWISC010000055.1, from coordinate 68,780 downwards.
CGTTATGCAAGCGCACGCCGGTGCCCTGATCATCCGGACCAGCTCGTTCTTCGGTCCATGGGACGCGCACAACTTCGTAACGGTTGCGCTGCGCACCCTGGCACGTGGCGATGTGTTCCGGGCGATCGATGACATCGTCGTCTCCCCCACTTACGTGCCGGACCTCGTGAACGCCGCGCTCGATCTGTTGATCGACGGCGAGCAAGGTCTGTGGCACTTGGTGAACGATGGCAGCCTGACGTGGGCGGAGCTCGTACGTCGCGCCGCCAAGCTCGCCAAAGTGAGCACGGCGCAGTTGCAGCCAGACAGTTGGCGCACGTTCGACCTCGCGGCTGCGCGGCCGTCCTTCAGCGTCCTCACCAGCGAGCGTGGGATCGTCATGCCGAACCTCGAGGACGCGCTCGCGCGTTACGTGGCCGCGATGTGAACAGACGTGGCGGGTAACCCGTGGGACGTCGTCAGCGCAGGCGCAGGTCCCGCCGGCCTGAGCGCTGCTTTGGTTCTGGGGCGGGCGCGCTTTCGCTGGCGTCCATCGTCGCCAGTGCGTTGCCGAAAGCGTAGCCGAGCACTGTGTTATCGAAGATGCTCCAGACCTGTGCCGCAGTCCTGCTGGCAACAGCCAACTGCCGCCATAACGATTCGAGCCGCTCCCGGTCGTAGTCGGAATAGTATTTTCGCGGCTGGCCGTGCCAGCGAAAGTACGCGAGCTGCTCGTATCCACCGGGTTCATCTGCGCCGGGCCACGGTGGTGGATCGGCTGCCACGCGGGCGACAGCGCACTCGGTGAGCACGCTGGCGGCGCGTTGTGAAGCCCAATCTGGATGACGCGGTTCGCACGCGATCGGCACATCGATGCGCTTGCGCAGTTCACGGAAGAAGCGCCTCGCCAGCGGCGCTTCGAACGCCAGCTTGGGCGGAAGCTGCACGAGCAATACTCCGAGCTTCGTGCCAAGCCCGTGGACTTCCGCGGCAAACTGATCCAGTACCGCTGGCAGCGGCGCGAGTTTGCCATCGTGTGTGAGCGTTCGCGGCACTTTCACCGCGAAGCGGAAGTGCGCAGGAACACTCCCTGCCCAACGAATATAAGTCTGGACGCGATGATGCCGATGGAACGAGCTGTTTATCTCCACGGCGTTCAATCGCTGCGCATATCGCTCCAGCTGAGAACCGTCGCCCGCGATCGGCTCCTTGTAGCGCGACGGGATAGTCCAACCGGCAGTACCGACTCGAACGATGGGCGTTCTCACGAAGGCTTCACGCGCTTGCGCGTCGTACCGCGGCAAGGTTTTGCAGTCACAGCTACGATGGCTGGGTTGCGTTGGCAGCCTCCCAGGTCGGCCTCAGCGTTGCCCCGCCATGACGAGCCCCTCGATACCGTGCTTCTGGGCGATGGGCACCAGCGTATCGACAACGCGGCAAACCAGATGCTCGCGCACCATGGGTGGCAGCGAATCGTGAAAATCGCGAGTGACCATCACATCGTGCAGCGCCGAGTGGCCTGCGCCGGGAGCATCGACTCCCAGTACGAGCACGGGTCGCGCAATTTTGGAGGGATGCTCAGTACCGCGATGGATCGTCAACGCAGAGCGGCAGCTGATGTCACCTGCTCGCGGATACCTGCGCACGCCGCGTTCCGCACATCGCTGCCATGCCTCCTGTGGGGGAAACATCTCGTGGCGCCACAACCTGCCGTCGTCCCACTGCGTGCCAAGCGCTATCTCGAGTGGACCCATGTCGGCGGTGACATCTACGCCAGTCACATTGAGCGCCAGCGACGTGATGCGGCGCTCCGAGTAGGTCGCCGGAGGTGACGGGAAATCTCGGTGCCAGGGCTGGTACTGCGCGCCCTCGAACGGCACGTCGAAGCCGATCTCGACGATCTCGTAGCGTGGCCCGAGGACGGCTTCGCACATGCCATGGACCCACGGATGCGTCACCAGGTCCACGAAACCGTGAAACGCCTGCGGATGCGTTTCAACGTACCAGCGCCGCGGGCCGCGTCCGACGGCCCCGCCGGGGCGCTGAATCGCGTCCCAGAACGCAGCCATCATCTCCTGGCGCAACTGCTCGACCCACTCGCGTGGGAAAGCGCTCTGCGCAGCGGTGATGCCGTCGGCGTAAAGAGCGTCGACGAAGGGTGCCCATGAGGCTGAAGACTCACTGGCGGGCCGCGACCCTTCGCGCGGCGCCACTTGTGTCGCTTGCATCACTGGCACGCGGCCCGAGATTGCAGCTCGCTTAGTGCGTGGATTCGCGGCCGCGATCTGCCTCAGTTTTAGCAAGATGCTCGGTAAAGCCGGGCACCACTTCGCCAAGAATTCCTTTGAACTTGGTGGTGGCGGCGCCGACCAACGCGCTCTTTATGGAGTCCAGGTTTTCCAGAACCTCGTGTTTAGTTCCTCTCGTCCACGGGCGCGCGGGTTCCGAGGAGCCGCCGGCCTGACTCGGCGACGCACGGTTGCTGCGCCCGCCCAACATCGTTGCCAGAAGAACACCGCCACCGAAGGCGGCTGCGATCATCGTCCCGGTATGTTCTGCGAAGTAGTGCCGCCAATCCGTCGCAGTCTTCACGCGGGTCTCCAATTCCTGAAGATTCGACTTCAGGTCCTCGCGTTTGTTTTCAATCTGATTCTCTATTTGGTCAGTTGTTTGGCCCATCGCACATTCTCCTTCAAACTGGCCGCCGTCTTAGGCGCCGCCTGGATAGTTTTGAGACGCTTCAAGCCGAGGCCCAGTGTCACCGCAGCCGCAACACCCACCGCCGCCGCGACAATGAGTGCCGCAGCCCAATCCGGCATGACGAGACCGAGCGCGTACACGCAGGCTAGTAAAAGAAACAGCGCACTGAAAATCGCAGCGACAGCGCCTACGCCGATCAGTAGGCCGCCGGAGCGTGCTCTGTTGATCTCTTCGCCAAGCTCTGCTTTGGCAAGGCGCACCTCGGCGCGGACGATATCCTGAATATTGGTCAGGACGTCCTGAAGAATTTCCGGGATAGAGCGAATGCCGGCGGCCATGATCGATATCCTGTGCGATCAATCTCGGGACAAGGTTCGTGCTATCAGGAATCCCAATGCTGCGGCGGTGAGCAACGCCGGACCGGGATTGTTCTTCACGAGTTGCTGCACGTCCGCCATCATGGTTTTCAAATCGTTGTCTCGCACGTAATCGGCTGCGGCACCTACCGCGTTCGCCGTTGCATGCGCCGCGTTGGCGACTTTCTCGCCGCCCGGGAGTGTGTCGGCCCTTTCGCGAAGGGCGCTGGCCGCTGACTCCATTCCGCTGGCCGCCGCTCCACGGTTCTGATCGATCGTGTCCGCAACCTTCTGACCCATCTCCGCAGCCTTTCCCTTGGATACGCCAAGTGCGTCTGTATTGGGTGTTGACATCTTCATCTCCTCAACTATTAACCGATGATCGTGAATACGCCGGCTACGCTGGCGGTTCCGATCAGCGCTTACCATTTGGTCTTGCTAGCGATCTGGTAAGAAGCATCCGACACTATTGTTCAGTCAACTGCTGGACGGCTCGATCACGAAACTGAAGGATGAACGCCGACAGCACAACTACTTCTTCTTCGCGGGCGCTGTTCCCTCGGTGGAATCCTCTGCACTAGCCCGATCGAGCTCGGGTGACCCGGTCTGGGTACGTTGACCCTGGTGCGTCTGCTGGCGGCTGCTCGATGAGTTGGGTCTACCCACGGCCTCATCGGCGGGCGGTTGTTTACTGCCTGGTTCATCTGCTGTGGTCACGTGAGTCTCGCTGAAAGAGGAATGGATGTCGTCACACGCAACACATGGCCGGCGATAGCGTTCCCCGGCTGGCGCTACAACACACTCGGGTTGGCGCGCGCTGATCCAGTACGGCGTAGGCCGCTGAGTACACGCGCGTCGGCGCCTCAGGCATGCGACTGCCAGCCGCACCAAAGCAGGAACTTCGCCGCTGCTCGTCGCTTCTATCAGACACTTCCTCGCCTCTCCGTTTCGAATCACCACTGCGCAAGCGGATTTCCGCGCTCAGTTCGAGGCGGCGGTCGATCCACGGAGATTTCAGTCATGGCCAAGAGTAAACGTCGCGGGATCCCGTGCGGCATCCGGCGTCCGCAGGTTGTCCGGCAACGGTCGCTCGGCGAAAGAAACAGCGAAGACATCCGCCCGTTCCACGGCCAGTGGTCCGGCCAAGAAGGCGGGACGTGAGGCGATTACCGATGCGGCGACTCTGAAGCTGGTTGGCACGCAGCGGCTCGCGGCGTCATTTCCGTTCAATGCAGCAAAGCCGTCGGAGTTTGGCGATGCGGTTGCCGCACCAGCCCGCGGCCAGTCGGTCGAGCCGCCGCATCCGTCAGTCGGTGCGAGCACGCTCACCGAGACCAATGCATCGCTGAAGGTCGGTAAAGGCAATCCGCCGCTGAGCTTCAATCCTGGCAACGGTCCGCTCGATCGCGTGCGGGTCGATTCCAGCGGACGAGCGCTGACCACGAATCAAGGTGTGCCGGTCGCCGACAACCAGAACTCGCTCAAGGCCGGGCTGCGCGGACCTTCGCTGCTGGAGGACTTCATTCTCCGCGAGAAGATCACGCACTTCGATCATGAGCGCATTCCGGAGCGCATCGTGCATGCCCGGGGCTCCGGTGCGCACGGCTTTTTCGAGTGCTACAAGCCGCTGACCAAGCTGACGCGGGCTTCGATCTTTGCCGAGGCCGGCAAACGCACGCCGGTTTTCGTGCGCTTTTCGACGGTCGCCGGCGAGCGCGGTTCCACCGACACCGCGCGCGATGTGCGCGGCTTCGCCGTCAAGTTCTACACGGACGAAGGCAACTGGGATCTCGTCGGCAACAACATCCCGGTGTTCTTCATTCAGGACGCGATGAAGTTCCCGGACATCATCCACGCGGTAAAGCCCGAGCCTCACCACGCGATGCCGCAAGCCGCCTCCGCGCACGACACGTTCTGGGACTTCGTCTCGCTCATGCCTGAGAGCACGCATATGCTGATGTGGGTGATGTCCGACCGTGCGATTCCGCGCAGCTACCGGATGATGCAGGGCTTCGGTGTCCACACGTTTCGCTTCGTGAACGCGGCCGGCGACTCGCAGTTCGTCAAGTTCCATTGGAATCCTCTGGCCGGCACGCACTCGCTGGCGTGGGACGAGGCCGTCAAGATCTCGGGCGCAGATCCGGACTTTCATCGCCGCGATCTGTGGGAAGCGATCGAAGCCGGCGCGTACCCGCAGTGGGAGCTCGGTGTGCAGATCTTCAGCGAGGCCGACGCGGAAAAATTCAGTTTCGACGTGCTGGACGCGACCAAGCTCATCCCGGAGGAGCTCGTGCCCGTCACGCCGATCGGCCGCATGGTGTTGAATCGCAACCCCGACAACTTCTTTGCGGAGACGGAGCAGGTTGCCTTCTGTACCGCGCACATCGTGCCGGGGCTGGACTTCAGCAACGATCCCCTGCTCGCCGGACGCATCCACTCGTACGTCGATACGCAGATCTCGCGGCTCGGCGGTCCCAATTTCCACGAGATCCCCATCAACGCGTCGGTAGCGCAGGTCCACAACAACCAGCGCGATGGCATGCATCGTCAGGCGATTCCACGCGGGCGCGTTGCATACGAGCCGAATTCGCTCGGTGGCGGCTGTCCCTTCCAGGCCGGCGTGCAAGGATTCACGTCCTTCCCGCAGCAAACGGAAGAGCACAAGGTGCGCGGCAAACCGGAGAAGTTTGCCGAGCACTACAACCAGGCGACGCTGTTCTATAAGAGCCAGACGGCGATCGAGAAGCAGCACATCATTCGCGCCTATCGTTTCGAGCTCACCAAGGTGCAGACCGCAGCGGTGCGCGAACGCGTCATCGCTCAGCTGCGCAATGTGGATGAGGATCTCGCGACTGCCGTCGCCGATGGCATCGGCGTGACCGACCTGCCGGATCCGTTACCGAAAGTACTGGCGCGTGCTCCAAAGCCGGAAGTGCAGACCTCGAAGGCGTTGTCGTTGCTGGCCCGGCCTGGCGAGGAAGGAATCAAGACCCGTCGCGTTGCGATTCTGGTTGCCAACGGCACGGACGGCGCTGCGGCGTTGGCGATTCACGAGACCCTGGTCGCCGCGGGTGCAGTGCCGCGCTTCATCGGCGTCAAGCTCGGGCAAGTGACGAGCGCGAGTGGCGAACCCCTCGACGTGGAGATCTCGCTCGAAACCGCACCGGCCGTGGTTTGGGACGCGATGATCGTGCCGGACGGTCAGGCCGCCGCGGACGAATTGAGCGCACGCGGTCACGCGCTCGAATTCCTGAAGGATCAGTATCGTCATTGCAAACCGATTCTGCTCATCGGGCGCCGCCAGGGCGCTGCTGAATGCAGCCGGCATTCCCGCCAAGCTGTCCTCGGGCGAAGCGGATGTCGGACTCCTGCAGTTCGACGCAGAAAAGACGGACGCGGCAGTGCGGGCATTCATCGCCGCCCTTACCCAGCATCGAAACTTCGCGCGCGAGACCGACCCGCCGCGCGTGTGACCCATTTCGCAGGAGACATTTCATGATCGCATCGCAATTGAAGGAGCTGCTGCTCCAGTCCCTGGTCCACGAGCGTGGCGGGATTCTCGTCTATCAGACTGCACTCGAGTGCGCAGTCAACGACGAGCTGCGCCAGGAATGGACGGAATACCTGGAGCAAACGACGAACCATGTCGCCGTACTCACCCGCACCTGCGTGGCGCTTGGCTTGGATCCCGGCGAGATGACGCCCGGCTGCCAGGTCGTACAGCACACCGGCAAGTCGCTGGTCGTGGCGATGAAGATGGCGCTCGCGGCGGGCGATCCCGCAGGCGCCGAGCTCGTTGCCTGCGAATGCGTGGTGTTGGCCGAAACGAAAGATCACGCGGACTGGGAGCTCATCGGCGAGTGCGCCAAGGCCGCGGACGGAGAAGCCGCGAGCGCACTCAAGGCCGCTTACGATGAAGTGGAAGACCAGGAAGACGAGCACCTGTACCACACCAAGGGTTGGTGCCGGGAGCTCTGGCTCAAATCGTTGGGCCTACCGGCGGTGTTGCCTCCGCCGGAGGAGAAGCAGCACGTGACGAACGCTGTCGAAGCCGCAGCGGCGAAAGAGAATCGGCGCGGCTGATCACGCCTGTCGGCGGTCGTACCACTTCATCAGGGGCTGAGAAGTCAGACCGTGGACGACGATCGAGACGGCGACGATGGAGATCGTCATGTCGGCGAGCTCGCGCCCGGCCGCGCCTTCCACGCCATGCGTCAGCGCATAGGCGAGATAGTAGATGCTGCCGATGCCGCGAATGCCGAACCACCCCGACAACATGCGCTGCAAACGATTCGTCGGCGAATGAGCCAGCAGCAGCCAGGTTGCTGCGGGACGAACGATGACGATCAGCCCCGCAGCCAGCAGCAAAGCGCGTGGGTCCCAATGCGTCGCGAGGCTGACACCGACGATGCCGACCAATAGAACTTCCAGCATGCGTTCCAGCGTGTCGCCGAAGGAAAATACCTCCGCCACGAGAACTCCAGCCGCAACGGCGGGCTGAGCCATTTCGCTTTCGGTGACTGTATTGGGTGAAACCAGACTCTCAGCCGGAGGGTGCACCTGCGCAGCGGCTCTGGTGTACCTCCGGGTGAGGATCTTCCCGCACGGCGAGAACTTCGGCGTGGCGCAGGCCGATGCCGGCCGCGAAAACCGCAAGGAATCCCCATGCGCCGATCGCAGTCGCGGCCGTATAGGACAAGGCGATCAGTGCGAGCGCGAGGAAGTCCGTGGGTGCTGCGGTGTCGCGATTGCGCGTTCGCAATGCGATGGCTGCGCTGCCGACCAGACGCCCGAGCACGTAACCGAGCAGCAGGCCGGCAGGCACTGCCCACAGCAGCCGCAGTCCAGCCCAGCTTGCAATCTCCGACATCGAGACCGGGCCGAGCAGCAGCAAACCGAGCACGACAAACGGGAACGCCGCACCGTCATTGAGCCCGGCTTCCCCGGACAATGCATAGCGCAAGCGATCGTTGTCCTGCGAATGACCGACCGTGACCGAGCTCGCGAGCACAGGATCGGTGGGCGCAAGGATCGCACCCAGCAGCAGCGCCAGCGCGGGATCGATATCCAGGAGCAGCCACGCACAAACCGCTACGCCTGCGATCGACGCGATCATGACGACACTCGCAAGCCGGAATGCAGCCCGCCAGGCCGGGTGTCGCAACGGCAGACGCAACCGAAGACCGCCAACGAATAGAGACAGAATGACGGCGATCTCCGTCAGACGCTCGACCCACGGCGCGCTGTCGTTCAAATCGATTCGCAGCAGGTCGAAGCCCCACGGCCCGATCGCGCAGCCGACGCCGAGATAGATGGCGGCGGTCGAAACCGGCAAGCGCTGGATCAGCGCCGAGGACAGCGCCATGGTCAGGAGCAGCGCGCCGCCCGCCGCCATCCAGGCAGTGAAACTCATGTGTGGGACCGCCAGCCGATTGCCTTTTCTGCATGACTAATCCGCACGGGCCCTGCCTGTTCCGGAACAATCGCGCCGCTGACGCGTGATAGTTGAGCGATGAGGACGGTGCTCATAATTGGCCTGATGCTTGTGGCTGTGATCTTCGCAGTCCAGAACGCCGATGTGGTTACAGTCGACTTCCTGTTCTGGAAGCTCGATGCCTCTCTTGCAATCCTGGCGGCGCTTTGATCACGGTAGGTGTGCTACTGGGCGTCCTGATCGTCGTGCCTCGGATCTACCGCATGCGGGCAGACCAACGCCGACTGCGCGCGCAGCTGGCGGAATTCGAGCCGTCCGTGAACCCTCCGCCGAACCCTCATCGCTGACGAAAGTCGGGATTCGTCAGTGACTGCGTTACGCTGGCTGGTCTGGCGCCGCTGCGCGCGAGTGAAGGACGATCAGCTTGTCACCCGCCTGAATCTTCGCGGGCGGCTCCCAGAAGCTGTAGGCCTGGGCGCCGCGTATCACGCGAACGATCAGCGATTGACCGACGTCCACGGGTCTGCGGCCGATTTCTTCGGGGCGCGGCTCGCGCTCTGCGAGCATCACCTGGCCACCTGCACTGATGAGATCCATCACGTAGGTGGCAAGGTGCGGAGATTCGACGGAGTCCGCCATCAGAATGCCGCCGACTCGCGAAGGCAACACTGTCGAGCTCGCCCCGCTTTGACGCAAGAGCTTGTCGTTCTCAGCCTCTTCCACACGAGCAACGATCCGGACATCCGCGGAAACGTGCCGTGCGGTCAAGGTGATCAAGACATTGGTGTCGTCGCGATCCGTGCAAATGAGCAGCGCGTGCGCGCTCGGCAGCATCGCCGCGCGCAAGGTTTCCTCTCGACTCGCGTCGCCGAGGATACCCACGTAGCCCTGCTCGGCCGCATGCTCGAGCCGCACGTGATCCACGTCGACGATCAGAATGCGGCTGCGGTCGAAGCCGCGGGCAACGAGCTCAGCCGCGGCGCATCGCCCGGAATGTCCGTAACCGACCAGGACCACATGGTCCTGCAATCGAGCCTGAAGTCTGCGCATGCGAAATTCCTCGATCAGGCGCTGCAGAACCAGCTGATAGGCCGTGCCGATGAAGATGAGCCAGATGAACAGGCGAATCGGCGTGACCAGCATCGCATCCACGAGCCGAGCCTGGCGCGTCACCGGCACGATGTCGCCGTAGCCCACCGTGGTGACGCTGACCATCGTGAAATACACGACGTCGGTAAAGGAAATGGAGCCGTCTGCGTGGTCACGCAGTCCGTCGCGATCGAACCAGAAGACGGCGATGACGATGAGAAACAAGGCGACAACGACGGCGAACCGTGCGGCGAGGGTTCGCCGCACGCTGCGCTCGCCGCCGACGAACACTCGTCGGCCTGGCACATTCAGGCGGCGGTCGAGCGGTTGAGATGCGTCGACGTGAGCACCGCATGCCCGAGCCACGATCAGCCTTCGGGCTTGCGTACCTCCAGCGAGTTCTTGACGTCCTTGACGCCGCCCACGGCGCCGGCCAATTGCGCGGCCCGCGAGCGCGCCTCTGCCGAATCGACGAAGCCGCTCAGCTGCACGGTGCCTTTGAACGTTTCCACGTTGATCTGGTAGGCCTTGGTCACCGGATCGTCGACCAGCTTTGCCTTGACCTTCGCCGTCACGACACCGTCGTCGACGACTTCGCCGGCTGTTTGCTGGCTGGCTCCGGACGATTCCCGGCTGGCAGCGGACTGATTCCGCACCGTCGTTTGAAGCACACCCTGCGATCGCAGTGGAACCCAATACGGCCGCAATCAGCAGCGCTCTGGTGAGATTTTGCTTCACGGTGCAGTCTCCTATCGGTTTGCCTTCGCCGCTTCCTTCGCCTGGTCGAGCGTCTTGTCGGCGTCCTCCTTGCACTCTTCCTGCGCCGCGCCCGTGAGAGCGTCGCACTTCTCGACGGTTACTTTGTGGGCTGCTTCTGCCTGCGCGATCCTGATCTTCGACGCGCCCTTTTCGGCCGTCTCATTGGCGTCGTGCGCCTGGTCGGCGACGTCGTCTGCATCGTTGTCGGCGACGGCGTCGGCCACATTCTTGTCGGCGTCCGCTTGAGCTTCCTTCGCGTCCGCGCGCGCATCGGCGACGTCCCGCTGTCCATCGGCCTGGGCTGTCGCGACATCATGCTGGACTTCGGCCGGCGTCTCCGACTTGTTGCAAGCGGTCAGTGCGAATGCCGCAGCGACGAGCGCGCAGAGTGATTTGAGATGCATACGGAGATCCTCAATTTGCCAGTAGGAAATTTTACGTGTCGAACCTGGCGAAATAACGTTCCTAGCGACGGGACGGTTCCTACATCGCGTACTATGCCCATACGCAAAGCGCAGCGAATTTACACGTGGACTACGACACCGAACTGCAATCGCACAACGCAGTCTTGCTGCCGGCCTGCGCCATTCGCAGCCACGAGCACGTGCTCGACATCGGCTGTGGAACGGGTCAAACGACTCGCGAGGCTGCGCGCTTGGCTGCAACCGGCAGCGCGTTGGGAGTCGACATCACGGAGCCGATGATCGTGCGAGCTCGCGCGCTTGCTGCGGCCGAAGGCATGCACAACGTCCAGTTCGAGCTTGGCGACGCGCAGGTGCACAGCTTCCGGACGCAGCATTACGACGTCGCGATCAGTCGCTACGGCACCATGTTCTTTGCCGATCCGATCGCGGCATTCCGCAATATCGGCGGCGCGCTGCGGCCCGGCGGCCGCCTCATCATGATGGTCTGGCAGGCGCACGAAGCGAATGAGTGGTCCGTTGCAGTCGACCAGGCGCTCGCGCCGTATGACTCGTCGCCGAGCGTAGCGCCCGGTGCGCACGACCACTTTTCGCTCGCCGATCCCGGCACCGTCGAGCGCATTCTCGGCGCGGCAGGATTTGTCGACGTGAAGTTCAGCGACGTGCGCGAGCCGGTCTACTACGGCGAGAGCATTGACGCTGCCATGGAGTGGGTCCGAGGCTTTCGCTTTGTCCGCAACGTCTTGCAACGACTCGATGCCGCCGCGGCCACGCGGCTACTGGCGAGCCTGCGCGACGCACTGGCAAAGAAGTCCGGCGAGCAAGGCGTGTGGTTCGATGCGCGCGAGTGGATCGTGACGGCACAGCTATGAAACGCTCGGCAATCGGTCGAGGAGTTTGTCCAGCGTGATCGGATACTCGCGAACGCGCACGCCCGTAGCGTTGTAGATCGCATTCGCCACGGCAGCCGCAACTCCGCAGATTCCCAGCTCGGCGACTCCCTTTGCCTTCATCGGCGACGACATCGGATCGGTCTCGTCGAGGAAGATCACGTCCTGGTGCGGGATGTCCGCATGCACCGGCACCTCGTACAGCGCGAGATCGTGATTGACGAAGAAGCCGACTCGATCGTCGACGACCAGCGCTTCCATCAGCGCTGCACCAACGCCCATCGTCATCGCACCGATCACCTGGCTGCGCGCTGCTTTCGGATTGAGGATCCGGCCCGACGCACACACGGCGAGCATGCGCCGGACACGCACTTCAGCGGTCGCGGAATCGACAGCCACTTCTACGAAGTGTGCACCGAAGGTCGCCTGTTGCTGCTTCTTGGCGAGATCGCCGAACTCGATGGAATCCTCGGCCACGAGCTGCGCCTCGGCCGCGGCTCGTGCAAGCGGGACGCTGCGAGCACCGGAACGTACTGATCCGTCGGCGAAGACTGCGTCGGTGACGCCGATGCCGAGCTTCTGCGCCACGGTCTCGCGCAGTTTCATACAGGCGGCATAGACTCCGGCGGTGGAGCAGTTACCACCCCATTGTCCGCCGGATCCGGCCGACACCGGAAAGCTCGAATCGCCGAGCTTCACGACGACTTTGTCGAGCGGCACACCCATCGTCTCGGCCGCGGTCTGAGCGATGATCGTGTAGGTGCCGGTGCCGATGTCGGTCATGTCCGTCTCGACGGTGACGATCCCGTCGCGATCGAGCCGCACGCGCGCCGCAGACTTGGTGACCAGATTCCCGCGATAAGCTGCCGCAACGCCCATGCCGAGCAGCCAACGCCCGTCGCGCGACCTGCCGGGCTCCGGATTTCGCTTGCTCCAGCCGAAGCGTTCCGCACCGTCGCGCAGGCATTTCACCAGCTGGCGCTGCGAGAAGCGCAGACCTGGCGTCGATGCATCTGCGCCCTGCCCCTTCATGGTCTGAGGATCGTCGGAGGGAGGACGGCCGGCCGTGTCGGGCACGACCTGCGTGTCATTGACGACGCGAAACTCGATCGGATCGAGCGCGAGCTTCTCCGCCATTTCGTCGATCGCGATTTCCAGCGCCATCATTCCCGTCGCCTCGCCGGGCGCACGCATCGCGTTTGCCTCGGGAAGGTCCAGCGTCGCCATACGAGTGGCAGTCATGCGGTTCGCGCCGGCGTAAAGCATTCGAGTCTGGTGGACCGCGCCATCCGGCTTGCCCTGCGGCAGATCGCCGGACCAGCTCTCATGCGCAATCGCCGTGATCTTGCCGTCCGGTGTCGCGCCGATGCGGATGCGCTGAATCGTCGCGGGCCGGTGCGTCGTGTTGTTGAACATCAGTGGTCGCGGCAGCGCCACCTTCACCGGCCGGCCGGCCGCACGTGCGCCGAGTGCTGCCAACACAGCGTCGGCGCGGACGAACAATTTGCCACCGAAGCCGCCGCCGATATACGGCGAGATGACGCGGACATTTTCCTTGGGGATGCCGAGCGTCGCTGCGAGATCGGTCGCGCACCAATCGATCATCTGGTGCGAAGTCCAGACCGTGAGCTTGCCCGCCTTCCACACCGCCGTCGAAGCATGCGGCTCCATCATCGCGTGCGCTTGATCAGGTGTGGTGTAAGTGGCGTCCAGCTTGATGGGCGCCGCTGCGAACGCGCCGGCGAAGTCGCCGACTGCGGAATCCGGCGGGCCCGCGGTGATCTTGTCGGGCTTGATCGCAGTGTCCTTGGCCTTGGCCAGGTCGAACGCGCCATCGGCGCGAACATACTTGACCCGGACGAGTTGCGCGGCGGCGCGCGCCTGCTCGAAGGTTTCAGCTACCACGAGTGCGACCGCCTGATGATAGTGAGCGATCTCGGCGCCCCCGAATACCTTGGCGGTATTTCGTTCGACTCTGCCCAGCTCCTGTGTGTTGGTAGTGACAATCGCGAGCACGCCCGGCGCTGACTTCGCATCGATCGTATCGATGGAGGCGATGCGGCCCTTGGCGATCGCCGAGCCGATCACATATCCATACGCAGCATTGGGCGCGACATCGTGGCGCTCATAGGCGTAAGGCGCCGTGCCGGTGGTCTTGAGCGGTCCGTCGATCCGATCCGTCGGCTTGCCGACGACTTTGAGCTGATCGATCGGATTGGTGGTCGCGGGAGAGTCGAATTTCATGGCTATGCTCCCTTCGCTTGCGCCACCACCGCGCCCAGCGTGCGTTCGACCAGCTTCAGCTTGAACGCGTTCTCGTCTGTCGGCTTCGCGCCATCGAGTAATCTCGCAGCGACTGCCCTCGAGCCCTTCGGCAGTTCGGACTCGGCAGCTTCGACACGCCACGGCTTGTGCGCGATACCGCCGACGGCTACGCGGCCCGTGCCATCACGTTGCAGGATGACGCCGATCGAAACGAGCGCGAATGCGTACGACGCCCGATCGCGCACCTTGTGATAGATGTGCGTCCCGCCGATCGGCTTGGGCAAGACGACTGCGGTAATGAGCTCACCAGCGCGCAACGTCGTCTCGATATGCGGCGTATCGCCGGGCAGTCGATGAAAGTCCGCGATCGGAATTCGGCGCGTCGCGCCATTCGACTGGACCGTCTCGACGATGGCATCGAGCGCACGCATGGCGATTGCCATGTCGCTCGGATGCGTGGCAATGCACGCGTCGCTCACACCGATCACTGCATGCTGACGTGTATAGCCGCCGATGGCACTGCAACCGCTGCCAGGCTTGCGCTTGTTGCAAGCCTGATCGGTGTCGTAGAAGTAGGCGCAGCGCGTTCGCTGCAACAGATTGCCGGCTGTCGTCGCCTTGTTTCGCAGCTGCCCAGACGCGCCAGCCAGCAGAGCGCGCGACAGCAAGCCATAGTCGCGCCGCACGCGCTCGTCCGCAGCGAGATCGGTGTTACGCACCAGCGCGCCGATCCGCAGTCCGCCTTCTGGCGTGGTCTCGATTTTGTCGAGCGCAAGACCGTTGACGTCGATGAGATGTTGCGGCGTTTCGATCTCGAGCTTCATCAAATCCAGCAGATTGGTGCCGCCGGCGATGAACTTTGCGGCTGGCCAGCGTTCTGCTGCCGCTGCCGCCTCGGCGGGCGATCGCGCGCGTGCGTAGGTGAACGGTTTCATGCGCTGCTCCCGGCGACTTCGGTGATGGCATCGACGATGTTGGAGTAAGCGGCGCAGCGGCAGATGTTGCCGCTCATGCGCTCGCGAAACTCGTCTGCGGTCATTGCCGGAGGCGCAGTGAGATCGGCGCTCACGTGACTGGGAACACCCGCCTTGATCTCACCCAGCATCGCGACCGCGGAGCAAATCTGACCGGGCGTGCAGTAGCCGCACTGATAGCCGTCGTGCTTCATGAACGCCGACTGCATCGCATGCAGGTTGCCGGGCGCACCGATTCCTTCGATGGTGGTGATGCTGTCGCCCTCGTGCATGACGGCCAACGACAGGCATGAGTTGATGCGGCGTCCGTCGACGAGCACGGTACATGCACCGCACTGGCCGTGATCGCAGCCCTTCTTCGTACCCGTCAGGTGGAGTTGCTCACGCAACGCGTCGAGCAGCGACGTTCGAGTATCGAGCTTGAGGTTGTAGGCCTTGCCGTTCACGGTGAAGGACACCTTCGACAAGACCGGCGCATCGGCGGCGGGCGCCTGCCCTTTGGCGACCAGCGGTACCGTGCTCACCGCCACTGAAACGGCGCCCACCTTCAACAAATCGCGCCGTGTGATTTCGAAGTCGCTTGGACCTTGCATTGCCGTGTTCTCCAGTTCGCACGAGCGCTCGATATCTAAGAGGCTGCGACTTCAGTTGTTCCATGAGCCCGGCAGTCACTTGATCTTCATCTCGGGCACGAGCGGTATCGTGTCGATCAGCTCGAGTGATTTGACCATGTGCTCAGTTCCAGCCTTGTATTTGAGGAAGTGAGGGCTCTTGATGTGCGCTTCATAAGCTGCCCTGTCTGCATAGATCTCGAGAATGGTGAAATGCGTTGGGCGTTCCTTCTCCGCAACCGCATACAAGGTAAGCACGCCGGGCTCGAGCCGCACGGACGCACTGACCTCTTCGCTCAAGGCAGACCGGTACGCTTCGAGCTGTGCCGCATCGATTACCAGCTTCGACAATCGAACCATCTGCCCTTGCTCCTGAGCCGACGTACTGTCGCAGCCCGCGACTGTCATGATGGCCAGCACGAAGACCGGCAGTATCGACCACCTGGCGAGCGTCATATTCCCGTCCCTCGACCAGCGTCAGAAATTGATCATCACCTTGATCGATTTGCGTTCATTCATCGCGCGGTACCCCTCAGGAACGCCGTCGAGGCTGGTCACGCGATCGAAGACGCGGCCTGGTTGAATTCTGCCTTCGAGGACATCCGGCAAAAGTTCCTCGATATACGCACGCACAGGCGCCGGGCCGCCAGCGATGGTGATGTTGCGGAAGAAAGTGGATTGCCCCGCCGGAATCTCATCTTCCTGCGGCACACCTACACGCCCCACGGCGCCTCCGGGACGCGCGATGCTGACCGCAGTGAGCATCGCTTCCCCGTGACCCACGCACTCGAGCACCGAGTTGGCGCCAAGTCCCTTCGTGAGCTCCTTGACGCGCTCCACGGCCGCTTCGCCGCGCTCGCTCACGACATCCGAGGCACCGAATTCGCGCGCGAGTGAGATGCGATCCGGATGCCGGCCGAGAATGATGATGCGCTCCGCGCCCAGTCGACGCGCAGCGATCACGCCGCACAGGCCGACTGCACCATCGCCAACTACTGCTACTGTCTTGCCGGCAGAAACCCTCGCCGCGAGGGCGGCATGATGACCAGTTCCCATCACATCCGTGAGAGTGAGTAGCGAAGGCATCAGCGCGTGATCGGGCCCCACCGGGAGCTTGACCAGCGTCCCATCGGCGAGCGGCACTCGCACGGCTTCACCTTGGCCTCCATCGAGCTTCGTACCGCCCCAGAACCCGCCATGAATACACGAGGTCTGCAGCCCGCGCTGACAGAACTCGCACGTACCGTCCGACCAGGCGAATGGCGCGACCACGAGGTCTCCCTTCTTCACGGTGCGCACGTGCGAGCCGACCTCCTCGACCCTGCCGATGAATTCGTGGCCCATGCGATTGCCGATCTCGCTCGGCTGCATCGCGTTGTACGGCCATAGATCGCTGCCGCAAATGCAGGCGCGAGTGACAGTCACCAGTGCGTCGGTGGGCTCTACCAGGTGGGCATCTGGGACGCGTTCGACGCGGACATCGAGGGCGGCGTACATGACGGTTGCGCGCATGGAAACAAGATAGCCGCTGCCACCCAGGATGATTAGCCGGCAGAATGCGCTAGGTTCTATGAATGAGATTCATGAATGGCGCGCGAAAACTTGAACGACCTACATGCCTTCCTGGTGGTGGCCGAGGTCAAGAGCTTCACCAAGGCGGCTGCGCGGCTCGGCATTTCTCAGTCCGCCTTGAGTCATACGATCCGCGGCCTGGAGAGCCGGCTCGGCCTTCGGCTCCTTACGCGCACGACACGCAGCGTGTCAGCAACGGAAGCCGGCGACCGCTTGCTTGCGGCGATCGGACCCCATTTTGAAGAGATCGAGAGCGAGCTCGATCGGCTGAGCGAGCTGCGTGAAAGACCGGTCGGCACGATCCGCATCACAGCCGCGCAGCACAGCATCGACACACTGCTCTGGCCGAAGCTCCAGCCTTTTCTGCGGTCCTATCCCGATGTTCGAGTCGAGATCGCCGTGCAATACGGGATGACGGATCTAGCAGCCGAGAGGTTCGATGCCGGTGTGCGCTTGGGAGAGCAAGTCGCGAAGGACATGGTGGCCGTGCGCATCGGGCCGGATTTCCGTATGGCCGTCGTTGCGACGCCGGAATACTTCCGCTCGCGTGCGATCCCGAAGTCGCCGCAAGAGCTCACTGCGCACAATTGCATCAACCTTCGCCTATCTACCCATGGCGGCCTCTACGCCTGGGAGTTCGAAAAAGGCAGACGCGAGATCAACGTGCGCGTCGACGGTCAGCTCGTATTCAACGGGAGCAATCAGATGCTGCAGGCAGTGCTGGCGGGCTTCGGACTCGCCTACTTGCCGGAAGACATCGTCACGCCGCATCTGGAAGCAAAGCGGTTGCAGCGAGTGCTGGACGATTGGTGTGCGCCATTCCCCGGCTATCACCTTTATTATCCGAGCAGGCGCCAGGCTTCACCGGCGTTTTCACTGCTGGTGGAAGCATTGAGACACAGGCGGTGATCGCGGCTAGCTGCTCAGGTAGCGCATCGGAAAAATCACCCGGAACGTCGTGCCGCGGCCCTGTTCCGACTGCAGCTCGATGCTCGCGTCGAGCAATTCGCAGAGCCGCTTCACGATCGACAAGCCGATGCCTTCGCCAACCGTGGCACGGACCGTCGGGGGCGACTTGGACGCCAGTGTCTGCGCCGGGTTCGACTGCAGCGACTCGCCGTCGCCACTCGCGCTCTCGGCTTCCGTCTCTTGAACTCCAGCGGTCGCGTCCTTGAGCTCCTGTCTGATTGGCGAGTCGGCTGCGCCAAAACCCGGGCCCGTATCCTGCACGCACAGCGCCCACTGGTTGGTTTCCGGCGACTCGCTGGCCTCCCACGTGACCCGCACGCCGCCGGACTGCGTTGCTTTCAACGCGTTCAAGACCAGGTTCTGCATGATCCTTTGCATCTTGACTGGGTCGCCGTGCACCTCGAGTGTGGCGGGCCCTTCGCACTTCAGGAACAAGTTGCGTTCGGCAGCTACCGGCCGCGCTGTCTCGCAAAACTCCTTGATGACGCGAGCGGCATCGAACTGCACGATGTTGCGGCGTTCGCGACCGGCTTCGAGTCTCGCGTGATCGAGCAGCTCGCTGAGCAGCGAGTTGAGCGTTGTAGCTGCCACGGTCAGCGTCTTCGACATTTCCATGCGCTTCGAATCGGGCAGATTCTCGCGATTGAGCACGGTTGAGGCATTGACTATGACGTGTGCGCTGCCTCGCAGATCGTGTGCAGCCTGCCTCCAGCTCTCCGCACGCTCGATCTCGATGCTGCGCAGACCCTCGAGTGCGGCCTCCAGATCGTACAAACGACTGGCAGCTTCACTCTGCTGCAATTGGGTATAGCGCGCAGCACTCGCACACACGCCATCGTTCGCCAGTCGCACGAGTTCGCGTCGAGCGACCTGCAACACTTCAGGTTCCAGCTCCGGATACTGCACGCCGTAGCGCTCCAGCTCGCTCAGCAGCGCGAGGTGCAAGTGTCCCCATTCACGCATGGTCTCGGTCAGCCGGTAGCCCTGCTGCCAGCGATGAGTGCCGTGCTCGGCCGCCCACTCCTCCTGTTCGGTGCGAGCCTGCGCTTTCTTGTCGTGATCCTGCGCGCGCAGGCGATCCTCGAATGCATCCAGCACAGCAGGAATATGGTCGACGAACTGGTTGTGAGTGCTCGTGGTTGCTGACGAGATCTCGGTGTCGAAGTCGGTAGCGAGACGCCATGCCGCGAGCAGTGCCTCGCGTCGATCGGACAGATGGTCGGCGAGCGCGCGCAGCTGCACTCGCGTCCGTTCTGGATTGCCCACTAGATTTCCCCAGCGCGCGGCCCTGGTGCCGCGGTCACCGGAAGATTTGCATCTTCTGCAGCAGATTGCCAGCCAGGCTGGACGTAGGCCAATCGCTCACAACGCGCTTCAGTTGCCTCCGACCGCGATCGCGGCGAGCACATCGCCGCCGACATCATGCAGCCGCAATGGCTCATCGGAGAGAAACTGAGCGCAGTTCTCGGCCGCCGTCGGACGGGCCAGCAGAAATCCCTGCGCGAAGCGGCAACCCAAGCCGCGCAGCATTTCGAGCTGCGGCCATCCTTCGACGCCCTCGACGATGATCCTGATGCGCAGGTGCTTCGCCATCGCAAAGATCGCCGCCACGATGGCGTAGTCGTTCGAGTCGCTGACCAGATCGCGGATGAAGCTGCGATCGATCTTCAGGCTGTCGACGCGCAACTGCTTCAGGTAACCGAGACTGGAGTAGCCCACGCCGAAGTCATCGATCGAGATGCGCACGCCGAGGCTGCGGACATCGTTGATCACTGCCTCGCTCGACCTGCCCGAGCGGTGATCGACCTTCTGCAACATCGCGCCTTCCGTGAGCTCGATCTGCAGCATGGAGGGATCGATGCCGTGCGCCTGAGTTACCTCGACGATGAGCGCGCGCTGATCGCTGCGCATCAGTTGACCCGCGGACAAGTTGACCGCGACCGGCACGAGGGTCAGTTTCTGCTCACGCCACCGCGCCATGTCGGCCGCAACATGCCGCCACACGAATTCGCCTATCGGCTCGATGAGCCCGGTTTCCTCGGCAACGGGCAGGAATCTGGCCGGTGCGATGAAGCCCTCCTCGGGATCCTTCCAGCGAATCAAAGCCTCGAGTGCCACGACCCGTCGTGTTTCGATGTCGAGAATCGGCTGATAGTGCACGTCGAACTGTTCGAGCTCGAGCGCCGCCCTGAGACGCGCCTCCACGTTGACCCGCTCCTGGAGCTTGCGATCCATGACGGGACTGAAGTTCTGGAAGTTGTTGCGACCGCAGTCCTTGGCTTGATACATGGCGGTATCCGAGTGGCGCAGCAGCGCTCCGACATCGTCACCGTCGCGTGGGAACAAGCTGAGGCCGATACTGACCGTGGTAACGAGCGGCTTGCCGGCGATAACCAGCGGCACGTTGAGGCTCGCAAGGATACGCGCTGCAGTTTCGTTGGCTTGTTCGAGGGATTTGATCTTGTTCAGGATCACCACGAACTCATCGCCGCCCATGCGTACGACGATGTCCTCCGCGCGCACCGCGGACTGAATGCGCTGCGCAACTTCCTGCAGCAGCTTGTCGCCGACCTCATGGCCGTGGGTATCGTTGACGTGCTTGAAACGATCGAGATCGAGGAACAGCACCGCCAGCGGCGTTCGCGTCTTGCGAGACTCCTCCATGGCGAGCGGCAGGTGTGCGGCGAGAAACAGCCGGTTCGGCAGGCCGGTGAGCAGATCGTGATGCGCCAATCGATCCAGCCGCGTCTGCTTGTCCAGCAGCTGCGCCTCGACCTTGCGCTGAATCGCGCGCGCATAGTCGGCCTGTTCGAGAAAGTCTTCGTGCTTCGACTCGACTTCCTGCAGTTTCGCGCTAAGCGCGTGCGTTCGCCGGCGCAGCACCAGCAACGAGGCGGCACTGGCTGCCAGCGCGATCGACAAGGCGACGGTCAGCAGGATCAAAGCTGCGGCTCAGGTCGTGAGATGCGCAATCCTGTCATTCACCAGAATCTGACGGAGGGCCTGGAACACAGTTCTGCGGCTGCGTTTCAGGGCGCGCCATTTTCAGTTGCGAAGATGTGAAACACGGCCACCCGGTTTGACAGAAAACGTCCCGGCCCCGGCGCCGCAGGGAACAACTTACGAGCGCCTGCATTTTCAAAAAGTTGACAAATTTACCCGAGGAGGCCGAGTCATATGGCCGAAAACCCTGCCCGCGAACCTGCGTCTGACGACTCGCCGCGCATCTCGACGGGCAGCAAGGGCCTGGACGCAATCCTGGGCGGCGGGCTCGACCGGAATCGTATGTATCTATATGAGGGGCGTCCCGGCACCGGCAAAACGACGCTGGCTCTTCAGTTCCTCATGGAGGGCGCCCGACGCGGCGAGCGAGTCCTTTACATCACTTTGTCGGAAACGGTCGAGGAACTTCGGCTGGTCGCCAAGCGGCACGGCTGGTCGCTCGATGGCGTGGACGTTTTCGAGCTCATACCGCCGGAAACCACGCTCGATCCGGAGCGTGAGCTCACGGTTCTGCACCCGGCGGAAGTGGAGCTCAGCGAAACGACCAAGCTCGTTCTGGATCGAGTCGAGAAACTGAACGCCACGCGGGTAGTGTTCGACAGCCTTTCGGAGCTGCGGCTGCTGGCGCAGAGCGCGCTTCGTCACCGGCGGCAGGTACTGGCGCTCAAGCACTTTTTCGCGAGCCGGCAGTGCACGGTCATCCTGTTGGACGATCTCACTTCGGCCGGGGACGATCTGCAGCTGCATTCGATCTCGCACGGCGTGGTGTTCCTGGAACAGCTTGCCATCGATTACGGCAGGGAGCGCCGCCGCTTGCGCATAGTGAAGATGCGGGGCATCGAGTTCAGCGGCGGATACCACGACTTCGTGATTCGCAGGGGCGGCATCGAGGTTTTTCCGCGGCTCATCGCCGCCCAGCATCACAAGGCGTTCCTGGGCGAGTTCGCTCCCAGCGGCAGCGCGGAGCTGGACCGGATGCTGGGCGGAGGTCTGGAACGCGGCACCAACACGTTACTGCTCGGTGCTGCCGGCGTCGGCAAGTCGTCGCTCGCCCTCACCTATGCAGTTTCCGCGGCAGAGCGCGGCGAACACGCCGTCTTCTTCGCCTTCGATGAGGGTCGAGGAACACTGGAAGCTCGTGCGCGGATGCTGGGCTTGCGAATCGACAGCGCGCTCGATTCCGGGCGGATTCGTTTTCAACAGATCGATCCCGCCGAATTGTCGCCTGGCGAGTTCGCCTCGAACGTTCAGCGCAGCGTGGAGGCGGACAAAGCGCGGGTGATCGTCATCGATAGTCTGAACGGCTATCTGAACGCCATGCCGGAAGGCCGCTTCCTGATCCTGCAGATGCACGAGCTGCTCACCTACCTGAATCAACAGGGAGTCCTGACAGTTCTGGTGTTGGCTCAGCACGGCCTGGTAGGTCCGATGAATACGCCACTCGATGTCAGCTATCTCAGCGATGCGGTACTCATGCTTCGCTATTTCGAATACCGCGGAATGGTAAGGCGAGCTCTATCGGTCGTGAAGAAGCGCAGCGGTAACCATGAACACACTATTCGCGAGTTCGGGTTGACCCCGCACGGCATCTCGGTCGGGCCCCCGCTCGTCGATTTCCACGGCATATTTTCCGGCACTCCGCAGTTCACGGGCGAAAGCATGCCGCCGATGGGCAATGGTCATGGCGGCAGCTGACATAGCGAACGCTCGCATCCTGATCCTCGCGCCGATCGGTCGTGACGCGGCCGCCTCGGCGGATCTGTTGAGACGCGCGGGGATGCAGGCGGAGGTATGCAAAGATCTCGATGCGCTCACGGCCCGGATCGACACAGCCGCACTCGCAGTTCTCCTGGCTGAGGAAGCCGTGTTCGGTAAGGACCTCGCGGTTCTTTCCGAGCAGGTGGGGAAGCAACCTCCCTGGTCGGATCTGCCCTTCGTCGTTCTCACCAGCCAGGTGCTGAGCACCAGCGTCAGCGCATGGCGCCACAAGTTGGTCGAATCGCTGCGCAATGTCTCCTTGCTGGAACGCCCCGTGCAAGCAATCACTCTGCGGACTGCCATGCAAGCTGCTGCCCGGGCGCGGGCGCGTCAGTATGAGATTCGCGCGCTGCTCGAAACGCAGAAGCATGCCGCGGCGGAGCTCGAGAGGCTCGTGCTCGCACGGACGCGGGAACTGCAGACAGCCAACCAGGAGCTACTCAAGCAAATAACCGAGCGTGCTCGTGTCGAGGAGTCCCTTCGTCAGGCGCAAAGAATGGAAGCCATCGGGCAACTGACCGGCGGGATCGCCCACGACTTCAACAACCTGCTCATGGTGATCCTTGGCGGCCTCACGATGCTGGAGCGGCACAGCGAGCCCGCGCGCCGACAGATGCTCTTGCAGGGAATCCATCAGGCCGCACAGCGGGGCGCAGCACTCACTCGGCAGCTACTGGCATTTTCACGCAAGCAGCCGCTGCAGGCGCGAACACTGGATCTCGCTCATCAGCTCGGAGGGATGCGAGAGCTGCTGGACCGCAGCCTTGGTGAGGGGACACACGTCGAGCTCAAGTTGGCTGATGGTCTCTGGCCGGTACACGTCGACCCTGGCGAGCTCGAGCTGGTCATGCTGAACCTGGCCGTCAACGCCCGGGACGCCATGCCGACCGGTGGCACGATAACGATCAGTGCCGACAACGTGCCAGCCGACGAGCAAGGCGAACCGCGCGGTGACTGCGTGCGCCTCGCCGTTATCGACTCGGGTACCGGCATGACGCAGGAGGTCAAAGACCGGGCATTCGAGCCGTTCTTCACGACGAAGGAGGTCGGCAAAGGCTCGGGTCTCGGCCTGGCGCACGTGTACGGCTTTGCAAAGCAATCGGGTGGCAGCGTGCAGATTCATAGCGCGTTGGGCCGGGGAACGAGCGTCATACTCCTGCTGCCACGATCGAGCGATCTGCCCCATGAGCTGGCGCAGGACGTGCTTCATGACTCGGCCGCGCCGCAGCCGCAACAACGCTTTGCGGGATCGGTGCTGCTCGTGGAGGACAACGACCAGGTAGCAACGCTGGTACGTGAAATGCTTCAGGAGCTCGGCTACCAGGTCGAGCGGGTTGGCGACGCGACCGCCGCGCTAAGCATCCTGAGTGGCAAAAGCACGATCGATCTCGTCTTCTCGGACATCAGGATGCCGGGCGAGATGGACGGCGTAGAGCTGGGCCGGCAGATTCGTCTACGTCGTCAGAACTTACCCATCCTGTTGACGAGTGGCTATGCCAGTGGAGCGCAGCAGGCCGAGCGCGAGGGCTTCCAAGTACTGGCAAAACCATACGATCTTCCCGCTCTGTCGACAGCTCTGCAGAGTGTGCGGCAGTAGAGCGCCCGCGTAACTCATCCTTCCGCATTCGCAGGTGACGTCCGCAACCTCTTGCGGCCACCGCCGCAGCCCACTGCGGCACTCGACTCCAAGTCTTTGAATTCAGGTACGAGGGCCGTTGGCACAGCAGCTGCACTTCTGCTGTCGCGGACGTTCGGCATCCCCCTGCCCTGCGCCCCTCATCTCACACATACATACGGAGTAAACCATGAAGACGAAGACAGCCCTGATCTCCACGGCGGTGGCCAGCCTGCTCGCGTTCGGCGCGATCAGCACGTCGCACGCCGCTGACGACCAGGCGACCGAGAAGTGTTACGGCGTCGCCAAGGCCGGCAAGAACGACTGCGCCGCGAACGGCCATGCCTGCGCGGGTCAGTCGAAGACCAATGCCGACAAGAAGGAGTGGATCAAGGTCCCGGCCGGCACCTGCGAGAAGATCTCCGGCGGCTCCAAGGCCTGACGGACTCCGGCAGATACTCATGTCCCCCTCTCTGCCGAGAGTGGTTCCCGCTCAAAGGCCGATTCCGGCACGCGCCGGGATCGGCCTGCGAGCTCGACATCACGACGAGCTTGTTGCGCGAGCGGCCCGACATCGGCTGGCTCGAAGCGCACAGCGAAAATTATTTCGCCGATGGCGGCGCGCAGATCGAGTACCTGCTGAAGCTGCGTGAGCTCTACCCGCTCAGCTTGCACGGCGTCGGCCTGTCGCTGGGCTCGACAGATGCGCTCGATCGCGAGCACCTGTGGCGCCTCAAGCGGCTCATGCACCTGGCCGAGCCCGGGCTCGTCTCCGAGCATTTGTGCTGGGGCTCGGTCGACGGCACCTTCGCCAACGATCTGCTGCCGCTGCCGTACACCGAAGAGGCGTTGCGACACATGATCCGTCGCGTCGACGAGATCCAGGATTTCCTCGGCCGGCAGATCCTGATCGAGAACGTCTCCAGCTACCTGCAGTTCGAATGCAGCGACATCCCCGAGTGGGAGTTCCTCGCGGCGCTCGCGTTCGCGAGCGGCTGCGGCGTGCTGCTCGACGTCAACAACATCTACGTCAGCAGCCGCAACCACGGCTTCGACGCGCGCAAATTCATCTCGCACGTCGCACCCGTCGGCGTGCACGAGATTCATCTCGCCGGCCACACGGTCAAGCCGCTCGAGCGCGGCGAGATCCTGATCGACACCCATTCCGCTCCCGTCTGCGACGCGGTCTGGGATCTTTACGACTTCGCGATCGAACGTTGCGGCCGTGTGCCGACGCTGATCGAATGGGACGCGGAGATTCCTGCACTCGACGTGCTCGTCGCGGAAGCGGCGCGCGCCGATGCTCACATGGAGCACCAACGTGACATCGCTGCGTGAACTGCAGGTCGCGTTCCTCGATGGCACGCTGCACGGCTATCCGGCGCAGCTTGCGTCGCTGATCGCAGCGAGCGAGCTGGCGCGCGAAGCGCGCATCGCGATCTACGCGAACAATGCACGCGAAGGATTCCTGAGCGCGCTCGCCGCCACCTTCCCGGTGATCGAGCGCCTGGCCGGGCAGGATTGGTTCCGGCAGACCGGGCGCGACTACATGCGCCGACACCCGTCGCGCTCCGGCAACCTGCACTTCGTCGGCGAGCGCTTCGCGGCGTTTCTCGACGACGCGCTGCGCGGCACGCACTACGAGTACTTCGCGGACGTCGCGCGGCTCGAATGGGCGTACCAGGAAGTGCTGGTCGCCGCGGATCATCCCTCGTTCGAGATCTCTGCGCTGTCGAGTGTGAGTCCTGATGACTACGGCTCGCTGATCTTTCGCGTCCATCCGGCGCTGCGGCTCGTAGAGTCACGCTATCCTGTGCTCGCGATCTGGAAGGCGAATCAGCCCGAGACGGCCGGGACGACACCGTCGATCTCGCTGGACGCAGGCGCGTCGAGAGTGCTTATCATCCGCCGCGAGGATCACGTCGAGCTGCGCGAGCTGGGTGCCGCCGAATTCGCACTGCTCACGGCATTCGCGCGCGGCGCGACGCTCGGCGATGCGTTCGAGCAGGCCGCACACGCTGACGAAGGAGCGGACCTTGCCTCGCTCCTGGGCCACGTCCTGAAGCTGCAGACGCTGGTCGACTTCGAGACTGGATAACGCAACCGAGGATCCGACATGCAACTCGCAACGCTCGCCCGCCCGTACGCCGCGCTGGTACGCGCCCTGGACCTGCTCGCCAATTTCTTTGCGCTCTACCTGCGCATCTGGGTGAGCTGGGTGTTCCTGAAATCCGGCCTGCTCAAGATCGAGAGCTGGGACAGCACGCTGGCGCTGTTTCAGGATGAATATCGGGTGCCGCTGCTGCCGCCTGCACTGGCCGCGTACGCAGGCACGTTCGGCGAGCTGGTCTTTCCGGTCCTCGTGATCCTGGGCCTCGCCGGGCGCCTGAGCGCCATCGGCCTGTCCGCGGTCAACGCCATGGCCGTCATCTCCTATGCACACGTGCTGCTCGCCGAAGGCGCCGAAGCGCTCGCGCGTCAGCACTATCTGTGGGGCCTGGCGCTGCTGGTGATCGTGTTCTACGGCCCCGGCGCCCTCTCGGTCGACAAGCTCCTGGCACGGCGGCCGGGCTCGCAGTGGCCGGTGTGAGCCGACGCCAGCGAAGGGATTACGGAGTAACATCTTGCTCAAAGGCCTGATCGGTAAACGCCGCGGCACACGCCAGCGATCGAAGAATCCGGGACCCGTGGAAAACAGAGACCTGCAGATCCTGCGGCTGATCGACGAAGGCACGGCAGCACAGACCGGTGTCAATTTTTTCCGCGAGTTCGTGCGACGTCTGGCGAGCGCGCTCGACAGCCGTTACGCGTTCGTCTCGCGCTTCGACGCAGCCAACACGCGCGCGCACGTCATCGCACTGTGGGACGGGGCGAACCTGCAGGAAGGCATGGAGTATCCCCTGCCCGGCTCGCCGTGCGAGAACGTGCTCGGCGGCGACATCGTCGCGTTCGACTCCGACATCGCCGAGCTCTTCCCGGTGGAGCGCAAGGAACTGGAGGCGATGGGCGCGCAGTCCTATCTTGCGATCCCGCTGAAGAGCATGGCCGGCCGCGTGATCGGCCACCTCGCCGTGATCGACACGCAGCCGAAGAACTGGCAGGAACGCGACTTCGGCATCCTGCGCATCTTCGCCGCGCGCTGCGCCGCCGAGCTGGAGCGGCAGAGCGCCGAGCAGGAAATGCAGCGGACCCACCACGCTCTGTCGCGACGCCTGGAGCTCGAGGCGCTGGTCGCAGAAACCTCGACGCGCTTCATGAACACCGAGGCCGACGGTATCGACGCCGAGATCGAGCGCACGCTCGATGCGATCGGCCGCTTCATCGGCAGCGACCGCGGCATGATCTTTCTCTACGACGACGACGCGTCGAAAGTAGCGCTGCGCTACGTCTGGCCACGCGCCGCCGGCAGCAGCCTGGCGAGTCGCGTGCCAGTCATACGCCGCGAAGACGCGCCCGAGGTGCTCGACTACTTTCTCGCGCAGCGCATGCTCAACGCATCGCGCCCTGAGAAACAGCCGCCGGGATTCGGCAAGCTCGCCGGACTGCTCGGCCCGCACGAGGTGGTCTCGCGCATCGCCGTGCCGATGGTGTGCCACAACCGCACGATGGGGATCCTCAGCTTCCATTCGCTCGGCATCGAGCGCGCGTGGCCGGATGAAGACCTGCGCTTACTGCGCCTGCTCGCCGAAATCATTTCCAGCGCGATGACCCGCCGCGAGACAGGCGAAGCGCTGCGACTTGCAAAGAACGCCGCGGAGGCTGCCAATCGAGCGAAGACCGAGTTCCTGGCGAACATGAGTCATGAGCTGCGCACGCCGCTCAACGGCATTCTCGGATACGCGCAGCTTCTGCGACGTGACCCGGCGGTGCCGCCCGATCAGCGCGAGAGCGTCGCGGGTATCGAGAGCTGCGGCGAGCATCTGCTGACGCTCATCAGCGAAATCCTCGATCTCGCGAAGATCGAGTCGGGCCGCCTGCAGCTCGACCTCGGTCATGTCGATCTCGACACGCTGCTACGCGAGGTTGCCGACGTTGCGCGCGTGCGCGCGACGCAGTCAGGGCTGATGTTCACGTACCAGACGGCGACGCGCCTGCCGGCGTTCGTACTGGTCGACGGCCGCAAGCTCCGCCAGATCCTGCTCAACCTGCTCGGCAACGCGGTGAAATTCACCGATCACGGCAGCATTTGTTTCCGCGTCGGCGCGGCGCGAGTCAGCAGCGGGAGGCTCAAGCTCAGATTCGATGTCGAAGACACCGGCATCGGTATCGCCTCCGCGGACATCGAATCGATCTTCGACCCGTTCCACCAGTTGCCGCAGGCCGATCGTGCGATCGAAGGCACCGGGCTCGGGCTCGCGATCTCGCGCAAGCTGGCGATGCTGCTCGGCGGCACGCTGTCGGTTCGCAGCGAGCGCGGCAAGGGCAGCACCTTCACGGTCGAGATCGAGGTCGAGGAAGTCGGCGGGCAACGCGACGAAGCATCGAGCCACACCGCACCCGTGACCGGCTACGAAGGCCCCCGCAAGCGGATCCTCATCGTCGACGACAAGGCCGACAATCGCCAGGTCCTCTCGCGCCTGCTCAAATCGCTCGGCTTCGAAGTCGAGACGACCGACAACGGCGCGTCGGCGGTCGAGCTCGCGCAAGACGCAGCGCCCGACCTGATCTTCATGGACCTGGTGATGCCCATCAAAGACGGCTTCGCAGCGATCCGCGAGATCCGCGCGCTGCCCGCGCCGGCCGCACGCGTGCCGATCATCGCCGTGTCCGCGAGCGCATTCGAGAACACGCGCGTGCAGAGCGCGGCGGCCGGCTGCGAGGACTTCATCACCAAGCCGGTGCGGCTGGATCAAGTGATCGACGTCGTCGGGCGCCTGCTCGCCCTGACCTGGCAGCGGGCCGAAACCTCGACAGAGTTCTCCGCGGCGCGCCCGCGGCCGGACTTCGGCAGCCTCGTGTTGCCGCAGGCACTCGCCCGCGAGCTGTATGAATTGGCGCTGAGCGGTGACGTGCAGAAGCTGAGCAGCCGACTCAAGGAGTCGCGCCGCGGCGATCAGGCGACCATCGACGCCGTCGACGCACTCGCGAGCCTCGCCGATGATTACGACACCCGGGGCCTGCGAGCAGCGTTACGGCCGATGGCTGAGCGAGCGACATGAGCACTGCAGTCAACAACTCCATCCTGGTCGTCGACGACACTCAGAGCAACGTCAAGGTGCTCGTCGAGATGCTCAGTCGCGAAGGCTATCGCGTGCTGGTCGCGCGCGAAGGCGAGAGCGCGCTGGAGCAGGCGCGCTATGCGATGCCGCTCGCGATCCTGCTCGACGTCATGATGCCCGGCATGGACGGCTTCGAAGTCTGCCGGCGGCTCAAAGCCTCGCCGGCAACGGCCGGGATTCCCGTGATCTTCATGACCGCGCTCGGCGACCTGGAAGACAAGGTCAAGGGCTTCGATGCCGGCGGCGCGGATTACGTCGTGAAGCCGTTCGAGCATCAGGAAGTGCTGGCGCGTGTGCGTACTCACGCGAGCATGCGGCAATTGCAGCTGCAGCTTGCGCAGACGAATGAGGATCTGGAGAGCAAGGTGACCGCGCGCACCGCGGACCTGAAGGCTGCCTTGAGCGAAGTGGAAAGGCTCAAGGAGCGACTGCAGAACGAGAACCGCTACCTGCAGCAGGAGATCTGCGAGCAGTCGAATCATCGCGAGATCGTCGGGAGCAGCCCGTCGCTGCGACAAGCGCTGCGCCAGGTCGATCTGGTGGCTGCCACGGACTCGACAGTCCTGATCCGCGGCGAAACCGGCACCGGCAAGGAGCTGATCGCGCGCGCGATCCACGAGCGCAGCCCGCGCCGCGAGCGCGCGCTCGTCAAGCTGAACTGCAGCGCGATCTCCGCCGGCCTGGTCGAGAGCGAGCTGTTCGGACATCTCAAGGGCGCGTTCACCGGCGCGACCGATCGTCGCATCGGCCGCTTCGAGCTGGCAGACGGCGGCACGTTGTTCCTCGACGAGGTGAGCGAGCTGCCACTCGACACGCAGACGAAACTGCTGCGCGTGCTGCAGGAAGGTGAGTTCGAGCCGGTCGGCAGCTCGAAGTCGCTGCGCGTGAACGTCCGCGTGATCGCCGCGTCGAACCGCGATCTGCAGGCCGATGTTGCAAGCGGCCGCTTCCGCGCGGACCTCTTCTATCGACTCAACGTATTCCCGATCACTGTTCCGCCGCTGCGCGAACGCAGCGACGACATCCCCGCGCTGGCGCAGTTCTTCATGGAACGCTGCGCCCGCAAGCTCGGCAAATCGTTGCGCGGCATCGAGACCGGCACGCTGGCGGCGCTGCAAGCTCACTCGTGGCCGGGCAACATCCGCGACCTGCAGAACACGATCGAGCGCGCCGCGATTCTGTCGAGCGGCGAGCTGCTGCGCGTCGACTGGCCCCTGGATGCCGGACCGCAGAGCTGTTTCGCGGCCGTCGCGCCGAAGGAAGCCACCGCCGCGCCCGCGGCGGCCAGCAACGCTTCGTCCTACAGCCTCGAAGAGATGGAGCGGCAGCACTTCATTGCAGTGCTCAAGAAAACGCGCGGTGTGATCGAAGGACCGCACGGCGCGGCGCGCTTGCTGGAGCTGAAACCCTCCACCACGCGCTTCCGCATCAAGAAGCTCGGCATCCGGCGCGAAGAGTTTCTACCCGGGCCTTACTGACGCGCCAGGAACTCGAGCATTGCAGCCGCAATGTCGGCGGCATGTGTTTCGAGCGCGAAGTGGCCCGCGTCGAGCAGGTGCAGCTCCGCTTTCGGCAAGTCGCGTCGATATGCCTGCGCGCCCGCGACTGTGAAGAACACGTCGTGCCGACCCCATACGATCAGCGTGGGGAACTGCCGCTCGCGGAACATCTGCTGAAACCGCGGATACAGCGCGACGTTGTGCTGGTAGTCGCCGAACAGATCGAGCTGCACGTCGATGTTGCCGGGCCGCTGCAGCAGGCTCCAATCCAGCGTCCACGTGTCGGGGCTGAAGCGCTCCAGCAGTTGCTCGGGGACGCCGGCAACGTACTGCTGCCGGATACCTTCCGCTGTCAGCCAGCCGCGCAAACCCTCGCGATTGCGCTGGAGTCGGCGCCTGCCAGTACGCGCGCAGCGGATCCCAGCCGGAGCTCAGGCCCTCGGCGTACGCATTGCCGTTCTGGACGATCAGCGCGGTCACGCGCTCCGGATGCGCAAGCGCCATGCGCAGACCGATGGGCGCACCGTAGTCCTGGATGTACAGCGCATAGCGCCGTGCACCGACTATTTCGGTAAAGCGATCCATGGTGCGTGCGAGCTGCTCGAACGTGTACGAGTAACGGCTCGCAGGCGGGAACTCGCTCTGACCGAAACCCGGGTAATCAGGCGCGATGACCCGATACCGACGCGCCAGCGGCTGCATGAGGTTGCGATACATGAATGAAGAGCTCGGGAACCCGTGCAGCAGCAGGACCGCCGGTGCATCCGGCGGCCCCGCTTCCCGATAGAAGATCGAGAGCCCGTCGACGCTCACCGTCCGATGCGCGACCGGCGGCGCGGACTCGTCGGCCTGCGCAGGCACACTCGTCGTGGAGCCCATGAGAGCGATGGCGGCGAGCGCGATGTGCATCGGCGATGTGCGTGTCATGGCTGCGATGTCCTTCAAAGGGTGTTGAGTTTCGGCCAGTTCTCTGCGCCCTTGCGGATGTTGCCCGGGCGGTCTTCGTCCCACAGCTTCTTCGCCTGATCGTTGAAGTTCAGGTAGAGCTTGCCGTCGACGACGACACCCGTGAGCGCCTCACCTGGAGCCTTGTAGCCAAGCGACGCCGCGAGCGCGCAGTAGCCATCGAACTGCGGCGCGTACTTCGCAGGATTCTCCTTGAAGCGCTTGGCGCGCTCGTCGTTGGCAAACAGCCACGTAGTGCCGTTCCAGTGGACCGCGTGCATGAAGTCTCCCTTCTGCGGCGTCGACCCTTCGAAGTACGAGACCGGGTCGTAGCCTTGCAGCGCGACGGTGAATTGAGGTCCTGCGCCGGCGCTGAAGCTGGCCGTGCACAGCGCAAGGAACAGGGCGGCGAGAGCAATGATGCGTTTCGACATGTGATCTTCTCCTGATGCGTTTCCGTGAAGCGCCGCCCTCGATCTTCGGGCGCGCGCACGAGCTGCTGCAGGACGTGTGCCACTAGCAACGCGCGCCATTGATCAGCAGCGACGCGGGGTTGGCCGTTGCAGCGACGACGCACCAGCAACGGATTGCGGCCTCCCACAAATTCCCGCGGCAGGCCACCAGGAGCTGGCCGCCATTCGCTGCGGCCCCTCGTCGCACGCGGTGGACCAAACGCAACCGACTGCGGAATTCATCGCGAATCGCACTGCGCACCTCGCCGTCCCACTGCGCGTGAGCGCTGGCATACGCCATGCACTGATGTCGCCGACGAAAACAATCGGTGCACGCGCACCGTCGACTCATCAACAGACATTGGAGCAACGCAAATGAGCAACTCGAATCTGCTGCGCACCGCGATGGCCTCGCTGCTCGCGATCGGCGCATCGACCGCGGCAACCAACGCGATCGCCGACCATCACCAGGAACAGTGTGCGGGCGTCATCAAGGCCGGCAAGAACGACTGTGCGACGAGCACGAACGCATGCCACAGCCACGTGACGACGGACAACAACCCCGAAGCGTGGATCTACCTGCCCACCGGCACCTGCGAAAAGATCGTCGGCGCGCGCGTGGTCAAGGTCGTCGATCCGACGCCGACGGCGAAGAAGACGAAGGTCAGCGGCCGGTCGTTCGGAAACCCAGAACGCACTTGATTGCAACAACGGACCGTGGCGCGGGCCGCGGTCCTCTCTTCCGGGGAGCCACGAACATGCGCAATTCATTCGATGCCGAGCCGCGCCTGATGGCGCTGACCGAAGCGGATATCGCCGCCCAGCGGACGTCGCGGACATGGATGCCGGAGAGCCCTGTCGTCCGCACGATGATCGATCCGGCGCGCTGGTCGCGCCATGCCCGCCGCGCCGGCTACTGGCGGATGGGTGAGATCGCGAGGCGGCCGCGATGAGCACCTGGGCACTCGTCCTCGCTGCCGGCGAAGGCAGCCGCCTGCGTGCGCTGACCACCACCAACGGTGTGGCGGTTCCGAAGCAGTTCTGCTCGCTGCAGGGCGGCCCGTCGCTGCTGCAGGAAGCACTGCATCGTGCCGAAGCAGTCGCGCCGCGCTCGCGCATCTGCACGATCGTCGCCGAACAGCATCGGCGCTGGTGGCAAGGCCCGCTGTGGTCGCTGCCCTCGCAGAACATCATCGTGCAGCCCGAGAATCGCGGCACCGCCGCGGGCCTGTTGCTGCCGCTGCTGCACATCGAAGCTCGCGACCTGGAAGCGCGCGTCGTCGTGCTGCCCTCCGATCACTATGTTCGCGACGAGGCGACGCTGGCACGCGCGCTGCGCAACGCGACGACGAAGATCAGGACCGATCGCGACGAGCTGTACCTGCTCGGCATCGGGCCGGACGAGGCCGATCCGGAGCTCGGCTACATTCTCCCGAGCACCAACGACGGCGCGAACGGTCTGCGAGTCGCGCAGTTCATCGAGAAGCCGCCGACTACTCTCGCGCGTTCGCTGATCGAGCGTGGCGGGCTGTGGAACGCCTTCATCCTCGTCGCGTCAGTGCGCGCGTTCGTTCGCCTGTTCGAGCAGCGCTACCCGGACATCGTCGCTGAAATGCGCGCCGTCGTGCGGCACGACCGGACGGATCCGCAGATTCCGCTCGCTGCCACCGACCTGTACGGCCGACTCCCCGAGCTCGATTTCTCGCGCCATGTGCTCGAAGGAGCCGAAGAGTCGCTGCGCGTACTGCCGGTGCCGGCGTGCGGCTGGAGCGATCTCGGCACGCCGAAGCGCGTCGCCGAAGCGCTGCGCCGCCTCGACAACGAAGAACGCTCGTATCCCTCCCTCAATCCGACCGCCTACCTGAGCCTGGCCGCGCAGCATGCGCGCCTGCAGATGGCGATGTGATCTGGAGCTGCCATGAAAACGTCACTCATCACTCTCGCACTCGCCGTCACGGGCTCGGCACTCGCGGCCGATCTCACGACGCAACCTGACGCTGACGCTCGACGGTGCGAAGTCCGTCGTCGCTGCCGCGATGAGCTATGCGCGCGCGAAGAACGCACCGGGCGGAGCGATCGCGGTCGTCGATCCCGCCGGCACGGTGATCTATCTCGAACGCCTCGACGGTACGTTCGCCAACGCGTCCGCCGTCTCGATCGGCAAGGCGCGCACCGCGGCGCTGTTCGCGAAGCCGACGCGATTCTTCGAAGACAGCATCAACAAGGGACGCTACGCGATGCTCGACGTCGCGGCCGTTGCACCGTTCACGCCGCTCCAGGGCGGTATCCCGATTCTGGTCGACGGCAAGGTCGTCGGCGCAATCGGCGTCAGCGGCGCGGCAAGCGCGGCGCAGGACGAAGAGATCGCGATCGCCGGCGCAGCCGTGGTCGGCAAGGAGTAGTCATGCGCTTCACGGCATTCATCTACTTCCTGTTCCTGCTGGCGTTCCTGCCGTCCGCGCCGCCGCGCGCGGCGGAGATCGATCTGACCAAGCAGC
The DNA here is from genome assembly GCA_963838635.1 of uncultured Gammaproteobacteria bacterium. Taxonomy (GTDB): domain Bacteria; phylum Pseudomonadota; class Gammaproteobacteria; order Steroidobacterales; family Steroidobacteraceae; genus Steroidobacter. The sequence goes on along the minus strand of CAWISC010000055.1, from coordinate 33,771 downwards.
ACGGCGTCGACCTCGTGAAGGGCGCGTGGCGCTACAGCGACGTGCAACTGGTGCCAACGCAGTATCGCGGCGCCGACACCTGGGACTATGCGCCGCACGCGGGCATGCGCGACTTCGACGACTCGAAATGGTCGATGATCGATCCGGCGACGCTGTCCGAGCGGCGCGGCCACGGGCGCATCTCCTTCAACTGGTATCGGATCGCGATCACGGTGCCGCAGGCAGTCGACGGCGTCGACGTGAGCGGCTCGAACGTCGAGTTCGAGACTTCGCTCGACGACTACGCTGAAGTCTGGGTCGACGGCGAGCTGTCGCGACTCACCGGCCAGAGCGGCGGCTCTGTCGTGGCAGGCTGGAATGCGACGAACCGCCTGCTGATCGGCCGCAACGTGAAGCCCGGCCAGAAGATCCAGCTGGCGATCTTCGGCATCAACGGGCCGATCTCCGATCCGCCGACCAACTTCATCTGGCTGCGGCTCGCCAGGCTGTCATTTCAGCCGGGCAGCAGCGGGCCGGTGGCCGTGCCGCCGCAGGAAGTGAATGTGCGCGTCGTGCGCAACGACCCCGCGATCGACGGCGTCGTTCCGGCCAACGCGAAGATCTTCAAGCTCGCCGAGGGTTTCCAGTTCACCGAAGGACCGGTGTGGCAGCAGCGCGAACAGCGCCTGCTGTTCAGCGATCCGAACGCCAACCGCATCTACGCGTGGGATGCGAGATCGCAGGAGCTGCGGACCCTGCTCGAGAACAGCGGCTATGCCGGAAGCGATGTCGCTCTCTTCGGGCAACCGGGCTCGAATGGACTCACGCTCGACGCCCAGGGCCGACTGACGATCAACCAGCACGGCAACCATCGCGTCGTGCGCATCGAAGCAGACGGCAGCCAGACCGTGCTCGCGGACAGCTATCAGGGCAAACGCCTGAACAGTCCGAACGACCTCGTGTACGCGGCGGACGGCGCCGTCTACTTCACCGATCCGCCGTTCGGCCTGCCGAAGTTCTACGACGATCCGCGCAAGGAGCTGGCGTTCAGCGGCGTGTATCGCACCCACCGCGGCCGCACGACGCTGCTGAGCGACGAGCTCAAAGGTCCGAACGGCATCGCCTTCGCGCCGGACGGCAAACACCTTTACGTCGGCAATTGGGACACGCAGCGCAAAGTCGTGCTCCGCTTCCCGGTCCGTCGCGACGGCACGCTGGGCACCAGCGAAACGTTCGTGGACCTGACGCAGGAAGTGCCCGGCGAAGAAGCGCTCGACGGCATCAAGGTCGATACAGCGGGCAACCTCTATCTTGCTGCGCCCGACGGTCTGCGGATCTATTCCGCAGCGGGCAAGCACCTGGGAACCGTCATCGCACCGCGCCCGATCCACAACTTCGCGTGGGGCGGCGACGATGGCAAAACGCTCTACCTGACGGCGCGCGACCGGCTTTACCGGATCGCGCTCCTGATCGAGGGAGTGCGGCCGTGAGCCTGACCCTCGGCCGCGACGCCCTGAGCGATCTCGACGGCGCCCTGCGTCGCGAATGGCTCGTCACGAACGGGTTGGGCGGCTTCGCGTGCGGCACAGTTGCCGGCGCGAACACACGTCGCTACCACGGACTGCTCGTGGCGGCGTTGCGGCCGCCGCTCGATCGCACGCTGATGGTCGCCAAGCTCGATGTCGTCGCGACCTATCGCGGCCGCCGCTTCGAGCTGACGACCAACGAATACGCGGATGGAACGATCGCGCCCCGCGGCTACGTGTTCCTCGATGCGTTTCGCCTCGACGGCACGATCCCGGTGTGGGTGTGGCAGATCGGCGATGCGATCGTCGAGCAGCGCATCTGGATGGCGCATGGGTCGAACACGACCTACGTGCAGTTCTCGGTTACGCGCGCAAGCGAGCCCGTGCAGCTCGATCTCACTCCGCTGTGCACGTACAGGGACTATCACTCGCACCATCGTGGTCATCGCGAGACTCTCGTGACGCCGCTCGAGCAACGGCGTTCGTGTCGACGCCTACTTCGGAGCTCAGCCGTATCGATTGCTCGCGGACCGCGGCACATGCGCGCTCGCGCAGGACTGGCACTGGAACTTCAAGCATCGCGCCGAAAGCGAGCGCGGCCTCGACGATGTGGAAGACCTGTTCCGCCCTGCCGCCTTCACGATGACGCTCGCGGCCGGCGAAACCGGCACGATGACATTGACCGCGAGCGACGCCGAGCCGTTACCCGGCATGCAGGCGCTCGAACAAGAGCGCGCACGCCAGACAGCGTTGCTGCAGCTTGCCGCCGCCGATCTCGAACCTTGCCGACAGCTCGTCCTCGCCGCCGATCAGTTCGTCGTCGAACGGCGCACCACGGCAGCAATCGGCAACACGGTTATCGCCGGTTACCCGTGGTTCGGCGACTGGGGCCGCGACACGATGATCGCGCTGCCCGGCCTCACCTTGACGACTGGCCGCCCGCAGATCGCCGCAAACATTCTGCGGACGTTCGCCGCGTTCGTGAGCGACGGGCTGCTGCCAAACCGCTTTCCTGACGGCGCCGAGGCGCCCGAGTACAACACGGTCGACGCGACGCTCTGGTACTTCGTCGCGATCGACGAATACGTGCGCGCCAGCGGCGATCGCAAGCTGCTCGAAGAGTTGTTTCCGGTGCTGCGCTCGATCGTGCACTGGCATCAGCGCGGCACGCGGCACGGCATTCGTGTCGACGATCAGGACGGCCTGCTGCGCGCCGGCGAGAACGGCGTGCAGCTCACCTGGATGGACGCGAAGATCGGCGATTGGGTCGTGACACCCCGCGTCGGCAAGCCCGTCGAGATCAACGCGCTCTGGTTCAACGCGCTTTCGATCATGCGCGACTTCGCGCAGCAGTTGAGCGATGTCGACGCCGCGCGCGAGTACGCGTCTGCGTCGGAGCGCGTCGCCCGCAGCTTCAACGAGCGTTTCTGGTACGCGGACGGCGGCTATCTCTACGACGTCGTCGATGGTCCCGAAGGCGACGATCCCAGCCTGCGTCCGAATCAGCTCTTCGCCATTTCGCTGCGGCATCCACTCCTCGAGAACGGCCGCGCGAAGGCAGTCGTCGACAAGTGCATGCAGGAACTGTGGACGCCGGTCGGGATGCGCAGTCTCGCGCCGACCGATCCGCGATACGCACCGCGCTACAGCGGCACACCGTACGAGCGCGACGCGGTTTATCACCAGGGCACCGTGTGGAGCTGGCTGCTCGGCCCGTTCGCGATCGCTCACTACCGGGTCTACGACGACAGGCCGACAGCCCTGGCTCTCCTCGACGGCATCGCCGCGCATCTGCGCGACGGGTGCGTCGGACAAGTCAGCGAGATCTTCGATGCACAGGCGCCCTTCGCGCCGCGCGGATGCTTCGCGCAGGCCTGGGGCGTGGCGGAAACATTACGAGCGTGGAGTCATATCAATGAAAGCGAAGCTCAGACCCGCGGCAGCAGCACAGACGCGCAGACCCGCACCAGCGACCCGCGAGTGAGACGCGGCTGGCCGAGCGCACGCGCCTCGCGCAGTGCACGCCGCACGAGCTCGCCTGGAAGAAATGGGGTCCGTACCTGAGCGAACGCCAGTGGGGCACCGTGCGCGAAGATTACAGCCCGCACGGCAACGCGTGGGACTACTTCCCGCACGATCACGCACGCAGCCGCGTCTATCGCTGGGGTGAGGACGGCCTCGCCGGCTTCAGCGATCACGAACAGCGCCTGTGCCTCTCGCTGGCGCTGTGGAACGGACAGGATCCGATTCTGAAGGAGCGCCTGTTCGGCCTGACGAACAGCGAAGGCAATCACGGCGAGGACGTCAAGGAGCTCTACTACTACCTCGACGCGACGCCGACGCACTCGTACATGAAGATGCTCTACAAGTATCCGCAGCGTGCGTATCCCTATGCGGCGCTCGTCGAGGAGAACCGGCGCCGCGGCTCGCAGGAGTCGGAGTACGAGCTCATCGATACGGGCGTGCTCGCGGAGAACCGCTACTTCGACGTGTTCGTCGAGTACGCGCAGGCGGACGTGGACGACGTACTCATGCGCATCACCGTTCACAACCGCGGGCCCGAGGCCGCGTCGCTGCACGTTCTGCCGCAGCTCTTCTTCCGCAATACCTGGTGCTGGCGGCACGGCGTCGCGAAGCCGCGCATGGCGCTCAAACATGGACATGTCGAGGTGCATCACGATCAGCTCGGCGAATATCGGTGGCACGCGGAAGGTGGTGAAGTGCCGCGGGTTCATGGCACGGGCCCCAGTCCCACGCTGCTGTTCACGGACAACGAGACGAACACCCAGCGCCTGTACGGAACTGCGAATTCCGGCTATGTCAAAGACGCCTTCCACGAACGCGTCGTGCACGACCGGTACCGCTGCGGTGAATCCGGCGCACGAAGGCACGAAAGCGACCGCGTGGTATCGGCTCGATGTTCCGGCCGGCGGCTCAGTGCAGATTCGCACGCGGCTCGCCAGGCCCGCGCACACCCTGCCGTTCGCCGACTTCGACGCGATCTTCGCCGCGCGCATCCGCGAGGCGGACGAGTTCTACGCGGATATCCAGCAGGACCTCTGCCGACGCCGATCGCCGCCTCGTGCAGCGCCAGGCGTTCGCCGGAATGATCTGGAGCAAGCAGTTCTTCCACTTCGACGTGCCGCAGTGGTTGCAGGGCGATGAGACGCAGATCGCGCCGCCAGCCCAGCGCGAGAACGGCCGCAACTGGGAATGGGCGCATCTCAACAATGCCGACATCATCTCGATGCCGGACAAGTGGGAGTACCCGTGGTACGCCGCCTGGGACCTCGCCTTCCACACGATTCCGCTCGCGCTCATCGATCGCGGAGTTCGCCAAGGAGCAGCTCACTCTGCTGACGCGCGAGTGGTACATGCACCCGAACGGCCAGATGCCCGCGTACGAGTGGGCGTTCAGCGACGTCAACCCGCCCGTGCACGCGTGGGCGACGTGGCGCGTGTTCCAGATCGATCGCAAGCAGCGCGGCGACGACGGCGATCTGAAGTTCCTGGAGCGCGTGTTCCACAAGCTGATGCTGAACTTCACCTGGTGGGTCAATCGCAAGGACGCCGAAGGCCGCAACGTCTTCCAGGGCGGCTTCCTCGGGTTGGACAACATCGGCGTGTTCGATCGCAGCGCGACTTTGCCGACCGGCGGTCACATCGATCAGGCGGACGGCACCAGCTGGATGGCGATGTACGCGCTCAACCTCATGCGCATCGCGCTGGAGCTCGCCCAGCACAACAATGTGTACGAAGACGTCGCGACCAAGTTCTTCGAGCACTTCCTGCACATCGCCGAAGCGATGAACAACTTCGGTGATGGCGAAGCGGGCCTGTGGGACGACGTCGACAAGTTCTTCTACGACGTGCTGCACACTCCGGACGGCCGCACCACGCCGCTCAAGGTGCGCTCGATGGTCGGGCTGATCCCGCTGTTCGCGGTCGAGACGCTCGAACCTGAGCTGCTGGAGCGCGTACCGGAGTTCGCGGCGCGCATGGAATGGTTCCTGAACTCCCGGCCCGACCTCGCGCGACTCGTGTCGCATTGGGACCAGCCCGGACGCGGCAAGCGTCGCCTCCTCTCGCTATTGCGCGGGCACCGCATGAAGAAGCTGCTGGTGCGCATGCTCGACGAGAACGAGTTCCTGTCCGACTACGGTGTGCGCGCCATCTCCAAGGTGCACGAGCGCGAGCCGTACGTGTTCCGCGTGAACGGCTCGGACCTCACCGTGCGCTACCTGCCCGCGGAATCCGACTCCGGCTTGTTCGGCGGCAACTCGAACTGGCGCGGGCCGATCTGGTTCCCGGTGAACTACCTCATCATCGAGTCGCTGCAGAAGTTTCATCACTACTACGGCGACGACTTCCGCGTGGAGTGCCCGACGGGCTCCGGCCGGCTGCAAACCATCGATCAGATCGCAGATGACATCGCCTCGCGGCTGGAGCGGCTGTTCCTCAAGGACGAGCATGGCGTGCGACCGGTGCTCGGCCAGTACCCGCAGCTGCAGAACGACCCGCACTTCCGCGATTACGTCCTGTTCCACGAGTACTTCCACGGCGACACGGGCCGCGGCGTCGGCGCCGCGCACCAGACCGGCTGGACGGGCCTGGTCGCGAAACTCCTGAAGCCTCGTCGCGGCGGACGCGGCGACTGATCCACCAACCTTTCACAGCGAGCATCTGCCCATGAGCACCCCCATGCATTCCCACGACATGCCCTCGCCGATCATGCCCTCGTGCCCGGCGCAAAAACTCTTGCGCGGCCAGAAGGCGCTCGTCACCGGCGCGAGCTCGGGCATCGGCCGCGGTATCGCGCTGGCGCTCGCCGCAGCGGGCGCCGACGTCGTCGTGAACTATTCCTCCGGCGAAGACAAGGCGCGGGCCGTCTGCAACGAGGCTGCAAAGTTCGGCGTGCGCGCGATCGCAGTCGGTGCGGACGTTTCCGATGAGGCCCAGGTGAAGCGCATGTTCGCGCGCATGCTCGATGAGTTCGGCACGATCGACATCCTGGTCAACAACGCCGGCTTGCAGCAGGACGCGCCGTTCGAGGAGCTGACGCTGCAGCAGTGGAACAAAGTCATCGGCGTCAACCTGACGGGCCAGTTCCTGTGCTCGCGCGAAGCGGTTCGCGAGTTCAAGCGTCGCGGTGTGCGCAAGGACGTGTCGTGCGCGGCGGGCAAGATCCTGTGCATCAGCTCGGTCCACGAAGTCATTCCGTGGGCGGGTCACGTCAACTACGCGGCATCGAAAGGCGGCGTGATGCTGATGATGAAGAGCATCGCGCAGGAAGTCGCTCCCTATCGCATTCGGGTGAACAGCATCTGCCCCGGCGCGATTCGCACGCCGATCAACATGGAAGCGTGGGGCACGCCGGAAGCCTACGCGGAGCTGCTCAAGCTGATCCCATACAAGCGCATCGGCGAGCCGGACGAGATCGGTCGCGCAGCGGTCTGGCTTGCGTCCGACTACGCGGACTACGTGCACGGCATCAGCCTGTTCGTCGACGGCGGCATGACGCTGTATCCCGGCTTCGAGACGGGAGGCTGACATGTCGGCGGTTCGAACTCTGCGCGCGCATTGGCCCGAGTACCTCATCGAGGGCTGGGCGCTGGGCATGTTCATGATCTCGGCGGGCGTGATCACCACGCTGTTCGACTATCCGGGCTCGCCCGTCAATCGCGCCCTGCACGACAGCGATCTGCAACGCGTCCTGATCGGAGCCTGCATGGGACTGACGGCGATGGCGTTGATCTACTCGCCGTGGGGCAAGCGGTCAGGCGCGCACATGAATCCGGCCGTCACGCTGACGTTCCTCCGGCTCGGTCATGTGGCGCGCTGGGATGCGCTCTTCTACATCGTCGCGCAGTTCATCGGCGGCACGCTGGGTGTGCTGCTGGTGTGGATGCTGCTCGGTGAGGCATTTGCGAATCCGCCCATTCGCTATGTCGCAACGCTGCCGGGCGCTCACGGCGTCAGCGTCGCTTTGCTCGCGGAGTTCGTCATCTCCTTCGTGATGATGACGACGATCCTGCGAGTCTCCAACTCGCAGCGCCTGATGCGTTACACGGGCATCTGCGCCGGAGTGCTCGTCGCGATCTGGATCGGCATCGAAGGCTCCGCTGTCCGGCATGAGCATGAACCCCGCCCGCACGTTCGCGAGCGCCCTGCCCGGCAATGTCTGGACCGCATTCTGGATCTACGCACTCGCGCCGATTGCGGGCATGCAAGCCGCCGCAGCGCTCTTCGTCTGGCAGCGGGGCCGCAACGCAGTCAAGTGTTCGAAGCTGCTGCATACGGCTGATCAGCGCTGCATTCACTGCGGCTATCAGCCGCTCACGTCGACGTCAGGAGCATTGCCATGAGCGCCGTCAGATCCCCCCTCTTCGATGCCGTGATCGTCGGTTCGGGTGCGGGCGGCTGCGCAGCGGCGTATCGGCTCGCGAGCGCCGGACTGCGGGTGGCCGTCGTCGAAAAAGGCAAGGAGCTGCCGCGCGACGCCAGCACGCTCGACTTCGACAAGGTCGTGCATCGAGGATCGTTCAAGAGCAAGGAGCTCTGGCGCGATGGTCGCGGCCGACAGTTCGCGCCCGAGGAATACTTCAATGTCGGCGGCAAGACCAAGTGGTACGGAGCCGCACTGCTGAGATACGGCCGGCACGAGTTCGATGCCGATCCCGCGCATCAGTGCCTCGCATGGCCCATCGGTTATGAGGAACTGCGACCCTACTACGAAGAAGCGGAAGCGCTGCTCGGCATCCGTACGTTTGCAACCGAGCCCGATCTGCAACGCATCGTCGGCCGGCTGCAAAGCAACTCACCGATGTGGAAGAGCGAGCCGCTGCCGCTCGGGCTCGCCAGCTCGATTCTCGATCATCCGCTGGAAGCAGCGCGGTTCGACGGCTTCGCCTCAGCCGCAGGACTCAAGTCCGATGGCGAGACGGTGTTCCTGTCGCGCCTGCGGAGCATGCCGAATGTCTCACTCCTGACCGGTGCCGCCGTCGTCGATCTCATCGGCAAACCGGGCAGCCCACACCGCATCACCGGAGTGCGCCTGGAGGACGGCCGCATATTGCAGGCTGAAGCGGTGCTGCTCGCCGCCGGCGCATTGCACTCGCCGCGCATCCTGGCTCGGTATCTGGAGCGCAGTGGCCTTGCCGACGATACTGCCGTCTGCGCAGATCGTCGGTCGCAACCTCAAGCTGCATCTGTTGACGGCCGTCATCGCGCTTTCGGTATCGCGCAAGACCGATCTGATCCGCAAGACGACCTTGCTCTTGAACGACGCCCTGCCCCACAGCAGCGTGCAGCCGCTCGGATTCGACGGCGAGCTCATCGGGACGCTCGTGCCCAGGCTTGCGCCGCGCTTCGTGGCTCGCCAGATCGGGCATCGCGCCTACGGTTTCTTCCTGCAAACAGAGGACGGTTCGCATCCCGACAATCGCGTGCTCGCCGGCGATCTGCCGACGCTGGACTACGACGCCGCTCGACTGGGCAGCGCGGCGCGCGAGCATCGCAGGCTGGTCAACTCCTTCCAGCTGGCGTTGGGCCGCATCGGCATGCCGACGTTCTCGCAGCGGATCGGGTTGGCCGGTACGGCACACGCCTGCGGGACGCTTCTGGCGGGTACCGATCCGCAGCAGTCCGTCGTGGATCCTCGCGGACGCGTGCACGGCTTGCCTTCGCTGTATGTGGTCGATGGCAGCGTCTTGCCGAGATCGAGCCGCGTCAACCCGTCGCTCACGATCTATTCCTGGAGTTTGCGCGTGGCGCAGGCGCTCGCACTCGAGCTGCGACGAACGCCGATCGACTACTGAACGAGAGGCGGTTGCATCATGAACCTGCGCACCCTGCTGGTCCTGGCCTTAACGCTACTCGGTGCAGTCGCGCGCGCGGATGTTCCTCACACACCCGTCGTCGCGACGGTCGATTCGATCGGCATCACCGTGAGCGACATCGATCGCGCCGTCGAGTTCTACACGAAGGTGCTGAGTTTCAGGAAGGTTGCCGAGCGCGAAGTGGCCGGTGAGCAGTACGAACACCTCTACGGCGTGTTCGGGATGCGGCTGGCGATCGCCACGATGCAGCTGGGCGATGAGCGCATCGAGCTCATGCAGTTCATCGCGCCTCGCGGCCGCCCCACGCCGCCTGACTCCAGGAGCAACGATCGGTGGTTCCAGCACGTCGCGATCATCGTGTCGGACATGGATCGTGCGTATGCCTGGCTCAGGCAGCACAAGATCGAGCACGCCTCGCCGGGTCCGCAGCTGCTGCCGGCATGGAATCCCAACGCCGGCGGAATCTCGGCGTTCTATTTCCGCGATCCGGATGGCAACCACCTCGAGGTGTTGCAGTTCCCGGCGGACAAGGGCGATCCGAAGTGGCGCCGCGGGAGCAATCGATTGTTCCTCGGCATCGACCACACCGCGATCGTCGTTGGCGATACGGACGCGAGTTTGCAGTTCTACCGCGACACGCTGGGCATGCACGTTGCTGGGGCCAGCGAGAACTACGGTCCCGAACAGGAGCGGCTCAACAACGTGTTCGGGGCGAGGCTGCGAATCACGGCGCTGCGGGCGCTACGGGGACCCGGCGTGGAGCTGCTCGAGTACCTCGCGCCGCGAACCGGCCGACCGATGCCCGGCGACACGCAAGCGAACGACGATTGGTATTGGCAGGTGAATACGACGGCGAGCGTTGCTGCGGCTGACGCGGCAGTGCGCACTGGACGCTACACGTACGTATCTGCTGGCCCTCAATCCGTCCAAGGACACGCCCAGTTGATCGTCCGCGACCCGGACGGCCATGCCCTGCTGCTGCGTGACAGCGCTGACGTCGAAGGAAAGCTCCCATGACTCATCCGAATGTTGCTACGAGGAACCTCGTCATCGTGGGCGGTGGGTTCGCAGGTGTCACGCTGGCGCAGCACCTGGAACACCAGCTGCCGACAGGCTGGCGACTCACCCTGGTGAGCCAGGAAAATTTCATCACCTTCAATCCGCTGCTGCCCGAAGTCGTCGGCGCATCGATCCTGCCCGGCCATGTCATCGCGCCGCATCGGCAGATGATCCATTGCAGCCATGTCTGCATGGCGCAGGTCACCGAGATCGACTACGCAGCGAAAGTCGTTCACTACCTCGGTGAAGGCAGCGGCATGCTCAGGTACGATCAGCTGGTACTGGCCTGCGGCGTGAATGCCAATCTCGATCTGGTCAAAGGCATGGCGCAGCACGCGTTACCGCTGAAAACGCTGGGCGACGCGCTGTTCCTGCGCAATCGGATCATCTCGCGACTGGAGCAGGCCGAGCTGCAGCCCGATCCGGTGGCGCGTCGCTGGCTAACGACGTTCGTGGTGATCGGTGGCGGGTTCAGCGGCGTCGAGACTGCAGGCGTGCTCACGGACTTCCTGCGCGCCAGTCTCAAGTACTATCCCCGCATTAAGCGCGACGACATCCGTGTGGTGCTGCTGCATGGTCAGAATCGCCTGCTGCCCGAGCTTTCGGCGTCGTTGGGCGAATTTGCGGGCCGCAAGATGCGCATGCACGGCCTCGATCTGCGCCTCGAGGCACGAGCCGCGCGCATCGATGACCGTGCTGTCACGCTCGCGAGCGGCGAGATCATTCCTGCCGGCACCGTCGTCTGCACGATCGGCACGATGCCCAACTCATTGGTCACCGATTCGCCGCTGCCGAAGGAGAAAGGACGCGTCAAGGTCGATGCGGACATGTCCGTGCCCGGATTCGAAGGAGTCTGGGCAATCGGCGATTGCGCCGCCGTGCCGAACAAGCTCGACGGCAAGATCTCGCCGCCGACGGCGCAGTTCGCAGATCGGCAAGGACGTCAGCTCGCTGCGAACATCGCCGCCAGATTGCGGGGTGCGCCGACCCGCGAGTTCTCGTTCAAGCCCGTGGGACAGCTCTCGACGATCGGGCACAACAAGGCAGTCGCGGAAATGTTCGGGATCAAGCTGTCGGGTTTCATCGCCTGGCTGCTCTGGCGCGGCGTGTACCTGCTGAAGATCCCGACCTTCTCGCGCAAGTCGCGGCTGTTCCTCGAATGGAACTGGGCCATGTTCTTTCCGCCGGACATCTCTCACCTCGGCTACCGGCGTACACGCCGCGCGGCGCCTGTCGCGCCGGTGAATGCCAACCGCGCTGCCAACGGCTAGCGAGCGCACATTTCGCCGATCCGCGTCTGTCAACGCGTTGACAGTTCTCGCGCATCGCGATGGCGATGATTCGCAGCGACGTCAGGGCCCGGGGATGCCAGCCCACTATGCGCGCGCTGCGCGCAAGGACGTATCAAATGCGCAATTTCAACTCCGCTGCTCTCACCCTCGCACTGACGGGCTTGCTGTGGCAATCCGCCGAGGCGAGTCATGGCCAGGTCAGAGCGCCGGCCGTGCCCGCCAGCATCCAGGTGCCGGACGGTAACGAGGCATTTCTCGTAGGACGCGGCATCGGCACGCAGAACTACCACTGCTCGCCGTCCGGCGCCGGCTTCGCCTGGATACTCTTCACGCCCGAAGCGGTGTTGCTCAGCGACTCGGGTCGACAGATCACCAGCCATTTCTTCGGCCCGAACCCGCGCGAGCCGAATGTGGATCCGACTGTCACGGCGCAGGGCACGATCCGCGCCGCCTGGCGTCACTCGCGCGATTCCAGCACTGTCTGGGGCCGGGCCTTCCCGCCCTCGTTCGATCCGGAATTCGTCCGGCCGAACTCCGTTCCGTGGTTGCTGGTCGAGACGAAGGGAACCGTGGAGGGTCCGGGCGGCGGCGACACGCTGACGCGGACCACCTTCATTCAACGCGTCAACACCTTGGGCGGGCTCGCGCCGTCCACCGGGTGCTCGGCGGCAGCAGATGTCGGCAAGAAAGCCTTCGTGCCTTACGAGGCCGACTACTTCTTCTTCCGCCGCAAGCGCTGAGCGCGACGATCGGGAAACGTTTGTTCTCCGCGAGGCGGAGCACCGGAGGGCACGGCCCTCCGGATTTTTTAGTCCGCGCTCATGGCGCACAGGCTCGGGCGCGTTGCGTAAACGCCGAGCTCTTCGAGGCGGATCAGCAGCCTTGGCGTGTCGAAGGGCTTTTCCAGGACAGCAAGCAGCGGATCGGCAGCTACCGAGCTGGCATATCGACTTTGCTCATAGCCAGTGGCGAGAATGATCGGCAGCGTTGGCGAACGGGCCCGGCAATGACGCCCGAGCTCATCGCCTCTCATGCCGGGCAGTCCGACATCGATGATCGCAGCAGCAATCGACAAGCGATCGATGGATGCCAGCACGTCCGCGGCGTTGGAAAACAGTTGAACCTCGAAGCCGGCTTCATCCAATGAAGCTTGCAACGACAGGCCGATAACTTCTTCGTCCTCCACGACCAGAAGCGTGGGGCGTACGTCATGCAACACGTCGGCACTCCGCAAGGCAGCAGTCAACCGAGAACGTCGGAAGGGGAAGTAATGAGAAGGCAGGTGCAGCCGGTTTCGCTCCAGACGCGCTTGTCTGCGCTACCAGGCTCCGCTCTGTTGTAGTCCCCCGGATAGAGCTTCCTGTCGTCGATCCAGAGCTCGCCGTGGAGCAGGTGCAGCTCCTCGACTCCCGCATGCTTGTGCGGTGGATAATCGACGCCCGGCCCCAACCGCACCAACATCGTGACGCGGTCCTGCTCAGTATTGGTCGCGAGCAACTTGCAGAAGATCCCGGGTGCAGCTTGTTCCCAGTCGGGCTCCCGCCAGTCGCGTCGAGTTGTCGGCTGTGAGTTCTTCGAAGTCTCCGAATCGATGCGCTCCAGCAGGCGATCCCAGATCGACGCCGACGGACGCAGGACCTCGATCGGCCAGGCCGTAAACGAACCGATGACTGGCTGTAGCGTCTGCAGCTCCTGGCGGCACAGGTCACAGACCGCGATGTGCGCTGCCATGGTGCAGGCTTCGCTGGGCGGTAGAGCATTCAGGACATACGCCGACACAAGTTCCATTTGGTCGCATCGGTCCTGGTCCGATGCCGCAGTCATCGCGTGTTTACTCCCGTGCTCAGTACTCTGCGAAGCTTACCTAATGCAGAACGGATCCTGGTCTTGATCGTTCCGAGCGGCTGGTGCAGCCGTGCTGCGACTTCGACGTAGGTCAACTCGGAGAAATAGGCGGCCTCGATCGCCTGGCGCTCATCGGGCGTCAGGGCTTGCAGGGCCTGCTGTAGCAAATGAGCCTGGTCCGAGCCATCTGCGGCGACCTCAGCCGTCATCACCTGCAGTTGCGGATTGTCGACGGCGGACTGGGTTCGCTTCTTTCGACCTTCGAAGCGCAGCCGGTCGATCGCCCGCGACTGCGCCTGATTCATGATCCATCCCAGCACCGATCCGCCCGTGCCGTCGTATGACGGCGCGCGCCGCCAGACGTCGTGGAATACATCGAGCGTGACCTCTTCCGCGCTGGCATGGTTACCGAGAATGCGCATGGTCAGAGTGAACACCAGGCGGTGGGCTCGGTCGTAGAGCGCTCGAAATGCAAGTTGATCGCCGGCAGCAACGGCTGCGACGAGCTCGCGCCATTCGCTTTCCGATACGCGCGGTTTTGCCGGGTCGGCATACAGCAGGTCGCCAAGGGTGCCTGCCGGGCCGATATCGCGGTGATCATGGTTCGACCCGCTCACGGTCGGGAATCGTGGCGCGATCGGCGCCAGCTTGCAATAATTCCCTACGCTCGAGATCCCACGCGGCATAACAGGGGATATGAACATGCCGGAGTTCCAGTCGCCCGTCAGCGTCTGCGAATTCCAACTCGAATCCAAGTCCATCCCGCGGCACTGTATTGCCACAGACGGCGCAGCTGGCCCCGGATCCCGGCCCGCCCCACGTGCTCACTTGATGCTGCCCTGGAAGCATGCCCGCGCGAATCGCGGCTCGGGCTTTCCGACGCAACACCCCGTCCGCGCTCGCCGGGGGCTCACCAGAGTAGTTTTCGTTCGTATCCACGCAGACCTTCCCAATGACCACTAAACGTCAACGGGGCTCCGCCGGATTGGTCCAGCAGCTGGAAATCCCGACAGAACCAAGCCCTGCAAGGGCCGCGCATTCCAGTCATGTGGTACAAAACGTGGAAACCTAACCGGACGGCTTCTTGTCCAGCCGTACTCGCCAATTCGCCCATGCTGTACTGATCGCGCTCGGCTTGCTTGCCGGCGTCCTGTCGATAATTGCTGCACCGGGTGCGGCTCATGCCGCCGAACGGACGCGCACGTTCGCCGGCCGACCTGTCGGCGATGTACTCGATGAGCTGCGCGCGGAAGGATTGACCTTCATCTACAACACGCGACTGGTCCCGCCGGACTTGCGCGTACAGCGAGAGCCGCAGGCACACCGCGGAATCGATCTCGCAACTGAGATCCTCGCAGCTCACGGGCTGCGCGCCTCGCAGGCAGCACCGGGCGTCTATGCCGTCGTTGCAGCAGACTCGACCGCACCGCCACCGCGAACGACGGCAGCGCCGGTCACGCCGGCGAGTGCAGAGGACCTCGAAGAGATCGTGGTGCACGCGAGCCGCTACCGCCTGACGGCGGATCTCGCCAGTTCGGACGCGGTCCTGACGCAAGCGGACATCACGAACATGCCGCGGCTCGGCGACGAGACGCTGCGAGCGGTGCAGCGTCTGCCGGGGTTTGCAACCAACGGTTTTTCGAGTCTCGGCAGCGTGCGCGGCGGCGAGCTCAACGAAACGGCGATCGTGCTCGACGGCCTGCGTCTGTACGAGCCGTTTCATCTCAAGCACTTCCTGAGTCCCATCAGCCTGCTCGACTCGCGCGTAGTCGACAGCATGGAGGTGTACTCCGGCGGCTTTCCGGTCATCCATGGCGAGCGGATGAGCGCGATCATCGAAGCCAGCTCCGTCGAGCCTGCGCCGGCTCGCTACTACGAGGCCGGTCTGAGCCTGTTTCACGCGAGCGTACTGGCATCATCGCCGTTCGCGGACGGTCGCGGCCGCGCCCTGCTGTCCGGCCGGCGAAGCAATGCAAGCGAGCTCGCGCGCTTCAGCGAAGAGGAGATCGGCAAGCCGGCGTACTTCGACGCCTTCGGCAAGCTCGAATACGAGGTCAGCGACTCGACGCGGCTGTCGATCAATACACTCGCGGCCGGCGATCGCATCACGGCGCTCAAGGATTCCGGGCGTCAGCGAGCGCGGGCGCAGTATCGCAACGCGTACACCTGGGGCGCACTCGAGCATGACTGGTCCGATACGAGCAGTACGCGCGTCATCCTGTCGTACACCGACGTGAACAACGAGCGCAGCGGCGAGGTGAACGATCCCGACCGGCGTGTCGGGCAGGTCCGCGACATCCGCAATTTTCACGTGATCGGGCTGCGCGCGGACCATCGCTTCGACCTGCTCGGCCTCGATCACCGCGCCGGCTTCGAAGTGCGACGCCTGTGGGGACGCTACGACTATGCGAGCGACGTGACTTTCGCGGCGGGCTTTCCGTTTGCGGATTCTCCCGGCTCGCGGCTGCAGCGCACCGCGCGGCCGAAACCGGACGGCTTCGAGTCCGCGACCTGGTGGGACAGCCGCTTCGCGCTCGGGAGTCGCTGGACACTGCTGGCCGGATTACGGTTCGACACACAGACGTTCGACGGCTCGGGCGACGCGGCGCAGGTCGCTCCCCGGCTCAACGTACTCTATGACCTGAGCGCAACGACGCGCCTGCGCGCGAGCTGGGGCCGGTTCTTCCAGGCGCAGGGCATCAACGAGCTGCAGGTCGAAGACGGCATCGAGCGCTTTCATCGGGCGCAGCATGCCGACCACCTGATCCTGAGCATGGACCATCAGCTCGCAGCGGGCCTGGATCTGCGCATCGAGGCGTACCGCAAGAACTACCGCAGCCTCAATCCACGCTTCGAAAATCTCTTCAATCCTTTGGCACTGCTACCCGAGACGGAGCTCGACCGCGTGATGGTCGATCCGGACACTGCGCGCGCCGAAGGCGTGGAAGCCATGCTGCGCTGGGACTCGCAAGGTCGGTGGCGCGGCTGGTTGGCCTATACGTGGTCGCAGACGCGCGATCGCATCGATGGCCGCAACGTCGTACGAAGGTGGGATCAGACGCATGCCGTCAGCCTCGGCGTCACATGGGCAAGCGGGCCGTGGACAGCCACCGTGACCGACAACTTCCACACTGGCTGGCCAACGACGCGATTGTCGCTGGTCACCACGGCCGCCGGAGAGCAAAACTTCGTCATCGGCGAGCGCAATGCTCAGCGCATGGACTACTACAACTCGCTGGACCTGCGACTCACGCGCACCTTCGTTCTGCCGCGAGGTGCGCTCGATGTGTTCGTCGAAGCCAGCAACGCGTTGTTTCGCGAAAATCCCTGCTGCGCCGATTACACCGTCACACGACGCGCCGATGGCTCGGCAGCGCTGAGCGAAAACATCGATAACTGGCTGCCGCTGGTGCCGTCGATCGGCGTGCTGTGGCGGTATTGAATGGGGACATGTGATGCGTTACTCGCGGATGCCGATCGAAGTGGAATCACCGGAGGAGCTGGGCTACGACACCATTCGCTACAACCTCTCGGAAAGCTCGATTGCCGATCTGGCGATTGCGGACCTGAACGTCGAGCTGCCCAGCCTGACGCTGCTGTATGGCGCGCATCGCGGCAGCGAGCAGCTACGTTCGCTGATCGTGGGACAGCAGTCCGTTGTTGGTGCCCAGGATGTGCTCGTCACGAGCGGAGCCGCGGGCGCCCTGTTCATCGTAGCAACCGCGTTGCTCAGGCCGGAGGATCACCTGGTCGTGGTGCGGCCGAACTACGCCACGAACATCGAGACACCTCGCGCGATCGGCTGCGCAGTGACCCATGTCGATCTGCAGTTCGAGAAGGGATTCCGCGTCGATCCCGCAGAGCTGGCGGCGGCAATCACGCCGCGCACGAAGCTGATCAGCATCACTTGCCCGCACAACCCGACCGGCGTCATGTGCACGCAAGCCGAGCTGCGCGACATTGTCGATCTCGCCGGCCGGCGCGGCTGCTACCTGCTGGTCGATGAAACGTACCGTGACCTCTCTTATGACACCCTTCTGCCGCTCGCCGCTTCACTCGGTACGCATGTGATCGGAGTGTCTTCGCTCTCCAAGGCTTACGGCGCGCCGGGCATTCGCGTGGGATGGCTCATGACGCGCGATCGAAAACTGCAGGAATTGTTTCTTGCCGCCAAAGAGCAGATCAGCATCTGCGGCAGCGTCGTCGACGAATGGCTCGCCACGCGCATCCTCGAAAAGCGCAGCGAGCTGCTCGCGGTCACGCTCGCGGAAATGCGCCGCCGACGCACACTGGTACGCGACTGGATCGAGCACGAAGCATTGCTCGAATGCGTACCGCCGGAAGGTGGCGTCGTTTGCTTTCCCCGCATGCGCGCACAGCCGCCGGGCGGCACGGAGGCGTTCTATCGCCGTCTCCTCGAGGTGCACGGCGCGTACGTAGGTCCGGGTCATTGGTTCGAGATGCCGGATACCTATTTCCGGTTGGGTTATGGCTGGCCAAGCCGCGACGATCTTGCGGCCGGTCTCGAGGCCATCTCGCGCGCTCTGCGAGGCTGACCGCGGGCTTCTTCATCGGGGACGCCGTTCGCGGCGCAGCTCATCGATCGTCGCCGCCAACGCTCCACGCATTCCTCCCTGCGCTATGGCGGTAACTTGAGTTGCGATTCCTTCCAGGGTTGCGGAATCCGCTTGCCACGCAGCGCTGAACAGTCCGCCTTCCCCGATTAGCGCGCTGACTGCAGCTCGTGCATCCGAGCTGCGCTCGCGAATCTCCACGAGCCGACCGGCCAAGGGGTCATCCAGCGTGCGCTGCGTTGAACAGGCGAACGCGATCCAGCCCGCGAGCGCGAACAGGAGTGCCGATGGCTGCCTGCCCTGCTGCTGCAGGGTCGCGATCGACGCCAGCCAGCGCTGTGGAATCTTCTGCGTACCGTCCATCGCAATCTGGATCAGACGATGACCGAGCGAAGCGTTGGCAAAGCGATGCTCCAGGGTTTCGGCGTACGCCACCAGGTCTTGTCCTGGCGCAGGCGTGAGACTCGCAGCGCCTTCCTTCATGATCCGGCGCACGAGCGCATTCAGGTCCGGATCCGCGATCGCCTGATGCACGTACTCCAGCCCCAGGCCGAGCCCGACGTACGCGAGCGCAGAATGTGCGCCGTTGAGCATCCGCAGCTTGGCCGTCTCGAACGAACGCACGTCAGCGGCGAATTGCGCGCCGCCCGCTTCCCACTTCGGTCGCGGACCGGCGAAGCGATCCTCGATCACCCACTGACTGAAGCTCTCGGTCACCACAGCAGCACGGTCTTCGAAACCGAGCGCGCCTGCGATTCGCGCGACGTCGGCAGCGGCAGTGGCGGGTACGATCCGATCGACCATCGTGCACGGATAACTGTTCTCGCGTCGCGCCCACTGCGCGAGCGTCGGATCCCGCCGCTCGAGGTATTCGTCGAGCAGTGCTGCGAGTTGACGTCCGTTGCTGGCGAGGTTGTCGCAGCTCATGAGCGTCATGCCCGGCAAGCCGGCAACCCGCCGACGCGCCAGACCACGCTCCAGGAATCCGTAGATCGTCCGCGGCGCTCCGATTCCTTGCAGGTCGTGAGCCAGGTCTGGCGCAGTCGTGAGCAGCGAGCCTTTCTCGGGATCGCGGAGATAGCCTTTCTCAGTAACGGTGAAGGTGACGATGTGGGCGTCGGGAGAGGCCAGCGCAGCGATGATGCGCTCGGCGTCTTCACCACCCACCAGCACCTCGCGCACAGATCCGATGACGCGTATCCGCTCGCCCGCAGTATCGCGCTCAGTAACCGAGTAAAGGCCGTCTTGCGGCTGGAGCGCGTCGCGCACATCCGGCGAGCGCAGCGACACACCGCTGATCGCCCAATCGCGATCGCCGGCCGCCATGGCATCGTCCGTGTACACCGCCTGGTGCGCTCGATGGAATGCACCGATGCCGAAGTGAACGATGCCGGTGCGTTGCGCGCTACGGTCGTAGGCGGGTCGACGCACATCGACGGGCAGCGCCCGGACGTTCGCGTTGCTGAGTCGTTCGGCCGTGACCTTCATGTCGGCGGACTACAGCTTCTGTGGAGCTCGATGCTCCTGGTAACGCTCGAGCACCCACTGATAAAAGCGTCGCTGCTGCAGTTGTTTGCGTTGCGCGCAGACCGTCGGACACAAGAGCGCTTCGACTTCGGACTCCGACTCGCCCGGCCTGCACAAAGGCCAGAGCAATGCGCATGCAGTCAGGTCAGCTCGGGAAAAGCGGTTCCCCGCCAAAAATGGCGCTCGCGCGAGCGCGTCGTCGAGCCGGTCGAACGCCAGCAGATAGCGCCGCTCAGCCTCTGTCGCATTCTCTGCGTTGATGCTCATGAACTGAGTCATCTTGCGCCGAACCGTTGCGAACGATAAAGCGAACAGCGAACGCTGCAGCCACGGCGCATCCGAGCATAGAAATCGCAAGGCCCGATCACGGTCGGCAAGCGTGTGGTGATAGAACCAAAGGCGCAGCGGCACGCCGATTTCCGCGTCCAGATACTTCTCCCATTGGACAGCACTGTTCGCGTCTTCCGGATCCGCAGGTGTCAGGCTCCGCTCCGGAAAGGTCCGTTCGAGGAAGTCGATGATCTCGGTCGAGCCCTGGATCACGGCACCGTCGGTTTTGAGGATCGGTACGCTGGAGCGTGGCGCGAGCTTTCGGGTGGTTCGCAGATGAAAGCCCGGCAACAGATGCCGCGGCGTATAGGGGACGCCTTTGAAGTCGAGGGCCCAGCGCGCTTTCTCGGAATAGTGCGAGAACCTGAAGTCGTACAGCTCGAACATTGGCGTCCATCCTTACCCGCGCCGGCCGCGCAGATATGACACGGCGCCGGCGCTTTATTCAGGCCTTATTGCAGGGGCGGTGACTCACAGGCACCATGGGTCATGATCGCCGAAGAAACCCTCAGAGCCAGGCTTCCCAGCTCTCACCTGCCCTCGCGCAAGGCCCTGCCGCCGTTCGAAGCGTTGCGCGCGTTCGATGCCATCGCTCGTCTAGGCGGCGTGCGCAAGGCTGCACAGTACCTCTGTCGCGATCACGCGGTCGTCAGCCGTCACCTGCGCGCAATCGAGGAATGGACTGGCGTGAAGCTGATCGAGAGAACGCCCGGCGGCGCGGTGCTGACCGCAGATGGCGTACGCTATCACCGCGAGGTGGCAGTTGCGATGGACCTGATTGCCAATGCAACAGTGGACCTCATGAAACGAGGCGACAATCGCTGCCTGCATATCCGCTGCATGCCCGGCTTCGCGCTGCACTGGCTGTCCGGCCGTCTCGGCGATTTCGAAAAGGCCAACCCCGGCCTGGATGTGGAGCTGCGACCCGCCGACCGCAGCCCGGAATACCTGTCCGAAGACACCGACCTCGAAATCCGACTGGTGCCGACCTACGTGCCGGCGCTGCAATTGCCGTCGAATCTGCGCGCGACCGAAGTCGCGCGTGTGCCGATCATTGCGGTGGCCAGCAAGGAGTACCTGGCAAGTCACCCGCAGATCGCCGCAGCCGCGCGATCTGCTCAGTCACCAGCTCCTGCACGAAGAGAACTTCGATCGCTGGCGGAATTTCCTCGCGGCGCACCGGGTGGTCGACGACGTCGAGCTGACGGGCCCGCGGCTGTGGCAGGGCCATCTGACGCTCGACGCCGCGCGCTATGGGCGTGGCGTGTCGCTCACCAACATGCTGATTGCAGCCGATGACATCGCCGCAGGACGTCTCATCGAAGTCGGTGGCGACCTCGCGAGCTTCACACCCAAGGCCATGGGGGCGTATCAGTTCGTCGCCAAGGCAGACCGCTGGGATGCGAATCTGATCCGCCGCTTCCGCTACTGGCTCGCCTCGACGATCGCCAGGGAGCACCCGGCGTTCAAGGCGGAAGAAGCGAGCCGCGACTAGCTCGCCGGCCGCTACATCAGCTCGAAGTGCCTCGCCGTCAGGTCGAGGCCGATGCGCACTTTCGCAACCAGCTCGTCGACCTGCGCGCGCGTGATGATGAGCGGCGGACTCAGCACCATCGTCTGTCCTACGGCACGCATGATCAGATTGTTGTTCAAACACAGGTCGCGGCATTTATTCGCGGCGTCGTCTTCGGTCGTGAAGATTGTGCGCTTGGCTTTGTCCTTGACCAGCTGCAGCCCTGCGAGCAGTCCGACGCCGCGCAGCTCACCGACGATCGGATGCTGATCGGCGAGCTCTTGCAGCCTCGCACGGAAATACGGTGCGATGTCTTCGCGCACGCGTTCGACGAGACGCTCGCGCTGGATCAGCCTGATGTTCGCGATGGCCACGGCACACGCGGCCGGATGACCCGAATACGTGTAACCGTGCGCGAGCAAACCGCCCTCCCTGACTGCCTCGAACACGCGCTTGTTCATCGCGACGGCCGAGATCGGCAGGTAGCCCGAGGACAGGCCCTTGGCCATCGGCATCAAATCCGGCTCGATGCGATAGGTCTGCGAGCCGAACCACTCGCCCGTGCGTCCGAAGCCGCAGATGACTTCGTCGGCGACCAGCAGGATGTCGTACTTGCGGCAGATCCGCTGAATCTCCGGCCAGTAGGTCGACGGCGGATCGATCACGCCGCCCGCACCCTGCACGGGCTCGCCGATGAACGCGGCGACGTTATCCGGACCGAGCTCGATGATCTTCTCTTCGAGTGCGCGCGCCGAGGCAAGACCGAACTCCTCGCGCGACAAGTCACCGCCCAGCGTGTACCAATGCGGATGCGGGATGTGCGCGAACTCGGGAAGCAGGATCTTGTCGAGCGCATGCATGTGCGGCATGCCGCCGAGGCTCACAGCAGCGAGCGTGCTGCCGTGATAGGCCATGGTGCGTCCGATGAACGTGCGTTTCTTCGGCTTGCCTTGCAGGTACCAGTAATGGCGTGCGATGCGAATGACCGTATCGTTCGCCTCGGAACCTGAGTTGGCAAAGAAGAAGTGATCGAGCCCCGGCGGAGTAACCTCTGCCAGCACCTGGCCCAGCTCGATCTGCGACGGCGTCGCCGTCTGAAAGAAACTGTTGTAGTACGGCAGCTCCTGCATCTGGCGCGCAGCCGCGTCGACCAGTTCCTGCCGGCCGTAGCCCACGTTCACGCACCAGAGCCCGGCCATGCCGTCGAGGATCCGGTTGCCGTCGCTGTCCCACACGTACGCGCCGTCGGCGCGCGTGATGACGCGCACGCCGTTCTTTGCCAGCGCCTTCGCATCCGTGAATGGATGCACGTGATGTGCGCTATCGAGCTGCTGCCACTCGAGGGTCGTGCGGGGTTGTGCGGCCATTGTGGATCTCGACGTCGTTACCTGAAGTTATACCCCACCTTCACCCCGATTGCGCGCGGGCGCGTGCGGTTCGCGTTGGTCCAGTCGTGATACGGATCGATCCACTTGTTCTGGTTGGTGAGGTTGGTGCCGTAGAGCTCGAACCACGCCTGGTTCCAGTCGAGACCGAAGCGTGCGTCGACCAGGCCGATGTCATCCGAGAGCTGCGGAACGTTCTGCGCCGGGAAGCTCGAGCGGTCGACATAGCTCACGGCATCGCGATAGCTGTAGTCGAGCCGCACGTAACCGGGTAGCGCGCCGAGGTCGAAGCTGAAGTGCGCGCCCAGCGTATAGCTGAGCTCCGGCACGTAGTCGACCGGGTCACCTGCGATGTTGGTCGCGTCAGTCGCGTTGACTTCGGTGATCTCGCTGTCGATGTAGGAAGCTGTCGCGTTCAGCGTGAGCTTTTCGGTCGCACGCAGCGTGATGCCGCCCTCCACGCCTTTCACTTCCACGGTGCCTATGTTGCTGGTGAGCTGCTGGAACTGCGGCTGCGCATCCGGCACCAGCACCAGGCCGCGCCGGAGCATGTCGGAGTAATCGCTGTAGTACAGCGCCGCCTCGAACCCGACCATGCCGCTCGCGCTCTGGCCCTTCAAACCGAGCTCGTAGCTCCACAGCGATTCCGGCTCGTAGTTCGGCAGCTCGCCGCGGTTGAAACCGCCGCTGCGGAAGCCTTTCGCAGCGCTGGCGTACAGATTCACGTTCTCGGCCAGCTTGAACGAGGCGTACACGCGCGGATCGACGGAGTCGAAAGTGTCGCTCTCCTCCAGCGTGCCGTCGAACGTCTCCTGGTCTTCCTCGAAGTAGCGCACGCCGCCGCCCACTTCGAAGCGCTCCGTGATGTTCCAGCCGACGTCGGCAAACAGCGCGTACGACTCGGAGTTGCCGCGGTCCAGGTAATACGCTTCGGGGAAATAGCTGCCCGCGAACAGGGTGTCGTAGAGCGCCTCCAGTTGATTGTCGAGCGACTTGTAGAACGCGCCGACGGTCCAGCTCCACGGGCCCTCGCCCGCCGAGCTGAGACGCAGCTCTTCGGTGACCTGCTTGGCGCGGCTGAAGCGCTTGTCGGTGCCTTCCAGCGCGCCCTCGTAGATCGTCTGCGGCCCGCCGATGTACGAGAACGGATACTGGTGATGATGATCGATGTAGGTGGTCGCGCTCAGCAGCTGCGCGCCGCCGAAGTCGTACACCAGGTTGAGGTTGTACAAGTCGTACTCGAAATCTTTCGGGATCAGCACGCGCGCGCGGTCGACGCCGATGGTGATCGTGCGATCCGGATTCTCGTAGCCGAGGCCGAGCTTGCTCTCGTTGCGATGGACCACGACCATGCCGTCGGCCGAGAACTGGTCGCTGATCTGCCAGAGCATCTTGGCGCGCACGTTGAGGAGGTCCTGGTCGTTGCCGTCTTCGATGCCTGCTTCCGGCTGATCCTGCCAGCCGCCGCCCTGCTCGTACGTCGCAGCGAGCCGCACTGCGAGCTTGTCGGCGACCAGCGGCACGTTGAGCACGCCGGTCACCGTCTCCTTGCTGTCGCCGTCGTCGATGAACGTCTCGGACACATCGATCTTGCCTTCGAAGGCGTCGAGCCGCGGCGCGTTGGTGATGTAGCGGATCGCGCCTGCGACCGAGCCTTGACCGTAGAGCGTGCCCTGCGGTCCCTTGAGTACTTCCACGCGCTGCAGATCCATGACGCGCGAATCCAGCTGATCGAAGCCGCTCAGCGACAGCGGCGCTTCGTCGAGATACACGCCGACGAGCGCATCGCTGCCGTACTGGTTGCTCAGGCCGCGCATGAATATCGTGTAGCTGCCCGGCCCGTCCTCGCGCATGGTGAGCCCGGGCACGGCGAACGAGATGTCCTGCACCGAGCTCAGGCCGCGTTGCTCCAGCTCCGTCCCGCTCAACGCGGTGATCGCCACGGGAACGTCGATGAGCTTCTGCTCGCGCTTCTGCGCCGTGACGATGACTTCCTCGAGCGTAATGTCCTGCGCCCAGGTCATCGCCGGAAAGGTCGCTGCTGCCAGCGACACCATCAGCAAGCGGTGCGAATAGGTGATCATGATTCGTGAACCTCCCAGAAGGAGCGATGTCGCTGCGAATCGACGATAGGAGCGGCGCCATCCCTTGAATAGATGCCAAACATGCAAGCAGTGGTGCGGGAACCGCACCAGCGATGCGGCGTCATGCGGACGCACCTTCGTTCGCGGCTGGCGCGAAACTATCGAGTTTCATCTCGCGCAGCAGCGGACGACGCAGCAGCAGGATGAGCACTGCGCCGGAACCCACGATCGCACCGTGCATGAGCCAGAATGCGGCGGGCGACAGCACCTCGAAAAACCGGCCAAGCCAGCCGCTGACGATGCCGCCCGCGAACAAGGCGAGGTAATACGCGCCCACCATCATCGCGTTCACGGAGAGCGGCGCGGCGCGCGACACGAGTGCGAGCGCGATCGGTGCAACATAGAGATACGCTGCTGCGCACACGAAGTGAAACAGCGTCGGCCAGATGAGCGCAGTTCTGCCTGCGCCGCCGGTCCATTCACCGATCGTGAGCAGCACGCAGGCAAGCGCAAAGAATGCGCAGCCGAGCGCAATCTTCACCAGGTCGCCGGGCTCGGTGCGCCGCCGTGACTGCCAGCGCCAGAACCAGATCACCCCGGGCGCGAAGACCAGCACGGCGAGCGAATCGAGCGACTGGAACCACGTCACCGGAATCGCGACGCCGAACAACTCGCGATCGACGTGATCGCGAATCCACAGCGGATAGGTATTCCAGACCTGGGTCTGCGCGGTCCAGAACAATCCCGTGATCGCGAGCACGCTCAGCAAAGCCGCAATCGTGCGTCCGTCGCCTGACTGCAGCTTGACGCGCTCGCCCCGCGCGGCCACGTTGTCGACGGGCAGGTAGTCGCGTCCCTGCAGATAGATCGCGATGCCGAACAGCATGCCGACGCCGGCGGCGCCGAAGCCGTAGTGCCAGCCGTAGAGCTCGCCGAGTGTCCCGCATACCAGCGGCGCCAGGAATGCGCCGACGTTGATGGACATGCAGTAGAGCGAGAACGCAGTGTCGCGTCGCGCATCGTTCTTCGCGTACAAGCCGCCGACCTGCGCCGCCAGGTTCCCTTTCAGCAGGCCGGAGCCGAGGATCAGCAGCGCGAGCGCGAACAGAAAGGCTGGCTCGAACGCCATGAGGAAATGGCCGCCGGCCATCAGCACGGCGCCGCCGATCACGGCTTTCCTGCGACCGAGCACGCGGTCGCCGAGCAGACCGCCGAGCACGGGCACGAAATAGATCAGGCCGATGTAGAGGCCGAAGATCTGTGTCGCGAGAGCCTGCAGCGAGAGCTGGCCGAACACGACCTCGATGGCGGCGCGGAATCCGGCAAAGCCGATCACACCCTCGACCGCGCCCGGATGCAGCAGGTGCCCTGTCATGTACAGCACCAGCAGCGCCTGCATGCCGTAGAACGAGAAGCGCTCCCATGCTTCGGTGAAGACGATGTACGCGAGTCCGCGCGGCTGACCGAAGAACGTACGTTCGCCGTTCGCGGGTGCCGACGCAGCTGCTTCGACCGTCGCGTTCATTGCAGCGCTTCCACCACGCTGTTGAAGAAGTCGTTGTCCAGGATCACCTCGGCGCCGCGCGGCTTGGAACGCGCGCTCAGCACGGTTATTACGAGTCCCTTTCGCGGATTGATGTAGACGTACTGGCCGAAGATGCCGCGTGCGCTGAATGCGCCGTCCTCGAACCCACCGTCGCGCGCAGGCACGGCCCACCACATATACCCGTAGTTGAGCGTCTGACCGCCGACCTGCCGCGGCGCTGTCGCTTCGCCGATCCAACCTTTCGGCAGCACGCGCTTCGAGCCGATCACACCGTCGTTCAGAATGAACTGGCCGAAGCGCGCGTAGTCGCGCAACGTGGCACTGATACCGCTGCCGGCAACTTCCAGCCCTTGCGGCGATTCGAGCCACCAGGTGGCGTCGGACTCCATGCCGAACGGCGCCCAGATTTTCTCGGAGAGATAGTCCGAGACCCAGCGCCCCACGGCAGCGCGCACCAGCGCACCTACGACGTGCGTTTCGCCGGTGCTGTAATTCCAGACCGTTCCCGGCTCCGCCACGCGCGGCTGATTCGCCACGAAGCGCAGGATGGCATCCGGCTGCTGGGCGATCTGCAGCTCCAGCATCCGGCGTCGCTCGGAGGCCGGATCCGTGTGCGTGTCGTCCCAGCGCACGCCGGAAGTCATCTGCAGCAGATGTCTGATCGAGACTCCGGCGTAACCGCCGTCGGCGAGCTGCGGCAAATAGCGCGTCAGAGGATCTTCGACGCTGCCGATGAGCCCGTCCTGGATCGCAGCGCCGACGAGCGTAGTGCTGATCGATTTCGCCATCGACATGGAAATCCACCGGCTGCTGGCGTCGATGTCGGCCTCGTAATGCTCGAGGACGATGCGGCCCTGTTGCAGGATCAGCAACCCGACGACGCGATTGCGCGAGACGTAGTCGGCGAGATCGTATTGCGTGCCGTTGGCCCGCACCTGCAGATCGGTGAGCTGCCTGGGGGCGCGCGCCAGCGCGAAGACGTGCTTGCCGCGCGGAATCTTGCGGGTGGCGAATACCCAATGCGGATCGCGGAACAGGCGCAACTGCGTCGCCGGCAGGAGCTTGCCCGCGTAGGCCCGCCTCGCCTCTTCACCAGCGCTGCTGACGAACTTGACGCCTTCTGCGTCGACAGCCGAGGCTTCCGCCGATCCACCTTCCCGATGCAAGAAATGCACTCCCGACGTCCGGCATGGGTTGATCCAGGAAACCCGTTATACGCATCGGCCGGAGAGTGACGGTTGCGAATGGCGTGCGCAGCGGTGAGCCACGGTCACCATCGGCTCCCCGTTTTGCAATTCCCAGCGAGACGTCGCCCTGCGATCCTGCCGCTCGATGACCACGGAAAGACTGCTATTCGCGCCCGCGGCCTATGTGGCGGCGGATCCCGCCGCAATCGTGCGCCGCTACCCGTTCGCGCAGCTCATCACCCCGGGGCCGCCGGACGTGCTCGTGACCGCCATCCCGCTGTTCTTCGAGAACGATGGCGATAACACCACGATGGTGGGCCACATGGCCCGTCGCAACCCGCACGCAAACGCCCTGCAGGCGGGTCAACGGGCGCTGGCGATCTTCGCGGGTCCGCACGCTTACATCTCTTCGCGCTGGTACGAAGATCGTCCGACCGTGCCGACCTGGGACTACGTGGTGGCGCACGTCCGCGGCACGATCGAGCCGATCGACGACGACGCGGCACAGCGAGCGATCCTGCAACTCACGGCGCGCGTCATGGAGAGCGATAGCCCGACGCCCTGGACTCTGGAGCAGGCGCCGCCTGGTCGTGTGACCGAGCTCATGCCGAAAATTCGCTCGTTCCGGCTGCGGGTCGAGCGCATCGAAGGCGTCACCAAGCTCAGTCAAACGCATCCGCCGGCAGATCGCGTGCGAGTGATGGCGCACCTGCTGGAGCGCAACGACGAAGGCAGTCACGAGATCGCGCGCTGGATCGCCACCCTCGGCATCGAGAAATAATGCTTTCTAATGTACGCGGGTGCCGGTCTGTTGCCAGCGTCCGGGATTGAGCACGACGGCGGCTGGCTCGAACTGGATGGTGAGCGGATAGCGGCCGGGCACGGTGAAGACATCCTTCGCCACCGGCAATAGCTCGACCGGCGCGGCGCGCTTATCGCGTATGCATCGCGTGCTCCGATTGCTTGCGCGAAGAGCCTGGAGTCTCTGACGCTGACCTCGATCTTGACGGGCTCGCTGAAAAAATAGCGGCCGGCGTAACGCTGCAGATCCTCCGCACTCGGCTTGAGCCGCTGGTTGACTCGCGGCGCAGCGGGCTGCTCGGGAACCGACGCCAGGATCGCATCCCACATCACGTCCGAGGCGATGATGCCGAGGTCGGCCGAGGTGATTGCCGGCGATTCCTTCTTCGGCAGCTCGCCGGTGCTGACCGCGTACAACACGTCGCCGTCGAATTCCGTCGCGAACGGCTGAATGCCGCGGGCCATCGACGTGTGTACCTGTACGGCGAGGCGCTGCAGCTCCGCCGGATTCAGTGTCTGATTCGTGACGACGAGGCTGATCGTGGTGTTGCGCCTGGCATCGCCGGTCGGCGCGGGACCACGCCAGCCGGGCTTACGACTGTCGGGCAGCCCTTCGACCAGATCGAGCGCCGTCAGGTCCTGCGGCCACGCGGTGTCGCGAAAACAGGCGGCGATATTGCCGTTGCGATCGGTGACGACGCCGAGTGCATTCACCACGGTGAACGCCGCGATCTTCAGTTCGCCGATCTGACGGAATGCACCGCCCTGCCCCGAGTGCGCATTGCAGCCGAAGTAGCCGCCGGTCTTCGCCAGTCGTCCTGCACCGTGCGGGCCGAGGGCAAAAACGCCGGGGCGCGCAGCGCGAAACGCTGCCTGTGCGAGTCGCTTGTCGGGATAGATTTCGTTGAGCCGCCGCTCGCCGAGATCGTAGATGATCGCGCCGACAGACAACGCGAGCGTCATCCAGCCGCCGTCACGCACGCCGTCGTCCTTGAGGGCCGTCGCGACCGCCGTGGTCGCTTCGAGTCCATACCAGGAGCCGCCGGCGAAGACGACAGTATCGAGCTCGGGAGCCTCGTAGCCGAGCCGCAGAAAGTCGGTGTTGACGGTGCCGGGCCCACCGCCGCGCACGTCGACGGCGCCGAGCACCTTGCGCTGGAAATGGAAGACCGTGACACCGGTCGGACCCTCGTCGTACTCGCCGGTGCCGATGCGGATCATCGGCCAATCGAAGTCGAGCGTCTTGCCGGCGCTGTTGACGACAGGTTGCAACGAGTCCTGCGACGTTCCTGCAGGCAGCGTCATCGGCAGGCCGAGCCCGATCAGGACGAGCGCCGCTATGCCTGAGATTGCCGACTGGCGGGGTTGTGTCTGGAAATGCATGCTTACCTCGCGCCTCGATTGCCGGCTCGCGCCTGGATTGTAGTCAGCGCAGCAAGGCCCGGCGGTGCTTCGTGAGTCGGCGGTGGTGCCCGGCGTGTAGTACAAATACGCATGCCCGAAAGGGCACTTACCCTCGAGTCCCCTGGGCGCTCAATGTCCGGTAGCAAACTCAAACCGGCACGGATGCGAATCTGGCATCCGTGACCCGGTGACTGTGGCGGGAATAGTTTTTATGTGGAACCTTGAGCCGGCGCCTCGACTGTCGTCGGTGCTGCTGCAACGCTTTGGCGGCGACGCTTCGACCGGTGATTTTCCACGTCTGAGCCACGATCGGCTCATGGAAGAATCGCAACGACGCCTGACGAACGCCGCGCTGTCCGGTCTGCCCAATGAGGAACGCGTTGCGACGCGCATTCTCGATGACGCGCGCGGCTACCGCCGCTGGGAAGACGAGCACGCAACGCTCATGCGCCGGATTGCGGCCGAGCGGCTGCCGAGCGTGCAGAAGTCGCAGCTGCTGAACACTGCGCTGTCGCTGATCCATCGCAAGGCGCTGTTCGAATACCTGCGCGACGAGCAGGTTCGCGGCAGCAGGCGCCAGGAAATCATGGCGCACTTCTGTTCCCATCGCGATTACAACAGCGCGGTCGTTGCCGAGCACGGGCGCTACATGCGCAGCGCTGCAAGTTACTTTTGTTCGAGCTATGTCGGATCGCACGTCATGTTCGACGCGCTGTTCGAAGCGCCGCTCGCCGAATACGAAGAGCTTTACGCGAGCTACTTTCGAACCTATTGCAGCGGCGTGCTCGCGACCGACGACAACGCGGTCGAGAAATCGATGCTGGCGATGGTCGTCGACCTCAAGGCGCAGATCGGCGAATGGCGCAAGGCGCTCATCGCTTTGACGCAGTCGCAGTCCGGCATCTGGCGTCGACCGATGTTCTAGCCGGAAGCAATCTACTTCAGCGGCCGAATCTTCCCTGTGAGCTCCGCGGCACTGAGCGCAACGACGTTCTTGTCCAGCGGAAACGAAGCTGCGCCCGCATGAACGACGCTCAATGACTTTAGTTTCAGGTCCTGCATCGCAGAGCGCATCGACGGCGTCATGGCCGGCGACACAGTGCGCTTGACCTCGAAGCCGAGCCTGACGGTGCCACGAACAACCAGCAGATCGAGCTCTGCGCCGGTGTGCGTGCGCCAGTAGTGGATCTCGTCGGAGCGCGCACCGAGCTGCTGCACGACCTGGTCGATGACGAATCCTTCCCAGGACGCGCCGAGTTTCGGGTGACCTTCGATATCGCGCTGCGTCGGCAGGTTCAGCAGCCCATGCAGGAGCCCGGAGTCACGAACGTAGATCTTCGGGGCTTTCACCTGTCTCTTGCCGAGATTCTCATGCCACGGTTTGAGCTGCCTGACGACGAGCGCGTCGGTGAGCTTGTCCAGATAGCCGCGCACCGTCGTGTCGGCGACACCGAATGATCGGCCGATCTCCGATGCATTCCACAACTGCGCGTGGTAGTGAGCGAGCATCGACCAGAAGCGCCGCATCGTGTCCGCGGCCACATTGACCCCAAGCGAGGGCAGATCGCGTTCGAGAAATGTACGGATGAAGGACTGGCGCCACTCCATGCTATCGCGCTCCGAGCGCGCCAGGAACGATCGCGGAAAGCCGCCACGCACCCACAGCCGATCTGCCTGCTTCTCACCCACTTCACGAAGAGCCAGACCCGGCAGCTCGTAATAAGCGATGCGTCCGGCGAGCGTCTCGGCGCTCTGACGCAATAGATCGGGTGCGGCGCTGCCGAGAACGAGAAACCTTGTGCGTATGGGTCGGCGATCCGCTAGCACACGCAAGGTCGGAAATAGCTGAGGACGACGCTGCACCTCGTCGAGTACGACGATGCCGGTGAGGTCCTGCAGCGCCAGCATGGGATCCGCGAGTCGGGCCAGATCGGCAGGATTTTCCAGATCGAAGCGAGTGCTGCGCTCGCTGACGGCGGGCACGATCAGGTTCGCCAGCGTCGTCTTGCCAACCTGGCGCGCGCCCAGAATTGCCACGACGGGAAACCGCTTCAACAGCCCCTTGATATGAATCGCATGCAGCTCGCGATCGATCATGCTGCGAGCCTACCATGAAAATTCGGTGCGACCGACCGAACTTTCATTGTGACACTATCGTAAGCGGCTGATTATATTGCAGTCGTCGAACAGTGCCATGCGCGATGCGCTCTCCGTGCAGGTAAAACCCCCGATACTCCTCGTCCGGTACGAACACGGCGCCCGTGGTCCAGAGAACATGTGACGCATGTCTCATGCTGCAGGCCGCCGAACTTGTCATATTATGCGCACCGACGTGCTCGGCGCCCTGCATACATATATAGATGCGAACTCTGCTGGACCTGTTCAACGACGAGCCTGGTTACGTGCGCATCTACCAGGAACGAGACAGCTTCGGCTATGAGCTCTCCACCTATGTGCAGCAGCCCATGGCTGATTTGTTCGAGCGGATGAACGGCTACGCTTCGATCGCAGCCGCGCGCGAAGCGGCGCGTTACCAGCTTGCAGCGGCGAAGCAAATCAGACGCGTGAGCAGGAAGCCAGCGCGGCGGCGGACTGCGAATGCGCTCGCTCGTCGCCTAAAGTAGCGACGTACAGGCAGCCACTTCCGATAGCCCGACCGTCGTCGGGTTGCCGCGTGGCCCACGTACATCGGGATCTCCGAGCGGAGGCTGCGGCAGCGAGTAGTCCACCTTCACTTGCGGATCGCGTTCGCTTACCTGTTTGCCCCAGCGGATCGACTGCTTGCCTTCAGGCTCGTTGGACTTGGCTGCGTTCCCGAACGCAATGCTGTGACCGACCCAGGCACGCGCATCGCCGACGACACGCACAGCGTAGGGCGAGTTGTGCAGCAGCAGGGAATTGGTCACGAAGATCGATGCGTCGTCCTCGACATAGAGACCGTCGTCCTGGTTGCGGTCGAACACGGAGTTGTACACGTTGGCAGCCGAGTTCGCGTAGGCAGCAATGCCCGCGGAATCGTTGTTACGCACGACCGAGTTGCACAAGTGCAGGTGCGCAGATTCTTCCAGCCAGATCGCGACATGGCCGTCCTGGATGCGAATCTTCGAAGCGACCAAGCGTGTCGTTCCGCGCCCGGTCACTGCCATCTTGGCGTACTTCTCGATGGTCACCTCGCTCAGTGTCGCCGCGGCATCGATGACGAACACACCGTGACCTTCGTATAGATCGTCCTCGGCATCGCCCGCGCGGAAGTTGCGCAGTGTCAGGCCTCGCAGACTCACCTCGCCGCCTTCCACGACTATGGCCGACACCGGCGGACCGCTGCCGCCGTCGAGAACTGCGCCGGGTTCGCCGACGACGCTGATGTGCTTGTTGCGAATCGCGACGTAGCCGCGGATCACGTACTTCTTGTACGGCACGTCGGTGAAGGCAGCCGCGGAGTATGTCCCCGCACGCAGGAGCACGACATCGCCATCGGCTGCGCGATCGACTGCAGCTTGGATGGCGTGTGGTCCGGCGTGCTCGCACTGCGCACGCGGCTGGCCCGTCGCGCATACAAACAGCGTTTTCGCTGTAACTGCGAACGAAAGTAACAAGCCGAAGAGGACGCCGAGTGACGGAGCAACTTTGTCGATCATTGAGCGATCACCCCTACTCGATGCGCCCGAGTAGCGCTGCGGCGGCATCGATTGCCTGCGACTGATGCGGTTGCAGTTCCTGCTGTGCCCAGTCCCGAATCATTGGCAGGAATGGGTCCGCGATGGCGGTGCGGACACCGCTGAGCTCGTCCATGATCGCGAGCCCGCAGTACGGCGCGTGCCACGGCGAATAACCTCCTTCGTGCGAAAACACCAGGCGACCGGCACACAGATCGGCGGCGG
>CAWISC010000054.1:0-23216 GCA_963838635.1 uncultured Gammaproteobacteria bacterium | reverse complement strand
TTTCCTCGTCCTCTACGGCGGCGCGACCGCGCCGCCGCCAGGATCCATGGATTCAAGAACCGCTCGGTATCAGCGCGCTGCGGACTTCGCGGGCTCCGCGAGACCGGTTGCGCCGCACTTCGCCCACTGCGCCTCCGGAATGCGCGAGTTGTCGAGGCGGCACTTCAGCCGCTTGCCGACGATGCCGAACAGATTGTCGAGCTCGTTCCACGAGACCGGCTTGTTCGGATCGCCCGCCGCCGCACTCAGGCTGCCGCGGCTCGAAGTCGCAGCGCCGATCTGCTCGAGCGTCACGCTGTCGAGCACCTCGCCTTCGATCTTCATGTTCTTGAGATCGATCTTGCTGGTCGCCTCGCTGGCCAGATTCTTCACGCCGTAGACGCGCGCCGACCGGAATGTAGGCGAGGATCGGGCGCTTCTTCTTCTGCAGCAGCAGATCGCCGACCGCGAGGCGCACGTACAGGACGTTTGCGCCCGGCTTGTCCACGACCTTGTAGCTGGTCTTAAGCTCTGTGGTAACGCGCTCGCGCAGCGAGTCCGCGAGCGCCTTCATGTCGTCCGGCTTCAGGCCCTTGTACTTCGAGTCCGGGTGCAGGAAGAGCTCCGGCTGGTCCACCATCACCGAGTCGTACTTCGCGGCGCTCTTGAGCGCCTCCGGTGAGGCGTAGATCTCGTCGAACGGATTGTCCTTGGCCTTCTGCAGCTTGGAGTAGTCGCTGAGGAAGGAGCTGTCTTTGTCCTGGGCCGGCACACTCGCCGGCGCCAGCGCCAACAGCGCCAATGCGGTCGCAAGTGTCGTCGTATGAGCGTTCATGTTAGTCACCTGTCGGTTGGTGGTTCGTTGTCGGATCGTCACGCCGGATTCGTTGTTTCGATATCGAGATTTCGCAGGACTTCAATCCGCATCGGGACGCCGTAGCACCACGCGACGGTTCTGCGCGCGGCCTTCGGCTGTCTCGTTGTCGGCGATGGGTTGCGACTCGCCGAAGCCTTGCCAGCGCAGCCGCGAGGAGCTGATGCGCTGCGAGACGAGATAGTCGGCAACCGATTTCGCGCGCTGCTCGGACAGGGCCTGGTTATGCGCCTGCGTGCCCGCCGAATCGGTGTGCCCCTCGATGATCGCGAACAGCGTCGGCGTGCTGTTCAGCGCGACGACGAGGCGATCGAGCTGCGAGTGCGAATCACCGGCGAGCTCTGCCGAGTTGGTTGCGAATGTCACGTTCAGCTGTACGTTGTAGCCGCAACCGACGGGATCGACTTTCACGCCGCCTGCGGTATTCGGGCACTTATCGATGTGGTCGACGATGCCGTCGCCGTCCGTATCACGCGGCGCTGGCGGCGGCGCCGGAGGCGGCGGTGGTGGTGCGACAGCCGGTGCGGCCGCGGGCGCCGGGGCCGGGCGCGCCGTCGAGGCACTGAGCATCTCGCGCGACGGCGAGCCGCCGAACGTGCCGCCGATGCCGACGATCAGCCCCTGGAATGAGCCGTCGAACTTGTTGCGGCCGTTCTCGGAATCGATTTCGTAGTACAGCTTGCGATAGCCGAAGCGCAGGCCGACGTTGTCGCTGATCTGGAAGTGAAACTGCGGCTGCAACTCCCAGGTCTTCTCCGAGTCGCCGCCCGAGCCGAACGAAATCGTCGGATTGAAGCGCCAGCGTCGCCCGAGCGGAAAGCTCGGCCGCAACATCACGATCGGATCCACGAAATCCTTGTCGCCCTCGGCCGTACCGAGCCCCTCGAGAGTGAGCGTGTTGTCCAGCGACAGCTGGCGGGCGCCGATCAGCAGATCCGTGTGCGCGCCGGCGCGGCTGCGCTCGAACCGATAACCGATCGCCAGCATCGCCATCAGAGTCTCGACCTCGAGCCTGCCCCGCGCCGGCGCGTCGTCGAGCTCGTCGGAGTCGAGCGACAGATAGTCGATCTGCGTCACTGCGACGAAATGCCCGAGGCGCGCGCCGGCCATGATGCCGCCGCCGATGTCCAGGGCTTCGACGATGTCACCGAAATCGCGCTCCACGGTCGCGGTGAGATCGCCGATCGTGACTTCGGTGTCGATCCCCGCCGCCCACATATAAGGCGCCACCTCGAACGACCAGTTCTCGTCCTGCGCCTGCGCTGTCGAGGCGGCCGCGATCGCCAGCGTTGCCGCTACGGCCGTCGCGATGGTTTTCATGCTGCTCATGTTCGCTCCTGCACTTCACGATGGATCCGCGTCGTCTTCCGCGGTTGAGGCGCATCGTCAGCGCGCGACGCCAGAGCAGCTATCGAAATATCGCACCTGTTGACGGCGAAACCGCTGTCGTGCGGATTCTCGATAGAGCGAACGGTGACGCGCGGCGAGTATGTGTCCACGGAATTGTCGAGCTCTCACATGCGCCCTTCGTCGCTCACCGCATGCCTGCTCCTTCTCAGTGCCGCCGCGGTCGCAAGCGCCGCAGATTCGCCTGAGTCCGCAGTGCTGCGCGCACGCGACCTGACACCATTCGGTCTGCTGCGCCTCGACTTGCGACCGGCGACGATGCACGCAGACCCCGTCGATCGTTGGACCTTCGAGCTGCAAGCCGCCTACCAGAACACGTTCATCGCCAGCGAGAACGTGAAGGGATATCTGCAGACGCGCGACGCAGGACGCGCGCCCATCCGGCCGCAGGATGCTCAGGCAATCCTCGCGCTGCCCGGCGATGCCTACTACCTCGATGTGGAAGTCGGCGCGGTCGACCTGATCATGCGTCGCGGCCTGACGGATACGCTCGGAGTGTTCTTCGAGCTGCCGTATCTGCACTACGGCGAAGGACAGCTCGACTCATTCATCGAGGGCTTTCACAGTGCGTTCGGGCTGGGGCAGATGGGCCGCGACCTCGTAGCGCGCAATCGCTTTCAGATGATCTACCGGCTGGGCGACGCGCAGCACGCGCAGCTGGATCGCGAAGTCCAGGGCGGCTTCGGCGATCCGATCGTCGGTGTGCGGTACTCGCCGCGGGGCGCGGCGCGTGGGACCTGACGGTCGAGACAGCGATGAAACTCGCCGTCGCCGGACAACGCCCGCTGCTTTCTACAGGGAAGCAGGACATCGGCGCGCAGGCAGCGCTGCAACGGCGCGTCGGACGACACGCTCTATATGGCAGCGTCAGCGCGGTGTACTACAGCGGCGGAATGCCCGAGTCGCCTGGAGCGCAGATCATTCCGACTCTTGTGCTCGCGTACACCTTCGCGGCGACACAACACACGAGCTTCGTGCTTCAGAGCTACGCGAGCCGCAGTGTCGTTCGGGACACCGGCCTGCGCGAGCTCAGGGACAACAAGTATCAGCTCAGCTTCGGCGTGCAGTCGCGTATCCGCGATTGGAGGTGGAGTCTCGCACTCACCGAGAACATCGCGAACTTCGACAACACTCCGGACATCGGCGTGCAGTTGGCACTCACTCATCGCGCATCGCGGTGAGACCAACTCGCCAGGAGCAAAAGACATGTGCAGGAACATTGCTTGGAAACTGTTGCTGATCGGCGCCGCGGCGCTGTCGAGTCAGGGATGCGTGTCGACGCCAGAGCGGCTGAGTGCGGTGCCTTCCGCGATTACGGCGCAGGCGCAGATCCCGGGAATGCCGGGAGTGCGCTACGTTGCAGGCGGGGATTTGACCGAGATGTTCAACCTGAGCGTCGAAGGGCAGCGACGGGAGCAGGCCTATCGCGCGAGCCAGGGCATTACTGGAGAGCTGCCGCCGGCGGTTTTCCTGGCGGTTTCCGGCGGCGGTGACAACGGCGCTTTCAGTGCAGGTCTGCTCAACGGCTGGACGGCAGCCGGCACGCGGCCCGAG
Organism: uncultured Gammaproteobacteria bacterium; assembly: GCA_963838635.1. GTDB lineage: Bacteria > Pseudomonadota > Gammaproteobacteria > Steroidobacterales > Steroidobacteraceae > Steroidobacter. Next base: position 19,402 of record CAWISC010000054.1, on the reverse strand, counting down.
TTCAAGCTCGTCACGGGCATCAGCACCGGCGCACTCATCGCACCCTTTGCGTTTCTTGGGAACAAGTACGATGCGACGCTGAAGGAGGTCTACACGACGATCTCGGCCAAGGACGTGATCAAGACGCGCAGCTTCATCGCGGGCGTTTTTGGCGACGCTATGGCGGATAACGCGCCGCTGTGGAAGCTCACGCGCAAGTCCGTGAACGCGGATCTTCTCAAGCAGATCGCGGACGAATACGCGAAGGGCCGCTTTCTTCTGATCGGAACCGCCGACCTCGATGCGCGTCGCCCGATCATCTGGGACATGGGCAAGATCGCGAGCTACGGCGGTCAGCAGGCGCTCGATCTGTTCGTCAGCATCATGATCGCCTCCGCCTCCATCCCCGCGGGCTTCCCGCCGGTCATGATCGACGTCGAAGCCGACGGCAAGCACTACCAGGAAATGCACGTGGACGGCGGCACCATGGCGCAGGTGTTCGTGTATCCGGCCGCTGTCGGCCGAGAAGATGGCATCGGCCACGGGCGCCACGCGGGATCGCAGGCTCTACGTGATACGCAACGCGCGGCTGGACCCGGACTGGGCGCAAGTCGATCGCAAGACGATGAGCATCGCCGGACGCGCGGTCAGCTCGCTGATCCACACGCAAGGTATCGGCGACCTCTATCGCATCTACGCCACCGCGCAGCGCGACGGCGTCGACTACAACCTGGCGTTCATCCCCTCGAGCTTCAATGCGCCTCACAAAGAGGAATTCGACAATGCCTACATGCGCGAGCTCTATGACGTCGGGCATGACCTGGCGTTGAAGGGCTTTCCGTGGCTGAAGACGCCGCCCGCATTCGGTGCCGAATCTGCGCCGGCGCCGGATCCGAAATAGTGGCAACCAAGGGCGAGCGTCAATCCAGTCGCGCGCGGACTAGTGCGCGAGCTTTTCATCGAGAAAGTCCACGACGATCTGCATCACACGCGGTGACCAGAATTGCCAGCCATGGTTGCCCTCCTCCACTTTATAGAAGACGACTTCCTTCCCGGCAGCTCGCAGCGCCTCGTACAGCACCACGCTCTGATTGAACGGGACGATCACGTCGCAGTCGCCGTGCAGCAGCAGAAACGGCGGGAGCTGCCGATCGGCCTTGATGTATGTCACCGGACTGTGCGCCACCGCCTTCTCTCGTTGCGTCAGCGGCGAGCCGCCGAGCATCAGCGAGCCGGGCGAGCCTTCGGCGTCGTGCTCGAGCCAGCTCGGAAAGCGCCCCATGGTAGTGAGGTCGCTCACGCCATAGAAGTCCACGACAGCTTGCACCGCATCGGACTGATCGGCGTAATCCGCCGTCGCGAACTCGGCACGGCCGACCGTCGTGGCCACCAGCGCCGCCAGATGACCGCCGGAAGAATCGCCCCAGATCGCAACACGCTGCGGATCGATGCCGTACTTCGCCGCGTTCGCGCGCAGATAACGAATCGCGGTCTTCACGTCCTGGATCTGTGCGGGAGCCGTCGCCTGCGTGGACGGCCGATGCTCGACGCTTGCGACGACATAGCCATGGTGCGCGAGCTCGGAAAGCTGCGGAATCGCAGAGTGCACATTCTGCGGTCCCCAACCGGACCCTTGCACGAAGACGACCAGAGGCCGCTTCAGTGGCGGCGCTTCCGGTTGCGCCGCTCCGGGAAAACGCGGCGGCCCGCCGCGCGGTTCGAGCATCTGCAGTACCAACGCACGATCGCCACGGCGCACATACTCGACGTTGGGCGTGTACGCCGCCACGTAGTCATCCGGCTCTGCCTTCAAGACTCGCATGCCCGTCGGGCTCTCGGTGGACTGCGGCACCGGCACCTGCTTGAACTTCGGCACCTGTGCGAATGCCGGGCTCGCCGCAACGACGCTCGCAGCGACCGCCACAACCAGCGCAAGAATGTTTCGAGTGTGCATGTATTCCACTTTGTGATTGATGGTCATTGCAGCGCGTCGTGGACGACCTTGCCGTCCACCATCGTGAGCACGCTGCGCAGTTGACGAATTCGTTCCGGTGGACGGCGAGCAGATCCTCGGAAAGGACGACAAGATCGGCGAGCTTTCCCGGCTCGAGAGAACCGATGCGATCCTCCATTCGCTCGATACGCGCGCTGCCCATCGTATAGATGCGCAACGCTTCCTCACGGCTGATCGCTTCGCCAGCTCCCAGCACGTCGCCCTTCGGCAACGTGCCGCGCGTCGTCATCCACCATAACGACAACGAATGGATTGGAATCGACGACCGGCGCATCGGTGCCACCACCGACCGGTATGTGCGCGGCAAGCATTGAGCGAATCGGAATCGCGCGCGAGGCGCGCTCCTCGCCCCAGTAGCGCCGCATGTTGTGCCCCAGCGCGACGGGCTGATCCTGCATGGTGACGTAGAGCCCAAGCTTCTTGATGCGCTCGATGGCTGTCGCGCTCGGTAGAAACGCGTGCACTACGACCCACCGCAATTCGCTCGCCGATACCTCGCCGCTGACCTTGGTGACTGCGTCGAGCAGTCGATCGAGCGCGGCGTCGCCGACGACGTGGACCTGCATTTGCAGTTTGTTGCGGCCAGCAAACCGCAGCATCTCCTCGAACTCGGCTGCGCCGCCCGGCGGCAGCAGCAACTTGCCGACGAACTTGGGATCCTCCTGCTCACCAGCGACGATCTTGTAGGGCTCATAGAGATAGGCGCCTTCAACGCCGCCATCCAGGCCGGCCTTGAATCCCGCGACACGCAACCAATCGTCGTTGCGAAAGTCTGCGATGACCGGCGCCAGCTTCTGCATGTCCGCGAGCGAGCGCGAAAATAGCAGCGCGCTGACTCTGATCTGCAGCTTGCCGGCCCGACGAAGTTCCGAGTACGCAGCCAGGTCGGGCGGCGCCATTCCGGGATCCACGATGGAAGTGACACCGGCTCGCAATAACTTGGCCGTGTATCGTTCAAGCCCGAGAACTCGCTGCTCAGGTGTGAGCGCTGGCACGAGGCGTCGCACGAGCATGGTCGCGGACCCTTCCACAAGTACGCCGGTCAGTTCTCCTGCGGCGTCGCGCACGATCACGCCGCCCTCGGGACTGGGCGTGTCCCTGCTCAACGCCGGCGAGCGTCAGCGCGCGCGAGTTCGCCACGGCGACGTGACCGCCGCGCGGCACGAAGACCGGATTGTTCGGCGCGACAGCATCGAGCTCATGACGAGTGGGCAACCGACCTTCCTTGATCTGACTCTCGTGCCAGTCGCCGCTCGCCGCAATCCATTCGTCGCGCCCGACCTTTCCGACGCGCTGCGCGATGCGCGCCTGGATATCGGCGATCGAGCCGACGCCGCTCAGTGACACGGCGAATTCGTTGGCCGCACCGAAGGTCGCGTGCAGGTGACTGTCGATGAGACCGGGAATGACCGCCTTGCCCGCGAGATCGATGACTCGCGTGCGCTCGCCGATCGACCGACCGATTTCTGCATCGCTGCCGACGGCAAGAATCCGATTCTCCTTGACGGCGATGGCCTGCAGAACGCGGAAGGCAGGATCGACCGTGACGATACGGCCATTGCGGAGTACGACGTCGGCCGAGTCGGCTGCAATACCGGCCTGCGGTTGCAGTATCAAACCGAGCACGGCAAGCACGGTCAGCGCCCGCAGCGGCGGAATGTGATTTCGCAGCAGCAGGATTGCGGCAAAGGTCACGACCAATGTGAGCGCGACACCCGCGAAAAAACCGCTGTCGCCGCCCATGTGCACCATGAACCAGCCGCCTGCGAACGAGCTTAGGATGCCGCCCAATCGACCCAGGCCGATTGCCCAGCCCACGCCCGTCGAGCGCGAGTGAACCGGATACACGTGCGCCATGACAGGGAACATGCCCACCTGGATCGCGATCGTCGTAAACCCCGCCAGCGCGAGACCAGTCATGAGACTCGCGACGGAAAGGTCGGCCGCGTTTGCGCCCGCCGCCCATGCGAGCCATGCGAGCCAGGCCGCCGCTGCCGCAGCACCGATCGCGCAGAGCGCCAACAACCATCGCGACCCTCGTCGAGGAATCAGCAGCGACAAGGCCAGAGAACCCACGACGCCCGCCAGGTTGAAAAGGAGCAACCCGCGCACGGCCGTCGGCAATCCGAGGCCGAGGGACGTGAGCACCACGGGTGCCCAGTTGAAAATCGCATACACCGCGAAGATGTTCGTGCCGAAGATCACCCACGCTGCAATCGTGTCGCGCATCAGCGCGGGCGAGAACAACGCGCGCACGCCTTTCGCGTCGCCGGCGACCGCTGTACTGCGCAGGACGAATGTCTCCGCTCCCTTGAAGCGCGTATATCCCTCGACCCGGTTGAGAAGTGCCGCGAGCTCAATCGGGCGATTCCCGCGGGCAGCGAGGTAACGTGGCGATTCCGGCAGCAGGAAGTACATCACTATCAGCCAGAGCAACGGCAGCACGCCACCGAGCACGAAGATCGCGCGCCAGCCGAATGCAGGAATGATTTCGGCTGCGAGCGCCGCGCCGAGCATTCCACCGATGGGTACTCCGGCGATCGCTGCGCAGATCGTCAGGCTCCGCCACTTTGGCGGCGCATACTCCGCCATCAATGCAGTCACGTTAGGCATCGCACCTCCAAGTCCGACTCCGGTCAGAAGGCGCCATAGCGCCAGTGTCTCGATGGTCGATGCAGTGCTACCGAGCAGCGTTCCCATCGCAAAAATGGCAGTGCTGAGCAACACTGCCGCTCGGCGACCGATACGATCGCCGACAGGCCCGACGCCAAGCCCGCCGATCGCCATACCGACGAGCGAGGCGGCCAGCACCGGACCCAGCGCCGCTCGCGTCACACCGAACTCGGTGGTGAGCGCGGGCGCGACGAAACCGATCACCTGAATGTCGAATCCATCGAGCGCGAGCACGACCGCGGAGCAGATCAGCACAGTGAGCGGCAAGCCGCGGAAGCGCACGCCATCGAGCACGGAATCGACGTCGACTACGTTGGTCATGGTCGTTTCGCCGCGAGGCTGTCGAGAACGCCGAGCTGCGCATACTTCGGCAACTCGGCGATACGTCCGGGAACACCATCCACTCCCAGCAGCATGACGTTCTTGCCCGGCGCTCGAAACGCCGGCCAGTCCGGCAAGTCTCTCGCCGAGGGACGCCCGACAGCGGCAAAGGACGAGAATGCTTCGATCATGGCCGACGCGACCGTGTCGTGCAGCCGCCCGCTTCCGACCCACGGCGCGATGAGCGGATTGCGATGATTGCCGAACGCGACGGGGAGCTCCCACGCGTGCGGCGGGTCATGGTTCGGCGAGGCGACCGGCAAGCCGTAGTGATAGAAGAAGAGGTCCGAGCGGCCCGATCGCGCCGCTTGCTCCGCCTTGCGCACGCAGTAGTGACGGATCATCGTGTCGCCGTTCAGCTCGACCAGCATGGCGACCAGATCGTCGCGACGACCGTCGGCGCTCGCGCACGCGAGATAGTGAGCGACGACTTCTTCGGCTACATCTGCGCCGTCCTCGACGTAATAGAGTCTATTCAACAGCGCTCCCACCTCGGCGCGTGCTGCGGCGGCGGCGCCTGCAAATCGATTCCTGGAGATCGATTCCTTGCTGATCGGGTGGTAGCACTCGTAACCCATGGCACCTTCGGCTGCGGTGCATCCTATGATCATCGGCACTAGCGGCAACGAGTAGTGAGCAGGCCATGCATCCAGCACGATGCCGTCCACCGCGGTGCCGCGGTAGGCACGTCCGCTGGCGGTCTTCAGCGAGCCGCGCACGTACTGGCTCCATTCCGCGCCGTGTACAGCCTCTGCGGATGCACTTCGCAAGCCTGGAACCGTCGTGCCGAGCTCGCGCGCGACGAACTCGGTTGCGACGTGCCAGTCATCGACGTCCAGCGTGGCCGGCGGACAGATGTATGGCGGGCTCATCGCGATGATCTTGTGAATCAGCGACCGACCCTGCGTGCTGTGCGCGATCATGATCGCGTTGATGGCGCCGCCGGACTCTCCCATCGCAGTGACCTGACGAGGATCGCCGCCGAAGGCCGCTATGTTCTCCTGTACCCAACGCAGTGCGAGTATCTGATCCTGAATCGCCCAGTTGGCGAATGCTCCCGTGTCAGGATCACGCAGCTCCTCGTGTGCGAGGAATCCCAGTGCACCGACCCGATAGTTGATCGAGACGAACACCACCTGTCCGCCGGCGGCGTAGTTGCGGCCGTCGTACGCGGGCATCGTGCTCGCGCCGGTACGGAAGCCGCCGCCATGAATCCACACGATGACGGGCAAGTTCACCGCGTCCTCCGGTGCCCAGACATTGAGAGTGAGGCAATCCTCACTCATCGACTCGATCGGACCGAACGGATAGGCACGGCCGACCAGCGGTTCCTGAACCGGCGCATGGCCAAATGCCAAGGCGTCGCGAATTCCAGTCCACGATTTCGCGGGTGCCGGAGACCGGAAGCGTCGGCCGTCGATAGGCGGCTCTGCGTACGGAATTCCCTTGAACGTCACAACGGAATCGACGCGAGCGCCGCGCAGACGACCGTTCGGCGTCGTGACTACCACGTCGTTGTCAGGCATGCCGCCGGCCCTGCTTCAGTAGCGCCAGCGGACGGTGCCGAAGTAAGTACGCGGTGGCGCGACCACACCGTAAGTGCCGGCAGCGAAACCCGCGCTGACACGATCCGTCGCCTTGGATGTGTAGTAGTCGCGGTCGGTGAGGTTCTTCCCGCCGAACACGAACTCCCACTGGCCGCCGGCGGTTGTGTACGTGAAACTGCCGTCCAGCGTCGTGACACTGTCCTGGCTCGCTTCCGGCAGGTTGCCGAGGCTGAAGAACATTCGTGCCGCATACGCGCCGTCGATTCGCGCTACGAGGTCGCCGGGCGTCGGCAGCGGCAGACGCCACGACACGCCCAGCGACGCCTTCCACTCGGGCGAATACGGCAGCTCGTTGTTGCGCGTGACCGCAACGCCCGAGTCGTTCGTCGTCGGATTGACGGAGGTGAGTTCGTTCGTCAGATAAGAGAGCGCCGCATCGAGTCGCAGCGACTGCGTCGGAGCCGCGGTGATCTCGAGTTCCGCACCCTTAATGCGCGCGTCGCCTGCATTGATCACCGTCGGCAGCGGCGGCGTGATGCCCGGCGCGAGTCCACCGGCCTGAAAGTCTTCGAAGCTGTTGGTAAACAGCGCGAGGTTGGTGCGCAGCCGCTGATCGAACCACTCGGCTTTGAGTCCGACCTCGTAGGTCGTCGAGGTCTCCGGGCCGAACGAGGGTATCTCGCTCACCTGCCCGATCACACGCGGCGGAAAGCCGCCGCTGCGAAAGCCCTGGGCGAACGATGCATAGGCGTGCGCGTGATCTGCGAGATCCACGCTGACCGAGAGCATCGGCGTCCACTCGTCGATTTCGAGATCGCCCGGCAGGCCCTGCGGCTGTGCCGGCAGCGTATAGAGAATTGCGCTCTTCTCTTCCTTCGTCCAGCGCGCACCGGCCGTCAGGTGCAGCCGCTCGGTGACATCGTATGTCGCCTGGCCGAATGCCGCGTAGTTCGTGGTGTCGGTCGGACCGTAGTTGTCGGTCAGCAAAGGGTACCGGCCGGCCGGCAGCGCGAACACGGACAGCACTTCGACCTCACCGTAGGTTTCCTCGTCGAAGTAGTAACCGCCAACGAGCCATTTGAGGCGATCGGAGAAGGCGTTGCCGAACAACTGCAGCTCTTCGCTGTACTGATCCGATTTCTGCCGACGCGCGTGGCCGCCGATCAGCATTGTGGCGCTGTAGTCGCCGTCGAAATTGAAGCCGCTGCGCAAATTGCGATACGCAGAGATGGAGCGCAAGGTGCCAAACGGCAGCTCCCAAGTAACGGTGAGAGCGGTGCCGAAGGTGTCGAAGTCGTTCTCCGGATCGACCTTGTTGAGGTTGCGGTCGTAGAAGATGACGTTCGAGGTGTGGTCGTTTGCCGGCAACTGAACCGGTCCGTAGCACGCCGGATTCGACGCCTGGCCCGCCGGCGAAAAACACGAAGCCGGATTGCCGCTGAGCAACGCGTTGTAGAGTCCTGCAGACGCCGCGTTCGGAAAAGTCTCGATGAGCCGGAACGGCGGACCGACGTCGCGGCTGCTCGAGAAGTCCGTCGCTAGATCGACGGTGAGCTGATCGCTCGCCAGCCAGCGCAAGTGGCCGCGCGCCGCCCAGTTCTCGCTGTCACCGAGCGCCTTGCCTGGATAATTTGCGAGATCCATGTAGCCGTCGCGCTGCTCACCGAGCGCGGCGAGCTTGAGGAACAGCGAGTCCGTCAGCGGCACGTTGACCGAGAACTTGGCGCTCTTGCGCTCATAGTTGCCGGCCGTCAGCTCTGCCTTCATGTCGAAATCCGGACCCGGCTTGGCACTCACCAGGTTGATCGCACCGCCAATGGTGTTTTTGCCGAACAGCGTACCCTGCGGCCCGCGCAGCACTTCGACGCGCTCGAGGTCGAGCAGGTTGAGAATGTTGCCGCTGTTGCGAGCGACGTAAACACCGTCGACGTACAGGCCGACGGCCGGGTCGGCCGTGAGCACCACGTCGGCCTGACCAAGGCCGCGGATGAATATCGCCGGCACCTGCGAGCCACCGTTCGCGCCGGACGTCTGCAGGACCAGATTGGGCACAGCGTTCGCCAGCTCGCGAACGTCGGTCATGTTGCGCTGTTCGAGCGCCTCGGCGGAGAGCGCCGTGACCGCCACCGGCGTGGATTGCAGGCTCTCCTCCACACGGCGCGCGGTGACGACGATCTCTTCAAGGCCGGGGCCCGCTGCATCCTGTCGCGAAACGTTTTGCGCCTGCGCGAGCGGAACGACCGCGGCAGCGGCCGTCAGCGCTGCGAGTGATCGCCTTGCGAAGGACAGCCGGCGCCCGATAGCCGTCGTCGCCCCTGCCCCTTGTCTCACGGGATCTATATGTCGAGCCGTCATGTCGCTGGTTCTCCCCTCTGCCATTGGCAGTGGGGCTCTTGTATATCGAAACGCTCAGCAGTCGAATGAAACCTTTTTATCGGTCCATGAGCGCCACCGCAACGAGGAACGCCGACCCTTGCGGACGAGGCAGCGTGGATCGCACTATGGCGGGGGTCGCAGCGGGTACCTGCCATGAACGTCACGATCAAACAACTGCGGGCATTCGTTGCGATCGCGGAAGCGGCCAGCTTCACGCGCGCGGCAGAGGGGCTCTGCGTCACTCAGTCCGCGCTCTCGGTGCTGATCCGGGAGCTCGAGTACGATGTCGGCATCAAGCTGCTCGAACGCTCCACGCGCGCAGTCGCACTAACCGCGGCAGGACGTGAGTTCCTCAAGCCGGCCACACGCATGCTCGCGGATCTCGAATGCGCGGTTCGCGACGCGCGCTCTGTCGTGCAGCGCCAGCAGGGCCAGGTGACCATCGGCGTACCGCCACTGGCTGCCGCCACCTTCATTGCGCAGATCATAGCCAAGCTGCGGCTCAGTCATCCGGAGATCTCCGTCGCGGTTCGTGACATGCGTCCGGATGAGATCGCTGCGGCCGCCGCCAATGGCGAAATCGACTATGGGCTGGGGTCGTTCGACCAAACCGCGGAGCCACTGCGTCGTACGGTGCTCGCGCGTCAGCCGTTCGCAGTCGTCTGCATGGCCGATCATCCGCTGGCATTGCGGGAGCAGGTCATCTGGAGCGATCTTCCACCCTTTCCTCTGGTGACGATTGCGCGCGATCACACCGTCAGGCGCCTGCTCGATCACACGTTCGGTCAGCTCGGGCAGACCGCTGCGCCCGCGTACGAGGTCTATCACGCGACCACCGCGGTCAGCATGGTGGTTGCTGGCCTCGGAATTGCCGTGTTGCCTCTGTGGGTCAGCGCGGCCATGCAGCTGTACGACATCCAGGTTCGAATCATCGAACAGCCAGTCGTCACATCCGAGCTCGCGCTGGTTTCCCACCCGACCCGCGAGTTCTCGACTGCCATGAAGCAGTTCCACGATTTCTTCTGCAAGGTCGTCGCGGACATGGACTGGGCGTCCAGCGGCAAGCAGTCGTCGTAACCGCATATGAAATGCAGCCATCGACTGATGAAGTAAACGCAACGAACGCGTGCGCATCCCGTGTAAACATCGCCGCCCACGATGTACGACTACACGGCGCATGTGGACACGTTCGCGCGGGACCGCCTGCCGCCCCGCGAGCTGTGGCCGGAATTCCGTTTTGACCTACCGGAGCTCGACTATCCGTCGCGCACGAACTGCGCACGGGTCCTGCTCGACGATGCCCTCGACGAAGGCTGCGCGCCACGAATAGCACTCCTTGGCGAAGACGGTGAGTGGAGTTACGAGCGTTTGGCGGAGCAGACGAACCGTTTCGCAAACGTTCTCGTACAGGACCTGGGCATCGTTCCCGGCAATCGTGTCCTGCTGAGGGCGCGCAATACGCCGATGCTGGTCTGCGCATGGCTCGCAGTCGTCAAAGCCGGCGCTATTGCTGTCACGACGATGCCGATGCTGCGATCGAAGGAATTGGCAGCAATCGTCGAGCGCGGCTGCATCGATCATGCGCTCTGCCAGGAGGATCTGACCGGCGAGTTGCAAACTGCAGCATCCGCCGGCGGGCTGCACTGCATTCGATCCTGGGGCGGCGGTGAGCTGGAAAGCCTCATGGCCCGACGATCCGCGTACTTCGAGGCAGTGGATACCTCGGTGAATGACGTGTGCCTGCTCGCCTTCACCTCCGGAACTACCGGCACTCCGAAGGCAACGATGCATTTCCACCGCGACGTGCTGGCCATGGCGGACACGGTTGGCAGACATCTGTTGCGCACGCAGCCCCATGACATCTGCGTCGGCAGCCCTCCGCTCGGCTTCACTTTCGGCCTCGGCGCTTTGCTGGTATTTCCGCTGCGCTTTCGCGGCTGCGCCGCGCTGATCGAGCGACCGACACCCGAAACGTTGCTGAGCGCCGTGCAGGAGCAACGTGCTACCACGTTGTTCACAGCACCGACCATGTATCGACAGCTGACCTTGATTGCCGACCAGTACGACCTGTCGAGCCTGCACACGTGCGTCGCGGCGGGCGAACCGTTGTCGCGCAGCACTTCCGACGAATGGCACGCCGCGACCGGCATCCGCCTGACCGACGGGATCGGTGCGACAGAAATGATCCACATCTTCATCGGCAGCACTGGATCGGACGTGCGCCCGGGCGCCACCGGCAAGCCGCTGCCCGGATATCAGGCGTGCGTTCTCGACGATCACGGGCAACCGCTGCCCTTGGGAAGCACCGGCCGGCTCGCGGTCAAGGGGCCGACGGGCTGTCGATACCTGGAGGATCCGCGGCAGCGCGACTATGTGGTGAACGGCTGGAACGTCACGGGCGACATCTATCACGTCGATCACGACGGCTACTTCTGGTTTCAGTGCCGCACCGACGACATGATCGTCTCGTCTGGCTACAACATCGCGGGACCCGACGTGGAGGCGGCGCTGTCGACGCACCCGGCCGTCAAGGAGTGCGCGGTGATCGGCGTGCCAGATGCAGCCCGAGGCCAGATCGTCAAGGCGTTCGTGGTGCTGCACCCAGGTGCAAGCGGTGACAGCTCGATGACGCGCGCGCTGCAGGACTTCGTCAAATCGAGCATCGCTCCCTACAAGTATCCGCGCGCAATCGACTACGTCGCCGCACTGCCCAGAACACCCAGCGGCAAGGTCCAGCGGCATGCGCTGCGCGCGCTATGACTCCCGCCGTGCTGGCATGGCCGTTCTTCGGCCCCTCTCATGCCGAGCTCGCACGCAACGCGAGAGCGTGGGCACAGCAGAACGTGCGGGAGCACGACGATGAATCGCGAGTCGCCACCGATGCAGCCTGCCGCGCCTTGGTCGCGGCACTAGGCAACGCGGGCTTCACGAGACACTGCGTCCCACAAGCGTTTGGCGGTACGTCCGTCGACTTCGACGCGCGCGCCATCTGTCTGCTAAGAGAGATCCTGGCGGAGCATGACGCCCTGGCCGATTTCGCGTTTGCAATGCAAGGGCTGGGAAGCGGAGCTATCTCGCTTGCCGGATCAGAGTCGCTGCAGCAGCGTTGGCTGCCCGAGGTTGCTGCCGGGCGCGCCATTGCGGCCTTTGCGCTGTCGGAACCGGATGCGGGCTCCGACGTAGCGGCGATTCGTTGCGCTGCTGTGCGCGATGGCGACGGATATGTTCTCAATGGCTCGAAGACCTGGATCTCGAACGGCGGCATTGCGGATTTCTACTGTGTGTTCGCACGCACCTCGCCCGCACAGCACCGGCCGGAGGGATCAGCGCTTGCACGGGGAATCAGCGCCTTCGTCGTGTCCGCCGACACGCTGGGACTAGAGATCGAAAGACGCATAGACGTGATCGCGCCGCATCCTCTCGCGACGCTGCGTTTCAGGAACTGTCGCGTCGGCGCAGAGCAGCGGCTTGGTCGCGAGGGCGAAGGATTCAAGATTGCGATGCGAACGCTCGACATCTTTCGCACGTCGGTCGCGGCGGCTGCGCTCGGGTTTGCGCGCCGCGCCCTGCGTGAGGCACTGGCGCACGCCAAGGCAAGACCCATGTTCGGCGGGAGCCTTGCAGATCTGCAACTCACGCAGGCAGCGCTGGCAGACATGGCGACCGAGATCGATGCGGCGGCGTTGCTTGTTTACCGGGCAGCGTGGATGCGCGACAACCAGCAAGTCGTCACCAAGGAAGCTGCGATGGCAAAGATGACCGCTACCGAGAGCGCGCAACGCGTTATCGACCGTGCCGTGCAGATGTTGGGCGGAAAAGGCGTGAGCCGCGGCGAGCCCGTCGAGCGCCTCTATCGCGAGATCCGTGCGCTGCGGATCTACGAGGGCGCAACGGAAGTGCAGAAACTGATCATTGGCCGTGAGCTGTTGAAGGAACGAGAGTAAATGTCCGATCCGCTCGACCTGTACAACGTTCGCAGCATGCTGACCGACGAGGAGCGGCTGGTGCAGGATTCCGTCGGCAAGTTCGTCGACGAGCAGGTGATTCCGATCATCGGCGAGTGCTTCGAGGAGGAGCGTTTTCCGCACGAGCTGGTGCCCGTGGCCGCAGAGTTGGGGCTGTTGGGCAGCTCCATTCAGGGCTACGGCTGCGCCGGCCTGAACGCGGTGTCGTACGGGCTGATCTGCCAGGAGCTGGAGCGCGGCGACTCGGGCCTGCGCAGCTTCGTCTCGGTGCAGTCGAGCCTGTGCATGTATCCGATTTATGCATTCGGCAGCGAAGAGCAGAAACAGAAGTGGCTGCCGCGCATGGCCAAAGGCGAAGTCATCGGCTGCTTCGGACTCACCGAGCCGCACGGCGGCTCCGATCCCGCGAACATGAAGACGGTGGCACGCCGGCAAGGCAAGGACTGGGTGCTGAACGGCGCGAAGATGTGGATCACCAACGGCTCGATCGCGGACCTCGCGATCGTGTGGGCAAAAACCGAAGAAGGCATCCGCGGCTTCCTGGTGGAGAAAGGCTTCAAGGGTTTCACGACCAACGTCATCAAGCACAAGATGAGCCTGCGAGCTTCGGTGACTTCGAGCCTGTTCTTCGACAACGTGGTCGTGCCCGAGCAGAACATGCTGCCGAACGTCTCGGGACTGAAAGGTCCGCTGTCGTGTCTCACGCAGGCGCGCTACGGCATCAGCTGGGGCGTGACCGGTGCGGCTCAGGCTTGTCTCGCGCAAGCGATCGACTACAGCAAGTCGCGTGTGCTGTTCGGCAAGCCGATCGCCGCGACGCAGGCAGTGCAGATCCGGCTCGCGGAGATGGCACGCAAGATCACGACGTCGCAACTGCTGTCGTTGCAGCTCGGTCGCCTGAAGGATGCGGGCCAGATGTCGCCGACGCAGGTGTCGATGGCGAAGTGGCACAACACACGCGCGGCCATCGAAGTCGCGCGCGACGCACGCGATGTGCTCGGCGGCGCCGGCATCAGCGTGGAGTACGTGCCGATCCGCCACGCGCTGAACCTGGAAAGCGTGATCACGTATGAAGGCACGGAGACGGTGCATCAGCTCACGGTCGGCCGCGAGCTCACGGGAATCAACGCGTTCTGAGAGTCAGACCCAGGCATGGCGTGCGAAAGTGTCCACACAGTGTCCACACTGCACGCGAAATTCCGCGGAAAAATCGATGGGCGTCGTGCCGACCGCCTGATGAAGGGATCAAAGCGTCGCTGTTCGAGGCACGCTGGGACCAAAGAATTCATGTGTCCCGACGAGTACTTAGAGATTGGTGCCGGCTGCAGGGATCGAACCCGCGACCCCCTGATTACAAATCAGCGAGCCATACATACGCGCTAACGCGCACGCGACTCACCGTTTGTTCATCCGTGTCGCAAGTGAAAGCAGGCAGTCGCAAACTGTCGCATCAACTGCCGTTCAGCAGCGTCACATAAGAGAGTGTCCACCAAGGTGTCCACCACAGCGAAGGCTGCGCCAGCGCGACGCAACTAAGCGATTGTTATGGTGGGCCGAAGTGGCAGTGTCGCGTTGTCTCGCGCTCTTGCACCCCATGCAAGTGCGCTACCAGGCTGCGCCACGTCCCGACCGGGGAGCGCATGCTAAACAGCCCTTTCGCACGCCCAAATCGCCATGAAGGGGGCTCATCGTGTCGCAACGCATCTGATCGCCTCCATGCTGTCGCATGCAAGGTGTCCACCGTGTTCACCGGCCCTGAGACGACGTGACGACCAAAATTCCGAGTGTCGCAGTGGACAGCGAGATTGGTGATGGCGGCGAGGGACTATAGGTTCTCGCGTGGCGCGGCGTTTCGATGGAAGCCAACAAGTCGCGGTCACGGTGTTTCACCGAGACCACTTGGCAATCGATCGATGTTGGTCTGGGAGAAGCCGCGAATGTCTGCTGCGCCATGAGCGCGCCCAAAAGCGAGGCTCTCCGTTCCGTCCGACCAGTGCGTGCAGCGTGCCGACTGATATCGAGCCGACTGCGTAAACAAGCGTGATCCACGCAGAGGTGTACGGATCAATCCGGCCTGGATACGGAGCTCTGCCCTTGACTAAGACGCCCGATTAAAGAAGCGGACATCCGGCGATCAACCTGCCGGTCATCGCCGGCGGACAATTGCATCGCCCTCGAAAGCGATCACTGGAGCATCGGAGCGGTACCGGGTTTCTGACGCGCATGCGTTGGTTAAACAACGAATGCTGTGTATGTTTGCCGAAGTCTGCTTCGGAATGATGCCTGGAGCTTCACCATGACCCACCTGGCTACCTTGTTCTGCGCCATCCTGTCAGTGTTTCTGCTTACCAACTCCTCGAAGTCGCAAGCGGCGGAGATCGCCAAGTATGACGAGGGACCCTTCGCAGGCATGGGATACCCGTATTCCGAATCCGCACGAGTTGGGAATCTGCTTTTCCTTGCAGGCCAAGCTGGTGAGGATACCGATGGGAAGCTGGTTCCGGGGGGCATCAAGGCTGAGGCCGAGCAACTGATGTTGAATATAAAGGCTGCGCTAGCGCGTCGTGGGCTTGCTATGAAACACGTGATCAAGTGCACAGTGTTCTTGGCCGACATGGCGGAATGGGGCGCTTTCAATGAAGTGTACAAAAAGCACTTTACAAAGCCCTACCCGGCACGCAGTGCCTTGGGGGCCAGTGGTTTATGGGCCAATGCACGCGTAGAGATGGAATGCATCGCAGGATACCCCGATTAGCCAGCAGACACCGATGACTGACACATCCGGACAGGATCCCATCAGCAACTCGCAAGCTCTCGTCGCGCGACGAGCGTTCATCGGCTCGGTCGGGCTGGCTGGGATGGGGTTGGCGGCGCCACTGTCCGGACTAGGCGCCGATACACGCGTGCCGGCTCTCGCGCGTCCGGATGCCGCGCCCCAAGTCGTTGCATCTGATGAAGCGTACTGGGAACGTGTCGCGGCGCACTATCGGGTTACCGACCGCGTGACGAACCTGGAGGCTGGCTACTGGGGAACGATGGCGACACCCGTACTCACGGAGTATCTCCGTCAGGTCGAACACGTGAATTCGGAGAACTCGTACTACGCACGCGGAGCTTACAGTGCCGACTTCGAGGCGATACGGGCAAGGGTTGCGGCGGCACTGCGCGTTGAACTGACCGAGATCGCGTTGACGCGAGGCGCCACTGAAGCGTTACAGTGTTTGATCGGCGGTTACAAGCGCCTCAGACCCGGAGACGCTGTGATCTATGCGGACGTTGACTACCCCAGCATGCAATACGCCATGAAATGGCTGGCCGATCGTCGCGGTGTGCGGGTCGTGCGGGTGGTCGTACCGGAGCCAGTAACTCATGACAACATCATTGGCGCTTACGCTGCGGCGCTGGACACGCACCCCGGAGTCCGGCTTCTTCTTCTGACGCACGTCAGCAACAAGACTGGACTTATCTTGCCTGTTGGGGCGATCACTCGGCTGGCTCGCGAGCGCGGTGCCGATGTGATCCTGGACGCGGCACACGCGTGGGGCCAGATCGACTTTGCGGTCGCCGACGTGGGCGCCGACTTCATTGGACTCAATCTGCACAAATGGATTGGCGCACCGGTTGGTGTCGGAGCGATGTACATCCGCAAGCAACGGTTGGGCGACATTGATCGGATGATGGCGGACGAGGACCAACCCGCCGACAGTATTTTGAGCCGTGTGCATTCCGGGACAGCCAACTTTGCAGCATTCCTGACCATACCGGCCGCACTCAACTTCCATGCGGCCGTCGGACCTGAATGCAAAGTCGCTCGCCTACGCTACTTGCGCGATCGCTGGGTTCGTGCGGTGCGCGGTATTTCTAGTCTCGACATCCTGACGCCTGACGATCCACAGATGGCGAGCGCGATTACTTCATTCCGGGTGCGGGGCCACACGTCAAAAGCAGACAATCAGCGAATCGTCGAAATTCTCCGGACGCGCTACGGACTGTTTACAGTGATCCGATCGGGGTTGGAGCGTGGCGACTGCGTGCGAGTGACGCCGGCGTTCTACAATCGACCTGCCGATGTAGATCGATTGGCCACGGCGCTGAAGGAATTGGCAGTGGAATGGCGGTGAAGGTGGAGGTGCCTCGGCAGGACGCTCATGGCAGCCCCATTCGTCCGCTTCGGGTCCAGAAGCGAACATCTGGGAGTCACTGACTGGAAGCGCAGAGATTTTCCCCGCATGCACCAGCGGCATTTTTTATGGACCTCAAGAAGGAAGGTCAGTAGAGACGGGCGCGGCCGATGCATACCAGGCATCGATGGGTTCCGATTCCTGGGGACGAATCGACTTCGGAACTGTTCCATGTGTCGGCTTTAAGTCGAAATCGGAAGTCCGGAATTTTGGCGAGCCCCGCGCGCATTGCGCGCAAACTTCACTCGATTGTTAGCTCGGCAGCTCCGCATGGCGGCTAACCTCCGCTTCGAGCGAAGCCGCAGCTCTTTGCTCGAGCTGCTCAATAGCTTTGGCTGCTAGTGCAATGATCTGTGGATCGCGCTCTTGCACACGAAGCATCGTCAGCTCATGGAACCGAAGCCACTCGCGTGCACTCTGCGACTTTCGACTCGATTGAAGTTTGGCGAGATGTCTTCTGAGTTTATCGATTTGTTCTTGATACTCAGACAGGCTCGTTTCCACACTCGTCGGCTTTCTACCCAGCTTCTCTTTCGCGATGTCGTACAGATAGTTCGTGACTAGCCCGAAGCAGACTGACGTGAGCGCAAACGACAAGGCCTGAAGAAGGTAAAAGAGCGTGTCCGCGCATGCCTTCGCCCTTACGTTCCAGGAATATGCCGCTTTCCGATCCTGTGAATGCAACTCAACCGCCATGAACTCTGCGGCTGCTTGGATTGGATCAGGTTCACCGTTCATCTGGTTCCCAGCGGCCTCCTCGTTCGTTTCAATCACGGCCCAACCTTTACGAGCTTCTTGTACTTCTCAATTGCTTCTCTGGTTTTCCGAGCGAAACCGTGCTTCGCGAGGAACTGCTCGTCGACGAAGCCGAGAAACTTTGTAACGAAGTCGGTGCCAAACCGGAACCACTCCGGATTCTCCCGTCGGTATGCCTCGACTGCAGCCTTTGCTCGCTCGACCACCTCGTCTACGCGGGCCAACGCTGGATACGCTTGCTGATTTAAGTCCTGAAGTAGGATGAGGTTGAGCTTGTCGGAGGCAGGCAGATCGGGGAACAGGCCCGGGGCGAGTTGCAAACACGAAACGCGAAAGCGCGGAAGCGCCGTTAGTGGCTGATTTCTAAGTTGCTTGTGCGTGTGACAATAAAGCGGCAGAGCGACTTGGTTTCAAACGGGGATAGCCGCACGTTGCTGAGGATCAGGTGTCCACTGGGTGCCCATCTGGCGTGCCTTGTACGCAAAGGGGTCGCGAGACCACAGCCGCGTCCAGCGGGGGCGGCGTTTTCGTCCCGCCTTCGCCCGCTCAAATCGCGGCGAACGAGGTTTCTTGAGCCTTGCCGCACCATTGGGCGGAAAGCTGTCGCACCCAAAGTGTCCACCGCCACCGAAGCTCAAAGACCAACGCCCGCTTCTGACTGGGCGAAACGTTCCATGTTCTCAAAGCCAGCCAGAATGTCCTTAGGTGAAACGCCGGCGACACCTCTCGCCGGCATGACGGCTCCTGTTCGGATTGGTTCACCAACTCAACCCCGATGAGGTATTGCTCGTGGCCGAGCCACTTTCGGCACGATCAGAGCGATCCGGCTCGCGATCGGGGCACTGGTGCCCTACCGCGTGCGAGTGCTGCTGAACAGGTACTACTCGATGGTGATCGATCCCGGCGCGACTTCTCTCAACGCATTCAGCACGCGCCCCGTGTAGGACTCGCGGCGGAGGCTGCCCACTGGCGCGACAATGTGTAGCTGACTCGTCACGATTCGGTCTCCTAAGCGACACGTCACGCTCGCGGCCGCATCTCATCAGAGTGCTTATCAATAATTCGATAGCACCATGGTATCGAGCCGCGGTAGTAAGCGCGTCTGTGCACGAGCGATCGTGTGTTGAGTTACGCCTTCGTCGCCGCGTTCGGCCTTCCGCGGCTGATACTCTGTGGGGCGCGGCGTTGCGATTTGCCTCGCAGTGTCCGCCTTGGGTGGCGGACTCGACGAGCGGAAGTCAGCTCACGCCTCGGCCAGCAGCGGACACCGCGATCTAGCTGCACTACAGGCGCCGCAACTCTTCTTCGCTCGCCATATACAACGCCCGGTCGTCACCTTCTATTTCGTATTGAAGAATCGCGCCAGAAAAATACCCTCGACGGATGCGGCCTGTGCCACGCTTCGACATCACTAGTTCACCCCTTGACCTTGAAAACAGACCCGCTGTTCGGATCGTCGAGCGTCTGGTCTTTGTCGCGCCATTCAGTTCCGGCGCGCCAGTGAATGTGAAACGGCCCGATGCCGTGGGC
>CAWISC010000053.1:0-45768 GCA_963838635.1 uncultured Gammaproteobacteria bacterium | reverse complement strand
GTGGCATCCTGACGCCGAAGAAACAACACCAACTGGGGAGCGGGCAGGCGAGTTTATGCGGACATTTCGCGCATCGGTCCTGCTTTAGCTAAGAGCGGCGCGCAGTGCCGCAGCCGTTCGATCTGCCTTTACTCCTCGCCGGACCCATCGTCCGGCGCGTCGAGCCCACGCTCGCGTCCGTCTGGGTCGCGCTCAGCGAACCCGCCACCGTCACGCTGAAGATCTGGGAAGGCCGCGTCACCGCGGGCAGCGGCAACGTTCTCAACAGCAGCGAGCCGCCGGGTCAGCAGACGCTGCGCGTCGGCGACAAGCTCCATATCGCTGTACCGCTCATCAAGATCCTGCCGACGTCGCCGCGTCTGCTCGAGCCCGGCAAGATCTACTCCTATGACCTCGAAATCCAAACCGCGACCGCGACCCACAACCTCAAGTCGCTCGGCCTGCTCACGACCGGCACCGTGAACCTTCGCCGCGTCGAAGCCCTCGGCTTCGACGAGAACTCCCTGCCCAGCTTCGTGCTGCCTCCGGCCGAGATCACCGATCTGCACGTCATCTTCGGCTCATGCCGCCTCGTCAACAACGATCACCTGGATGCGATGGTGTGGATCGACGACCTGATGGCGCGAGAATCCTGCCTACTCATATAAAGAGGCCAACAAGCGGCCGCATCAGCTCTTCCTCGGCGGCGACCAGATCTACGCGGACGACGTCGGCCGCTGCCACATGCACATGCTGATCGACCTCAGCAAGCGGCTCATCGGCGAGAAGCCGCGCGCGGGAGCGACCGTCGGTGACGCGCAGGAGCACGTGCCGGTCGACAACATCCGCAAGAAGCGCGTTGCGTCTCCGCTGACGTTCGACGATTACGGCGAGAACATCACGCGCGACAGTCCGGGCGCGGATCCGAACGACTTCCTGCTGCCGGCAGACCATCAGTGCTTCCCTGCGGGACGGCGCTTGCTGCAATCGATGGTCGATGCGCAGATGACTTCGAAGGACGGCAAGAGCCATCTGTTCGCGTTCGGCGAATTCGCCGCGATGTATCTCTCGGTGTGGAGCAACGCGGTCTGGACGCCGCTGCGAGATCCCGCGAGGCCGGAAGTCCTCGACCTGCCGACGCCCGAAGACGTGATCGAAAAATACGTCTGGCCGGACATCCTCTCCACGTACGTCGGTTGTCCGATCGACATCAAGGAAAGCCGCGACGCCGACTTGCCGACCGACAGCGAGGCGATCAAGGAACAAAAGAAGCTTCGCCTTTCCGCGACGCTGAATATCTCGACTACGACGATCCGGGACCCGGCAACTACAAGAACAAAGAGGGCGAGGAGATCACGGCTGTCCAGCACTTCGAGCTGCACGTCGAGGAGTTCAAGCGCAAGCTGCAGAACGAGCGGACCGGCCTCACTCGCTTCCACGACGGGCTCGCGAAAGTGCGGCGCGCGCTGGCGAACATCCCGACGTACATGATGTTCGACGATCATGACTTCACGGACGACTGGAATCTCAACCCGATGTGGTACGACCGGGTCTACAGCACGTCGCTCGGTGTCACGACGGCACGCAACGCACTCGCCTCGTACGCGCTGTTCCAGGACTGGGGCAACGATCCGCTCAAGTACGAGAAGCGCGACGACTACAAGAAGCTGCTCGCGACCATTGCGGAGCTGTTTCCGACGGGCAGAAAGGCCCGAGTCCCGGACCCGCGAACGACCTCGACCACATGTTCGGCTTCGGCGAGCCCGGCATCACGGATCCCGTGACCGGCAGCGTCGCGGCGCGCAATCCGATCATCAAATGGCATTTCTCGGTACCGGGTCCGAAGCATCTTGCAGTCGCGATCGACAATCGCACGCGCCGCAGCTACCTGTCGCGCGTCGGGCCGCCCGGCAACATCGAGGGCAGTCTCGATCCGGACGAGAACACGGCGCAGACGGAGCAGATCCCCGCCGGGCCGTTCACGGACGGCAAGGAAGTGCTGCTGGTGATTGCGCCGCTCCAGGTGATCGGTCCGCCGCTGCTCGACGAGCTGGTCGCGCCGGTCGCCTATCGCGCCTTCGACATGTTCTCGTATGGCAAGAAGCTCGATCCGAAATCGAAGTTCGGCCGGCGCGGCATGAGCGGTACGGACCCGGATGCGATCGAGGCCTGGGCGTTCGACCCGGTCACCCTCGAAGCACTGTTCAGGCGACTGAAGCCTTACGGCAGCGTCGTGCTGCTGTCGGGTGACGTGCACTACAGCGCCAGCACCGCACTGAGCTACTTCACGAAGGGCGAAGCGAATCCCGCGCGCTTCGTGCAGTTCACGAGCAGCGGCTTCAAGAACGTGATGCCGTGGTACATCCAGATGATCGACCGCAGTCTCGCGCTTGCGCATCTGATTGCGCGCCAACCGCTCGGTGCGGAGCGCATGCTCTGGTTGCGCAAGCCGGCCAGTCCCATCGTTCTCGGCGAAGGCAAGACCGAGGCTGACATCCCGCGCGAGTATCGAGCCAAGCTCAGGCGTGAACCGACGCTGCTGCCGACGATCGGCTGGCCGGAGGACACGACGATCAATCCGGCGCAACGTCCGGACCAGTCGTGGCGCGCGGAGCCGATCTTCGACGTGCGCCCAGAGGACGAGCGCCCCGCGCCGATTCAGGTACGCAAGTTCACCGATCCGCTGGACGTCGAAGCATCGCTGACTGAAGACAACGGGCCGCGCGCGATCGAAGGCTATCAAGCGGTGGCGACGCGTCAGCAGTATTCGCTTGAGACTCTGAAGAACTCGCGGCAGATCCTGTTCCGCAGCAACTTCGGGCTCGTGCGCTTCGAGCGGCGCGAAGGTGTACTGCATGCGGTCCACGAGCTGTACACCGCCGCGCGCAAGCCGGAGCAGTCGGGCACTGAGCCGCTCAAGCCGGAATTGTTCGTGTTGCAGGCAGCGCCGCTCGCCGCACCCGGTGCGGTGCGGCCCGAAGACACGCTCGTCGTGACCACGGAGCCGGCGTGAGCGCGAAGTCGCTGCTGCAGGACCTGCTCGGCGAGCTTGCGGAGCTGCACGAAGCTGCCCAAGAAATCCTCAGCGACGACATCATCCGCAACGAGATCGTTCGCGATTTAGGCGGCACGCCGGGCGCGCCGGCGCCGCAGTTTCCGCCGGCCGGCCTGCAAAGCGTCAAGGCGTATCGCGATGCCTCGGAGCCGGGGCTCGAAGCGCTGCTCGAAGCTCTGCAGGATTTCCGCTCATTCCACGAGTCGCTGACGGCATTCGGCGAAGCGCTCGATCTCGGCGGCGATGCGGCTGCAGAAGAAGGCTACCGTCTGTTGATGGACGTGCTCGGGTGGAACCTCATCCGCCTGCGCTACCCGAAGCTGTACTTCATTCTGCAGGTCTTCAGTTTCGTCGAAGACACCGTGTCGCCGTTCCCGGGACGGTTTCACGGCTCGC
Source organism: uncultured Gammaproteobacteria bacterium (assembly GCA_963838635.1). Classification (GTDB taxonomy): domain Bacteria; phylum Pseudomonadota; class Gammaproteobacteria; order Steroidobacterales; family Steroidobacteraceae; genus Steroidobacter. The sequence goes on along the minus strand of CAWISC010000053.1, from coordinate 42,338 downwards.
AGTACGACAAGGTGCCGTTGCCGGCTGCGTTCGATCGGCTCGCCAGCTCGATCATGGACCTGGGTGGCTACTTGAAGCGCAGCCACTTCAACAGCGAAGAAGGCGTGCGGAAGTTCTCGGACGTAGTCGCGCTCAGCAGCTTTGCGGGCGTGAAGCTCACGCGGCTGGACAAGATCACCGGCGACGTCATCTATGGGTTCGATCAGGTGCCGGGTCTGCAGCCTCAGCGATCCGCCGGTGCCGGCCGCCGACCGCACGCAGGCGCGCATGCTGTCACTGAATTTCCTCAATCGCGAAAAGCCGGGTCCGGGGAATCTGGTCGCGTCGATGGCGTGGGTGCCGCAGACGCAAGGAGGGCGCGGACTGTTCCTGTCGCTTGGCGGTGGCGTGCATGTTACCCAGCGCCTGTCGCCGAAGTGGCGTTTCAATGCGGAGCTGCAGTGCGCGGGCGCGGTGAGCGTCATCATCGGCGGCGATCGCAAACTGCAGTTTCACGGCCCCGACGAACAGTCGGACTTCCGCGGCGTCGTGTCATACGAAGCGCGACCGGATCCCACCAGCGCCACGGGCCAGGCATTCAATCTCGCGATCGCGACCAACACGGGTCTGTCGGCGGAGCTGGTTCACCTCGAAGGATCGCTGACGCAGCAGGCCGCGCAGCTCAGGCTGTCGATGCTCGGCGCTGTCGCGACGCTGAGTCCCGACTCGTTCGACAACTTCATCGCGAAGATCCTGCCGAAGGACGGCCTGCGCGTGAACTTCGACATTGGCGTCGGTCTCGCGAGCGACCGTGGCGTGTTCTTCGAGGGCTTGATCCGATCTGCCGGCACCGGCGGCAATCCGCGGCCGACCACGCCAGCGCCCCCTGGTGTGCAACCGCCGCCGTTGCCGCCGTTGCCGCCCGAGACCGGGCCGGGATTCGGACTGACGATCCCGATCGGCAAGTCGCTCGGTCCGCTGACCATCCATAACCTGCAGCTGCGTCTCGGGACCGAAGACGTTGACGGCAAGGCGACGTACCTGTTGCAAGCCGCGAGCTCGATCAGTACGAAGCTCGGCCCGGTGATGGCGCGCGTCGATCGCGCCGGCCTGAAGTTCGGAGTGCGCATTCCGGACAAGGACGCCGGCGAGAAGGGCAACCTCGGCTTCGCAGATGTCGATGTCGGCGCGGTGCTGCCCAACGGCGTCTCCCTCGCCATCGATGTGAAAGGCTACGTGACCGGCGGCGGCTTCCTGTTCCACGACAAAGTGCAGCAGGTTTACGCGGGCGTGTTCCAGCTGACGGTCAAGGAGCGCATCACCGTCAAGGCCTTCGGGCTCATCGCCACCAAGATGCCGGACGGCAGCAAGGGTTACTCGCTGATCGTCTTCATCACCGCCGAAGACTTCCAGCCGATCCCGATCGGCATGGCGTGCGTTCTGCGCGGGCTCGGCGGCATGGTCGCGATCAACCGTACGTTCGATGAAGAGGCGATGCGCGCTGGCCTGCGCAACAAGACGCTCGGCACGCTGCTGTTTCCCAAGGACCCGATCCGCAACGCGCCGGAGATCATTCGCAATCTGATCACGACGTTCCCGGCCGAGGAGGGCGCTTACCTCGCCGGGCTGTTGATGAAGATCACCTGGTTCCAGCCGACGCTCGTGCATCTCGATATCGCGATCATGGTCGAGCTCGGCAAACGGATGCGCGTGATCGTGCTCGGCATGATCAGCGCGCTGCTGCCGACGAAGGAGAACGATCTGGTGCGGCTCCACATGGACGCGCTGGGTCTGCTCAACCTGGGCCAGATGTCCGTCGCGGTCGACGCCGTGCTCGTCGACTCGCGGCTCGCGCAGAAGTTCGTGCTCACCGGCGAGATGGCACTGCGTGCGAGCATGTTGCCCGGGCGTCGCAACTTCGTGATGGCCGTCGGCGGGTTCAATCCGCGCTTCGCGCCGCCGGAGAACTTCCCGACGCTCAAGCGCATCACGATCGCGTTGGCGTCGGGTAACAATCCGCGCTTGACCTGCGAGGCCTACTTCGCGATCACGTCCAACACGATTCAGTTCGGCGCACGGGCGCAGCTGTATGCCGCGGCGTTCGGATTCAGCATCGAAGGCGACGTCGGCTTCGACGTGCTCGTCCACCTGCTGCCGTTCCACCTGATCGCGGACTTCAAAGCCTCGGTGCAGCTCAAGCGTGGCTCGCGCAATCTCTTCAAGCTGTCGGTGTCCGGGACGCTGGAAGGGCCGCGGCCGCTGCGCATCAGCGGCAAGGCGTCGTTCGAGATCTTCTGGTGCGACTTCACCATTCGCTTCGACAAGACGCTCATCTCGGGCGAGAAGCCGCCGCTGCCGCCGGCCGTCGATGTATTCGGTGAGCTGCGGCGCGCATTGACCGCGCCGAACGCCTGGAGCACGCAGCTCGCGCAGAACCGTCAGCACGGTGTTTCGCTGCGCAAGATCGCACCCGGCACCACGCTCGTGCTCGATCCGCTCGGCAATCTCGTCGTCAAGCAGCAGATCGTGCCGCTCAATACGTCGCGCGATCTCGACACGTTCGGCGGCGCTCCGATCGCCGGCGCACGCAGTTTCAAGCTCGACGCAAGAATCGAAGGGGTGACGCAGGATGTAAACACCATCCAGGACGCCTTCGCGCCGGGGCAGTTCTTCGAGATGACGGACGACGAGAAGCTGGCCAGCCCGTCGTTCGAGGACATGGATGCGGGCGCGATCTTCGGCAGCGATGCGATCGCCATCGACGAAGGCGCCAGCCTCTTCGCGCCGCTGGAGTTCGAGACGATCATCATCGACGACAAAGGGCAAGCGACCAACGAGGAAGAGGACCGCTACATCCTGGTTGCTCATCGCTTCTTCGAGCAAGTGCGTTTCAGCGCGGTCGGGATGGCACCGATTCGCAGCATCGGCACAGCGCGCTTCCGCAATATGGAGCTGCCGCCCGCTGTGGCAATACGCACTGAACAGTTTGTAATCGCCTCCGTCGCGGATGCCATCGTAGCGCCGACGGCGAAGCCGGCGACATTCGCAGAGGCGCAGGCGACGTTGCGCCGGCTCAATCGCGGCGTGGCTGGGGAAGCGCTCTGGCAGGTCCTCCCGATGCACGAGGCGGCGGGGTAGCAAGCGATGTCAGCCGTTCCGAATGCCAGCGTCGTGTTCCTGCCGTGGGTCCGCCAGGGTGCTGCCGCTGCGATCAACGTAGCCGACACGCTCGGCCCGAACATGCGCGGCGCGGTCGATCTCAAAGCGACACTTGCCATCAACAGCGTGCCGGGCGACCCGATCACGGTGCGCTTGCGCGGTCCGGCGGACGTCGTCGGCATCGATCCCAATGAAATAGTACGCGTCGACCCGAAGCCGAACACGACCGACTTCGAGCCCAACTACTTCGCGGGTATCGAATTCGACCGGGCGGATTTCCCTTGGTTGTTCACGCCGGCGAAGGCGGGCGCGAATGCGAAACTGCGGCCGTGGTTGTGCCTGGTGGTCGTGCGTCAGCAGCAAGGCGTGCTTCTGGGCAGCTCAGCCGACGCGCCGTTGCCGATCCTCGACATCGGCGGATCCGCAAAGCCGGCCGAGGAGTTGCCGGATCTGGTCGACTCGTGGGCGTGGGTGCACGCACAGGCGGCGGCTGCGAGCGTCACCGAGGTCGATCCCAATACACTGAAGAACGACATACGGACGCGGCCGGAGCGCTCGCTCTCGCGTTTGCTGTGCCCACGGATTCTGCAGCCGAACACCGACTACCTCGCATGTGTCGTGCCGACGTTCAAGCTGGGCTGCAAAGCCGGGCTCGGCGAGGAGATCAAAGACGCGGACCTGACGGCCGCTAATGGGCTCGAGCCCGCGTGGTCGTTCACGCCCAATCCGCCGACGAGCGTGCGTCTGCCGGTCTATTACCACTGGCGATTCCGGACCGGCGAGGGCGGCGATTTCGAATCGCTCGTGCGCCTGCTGCGCGCGGTGCCGGCGCCGGACGGGCTCGGCAAGCGACCGATGGATGTCAGCGAGCCGGGTTTCGCGTTGCCGGCGACGTTCCCGGACGATGCGCAGCTTTCGCTCGAAGGCGCGCTGCGGGCGCTCGAGAAGCGCGACTTCGAGCCGTGGCCCGACGGCGCGCAGGAGCCATTCCAGACCGAGCTGGCGAAGATCATCAATGCGCCGGGCGAAGCGCTGATCGTCGATCCGGATTCCGATCCTCTGCTAGCACCGCCGCTGTATGGACAGTGGCATGCGGCGCGCTCGACCGTCGCGCGCGCAGCACCGCCGTGGTTCGATGAGTTGAATCTCGATCCGCGTCATCGCGCTGTCTCTGCGTTTGGCACACGCGTGGTGCAGGAGCATCAGGAAGCGCTGATGGCCTCCGCGTGGGAGCAGGCGGGCGATCTGGCACGCGCGAACCAGCGCATGCGGCAGTTACAGCTCAGCCTTGCGGCCGGCATGAGCTTGCACGCACGTCATTTCAAGAACCTGAGCGACGACGCGATGCTTCGAGTGAGCGCGCCCGCGCTGGCACGACTGCGTGCCGTCGGCGAGATGGGCACTACCGGAACGCTCGCGGGGGCACTGGCCTCCAAGGCGCTACCGCTGATGGCGACGAGCACGGCGATGCGGCGCATCGCACGCGAGCGCGGCCCGATCACGCGAAGAATCGCCGCGCAGGGGCTCACTCGGTCGGCGAGTCCGAGCTGGATGATGGCGCTCAACACCAACCTGGCATGGGGCTTCCTCACGCCAGCGCTGCCGGACATGGCGACATTCGGCGCCGTGCGCGATCGGGTGTCGCAGCCGGCCGTTCTTTCGCTGTTCCGCGAGGTGACGGCCGAGACTGTCGGAAACACGTCGCAACGACCGCACTTCCGCATCACGCCTGAAGGACAACCGGTGTTTCATGCCGTTCGCTATCAGCCCGTGCCGCTGGTCGACAATCCAACGTCGCGTGATTTCCGCGCGGCGGCGCGGGCACATCTCGCGCGCGTCAATCCGGCTCGCGTCCGCATCGAACCGCCGCAGCCACCACTGCTGGTGATGGAACATCTCCGCGCGGCGCTGGTGTTGCAGATGGAGCCGCGGCGCACGCTCGTGCCGCTCGCTCAGGCGGTCATCTCGATGAGCCAGACAGCGACGCTGACGCCGCCGACCAATACGGGCATCGTGCCGATCGAGCCCATCATGGCGGCGCCGAAATTTCCGCAGCCGATGTACGAGTCGCTGCGTGATCTTTCGCAGCAGCTCTTGCTGCCCGGTCTGGAGACGGTCGAGCCGAACAGCGTGCTCGGGCTGGAGACGAACTCGCGGTTCGTCGAGGCATACATGGTCGGCCTCAACTTCGAGATGGGCCGCGAGCTGCTCTGGCGCGGCTATCCGACCGATCAGCGCGGCACGTACTTCGACCGCTTCTGGGATTCGCGCTCGTCGGGCGGCGGCGCGGACGTCAATCCGATTCATGCCTGGCACGACCGCCCGCTCGGCGATCCCGCCACCGCGCCGGCAGGCGATCGCTTCGTCATGCTGATTCGCAGCTCATTATTGCGTCGCTATCCGTCTGCAGTGATCTACGCGTCGAAGGCGATCAAGCCCAACGGCGTGCGCAAGCCGTCCAAGTCGCCCGACGACGAGAAGCATCCGGTGTTCCGCGGCTCGATGCAGCCGGACGTGACGTTCTTCGGCTTCGATCTCACCGTCGACCAGGTCGTCGGCACCGGCGTCGGCGACGATCACGGTTACTTCATCGTCATCCAGGAGCAGCCCGGCGAGCCGCGCTTCGGCTTCGACGTCGGCACGCCGCTGAACGACGGCACGCATCTGCAGGTCAGCTTCGGCGCGCCCGCCGGCTCGACCACGGCTCCGAACCTGCGCTGGGGCGAGAACGGGGCGCACATCGCGGCGATGCTGCGGCAGCAACCGGTGCGTATCGCGATCCATGCGTCGCAGTTCCTGAAGAAGAGCTGATCGGAGTCGCACGCAATGTCTGTCGTCGCCCCGCACTTTGCCTTCCGGACCGCAACGGTGCTGCCGTCGATCGCAGCGCCGCCGCCGTTACCGGAGATGCTCATCGAGCTGTGCAAGGCGGATCGGCCGCTCGCGCTGTTTCCCGTTCGACTCGAAACGCGCTTCTTCCCGCAGGAGAACGGCGGCAGCGAGCTGCGCGTGCGCGTGTATCCGGACCGGATTCACATCGATTCGCACGAGGCGGAGCTGACGCAGGCGGAGAAGACCTGGGGCCAGCACTACTGGACGCAGATATTCCTCGCTGGCGACGATACGCAGGCGCAGATGAATGCGTGGCGGCAGCTCGCGGATCGATACGATCCGCAGCGTGCCGCGTGGATCGCACGGCTGCTGCGTCCAACGAATCTCGAGTCGCGCACGGCGTCAACCGAGCCGAGCTTCCCGCGCGTCGATGTAGTGGAAGAGGGTAAAGATGCGGCCTGGCGGAGCGCGCCGAAGGCCCGGCTGCTGCCGAGCCGATGGATCGCGATCGTGCAAGCGGCTGGACGCGTCATCGCCGCGGCTGCTGGCCGCGACATCCGGCCAGATCTCGCTGTCGGTCCGGATCCGCAGGTCGATGCGGATACCACGCCCGAGATTCCCGCCGACCAGGCCGCGGTCGATGCGGGCATGCGCTGGATGGTGGATTTCGACGAGGCGGAAGCGGCAGGCATGGGGCTGCGCATTCCGCTCACCGCCGCGAATCTCGCCGGGAGCATCGAAAGCCTGATCGTGCTCGGAGTGAACACGGGCGCGACGGCGAATGAAGGTGCGAAGCAACTCGGCGAACAGCTCGACGCGCAACACTACACGGACGGCCTGGAATTCCTGCGCTTCGGCACGCCTTCGAACAACACGTCGGCCGAGCGCTCGGGTTATGGCGCCGAGGACAGCCGGACACGAGCGCAGTTTCGCGACGGAGTCCGGCGCTGTCGACGTGACGCTCGATGAGCAGTCGAACGGCCAGCGCCTCGGCACTGCACTCGGACTGCCCGGTGCAGACATCGCCCCGGTGCTCGCGAGCGTCGCCGGCGGTAGCGACCGACATGAAGTCGATCAGCGCAGCATGAGCACTGCGCTGTGGCAGGCGACATGGGGTTACTTCCTGACGAACATGATCGGCATGGAAGGCACGGGTCTCACGCCAGAAACTCTGGCGTGGGCGCGCGATCACTTCATCGCTCATGTTCGCAGCGGCGGGCCGTTTCCCGCCGTTACGTTGCGGCCGGCAGCCGTACGGTGTCTTGCCGGTCACGTCGCTCGACTTCTGGCGTCCACGTACCGGCGAGGAAGCCGGGAACGCGCCTGACATGTGGCTCCGCGCTTTCCTGATCAGCCTGCGCGACAACGTCTGGCGCTCGCGATTGAACGACGTCGCGCGCCTCGGTCGTCGCAATCCACCGAACCCGGACGCGGACCTCGCGGATGTCATGCGAACCGACGCACTGTCGAACAGCTACAGCGCGCGCTCGCTGTTCGGGCGTCACTATCTCGAGCACCTGCGCGAGTTCATAGGGCAGAACCTGAGCGTTGCCGGCTTCACTGCGATCCAGGACGCGGTCACCGGCGGCATTCTGCAGCGCCTCGGCTTCCCCTGGCGCTCGCGCTTGTCGCATGCGACGTATGCCGATGCGACCGGGCCCGTGTCGGCACCGCTCGTTCAAGGCGGTGAGGTATCGCGCTGGCGCAAGCTCGAACCGAACTACATCGCCAGCCTGTTGGCTGATTCCAGTGTCGCTACGCTCGTGGCCAGTCAGCCGGGTGAGGGGACGAGTCTCTTGCAGGCGATGTTGCGGCATTCGATGCTGCTGGAATACGCGAGCGCGACCGCCGCCATCGCTGGCACGGAGGCGGGCGAGAATCTGGCCGCGCTGTTGCGCGATCCGGAGCTGATCGATCTCGTCAATGGCGTACCGCTCAGCACGACCTGGAAACGTCTGCTCGATCGCCGGGTCGCCGCGATCACCGGCACGAAGACGATCCGCGAGCATCTCGACAGCCTGCAAACGTTTACCACGCCGCAGGTCGCTGCACTGGGCGCGTTCCGGGACAGCCTCGAGCATCTGCAGGGCCTCGACAGCGAGGCATTGCAGTTCCTGATGCAAGGCACGATCGACCTGGCGTCGTATCGTCTCGACGCTTGGATCACCTCGTTTGCAACCAAGCGCCTTGCGAACATGCGCGCGTCACAGCCGCAGGGCGTCTACATCGGCGGATACGGCTGGGTTGAAAACCTCAGGCCCGAAGCGACCGCCCGCACCGAAGTCACGCCGCCGACGGGTGAAGCGGCGCCGCTGTTCGCGCACGTCAACGATACTGGCTTCATTCACGCACCATCGATGACGCATGCCTCGACGGCGGCACTGCTGCGCAACGCGCAGCTTGGCAGCGATGGCGTAGCGGAATCCAAAGGCGCGTTTGCGATCGACCTGTCTTCGCGTCGTGTGCGCGAAGCGAGCTGGCTGCTCGATGGCGTGCGACAGGGTCAGCCTCTCGCCGCGCTGTTGGGCTATCGCTTCGAGCGACGGCTGCACGATCTGCGCGAGGATCGATTCATCGCGCCGCTGCGTGAGCTGGCACCATTGACCGCCCGCAAGCTGGAGAACACGGATCTTCCGGTCGAAAGCATCGCGGCGAACAATGTCGTCGACGGCCTGGTGCTGAATCAGAAGTGGTTGAACGAGAAGCAGACCGTCACGAACCGTTTGCAGAGCGCCGGTGCGACTGCAGACGATCTGACGAAGCTGGGTCGGGAGCTGGACGGTCTCGCCGATTCGATCGATGCGGTGAGCGACGCATTGACGGCTGAGACGGCGTATCAGATGGTCCGCGGCAACACGTCGCGCCTCGCAAGCACGCTCAATGCGGTCGCGACGGGTGACGCGCCGGCGCCGGAGCTGGAAGTCGCCCGCACGCCGCGGTCGGGCATCGCCGCTGACACATCGAGTACTGCAGCTCTTCAGCGGCAAGCCACCAGTGGCGACGGGCTGGGCCGCGGCGAGCACTTCCGCGCGCGCAACGGCAGAGCCGATGCTCAATTCATGGGCGGCGAAGGTTCTCGGCAATCCGAAGAAGGTCCGCTGTACGGTCGAGATGCTGGACGGCGGCGGCGCAGTTCTCGAAACGCACCAGCTGCTGTTGAGCGATCTGCAGCTCGCGCCGCTCGATGTCGTGTTCGGCGTCGAGCCGCTGCCGGGTGTCGGGCAGGTGAGTGAGCTCGAGCAGCGCGTTCTGTATCAGGCGCGCCTTGGCGCCAGTGGCTTCCCGTCGCCAGCGCGCTTGCGAGTTCAGCACGCACGACCGGCGGATCTCGGCGCACAGGAATTGACGCTGCTCGACGTGCTGGAGCAAGCGCGCAGGGTACGTAGGCTGCTGACCACTGCGCGCGCCGCGGACTCGGAAGATCTGAATCCGCCGGAGCGCGGCGAGGCGGGAGACATCAATCTCACCGATCTCAACGCACGGGTCACGAAGGCAGAGCGCGCGTTGAAGGCCGCTCACAAGGCGCTCGATACGCTCGTGAAGAAAGGTGCAGCGGCGCAGAGCGACGATCTGCGGGCAGCGCTGTTGAAGCTCGGCGGCTTCGGCTTCCAGGCGTCCGTGCCGGTCGTCGCGGTCGGCGACGATGCAGCAGCGCGCGCTGCACTCAACACGCAAGGGATTGCGCTGCTCAAGGAAGGCAAGGCGCGCATCGCGGAAGTGGATACGCTGATTGCCGCGCCAGTCGCCGCCGAGCGTCGCGCGCGATGCGGGCAATTGCTGGAACGGATGCGCACGGTTTTCGGGTCATCGTTCGTCGCCATGCCGCTGTTCACGTACGACAACGCAGAGGAACTCAAGAAAGCTCTCGCTGCGAACGAACAGGTGCAGGGGGGCGATCCGCTGAACGTCTACACGTGGTTCACTCGTGCGGCGCGTGTTCGCGAGCCGCTCGCGCGTTGGAGCGCACCGCTGAGCGCAGCGGAAGTGCTCGGAACGGGCGAAAGTTTGCGACTGAAGGTCGCTCAGCTGCCGTTCGATGCCGCGCAGCGGTGGGTGGGGTTGCCGGCGGAAGAGGGCAAGGACGTGCTGGCCGGCAAGCTGTCGCTCATCGTGCATGCCGCCACCACGCTCAAGGTCGATCAGCCGCTGTGCGGGCTGCTCGTCGATGAGTGGGTGGAAGTGGTGCCGAGCTCGAAGGAGACGACCGCGATCGCGTTTCAGTTCAATCCGCCGGACGCCTGCGCACCGCAGAGCGTGCTGCTCGCGGTGCCGCCGATTCCCGATCAACCCTGGACGGTCGCGAGCTTGCATCGCGTGCTGCTCGAAACGCTCGACCTCGCGAAACTGCGCGCGGTCGACGCCGAGGCGCTCGGCGAGATCGGGCACTACATGCCGGCGCTGTACTTCGGCTTCAACACCAATGACGAAGTCGTCTCGACCGACTTCGCGCAGCTGACGAGATAGCGCATGGCCAGACGACGTCCAGGCGACCCGACCGATCCCGGCGATCCGGGCCCGCTGGATCCCGGCGACCCTGAGGATCCGCGCCCGCGGCCGGAGTTTCCGCCGCCGCCACCGCCGCCGCCCCTGCCGCCGGAGGGCGCGAATCCTTCGATCACGAGCTGGACACGGCTCGAAGTCCGCTCACGACAGGCCGACATGCGCGTGAGTCTGAGTGCCCGCGTCTTCGATCCGCTGTGGCTGATGGCGCGGCAGTGGCAGGTCGGCGAATTCCAGGGAGAAGACGCCGGCATGCCGGTGCTCGCTCGCGTGCGTGCACAAACGACGATGTTGTCGCGCGTCCATCTCGGCGAGCTGCCGGCGAACACGATCACACAGGCAGCCGAGTACGATCCGCGGCAGATGCCGCTCGAAGTGATGGTCGAGCGCCAGCGAACACGGCCCGCGAATGCCGACGACGCGCGCATGCTGCGTTTGAGTGTCGAGGCTGGGTTGCATTTCCTGCTGATGCTCGATCAGCAGCCGCTCTCCAAGAAGTATCGGCCGGCGTTCATCGCACGCTTCGCGTTGCAGCGGCCCGCTGACTCTGTGCTGACGAAGGCGGATGAAGAGACGCGCCGCTTCGTCGAGACGATGGTCGGTCGAGCGCCGGATGCGCGCAGGCTGGCTGAGCTGCTCCGAACAGGCGGCGCTGCGCAGCTGATCGCCGATACGACGCTGAAGATCGTCGTCGCCGATCGCGCGGAAGTGGAGCAGACCGCGACTCGTTGGCTGCAGTGGTACGACACGCTCTTCAGCGAGCCCGCGAAGGAGTCGGACGATGCGTGGAGCCCGCCACGCATGGAATATGCGCTGACCGTAGCCGGGCAGCTTTCGGAGGATCGCTTCGATCAGCGGCCGTTGACGGCGAGCGAGTTCTACGACGGCCATCTCGACTGGAGCAGTTTCGATCTCGACTTCGAAGTGAACCTGGGCACGGAGCGCGACCACAAGTTCGGCGTCATCACGGAAACGACGGTACCCGGCACCGGTCGTGTTCCGTGGCGCGCCTGCTCCGCGTTACTGGGAGCTGGAGGATGCCCGCATCGAATACGGCTTGATGCCAGTCGGGCCGACCGATCTCGCACAGCTCCTGATGATCGAGTACGCCAGCAGCTACGGCAACGATTGGTTCGTCGTGCCGCTGACGCTACCTGTCGGCTCGCTCACGGCAATCAACTCGCTCGTCGTGACCGATAGTTTCGGCGTGCGTTCGTTGTTGCGACCGATCGGTGACCGCACGCTGCCGGACGCGAATTGGAGCATGTATCAACTGGCGCACATCCGCCGCCCGGGCAGCGAGCCGTTGATGAAGCCGGCGTCCAATCTGTTCTACTTGCCACCGGTGCTCAGCCGCAGCCTGCAGAGTCCGCCTGTCGAGGACGTGCTGTTCATGCGTGACGAGATGGCGAATGTCGCGTGGGCAATCGAGCGCAGCCTCGAAAGTCCCGTCGAGCAGCCGGTTCCGCGGACCGACACGACGACCCCGGCAGACAGTGCTGCCGATACGGGCGGCGCGGCGCCGGGCGATGCAACGCTGCCACGCTACTTGCTGTCGACGACCGTGCCGAAGCACTGGATTCCGTTGCTCCCGGTGCAGCTGCGCGAGCCGCCGGACAAGGTTGTCTCGCGACTCAGGCGCGGTGCGGTCCTGCAGCCCGATGGCTCGCAGCAGGTTCACAAGGCGCAGGGCCGCATTCTCAACAAGGATCCGCGCCTGCTGATGTTCGATGAGGAAGTGCCACGCGAAGGCGTGCACGTCGCGCGCCACTACCAGCTCGCGCGCTGGACCGACGGTTCCACCTGGGCCTGGATGGCACTGCGCAAGACAGTAGGTCGCGGTGAAGGATCGAGCGGCTTGCGATTCGACAGCGTCAATACACAGGACTAAGATCCGCCGCGCCCCGCACTAACAACACCAAGCAGAGGTGCGCCCATGTTCGCGAAGCTTTCTGCAGAGTTCATCGGGACGTTCTGGCTCGTTCTCGGCGGTTGCGGCAGTGCCGTGCTCGCGGCCACGTTCCCGGAGGTCGGCATCGGGTTGACGGGTGTTTCGCTCGCCTTCGGGTTGACAGTGCTGACCGGCGCTTATGCGTTGGGGCCGATCTCCGGCGGGCATTTCAATCCGGCTGTGTCGATCGGGTTGTGGGCAGGCGGCCGCTTTCCGGCGGGGCAGCTTCTGCCGTACATCGTGTCGCAGGTGGCAGGCGCGGTCGCGGCTGCCGGCGTTTTGTTCGTGATTGCCAGCGGCAACTCTGAGTTCACCGTCGCCGGCGGGTTTGCCTCGAACGGCTATGGCGAACACTCACCGGGTAACTACACGCTGACGGCAGCGCTGCTGACCGAAGTCGTGATGACTTTCATGTTCCTGATCGTGATTCTCGGCGCGACTCACAAGCGTGCGCCCGTCGGCTTTGCCGGGCTCGCGATCGGCCTGATGCTCACGCTGATTCACCTGATCAGCATCCCTGTAACGAACACGTCGGTGAACCCGGCGCGCAGCACCGGGCCGGCGATATTCGTCGGTGGCTGGGCGCTGGCGCAGCTCTGGCTGTTCTGGCTGGCGCCGATCGCCGGCGCCGCAGTCGCGGGTTTCTTCTATCGATCCGTGCTGGAAGGCGAGCCGGAACCGCCGCCCGTGACCGGACGCGTGTAGGGCTGACCCGAACCCGGCGCGAATGAAGGTAGCGATCGCGGCCGCGCATTCGCGCGGCCGCGTCTGCAACAGTAGATGCGGACCGTTGATCTCCGTGACGGTGACGTTCGGCAGTTGCGATGTCAGCTCGCGACTGAGTCGTGAGCTGACGATCCTGTCGGTTGACGCACGAAGGTAGAGCGTCGGCGTGGTGATGCGTGGGAGCAGGGCGCGCACATCGATCTTCCCCAGACACGCGAGTCGCGCGCGCATGATGGCCGGCGGCACCGTGCTCACGACCGCGACCGGCGAAGGGCGCACTGATATCGAAGCGCCGCTGAAACAGAAGTGATCCACCATCGTCGGCAGTAGCAGGCTCGGCCGAAACATCCGCTTGGGAACGAACCGCACCCCGCTGAGCAGCGCGCGAAATGGGCTCACCGCGAAAGTCGCGCAGAGCACGAGACAGCGAATCTTTCCTGGATACCGGGCGGCGACGGCGATGGCGATCGGCCCTGAAAAAGACTCGGCGAGCAGCACGCACTGCTCGGGCAGCGCTTTGCCCGCCGATTCCACGTACTCATCGAACGTCAGCTCTGCGCCGTAGCGAACGACCGAAGTCGTGACGTCCTCACCGAATGCCTGAAGCAGCGGCGCGAACAGCTCGCCCGTGCCGTCCAGTCCTGGCAGCAGGACGAGATGAGGTGCGGCGCTCAAACCGGTTGGCTACTTCTTCGACCCGCTCAAAGCCGCTGTGACGCCGAGCCCGATGAACAGCACGCCGCTGCCGTAGCGCTCGAACTTCACATAGCCGCGGCTGCGCTTCAGCCAATCGCCGACTGTACCCGCGAGCAATGCGTACGCACTGTCGGTGCAGACCCCGAGCACTGCCAGCATCAACCCGAGTATCGTGATTTGCATCGCGACGTGGCCCCTGCTCACGTCGACGAACTGTGGCAGGAAGGCCAGGAAGAACAGTGCAGTCTTAGGATTGAGGAGGTTCACGAGGAAGCCGTCCCGGAACAGCCGTGCATGGCTGTAGCGCTGCAGCTCTCCGTTGAGCCCGACCGCTTCCGCCGGACCGAACAGCTTGCGGAAGCCTAGCCAGATCAGATACGCCGCGCCGGCGTACTTCACGATGTTGAACGCGAGTGCCGAGGACAACACCAGCACGGACAAGCCCAATGCCGCGGCCGCTATGTGAATGAGCGTCGCGGTGTGAATGCCGAGCACCGAGACGATCCCGGCCTTGCGCCCTTGTGCGACCGAGCGCGCGACGACGTAGAGGACCGCCGGCCCCGGAATCAGCAGCAGCACCAGCGCCGCACCGGCGAAGAGCAACAGGTTCTGACCGCTCGGAATCACTATGTCCATCGCCGCGCCCCGTTTACTTATTAGCGTGCGTCATCAAGCCGCGCCGCTGCGCACCTGTCAAGCTGGTCTACAATTCCCGCCATGGATTTCACCAAGCGCCTGCGTCCCGGCGTCCTGCGCGGCGAGATCACGTGCAGTATCCGCATCTGGCAACGGCCCAAGGTCAAGGCCGGCAATCGCTACCTGAGCACGGGAGTGGGGCAGATCGAAGTCGACTCGATCGAGCCGATCGAGCTCGCGGACGTCACGTCCGAGCTGGCGCGCGAATCAGGCTTCAACGGCGTCGTCGATCTCTTGAAGATCGCGAAGCACGGCAGCGGCACGAACGTGTACCTGGTGCGGTTCCATTACGTTCGGCCTGGCAAAGCGCCCGCCGCCCGGAAAAAGAGTCCGAGCGGTGAGAAGCAGCGCAAGCGCATCGCGAAGATCGTCGAGGGATTTCCGGAGGCCGAAGCCAAGCCGGAAGGCCGGCACATGTGCCTGCAGGTGCGCAAGAAGAACTTCGGCTGGTTCCTGGTCGACCATCACGGCGACGGCCGTGTGGCCATCAACTGCAAGGGATCCGCGCAGATCCACGACATGCTGAGGAATCTGGCGCCGGAGCATTTTCACGTGCCGAAGTATCTCGGCAACAAGGGCTGGGTCGGCATCTGGCTGGATGTGCCCAGGCTCGACTGGGCTTTGGTCGAGCTGGTGCTGCGCGAAGCGTACGTGCGCATCGCACCGAAGAAGCTGGCGGCTCAGGTCGCGTGACTCATCACGTCTTCTGAATCAAGTCCCGTGCGCGGCTGACCATCGCCGTGCTGAATCCCTCGGTCAGGCGGTCGTACGCCGCCTTCAGCGCAGCAAGATCCTGCTTGGTCGCATTCGGCAAGCTGCAGATGTTCACCAGCAGGCGGATTTCCATCCACAGCGAGCCCTGGCTGCGCGCTTCGTCAACAGCACTGCTGAGCGAGCGGCGGGCAGCATCGATGTCGCCGCGGCCGACGTCGATGCGTGATTGCAGCATGTGGTGATACATGAAAAGAATGCGCTCGCCGAACCGCTGCCCGAGCTCTCGCGCCTGGTCGAGTTGCGCTTGCGCGGCATCCCAATCACCCGCGAGCAGTAGTGCTTCGACGGCGTAGCCGAGCACCTCCGAAGCGCCCGAGAGCATGCCGGCACGACGGTTGTGCTCGAAGCCCTCGAGGATCAGGCGCAGGCCTTCCTGCGGAGAGCCGAGATGCGCCTCGGCCCAACCGCTCACCCAGCGACTGGGTCCCTGTGCCTGGCCGATTGCGTGATCGTCGACGAGTTTGCGCAGCGCCTGTGCATGCTCTGCGACGCGGTCCGGCCGCTGCATGCGCATCTCGAACATCGCTGCACACCAGAGCGCGATCGTGCGTCCCATCAGCTCGCCGCGCTGTCGACCTCGCATCAGTGCAGCGTCCATCTGAGCGCGCGCCTGGTCGACGAGCCCGAGATGCATGAGCGGTATCGCGAGGTTCACCTTGAGCACGACGACCGGATCGGCGACGAACGCAGTGAGCGGCACCTCGTCGCCGAGCGACGCACAGATCTTCCAGTCCACGTTCCAGATAGCGGCGGGATTCGAGATATTTGCCGCGCATGGTGTGGATGACGCCGAGCAGGGCGCATGACGCGACCGCGAGCAGGGCAGCGTCATGCGTGCTTGCCAGTGACTCCATGCGCAGCGCCAGCTGGTGTGCTTCGTCGTATTCGCCGCGGATGTAGTACATCCACGCGATCCCGCCGAGCACCTGTGCGCGAGCCGGCGTGAGCGGCAGGACATCGCACAGTTCGAGGACGCGACGATAGGCGATCTCGCCTTCGCTCGAAGCCAGTCCGAACTGCTGCGAGCAAGCCAGGCCGCGGATGGAGACCAGCGCAAATTCCAGCTCCAGACGCTCGTTGCCTTCCGGACAGCGCGGCAGGAGGGCGAGGGCGTGCGATGTGATGTCGATCGCTTCCCGAGGCGCGAAGTTATTGACGGCGCTGCGTGCAGCCTCGGCGTAGTAGCGCAGGGCCGCTGCATGAGCGAGACCCGCCTCGTGCTGAGATGCCAGCTCCGCAGCAGTCACCGCGACGCCAGCGGCGCGGCCGTGTTCGAGCGCGGCAGCAACGCGTCGGTGCATCTGCACTCGTGTCGATGCGCCCTGGCGCTGATAGAAGACGTGTCGATACAAGGCGTGGCGGAACGCGTAACGCGCGTCGAGCGTGCCGTCCGGCAGATCCACGACGGCGACGTGTTGCAACCAGTACTGGCCCTGCGCGAGATCGTCGCATTGCCGTGTGATGGATTGCAGATCCTGTCCGAGCACCTCGGCCAAGGTGGTCGCGCGAAACTCTACGCCGCAGAAGCTCGCGGCTTCGAGCAAGTCGCTGTGCTTCGCGGTGCGAGTCGCGCGATGTGCTTCTCGATCGCGCCCGCGAGGCTCTCGGGAACCGACCACGCCGTGGATTGCGAACCGGCAACCAGGTCGTCGATGACATTCGCGAGAAACAACGGCAAGCCGCCGGTGTGATCGTGCAACTTGTGAATGAAGGCTTCCTGGATGCCCCCATCCGGCAAACGCTGCTGCAGGTACTCGGCGACTTCGACTTCCGAGAACGGATCGAGCACGACCTCTTCGCACAAACGATGCAGCCGCAGCTCCTGTCGCAATTCCTTGAGCGGATGCGACTCCGCGACGATCTGCATGAGTCGATACGTGCCCAGCCACATGATCCTCGCCGGCGAGGTGCGCCGCGCGAAGTGATCGAGCAGTCGCAGCGTCGCGGTGTCGCTCCAATGCAGATCTTCGGTCAGCAGCAGGACCGGATGCTGCGCGGTGAACTGTCCCATCAGCTCCGCGATCTCGCGAACCTTGCGCTCCTGGTTTGCGCCGGACAGTTCGCGATAGAGCGTCGCGCGCTCTGTATCGGACATGAGCCACGGCAGTTGCACCAGCCAGGTCGGCGCGAACGAACGCATGAGATCCGCGACTTCCGGCCGACTGCGGCACAACGTGCTGAGCGCTTCGAGCACGGGCAGATACGGTTCGCCCGCGCCATATTGCTCGACACACTGACCGCGGATGACGAGGACACCGGGCAGCTCGCTGATGAATTGCTCGACCAGCGTCGTCTTGCCGACTCCAGCGTCTCCCGCAATCCAGAACACCGAGCGATTGCCGCTCACGACGTTCTGCCACGCCGCATGCAGCTTCGCGAGCGGCGCGGAGCGTCCGATCATGGCCGCTCGCGTCGATGGCTGTGAGGCAGGGCGCGCCGGAACGGGCGCACCAAGAATCACACCAATGAACCGATATCCGCGCCGCGAGGCGGTCTCGATATACCGCGGCTTCGCGGCCGGGTCGGACAGCGCGGTGCGAAGCTGGCTGATCGTGGTCTTGAGAACGGATTCGCTGACGTGCCGATGCCCCCAGACAGCGTCGAGCAAATCCTCTTTCTTCGTAAGCTTGCCGGGCTGCTTCGCCAGCGCGCACAGGACCGCAAATGCTTTGGGAGGCAGAGCGACTGGACGGCCGCCCTTGGTGAGCAGAGCGTTCTCCTCATCCAGCTCGAACTCATCGAATCGAAGCGGTCCAGAGGCGACTTCGCTCATGGCGGCATTATATGCATGTAGACAGGTCATTCTGTACTTGAATACAGAAATCTGTATAGTACCTGCCATGAAGACTACGCTCGATATCGACGACGACCTCCTCGTCAAGGCCAAGGCTGTCTCCGCGCGAGAGCGTAAGAGTCTGACGGCGTTGATAGAGGAGGGGCTGAGACTACGGCTCCGGGGTCGTCGCTCATTCCTCTCCGGCCGATCGCAGCCGTTGCCGGTGTACCGTGGCAAGGGCGGTCTCGCGAAGGGCATCGATCCGACGTCCAACCGCTCGATGCTGGACGCCGCAGGCGATGACACCTGACATCAACGTGTTAGTCGCGGCGTCGCGCGCCGATCATCCCCATCACACGATCGCTCGCGAGTGGCTCGAGGAAGCGGTTGAAGCCTGCGAGTCTGGAAGCAGCATTGAGGTGCTACCGATGGTAGCGGCGGGCTTCCTTCGGCTCGTTACCAACTCCCGCGTGTTTCCGGATCCGTCCCCTACCAAGGAAGCACTGGCTTTTCTCGATGCTCTGCTCGCCGTACCCGGCGTCGAGATGCCCGAGAGTGCGCGCGAATGGGCAACGTTGCGCCGGCTGTGCCTGGACGGAAAGCTCGCAGGCAATGCGATACCAGATGCGTGGATAGCTGCCAGCGTGAAAGTCATGAATGGGCGGCTTGTCACTTTCGACCGCGGCTTCACGAAGTTGCTTGGCAAGGGCGAGCTCATGTTGCTACCCGTTTAACGGAGTGCCCCGCGCCATGAGCACAACCAAGCGCCTGCTGCTGATCCTCACGATCCTTTTTTCCTGCGTGGGTTGCGACCAGGCGACCAAGTCGGTCGCCAAGGCGTATCTCTCGGAAACGCATTCGGTCGTGCTGCTCGGCGACACCGTCCGCCTGCAGCTCGCGAAGAATTACGGCGCGTTTCTCAGTCTCGGATCGTCGGTCGGCGAGGCGTCCCGCGGCGTGCTGTTTTCGGTCGTCGTCGGTGCGGTCCTGTCGGCGCTGCTTGCCTACCTGTTCATCTCGAAGCCGGAGAACCCGATCGTGGGTGTGTCGGTTGCGCTCATCGTCGGTGGCGGGGTGAGCAATCTCATCGACCGGCTGCGGTACGGCGGCTACGTCGTCGACTTCCTCAACGTCGGCATCGGGCCGGTGCGGACGGGGATTTTCAACGTCGCGGACATGGCGATCATGGTCGGGGTAGTGATGTGGGCGTTCAGCGACAGGTTTTGGACAGCGAAGAGTCAGGCTAAAGCCTGACCCACAAGAACGGCTCGACTTTAGCCTGACATCTCTTACCCCTCCGCACCCTGCAACTCCGGGCGCTTCCTTGGCGTTATGCGCCCACCGGAAGACGCTGCGGGAGAGGGCATGGCCGCTCAGATCGTCCGTTTTTTCAGTCTGCTGTTCGTCGGGCTAGCACTGGCACCGGGTATCGCGCACGTCCTGCAATTGCCGCACAAGATGAATCTCTCGGGCGATGACTACCTGCGCGTGCAGCAGCTGTACGCGGGTTGGTCGTGGCTCGGCCTGATAGTGCTCGGCGCGATGATTTCGACGTTCCTGCTGACGGTGCTGGTACGCGACCGGCTGCGGCAGTTCGCGTTCGCGTGCATCGCCCTCGGCTCGGTGTTCGTGACGCAGGTGATCTTCTGGATGTTCACGTTCCCGGTGAATCAGCAGACGCAGAACTGGACCGTGCTGCCCGTGAACTGGATGACGTTGCGCGACCGCTGGGAGTACTCGCACGCCACGGCAGCCGTGTTCGACCTGATCGCGTTTATCGCAATCGTACTTGCGGTGTTGGCGGCCGTAGGCCATCCCCAGGATGCGCCGATGCGATGGAAACCTCGGGAGGAGGGTCACACTGAAGGGGTGGTAGGTCGGGCCTTGGAGCGCCGTCAACAGCAACCACGTGCGTGACGACGACGGGCGGTGCGACGTACTTCTCTGCGCGTGCGAACAGATCGCCAAATCCCCCAATCGCCTCGGCGCCGAGAATCTGCGCGACCGTGTGCCGGCCGAGCGCGCGATAGCTCTCGAATTGCGATTCGCTGAACCACTGATCGCTCGTCGATTCATGTGGAAACGACTGCGACGCCTTTGAGTAGCTGTATACGTCGTACGGCAGCGGCGCGCCGGCGGCGTGCTTGGTCGCCTTGATGTAGATCAGCGTTCCGTTGGTGACGTGGCCGCCGTCCGCCTGCTTGTAATTGATGGTCGCGACAGCGCCGTACAAGCCGGGCTTGTTCTCGTCGTTGCTGCGGATCTCGATCTGCCGCGTGAAGTCGATCGAGATACCGAAGTCGATGCGGATCTTGCGGATCGCGTTGCCAAGGTCTTCGAACGACGCCTTGCCGTCGCAGCCCGCGTCGCTGACCAGCACGTTTCGGCAGCGGCGCAGCACCACCTCGTACAGGCCCAGGTTGTCGAAGTGACCGCCGTCGGAAAGGTTGATGTAGCTGCCGTCCGCGTGCGTCATGCCGAACAGCTCGGCGAACAGCGGCCATAGCGCCTGGTGCGGACCGTTGCGTCGATACGTTTGCTGGCCGTACCGGTTGGTATTGCCGAGCCACGCGCCGAGCCGCGCGTTGAATAGCGTCATCAGGAAGCCCACCGAAGGCGACGAGTTGTAACCCATGTTGGGATTGGCAGCCGCGCCGGAGATTGCCATGGCGGTACTCAGCGAGATGCCGGAGTGGCCACCGTAGTCCGCGGAGGGTCGGTAGCCCTGACGATGATTGCCGCAGAAGAACGGCGTCATCGAGAACGATTCGGACTTGCGCTGCTGCCACGCGAGCTTGTCGCCGCTGCGCACGAGATTGAGTGTCGTGTTGACGATCGGCAGGAGCTTGCCGCGCTGACGGACCGATTGCTGCAACGACGCCATCCGCACGTTGTCCTCAAGCGAGAAGCCGGTAAACGGATCGGCGTTACGGTTCACTCGCGACGCGCCCAGGTAGGCGCGGGCGAGCCGATTGCGATAGAAGCCGTTCAACGAGAAGCGATTGACGTTGACGATGCGGCCCATCACGTACGCGATGACCGCCAGCGCAATTGGCACCAGCAAAAAAGCCCAGGGCGTCAGGTCGCCGAGCGAGCTCGGATATCCGGTGTAGCCGATCGCACCGACGAGCCACTCGAGGCGTATCGCGGTGAAGAAGCCGAGCTCGGCCACTCCCCACGCGACGAGCACGATCACCACGATCGCGAAAATGGGTGCTGCGGCCGCCAGTGCGATTCTGCGCACCAAGCTGCCGTTCGCCGGCGCATCGCTCGCGTTCGTGCCATCGCGACTGCCGACGAGCGCGGTGATGAGGCCGGAGATGCCGCCCAATCCGCCGATCACTGCGGGCGCGAGATCGGAAACATTCTCGCCGAGCCAGCGCAGGCCGATCGGGCCGAACAGGCAAATCGTCGTGACACCGATCCACGCCGCTGCGACCAGCAGCACCCATCCCGACATGCGTGCCCACCATTCGCGGTCGGCGTCGTTGACGTTGCCGCACGCAGCCGCTGCGTTCGGGCTCTCGCTTGCACTCGCGACTGCGACGAACAGCGTTCGCGCGAGCAGATACAAGCACAGCAGGATCGGCAGGCCGAGAACGACATACCAGCCCGGCGTCGAATACAGCGGCGCCAGCCAGTAGACGATCACGCCGACGAGCAGCGCCGTCGTGATCAAGCCGGAGCTGACGAGACCCGCGAACTCATAGCGACGACGCACGCGCTTCACGTTTTCATCCGTGGGCGCGGAGTCCAGATGTTTCGGCTTGAACCAGCCGAGCTCGATCATCGACCAGCCCAGCAGCGGGTTCAGCACGCACCACACACCGGCGAAGCCCCAGGCCATGAACAGATCGCCGGCAGGGTGTACGACGTTGGGCGTGATCCAGCGGTTCATACCGAGTACGGCGATGCAGAGCAACGCCGCCGCGAACACTACAGGCATGACGCAACGGCGCACGAATCTACTTTGATCGTAAGACAGGCCAGCCGAATAGCGTCGCGCCCGGAAGACCATGACGCTCGCGATGAGCTCGGTCAGCGTCGCCAGAGCGACGAACGCGCCGTCCATCCGACCGAAGAGATTGTTGTTCTCGACTGCGGCGAGGAACAGCCACGGGATCGCCACGACAGCGGCGAGCGCCGGCAGGATCACGAGCCAGTTGAGCAGCATGTTCCGAACGACCATCGCGGCCGCGGTCCAGGTGTCAGCCGAGAACAGGCCGAGCTTCGGGGTCAGGTAATTGCTGTACTCCCGCAGATTGCGGATCGGCTGCGGCTCGGGCTCGAACGCGTTCGGGCGCGAGAATTCCTTGAGCTGATCGAGCGCGCGTTCGTCATGATGCATCCACGCCTGCAGCCAGCTCGCGATATAGCCGCCGCCGGAAACGCTCGACAGAAAGTCGAAGCGCTGAAGAATGCCGAGGTGCGCGAGGTGCTGAAGTACGCCGAGGTTGAAGGTCGCGCTGCGGATGCCGCCTCCGGAGAGGCAGATCGCTGACAAGGGTTCCTGCTGGTCGGGCTGCCCGATGCGGTCGTAGATCTTTTCGAGCGGCGGCGTCGCGGTCGCGCCCTGCGTGAGCTCGGGCCGAACGGCCTGCAGCTCCTTCCACAGCACATCGTTAAGACCAGCCGGATCCGCAACGTCTGCAGCAGTTTGGGCTCGATTGCTCATGTCCTTCCCCATAGGCCCGGCGCGATGCTGCGCTCGACGCTCGTCAGAGTGCAATAGGCGCTGCGTGCATGAGACTAAAGGGCATCTCGACCCATGCTTGCGGCCTGCCGTCGCGCCGCTCCCGGCGACACGCCCATGAGTCGCTTGAACGCGCGGCTGAACGCCGCTTCCGATTCGTAACCGAGCTTGCTGGCGAGCTGGCTCAGCGGTGCATCGCTTTCCTTGAGCCACGTCAGTGCCGCGTGCATTTTCCAGCGCGACAGGTAATGCATCGCAGGCTCGCCGACCAGTTCGGTGAACCGGGCTGCGAACGCCGAGCGTGACATGCCGACTGCAGATGCGAGCGACGCGACCGTCCAGTCGCGAGCCGGGTCGCGATGGATCAGCGCGATCGCGCGGCCGATCTGCTTGTCGCGCAGCGCGCCGAGCCAACCCGTCTGAGCTTGCGGATCCGTCGAGATCCATGAGCGAATCGCCTGAATCACGAGGATGTCGGCGAGGCGCGTGATGACCGTCTCGCCGCCGGCGCGTAGCTCACGCGCTTCGGTGTTCAAAAAACGCAAGGTGCTCTGCAGCCACTCGAGCTCGGGCGAGTTCCACGCATCCACTGCGATGAGTCGCGGGAGCAGCCGCAGGAGATGTTGCGCGGACGGATCTTCGAACCGCACGGCTGCACACAGCATGGTCGTCGGCGCACCGCCGCCGCCGTGACGCAGATGCTCGTAACGATCGCTGACCAGTTCGCGCGGCAAATCGAAAAGCTTCGCCGCCGTCACCTCGGATCCGCTGCTCAGGCTGTGACCTCGGCCATGCGGTACCAGTGCGAGTGCACCGGGTCGCAGCGTGCAGACCTCCGCGCCAGGTACTTCGAGCCGACATTCGCCGGCGGTCACGACGTGAAACATCACGCAGTCCTGCATCGGCGGCAGGTCCAGCGCCCACGGCGTCGTGAACTCGGAAAGGCAGTAGAACGAGCCGCTCATGCGCAGGAAGTGCAGCGCCTCACCGAGCGGATCCGCGGAGGATTTCCAGAGGTCGGGCAGGGGATCGTTCATGGGGGACGAGTATGCGAAGCGCTGCACAGGTCGTCTACGGGGCGTCCACGGCCCTGGACGAAAGAGCATGAAACGTGGACTCGCGGCGATTGTTGCGCCGGCCGGGCGGATCGATAGTGGACGCAAGCCGAATCGATCAACCGAACTTCTGGAGAGCCACAATGACTGCGCAAACGACTCTGGTACTGGGCGGAACGGGTAAGACGGGACGCCGCATCGTCGAGCAGCTGACGGCCCGCAAAGTGCCGGTGCGAATCGGGTCGCGCTCGGCGACACCGTCGTTCGATTGGGAGAACCGCAGCACCTGGCCGGCGGCGCTCGCGAACGTGGACGCCGTGTACATCTCCTACTATCCCGATCTCGCGGCACCTGGTGCGACCGATGCGATCGGCGCGTTCACAGAGCTTGCGGTGCGCAGCGGCGTGCGACGTCTCGTGTTGCTGTCCGGCCGCGGCGAGCCCGAGGCCCAGCGTTGCGAAGAGATCGTCATGGGCTCCGGTGTGCAGTGGACGGTGCTCCGCTGCAGCTGGTTCAACCAGAACTTCAGCGAGAACTACCTGCTCGAACCCATCCTCGCAGGCGAAGTCGCGTTGCCGGCGTCGAATGTAGTCGAGCCGTTCGTCGATGCCGACGATATCGCTGATGCAGCCGTTGCGGCTCTGACGGACGACAAGCACGTCGGGCAGCTCTACGAGCTGACGGGACCAAAGCTTCTGACGTTCGCCGAAGCGATCGGGGAGATCGCGCGAGCCTCGGGGAGGGAGATCCGCTACGTACGCATTTCAATGGACGAGTACGTTGCGGCGCTCGAGCAAGCGCAGCTGCCCGCGGACCTGATCGCGCTGATCAAGTATCTCTTTACGGAGGTTCTGGACGGTCGCAACGCTTACGTCACCGATGGTGTTCAGCGAGCGCTCGGGCGTGCGCCGACCGAGTTTGCGGAGTACGCGCGTCGCGCAGCGGCAAGCGGTGCGTGGGCGGCGGTGAGCTAAACAAAACCCTCCCCCGCCTGGGGCAGGGGAGGGATTCGATGGCGGCTTGGTCAGGCTGTAGGTCGGGCTTCAGCCCGACTCCTTCGGCTCAATTCCAATTATTCCGCGTCCGGAAATCGCGAACTTCGCGTTCCGCCTCTTCCTGATTCCAGCCGTAGCGTTCCTGCAGCTTGCCGGCGAGGATCTCCGACTTGCCTTCCAGCTCGTCGATCTCGTCGTCGGTCAATTTGCCCCACTGCTCTTTGATCTTGCCTTTCAGCTGCGTGAAATTGCCTTTCGCGATATCTCGATTCATGCGTCTCTCCAGCGTTAAGTGGCATCTACTCAACGCTTTACGAGCCGGCAATGTTCGGTTTTTCACCAGTCGAGAGCGTGTGCGCCGTCAGTGCGCCGTCGGATTCCCGACAGCGCGAACATCGCTGAGAGGAGAACTCGCAGCGCCAGCACGCACAGCAACACCGCGCCGAACGCGCCGGCCACAAGAATCAGAATCGCGATCGAGGTTTTGCGGAACATGGCCGACATTCTTCCGCGACGGCCCGCCGCTTTCTGTCACCGCGTTGACACTGCGCTCAGCGCTCGCGCAGCTGGTGGCTGTCCGCCGCGGTCAGGTCCAGGCCGTAAATGCGCTTCAGGTTCGCGATCTTTTCCAGCGTCGCGGTCTTGAACGGCGGCTTGTTCTCCAGCGCGTGCAGCGCGATGCCTTCCAGCAGGTCGCCGAGGGAAAGGTCGAGACACTCGGCCAGGCCCTTGAGCACTTTCAGCAGCCGCTTCTCCAGCCGCACGCCGGTCTGGATGCGCTCGATTTCGTGCTTGGTGGATTTCGCGGGCATGACGCTTCCTGAGTCTGTTAACTGGCGGTACGGGAGTGAAGCATCGCACGGTTTGCGGCGGGCACTCGTGTATTGTTAGTATGGTACATATGTACCAAGATGAGTGGAGTCCCGCCATGTCGATCCCACCCGCGACGCAGGTCCGCAGCTTTCGTCTCGAGGCGCCTCTCGTTCGCGTCTTCCCGCTGTTCACCGCCGAAGGTGAGCGCAGTTGGGCGCCGGGCTGGGAGCCCGTCATCCTCAGCGGCGCAGTGGAGCGGGGCAGCGCCTTCGCTACTCGATCCCATAATGGCATCGAGACAACCTGGATCGTCGCCGACTATCGGCCGGCGGAAGGACGCGTGAGCTATGCGCGTCTGGCTCAAGGCTCGAACATCGGTCTGGTCGATGTGACATGCACGCCCGCCGAGGGCGGCGGGACAATCGTCACCGTGCGGTACACGCTCACCGGTGTCAGCGAGCAGGGCAGGGCTTTCGTGCGCGAGTTCCTCGAGCCCGAGCACTACTCGCGGATGATCGACGAGTGGCGGGTTATGACAAGCGCAGCGCTGCTCAGCTCGTCGTCGCAAACGACACCAACGTCCAATGGCGCCGCGCGGCAGGTTAACTAACCTGTAGTACGGCGGTCATGCAGCTTTAAAGGACCGCCTCGATCATCCGATACCGAGGTATTCGATGGACCCACTGATGCAGATGTACGAGCGCCTGCGATTGCAGGTCCCCGGCGCGAAAATATCGGCCGATGCATCGCTCGTCGAGGCGTGGCTCGAATACTGGAACGACGACGATACGGACCTCGGCAACCTGCGCACTTTCGAGCACTGGTTGTCGCAGGTCCGCCGACCGCACGGGTGACTGCGGCACGCGACGTCAGCCGTCGTCGTCTTTAAATCGCTAATCACCCGCTAATAGAGTCTCCCGCCGTGGCACCAACGTTGTGCCATCTCAGTGGGGAATTCTGCGATGAGACTCATTATCCTGGCGACCACTGTTCGCGGTCTGCGCGAGCCTGCTTCCTTTCCTTTCATTCGCTGCAAGCGCCGACGACGTTCAATGACACGCTCGGCATCTCGGCCGCGCCGGCGGCGAACATTCCGGCGCCGATCTTCCGTAATCCGCGACCGGGTAGCGATTTGCGCAGCTGGGTCATTCACTGGAATGAAGTTGCGATCAACGCGAGCGGCTTCGATCACACGCCGGTAGCCGCCGGGTGAAAACCGCGTATTCGGCGAGCAGGTCGGACCCGGCCGCTCGGCCCGCGCGATGGCGATCGTCCACGTCGCCGTGTTCGACTCGATCATCGCCGTCAACGGCGGCTTCAAGAGTTACACCGGCCTTGCGCGAGTGACAGCTCCGACTTCCACGAAGGCGGCCGTGGCGTTTGCGGCGCACGACACCCTCGTCGCACTGTTTCCGTCGCAGCGCGCATCGTTCGATAAAGAACTGATGGACAGCGTGCTGAGGTTGCGGGGCGAGTCGCCGAAGGCTATCGCCAACGGCATCCTGCTCGGCAAGCGCGCCGCGGCCGCGATTCTGAGGCTGCGCAGAGCCGATGGCTCGCAGCACAAGGAGCCGGTGCTCGGCGTCGATCACAACACCAGCAACGATCCCTATCACTGGCGCCAGGATCCGATCAGCCTCAGCACCGTCGCGCTCGGTGCGCACTGGGGCGCGGTCAAGCCGTTCGTGCTCCAGAGCGGCTCGCAGTTTCGCGTGCCGCCACCGCCGGCGATGACTACGGCGGAATACACGGAAGCGTTCAATGAAGTGAAGCGCCTCGGTGGCGACGGCATTACCACACCGACCGAGCGAACCGAGGATCAGTCATTCGTCGGCGTCTTCTGGGCGTACGACGGCATGCCGAGCCTGTGCGCGCCGCCGCGCCTCTACAACCAGATCGCCGTGGACATCGCCAAACAGCAGGGCACCGACGGCATCGGTATGGCGCGGCTGCTCGCCCTCCTGAATGTCGCGCAGGCCGACGCCGGCATTGCAGTCTGGGAATCGAAGTTCTTCTACGATGTCTGGCGGCCGGTGACGGGCATTCGCGAAGCGGACGCTGGAACCGGGCCGAGCGGCGCCGGCGACGGCAATCCCGACACGCTCGGCGACCCGAACTTCATGCCGCTCGGCGCGCCGGGCAGCAACACCAACGGACCGAACTTCAGTCCGCCGTTCCCGGCGTATCCGTCCGGGCATGCGGGCTTCGGCGGCACGCTGTTCCAGATCCTGCGACGGTTCTACGGCACCGACAACATCGCGTTCACGTTCGTCTCGGACGAGTTCAACGGCACGACGCGCGACAACCAGGGCAACATTCGTCCGCGGCGCCCGCGCAGCTTCGCCAACCTGTCGGAAGCCGAGGAAGAGAACGGCCAGAGCCGCATCTATCTCGGCATCCATTGGGCGTTCGACAAGAGCGAAGGCATCACGCAGGGCCAGCAGGTCGCGGACTACGTGTGGTTCCGCACCTATCGGCCGATCAGGTAGCCGCAATTCAGGGGGTGGCGCGCCGCGGCGCCACCCCCTACGATTGCCGGCGGCATGCACCGAACAACAAGATTTGGCCGAGCAACACTCGCTGCCTTCGCTTCCATCGTCCTTGCTTCCTGCGCGCAGCCGCGCACGGGTGACTACGATCTGTTGATCCGCGACGCCTCCGTCGTCGACGGCACCGGCGCATCCGCTTATCGCGCGAACGTCCTGGTCAAGGGCGACACGATTGCAGTGATCGATACGCAGATGCGCACGGACGTCTCTGCGGCACGTGTGATCGATGCCAACGGGCGCACGCTGGCGCCGGGCTTCATCGACCTGCATACGCACGGGGATCCGCTCTCGAAGTCATTCGAGAACTTCCTGGCGATGGGTGTGACCACGGTGGTCGTGGGGCAGGACGGGTCCAGCATCGATCTCGAGGGAGCACCTGCCGAGGTGCCATTCGCACAGTGGGCAAGTGCAGCCGAGGCCGCCGGTGTGCAGGTCAACGTCGCGGCGCTCTCCGGGCATGGCTCGATCAGACATCTCGCGCAGATTCCGGATTCGGTGCGAAAGCTGAGTCCAGAGCAGACTGCGCGCGTGCGCGAAGTGCTGCGTGCGGACCTGGAGGCGGGCACCTATGGCATGTCCACCGGGCTGGAGTATGTCCCGGGAATTTATTCGGAGCCCGAGGAAGTGTTGGCGCTCGCGCGCGAAGTCGGGGCTGCGGGCGGTGTCGTGATGAGCCACATGCGCTCGGAGAACGACGAGACGATCAATCAGTCCATCGACGAGCTCGCCGCCCAGGGCGCGTACGCGCGCGTGCACATCTCGCACCTGAAGGTCGTCTTCGGCAAGGGAGCGGAGCGGGGCCGGCAGTTGCTCGCGGTGATCGACGCTAAGCGCAAGGCCGGAATCGATCTCACGGCAGACGCGTACCCGTACAACGCGGGCTACACAGGTATCGCCATCCTGTTTCCGGAATGGGCGCTGCCGCCGACCGACTACAAGGCGGTTGTCGAGCAACGACGCGCGGAGCTTGCGGAGTATCTCGAACGGCGCATGACGAAGCGCGGCGGTCCGGAAGCCATGTTGTTCGGCAGCCAGCCGCATGCCGGGAAGACTTTGGCTGAAGCTGCACGCGGCGCGGGAAAATCATACGTGGACTTTCTAATCGAGCTGGGTCCACGCGGCGGCGATGGTGCGCACTTCACGATCGACGAAGCGACGCAGGATGTGCTGTTCGGCGATCCGTCGACGGCCGTGTGCACCGACGGCTCACCGGGAATGCGCCATCCGCGCTCGACGGGCACGTACGCCAGGCTCTTCGAGCGCTATGTGAGCGAGAAGGGTGTGCTGAGCGTCGAACAGGCCGTGCACAAGGCGGCGGGCATTCCGGCGCGGATCATGCGCTTCGACGATCGTGGCGTGATCAAGGTCGGCGCGAAGGCAGACCTGGTGTTGTTCGACGTCGCCAAGGTCCATGCGACGTCGAGCTACGTGGATCCGTTCAAGCTTGCGGAAGGCTTCGACGTCGTCGTCGTGAATGGCCAGGTCGCGCGCGAGAACGGTGTGCTGCAGCCGGGCCGGCATGGCCGCGTCCTGCGCGCCGCGCGGCCCTAGTCTGCTTTATTCTCAGTGCCGGGAGAAGAAAACAGGGGAAACTCAGCAGCGCAGCATTATTTCGTCGGGAGCAGGCCGAGCTGCTTCATGATCGAATACTCGTTGAAGACGCTCCACTCTTCCTGAATCAGCCCGCGCTCGAAGCGGAACAACGTCATGCCGCCGATGCTGACGCTCTTGCCCGTGGCCGGAAAGCCCGCGCCCGCGGCGGTGTTCGTGCCGCTCGCGGTCCAGTACACCGACACCAGGTCACCCTCGGCGACGATCTGATTCACCTTGACGCGCATGTCGGGTATTGCCTTGCGTTGCTCGCGTGCGGCGGCCATGTCTTCCTCAAGAGAGGCGAGGCGGCCTTCGGCGTGCGCGACGAAGTCCGGTGCGTGCGACTTCGCGTAGTCCTCCAGCTTGCCCTTGTCGAGCACGTCCTCGAAGAAGCTGCGCGCGACCGCCTTGTTCTGGGCTTCGACTTCGTTGGCCAGGCCGGGCACGGACCAGGTGATCAATAGAGCAAGCAGCGGGAGGGTGAGGCGGCGCATGAAAATCTCCTGGCAGCACGACTGAGGGTGAGTTAATGTAACACTCGTTTCAGTAACTGAGCAAGGATAATTATGGCTCGACCTGCCGATCCGGGCATCCGGGCGAGATTGCGCGAGCAGGCCGTCGACTACGTCATGGCCCATGGCATCGGCGATCTCGCGTTGCGCCCGCTGGCCAAGGCGCTGAACACCAACGCTCGCATGCTGATCTACCACTTCGGCTCGCGGGAAGGATTGATGCGCGAGGTGCTGGCGGGGCTGCGCGATCGCGAGGCGGGACGCGTCGGCCGCTGGATGAAGGCCGGCCGCAAGCCGCGGACGATGCCGGAGTTCCTGCGTTGGTACTGGCGGCGAGTGAGTGCACCGCCGGCTCGCTCGGCCGTGCGACTCGTGTTCGAGCTGTATGCGCTCGCTTTGCGGAACCCGCGCGAGTATCCCGGCGTGCTCGAGGAGCCGTTGGCCTTCTGGCCGAAGCTGGTCCAGGCGATGGGCATCAAGTCGGAAGTGGATGCAACGGAGGCGACGCTGCTGCTGGCCGCGCTGCGCGGTCTGCTCCTCGACCTGTGTGCGACCTCGGATCGTCGACGCACAGGGGCGGCGCTCAACATGCTCGCGCGTCTGTTCGAGGGCGTAGACTCTCGCCATGCGCGAACCTAGCCAGATTCCCGATGACGATGCGGTGGATGAAATCTGCGAAGGTCTATTGCGCTTCGTCGATAGCGTAGTTCTGCCCATCGAAGAGCAGCAGGCGGCACTGCTCAACGATCCTCGTCGCGCCTACGACGAACGCGGCGCGCACACGCCGGAAGTGCGGCGGTTGAAGGCTGAGGTTCGCACTCGCTCGGCGCAGGCGGGCTACTACACGATGTTCGCGCCCGCGTCGGTGGGTGGCGGCGGATATGGCGCGTACCTGCTGTATCGCGCGTGGGAAGCATTGCATCGTCGTTATGGTCCGGGGCGGATCCTGCCGTATGCATCGCTCGCGCATTGGAGCTACGGGCCGAGCGTGCTATGCGCGCAGCTCACGCCGGCGGCGGCGGAGCAGATGCTGCAACCGTTCATGGCGGGCAAGACGACGGCATGCTTCGGCATGTCGGAACCGGATGCGGGATCGGATGCGTGGGCGATGCGCACGCGCGCCACGCGAGACGGCGATGGCTGGGTCATTTCCGGCACGAAGCAGTGGATCACGAATTCGCCGACGGCTGACTACATCTTCGTGTTTGCGGTGACGGACGAGCAGTTGAAGAGCAAGCGCAAGGGCGGAGTGAGCTGCTTCATCGTGCCGATGAACTCGCCGGGCTTGAAAGTCGACAGCGTGATCAAGCTGTTCGGCAACATTGGCGGGGATGAAGGCATCGTCTCGTTCACCGACGTGCGCGTTCCGGAATCAGCACTCGTCGGCGAGCTGCATCGCGGCTTCGATCTCGCGCTGGCCGGTGTTTCGACCGGGCGCATCTATAACGCGGGCCGCTGCGTCGGCCTCGCACGCTGGGCGCTGGAGAAGAGTACCGAGTACGCGAAACAGCGCGTCGCGTTCGGCCAGCCGATCGCCGAGTATCAGGGCATCTCGTTCGCGCTCGCCGACTGCGCGACGGATATCTACGCCGCGCACACCATGTCGACCGATTGCGCGCGCCGGCTGGATCGCGGCGAGACTGCGGTAGAGCAAGTCTCGATGGTGAAGCTGTTCACGACGGAAATGTGCTCGCGAGTGTACGAGCGCTGCATGCAGGCTCACGGCGGCATGGGCCTGACGAACGAGATGAAGCTCTACGACGGCTGGCACCAGGCGCGCTACGTGCGCATCGCCGACGGCAGCGCCGAGATCATG
This sequence comes from uncultured Gammaproteobacteria bacterium, assembly GCA_963838635.1. Lineage (GTDB taxonomy): Bacteria > Pseudomonadota > Gammaproteobacteria > Steroidobacterales > Steroidobacteraceae > Steroidobacter. The sequence goes on along the minus strand of CAWISC010000053.1, from coordinate 10,223 downwards.
CGCCGAAACATCGCCCGCTCGATCCTCAAATAGGTGCCGGGAGAAGAAATCAGGGGAAACTCAGCAGTGCAGCATGATTGCTGCGCCGCTCAGTTTCCCCTGTTTTTCTCTCCCGGCACCGAGCTAGCGGATCGTCGCGTATTTGACGTAGATGATTTCGCAGGCGCCGGCGCCGGTGTCGTCGCGGGTCAGGCTCGTGGTCCTCGTCCCGACGTCCGGGTTCTCGAGGTTCACGAGCATGCCATCGAGCTTTACGACGTCGCCGACGCGCAGTTTGCGCAGCTTGCGCCAGACGTCGCTGTTCGCGGGCACGAGGTGCCAGTTGGCGGAGTGGGTTTCGATATCCCTTCTCGGGATCGGCGGTTCGTCGTCGTACTGCCAGAAATAAAAGCGGCCGGACTGCCAGACGTCGAGGTCGGCGAGCACGGCAGAATCCGACATCGGTCCCCAGCCGACGGCGACATCGAGCGGGCTCACGTCGGCGAGCGCGCCGAGCCGATAGCGTTCGCGGGCGAGCACGCGGACTTCGGCGCTGAACCGCGCTTGCCCGACCACTTGAAAGTTGTCGCGACTCAGCGTCCAAGGCTCTTCGAGAGCCGATTGCAGCGGATCCGCGGCAGCGATTTCCCCGGGATCCCGATGGATCGGGCGTGAGGAGACGATCTGCCAGGCCGCGAGCAGTGCGACGGTTGCGATTGCCAGATGCGAGTAGCGCACGGCGAAATCTTCGCACCAGCCCCTTGGCGATGACGCCGACTCCGTCACACTAGACACTGGCGTGTCACAGGGCTGCAATGACGGCGTGCTGAGCTTGCCGCCGTTTGTCGTACGAGAGCGCCATGAAAAAGTATCGACTGTCGTGTCTCCTGTTCGCGTTCCTTTGCTCAGCCGCGTCTGCCGCTGCCGTCCCGCCCGTGCTGCTGATCTCGGTAGACGGGTTGCATCCGGCTTACGTCACTGAGGCAGACCGGTACGGCTTGAAGCTGCCCGCGCTACGTCGACTGATGCAGCAGGGCGCGCATGCACGCGGCGTCGTCGGCGTCGTGCCGACGGTCACATACCCGAGTCACACGACGTTGATGACCGGCGTGACGCCGCAGGAGCACGGCATCATTTCCAACACGCCGTTCGATCCGCTCAACGTCAACAAGGAAGGCTGGTACTGGTATGCCGAAGACATCAAGGCGAAGACGTTGTGGGAAGTTGTCGCGAACGCCGGCCTGCGCACGGCCAGCGTGAACTGGCCGGTCACGGTCGGCGATCGGAACATCTCCTTTCTGCTTCCCGAGTACTGGCGCGCGTCGTCCGGCGACGATCTCAAGCTCATGCGTCAGCTCGACCGACCCGAAGACCTGATGGAGCAGCTCGAAGCGAAGCTCGGGCCCTTCGTCGACGGCTACGTCGGCACTGTCGAGTCTGACTGGATTCGTACGCGATTCGCCATGGCGCTGCTGCGCGAGCGCAAGCCGCAGTTCATGGCCGTTCACATCATCGCGCTCGACGAGATACGAGCACGCGCGCGGACCGTTCATCGCACCGGCGTTCGAAGTCCTGGAGCAGCTCGACAAGATGATCGGCGAGATGACGGACGCAGCAGTCGCGGTCGATCCGTCCGCAGTGGTCGCCGTCGTGTCCGATCACGGTTTCATCGCCACGCATACTGCCGTGAACCTGCGCACGCGCTTCGTCGAGGCCGGGCTGATCAAGCTGAAGCAGAATCCATCGGGAGCGACTGTCATCGACGATTGGCAGGCACAGCTGTGGTCCGGTGCGGCGTCAGCCGCGGTCGTGCTGCGCGATCCAGCCAACAAGGAAGTGAAGGGTCGCGTCGACGCATTGTTGAAATCGCTTGCGGCCGAATCACGCAACGGTATTGCACGCGTTCTCGACAAGGCGGCGCTCAAAGCGGCGGGCGCATTCCCGACAGCGGACTTTGCGATCGAGTTCGCGCCCGGCTTCTACTTCGGCAACGAGATCCAGGGCGAGATGCTGCGGCCCGCCGTTTCGAAGGGCACGCATGGGTATCTGCCTGCGCGGCCGGAGATGCACGCCTCGTTCTTCATTCGCGGCCCGAATATCGAAGCAGGCCGCGACCTCGGTGTCATCGACATGCGGCAGATCGCGCCGACGCTCGCCGGCATCCTCGGCGTGCGCCTGCCGCACAAGACCGAGCCGGCGCTGCAGCTCAGCCGGCTTCCTTCGCAACCAGCCAGTTCAACAGGGCGATGAGGTCGCTCTCCGACCTCACGGCCTGCATGTTCACGCGATAGTGCCCGTTGACGACGAGCGATGGCGTGCCGTCGACGCGGTAGTGCTTCACGAGCTGATCGGCGCGTCGGCAGTTCGCCTCGACGGCAAACGATTTCGCGGTGGCGAGGAACTGCTCCGGCTTGATGCCGGCGCGCTTGGCGAAGACCTTGGCAGCGTCCTCCAGCGTCGGCTGCGGCGACTTCAGCCGCCGTCCATCCGCATCCACGACAGCCAGCTCGTTGCTCGACCAGACGGCGCTGTACACGGCGTCATGCATCTTCGGCAGGACGCCGAGCGCGGCGGCCGTGTAGTAAACGCGCTGGAACATCGGCCACGACTCGGAGGCATTGAAGGAGGCGGGCAAGTAACCCAGGCGCGCGTTCGCGGGCAGGCTCTTCTTGATCTTGTCCATCAGCGGCGTGGCGCGATTGCAGTGGATGCAGGCGTACGAGAAGACTTCCGTGACTTCGACGACGCCGGCCGGCGCATCGGGCGGCCGCTGCGCCGGCTTGATCTCGAAGTAGTGCTTGCCCTCGGTCCACTCCTGGGCGTGCGTCAGCGGCGCGCCCAGCAGCAGTCCTACGGCTCCAATGGTCAGGCCCAGTACCCATCGCATGCGGTTCGTCTCCATCCAGAATCCGCACACGATACCCGAACGTCAGGCTTTGTCATCGGCCACGGCAGCCAGGCGTGCCGCGACGGGCGGGTACGAGTCGCGATCCTTGCGGACTTTGCCGCTGGCCTTCATTCCGAACAGCAGCCGGGTCGGGCCGAAGCGTCGGATGCCTTCGTACAGCGCGACGCAGATCGCTATCGTTCCGAGCGCCACCAGCGCGAACTTGGTCCAGGGGTTCCAGGGCTGCTGAATCACCCAGTAGCCGATGCTGACGATCACAGTCTGATGCAGGATGTAGATCGGATAGCTCGCGTCGCGCGCCCAGCGCAGCAGCGGATTGCTGAATGAGAGGTAGCGCCGGCCGTAGCCGATGAACGCCATCAGCGCTGACCAGGTGAACACATTCGCAACCAGCGCATCGGCCGGCGTATCGCGCTCGATCACTCCGAGCTCGAACAGCAGCATGGCCAAGCCGAACACGACGAGCGTGATCCCGAGCGACAGCTGTCGGCGCGTCGCGAACCAGTCCCACACCTGGCGCATCGAGGCCAGCAGGCAACCGTAAAGCGTCAGCATCAGGTAGTGGTTGAAGATGTACCAATCGCCGATCAATTTGTGGGACTCGGGGTACAGCGGCTTGAGAATCGCCTCGTTCAGCGCCAGCGGCAGTCCCAGGGCAAACAGCCACGCACCGGGCTTCACGACTTTCTTGGCCGAGCGCCACCACAGCAGCAACGGCAGCAGCACGAACACATAGACGTACAGGTAAACCACGAACCAGAGGTGATGCCAGCTGAAGTCGCCGTCCGGATACGGCCGGAATTGCAGAACGCGTTCGAAGAAGAAGGACAGGAAGCCGCCGTCCCACTGGCCGCGGAACAGACGCTCGAAGTAGATCTGCGGCGGAACGATGAGCAGCATCCCCGCGAGCACGGGTATCAGCAGGCGGATGGTCCGCTCCTTGATCAGACCGCCGCCGTGACGGTTGCCGAGCGCGAACCACATGCCGGCGCCGGCGATCAGGAACAGCAGCGGCATGCGCAGCCGATGCGAGATGTCCATCGGCACGCGCAGCGCTGTGAGGACTTCGTCGTTCTCGATGTGCCAGCCCCAGCCGACGAACATCATCCCGGTGTGAAAAAAGATCAGCACGAAAATCGCGATCACCCGCAGCCAGTCGAGGAAGTCATAGCGGGTCGAGACCGCAGACTGTGTATTGGTGTTCATGGCCATCCGCCTCCTTCAGGTTCTGCGAAGGAGGTTGCGGCGTGGCGCGAAGGCCGGCAGCAACTGTTGTGGCGAAGGGGGCGAGGGGTGGGGTGAGCGGGACAAAACCGAGAATCATGCCGGCTCTAGCGTCCCATCCTGCCGAACAGCTGATCCTTGAACCGCCGGCTCAACCGCAGCACCTTGCCATTGCGCAGCTGGACTTCGTAGTCGCCCTTGAACAACGGCGTGAACGCCTTGACCGCCGCGATGTTCACCGCTGCGGACTTGTGGATACGCGCGAACTGGCGGTCGCCGAGCTGTTCGAGCAGATCCTGCAGCGTGCGACGCAGGATGTAGCTGCGCGCGGTCGTGTGGACGTGAACGTAGTTGTCGCTGGCCTCCAGCCATTCGACTGTGGCGCTATCGATGAGCTGCAGCGTTTCGCCCACCGGCACGAGCAAGCGGTCATGCGACTGAGTCTGAGCGCGAGCCGTCGCGACGGCGGCACGGGCTGAGCCATCGGCAGGTCGCGCGCGGATGCGCGACAGAGTCTTCAGCAACCTGTCCTTGTCGTAGGGCTTGAGCAGGTAATCGATCGCATTCAGCTCGAAGGCCTTGATTGCGTGCTCGTCGAAAGCCGTGACGAATACGATCAGCGGCGCAGTCTCCTGTTCGAGCTGGGCCGCGACTTCCAGGCCGCTGAGCCCGGGCATCTGGATGTCTAGAAAGGCGACGTCGGGCTTCAGTCGCTCGATCGCTTCGGCGGCGTGCAGGCCGTCTTCGGATTCTGCGATGACCTGGACGTCTGACTGCTCGCTGAGCCAGCGCTGCAGCTTGCCACGTGCCGGCGCCTCATCGTCGGCAACCAGCACTCGCATCATGCTCGATGCTCCTGCCAGGGCAGCGTCACGGAAGCCTCGACAGCGTCGGAAAGCTGCTTCAGCTGCAACTGCGCGGCGTCACCGTACAGCACGCTCAGGCGCTCGCGGCAGTTGCGGAGTCCAACTCCTTCACGACGATCCGCAGCGAGGACCGAGCCGGTGTTGCGCACGGCGATATGTATCCGGTCGCCGTCACGACGCACCTCGACCTCGATCCGCACGGCATCGCGGCTGCGCTCGACGCCGTGTTTGAAGGCGTTCTCCAGCAGAGGCTGCAGGAGCAGGGCAGGGATGGCGCTGCCGAGCGCGGCGCTGTCGACGTTCCAGGTCAGCGAGACACGATCGACGAAGCGCTCCTGCATGATCTGCGCGTACAGCTCCAGCATGCGGATTTCCTCGCGCAGCGACGTGATTTCCTGGTCGCCCCATTGCAGCGTCGCTCGCAGCAGGTCGGCCAGGCGCGCGAGCAGCCGATCGGCCCGCGGCACGTCGACCTGCATCAGCGCCGAGATCGTGTTCAGGGCATTGAAGAAGAAATGCGGGCGCAGCTGCGCCTTGAGTTGCGCGAGCTGTGCTTCGGCAAGCGACTTTTGCAGGGCGAGCAGGCGCTGGCGCTGTTCCTGTACCTGGGCGAACGCATCGAAGCCGAAGATGAGTCCGAGCCACAGGCCGAAGAATACGACCAGCTTGATCGTTTCGTAGACCAGCACGTACGACCAGGATTCGTGCCGATACTCCTCGCCGAGCAGTGCATAGACGCCGTGGCGAATGGCGTACACGGACGCGACGAACGTAATGACGATCAGCGGGAACCATTTGACGTGATGGCCGAGCCAGCGCAGCGGCTGATCGAGATAGATGGAATAGCGCCGGTCGGCACGACGCTGCACCACGATCCAGAACGTCGCCACCAGCAGCGAACTGCCTTCCCACAACACGGGCTGCCACAGATGCTGGCCGCCGGAGCGGGTGTAGTCCTGGACTGCGATGAGCAGCATCAGCAGCCAGAACAGCGCCCACAGAAAATACAGCGCGACATCCGGTCGGAGTACGCGGGAGCCTGCGGCCTGCGAGTCCGCGGCGAGATCGAGGTGTGCCACTGCCATGTGGCGATTGTAGTGAGCGTTGCCCGGTCACGCTCCTGCCTTGGGGTGACCGGGACGAGGAAGGCCATTCCCGGCCTATGTCATTGACTCCCCGGCGATTCGTCAGAACCGATAGCGCACCCGCAACCCCATCGTGCGCGGGTCGTTGAGGAACCGCAGGTTCAGTCCGGGTGCGAACTGCGCCTTGTTGGTCGCGTCTTCGTCGAGCAGGTTTGCGACGTAGCCTTCGATGCGCAGCGCGCCATCCATCGTCGTGTAGCCGGCGCCGATGTTGAGGGTGACGTAGCTCTTCTGCTTCTCATCGAAGCCGAGCGAGTGCGCGCTCACCAGCGAGTCGGGCACGTCATCGGCATCCGTGCTGTCCACCAGCACGTCCGCCTCGTTGAAGATCGTCAGGAAGTAGTCCGACTGATAGTTGGCGAGCACCTGCCAGTCGAAGCTCGAGCCGCCCGCGAATTCGATGACCTGTTGCACGCGGCCGATCAGCGTGAGCTCCGGCGCCTTCGGCAGCTCGTTGCCTTTCAGATCGACGTCGGGCGTCAGCGCCAGCTGCGCGAAATTGGTCGCCCGCACGTCGGAGACGGTGCCGGAATCGATCTCCGTGTCCAGCCACAATGCGTTCGCCCCGATCTCGAAGCCGAACGGCAGCGCCACGGTGGTTTCCAGCTCGATGCCCATGATCGTGGAGTCCGCGACGTTGACGTTCTGCTGCGAGGTGCCGCTGTTGATGCCGCCCGTGCCGCCGATCACCGTCAGCACCTGGAAGACCTGGTCGGTGTAGTCGTACAGGAACGCGCTGGCGTTGAAGATCACGTTGCCGAAGCGGTTCTTGCTACCGACTTCGTAGGCGACGACTTCCTCGGGCTTGAACTGCAGCGGTTGCAGGTGCCGCGGATTGTCCGGACCTTCCGGCTGCGAGCCGTCGAAGTCGGGATTGATGACCGTATCGTTGAAGCCACCCGACTTGTGGCCGGTCGTGACGGTCGCGTACAGGAGATGATCGTCGCCCAGGTCCCACTCCGCACCGAGGCGCCAATCGAAGAAGTCATCCTCGTAGCTGCCGAACTGCTGCTCGGGAGCGATGATGTCCGCGAGGAACGTATGCGTCGGCGTGCCGCCCGGTCCCGGCACGCAGTTCAAGCGACCGGAGTCGACGTCGGGGCGGTCGACACACGTGCCGTTTGGCAGCGACCCGTCGACCACGCCCGTGATCTGTGTATTCAGCGTATCGCGGGCGCCGAAGGTCGCGCCTTCGAGCAGGTAGCGCGCCAGCGCCTGGCGGGATCGATCGGAAACGTCGAACGAGGGGCGGTCGAGGAAGCGTGGCGCGAAACCGGGCGTCGAGAAGCGAGTGCCGAAGCAACAGTCGAAGCCGTCGCCGCCAAGGGCGATCACCTGCCAGTTGCCGCCGATGCCGAAGCGCGACTTCTCCTCGTCGGTGTAGCGTATACCGCCCTTGAGGCGGAACGAGTCGCCGAGGGAGAAGGTCGCGTCCGCGAACGCCGCTGTCGACTCGCTCGACACGTCCGGCATGGTGAACTCCGTGCCGGAAAAGCAACAGCCACCGGGCACGCCGGCGTTGTCGGTCGTCGAGAAGAAGCCGACTTCCTGGTCTTCCTTGAAGTAGAAAACGCCGCCCGTCCACGTCGTGCTCGCCTCGCTCGAAGAGAGCAGGCGCAGCTCGTGCACCTGCGACTCGGAACGGGTGAGCCAGAAGACGTTGCCCCAGTTGTCGTAGTTGATTCCGTCAGGGTTGCTCGCGGCGTCGAATGCCGTGAGGTCGCGGCCGGGAAAAGCGATGTTGTCGTTCTCGGCGTTGATCTGGCTGAAGTCGAGATCGCGATAGCCGCCGCTGTACTCGACTTCGAAGCCGCCGAAGTCGTAGTTGACGCTGAGCTGCCCGCCCCAGTGTTTAGAGTCCAGCTCGCCCTGCCAGCCGCGATAGACCACAGCACGCGGGTCGACGTCGTCGAATTCGAAGCCCTCGACGAACGTGCCGAACATGTTCGAGCCGGGATAGCCCGTGCCGCCTTCCTGCTCGTAGTCGCCGACGAGATAGAGCGAAAGCTGTTCGCTCGGCTCCCACAGCGCGGACAGACGACCGGCACGCTCGTCTTCCTCGCCTGCTGGGGTGAGGTCCGCCAGTCCTGCATTCCGGAAGTAGGAGTCATGGGCGTCGTACAGGCCGGCGAGCCGCAACGCGAATTGCTCGCCCGCGGGCAGATTGATTGCGCCCTCGACAGTGCGGCTGTCGTAGTCGCCGAAGCCGGCCTCGACGTATCCATCCAGCTCGCCGAGCTGCGGCCGTTTCGTGATGATGTTGAGCGTGCCTGCCACTGCATTGCGTCCGCGCAGCGTGCCCTACGGTCCTTTGTTCACCTCGACGCGATCGAGGTCGAAGAACATCGCACTGACGCCGCGAGGCCGCGGCAGATATACGCCGTTGATGTGGGTCGCGACGGAGGGATCGCCGAGCTCGGTGTTGTTCGCAGTGCCGACGCCGCGGATAAAGATCTCCACGTTGCCTTCCTGGTTGGCGATATTCATGCCCGGCACGACGAAGGAGAGGTTGCGCAGCTCGGTGCCGACGCCGGCCATCTTGAGCGCGTCGGCGTCGAACGCCTGAGCGAGCGACGCGACGTCCTGCAGATTCTGCTGGTAGCGCTCGACCGTCACGATGACTTCTTCGAGCACGGTGTCGTCGGCCGCCGTTGCCGGCGACGAGAGCGCGAACAGGGCGAGGAGAGCCGCAACAGCGGGCGAGCACTGGCGAAGAGTCATGGTTGCTCCGTGACGATGACAACGAATGAGGATTCGTGCGGCGCTTGCTGCGCGCGCGAACATTCTGTGCGGGCATGCACTGATGTCAAGTCAACAGAGAAATAGAAAAGCTGCTGTGAACCGACGACGCCGGCGCGCGGCACTTACTGCAGAAAACGCCGCGTTGAAAGCGCTTTCAACGCCGACGACGGCCAACGGCCGGCGCAGCGCCACCGCAGCCAATTGGCGGCAAATTCCTGTCACTGCGTACTTTCAACGAGTGTCCCGTGGTCTGAAAGCTGCATACTTCCTGACACTTACAGGCACTCGATCCCCGCCAGGGAAGGTACACTCCACTACTTCCATGGCTGCCTCCGAATCCACCTCTCCATCCGAGCTCCAAGCAGTCCAGACGCTGGCTGGCGCGGTCGCGCCACTGGTGCGCACAGCGGAAATCTCCGACGTTCTCGACAGCGTTACGGACTCAGTCCAGGTCATCGACGCGAACTGGCGTATCGCCTACATGAACAAGGCAGCGCGCCGGACCATGCGCGAGCGTGGAATGGATCCGGACGCGATGATCGGACGCCATTGCTGGGATGACCTCTATCCCGACGGCCGCGGAACTCCGTTGCAGCGCGCCTACATGCATGCCATGGAGAGCCGCGAGGTGACGGAGTTGGAGAACTTCCACCCGCCGTGGCAGCGGTGGTTCTGGGTGCGAGTGTTCCCGGTCGAATCCAACGGCATCGCGGTCTATTTTCACGACATCACGGATCGCAAGCACACCGATCAGCTGCTGCGGGAACAGAAGGAAATCCTGTCGCTGATTGCCAACGGCGCACCGCTCGAGCGATGTCTGAGCGCCGTCACCGAGTCGGCCTCACGCCTGAGCCCCGGTCTGCGGGCCTGCGTGCTGCTCGCGAATCCACAGATCCGCTATTTCGAGGACTGCTACTCCGCGCAGCTGCCGAGCTCGTTTGCGGCTGCGATCCGCCGGGCGCCTATCAACGACACGGCGAGCGGCACCTGCGGCCAGGCTGTGTTCAAGGGCGAGGCCGTGGCCTGCGAGAGCATCGCGACGGATGCGCGCTGGGCGCAGTCATGGCGCTGGCATTGCCTGGAGCATGGCATCCAGGCCTGCCACTCGGAACCCGTTCGCGGCCGCAGCGGTCAGACGATTGCATCGTTGATGCTGTGCTTCGAGGAGCCGCGGCTCATCAACGCGTGGGAACGCGATGTCGCGAAGTTCGCGTCCGCGGTCGCGAGCGTCGCCATCGAGCACGAGCGGCGCGAGCGCGCGTTGCGCGAGGGCGAAGCGCGCTTCCATCGGCTGGCCGACACGATGAGCGTTCGGCTCGACGAGCAACGGTCCATCATCTCGGACTACCAGCGCGCTGA
>CAWISC010000052.1:0-26934 GCA_963838635.1 uncultured Gammaproteobacteria bacterium | reverse complement strand
TCCGAGCCGCTCATGCAATCGCCTTGCGCTCGCCAAACAGCCGCAGCAGTTGTGCACCGACAAGAGCACCTACCACTTGCGCAGCAATGAAGCCAGGAACGTCGACCGGTCGTATGCCTGCGAAGGTGTCACTCAACGAACGGCCAATCGTGATCGCAGGATTGGCGAATGAGGTAGATGCCGTAAACCAATACGCCGCGCCGATCCAAAGCGCGACACGCCAAGCGGCTTCTTTGAGTGTTGGTGATCCGAAGGCTACGAAGATCAGGCCGGCAGTGGCAACGACCTCCGAGAGCCACTGCGCAACGCCGGCACGCACATGATTGGAGGCATGAATCAACGGCAGCTCGAACATCGCGTTGGCGAGGACGGCTCCCGCGCAGCAGCCTGCGACTTGTGCAACTGAATAGAGGAAGGCCGTCCGCGCATCGATCTGCCGGTTGTGGAGCGCCACCGCGCTGACCACCGGGTTGAAATGGGCGCCACTGATTGGCCCCAAAAGAGCGATCAATGTGGCCAGTACGGCAACGGTCGCGAGAGTGTTGGCCAGCAAGGCGACCGCGGTATTTCCGCCCGCAAGTCGCTCCGCCATGATGCCGGACCCAATGACACACGCCGTGAGCAGCAACGCACCCAGCGCCTCAGCAAGTACTTTGCGAGCGATCACGCGACTTCGTCGGCCGGGCGACTGCGCCCGATGTCCCGCAGACGCTCCTGCAGCTTCACGCGATCGAGCGACTTGATCGGCAGACTCGTGAAAATCTTGATGCGGCTCTCGAGCTCGCGGAATGCCTGCCGGAACGCGAGCCACTTGGCGGTGTCGGAGCCTTCGACGGCCGCTGGATCCGCGACGCCCCAATGCGCGGTCAGCGGTTGCCCGGGCCACACCGGGCACGCTTCCGCCGCGGCGTTGTCGCAAACAGTGAATACGAAGTCGAGCTTCGGTGCCTCGGGCTTCTCGAATTCATTCCAGCTCTTCGAGCGCATGCCTTGCGTCGGCATCTTCAAGTGCTCGAGCAGCTGGAGCGCAATCGGGTGCACCTTGCCTTTCGGCGTGCTGCCCGCGCTGTATCCCACGAAGCGCCCGCGGCCCCAGTGATTAATGAGAGCTTCGGCCAGAATGCTGCGAGCAGAATTGCCGGTGCAAAGGAACAGAACGTTGTAGGGGCGATCAGTCATGACACACCTCCACTCACGAAAGTTGTCGCATCATGAAGGCCGAACTCGCCGGGCAGATATCTGTGAATTCGCGTGTGGCGCGTATAGCCGCGGGCGCGGACTCGCGCGCTGCGCGCCGATAGCCGTGCTTCGCGAAGAAGGATTCCGCCGTCGTGGTCAACAGATAGATCGTCCACACGCCCTCTGCGCGAGCATGATTCTCTGCATGCTTCAGCAGCGCCGCGCCCTCTCCCGTGCCGCGCCTATCCGGGGCAACGACCAGCGAGCGCAGCAGTGCGACGTTGCCGAACAGCTCGAGCCCCACCAGCCCGGTCGGTTCGTTGGGCGATCCAGAGAAGAAGAACTGCTCGCAGTGACCTGCCGTCAGATCCTCCGTTGGAAGCTGCGCGGCGGCGAGAAGTTTTACTGCTGCGCCCAAGCTGGGCCGCGATCCGATGGTCAGTTGACCGGACATGCGGCATCCCTCACGCGGCCGACTTGCGCCGCACAGACTTGGTAACACGCGGAGCACAGACCGATTCGCAGGTCTGGCCAGCAACTGCGCAGCATTTATCAGTGAGATATCCGACGAGCTCGTTCATCACACCGTAGTCGGCGCTATAGATGAGCTGCCGACTGGCGCGCACCTGGCGGATGAGGCCGGCACGGTGCAGAGATTGCAGATGGAACGTCAGCGACGACGGGACGAGCCCGATGCGCTCGCCGATCACGCCGGCAGCAAGCCCGGCAGGGCCTTGCTCGACGAGCAGGCGATAGATCGCAAGCCGGTGCTCGTGTGCCAGCGCGCCCAGCGCTTCAATCACTGCAGGCGTCTTCATTGGCTCGTACGATATTTCGTTAATCATCGTAATGTCAAGGCATTCCTGGAGGGCCGCAAATCGACGCGTAAGCGATCCGTAAGCCGGGGCGACGCAGACTGGCACCGTCACAGCACGCGTACGGAGGCCGGCGAATGTCTGGTGATTCGGATCGGATCGCGAAAAACACGCGCCTTTTGGCGCTGATTCTGAGCATCGCCACAGTCGGTGGCTGCGGAGGAGGCGGCGGCGGAGGTGCGCCTCGCGTCAACAATCCGCCTCCTCCACCACCGCCGAGCGGTGGCACGCAGTTCACGAAGATGCTGATCCTCGGTGGCTCGACCGCAGCCGGATATCACTCATCCGGCATCAGCGCGACAACCCAGCGACAGACGTACGGTGCCCTGCTGGCGACGATGTCGGGCGCGCCATTTGCGATCCCTGAATTGGCGGGCAGCGGCTGCCCCGCTCCGGTGACGACACCGCTCGCCGCCCAGAACTCCGCGGTGAGCTGCAGCAGGGCGGCTGCGCTGCCGGCGCCGACGACCGGACAGCTTGCGGCCGTTCCGCAAACGCGAGTTGGCGAAGCACTCGTCGTCGCGGCAGGCAACGCCGCCGCATTCGATTCCTTGTTCATCGGCTCGCGCTCGCAGGTCCAGGTGGCGCAGCAAGTGCAGCCGACGTTTCTGATCGTGCATCTCGGCGACGACGACGTGCTGCCTGCAGCGATGTCGGGCGTGCTCGGCCCGCTCTCGGCAGGCGGCGATTCTCAGCTCACCCAACAATCCACCTTCAGCACGCAGTACAACCAGCTCATCGGCGATGTGGCTTCGGCGAGCATCGCTGGCGGTGTTCTAATCGGTGTGACGAATCCGCTCTTGTATGCGCCGCTGCTGCAGCCCGGCACGTTCTACTTCGCCGCTCGAGATCCGGCGACGAATCGATTCGAGGGCAAACTGGTCAACAACAACTGCTCGCCGGTCAATGGGCTCGGCCAACCGAATCCACTCGCCGACAACCTCGTCTCGATGCGCATCCTCACCGATGCCGCAGTGCCTGAAATCAACTGCGATCCGGCGATGACCGGCCCGGGAAGTCCTTACCTGCTCGATCCGCAGGAACAGGCCGCGATTACCGCGCGCGTCGATCAGTTCAACTCCGCGATCTCCGGCATAGCGACGGCCCGCAACTGGGTCTACCTGGACATGAACGCATTCCTCGCGCCGTTGCGCGCCGAAACGGCGGCGGGCCGCCATGATCGGCTGCGCAAGTGTCAGCTGCTGCCGGGAGCGGCAGGCGCCGCCCAACTACAGAACGCCGTCCTGTCTTCGTGCCCCGTCTCGGGTGTGACCGCCGCGCCCAACCGCTTCGGCTCTCTATCATCGTTCGATGCGCTGCATCCCGGCGCCGAGCTTCATCGGCTGCTCGCCGTCAAACTGGCGACCGACATCAATGCGAAATACGCAACGACCGTGAGCACGACGCCGCCGCCGTAAGTTACGAGGGTTGCCTTATCGGCGCGCGCGCTCGTTTGCGGGGAGCAGCTTTCGATGCGCGAAAGCGCTTCTGGCAGCGCTCACAATAGAAAGTGCGCCGCTCTCTCGTTCCAAGATACGCCCTCGTCAAACGTCCGTTGCACCGCGGGCAGATGCCTTTGTTGTGCACCAGCCAGTGTTGCCTCAGCACGAAAGCCTTCTTCCATTCCAGAAACTCGAAGCTGTACTGGCGGGCCTGTTCCACGAGGGCCCGCAGCGTTGCAGCAGGCAATGCGCCGACCTTCGTCAGCGGGTGCACACCGACCCGGAACAGCACTTCGTTCTTGATGATATTGCCGACACCTGCGAACACGTCCTGGTCCAGCAGGGCATCGCAGACGAGCTCGTCCGGCCTGCGGCGGAGCTGACGGCGGGCTGCGGCAGCGTCCCAGGCATCCGACATCACGTCGCCCCGCCAGTCGTATTCGTCGTCGAGATCGCCTTCGATGTAACGAACCGCGCAGTTGTAGAAGTTGAGCTCGCGCTTGCGCGCAAAAGCCAGGCTCAGACGCGGCGGGATGTCCTTGCGCTCATCGATGCACCAGCGACCGAACATGAGGAAGTGGATGCGGATCGAGAAGCCGCCGAGCTCGATCAGGAAGTGCTTGCCCCAGGTGCGCAAGGCAACGATGCGTTGTCCAACCAGTCGCTGTTTATCGATCTTTGCATTGCCGGTCGCTTTGCGGATGCGCTGGCCTGCGAACGATTGCGTGAGATCCCGCAAAATGACGAGCGAGGGGCCTTCTGGCACGGGAAGTCTCGACCTGGCGCGTTACCTATGTAAGAAACCGCAACCGCAGTTGTTCCACCGATCGGAAGCGCCGGCAAGCTGGCGATGAGCTCCCGAACGTTCAACGAGAGCGACGCGTGAGCGGATCGAAGTCGTCAATCCTCGACACAGCGGGCCGCGTGCGCGTGAAATCCCTCTTCACACGTCCAATTGTTGCCCGAATAGTCGAGGCGAGCGTTGGCTGGCAGCGGCACGGCAACGCATGCAGCGTCGTCCTTGCGGAAACCCCGTTCGCATTCCCAGCCATCGCCGGAGCGCGACAGGAATCCCCGCGCCGGCACGGCGACCGGCAAGCACTCGGCGCCGGCCAGGCGGAATCCGCGGTCGCATTCCCAACCGGACCCATATGAGGAGCCGATTGCGTGCCCATTCGCAGGAACCTGCACGGGCACGCACGCACCCTTGGCCTCGCGGTAAGCGCGCTCGCAGCGCCAGCCATTGCCTTGTATGTCGTCCAGATAGGCGTTCTGCGGCAGCTGTATCACGACGCACTGCTCGTTGACGTTGAGATACCCTCTATTGCATCGCCAGCCGCTGCCGGCAGCATCCAGATATCCGTGCGCCGGCACGACTACCTGCACGCAGGTGTCCCCGACACGCCGAAATCCGCTCGCGCAATCCCAACCGCTCCCGTAGCGACTCGCCCGCGCATGTTCCGGCAGCTCGCTCGATCCGGCCGCAGCTGGCAGCGCTGCCCAGGCAGCAAGCCCCAGCAGTAACGCAAGGCGGGAAATTCGTCCTGGCTTTTCACAGTCGCGGGTCATCGTGCAGGGATCTTACGAACCCAGGACCCTCACCTCCGTACGCTGACGTACATTGCAGGTCAACGCATAGCACGGGCGTTGTGTGCGCTAACGTACAGATGGGAGCGGTAGCCTTGGCGAAGCTCCATGAGGCGATTTTTGCACAGCCGTGAGGAGTCAACCGTGATCCCCGCACGCATTCCCATTGACGATTCCACGCAGGATGCAAAGCAAGCCGATGAGTGTTGTTTGATGGCAGAGCTGTCGATCATTCGGGCCGGACGACACTATTTCTACGACGGATACCGCTACGAACGTCTGTCTGACGCAGTCGCGTACGCACAGGTCGTCCAGGGGCACACGCGTCGTGCTGTCCCGTCTGCGGCGAGGCTGTAGGAGTGGCTTTGCAGGACAAGAGTGCGTGGAAGGACGCCCTCGCGCGCTACCAGCGCGCCTCCCCGAAGCGAGCGCTTTGGCAGCTGACGAACACGTTCGGCCCGTACTTGCTCCTGTGGTACGCGATGTACCGGGTGCTCGAGATCTCGATCTGGCTCACCATCCCGCTGGCGGTGGTATCCGCAGCGTTCCTGGTGCGCATCTTCATCATCTTTCATGACTGCACGCACGGCTCATACTTTCGCTCCCGGCGCGCCAACGACATCCTCGGCTTCATCGCCGGTGTCCTGACGTTCACGCCCTACCAGCAGTGGCAGTGGGAACACGCAGTTCATCATGGCAGCGCGGGCGATCTCGACCGGCGCGGCACCGGCGATATCTGGACCATGACTGTCGAGGAGTATCTCAGCGCGTCGCCCAGGCGACGGCTTGGCTATCGGCTGGTGCGCAATCCACTGGTGCTGTTCGTGCTGGCTCCGCTGGTCGTGTTCGTGATCAAACAGCGCTTTGCCTCAGCCAAGGCCGACAAGCGACGACGCCGCTCGATTTTGCACCTGAACCTGGTGCTGCTCGGTACTACGGTGCTGCTCTGCTGGATCTTCGGTGTCCTGCCCTACCTGCTCATCCAGTCGATCACGATGACGATCGCCGGCGGCGTTGGGCTCTGGCTGTTCTACGTGCAGCATCAGTTCGATGGCGTCTATTGGGAGCGCGGCGACAACTGGGACTACACGACGGCCGCGCTGCGCGGCAGCTCCTACTACAAACTGCCGAAGGTGCTGCAATGGCTGTCGGGCAACATCGGCTTTCATCACATCCACCACTTGAACCCGCGCATTCCCAACTACAACTTGCAGCGCTGTCACGAAAGCGACCGGCTCTTTCAGGAAGTCACGCCCGTCACGCTGGTATCCAGCCTGCGATCTCTCAGGTTTCGCTTCTGGGACGAGCAAGGCAGGAAGCTCGTTGGGTACGCTCATCTTCGCCGGATCGCGGCAGAACAGCGTCGCATCGCCGCGCTGGGGCCGACAGGCGCCTGATCGACAAAGCTTGCTCAGGCCCGGCTGCGACGCTCTGGCAACAGGCGATCGGATTCCTTCTTGACGACCGCGTAGCACTCGCAAGTGCGCGCCTCGAGGCCACGGCGATTGAGCACGGTAATGTGTCCGCGGACATATCTGATCAGCCCGGCGCTCTGCAGGTTGCCGGCAGCCTCCGTTACACCTTCGCGGCGCACGCCCAGCATGTTGGCGATCAATTCCTGTGTCATGACGAGATCGTTACCGACCAGGCGATCGAGACTCAGCAACAGCCACCGGCAAAGTTGCTGGTCCAGCGAATGATGTCGATTGCACACGGCTGTCTGAGCCATCTGCGTCAGCAAGGCTTGTGTATAGCGCAGCAGCAAGTGCTGCATGGCGTCGCCGCGGTTGAATTCCTCTTTGAGCATCGTGCCGGGCAAACGATAAGCGTGGCCTGCGCTCTGCACTACCGCCCTGCTCGGTGTGGTTTCCCCGCCCATGAACAGGGACACGCCGATGATGCCTTCATTGCCGACGACCGCGATTTCCGCAGATGCCCCGTCGGCCAGCATGTACAGCAGCGAGACGATGGCGGTCGTTGGAAAATACACCGCTCGCTGGCGACTCCCCGATTCGTACAAGACCTCGCCGAGCACCAGCGGCACCAGCTTGAGACGGGAGCTCACACGCTCCAAGTCCTCAGCCGACAGCGCCGCCAGCAGGTGGTTCTGATGAGGATCAGGACTCGACAACACTGGAGCTACACGTGGGCTTGCGGCCCTGCGGCCAATGTGCGCCATCGTACACAACGGCGAACCGCCCCGCTAAGTTCGTCACCGCACCGACGCGGGTCACGGGACGGTCGGATACTGCAACTCTATGGAAGCGCTGAAGTTGTCGACCGAACGTGTCCGCACAGTGATAGGGCTGGCAAGCGCGTTGCTGGTCGTAGCGTATGCATCCGGCCCGGCGGCCGCGCATGACAGACAGGCGGTGGACCAGCGCTCGATGGCTCAGGCCGCAGCCGACGAGCAGAAGCGAGAGCTGGAGGAAACGCGCCTCGTGAATGTCGACGCACGACGAAATGCGCAGCTCCTGCAGCGGCAGATACTAGTGCTGCAGGCCGAAGTCATCGATCGCGGCCTGCTGCTCACGCTCGATGATGTTTTGTTCGCCGGAAACTCGCATACGACTGCGACGCCCAAAGCCTTCACCAGAATCGACGGGTGCTGGTCACCATCGAGAATGTACTGACCTCGGCGGGGCAACCGTGAGCAACCCGGTGCTCCCTTCACCATCCTGCGGAGATCATCTGTGCGTCGAATCGACATCGGCAACGTATTGGCCGAAACATGCCAGCGATTCTGGGGACCTTGCAGTCCCAACCCATGGACAAATCCCCTCTTCGTCGGTCCGCCCAAGCGTCGCCCGATCGACGGCGCCTCGCACCGCGAGCAAAGGCGGCAACACCGGGCAGCCATCAATGCCTGGGAGGACGAAGGCGGCAGCACTGCAGCATCGCTAGGCATGTCACAACCGTGAGTACGCCCGCACCGCGTTGCGCTGACGGTATGCGGTACCGTCGACCGGCCAATGCGCGGCAGCGAACAGACCAGGAGCTCCGCTCCCGCTAGTTTTGCCGGCCTCGATCGCGCCGTAGGCAGGAGTTGAGTCATGCATCTCTCAAGTATCATTTGCGCGGGCATCGTTGCCGCATGCGCGGTCGGCCCAGCTGCTGCTCAGACCAACGTCGATCGCACGTTCGAGGCGAGCTCGCAGGATTGCCGCGATGTGCAATGGTCCGCGGACATTCTCCGCGACTATCCTGGCATCGCAAGCGCATGTCAGAAGGTCGAGCAGCGGGACGGCCGGACCTTCGTGAAGTTTCAAGGCACAGACGACTCGAGCGCCAGGAGCGTTGAGATACCGATCGTCAGAGTGCAAAGCGCAGCGCGCGAGCCGGTGCAGCTGGCGCAGAGCGAGGACCCTCATCCAATGGCGGCCCGGGAATTGCCTGCGACTGCCGGCGGCTTGCCGTTAGTCGGGTGGTCCGCGGTGCTGATGATACTGATCGGTACCGGCGTAACCGTGTTTCGCATGCTGCAAGGGTCGCCGCCGGGGCGACCGAAGCGCCGGGTCAGTGGGAAAGCTCTGCGCGCACGATGAATCGTTGCGGGGCCGCGCCGACGTAATGAAATGGATAGCAGGTGACGAGCGTGACGCTCGGTCTCCCAGTGTCGGCCAGGACGGCAACGTCCTGCGGCGCGACCACGCTGATGCTCGTTACCCGATAGTGACGCGTGCTCTGCACCGTATCGATGTATAGCTGGGCGCCCGGCCGGATGCCCTGGAGCGATCGAAAGAAGGTGTCACGGTGCGCGGCGATGCCGATATTGCCGTCGTCACTGCCGGGCCACGCAGTGCCTTCGATCAAGCCAGCTCCCCGATTTAAGACTCCGGTCGACGTGCCCGCGTAGACGGGTACCTCCAACGCGAGGGATGGAATACGAAGGACTGCGCGCGGGAACGTAGCAGTTATTGCACTCGGCTTCAGCTGGCGCGATTGCGTCGATTCGCGGGTGTGAGCAGCGCGAGCCTCGCGCATCATGTCGAGACCTCGATCGCTCGCGTAGCTCGACCATGCCAGCGTGGCTCCGTAGATCACAAGCAAGCACGTCCCTGCGCCCCATGAAACTGCTTTGGCCGTCTCGACGATGTTCCTTGCGGGTCCGGCAGGTCGATCCATGGAACTGAGTATGCGCTCCATATCGAGCTCGCACGCCCAGCGACGAAAATATGTATCGCCCTGGAACAGGTGTCGACCTTGCGCGTCACTAGTGCACATATCTTCAAAGGGCGTGCGCGCCGCAACGGCAGCGAGCGCCGTGCGACCTGATCGGCAATGTGAACTTACGTGACAAGTAAGCTGTGGGACGTAGTGATCGCCGGTGCAGGTCCCGCCGGGCTCAGCGCGGCTGCATCGAGCGGTCGGCGATGTTCTTCGATACGCCGTCCAGCAGTCAAGGCTGGTTGAGCATCCATCGCTGGAGGATCCGGACATGCACCGACGCAGGCGCAAGCATGCTTGAAGAACTCGTGCAGCAGCGCCCTGGCCGCGGAGCAGATTCGCTACATCGAAGCAGACATTGCAAGCTCGAAGCGCATGGTGCGGCGACGCTGGGCGCGTCGCTCCAGCACGCGCCGGATCTACGAAAGCCTTCCGCTGCTGCTTCGTTCCCAGCTCTGAGACCCGTCCCCGTCGATCGCGTGAGGCCGGAACACTGCGGGTCGCTTAGTGCGTGGATTCGCGGCCGCGATCGGCCTCAGTTTTAGCAAGATGCTCCGTAAAGCCCGGCACCACTTCGCCAAGAATGCCTTTGAACTTGGTGGTGGCTGCGCCGACCAACGCGCTCTTTATGGAATCCAGGTTTTCCAGAACCTCGTGTTTCGTTCCTCTCGTCCACGAGCGCGCGGATTCCGAGGAGCCGACCTGACTCGGCGACGCACGATTGCGTCCGCCCAACATCGTTGCCAGCAGAACGCCACCGCCGAACGCGGCTGCGATCATCGTCCCCGTATGCTCTGCGAAGTAGTGGCGCCAATCCGTCGCTGTCTTCACGCGAGTCTCCAGTTCCTGAAGGTTCGACTTCAGGTCCTCGCGCTTGTTTTCGATCTGATTCTCTATTTGGTCAGTTGTTTGGCCCATCGCACATTCTCCTTCAAACTGGCTGCCGTCTTAGGCGCCGCCTGGATAGTTTTGAGACGCTTCAAGCCGAGGCCCAGCGTCACCGCCGCCGCGATACCCACTGCCGCCGCGACAATGAGTGCCGCAGCCCAATCCGGTATGAGGAGACCGAGCGCATACACGCAGGCCAACAATAAAAACAGCGCACTGAAGATCGCAGCGACAGCGCCCACGCCCATCAGCAGGCCGCCGGAGCGCGCTGCGTTGAGCTCTTCGCCAAGCTCCGCTTTGGCAAGGCGCACCTCGGCGCGGACGATATCCTGAATATTCGTTAGGACGTCCTGAAGAATTTCCGGGATAGAGCGAATGCCGGCGGCCATGATCATCATCCTGCGCTATCAATCCCGGGAGAAGGTTCGCGCTATCAAGAATCCCAATGCCGCGGCTGTGAGCAACGCCGGACCGGGATTGTTCTTCACGAGTTGCTGCACGTCCGCCATCATGGTCTTCAGATCGTTCTCTCGCACGTAGTTCGCTGCGACACCTACCGCGTCCGCCGTCGCATGCGCAGCGTTGGCGACTCTCTCGCCGCCCGGCAGTGTGTCCGCCTTTCCGCGAAGCGCGTTGGCCGCTGACTCCAAACCGCTGGCCGCCGCTCCACGGTTCTGGTCGACCGTGTCCGCAACCTTCTGACCCATCTCCGCAGCCTTACTCTTAGATACGCCAAGTGCGTCTGGATTGGGCGTTGACATTTTCGTCTCCTCAACTGTTGAACCGATGATCGTGAATACGTCGGCTTCGCTGCCGGTTCCGATCTGCGCCGACATTTGGTCTTGCTGGCCCGTTCTAGTAAGAGGCGGCCGACACAGGGGTTCAGCAAAATGCATTGCTTAGTCAACCAATGGAATGTTCAAAGCTCGCAGGGATGAACGCAACAGCCCATTCCGGCTGCGTCTGCTGGCGACTGCTCGATGAGTTGGGTCTACCCCACGGCCTCATTGGCCGGAGGGTTGTTTACTGCCTGTTTCATCTGCTGTGGTCACGGGAGTCTCGCTGTAAGGAGGCGGGGACGTGCCAACGCAACACATGGCCGGGCGAGAGCGTTCCCTGCCGACGGGCGCTACAACACCATCGGGTTGGCGCGCCAAACAGTCCATGTGAGCCGCACCAAGCGACGCAACAGCACCGATGCTGGCGGCGGCAACAATCCACTAGCGCCAACGCGATCCTGCGGTCTGGCGTAGGCGGCTGAGTACAGGCGCGTCGGCGCGTGCGTCACGCGACGGCTCACCGCAGCGAAGCAGGAACTTCGCCGCTGCTCGTCGCTTCTATCACACACTTCCTGGCTTCTCCGTTTCGATCACAACTGCGCATGCGGATTTCCGCGCTCAGTTCGGAGAGCGGCTGGTCGATCCACGGAGATTTCAGTCATGGCTAAGAGCAAACGTGCGGGATCCCGCGGGGCATCCGGCGTCCGCAGGTTGAACAGCAACGGTCGTTCGGCGAAAGAAACGGCAAAGACATCCGCCCGTTCCACGGCCAGCGGGCCAGCCAAGAAGGCTGGACGTGAGGCGATTTCCGATGTGGCGACTCTGAAGCTGGTGGGCACGCAGCAGCTGGCCGCGGAATTTCCTTTCAATGCCGCCAAGCCCTCCGAGTTTGGCAATGCGGCTGCCGAACCTGCACGCGGCCAGTCCGCCGAGCCGCCGGATCCTTCGGTCGGTGCGAGCACGCTCACCGAAACCAATGCATCGCTGAAGGTCGGCAAAGGCAATCCGCCACTGAGCTTCAATCCCGGCAACGGTCCGCTCGATCGCGTGCGGGTCGATTCCAGCGGACGAGCGCTGACCACCAATCAAGGCGTGCCGGTCGCCGACAATCAGAACTCACTCAAGGCCGGGCTGCGCGGGCCGTCGCTCCTGGAGGACTTCATCCTCCGCGAAAAGATCACGCACTTCGATCATGAGCGCATTCCGGAGCGCATCGTGCATGCCCGGGGCTCCGGGGCGCATGGCTTTTTCGAGTGCTACCAGCCGCTGACCAAGCTGACGCGGGCGTCGATCTTTGCCGAGGCCGGTAAACGCACGCCGGTGTTCGTGCGCTTTTCGACGGTCGCCGGCGAGCGCGGTTCGACCGACACGGCGCGCGATGTGCGCGGCTTCGCCGTCAAGTTCTATACGGACGAAGGCAACTGGGATCTGGTCGGCAACAACATTCCGGTGTTCTTCATTCAGGACGCGATGAAGTTCCCGGACATCATCCACGCGGTGAAGCCCGAGCCTCACCACGCGATGCCGCAAGCCGCGTCCGCGCACGACACGTTCTGGGACTTCGTCTCGCTCATGCCTGAGAGCACACACATGCTGATGTGGGTGATGTCCGACCGTGCGATTCCGCGCAGCTACCGGATGATGCAGGGCTTCGGTGTCCACACGTTTCGCTTCGTGAACGCGGCCGGCGACTCGCAGTTCGTCAAGTTCCATTGGAATCCTCTGGCCGGCACGCACTCGCTGGCGTGGGACGAGGCCGTCAAGATCTCGGGGGCCGATCCGGACTTTCACCGCCGCGATCTATGGGAAGCGATCGAAGCCGGCGCGTACCCGCAGTGGGAGCTCGGTGTGCAGATCTTCAGCGAAGCCGACGCGGAGAAATTCAGTTTCGACGTGCTGGACTCGACCAAGCTCATCCCGGAGGAGCTCGTGCCCGTCACGCCGATCGGCCGCATGGTGCTGAACCGCAACCCCGACAACTTCTTTGCGGAGACGGAGCAGGTTGCCTTCTGCACAGCGCATATCGTGCCGGGGCTGGACTTCAGCAACGATCCCCTGCTCGCCGGACGCATCCACTCGTACGTCGATACGCAGATCTCGCGGCTCGGCGGTCCCAATTTCCACGAGATTCCCATCAACGCATCGGTAGCACAGGTGCACAACAACCAGCGCGATGGCATGCATCGGCAGGCGATTCCACGCGGGCGCGTTGCGTACGAGCCGAATTCGCTCGGTGGCGGCTGTCCGTTCCAGGCCGGCGTGCAAGGGTTCCAGTCCTTCCCGCAGCAGACGGAAGAGCACAAGGTGCGCGGCAAGCCGGAGAAATTTGCCGAGCACTACAACCAGGCCACGCTGTTCTATAAGAGCCAGACGGCGGTCGAGAAGCAGCACATCATTCGGGCCTATCGTTTCGAGCTCACCAAGGTGCAGACCGCAGCGGTGCGCGAGCGCGTCATCGCCCAGCTGCGCAATGTGGACGAGGAACTCGCCACTGCCGTCGCCGATGGCATCGGCATGACCGACCTGCCGGATCCGTTACCGAAAGTATTGCCGCGTGCTCCAAAGCCGGAAGTGCAGACCTCGAAGGCATTGTCGTTGCTGGCCCGGCCTGGTGAGGAAGGAATCAAGACCCGTCGCGTTGCGATTCTGGTTGCCAATGGCACGGACGGCGCTGCGGCGTTGGCGATTCACGAGGCACTGGCTGCCGCCGGTGCAGTGCCGCGCTTCATCAGCGTGAAGCTCGGGCAAGTGACGAGCGCGAGTGGCGAACCCCTCGACGTCGAGATCTCGCTGGAAACCGCACCGGCCGTGGTGTGGGACGCGATGATCGTGCCGGACGGACAGGCTGCCGCGGACGAATTGAGCACGCGAGGTCACGCGCTCGAATTCCTGAAGGACCAGTATCGTCATTGCAAACCGATTCTGCTCATCGGTGCCGCCAGAGCGCTGCTGGATGCAGCCGGCATTCCGGCCAAGCTGCCCTCGGGCGAAGCGGATGTCGGACTCCTGCAGTTCGACGCAGAGAAGTCGGACGCGGCATTGCCGGCGTTCATCGCCGCCCTCACCCAGCATCGAAATTTCGCGCGCGAGACAGACCCGCCGCGCGTGTGAGCCATTTCGCAGGAGACATTTCATGATCGCATCGCAATTGAAGGAGCTGCTGCTGCAGTCCCTGGTCCACGAGCGTGGCGGGGTTCTGGTTTATCAGACTGCACTGGAGTGCGCAGTCAACGACGAGCTGCGCCAGGAATGGACGGAATACCTGGAGCAAACGACGAACCATGTCGCCGTGCTCACCCGCACGTGCGTGGCGCTGGGCCTGGATCCCGGCGAGATGACGCCCGGGTGCCAGGTCGTGCACCACACCGGCAAGTCGCTGGTCGTAGCGATGAAGATGGCGCTGGCAGCTGGCGATCCCGCAGGCGCCGAGCTCGTTGCCTGCGAATGCGTGGTGTTGGCCGAAACGAAAGATCACGCAGACTGGGAGCTCATCGGTGAGTGCGCCAAGGCTGCGGACGGCGAAGCCGCGAGCGCACTCAAGGCCGCTTACGATGAAGTGGAAGACCAGGAAGACGAGCACCTGTACCACACCAAAGGTTGGTGCCGGGAGCTGTGGCTCAAATCGTTGGGCCTGCCGGCCGTGTTGCCTCCGCCAGAGGAGAAGCAGCACGTGACGAATGCCGTCGAAGCCGCAGCGGCGAAAGAGAATCGTCGCAGCTGATTAAGCCTGTCGGCGGTCGTACCACTTCATCAGAGGCTGAGAGGTCAGCCCGTGGACGACGATCGAGACGGCGACGATGGAGATCGTCATGTCCGCGAGCTCGCGCCCGGCCGCGCCTTCCACGCCGTGCGTCAGCGCATAGGCGAGGTAGTAGATGCTGCCGATGCCGCGAATGCCAAACCACCCCGACAACAGGCGCTGCAAGCGATTGGTCGGTGAATGAGTCAGGAGCAGCCAAGTCGCTGCCGGACGAACGATGACGATGAGCCCCACAGCCAGCAGCAAGGCACGCGGGTCCCAATGCGTCGCGAGGCTGACACCGACGATGCCGACCAATAGAACTTCCAACATGCGTTCCAGCGTGTCGCCGAAGGAAAATACCTCCGCCACGAGAACGCCAGCCGCAACGGCGGGCTGAGCCATTTCGCTTTCGGTGACGGTGTTGGGCGAAACCAGACTCTCTGCCGGAGGGTGCTCTTCCGAAGCGGTCTGGTGTACCTCCGGGTGAGGGTCTTCCTGTACGGCGAGAATTTCGGCGTGGCGCAGGCCGAGGCCGGCCGCGAAGACTGCAAGGAAACCCCATGCGCCGATCGCAGTCGCGGCCGTATAGGACAGGGCGATCAGTGCGAGCGCCAGGAAGTCCGTTGGTGCTGCGGTGTCGCGATTACGCGTTCGCAATGCGATAGCGACGCTGCCGACCAGACGCCCTAGCACGTAACCAAGCAGCAGGCCGGCGGGCACGGCCCACAGCAGCCGCAGTCCAGCCCAGCTTGCAATCTCCGACATCGAGATCGGGCCGAGCAGCAGCAAACCGAGCACGACGAACGGGAACGCCGCACCATCATTGAGCCCGGCTTCTCCGGACAATGCATAGCGCAGACGATCGTTGTCCTGCGAATGACCGACCGTGACAGAGCTCGCGAGCACGGGATCGGTGGGCGCAAGAATCGCACCCAGCAGCAGCGCCAGCGCGGGATCCAGATCCAGGAGCAACCACGCACAAACAGCCACGCCTGCGATCGACGCGATCATGATGACACTCGCAAGCCGGAACGCGGCCCGCCAGGCCGGGTGTCGCAACGGCAGACGCAACCGAAGGCCGCCGACGAACAGAGACAGAATGACGGCGATCTCCGTCAGACGCTCGACCCACGGCGCGCTGTCGTTCAAGTCGATCCGTAACAGGTCGAAGCCCCACGGCCCGATCGCGCAGCCGACGCCGAGATAGATGGCGGCGGTCGAAACCGGCAAGCGCTGGATCAGCGCTGAGGACAGCGCCATGGTCAGGAGCAGCGCGCCGCCCGCCGCCATCCAGGCAATGAAGCTCATGGCCGGAACAATCGCGGCGCTGACGCGTGATATTGAGCGATGAGAACCGTGTTCATACTTGGCCTGATGCTCTTGGCTGTGATCTTCGCAGTCCAGAACGCCGAGGTGGTCTCAGTCGACTTCCTGTTCTGGAAGCTCAATGCCTCTCTTGCGGTCCTGGCGGCGGTTTGCATCACGGTAGGTGTGCTGCTGGGCGTCCTGATCGTCGTGCCGCGGATCTACCGCATGCGGGCAGACCAGCGCCGACTGCGCGCGCAGCTGGCTGAATTCGATCCGGCCGTGGCGTCGCAATCGGTCAAAGCCAGGTTTCAAGCGCCTGGCGCCCCCGCGCGCGAGTGAAGGACGATCAGCTTGTCACCCGCCTGAATTTTCGCGGGCGGCTCCCAGAAGCTGTAGGTCTGGGCGCCGCGTATGACGCGAACGATCAGCGAGTGACCGATGTCCACGGGTCTGCGGCCGATTTCTTCGGGGCTCGGCTCACGCTCTGCGAGCGTCACCTGCCCGCCTGCACTGATCAGATCCATCACGTAGGTCGCAAGGTGCGGAGATTCGACGGAGTCTGCCATCAGAATGCCGCCGACTCGCGAAGGCAACACCGTCGAGCTCGCCCCGCTCTGACGCAGGAGCTTGTCGTTCTCGGCCTCTTCCACCCGCGCAACGATCCGGACATCCGCGGAAACGTGCCGAGCGGTCAAGGTGATCAACACGTTGGTATCGTCGCGATCCGTGCAAATGAGCAGTGCATGCGCGCTCGGCAGCATCGCCGCGCGCAAGGTTTCCTCTCGGCTCGCGTCGCCCAGGATTCCGACATAGCCCTGCTCGGCTGCATGCTCGAGCCGCGCCTGATCCACATCGACGATGAGAATTCGACCCCGGTCGAAACCCCGGGCAACGAGCTCAGCTGCGGCGCATCGGCCGGAATGGCCGTAGCCGACCAGGACTACATGGTCCTGCAATCGAGCCTGAAGTCTGCGCATGCGAAATTCCTCGATCAGGCGCTGTAAGACCAGCTGGTAGGCCGTGCCGATGAAGATGAGCCAGATGAACAGCCGAATCGGCGTGACCAGCATCGCATCCACGAGCCGAGCCTGGCGCGTCACGGGCACGATGTCGCCGTAGCCCACCGTGGTGACGCTGACCATCGTGAAATACACGACGTCGGTAAAGGTAATGGAGCCGTCTGCGTGATCACGCAGTCCGTCGCGATCGAACCAGAAGACGGCGATGACGATGAGAAACAAGGCGACAACGACGCCGAACCGCAACACGAGGGTTCGCCGGACGCTGCGCTCGCCGCCGACGAACACTCGACGGCCCGGCACACTCAGGCGGCGGTCGAGCGGTTCAGGTGCAGCCGCGATCGAACCCGTGGGTGGCCGCATGCCCAACCTACGATCAGCCTTCGGGCTTGCGTACCTCAAGCGAGTTCTTGACGTCCTTGACGCCGCCAACGTTGCTCGCCAATTGCGCTGCCCGCGCGCGCGCCTCTGCCGAATCGACGAAGCCGCTCAGCTGCACGGTGCCTTTGAACGTTTCCACGTTGATCTGGTAGGCCTTGGTCACCGGATCGTCGACCAGCCTTGCCTTGACTTTCGCCGTCACGACACCGTCGTCGACGACTTCGCCGGCCGTTTGCTGGCTGGCTGCGGGCGATTCCCGGCTGGACGATTGCGAATCGTCCGTTGCAACACACCCTGCCAACGCAGTGGAACCCAATGCTGCTGCTACGAGCAGTGTTCTGGTGAGATTTGGCATCACGATGCAGTCTCCTATCGGTTGACCTTCGCCGCTTTCTTCGCCTGATCGAGCGTCTTTTCAGCGTCGTCCTTACATTCTTCCTGCGGCGCGCCCGTCAGCGCATCGCACTTTTCGACGGCAACTTTGTGGGCGGCCTCTGCCTTCGCGATCATGATCCGCTCATTGCCCTTGTCCGCGGTCTCATTGGCGTCGCGGGCCTGCTCGGTGACGTCGTCCGCATCGTTATCGGCGATGGCGTCCGCCACATTCTTGTCGGCGTCCGCGTTGGCTTCCTTCGCGTCCGCAGTTGCATCGGCAACGTCGCGCTGCGCGTCAGCCTGGGCGGATGCCACGTCGTGCTGTACTTCGGCCGGCGTCTCCGACTTATTGCAAGCGGTCAGTGCGAATGCTGCGGCGACGAGTGCGCAGAGTGCTTTGAGATGCATACGGAGGTCCTCATTTGCCAGATAGAAGTTTTACGTGATCGAACCTGGCGAAATAACGCTCTATGCGCCGGGACGGTTCCTACATCGCGTACTATGCGCATCCACAAGCGCACGCGTATCAGACATGGACTACGAGGCCGAACTACAATCGCATAACGCAGCGTTGCTGCCGGCCTGCGCCATTCGCACTCACGAGCACGTCCTCGACATCGGCTGCGGAACGGGTCAAACGACGCGCGAAGCTGCGCGCTTGGCTGCAACGGGCAGCGCGTTGGGAGTCGACATCACGGAGCCGATGATCGTGCGAGCTCGCGCGCTTGCGGCAGCCGAAGGCGTGCACAACGTACGATTCGAGCTTGGCGACGCGCAGGTGCACAGCTTCGTGCCGCAGCATTACGACGTCGCGATCAGCCGTTACGGCACCATGTTCTTTGCCGATCCGATCGCGGCATTCCGCAATATCGGCGGCGCCCTGCGGCCCGGCGGCCGCCTCATCATGATGGTCTGGCAGGCGCACGAAGCGAACGAGTGGTCCGTTGCAGTCGACCAGGCGCTCGCGCCGTATGACTCGTCGCCGAACGTTGCGCCCGGTGCGCACGACCACTTCTCGCTCGCCGATCCGGGCACAGTCGAGAGCATCCTCGGCGCGGCAGGATTTGCCGACGTGAAGTTCAGCGACGTGCGCGAGCCGGTTTACTACGGCGAGAGCATCGACGCTGCCATGGAGTGGGTCCGCGGCTTTCGCTTTGTCCGCAACGTCTTGCAACGGCTCGATGCCGCCGCGGCCACGCGTCTGCTCGCGAGCCTGCGCGACGCACTGGCAAAGAAGTCCGGCGAGCAAGGCGTGTGGTTCGATGCGCGCGAGTGGATCGTGACGGGACACCTGCGAGACGCTCGGTAATCGGTCGAGGAGTCTGTCCGGCGCTCTATTCCTGCGGGTAACGAATCGGAAAAATCACCCGGAACGTCGTGCCGCGCCCCTGTTCCGACTGCAGCTCGATGCTTGCATCGAGCAATTCGCAGAGCCGCTTCACGATCGACAAGCCGATGCCTTCGCCAACCGTGGCGCGAACCGTCGGGGGCGACTTGGACGCCAGTGTCTGCGGTGGGCTCGACTGCAGCGACTCGCCGTCGCCACTCGCGCTCTCGGCTTCCGTCTCCTGAACTCCCGCCGTAGCGTCCTTGAGCTCCTGCCTGATCGGCGAGTCTGTTGCGCCAAAACCCGGGCCCGTGTCCTGAACGCACAGCGCCCATTGGTTGGCTTGAGCCGACTCGCTGGCCTCCCAGGTGACCCGCACGCCCCCGGACTGCGTCGCCTTTAACGCATTCAACATCAGATTCTGCAGGATCCTTTGCATCTTGACGGGGTCGCCTTGCACCTCGAGCGTGGCCGGCCCTTCGCACTTCAGGAACAAGTTGCGGTCAGCAGCTACCGGCCGCGCCGTCTCGCAAAATTCTTTGATGACGTGAGCGGCGTCGAACTGCACGATGTTGCGGCGTTCACGACCGGCTTCGAGCCGCGCATGATCGAGCAGCTCGCTGAGCAGCGAGTTGAGCGTTGTAGCTGCCACGGTCAGCGTCTTCGACATTTCCACGCGCTTCGAATCGGGCAGATTCTCGCGATTGAGCACGGTTGAGGCATTCACGATGACGTGTGCGCTGCCTCGCAGATCGTGTGCAGCCTGCCGCCAGCTCTCCGCACGTTCGATCTCGATGCTGCGCAGACCCTCGAGCGCGGCCTCCAGATCGTACAAACGACTGGCAGCTTCACTCTGCTGCAATTGGGTATAGCGCGCAGCACTCGCACACACGCCATCGTTCGCCAGTCGCACGAGTTCGCGTCGAGCGACCTGCAACACTTCCGGTTCCAGCTCCGGAAACTGCACGCCGTAGCGCTCCAGCTCGCTCAGCAGCGCCAGGTGCAGGTGTCCCCATTCACGCATGGTCTCGGTCAGCCGATAGCCCTGCTGCCAGCGATGGGTGCCGTGCTCGGCCGCCCACTCCTTCTGTTCGGTGCGAGCCTGCGCCTTCTCGTCGTGATCCTGCGCGCGCAGCCGCTCCTCGAATGCGTCCAGCACCGCAGGAATATGGTCGACGAACTGATTGTGAGTGCTGGTGGTTGCTGACGAGATCTCAGTATCGAAGTCGGTAGCGAGACGCCATGCCGCGAGCAGTGCTTCTCGTCGATCCGACAGATGGTCGGCGAGCGCACGCAGCTGCACTCGCGTCCGTTCTGGATTGCCCACTAGATTCCCCAGGCGCGGCCCCAGCGCCGCGGTCACCGGAAGATTTGCATCTTCTGCAGCAGATTGCCAGCCGCAGAACTGCGCGACGTAGGCCAATCGCTCACAACGATGAATCAGTTGCTTCCCACCGCGATCGCGGCGAGCACATCGCCGCCGACATCATGCAGCCGCAATGGCTGGTCGGAGAGAAACTGAGCGCAGTTCTCAGCCGCTGTCGGACGGGCCAACAGAAATCCCTGCGCGAACCGGCAACCCAAGCCCCGCAACATTTCGAGCTGCGGCCATCCTTCGACGCCCTCGACGATGATCCTGATGCGCAGGTGCTTCGCCATCGCAAAGATCGCCGCCACGATGGCGTAGTCGTTCGAGTCGCTGACCAGATCGCGGATGAAGCTGCGATCGATTTTCAGGCTGTCCACGCGCAACTGCTTCAGGTAACCGAGACTGGAGTAACCCACACCGAAGTCATCGATCGAGATGCGCACGCCGAGGCTGCGGACATCATTGATCACTGCCTCGCTCGACCTGCCCGAGCGGTGATCGACCTTCTGCAACATCGCGCCTTCCGTGAGCTCGATCTGCAGCATGGAGGGATCGATGCCGTGCGCCTGAGTTACCTCGACGATGAGCGCGCGCTGATCGCTGCGCATCAGTTGACCCGCGGACAAGTTGACCGCGACCGGCACGAGGGTCAGTTTCTGCTCACGCCAGCGCGCCATGTCGGCCGCAACGTGCCGCCATACGAATTCGCCTAGCGGCTCGATGAGCCCGGTTTCCTCGGCGACGGGCAGGAATCTGGCCGGTGCGATGAAGCCCTCCTCGGGATCCTTCCAGCGAATCAAAGCCTCGAGTGCCACGACCCGTCGTGTTTCGATGTCGAGGATCGGCTGATAGTGCACGTCGAACTGCTCGAGCTCGAGCGCCGCCCTGAGACGCGCCTCCACATTGACCCGCTCCTGGAGCTTGCGATCCATGACGGGACTGAAGTTCTGGAAGTTGTTGCGACCGCAGTCCTTGGCTTGATACATGGCGGTATCCGAGTGGCGCAGCAGCGCTCCGACATCGTCACCGTCGCGTGGGAACAAGCTGAGGCCGATACTGACCGTGGTAACCAGCGGCTTGCCGGCGATAACCAGCGGCACGTTGAGACTCGCGAGGATACGCGCTGCAGTTTCGTTGGCCTGTTCGAGGGATTTGATCTTGTTCAGGATCACCACGAACTCATCGCCGCCCATGCGTACGACGATGTCTTCCGTGCGCACCGCGGACTGAATGCGCTGCGCTACTTCCTGCAGCAGCTTGTCGCCGACCTCATGGCCGTGCGTATCGTTGACGTGCTTGAAACGATCGAGATCGAGGAACAGCACCGCCAGCGGCGTACGCGTCTTGCGAGACTCCTCCATGGCGAGCGGCAGGTGTGCGGCGAGAAACAGCCGGTTCGGCAGGCCGGTGAGCAGATCGTGATGCGCCAATCGATCCAGCCGCGTCTGCTTGTCCAGCAGCTGCGCTTCGACCTTGCGCTGAATCGCGCGTGCATGGTCGGCCTGTTCGAGAAACTCTTCGTGCTTCGACTCGACTTCCTGCAGTTTCGCGCTAAGCGCGTGCGTTCGCCGGCGCAGCACCAGCAACGAGGCGGCACTGGCTGCCAGCGCGATCGACAAGGCGACGGTGAGCAGGATCAAAGCTGCGGCTCAGGTCGTGAGATGCGCAATCCTGTCATTCACCAGAATCTGGCGGAGGGCCTGGAACACAGTTCTGCGGCTGCGTTTCAGGGCACGCCATTTTCAGTTGCGAAGATGTGAAACACGGCCACCCGGTTTGACAGAAAACGTCCCGGCCCCGGCGCCGTGCAGGGAACAACTTACGAGCGCCTGCATTTTCAAAAAGTTGCCAAATTTACCCGAGGAGGCCGAGTCATATGGCCGAAGACCCTGCCCGCGAACCTGCGTCTGACGACCCGCCGCGCATCTCGACGGGTAGCAAGGGCCTGGACGCCATCCTGGGCGGCGGGCTCGACCAGAATCGTATGTATCTCTATGAGGGGCGTCCCGGCACCGGCAAAACGACGCTCGCTCTTCAGTTCCTCATGGAGGGCGCCCGACGCGGCGAGCGCGTCCTTTACATCACATTGTCGGAAACGGTGGAGGAACTTCGGCTGGTCGCCAAACGGCACGGCTGGTCGCTCGATGGCGTGGACGTTTTCGAGCTCATACCGCCGGAAACCACGCTCGATCCGGAGCGTGAGCTCACGGTTCTGCATCCGGCGGAAGTGGAGCTCAGCGAAACGACCAAGCTCGTTCTGGATCGAGTCGAGAAACTGAACGCCACGCGGGTAGTGTTCGACAGCCTTTCGGAGTTGCGGCTGCTGGCGCAGAGCGCGCTGCGTCACCGGCGACAGGTACTGGCGCTCAAGCACTTTTTCGCGAGTCGGCAGTGCACAGTCATCCTGTTGGACGACCTCACTTCAGCCGGCGACGATCTGCAACTGCATTCGATCTCGCACGGCGTGGTGTTCCTGGAACAGCTTGCCATCGATTACGGCGGGGAGCGCCGCCGCTTGCGCATAGTGAAGATGCGGGGCATCCAGTTCAGCGGCGGATACCACGACTTCGTGATTCGCAGGGGCGGCATCGAGGTTTTTCCGCGGCTCATCGCAGCCCAGCATCACAAGGCGTTCCTGGGCGAGTTCGCTGCCAGCGGTAGCGCGGAGCTGGACCGGATGCTGGGCGGAGGTCTGGAACGCGGCACCAACACGTTACTGCTCGGAGCTGCCGGCGTCGGCAAGTCGTCGCTCGCCCTCACCTATGCAGTTGCCGCGGCAGAGCGCGGCGAACACGCGGTCTTCTTCGCCTTCGATGAAGGTCGGGGAACGCTGGAAGCCCGTGCCCGGATGCTCGGCCTGCCACTCGATACCGCGCTCGATTCCGGACGGATTCGTTTTCAACAGATCGATCCCGCCGAAATGTCGCCCGGCGAGTTCGCCTCGAACGTTCAGCGCAGCGTGGAGGCGGACAAAGCGCGCGTGGTCGTCATCGATAGTCTCAACGGCTATCTGAACGCCATGCCGGAAGGCCGTTTCCTGATCCTGCAGATGCACGAGCTGCTCACCTACCTGAATCAACAGGGAGTCCTGACAGTTCTGGTGCTGGCTCAACACGGCCTGGTAGGTCCGATGAATACGCCACTCGATGTCAGCTATCTCAGCGATGCGGTACTCATGCTTCGCTATTTCGAATACCGCGGAATGGTCAGGCGAGCTCTATCGGTCGTGAAGAAGCGCAGCGGTAACCATGAACACACTATTCGCGAGTTCGGGTTGACCCCGCAGGGCATCTCGGTCGGGCCCCCGCTCGTCGATTTCCACGGCATATTTTCCGGCACTCCGCAGTTCACGGGCGAAAGCATGCCGCCGATGGGCAATGGTCATGGCGGCAGCTGACATAGCGAACGCTCGCATCCTGATCCTCGCGCCGATCGGTCGTGACGCGGCCGCCTCGGCGAATCTGTTGAGACGCGCGGGGATGCAGGCGGAGATATGCAAGGATCTCGATGCGCTCACGGCCCGGATCGACACAGCCGCACTCGCAGTTCTCCTGGCTGAGGAAGCAGTGTTCGGTAAGGACCTCGCAGTTCTTTCCGAGCAGGTGGGGAAGCAGCCTCCCTGGTCGGATCTGCCCTTCGTCGTTCTCACCAGCCAGGTGCTGAGCACCAGCGTCAGCGCATGGCGCCACAAGCTGGTCGAATCGCTACGCAATGTCTCATTGCTGGAACGCCCCGTGCAGGCAATCACTCTGCGGACTGCAATGCAAGCTGCTGCCCGGGCGCGGGCGCGTCAATATGAGATGCGAGCGCTGCTCGAAGCGCAGAAGCATGCCGCCGTGGAGCTCGAGAGCCTCGTCCTCGCACGGACGCAGCAACTTCAGACAGCCAACGAGGAGCTGCTCAAGCAGATCACAGAGCGCGCTCGCGTCGAGGAGTCCCTTCGTCAGGCGCAAAGAATGGAAGCCATCGGGCAACTGACCGGCGGGATCGCACATGACTTCAACAACCTGCTCATGGTGATCCTTGGCGGCCTCACGATGCTGGAGCGGCACAGCGAGCCCGCGCGCCGCCAGATGCTCTTCCAGGGAATCCATCAGGCCGCACAGCGGGGCGCGGCACTCACCCGGCAGCTGCTGGCATTTTCACGGAAGCAGCCGCTGCAGGCGCAAACACTCGATCTCGCTCATCAGCTCGGAGGGATGCGAGAGCTGCTGGACCGCAGCCTCGGTGAGGCGACTCACGTCGAGCTCAAGCTGGCTGATGGTCTCTGGCCGGTACACGTCGATCCTGGCGAGCTCGAGCTGGTCGTGCTGAACCTGGCCGTCAACGCCCGGGACGCCATGCCGACCGGTGGCACGATCACGATCAGTGCCGACAACGTGCCATCCGACGAGCAAGGCGAACCGCGCAGTGACTGCGTGCGCCTCGCCGTTATCGACTCGGGTACCGGCATGACGCAGGAGGTCAAAGACCGGGCATTCGAGCCCTTCTTCACGACGAAGGAGGTCGGCAAAGGCTCGGGTCTCGGACTGGCCCACGTGTACGGCTTTGCGAAGCAATCGGGTGGCAGCGTGCAGATTCATAGCGCGTTGGGCCGGGGAACGAGCGTCATACTCCTGCTGCCACGATCGAGCGATCTGCCCGATGAGCTGGCACAGGACTCGCTTCCTGACTCAGCCGCGCCGCAGCCGCAACAACGCTTCGCGGGATCGGTGCTGCTCGTGGAGGACAACGACCAGGTTGCAACGCTGGTACGTGAAATGCTTCAGGAGCTCGGCTACGAGGTCGAGCGGGTTGGCGACGCGAGCGCGGCGCTAAGCATCCTGAGCGGCAAGAGCACGATCGATCTCGTCTTCTCGGACATCAGGATGCCGGGCGAGATGGACGGCGTAGAGCTGGGCCGGCAGATTCGTCTACGTCGTCAGGACTTACCCATTCTGTTGACGAGTGGCTATGCCAGTGGAGCGCAGCAGGCCGAGCGCGAGGGCTTCCACGTACTGCCAAAACCATACGATCTTCCGGCTCTGTCGACAGCTCTGCAGAGTGTGCGGCAGTAAGAGCGCCCGCGTAGTTTCAGCCTTCCGTATTCGCAGGTGACGTCCGCAACCTTTTGCGGCCACCGCCGCAGCCCACTGCGGCACGCGACTCCAAGCCTTTGAATCTTGGTGGGGTTGGCTGTTGGCACAGCAGCTGCAGTACTGCTGTCGCGGACGTTCGGCATCCCCTGCCCTGCGTCCCTCCTCATCCACACATACATACGGAGCAAACCATGAAGACGAAGACAGCCCTGATCTCCACGGCGGTGGCCAGCCTGATCGCGTTCGGCGCGATCAGCACGTCGCACGGCCGCCGACGACCAGGCGACCGAGAAGTGTTACGGCGTCGCCAAGGCCGGCAAGAACGATTGCGCCGCGAACGGCCATGCCTGCGCGGGCCAGGCGAAGACGAATGCCGACAAGAAGGAATGGATCAAGGTCCCGGCCGGCACCTGCGAGAGGATCGTCCGGCGGCACACAAGGCGTAACCGACTCCGGCAGATACTCATGTCCCCCTCTCTGCCGAGAGCGGTTCCGGCTCAAAGGCCGATCCCGGCACGCGCCGGGATCGGCCTGCGAGCGCGGCATCACGACGACTGCTGCGCGAGCGGCCCGACGATCGGCTGGCTCGAGGCGCACAGCGAGAACTATTTCGCCGACGGCGGCGCGCAGATCGACTACCTGCGAAGCTGCGCGAGCTCTATCCGCTGAGCCTGCACGGCGTCGGGCTGTCGCTCGGCTCGACGGATCCGCTCGATCGCGAGCACCTGTGGCGTCTCAAGCGGCTCGTCGCATCTGCATCGAGCCGGCGCTCGTTTCCGAGCACCTGTGCTGGGGCTCGGTCGGCGGCACGTTCCCAACGATCTGCTGCCGCTGCCGTACACCGAAGAGGCGCTGCGCCACATGTCGCGCCGCGTCGGCGAGATGCAGGATTTCCTCGGCCGGCAGATCCTGATCGAGAACGTCTCCAGCTATCTCGCAGTTCACGACTGCACGAGATGCCCGAGGGGGAGTTCCTCGCCGCGCTCGCGTTCGAGAGCGGCTGCGGCCTGCTGCTCGACGTCAACAACGTCTACGTCAGCGCCGCAACCACGGCTTCGACGCGCGCACGTTCATCTCAGCATGTCGCGCCCGTCGCCGTGGGCGAGATCCATCTCGCGGGCCACACGGTCAAGCCGCTCGACGGCGGCGAAATCCTCATCGACACCCACTCGCGCCGGTCTGCGACGCGGTGTGGGAGCTGTACGACTTCGCGATCGAGCACTCGGTGCCGTGCCGACGCTGATCGAATGGGACACCGACATTCCGGCGCTCGACGTGCTCGTCGCCGAGGCTCGCGGCGCGGATGACCGGCATGGAGCACACCGTGCCGTCGCTGCGTGACCTGCAGGACGCCTTCCTCGAAGGCACGCTGTACGGCTATCCGGCGCAGCTTGCGCGTCTGATCGCCGCGAGCGAGC
>CAWISC010000051.1:0-29580 GCA_963838635.1 uncultured Gammaproteobacteria bacterium | reverse complement strand
CTTGAAGTCTTCCGGCGTCAGCTGGTGACGCGCCAGCAGCTTGTAGAAGTCCGTGCGATTGCGCTTCGCCAGGCGCGCGGCCTGGCTGACGTTGCCGCCGGTGATCTGCAGGATCTGCGACAGATAGTTGCGGGTGAACTCGTCGCGCGCCTCGTCGAACGAGGGCAGACGAGTCGGACCGCCGCCCAGCGCCGCCTGCACCAGCTCGGCGCTGATGATCGGGCTGGTCGCGAGCGCGACGTTCTGGCGCACGACGTTTTCCAGCTGACGCACGTTGCCCGGCCAATCGGCGCTGACCAGCAGCTCGACCGCTTCCGGCGCGTAGATGTGACGCTGCTGGCCGCTTTCCTGCGCGACCTTCTCGAGGAAGTGCGAGACCAGCAGCGGCACGTCCTCGCGACGCTTGTTGAGCGACGGCATTTCGATGTGCACGACGTTGAGGCGGTAGTACAGATCCTCGCGGAAGTGCCCGCCCATGATCAGCTGCTTCAGATCGCGGTGCGTCGCGGAGATGATGCGCACGTTGACCGTGTTCGCCTCGGTGCTGCCGACCGGGCGCACCTGGTTCTCCTGCAGCACGCGCAGCAGCTTCACCTGCAGGCGCATCGGCATGTCGCCGATCTCATCGAGCATCAGCGTGCCGCCGTCGGCGGCCTGGAACAGGCCGCGGTGCTCGCGGATCGCGCCGGTGAACGCGCCTTTGACGTGGCCGAACAGCTCGCTCTCGAGCAGGTTCTCGGCCATCGCGCTGCAGTTGATCGCGACGAACGGCCGGTTGCGGCGCGGGCTGGCTTTGTGGATCGCGCGCGCCAGCAGCTCTTTGCCGGTGCCGCTTTCGCCCGTGATCATGACGCGCGCGTCGGTGCCGGCGACCATGTGTGCCTGCGCCAGGCGCTCTTCCATCACCGCGCTGCGCGTGATGATTTCGCTGCGCCAGTCTTCGGTCGTGTCGGCGAAGCCGGAGACCTTCAGTGCCTTCCGCACCTGGTCGAGCAGCTCCTGCTTGTCGACCGGCTTGGTGAGGAACGCGAACGCGCCGCTCTGCGTCGCCTGCACGGCGTCCGGAATCGTGCCGTGCGCGGTCAGGATGATGACGCGCAGCCCGGGCGCGCGGCTCTGGATTTCCTTGAGCAGGCCGATGCCGTCCATCTGGTCCATGCGCAGATCGGTGATGACGAGATCCGGACGCACGCGCCCCAGCGCCGCGAGCGCGGCAGCGGCGCTTTCGACGGCGTCGACTTCGTAGTTTTCGGCGCGCAGACGGATCGTGAGCAGCCGCAGCAGCCCCGGATCGTCGTCAACGACTAGTAGGCGAGCTTTGCGTTTCAC
The DNA here is from genome assembly GCA_963838635.1 of uncultured Gammaproteobacteria bacterium. Lineage (GTDB taxonomy): Bacteria > Pseudomonadota > Gammaproteobacteria > Steroidobacterales > Steroidobacteraceae > Steroidobacter. The sequence continues at coordinate 28,251 of CAWISC010000051.1, read as the reverse complement.
TTGGGTTGGCATCGCGACTGCCAGGGGGCGTGGGACTGCGTTCAATGATGGACCTCTCGATTTCTTTGATCGCGTCCAGCTTTTGCTGGGCTTCGGCGAGAGCGCGGCGCAGGCGCGCATTTTCTTCGACTTGCGCTTGCACCCGCTTGTCCGAGTTTGCCTGCGACCGGCTGCGGTCGTCGAGTGTCGCCAGCAGCCGACGATTCTCCGCTTCGAGCTTCAAACGCGCGTTCGTTTCGTGCAGCAATACTGCGGCGAACGCGCGCTCTTCCTGCGTCATCCGCTCCGGCGTCGCCAGCAGCGCTTCCAGCAGCCGCTTGCCTTCCTGCGGGCTGGTCGCCGGATGTCCGGGAGTCACCCGCGCGACCGCATACCGCAACGTGCTCGCCGTGGTCGGCGCACGCGTGTACTCGCGCTCCACTTCATAAAACACGTCCGCCTGTCGCGCCGGATCGGGACTCGCCAGTCCTTCCATCGTTTCGAGGTACCCGCGCAGTCCGCTTGCGGAGATCTGCGCCGGCGCCATGATCGGCGCAGGCAGCGGCGCGTTGCTGAGCTTGTCGGTGAGCGCACAGCCGGCGAGGGTGCTCAGCAGGCTCGCGACGACACAGCGCAAGAGCATGGCTATGCCGGCTCCGCTTCGAGTTGCGGCGCCAGCGGCAGGCGGATGCGAAAGTGCGCGCCGGGAAACACGCCGTCCAAGATCTCCACCGAGCCTCCGTGGGCCTGCACGAATTCCGAGACGACCGACAGGCCGATCCCGGTGCCTTTCAGATGGCCGGCCGTCGGGGCGCGGCCCGAATAGAACGCGTCGAAAATGGCGCTGCGCTCTTCCTTGGAGATCCCCGGGCCGGTATCGGCGACGTCGAGCACCAGCAGGTCCTTGTCCGCGTGCGCGTGAATGAAGATCGTACCGCCGCGCGGGCTGTATTTGAGTGCGTTCGACAACAGATTATCCAGGATCAGTTTCAGCTTTGCGCGATCCGCGCGCAACTCCACGTCCTGCACCTTGAGATCGAGGTGCACGCGTTGCGCGAGCAGCGTCAGCTGATGCGTCTCGAGCGTCGATTTGATCAGCGGCCGCAGCCGGAACTCGCTGATCTCCAGTCCCGAGTGCCGCGCCTGCCAGGCGCTGAATGACAGCAGGTTCTCGATCAGCTACTGCAGCTTGATGCCGTTGTCGCGCAGGATCGTCGTGACCTCGCGCTGGGCGCTGTCCAGTTCACCGACCGCGCCGTCCATCAACAGTTCCGTGCCTTCGCGAATACTGGCGAGCGGCGTCTTCAGCTCGTGCGACATGTGGCGCAGGAAGCGGTTGCGCTCCTGCGCGAGCTCCAGCAGGCGCATGCGCAGCCACTCGAGCTGGCGGCCGAGGTTCACCAGGTCGGTCGGGCCGCGCACGTCGATCGCCTTGGAGAACGTGCCTTTGCCGAGCTGGCTGATGGCGCTGTCGATCTGGCGGATCGGGCGCATCAACAGGAACGTGAATACGGTGACCAGCAGCGCCGTCAGCAGGATCAGCGCCGCCGACTGCCAGAACAGATATTGCTGAGTCTCGGCCGTCGAAGTCTGCAGCCGCGACAGGCCGGTCTCGATCTGCTCGCCGGTGACGGCGGACAGCTCGAACGCTGCCTCCCACATCGGCGCAATCGCTTCGACCGCGTCGCGCACGACCTCCGCGGCAACCGGACTGCGAGCGAGCAATGCGCCGTCGACTCGCCGCAGCGATTGCCGTAACGCTTGCAGCTGCGTGCGGCGGACGCTGTCGGCTGCCGTCGTTTCGATGGTGTCCAGCGTGACCAGAAGCCGTTCGCGGCTGTCGCTGTAGACCTCGAGCAGGCCCGGGTCGTTGAGCACCTGGTAAAGCTTGGCGCTGCGCTCGATCGAGGCGATCTGCTGGAACAGTTGCTGCGTGAGGTGCGCAGTCTCGACGCCACTGCGCACCAGCGCGGCGCTCTCTTCGGACAGCGTGCGCACCTTGGTGGCGGCTATCACGACCGCCAGCAGCAGCGGGACGGAGACCAGCGCGAAACCGGTCAGCATCAAGCTGCTCAGGGACTTGGGACGGGGCAGGCGCATGTGCCGCGCATTCTAGCGCCTTAACATAGGCTGGAGCTTGTGCCGCGCGTCGCAATCCGGGCGGCGTCGCTGGACTTTTCGGCTAGGAATTCCTCTGCAATTGCGGCTCACGCTGCAGCCGCCGCTCCCATTCCAGCTGCGAGCGCACGATTGCATCCAGGTCGTCATGCCGCGGCGACCAGCCGAGGACCTGGCGGATGCGGTCCGCCCTGGCCACGAGCGACGGCGGATCGCCGGCGCGCCGCGGCGCTTCGATCGTCGTCAGCGGACGGCCATTGAGCCGTTCGACCGTCGCGATCACTTCGCGGACGCTGTAGCCGTGGCCGTAACCGCAATTGAGCGTCGCGGACGCGCCGCCCTGCCGGAGATAGTCGAGCGCCTTGAGGTGCGCATCGGCGAGATCCTCGACGTGGATGTAGTCGCGCACGCCGGTGCCGTCCTGCGTCGGATAGTCGGTGCCGAAGATCGACACGTGCGGTCGCTTGCCGACAGCGACTTCGCACGCGACCTTGGTGAGCAGCGTGCCGTTGATCGTCGACTGGCCGATGCGGCCGCCGGGATCCCAGCCGGCGACGTTGAAGTAACGCAGCACGACGTAGCGCAGTGCGGTCGCGGCGGCCAGGTCACGCAGCATCCATTCGCTCATCAACTTCGACGTGCCGTAAGGATTGATCGGCGCGTCGGCGAGTCCTCGGCCGCTATGCCCCCGGCGGGAATGCCGTACACGGCGGCAGTTGAAGAAAATACGAAGTGTTTGACGCCGGCCTCCTGGCAGCATTGCAGGAGGCTGCGCGTCGAGCAGGTATTGTTGCCGTAGTACTTCAGCGGATTCGTGACGGACTCGGGAACGATGGTGTGCGCTGCGAAGTGCATCACCGTCTCGATGCGGCGCTCGCGCAGCAGGCGGCCGACGAGCTCGCGATCGCCGGTGTCGCCGACCACCAGCTCGCCGTGCACGACTGCCGAGCGGAAGCCGGAGGAAAGATTGTCGAGCACGACTACTGTCTGATTACGCTCGCCGAGCTGGCGAACGACATGGCTGCCGATATACCCGGCGCCGCCGGTTACGAGAATTGTCATGATGAATAAGTATCCGTCATCGCCCATACGCTCCACAATTCGCGCATGAGTCCTTCATTGCTGAGCCGCGGCGACACCCATCCGTACGACCGCCTCACGCCCGACGTCATCATCGCGGCGGTGGAGTCGCTCGGTTACGTCTCCGACCGGCGCATCCTGGCGTTGAACAGCTACGAGAACCGCGTGTACCAGGTCGGCATCGAGGGCGGCGCGCCGCTGGTAGCGAAGTTTTACCGTCCGCAGCGCTGGAGCGCCGCGGCGATCGCCGAGGAGCACGGCTTCGCGCTCGAGCTCGCGGCCGCGGAGATCCCGGTCGTGCCGCCGATCGTGCAGGATGGCCGCACGCTGTTCGAATACGAGGGCTTCGGCTTCGCTGTGTTCGAGCGCCGCGGCGGCCGCTGGCCCGAGCTCGGCACGCGCACCGAGCGCGAGTGGATGGGCCGCTTCCTCGGCCGTATTCATCTGGTCGGCAGGCGGCAGCGCTTTCGCCATCGCGGCCGCATCGATATCGAGCGGCTCGGGCAGGATCCGCGCGACTATCTGCTCGACAGCGACTGGATTCCGGCGCATCTGCAGACCGCTTACGAGTCGCTGACCGCGGATCTGCTGCAGGAGATCCGCGCGGCCTTCGATACGGCACACGGCGTCGCGGAGATGCGTCTGCACGGCGACTGTCATCGCGGCAACGTGCTGTGGACGGATACGGGGCCGCACTTCGTCGACCTCGACGATTGCCTGACGGGACCGGCGATGCAGGATCTGTGGATGCTGCTGTCGGGCACGCGTCGCGAGATGAGCGAGCAGCTCACGCACGTGCTGGAAGGCTACTCGCACTTCTCTACGTTCGATGCTCGCGAGCTGGTGCTGGTGGAGAGTCTGCGCACCCTGCGCATGATTCACTACTCGGCGTGGCTGGCGCGGCGCTGGAGCGATCCGGCATTTCCGGCGGCGTTCCCCTGGTTCATCGAGCCGCGTTACTGGGAGAACCAGGTCCTGGCTCTGCGCGAGCAGCTGGCTGCGATTGCGGAAGGGCCGCTCGAGCTGTAGGCGCCGCGCGAATCCATGAAGTGCTTGGTTTTCGTCGGAGCGCGCGCTGTGGTAGGTTCGGCGCGCTCCTAAATGGACCGGATGACCCGCACCCCCATGATTTCGCGACACTTGGCATCGGCTCGATCGGCGGCGATGGCTGCGCTCGCCGGCCTGCTGCTGTCTGCCTGCGGCGGCGGGGGCGGTGGCGGCGGCGGTCAGCCGCCACCGGCAAGCGTCACGATCTCCGGGCAGATCACGTTCGACAGCATTCCATTCGACGCCGTGCTCGGTAACGGGCTCAACCCTGCAGCCGTAGTGCAGGCGCCCGCGCGGCAAGTGACTGTGCAGGCAATCGCGACTGCGGGCGGTTCGGTCCTCGCGACGACCACGACGGACACCTCGGGCAATTACTCGCTGAGCGTGCCGTCGAACACGAACATGTTCATTCGCGCGCGCGCCGAGATGATCAAGACCGGCGCGGCGCCGACCTGGAACTTCTCGGTTCGCAACAACACGACGGCCGGCGCGAACGACGCTTTGTACGCGCTCGATGGCACCAGCACGAGCAGCGGCACCGCGAACAGCACGCGCAACCTGAACGCGCCGAGCGGCTTCGTCGGCAACAGCTATACGGGCGAGCGAGCAGCAGCGTCGTTCGCAATTCTCGACTCGGTGTTTCGTGCGAAAGAGCTAGTGCTGAGCGCGTTGCCCGAACGCTGCATTCCCGGAGCTGCGGCTGTTCTGGAGCGAGGACAATCGCGCCAACGTGCAGGGCTTCTGCCCGGACGACGGCGATATCGGCACCAGCAGCTACGTGCTGCGCGGTCCGCCCCCTATGGACGTCGATGATTGCGGCCAGCCGTTCGCAGACGGCATCTACATCCTCGGCGATTTCGCGGGCGGGGCTGGCGACACCGACGAGTTCGATCAGTCGGTGATCGCGCACGAGTTCGGCCACTACCTCGAGGATCGCTTCGGGCGCTCCGATTCCATCGGCGGCGAGCACGGCAACGACGTTCCCGCTCGACCTGCGCGTCGCATTCGGCGAAGGCTGGGGCAACGCGTTCTCCGGCATGGCGCTGGGCAGTCCGATCTATCGCGACTCGCAGCAGGGCGTGCAGGACGACTTCGCCATCGACATGGAAACGGACGCGCGGCGCGGGCGTAACCGAAGGCTGGTTCTCCGAGCTCTCGGTCGGCGAGATCCTGTGGGACCTGTTCGACCCGGCCAATGAAGCGGGCGACAACGCAGCGCTCGGCTTCGCGCCGCTGTTCTCGGTGATGACCGACGCACAAGTCGATACCGATGCGCTGACGAGCATCTTCTCCTTCGCCGAGGGTCTGCGCGCAGCGCAGCCAGCTTCGGTGCAAGCGATCGACGACCTGCTCGCAGGAGAAAGTATTCTCGGCACTGACGATTTCGGCGCCGGCGAGAGCAACGACGGCGGCGATGCGGAGGTCCTGCCGGTCTACAACTCGATTCTCTCAATACGCAGATCACCGTCTGCAGCCGTTCGCCTTTCGGCGATGTCAGCACCAACAAGCTCGGCAACCGGGTTTTTCTGCGCTTCGACAACAACGTTGCGCGCCTGGTCAGCATTCAGGTCACTGGCGTGACGGATGGTGTCGGGACGACGTTCGCCACCGATCCGGACATCTTCGTCCTGCGTCGTGGTGCGCTCGTCGCGGCTGGTTTGAGCAGCCCGCCCGGGCAGCGGCCGCACACGACGCCAGGTCAGGAAACGATCATGCGTTCCACTTCCCGCCGGGACGTTCATCATCGAGGTGTACGATTTCGAGATGGACTTGGTCGGCAATCAGCAGCCGCGCTGCATGACCGTAGCCGTCACGGGCAGTTGAGACGCGCCCTTCTTTCAAGAGGCATGATCAGGATGAACCGTCTAGCCATCTGTCTTTCGATCGTCGGCCTCGCGCTCGCCGCGTGCGGATCGGAGCCGGACCCCGGCGCGGCAGCGGCGACTGCGCAGCCTGCGCAACCAGCTGTGGCCGATCCCATGGCGCGCATGGCGCGTGCGGTCGGCAACGGCAAGCCCGGCGCCGCAGTCCAGATCCGCTACGACTTTGCGTCGCAGCCCGCAGTCGGCACCCCGACGGAATTGCAGATCGCCTTCGTTCCGAACGCGGGCGTGGATGCGCTGGACGTCGTCGTCAGCGGCATGGACGGCGTGACGCTGGCGGGGACGCTGAGCGCGAGCTTCACGGACGTCGAGCCGTCGAAGCCGTACCTGCACACCGTCTCGGTGCTGCCGGACCGCGGCGGGGTCTTCTACCTGACGGTCGTGGCCACCACCCAGATCGGCAACCAGAACCTGAGCCGCACGTTCTCGATCCCGTTCGTGGTCGGCAATGTGCCGGCACAGCAAAAAGCGGCACCGCAGACCGACGCGGCGGGCGAGCCGATCCAGCCGGCCAAGGCCCAGGAAACGACGAAGTCGGGCTGAGAGATGTCGGGCTAAAGCCCGACGCTACGGCGCGATCGCCGATAGGGTAGAATCCGCGGCCCTCCCGGCCGCAGATCCGTTCCCGTGTCCACCGCCCAGCTTCGCAACATCGCCATCATCGCGCACGTCGATCATGGCAAGACCACGCTCGTCGATCAGCTCCTGAAGCAGTCCGGCACGTTCGCTGCGCGCGAGATCGTGCCCGAGCGCGTCATGGATTCGAACGCGCTGGAGCGCGAGCGCGGCATCACGATCCTGGCGAAGAACACCGCGATCCAGTGGCGCGACTACCGCATCAACATCGTCGACACGCCCGGCCACGCCGACTTCGGCGGCGAGGTCGAGCGCGTGCTGTCGATGGTCGACTCCGTGCTGCTGCTGGTCGACGCCGTCGACGGGCCGATGCCGCAGACGCGCTTCGTGACGCAGAAGGCGTTCAAGCACGGCCTGCGGCCGATCGTGGTCATCAACAAGATCGACCGCGACGAAGCGCGCCCGCACTGGGTGCTCGACCAGACGTTCGACCTGTTCGACAAGCTCGGCGCGAGCGAAGCGCAGCTCGACTTCCCGGTCGTGTACGCCTCGGCGCTGCGCGGCTTCGCCGGCAACGAGCCGAACCAGCCGGCCGCCGACATGACGCCGCTGTTCGAAGCCATCGTGAAGAACTGCCCGCCGCCGGACGTCGACGAGAACGGCCCGCTGCAGCTGCAGGTGAGTCTGCTCGACTATTCGAGCTACGTCGGGGCGATCGGCATCGGGCGCATCAAGCGCGGCAAGATCCGGCGCAACAGCCCGGTCGTCGTCGTCGATCGCGAAGGCAAGGTGCGCAACGAGCGCATCATGCAGGTGATGGGCTTTCTCGGCCTGCATCGCGTCGAGGCGGACGAAGCGAGCGCGGGCGACATCGTCGCCTTCGCCGGCATCGAGTTTCCCGAGATCTCCGACACGATCTGCGATCCGAGCACGCCCGAGGCGTTGCCGCCGCTGGTAGTCGACGAGCCGACGATCAGCATGACGTTCGAGGTCAACAACTCGCCGTTCTGCGGTCGTGACGGCAAGTACGTCACCAGCCGGCAGATCCGCGAGCGGCTGCTGCGCGAGGCGCTGACCAACGTCGCGCTGCGCGTCGAGGAGACCGACGATCCCGACAAGTTCCGCGTCTTCGGGCGCGGCGAGCTGCACCTCGGCGTGCTGCTGGAAAACATGCGGCGCGAAGGTTACGAGCTCGCGGTGTCGCGGCCGCGCGTGGTCATCAAGGAGATCGAAGGCCAGCCGTGCGAGCCGTACGAGACGCTTGGCGGTCGACCTGGACGAAGACTCGCAGGGCTCGATCATGCAGGAGCTGGGCGAGCGCGGCGGCCAGCTCACCGGGATGTATCCCGACGGCAAGGGGCGCGTGCGCCTCGACTACGTGATTCCGTCGCGCGGGCTGATCGGCTTTCAGACCGAGTTCCGCACGCTCACGTCCGGCACCGGCATCATGCATCACATCTTCGATCACTTCGGCCCGGTGCTCGATCGCGAGATCGGCCAGCGCACCAACGGCGTGCTGATCTCGAACGCGCAGGGCAAGGTGCTGGCCTATTCGCTGTTCAATCTGCAGGAGCGCGGCAAGCTGATGGCGGCGCACGGCGACGAGGTCTACGAAGGCCAGATCGTCGGCATCCACAGCCGCGACAACGACCTGGTCGTCAATCCGCTGAAGGGCAAGAAGCTCACCAACATCCGCGCCGCGGGCCGCGACGAGAACATCATCCTGGTGCCGCCGATCCGCTACACGCTGGAGCAGGCGATGGAGTTCATCGCCGACGACGAGCTGGTCGAGGTGACCCCGACGCAGATCCGGCTGCGCAAGCGGGCGCTCAAGGAGCACGAGCGCAAGCGGGCCGGCCGCGAAGAAGAGACCGCGGAGTAGGAGTCAGGCGGAAGCTTGACCCACAAGGGCGGGCACGGCTGTGGGTCAGGCTTCAGCCTGACTACCTTAGCAATACAACATAAACATCGGTTTCTACTCCGGAAAACCGGCGTTCTGCCTTCACATAAAACCGCGAGGTGCTTCACACCTTGCGGCGCACTCATCGCCCTACGATGCGGGACAGCCTGTCTGACATGCAGGCTTTTTGCCTGGCTTCCTGTCTGGACTGGGACGATGCATCGACTGCTCGACAAGCAGGTCAAGGACGCGCTGGGAGCGGACGGCGAGATCGACCTCGCCAAGCTGCTTCCTGCCGTCGAGACCACTTACGCGCGCACGGACGACGAGCGGCGCGGCATCGTGCGTTCGATGCAGCTCATGTCCGACGAGGCGACCAATCTCACGCGCGAGCTGCGCGAAAGCACCGCGAGCCAGCTGCAGGCGGTCCTCGATCACGTCAAGGACGTCATCGTCACCGTCGACGAGGCCGGGCACATCGTTTCGCTCAACGCGACGGGACAGCGCGTCTTCGGTCACGTCGAAGCCGAGATCGCCGGACGCTCGCTCAGCTTCCTGCTGCCGCAACTCGCCGATAAACAGACGCTGCCGGCGCAGCTCGAACAGCTCGCTGCGCGTCTCGACGACACGCAGGTCGACCTCGCGGCGCACGAGACGCTCGGTCTGCATTCCAACGGCGCGCACTTTCCGGCCGAGCTTGCGGTCAGCAAGACGCAGCTGAATCGGCGCACGCTGTACATCGTCTGCTTGCGCGACACCACCGATCGCAAGGCCGCGGACGCTGCTCTGCGCGATAGCGAGGCGCGCTATCGCACGCTCGTCGAGCACGCACCCGAGATCATCGTCGTCGTCGATCTCGATCGTCAGCAGCTCGTCGACGTCAACGAGAATGCGGTGCGCTTCTTCAAGATGGATCGCGCGGTACTGCTCTCCAGCAACCCCGACGTGCTCAGTCCGCCGCAGCAGCCCGACGGCTCTGCATCGAGCGACGCGAATCGCGCGCAGTTCGAAATGACGCTGGCGGGCGAGTGCCCGGTGCTCGAATGGGTGTTCCGCGACGCGCTCGGCAACGACGTTCCCTGCGAAGTACGTTGGGTGCGGCTGCAGTCCGGCGAGCACCGGCTGATCCGCGGCAGCATCACCGACATCACGGAGCGCAAGCGCATGGAGCTGCTCGCCGCCGGCGAGCGACGCGTGTTCGAGCGCCTCGCGGCGAACGTCGATCTGCGCATCACGCTCGAAGCGATTACCGAAGTCACCGAGCGCGTCGCGCCGGACACCGTGTGCGCGCTGCGACTGCTCGACGAGAAAGGGATGCGCCTGAATCTCTGCGCTGGCCCGCGCCTGCCCGTCGAGTACGCGCGTGCTGCGGAGTCGATCCAGATAGCGGTGCGCAATGGCTCGTGCGCAGCAGCCGTTTATCTGCAGCGCCAGGTCATCGTCGCCGACATTGCCCGCGATGCGCTGTGGGAGAACATGCGCGACGTCGTGCTGGCCGTCGGATTGCGCAGTTGCTGGTCGACTCTGATTCATGCGTCGGACGGCCGCATCCTCGGCACGCTCGCGCTGTATTTCAGAGCACCGCGCAGCCCGTTGCGCCGTGACTTCGAGTTGATGGCGCGCATGACGCAGCTCGCCGGCATCGCGATCGAGCGCCGCAGGGCCGAAGGCGCGTTGCGCGCAAGCGAGGCGCGTTACCGCCGTCTCTTCGACAACGTGATGGAAGGCGTCTACAGCTCGACGCGCGACGGCCGCTTCCTGTCGGTCAATCCGGCGCTCGCACGCATGGTCGGTTTCTCTTCACCGGCCGAGTTGCTGGCGCACGCGCCGGAAACGATCTATCACAACCCGCTGGAACGCGTCGCCATCATCGAGGCGCTGGAGCGCGACGGCGAGATCCGCAACGCGGAGTTCCAGTTGCAGCGTATCGACGGCACGACTTTGACGGTGATCGAGAATGCGCGCGCCGTGAAGGACGACGCCGGCAACCTCATCGGTTACGAAGGCACCATCTCCGACATCAGCGAGCGCAAGCGCGCCGAAACCGCGGTGTTCGAGGAGAAGGAAAAAGCGCAGGTCACGCTGCAGTCGATCGGTGACGCCGTGATCACGACCGACGCCACCGGCCGCATCGAGTATCTCAACCCGGTCGCGGAGGACCTGACCGGTTGGGATTCGAACCAGGCGCAGGGCCGCACGCTGCGCGAAGTGTTCAACATCCTCAACGAAGTCACGCGCGAGCCGCTCGAAGATCCGGTGAGCCGCGCGCTGCGCGAGGGCAACGTCATTGCGGTGACCGACCAGACAGTGCTGGTCAACCGTCGCGGCCAGGAAATCGCGATCCAGGATTCCGCCGCGCCGATCCGCGATCGCGTCGGACGGATCATCGGCGCGGTGATGGTGTTCCATGACGTAAGTCGCGAGCGCCGTCTGCGCCGCGCGCTCGCGTATCAGGCGAGCCACGACGCGCTGACCGGCCTGATCAACCGCCGCGAGTTCGAGAATCGCCTGAACGAAGCGCTGCTGACCGCGCGCTCGGACGAGGCGACGACGCACGTGCTGCTGTATCTCGATCTCGACCAGTTCAAGCTCGTCAACGACACCTGCGGTCACCAGGCCGGCGACCGCCTGCTGAAGCAGATCACCGGTATTCTGCAAACACGTATCCGGACCAGTGACACGATTGCGCGTCTCGGCGGCGACGAGTTCGGCATCCTGCTGCAGGATTGCACCGCCGACCGCGCCGCGAAGATCGCCGACAGCCTGCGCCAGGCGATCCGCGAGTACCGCTTCGAGTGGCAGGACGGCGCGATGAACGTCGGTGTCAGCATCGGCATCGTCGAAATCAACAGCACCAGCGAGAGCATCGGCAGCGTGCTCAGCGCGTCCGACGTCGCGTGCTACGCGGCGAAGGACTCCGGCCGCAATCGTGTACATATGTATCAATACGGCGCAGCGCCGGAGCGTCACCGCGAAATGCAGTGGGTGTCGCGACTGACGCGCGCCTGCGAAGAGAATCGCCTGGAGCTGTATTACCAGCCGATCGTGCCGATCGGCAGCAACCGCGATCCGCGCGGTCACTACGAGCTGCTGGTGCGAATGCGCGGCGAGAATGGCGAGCTGGTGCTGCCGGCGGAATTCATCCCGGCCGCCGAGCGCTACAACGTCATGCCGATGATCGACCGCTGGGTAGTGAGCCAGGCGCTCGGTACGCTCGCGCACTACCGCGCTGACGGCGATGCGCGCCACGGCTACACGTTGTCGATCAACCTGTCGGGCACGTCGCTCAACGACGATCGCTTCCTGGAATTCCTCATCAATGAGCTGCAGACCTACGATTTGAGCCCCGGCGCGGTGTGCTTCGAGATCACCGAGACCGCCGCGATCTCCAATCTGCCGAACGTCGTGCACTTCATGCGCGAGTTCCGCTCGCGCGGCTGCCAGTTCTCGCTCGACGACTTCGGCAGCGGCCTGTCGTCGTTCATGTACCTGAAGAATCTTCCGGTCGATTACCTGAAGATCGACGGCCAGTTCATCCAGAACGTGACCACCGACCACGTCGACCGCAGCATGGTCGAGGCGATCACGCAGATCGGTCACGCGATGGGCATCAAGACCATCGCGGAGCGCGTCGAGACGGCCGAAGTGCTCGCCTGTCTCGCCGACATCGGCGTCGAATACGCGCAGGGAATCTACATCGCCGTGCCGCAGTCGGTCGAATCGCTGAGCCGCATCACGCGGACTCACCCCAGGCTCAAGCTCGTGCACTCCGCCTGACCTGCGCGCGCGGGAATCTAAGCAAACCTTTCGTCTGAAGCAGCCCGCGACCGGCTGGTCCGCCGCTTGCCTTCGCGCACACTGTGCGGCAAGGGGCGGAGAACCATGCGCAGCAAACTATTCGTACCCGGCTCGCGCCCCGAGTTGTTCGCCAAGGCGCTCGCCGGCGACGCGGATTCGATCTCGTTTGACCTGGAGGATTCCGTTCCGGAACACTCCAAGGCGCACGCGCGCGAGCAGATCGCCGATTTCCTGCGCTCGGGCACGGTAAGGCAGTCCGCCAAGTCGATCATCGTGCGCATCAACGCGCTCGGCTCGCCGCATTTCGAGGGGGATTTGATGGCGTTTGCTTGCCAGCCCGTGGCTCTGCTGAACCTGCCGAAGGCGCAATCTGCGGCCGATGTCCGCAAGGCGGCCGTGGCGCTCGAAAGCGCCGAGCGGCGCAATGGCGTCGAACGGCCGATCGGGCTGCTCATTAATATAGAGACGCCGCGCGGCCTGCGACTGGCGCCGGAAATTGCCGCCGCACACCCCAAGGTTGCGGGCCTGCAGCTGGGCCTGGCCGATCTCTTCGAATCGATGCACGCCGATCGGCGCAGCGCGGCCAACGTGCACGCAGCCATGTTCCAGATGGCGATGGCCAGCGCCGAGAGCGGCAAGTTCGCGTACGACAGCGCATATCCCGACGTCGCCGACTCAGAAGGATTCCGGCGCGAGGCGGAGCAGGCGCGCCAGCTCGGCTACATCGGCAAGAGCTGCATCCACCCGAAGCAGGTCGCACTCGCGAATGAGATCTTCGGAGCTGCGACACTCGACGTCGACACTGCGCGACGCATCGTCGCCGCCGCACAGGATGCTGCGCAAACCGGCCGCGGCGCTTTTCTGCTCGATGGCCGGATGATCGACCTGCCTTTCGTCAAGCGCGCCGAAGCCGTGCTGGCCGCAGCGAACGACAGCGATAGCTTGTGAGAGCGCTCATCGTTCTGACGGCGCTCCTGCTCAGCGCCGCGGCTGCAGCCGAAAGCATCTCCTCCGTCGAAGTCGTATCGCGGGACGCCATCAGCGGCGACGTCGCGCAGACACGCGTCCTCGCGATCGACGACCAGTTGGTCGTATTGCAACCGGGCGTCGCACGCGTCCACCGCGGGAATCGCCGCACGTGGGTCGATGCAGGCTGGCCCGAAGGGCTGGGGACCGAGTTGCCTCTCGTCGTCGGCGATGGTCAGCAGTCCTTCGCGCTCAGCGGCGATCGAGTGATGCAGTTGCAGTTGAACGGCGACGCGCTGGCATCGCGGAAATTGCCGAGCTCGCCAGTCGCGCTGACTTCCGCTGTCGGCGTTGCCGTCGACGGCTCCTTATATGTAGCGGGCGTCGATGCAAGCGGCGGGTCGCAATTCCTGAAGCTCGCGCCCGCGAGCGAAGCAGGGCAGTGGAGTCGGCTGGCCCCCTGGCCCGACGGCGGTGTGCCGACCTCGCTGGTCGCGCGGATCGGCGCGGTGTATGTCACGGCTCATCACGAAGGCGCTGCAAACGATCGGCTCCTGCGCTGGTCGGAGAAGGCCGGCTGGGAGGATCGAGGCGCGACACCTGGCGCAGTCGGTGCGGGTTCCGGTCACGCAATCGGCCAGGCGCACATTCTTTATCTCCTGCGCGATGCGGACGGACGATCGCGACTCGAGACGTTCCACACGATCTCGCGCGCGTGGGCGACGATCCCGTACAGCAATGACAGACGTGTGGACGCCGTAGCGCCGGTGGGCAACGGCGTTCTGACGGCGAGTACGGCAGACGGTCTTATTTCCTTTCAAGACGTACAGGTGTTGTCCAGCAAGCGCGGGCTCACCGGCCTCGACTGGACCATCATCGTCGTCTACCTCGGGTCGATGATCGGCGTCGGCGTGTACTGGTACTTGCGCGACCGACGGGGGACCGTGTCCGAGTTCTTCCTCGGCAGCCGCTCCATCCCGTTCTGGGCTGCGGGCGTGAGCCTGTACGCCACCAACACCAGCTCGATCAGCTACATCGCGATCCCGGCGAAAGCGTTCGAGACGGATTGGCAGTACATGATGAACAAGCTCATCACCATCGTCGGCCTGATGTTCGTCGCCGTGTGGATCGTGCCGCTGCTGCGCAGGCTCGACCTCGTGTCGGTCTTCAACTACCTGGAAATGCGCTTCCATCCGGCGATCCGCATGATCGGCAGTGCGCTGTGCATGGCGATGCACGTCGGCGGGCGCATGAGCGTCGTGCTGTTCCTGCCGGCGCTGGCGATCGCGACGATCACCGGCATCGACGTGGTGATCAGCATCCTGATCATGGGCGTGTGCACGATCGTCTACACCGCGATGGGCGGCATGCGCGCGGTGGTGTGGACCGATTTCGTGCAGGTCATCGTGCTGATGGGCGGCGCGGTGTTCGCCATTTTCTTCGTGTTCAACTCGCTCGGCAGCGATGCCATCTTCGAAACGGCGGCGGCCTTCGACAAGACCAAGCTGGTCAATCTCAGTTTCGATCTCACGCAGCCGACGGTGTGGGGCTTCCTGTTCCTGATCCTGTTCGACGTGGTGCTGACGTTCCCGAAGGACCAGGTGCTGATGCAGCGCACGCTCGCGACGGACTCGCCCAAAGCCGCCGGGCGTTCGATCTGGATGTTCGCCGCGATCATGCTGCCCGGCGGGCTCATCTTCTACGGCATCGGCACGGTGCTGTTTGCGTACTACAAAGCGCATCCCGAACGGCTCGATCCGCTGCTGCCGATCGACGCGACCTTCCCGCTGTTCATCTCCGCCGAGCTGCCTGCGGGCCTCACCGGTCTGATCATCGCCGGCATTTTCGCTGCGGCGATGGGCACGCTGTCGGGCACGATCAACAGCATTGCCACGCTCCTGTCGGTGGATTTCTACGCGAAGCTGACGCGCAACCGGACGGAACAGCAGACCAAGCGCTTCGCCGAGTGGATGACGGTCGTGGTCGGCGTGGTCGGCATCGGCCTGGCGCTGCTCCTGTCGCGCCTCGACATCCATTCGCTGCTGGACCTGACGATCGAGATGGCGGGGCTGCTGGGCGGCGGCTTCGCCGGCGCCTACACGCTCGGCATGTTCACGCGGCGCGCAAACTCGGCCGGCGTGTCCATCGGTGTTGCCACGGCAATCGTCGTGACCATGGCGGCCTGGTGGAACAGCCTGGTGCATCCGTACTTCTACCTCGGTATCTCGATCGGCACGTGCATCGTCGTGGGCTACCTCGCCAGCCTGTTCTTCCCGGCGCCGACCCGTTCGCTTGCGGGCCTGACCATCTTCAAGGACCATGCGCCCGTGATCGCTGAGGGGAGCGCGCACCGATCGACACTCAGTTCCTGAAGACGTTCGTCACGGTTGCCGATGAGGGATCGATGGCGGCGGCGGCGCGCGTGCTGAATATCACTTCGGCAGCGGTTTCACAGCAGATCCACACGCTGGAGCGCGAGATCGGAGTGCCGCTGATCGTGCGCGTCGGTCGCACGGTGCGCATGACGGAGCAGGGCGCGCGCATCCTGTTGCGCGCGCGCGAGCTGGTGCGCGATTTCGCGCGACCTGCGCAGCCTCGCGAACGAAAGCCCGATCGCCGGCGAGCTGCGCCTCGGCGCGTGCCCGACGGTGCTCGCGGGCATGCTGCCCGGGATCCTGGCGCGCATGGTCGCGCAAGTTTCCGCAGATCAACGTCTACATCCAGCCCGGCTACTCCGCACCGCTGTACGCGTCGGTCGAAGCGGGCGACCTCGATGCAGCCTTCGTGCTGCAGGCGCCCTATCCGCTGCCGAAGACCTGCGATTGGCAATTGTTGCGCGAAGAGCCGCTGATCGTGCTCGCGCCGCATCACATGGGTCATCGCGACGCGCACGACCTGCTGGCGAACGAGCCGCTGATCCGCTACGACCGCAACCAGTGGGGCGGACGTCAGGCGGATGAGTACCTGCGCAAAGTCGGAATCGTGCCGCGCGAGCGTTTCGAGGTGAACGCGCTGAATGCGATCGCGGTGATGGTCGACCGCGGTCTCGGAGTGTCACTCGTACCCGATTGGGCGCGGCCGTGGCCGGAAGGACTGAAGCTGGCGCGGCTGCCGCTGCCGGAAGAATCAGTGCCGCGGCGCATCGGCGTGATCTGGTCGCGCGCGAGCGTGCGGCTGCGGCTGGTGACGGTGCTGCTGCAGGAGAGCATTGCAGAGTCAGGCTAGAGCGTGAGCCAGAACGGGCTGCGGCATGTGGGTCAGGCTTTAGCCTGACATCCTTTGGACCCAACAATTCCTAGGCTCTGAACAAACCCCCGGCCGGTTCCATTCGCTGCAGCGACTTCATAGATTGCCTCCCACAACTGCCTGAAGGGGGAGAGGCGACATCATGAGCAATACTTTGCGCGCAGCGCTGCGTTGTTTCGCAGGTTCCATCGGCGTACTCGCGGCACATGGGGCTGCGCAGGCGCAGGACCAGACCGCCCAGATCGAGCGGGTCGAAGAAGTCATCGTCACCGGCACCCGCGCGCCGAAGGCGGTCGACAAGATTCCCGGCGCCATCAACGTGGTTTCCGAAGCGGACGTTACGCGCTCGCTGAGCCTGACGCAGGATGCCACTGCGGTGCTCGCACGTACCGTGCCCGGTTATTCCGAGTCGTCGCAGGCAGTGAACAGCCTCGGCGAAACCTTGCGCGGCCGTGTGCCGCTGCGCCTGTTCGACGGCATTCCGCAAAGCACGCCGCTGCGCGACGGCAGCCGCAACAGCGTGTTCACCGATATGGATGTGGTCGGCCGCATCGAGGTGATCAACGGTCCGTCCGCGGCCGAAGGTATCGGCGCCGCCGGCGGCATCATCAATTACATCTCGAAGAATGCGACCGAGCCCGGACTGAACTTCAACGTCTTCACCAACCTGTCCTCGCAGTTCGAGAGCGACAGCGACAGCTGGAAGGCCGGCGGCACGCTCACCTACAAGTCCGAAGACTACGATCTGGTGCTGAACGGCTCGCTCGGCGACCGCGGCATCACGTACGACGCGAACGGTCGTCGCATCGGCCTCTCCGCCAGCAGCTCTGCGGCGGACTCGGAGACCGAGAATCTGTTCCTGAAGGCCGGCTGGAACTTCGGCGCCGACGACAATCAGCGTCTGCAGTTCTCCGCGAGCAACTTCAAGATCCAGAGCAAGGGCGGCTATCACTGGGTCGAAGGCAGCCGCGCGCTGGGCATTCCGGATACCTCCGAGCGCGGCCCGCCGCTCGGCACCGGCGGCGTGGCGCTGGTGGGCACGGAGTTCAACGACTTCGAGCAGTACGTGCTCACGTACCAGAACTACGACCTGTTGGGCGGCAGCCTCAGCGCCGACGTGTACACGGCCAAGCAGGCGATGCGCTTCCCGGCGGACAACGGCGCCGATCGCCAGGATCCGTTGATTGCGCCGCTCGGCCAGCTGGTCGATCAGTCCGAGGTGTACTCGGAGAAGGAAGGCCTGCGCTCGTCGTGGACGCGCAGCGACCTGTTCACGGCCGGCCTCGAGCTGCATGTCGGCCTGGACGTCGTGAAGGACGAGACCGAGCAGACGCCTCGCGCTCACCGATCGCATATGGGTGCCGCCGATGGAGTACAAGAGCGTCGCCCCGTACGTGCAACTGTCCTATGACATCGGCCCGGTGACGATCAGCGGCGGCGCGCGCCGCGAAGACGGCGAGCTCTCGGTGAACGACTACACCACGACGTTCTTCCGTAACCGCGCGTTCGTCGAAGGCGGCACGCTCGACTACCAGGAAGACATGTTCAACGCCGGCGCGATCTGGCGCATCACGTCCGACTGGTCGGTGTTCGCTTCCTACAGCGAAGGCTTCACGCTGCCGAACATCGGCATCCCCCTGCGCAACATCAATCGGCCGGGGCAATCGGTCGAAGGCATCCTCGACCTGCAGGCGATCATCTTCGACAGCCAGGAAGTCGGCTTCAACTGGCGCGGCGATAACGCCAGCCTCTCGGCGTCGTACTACGAGTCGAGCTCCGACCTCGGCGCCTCGCTGAGCGTCGATCCGGTGACGCTGGACTTCGTGCTCAATCGCGCGCCGGTCGACATCGAAGGCTACGAGCTCAGCGCCGAATATCGCTTGAGCTCCTCGTGGCAGTTCAACGCGCTGTTCTCGCATACGGAAGGCCATACCACGCAGGCCGGGCAGCCGAACGGTCCGCTGAGCCTGGAGATGGGCGTCGTCAACATCAGCCCCGACAAGCTCGGCGGCTCGGTCCAGTACAACTTCCTGGACCGCGCGCAGGTGATCCTCGGCGCAACCACGCTGCTCGGCCGCGACATCAACGAAGGCAGGGCCGGGGAAGAGCACACGCACGGCTACACGCTGTTCGACCTGACGGTGAACTACGACATGGAGCGCTACGGCGCGTTCTCGCTCGGCGTCGAGAACCTCACGGACAAGTTCTACTTCCTGTCGTTCTCGCAGATCGACTTCTTCCGCAACTACTTCGCCGGCCGCGGCCGCACGGTGTCGCTGACGTATAGAATCGATTTTTAGGATGTCAGGCTGAAGCCTGACCCACAGGAAAATCGGGCCCGTGGTCTTGCTTGTGGGTCAGGCTTTAGCCTGACTCCGGATGCCCATGAAACAGCCTCGCGATGCGATCCTGGTCGCGGGATCGGCCAACCTGGACTTCGTCGTGCGCGCGCATCATGTGCCCGCGCCCGGCGAGACCGTGCTGGGCCGCGAGCTCGCGATCGTTCCCGGCGGCAAAGGCGCGAATCAGGCGGTCGCGTGTGCACGCGCCGGCGGTGTGGCGACGCAGATGGTCCTCGCGCTCGGTGAAGATGCATTTGCTCCGCTGATGGAACAGTCGCTGCGCGAAGCTGGTGTCACGCTCCACATCGTTCGGGTCGCGCAGGCGGCGAGCGGTGTGGCGCTGATCTGCCTCGCTGACAACGCCGAGAACGCGATCACGGTCGCTCCCGGCGCCAACTCGATGCTCAGCGGCTCGGATCTGCCGTCGCTCGACGGCATCGGCTATCTCCTGTTGCAGCTCGAGACTCCGCTCGAAACAGTCACCGCATTCGCCCGAGCGGCACGCGACAGCGGCGTCAAAGTGTTGCTGAACGCGGCGCCGGCGTCCGCGTTGCCGGCGAGCCTGCTCGCACTCGTCGACGTGCTGATCGTCAACGAGGACGAGCTCGCGAAAGTTGCAGGCCGTCACGGCGCGGTAGCCGAAGTGCTCGCGTCACTCGATGTGCCGTGCGCAGTGGTTACGCTCGGTGCACGCGGCAGCTGCGCAACCGAGCGCGGCAAGTTCCATCTGCAGCCTGCTTTCAAAGTCGAGCCGGTCGATACGACCGCAGCAGGCGACACTTTCTGCGGCGCGCTCGCAGCCGCGCTGTGCTCGGGGTCCCCCCTACCGCAGGCACTGCGCCGCGCGAGCGCCGCCGCAGCCCTCGCGACGACGCGCGTCGGGGCGCAATCGAGCATCCCGGGTACGCAAGAGGTCGAAGCGCTGCTGCGCTCCCATGCGGACGGCCGCACCGGCGCGATCGACGAGCTGGCCCAGTACTGTGGCGTGCGATCATTCCAGTCATGATGCGACCTACGCACCAGCTTCAAGTTTTCACACGCGCTCACCGGCCCGTATTTGCCGCTGCCGGGCTCGCCGCCCGGCTGGCCGTTCGCGGGCATCGGTCACTGGATGATCGACGTCAACGCCAACAGCGAAGACTGGATCCGCGGCCTGCGCGAGTGGCGTCACGAGCATCTCGTCAGGCTCGGTTACGACGACGCGCTGTATCGCGACCCGCGGCTGCAATGGGCGCAGCGTAATTTCGTGCACGCGCTGGCGATGGTCGAGGATCGCTACCTCTACGATCCTGTCGCGGGCCGCTACACCGTGTCGCGTTACCTCGACGATCTGGAGAGCCGCTACGGCGGCATCGACAGCGTTCTGCTCTGGTACATCTACCCGAACGTCGGCGTCGACGATCGCCATCACTTCGACTTCGCGAACGATCTGCCGGGCGGCCTCGCCGGGCTGCGCGGAGCCGTCGCGGACTTCCATCAGCGCGGCGTCAAAGTTTTTCTGCCGACGATGCCATGGGACAACGGCACGCGGCCGCACAGCGAGCCCGACTGGGAGCTGATGGCGGAGCTCGTCGCTGCAACGGGCGCGGACGGCATCAACGGCGACACGTACAGCGGCATGCCACGCGCGTTCTTCGACGCCTGCGCGAAGCGCGGTCATGCAGTCGTGCTGGAGCCGGAGTCGACCGCGCAGGCCGGCGATCACATTCTCAACTGGAACGTGCAGAGCTGGAGCAAGAAGGTTCCGCAGGAAGTGATTCCGTCGGTGCTCAAGCTCAAGTGGCTCGAGCCGCGGCACATCGTGAACATCGAGAATCGCTGGAGCCGCGACCGCAACAACGATCTGCAGCACATGTTCTTCAACGGCATCGGCTACACCGCGTGGGAGAACGTGTGGGGCATCTGGAATCAGCTCACGCCGCGCGACGCCGAGACGCTTGCGCCGGATCGCGACGATCCAGCGGCAGTTCGCGCCGCTCATGGTCAGCGCCGACTGGACGCCGTACGAGAAGACGCTGCAGACCGGCGTATTCGCCAGCCGGTTCCCCGGCACGGGTCGGGCAGCTGTGGACGATCGTGAATCGCAACGAATACGAGGTCGCGGGCGAGCAGATCGCCATCGCCCACACGGACGGCACGGTGTACTTCGACGTCTGGAACGGCGTGCCACTGGAGCCGCGCATCGAAGGTGGGCGGGCGCGTTGCACGTTGAAGCTGGAAGCGCACGGCTTCGGTGCGATTCTCGCGGTCGCCGATGGCAAGCAGACGCCGGAGCTCGCGGGCTTTCTCGAACAGATGCAAAAGCTCGCGCGCACGCCGTTGCGCTCGTTGTCGGCCGAGTGGCGCGCGTTGCCGCAGCAGTTGGTCGAGATCGAGAAGACCAAGGCAGCGCGCGAAGCACCGGCCGGCATGGTCTCGATTCCTGCCGCCGAGTTCGATTTCGCGGTGCATGGCAACGAGATCGAGGGCGCGACGTGGGACGGACTGGACGTTCAGTACCCGTGGGAGTCGAGCCCGCGGCGCGCGCATCGCGGGCGAGTGCGCATCGGCGCGTTCCACATCGATCGCTATCCGGTCACGAACGCGCAGTTCAAAGCATTTCTCGACGCCAGCCACTATCGGCCGCGCGACGATCACAACTTCCTGCGTCATTGGGAACGCGGCGCGCCGCGCCGCGGCTGGGAGAACAAGCCGGTCACGTGGGTGTCGATCGAAGACGCGCGCGCTTATGCGCAGTGGGCGGGCAAGCGCCTGCCGCACGAATGGGAATGGCAGTACGCCGCGCAGGGCAGTGACGGCCGACGTTTCCCGTGGGGCAACGAGTGGAATGCCGCGGCAGTACCCGCACCCTCGACGGCGCGCGAAATGCCGGCGCCTGACGACGTCGATGCACATCCGTCGGGCGCGAGCCCGTTCGGCGTCATGGATCTCGTCGGCAACGTGTGGCAGTGGACCGATGAATTCGTCGATGCGCACACGCGCTCGGCGATCCTGCGCGGCGGCAGCAACTACCAGCCGCAGACTTCGCACTGGTATTTCCCGCAGGCGTACCGGCTCGATCAGCACGGCAAGTATCTGCTGATGGCGCCGTGCAAGGACCGGTCGGGCGGCATCGGCTTTCGCTGCGTCGTTGACGCTGCATGATCGCGAAGCTGCACGGCATCCTTGGCGAGGCGCTGGCCGCAAACCATCGCGGCCGCCTCGCGAAGTTCATCGTCGATGAGACCAGCCCCGCGATCGCGATCTTCGCGCCGGCGCACGCGCATGCGAACCACGCGGGCGACTGGTACGGCGAGCATGCCGGCAAATGGCTGTATGCCGCTTCGAAGGCCGCCGCGCGCACCGGCGATGCAGCGTTGTCCGAGCGGGTTCGACGCGTCGCCGACTATCTCGTCAGCGTGCAGGACGACTGACGGCTATCTGGGAAACTACGCGCCCGAGCGACGCTTCATGCACAAGCAGCCGCCCAAGCCCGTGAGCTGGGACGGTGCGCCGACATTACGCACGTGGGACATCTGGATCCACAGCTACCAGATCCTCGGCCTGCTCGAAGCGCATCGGCAGCTCGGCAATCCGGTCCTATCTCGAAGCGGCGGTCAGGATCGGCGACCTGTGCCTGCGCACGCTGACGAGCGGCGGCATCGACATCACCGATCTCGGCAATCATCACGGCATGTCGGCGACGGTGCTGATGGATCCTGCGCTGGAATTGCACTTCGCGACGGGCGAGCAACGCTTCCTCGATCTCGCCTTGCGCATCCTGGAGCAGGCCGAGCGCAATCCTCGCCTGGCGCTGCTGACGCAAGCGCTCGCCGGCGCGGACGCTTCGGAGATCGCGACCGGCAAGGCGTATCAGCTGATCTGGAATCTGCTCGCGCTTGCGAAATTGCATCGCGCGACGGGCGAGGCGACATATCTGCGCGCGGTGACGAATGTGTGGCGGAACATCCGCGACCATCACCTGACGCTCGGCGGCGGACCGTGGGGCGGCGTCGCGCATCGTTCGCGCGAGGTTTTCAATCCTGCGCCGGTGTTCAGTCCGTACGGCTACGTCGAGACGTGCTCGACGTTCGCGTGGATTCAGCTCAATCGCGAGTTGCTCGGAATCACGGGCGAGGCTGCGTACGCGGAGGAGATCGAGCGCAGCGCGTACAACGATCTGCTCGGCGCGCAGGCGCCGGACGGCGAGAACTGGTGCTACTACTCCTTTCCGAACGGCCGGCGCGTGTACACGACGTATTGGCGCTGCTGCAAGTCGAGCGGCGCGATGGCGCTCGAAGAGTTGCCCTCGCTCGCGTACACCGCGAGTGCTGACGGCGTGCGAGTGAACCTGCTCGGCGCGTCGGAGGCGACGGTGCAGGTGCCGGATGTTGGCGCTGTGCGCCTGGAGCAGCGCACGGGATATCCATTCGACGGCGAAGTTGCGATTCGCGTGACGCCGGACCGCACGGCGACGTTCAGGATTCAGGTGCGGATTCCGCAGTGGGCGGCGGGTGCCAGCATTCGCGTGAATGGCGCGGGCGTCGAAGCTGCGCCGCCGGGCGCCTTCTTCCCGATTCGGCGCGAGTGGCGCAAGGACGACGCGATCACGCTGTCGTTGCCGATGCAGCCGCAGACGCATTTCAGAACCCACAGCAACACGCAGGAATCGCGCGCACCGGACGATTCGCCGGTGCGCCAGGAAGTGCTGCATTTCGACTATTTCGCCGTCACGCGCGGCCCGCTCGTGTACGCCACCGGTTTGATCGACGGCTACAAGATCGAGGAAACGCTGCGCATACCGCAGCGGACCGATCCGACGTGGCTCGAAACCGTGCCCGCAGCGGACGCCGAAGGACCTGACGTGCGCCTGACGCCGCGCGACCGGCCGGCGCTGGTGTTTTCTCCTTACTATCGCGCGGGTGGACGTCGCGACCGCACCTGGCGGCTGACGTGGATGCCGCTCGCGCCGGAATCACAATGACAGCTTCCTCACCTTTCGGCAGCGCGCGACGCTCCGGCCCTGCAGGTCCGCTCAGCGGCGTGCGCGTGCTCGACCTGAGCGCTTACATCGCGGGCCCGTACGGTTGCACGCTGCTCGCCGATCAGGGCGCAGACGTGATCAAGGTCGAGCCGCCCGGCGGCGATAACCTGCGGCAGTATCCTTCCACGCTGAGCTCGGAGAATCGCGCGTTCCTCGGCGTCAATCGCAGCAAGCAGGGCGTCGTGCTGGATCTGAAGAATCCGGAAAGTCTCGAAGTGCTGTTGCGACTGGTGGAGGTCGCGGACGTGCTGGTGCACAACTTCCGTCCCGGTGTGCCCGAGCGACTCGGCATCGACTACGAACGGCTGAGCCGCCTGAATCCGCGGCTGATCTATTGCGCGGTGACTGGCTACGGCGAGACCGGTCCGCTCAAGGACAAGGCCGGCTACGACCAGGTGCTGCAGGCGATGAGCGGCATGTGCGTGCTCCAGGGCAAGCCCGACGGCGCACCCGAAATCGTGCACGGCTCGATGGTCGACTATTACGCAGCCGCGCTGGTCGCGGCCGGCGTCGCGTCCGCGTTGTTCGAGCGCGAGCGCAGCGGGCAGGGACAGTTCGTCGGCGTGTCGTTGCTGCGAAGCGCGTTGACGATGCAGTCCGCACGCATGATCTGGGCGGAAGGCGAGGCGCTCGACATCTGGCGCGACATGCGCTCCGGCGGCATCACCGGCCTGCATCCGACGCGCGAGGGTTACTTATATCTCTCCGCCAACACTTCGCATTTCTGGAAAGCGTTGTGCGAGAAGACAGGTCTCACTGAGCTTGCAAACGATCCGCGCTACGACACCGTGCGCAAGCGTGCGCAGCACGCAGCGGAAATCGTGCCGAAGCTGCGCGCTGCATTGATGGAGCACACCGCGCTGGAATGGGAGCAGTTGTTCGGCGACAAGGTGCCGTGTGCGATGGCGCGGCGGATCGAGGACATGTTCGATCATCCGCAAGTGCTCGCCGAAGAAATCGTCACGGAGATCGAGCATCCGACGCTCGGCAGCTATCGCGGCGTCGCGCGACCGATCAAGTTCGGACGCACGCCGGGGCCTGCGCCGTTTGCGGCGCCGGCGCTGGGGCAGGATTCCGCTGCCGTAATTGCAGCCGCAACCCCGAAACCGCGCTCGCGCATCGGCTCTTAGAGCGGTCGTATACTGCGCATCACGGATGCGCACGCTCGAAGACTGGTGGAGCGAGATCAGCCCTTTGCTCGACGAGGCAATGGAGCTGCCCGCCAGCGCGCGCGAGTCCTGGCTCGCAGATCTCGAACAGCGCTCCCCGGAGCAGGCCGCGCACGTCCGATCCTGCCTTGCGCAGGTGGCGGGCCTTTCCGAACGCAAGTTCCTGGAAGATTCGATCCGTGGCCATCTCCCGCCCGGGCTCGAAGGCCGTGCTTTCGGCGCGTACACACTCGAGCGACCGCTCGGGTTCGGCGGCATGGGAACCGTCTGGCTCGCACATCGCAGCGATGGTCGGTTCGAAGGGCAGGTGGCGGTCAAGCTCCTCAATGCCGCTCTCGTCGGGCATCCGTCGGAGCAGCGCTTCGCGCGCGAGGGACGCGTGCTGGCCCGCTTGCAGCATCCGAACATCGCTCATCTGCTGGATGCCGGTGTCGAAGGCGAGCGCCAGCCGTACCTCGTCCTGGAATATGTGCGGGGCGAGCCCATCGACAAGTACTGCAAGCGCAACGATCTGCGCATCGAGCAGCGGATCCGGTTGTTTCTCGACGTGCTGGCGGCGGTGGCGCACGCGCACAGCAATCTCGTGGTCCATCGCGATCTCAAGCCTTCGAACATCCTCGTCACCGGGCAGGGCGAGGTGAAGCTGCTCGACTTCGGCGTCGCGGCGCTGTTGTCCGGCGGCGGCGATCACGTCACGCCGCTGACGCACCAGATGGGCCCGGGGCTCACGCCGGGCTATGCGTCGCCCGAGCAGGTGCTCGGCCAGCCGATCACCACGGCGACGGATGTTTATTCGCTGGGCGTCGTGTTGTTCGAGCTGCTCGCCGGCAGGCGTCCGACTGCTACGAGCGGCGAAGCGAAAACCAACGCCGAGGTGATTCGGTTGACGCTGGAGACGGATGCGCCGCGTCTGTCCGAGGTTGCTTCGAACACGCAATGGCGGCGCAGCCTGCGAGGCGATCTCGACAACATCGTCGCGATGGCGTTGCGCAGGACGCCTGGCGAGCGCTATCGGACTGCCGAAGCCTTCGCGCAGGACTTGCGGCACTACCTGGCGCTCGAGCCTGTGTCGGCGCGGCCGCGCTCGGTTGGCTATCGCACGGCGAAGTTCGTGCAGAGGAATCGCGTAGCAGTGGCCAGCGCTTGCGCCGTGATCATTGCGCTGATCGGCGCGGGCGGCTTCTCGTTCTGGCAGATGATCGAGGCTAACGAGCAGCGACGGCTTGCCGAGGATCAGGCGCTGCGTGCGGAGTTCGCGCGCGACTTCGCCGAGTTCGTGCTCACCGATGCGGGCGCGACCGGTCGTCCGTTCACGACATCCGAGCTGCTGCTGCGGGCCGAGCAGGCGATTCAGAATTACGGCTCGCCGGACAGCCCGGTCGCGATCGAGCAGGTCATCAAGTTGGGGATGCTGTTTGCGCGGCTCGGGCAGTACCGCAAGGCGCTGCAGCTGTTCGAGAACGCACACACGCGAGCGCTCGCAGGAAATCACGCCGAGCTGGGGTGGCAGTCCGCGTGCGAGCTCGGTCGAATGCATCACTATGCCGGACGCTTGCGGCAGAGCGTTGCCTTGCTGGACGGCGCGATTGCCGAGCTGCGACTGCAGGCGCCGGATTCGCCCGCGCTGATCGAATGCCTGGAGCAGAAATCGGATCTCGAGTTGACGCGACAGAACATCGCTGCGGCGCTCGAAGCAGCGGAAGAGTCCGTGGCGCAGGCGGAGCGGCTGTTTCCGCGGGCGAGAATGCATCAGGTCTCTGCACGCGTGCAGCTAGCCATCTCGAATCGCGCGGCAGGACACACACGGGTCGCCGACGACTTGTTGCGCGAGACGCACCAGATGCTCAAGGAGCTCGGCCGGGAACGCACCGCCAACGCGATGCTCCTGTACGCCACCTGGGGCATCGTGAAAGCCGACAGCGGCGACATCGTGGGTGCCGTGCAATTGGTCGAGACCGGGCTGCGCATCGGTCATGCGCTGTCGGGCGATGCCGAAGTGGATCAGTGGGTGAGCGTCACCTACGCGCGGCGTCTGGTTTGGCTCAACAGGCTCGACGATGCCGAGAGATATTTTTCGAATGCTCTTCGGCGTGCGAGCGGCGAGGACGATGCGGAGATGCAGGCGGCTGCTCTGCTGGGGCTGGTCTCCGTAAATCGGGCGAGAGGTGACTTCGCGGCGGCCCGGGCAGCACGCGATCGAGCTGCCCGGTTCATCCATACTCTGCCGCCTGAGCACACGGCGCACGTGAATCTGGCGTTCGAGACCGGCTTGCTGGATTCCGCAGATCGCTCCTTCAGCGACGCAAAGGTCAGATTGCAGCAGGCACTCACACTGTACCAGCGAACCAAGCGACGGCAGGCGGACCAGATCGTATTGCTCAGTGAGCTTTCGCGCTGCGAGTTGCAGACAGGTGAGCTCGACCGCGCAGCCAGCCGTGCGTCCGAAGCAGTTGCGCTCGCACGGAAGTTCGCGCTGCCTGACCAGCCGTCGTATTGGCTAGGCATGGCCCTGCTTGCGCAAGTCGACGTGGAACAGGCCCTCGGTCACTCCGCGAAGGCAAAGGAGCTTGCCGTAGAAGCGCTATCGCAGCTCACGCCGACGGTAGGGTCCGGTCACCCGCTGATGATTAAAGCGGCTGCGCTCGCCAGTTAGTCCAGGCCGGCGCATCGATTGCGTCGATGGCGCGTGCGATCGCATCGTCGCGGCACTCCTTGAACACGATCGCTGTATGGCTGGGCGTCATGTCATAGCTCGAATGCCGCCGCGGATTGCCGCCGCAGGCGCGGTAGGCTGCCTTCTCGATCCGGCCAAGCAGGATCTGGACATCTGCCCGCCGTGTCAGATCTAGATCCGCGTACGCGACGCGTACGCTTGCCACCAGCTGCTTCTCTGCCGACGGTAGTGTGGCGTGCGCGGCCGGAATGATGGCAAGACACAGCAACGCGGCCCACGCCGGGTTCATAAGTCGTATCGATTCGGGAAAGGGCTTCATGCTCGGGTCTCCTGAGTTGGGTCTGCCGGTCCGTCGGTCGGGAACGCGGCTGTTCAAGTCAGGTGTAATGTCGGCGACCGCCGTTCGAAAGGTGTGAGCGCGGCCGTGATAAGTTCGTGAATCTGTCTCGA
>CAWISC010000050.1:0-21903 GCA_963838635.1 uncultured Gammaproteobacteria bacterium | reverse complement strand
GGCGCGAGAACAGCAAACGTCGCGCTGATCTTCGCTATCCCATGGTTCGAACGACGGCCACTCCGAACTCGGATCGCGCAATCAGCTGCGTGACGATCAACGCCAACACGATCGTTCCGCAGCCGATCAGCGTCGCTCTGTGCGGACGTCGCGCTGAGAGCACGTCATAGGCGATCGGCAGGGCGAGCAAACTCAGGAAGACAATGGGTACGAAGAGACTGTCTTCGCCGCCGAACACTGCCCATCTCGAGATTCGAGCAAGCGCGGGTCCAACTAATGAAATCGAGGCGAGCAGCATGAGCCGCTTGTGTGCCTGCGGGTTACGGCGCAAGAGAAGGGCTGCGACGATCAAACCCGCGAAGACGGCGATGCCAATGAAATTACCCCAAAAAACATCTGCTGCGAACTGCACCATCGGCTGGCCCTCGACACCGAGCGCCGGCACTGCGCTCATATCGGTGTCCCAGTCGATCCCGGCAGCACGCAGCCTCGCAACGAACCCCATGGTGGCCATGGGGCCGGCGACGACAACCGCTGCGGCGACGATGGCGCCGATCACTCCGAAACGCCGATGCACGGCGATGCGGCCCGTTCGCACCAGAGTAGCCTGGACAACGAACCAGACGAACCAAGCGGTGAGAACACCGCCGTGCACATGCAGATAGCCCGGTATCGGCGGACCAGCGAAGAACGCACGCAGATAGAGTGTCGGCGCGAATCCAATCAACAGTAACGACAACAGCAGCAGCGACGACCAGAAGAAGAAGCTGCTGCGCGGCGCGACCTCAGTCTGCATTGACTTGCTCGTCCACATGGGCAGAAAGCCCGCGCGGCGGATTCAACACATTCGCTGATGCCTTTGCAAGGCATGAGCAGGCGTCAGCTAGGGGGCGCCGTGCCCCACCCTTCCCCGCACGTACGCAACGTGCGGGGAAGGATGCAGCTCTCACGGCACGATGCGCAGGATCTCGCCGTCACCGGGCGCGAACGAAATGCCCTGGTTCGACGTGTACAACGCACCGTCGGGACCCTCGACCAGCCCGTTCGGGAAGGTCGCGAAGCCGGTCAGAACCTTCGTGCGCTTACCGGTCCGGCGATCGAACCTGACGAGGTTGGCGCTTTCGGTCGACCATTGATTGTCGTAGGGGAAGATCTCGACGCCATAGAGGTCGTCGCAGTGCCACGCCAGACCGACGATCGGGTCGCGCGTCTTGAACGGCAGCGTGTACGCGGAGAAGTGCTTGTCGAAGACTGCAAGCTCGGACTTCCCGCCGTCCTCGCCGAACGTGCCGACGAAGAAGTTCTTGCCGCGCCGGGTCATCACGATCGGGTTGTGTTCCCGGTCGTCGATCGTCATGTCATACAGCGTCTCGATCGCGCCGGTCCGCGGATCCACACGCAGCAGGAAGCCGCGGTTGGTCTCGACGACGTAGAGGTACTTGCCGATCGCGATCATCGAGTGGAACACGCCGCCCGGCTCCTGGTCGGTGGTCGCGGGATTGGTGTCCTTGATGAAGTGCGGCGGGTTCGTGGCGTGCCATTGGTTGAGGTTGGCGACGTTGGTCGTCGAGCCATCGCGGTTGACCCGAAGAATTGCGGGCAGATCGTCGGGCATCGCGTGCGAGCAGCCGCCCATCTCGATCAACACATAGAGTGTCTGACCGATGAAGGCAAGGTCGGTCGGGCCGTAGGCGGCGTCGGTGTTGTCGGTCATGCTGGGCAGGTTCTTGGCGACAGTCTCCTTCGTGCCATCGCGCCGCACGCGGACCACGCGGCCGCTGAACCCGGCCTTGTAGGGGCTGAAAACGTTAATGTCGACCGGGCAATCCGGGCCTCCCCTCGGTTTCAACGTGCCGCCAGTGCCGGCTTCCGCGACGTAGAGCTTGCCGTCCGGACCGAAGGTCAGACCCCGCGGGTTGGTCAGGCCCGTGGCGTACGTCGTCACGGATGGCCGGGAAGGCTTGTGCCTCCTGTCGTTCGATAGCCCCTGGGAATCCGCGTGCAGGACGCTGGAACCCAGGAGCATGAACCCGGCGATGACGGTCATGGATTTGAATGCGGTGCGGATCATGATGTCTCCCTTCGTTTGCCCATTGGTATTCGGTTGCGAACGAGGGATACCGTGCGGCAGCGGCCGGAACGCTGCATGGCGGTTGCGATAATCTTTTGGTAATCGTTCGATAACGGGCGGCAGAACTCGTCCCGCCGCGATGCGCGCATTCCTGTACCCGGAACAATCACAGACCGGCACCGTTCTTCGGCGACAAGGTTCGGAGCGTTCCCATGTCCAGCAGACAGCGCAGTAAGCAGCCCTCGGCAGATACACCAGGACGTCCGACGTCCTCGAGCAGTCGTCAGCAGACTCATCGTGGCCAGCAAACGCAAACCGGCTCGCCGCAAGTGGACGGAGCTAGTGCGGAGGAGCCGTCGAAGAGACCGGCGCCTGCGAAAAAGAGGAAGAGATAGAGCAATCGACGGATGGTTGACCAGACGAGCAGCGACAGCCGCCCGATCGTCCTGCTCACCGGAGCAGGCGGCAATCTCGGCCGCGCGCTTGCCGGAGCTTTGGCGGCGGACTACCGGATCGTAGGATTGGATCTTCGCCCGGAGGATGGGGAGCATCCGATCTTCGCCGCCGACTTCGCGAATCTTGCGGCAGTCGAGCTCGCATTGAGCCGCATGCGCGACCAGTTCGGCACCAGGATCGCAAGCGTCGTCCACCTCGTCGCCTATTTCGATCAGACAGGTGAGGACAACCCTCTCTACCAAAAGGTCAACGTGGAGGGCACGCGCAACCTGCTTCGCGCGCTCCAGGCTTTCGAGGTCGAACAGTTCGTCTATGCGAGCACGATGCTCGTGCACGCTCCCGTCAGGCCTGGCGAGCATATGGACGAAGATCAGCCCTTCGACCCCGCCTATATCTATCCGCAGTCGAAGCTCGCAGCAGAAGAAGCGATCAAGACCGAACACGGTCACATCCCATATGTGATCCTGCGCCTGGCGGGCGTCTACGAGGAGAAGAGCGTCATCCCGACGCTGGCGCAACAGATGGCGCGCATTCATGGGCGCGACTTTCAGGGCTATCTGTACGCAGGCTCGCCCCTCACCGGTCAGTCGATGCTGCACAAGGAAGACATGATCGATGCGTTCCGACGAACCATCGATCGGCGCGCAGCATTGCCGTCAGGCACCGCTATCCTCATCGGCGAGCCGGATCCGATGAGCTATGACGCAATCCAGGACGAAATCGGTTACCTGATCCATGGCGCCGAGGATTGGCCGACACTGCGGGTTCCGCGTCCGCTTGCGGCGGCCGGGGCGTGGGGGCTGGCGAAGCTGGAGCCGGTTATCCCTGACGCAATCGACCAGGGCGAGGAGCCGGCGATCCGTCCGTACATGGCGATGATGGGGAACCATCACTACGCGCTCGACATTCGCCGCGCACGCAAGCTCCTGGGTTGGGAGCCCGCGCATCGCTTCAAGGACGATCTTGCGGCAATCGTCGCGGAGATGAAACGCGACCCGGTCGGCTGGTACAAGCGCCATAAGATCACGCCGCCGGAATGGGCGCTCACCGCGCATGAAGCCGGCATCAATCCGGAAACTCTGCGCCGGCGCTACGAGGCGCTCCGCCGCAGCGAGCACGGTCGCTATCGCTGGGCACACTTCGTCAATATCGCGCTGGGGACCTGGCTCGTAACGTCGCCTCCGCTTCTCGGCATCGAACAGCAGCTGATGATGTGGAGCGAAATCGTCAGCGGCGCGGCACTGATCGTGCTGGCGACGATCGCGCTGTCCTGGCGAGCGACGTGGGCCCGCTGGGGCTGCGCTGGAATAGGCTTTTGGCTGTTGTTTGCACCGCTCGTCTTTTGGACCACCAACGCTGCGGCTTATCTGAATGACACGCTGGTCGGGACGCTCATCATCGCCTTCGCCGTCGCGCTACCTCCCGAGCCCGGAGTTTCGCCGCTCGCGGCCACCACCGGCCCGGAAACGCCGCCTGGCTGGGGCTATAACCCTTCGGCCTGGACGCAGCGAATGCCGATCATCGCCTTGGCATTCATCGGACTCTACGTTTCTCGCTACCTGGCCGCGTATCAGCTCGACCTCGTCGACAACGTATGGGAGCCGTTCTTCCACGGCAGTCCCGCGGATCCACAGAATGGCACGGAGGAGATCATCACCAGCCATGTGGCTGAGGCGTGGCCCGTCTCCGATGGCGGCTTGGGCGGCATCACGTACATTCTAGAGATCCTCACCGGCATCATCGGGCTGAAGGCGCGGTGGCGCACGATGCCGTGGCTCGTGATCCTGTTCGGGCTGATGATCGTGCCGTTGAGCGTCACGTCGATCAGCTTCGTGATCATTCAACCGATCGTCATCGGCACATGGGGGACGTTAACGCTGATCGGCGCCGCCGCCATGCTGCTGCAGATTCCATATGCGATCGATGAGCTGCTCGCCTCCCTGCAGTTCCTGCGCAGGCGGGTGCGTGCTGCCAAGAACTGGCTGCGTGTCTTTCTGGCGGGCGACACCGATGAGGGCACGCCAGCCGCTACTCCCTCGCCAGAGTCTGGTGAAGCGAAGGCTGTTCGGGACGAGTTCGACCGTTCTCCTGTCGCCGTAGTTCGAGATATGCTCGGCGGCGGCGTAAGCCTGCCCTGGAATCTCGCGCTATCTGGTTTGATCGCTCTGTCGCTGCTGTTCACGCGGCTGACCGTGGGCAGCACGGGCGCCATGGCCAATGCGGATCACGTAATCGGCTTCCTCGTGCTGACCACGTTGTCCATCGCTGCTGCCGAGCCAACGCGAGCCGTGCGCTATCTGAATGTGCTGTTCGGCGTGGCGCTTCTCGCAACGCCGTTCATATTTGATGCCACGACGCCCGCGACCATCAACAGTATTGTTTGCGGTATCGCGCTGATCGTCCTTAGCCGGCGCCGCGGTCGTATTCGGCAGAGGTATGGGAACTGGACACGGTTGGTCGTCTGAGTGGTGGGAAGTCGGGGGGAACAGGCTTGCGCATCACCGGGTGAAGAACGGCTTTTTCGGCACTCTTGTGCAAGTGGCCCAAGCGTGCGTCTGAAGAAGCCTGCAGAGAGCGTAGCCATCCACGGCGGCTTGTTTCCCTGGCGCCAACTCTTGCCACCGGGCTGTATTACCGTCATCTGGGTCTCCTCACTGAATTCGGTAAGCTAATGCTTGCTTGAGGAAAGTCAAACGAGGACGCAATGCGTTCGCACCTTACAGTCGGGGGAGTTCTGCAAAGTCGCCGCCGGATCCCGTCTTCCGTCTGGGTACTGTTTGTCGCGCTGGTATCGGCGCCAATGGCAAGCATCGCGAATGAAAATGCGATCCTGAATGGCTTCGTTGCACGCGAGTATCAAAGTGCAACCGGCGTGAAGCTGCCGTATCGTCTGTTTGCCCCACGCTCCGCCAACCGCGACCAAGAGCTGCCATTGATCCTGTATCTCCACGGCAGGGGCGGCGCAGGCACCGACAACCGCAAGCAGATCTCAGGCGGCAATGCGTTGGGAACGCAGAGCTGGACCGAACCGGACGCGCAGCAGCGGCATCCCGCATTCGTGCTTGCCCCACAGATTCCTGAGGCCTCGACCTGGCACTCAACGAGCGATAAACCTGCGCCGCATGTCGCTGCGTTATTCGAGCTGTTGGACGAACTGCGTTCGAAGCTGCGTATCGACGCGCGTCGGGTCTATGTTGTCGGCCAGTCACTCGGCGGTTATGGCACCTGGGACTTTATCGCGAGACATCCCGACCTCTTCGCCGCTGCGGTCCCACTGTGCGGCGGTGGCGACCCGCGGCGAATTCTCTCGGCACGCAATGTTGCTGTATGGGCGTTCCATGGTGCGAAAGACGCCACAGTCCCCGTCGCGCGCTCGCGCGAAATGGTCGCCGCGCTGCGCACAGTCAATTCGTCCGTCAAATACACCGAGTATCCGAACGTGGGCCACGATGTGTGGACCCGCGCATTCAGGGAGCACGATTTGCCGGACTGGATGTTCGCGCAGCGACGACGCTGAACGGTTCATTTGCGGACGGCGCTGGAACTGCAACGACGCGACGCTCGTTGCCTCGGTATCAGATTGCTGTTCCCCCGGAACTCAACGTTGGAAAGTGAGACAACCATGAAAGACATCGGGCCGCAGCCGCAATCGTTCGATCTCGAACAGTCGACTCGAGACAACAAGCATTACCGCGCGGTCGTATGGAGCGGCCGATACCTTCAGGTAACGCTGATGTCGATTCCGGTCGGTGGTGACATCGGGTTGGAGGCGCATCCACAGACCGACCAGTTTCTTCGACTAGATGCGGGTCGCGGTCGCGTGCAGATGGGATCTGCGAAAGATGAGCTCACATTCGACAAGGAAGTTTCGGATGGGTGGTGCGTACTGGTGCCAGCAGGAACGTGGCACAACATTACCAACATCGGAGAAGAACCGATGCAGGTGTATGCCATCTACGCACCGGCACATCACAAGCCGGGCAAAATACACGAGACTGCATCCGCCGCTGCCAGCGACACGGACGACGAACCCGCAGAATGGTCGGTTCAACCGAAGGTCCTGCGCACTGACGAGCATGCGTGATCAGGATCGGGACGCGGCTCGCCGAATGACGCGCAGATCGCGCTCGCTAACGATCTTCCAGCCGTCCTCTTGCTTCGCCCATCGCAGCTCTTGCAGCACCTCTCCTTTGCGGTTGAGCTTGCCTTTACCTGCGATCACATACGTCTTGCGGAAGTACATGCGACCCGACCGTGCGCCGGGATCGACGATTAACTGGGGCGGGTCTATGCGGATGTCGATCGTTCGGGCTTCATCGAAGACACGGCGCTTTTCGGCCATGACCGCGGACTTCGGCACGTCGCGCCACAGATAGAAGGCATCCATCCTTTCAGGATAAAACGAGCTTTGCGCGTCAAAGTCGCGCGCGAGCGTGGCGTCAAGCCACTGAAAAGCCGCGGTCACCAGCTCCCGACGCGCGTCGATCTCGTTCGGCAGCACTGTTTCGGTTCGCGGGAGTTCTTCAGCGGCAAGAGCGGCCGGGCTGAGCGGCGCTGCTGCGCAACCCAGTATGCCGAGCAGCGTCCACACCAACCGAACACGCGCGTCCATGTTAGTTGAATTCACTTCTGCCTCGATTTGATCCGCTCCTCCTGCGTCAGCATCGCACTGGAACCGGGGAGCTCAGCCGCAAGTTTCCGCACAGAAGTGTGGAGGGAAACATGGCAAACCGGCCGCCTGCCTGGGTCGATCCGCTGATGCGCTTTGGCTATGCCGCGCGTGGGGTCGTCTATGTACTCGTCGGTGCCATAGCCTTCGTCGCCGCCGTCGACGGCGGCCGCACGCCGGATTCGAAGAGTGCCCTGGGCACTCTGCTGCAGATGCCATTCGGCAAGGTGCTGCTCGCGCTCATCGCGCTCGGGCTGCTGGCCTATGCGCTCTGGTGCTTCATCGATGCCGGGTTTGATCTCGACGACAAAGGCAACGATGCGAAGGGCTGGACCGCTCGGGCGGCCAAGATCATCTCCGGTGCCGTACACGCTGTGTTTGCAGTGTCGGTGAGCGCACTCGCGCTCGGTAGGATTTCGCCTTCCAGTGGAGACGATCGCACCGAGCACTGGACCGGCGTTCTCATGCAGCAACCGCTTGGCCGCTGGCTGGTGGCGCTCGTCGGCGGGATCGCCATTGCTATCGGCGTGCAACACTTCGTCAATGCGCTACGGGAGAAGTACAAAGGGAGTATTCGCTACACGCACGCCGCCCAGCGACTCGATTTCTTGCTGAAACTTGGGCTCATCGCTCACGGGATCGTGGTCGTACTGGTAGGCGTATTCTTCATCTGGGCCGCCTGGACAGCCGATCCATCACGCGCGGGCGGCATGCGCGACGCGCTACTCATCGTTCGCAAGGCTGACGCAAGTCAGACGTTGTTCGCGGTCGTCGGTGTGGGCTTGCTGGGTTTCGCTGCGTATTGCTTCGTCGAAGCCGTATTTCGCATCATTCCTCGCTGCGTGCCACCCGACCTCGAGACGCTCGCCACTCGGGCTCGCGCGCTGCTGGCGCGGCACTAACCTGATCAGATTGTCGGCTTATTCGAGCCACGGCTCGATGTACGCCATCGGCACCGGTCTGCCTTCGTAGTAGCCGGGCATGAATTCCATGCGCTCGACCTGCTTCGCCAGGCCTTCCACAAACCATTGAGGTGCGTTCCCCACGTTCTCGAGCCGGTACTCGATCACTTTGCCCAGCTCGTCGATCCGCAGCTTGCGCCACAGCAGGATATTGCTCGACTCGAGCGGATCGTGATTACCGTGCCAGATGAATTCGTTGAAGCGCTGAGGTGCGGTGTAGAACAGCCCGTACCGCTGCGCCTCGACGCCATTGTTCGGTACGGCCAGCACCAGAGGTCCCTGCGACGTGATGTCGATGCGCACCATGACCTGCATGCATACCTCGGCCGGCTTACCATCGCGCGTCGCGGCGACGAATCTGGCTTGCCTCCCGGCCCGTGCGACGGCAGTGACGAGAGGACGGTGCGTCCTTTCCGAGGAGTAGCACAGGAACGTTCGAACCTTCCCGCTTCTGCGCAGCCAGGCTTCGCATTGGACGACGTAGCGGCCCGGCAGTATGCCCTGCGGAATTCGAAGGTGGCTTTCGATGGAGTCAGGCCCTTCCATCAGGCGCGCGGGCGTCGTCGCGGCAACACCCGCATGCCAAGCGCAGAACAGCAACAGAAGCAGTAGCGTGCGCATATCTCAGTAGTCAGGCTACGGCAAAACACGCAGATCAAAGTAGCTCGCCCGCATGCGATGTGGTTGCGCCGAGCGCGCCTACCGAAATACAAGTTACGGTGATACTGCCTGGCACTTTGTAGTCAGCGCCAACAGTCCTCTCGCAATCGACGTTCTCGACTCGACGGTCTCCAACACGCCGCCGGCGAGGATCTTCTTGCCGACGGAGGTGCTCAAGAACTTCGTCAGCGCAGCCTTCTCCGCTGGTGTCAGCTCGGTTGCGGCGGCTGCGGGCTGGCGCAGTTCCTGAGCGATCGAATGCTCCAGGAAACCCTGCCCTTCCTTGCTGGCATAGAAAGCGATCGCACGCGTAATGTCCTCGCTCGACAGTGTGGCCAGGATGGTGCGCGCGTACACATCGAGGACGAAATCGAGCTTTGCCGCCTTCAAGCAATCGAGCTCCTGCTGGGTTGCCGATCCTTCCGCCATATCCTTACGCACGGCTGTCTCGAGCCGCAGCCGGGCGTGCTGATCGACCTGCATGGTCCGGGCGAGAAGCGCGGCCTGCGCTGCAGCTGACTTCCGCGCCTGCGCGAACGCGACAGACGTCAGCGCGACGAGTGCTACCAGGATCAGCGCTCGCATTGCCGCTATCGCGGTTGGTCGAATGTTGCTTCTCTGGTGAACTGCAGTCATCACTCGCCACGACAAGAGTTTCAGATTGTCACTGGAGAACAACACATGACAACTGGACAAGACAAGCCAAAACGATGGAGCACCTGGACCATAGAAATCAAGGTCTGGAAGATCCTCGCTGCGCACCTGGGCGGGTAGCTTCGTCAATACCAACGACAGGGCCTTGCGCGATGTGGCTGTGACGGTGGACTTCCTCGACAGCCAGGACCGCACCGTGGGGAAGTCCAAAGCGGAAGCCGCCGAACTGCCATTCCGCTCGAGACTGGACCTGCAAGCGCCGCTGCCGCCCGATGCCGTCAGGCTGCGTATCTATTCGGTACAGTGGCGCATGGACGGGACTGCTGCGCTGATGGGCCCTTTCCGCGAACCCTGGGAGTTTGGTTACCTGATGGCCGACCCTGCCACGTTCGATCGTTGACGCAGGGTTCGAGTCCCAGGACCGAAGCTCCGCTGAAACAGTCAGGAACAGTTCAGGTGTGCGGATTAACCTTCCCGTTGCCTTAGGCAAAGGTGAAAGCCGTGCGCGCATTACTCCTGGCTTTGGCACTCTTCCTAGCATGCGAAGTGCACGCGTTGGAGCAGCGTTGCGCGACCTTCAACGCAGAGCAGCTGGTCGCATGCCTTCAGGATTGCCCAGATGCCCAGCGTGGCCTCGCCTGCAGACGAAGCTGCCTTTACCAACGCAGCAAGGCAAAATCTGCCTGTAAATGGCCGCCCGTCTTTGCGCCCGGTCCGCTCGTAATTTCAAACGTGCAGAGCGGCTGCGGCTGACAGAGCAGGTGTCCGAGTGAACGAGCCTTGTGGCCTGGTCCGCGTCTGACCGAGGCTGTGTGACAACTCACAGCAATGTGGGCATCGAGCCCGGCGAAATCGTGCTGATCGTGTACAAGCCCCGGCTACGAGCTCCATCGCGAGAAGATCCTCTACTCCGCACCTGGCACGAATCAGGCGATTACACTGCGCAGGAGCGCCGGCGTCGAAGTGCGGGTAATGCCGGGAGGCCGCCGCCTTCCGCGCGGGTTCACGATCACGCAGATGCTTCCGGGCAGCGACTACGTGGTGGATCTATGGATGCCGTGAGCCGCGAAGGCACGTACCACGTGCCGAACGCGCTGGCCGGCACTACGTTTCAGATTGGACGCTTCAGCGGGAAGCCCATCGTGATCGAAAAATGGGATGGTCAGCCGTTCGAGTTGCAATGATGTATCCATGAAGTACGTGGCGTTCGTCAGCAAAGTGGTCGTGCGTGGAATTCACAAACTTGCGACCTTCGAGGAGGGTCAAGTGCGACCGACGGCCGATCTACCTGCGCCTCAGCGAATTGAGATTGAGCTCGATGGTGCTGAAGATGAGCCATGCATGATGTACCGCTACACGGCTGATGGTCAGTTCTGCGGTGATACTTGGCATCAATCTTACGAGCAGGCAATCGCTCAAGCCAAGTACGAATACGCACTCGATAGAAGCGACTTTAGCCCTGCATAACCTTCGCAAGGCGTCCAGCCGTCCGGCGCCAGCGGCTGCTGCGACCGACTTTTTCAACAGAATCGGCCGGTAAGCGACCGCAAGGCAATCCCGGCGTCTCCGAGTCCCTCTGATCGACCCGGATTGATCCAGTCCGTCGTTTGCAGGGAAAGTAATCTGAGGCAAGCTCAGGTATTGGACCAGAGCGGCTAAGACGATGTGTCTTTGAACTTTTGCCCGCTGCCATGGTTCTGATGCAAACATCCGGCGCGCAGGAAAACGTAAATGTCACTAGCGTTGTCGACGCTGCTGTACGAGTGGCGACGCTATCTGGCCGCGGTCATCGCGCTCGCGGTCGCCGGGTTGCTGGTGCTGTCGATGGCCGGAATGTTCATGGGCATGGGCAAGACCTTCACTGCGACCATCGATCGCTCTCCGGCCGAGGTGATGGTGCTGCCGCCGCAGGCTGTGACGCTTTTCGCGAACAACGGCGGCCAGCCGCGCCGGATCATTCCAGGTCTTTACTCGCATCCGGAGGTCGTCGAAGTCCAGCCGCTCAACGGCAACTTCGGGTTCTGGTCGAATTTCCCGAAGGACGGCGAGCCGGCGAAAGGCACCGGCGTTCAAGTAGTCGGGGTCGAGCCGGTCGAAGGCTCCGTAACTTTGCCCAGCGACTTCGCTCCCCTCATTGTCGATGCGCTCAAGGAGCCGTTCGCCGTAGTGCTCGATCACTCGACGCTCGGCAAGCTCGGCGTGAAGGTGGGCGACAAGGCGAAGATCAACGGCCGCACCGTTCATGTTCGCGCCACGTTGGAAGGCTATCCGTCGATGTTCAACGCGATGGTGTTCATGTCGCGCCAATCAGCGAAGCTGCTCGGGCTGAGCAATGAGGGTCCGATGGTCGGTCCGCTGGCGGTGAGGATCCGCGATCCGCTGCGCTCGAGGCAAGTCGCCGCCGAGCTCAACCTGCTGGCAAAAGGTCAATACAAAGCGTGGCCGCGCGACGACCTGTCACGCGTGAGTCGCCGCTCAATGCTGAAGGAAGGCGGGATATCCGTCATGATCGGCTTCGCGGTCGTGATCGGGGCGTTCATCGGCGTGATCATCACCTGGCAGACGCTGCAGGGCGCGATCCTCGCCAATCTCAAAGAGTTTGCCGGCCTGCGCGCGCTCGGCGTCTCGATGGGGAGCCTGCGTCGCATCGTGATGGAGCTCAGTCTCTGGGTCGGGCTCGCCGGGATCGCCCTCACTTCGATCATGACGTTTCTCGTCTGGCTCCTGGCGGCGCAGTTCGGCGTGCCACTGGATTTTCCACTCTTCATAGACATCCCTGTGGCGATCGCGCTGCCCCTTATCGCAGTTCTCTCCGGCATTCTGTCGTTGCGCATCCTCAACCGCACGCAGCCCGCGGATCTGTTGCGATGACTCGGGTAGCGCTCGAGGCACGCGGCCTCACGAAGTCGTACCGGATCGGCAAGAACCTGCAACCCGTGCTGCAGGGTGTGGACTTCAACGCCTATCACGGCCAGGTCACGATGGTCATGGGCCCGTCGGGCTCGGGCAAGTCGACCCTGGTCGCAGCGCTCTCCGGTCTCATGCGGCCCGATGGCGGCGAAGTCATGGCATTGGGCGAGAGCCTATGGGACCGCAAGCAGCGACAGATCGACCAGTTCCGCCTGGAGCATTGCGGCTTCATCTTCCAGGCGTTCAATTTGTTTCCGGCATTGGATGCAACCCAGCAGATCATGCACGTGCTCAGATACTGCGGAGTCGACAAACATGAAGCGCGCCGCCGTGCCGAGGCAGCGTTGCAATCCGTGGGACTCGGCGCGCGCATGGGGCAACGGCCTGCAGAAATGTCCGGCGGCGAGAATCAGCGCGTCGCCATCGCGCGTGCGCTCGCGAAGTCACCGCAGCTGATTTTTGCGGACGAGCCCACTTCCGCGCTCGATTCCACGAACGGTCAGATCGTCATCTCGCTGCTGCATGAAGCAGCGAAAACGCGCGGCGCCGCGATCATCGTGGTGACTCACGATCCGCGACTGGAGGCCCACGCCGACCGGCTCATTCGAATGGAGGATGGACGAATCTTGAGCGATCACATGATTTCAGCACCACCGTCAGTTTCATCCGCCGCAGGCGCCGGAGCGGGACATGCGTGAGCGCAGTGGGCGATATTGGACTGTCGCGCTGGTCGTGCTGCTCGGGGGAGGTGCGCTCAATGCATGCGACCGGCTCAAGACCAAAGCGACCGGCGGCGGAGCGCCGGGCGTAACCGCGCCGCAGTCGCCTTACGCCACGATCGCCAACGGCAAAGTCGACATCGAAGGCGGGGTCATCGAAATCGCGGCCCGACGCCCTGGCGTCATCAGCGAAGTGCTGGCTCAGGAAGGGGCCATCGTCAAGAAGGGGCAAGTGCTGGCGAGACTCGAAGATCGTGATGCGATACTTGCCATCAACAGCTCAAAGGCCGCCGTGGCGCAAGCGCGTAGCGAGCTGACCTTGAGCGAAGCCGAGCTCCATACAGCCAAGCGCGAACACGAGCGGCTGCAGAAACTTCTCGCGTCCAATCTCGTGTCACAGCAACAGCTCGATCAGGCGGCCGACAGCATCGTGACCGCGCAAGCGCAGCGAGGCATTCGTCAGGCAGCCATCGGCATGGCGCAAGCCAGGCTGGCCGAGGCTGAGTACAATCTCGAGCTCACCATGATCCGCGCACCGATGGATGGCAAGATCATTCGTCGCTACGCCAATCCTGGCTCAGGCGCCTCGACGCTCAATGTGTCGACGATGTTCGATCTCGAGCCTGATATCGAACACATCATCCGTTCGGAGATCGTAGAAAGCGCGATCCCCGCTGTCTTCATCGGCCAGCAGGCGGAGATCGTGCCGGAGGCCGATCCGTCCACCAAAGCGATGGGCCGCGTCATACGCATCGCGGCGACCTTTGGCGCCCGCAAGCTGAAGTCGGATACGGCCAATGAAGCAAGTGACGAACGCGTTGTTGAAGTCGTGGTTTCAGTAGAGAACGCGTCGTTCCTTATCGGGCAGCGAGTGCTCGTC
Organism: uncultured Gammaproteobacteria bacterium; assembly: GCA_963838635.1. Classification (GTDB taxonomy): domain Bacteria; phylum Pseudomonadota; class Gammaproteobacteria; order Steroidobacterales; family Steroidobacteraceae; genus Steroidobacter. The sequence goes on along the minus strand of CAWISC010000050.1, from coordinate 7,922 downwards.
AAGTTTCTCAAGCGGTGATGAAGCAGGATTTTCGGTTGAAAGGGACACGGAGTCGCGCGAACGATGATCAATTTCAATCCCAAGAGCTGGATGCTCGCGATGCTTTTTGGTCTTGCAGCAGAGTGGCGCGCTTCTGAAGTCGATCGCGGTCAACGGTCGGGAGCTTGGGTTGGCTGACATGAGCGGACTAACCGCGATAGCGCAGGGCCTCCACCAGCAGGTCGCGCAGTGAGCCGATGTCAGCGTTGAGCGTACTCGGTGAAAACATAGTCTCTGGCCTTCACTACCGTGTGGCATGCCGCCCCGCATCTGGCGTCGTTCGCCTGCGGCGGCTGGTCAGCCATAGTGAAGGGCGTGAAGTTGTTGGACGCCGCGTCGTATTTGAACGCGGCATATCCCCATCCTCCGCTGTCCGCGAACCTCTTGCTGTCCTTGACCATGAAATCGATGTCGCGCTGGGTGCCGGGCACCGTCGCCGTCGGGAATTGCGCCTGCTTCTTCGGTTGCCAATGAACCTTGGCCATCTTCGCCCCGTCGGGGAACGGCTTGCCGTTCTCCGGAATACCGGACTGGAAGGCCTGGATCATCAAAGGATTGCCGAGGATCAAAGCAACCGCCGTTTCGCTCTGACTGATCGAGATCGCTTGCCACTTCTCGTATCCCGAGAAATCTGAAAACGCGAGTCCTCCCGGAACTTTGACCGTGTACTTGTCCGGCGCGTGCGCAGCCGGGGAATCGGCGGCGACAACATTCGCGGCCGCCAGAGCCGCGCAGCTGCCTAGTACACCGAGAAATCTGAACGCGGTAAACATGGCGACTCCTTGAATGAGTAGATATCGAAGCAGGTCGGCATGAAACCTCATAGCGCCGCGGACTGCGATGGCACGATGGTATTGGTGGATACTGTGGCAGGCTCCGTACGGCCGGTAGCCAACTTCCGCTTGCGACGGCGGACACGTCCGGGAGCGCAGCGACTTAGAGCGGACATGCCCGTCTTTTCGTTCTTTCGAAGTTTTCACTCTGAGCAGACGTTAGCGAAACAAGTGCCTCTTTTTCGGCAGTCGTAGCGCGGCTATCTTGATCACACGTGCGGTTGCGAGAAAATGGCTGCATGAAAGAGCGCACGTCGAGGCAGCTGCTGTTCGTTGAAACGGTGATATTCCTCGTACCGGTTTCGATGGTGACCGCTCTGTACGCGCTGTTTCTCATTCCAATGTACGTATCGGGCGGGTTTCTGAATGAACCATTGGCAGCGCACACCGTTCCTATATTCACAATTGTTGGCTTGATACTGCAGCTATGCGGCTGGCGAGTTATCGCGGCGTTCCTGATCGACGGCAGGCAGGGGATTCAGGCAGTCGCAACGATCTATGTGTACGCAAGCGTTCTCGGTGCAACTGTCGTTGCTGCCTCCGGCTTGGCTGTCCTTCTCTTGCTGGCTGGCTTTGAGCGCCCGCTTTTGGGTCTCCTTTCGGCTAACTACCTCGCCGTACCTGCGCTTGTGCCATTCATTCACGTCATGGTTGAGAGATGGCATAGCCGGAGGCAACGAGACGTCGGCGCTTGAGTGAGGAGCGAGTGCCTCGCAGCATCACCAAGTGCTCTTGTTGTGAATCCGGCCTGAACGTGAACGCGCTACCGCCGCTTCTGGCCGGAAGAAAACTTCTGCTTCGACCCAAGCAGACGTCGCTGTTATTTGTGACGGACTCCGTGACGGATCACCACGTCTATGTCGCTCAGCAAATTAATGTGAGTGAGCACGTCCCCGCGCACGGCGATGATGTCTGCGTCCTTTCCTTCCTCGATCGTGCCGGTCCGGGCTTCGGCTTTCATGGCCACGGCCGGCCAGTAGGTGGCAGCACGGATCGCGATCATCGGGTCGATGCCATAGTGGTTCACCCAGGCATCGAGCTCTTGCCACAACGACTGGCTATGAAAGCGCCCGGGGATACCGCTGTCTGTGCCGGTCAGCATCGTCACGCCTGATTCCTGTAATTCGCGCATCTTGCGCGCGAGGGTCGGCCGGCGTAGCGGGTTGAGCTGGTAGTAGGGCAGACGGTCGAAGTGCGAGAGCGATTGCTTGATGTCCGCGACAATCTGTGCAGGCACGCCCTCCTGCCAGCTGGGGTCATCCAGCGATTCGGGGTTGTTGCGCACGTCTTCGTAGAACAGCAGGCCCGATACGGTCGGCGTCCAGAAGAGCGGGCCGAGGGACATCTGCGATGTGCGGCTTCGCAGCGCTCGCACTACATCCTCAGGATATCCGGGAGCGGCCGCGAGGCCCGTGTGCTCGAAGCAGTCAACTCCGGCAGCCAGCCCGCGCAGTATTTCCTCGGGACGGTGCGCATGCGCGACCACCGGCTTGCCGGCCTTGTGCGCTTCATCCACCAACGCCAGAAACTCGGCGTCCGTCATCTGATCCTGGTCGACGACCTTGATGACGTCGACGCCTGCACGCGCCAGGGTCCGGACCTTCGTGCGCGCGTCCTTCTCGCCGTAAATGCCCCACCGAAACGCTTCGGTGTTGGGGTAAGGCCGGTGCTGCAGGAACGGCCCGCTGACGTAAAGCGTCGGCCCAGGAATTCGGCCGGCCTTGATCGCATCGCGCGTGTTGATGCTCGCCTCCAGCGGTCCGCCCAGGTCGCGCGCGCTCGTGATGCCTGCCATGAGGAGCTGCTTCGCGGCAGCCGGCATGATGACCCGCTCGGAATCCGCCAGGTATGTCGCGTCCCAGTGGGCGTAGTCCGCGTGTCCGAGCAGCATCACGTGCACGTGCATGTCCCACAGGCCAGGCAGGACGGTCATGCCTTCGGTCGAGATCACCTCGGCGCCGACCGGGACCGCGAGCGTACCCACCTGGCCGATCGCCTTGATCTTGGATCCTTCCAAGATGATGACGCTGTTACGCAGCGGCGGGCCGCCATAGCCGTCGATCATTGTTCCGCCCGTGAGCGCTTTGACGGAGTTCTCTGCGGCGGCGATGCCGGATACAAGACTGGCAATGATCACGGTAAGAAGCAGACATGCAATTTTCATTGTTGTTCGACTCCCGGCGTGTCCTAAGGGTGGAGGGCCTGTGATTCGTATCGCACGAACGAGTTTGGCCGTCCATCCCCGATATGCCCACTTCTGGCCGAGAGGTGACTTCTGCGAGCGACCCAGAGCAGACATCAATGAGATTCGATGTGTCTTACCAGTTCAGCAGTTTCTTGAGCTTCGTGACGCTCTTGATCAGCCGCCGGGCGCCCGAGAAGATAGAGACAGTTGCGGTCGCCATTACATACACCGTTTGCGGACCCGGCACCGCCAAGCTGCCAACGCCGGCAGCTGCGTCCGCCACAACCTTTGCGGCGCCATAGCAGCAACCGGCAATGGCAAGACAGCACTCGCCGATCTTGGCCGGCTCGAGATTTTCGATTCTGTCTGAAAAAAAGCAGACCAGTTTCCGAAAGTCGCGCAGGGCTTCAAGAACCTCTTGAATCTTTGCGCGGTCAAGCGGCGCACGCTGAGCATCAAACGCCCTCGCCTCCGCATCGAATTCCTCGAGCAGGATCTTTCGATAGGCTCCGCCCAAGCGCGCAAGAATTGTGTCCTCAAAAGTTCTCAGGAGTATGTGTGCTGCTCCCGGCGGCAGCTGGCCGATCCATTGCTTCGACTCATCCCCCACGCGGCCGAGCGCTGCCGACAAGGCCTCATTGAGTGCCTGACGCGCGACAACAGTTTCGAGGCTGGCGCCGCTCTTCTCTGCGGCGTCAATGTCGGCAACGATCTGGGTGAGGCGCTCGCAAAGCTGCTTTGCAGAGTCAGTGATCTGCGCCAGAGTTTCCGGTGACAACCCTGCCCCGTCCAGTTCCTTCGCTACCTGCTGACCCAGCTGCTCGAAATGCTCGCCTGCCTGACCAAATTTTTCGGCCAGCTGATTCAGAAACTCGAGAAGATCGTCCACTTGCTGCCCCCGATTTCGCTGCGGCTATTATCCGGCGAACCTTTGCGAACGTACCGCAACGACCAACATACGCTCGCTCTTGTGTTGTATTGAGCGAGCGAAGGATACCATTCGTCGTATGAGCAGCAGCGATAAACCTGAGCGTACCCGTCACATGCGTCAGTCTTCGTGCGTGTTGTTCATGGCGTTGGCTATTCTTGTCGCCGTACATAGCGGCGTTGCCGCAGACACGGCGGGTGCGGACATCGTTGCGTTTGTTCACGTCGCCGTCGTGCCCATGGATAGCAAGCGGGTGCTGAAGAATTGGACGGTTGTAATCTCCGATGGTCGCATTCGGGATCTAGGTCCGTCCTCCGCGATCAAGATTCCGAAGGAAGCGACTCTTATTGATGGCCGGGGTAAATACCTCATGCCAGGCCTTGCAGACATGCATGCCCACACATGGGAGGAAGCAGAACTGCCACTCTTTTTGGCGAACGGCGTCACGACGATTCGCAACATGTTTGGAGGCCCGATCCACTTGCGATGGAAGGCGCGGATCGCAGCGGGCGACTTTGTCGGCCCAACGATCTATACCGCCGGACCCATCATCGATGGCAATCCACCCATTTGGCCAGGGCCGGTGGTCGAGACCGGGACTCAAGCACACGAAGTCGTGACCAGGCAGCACGCGGCGGGCTATGACTTCCTTAAGGCCTACTCAAGGCTTTCGCCCGAAGCCTACGATGCCGTTATCCAAGAAGGAGCGGCACAAGGTCTATCCGTCAGCGGGCATGTACCCGATTCCGTTGGGCTTGCCGCAGCGCTTCGTTCCGGGATCAAGTCTATCGAACATCTTTCTGGCTATGAGGTCCTCGCCAAAAAGCAAACCGGGCCGGGCGAAGAGGCGGTTTGGGCACGGCTCGATGAATCGCAGTTTGCAGCTGTTGCACGCGAGACCGCCAAGAGCGGGACATGGAATTGTCCCACTCTCGTGCTCTATCAGCATCGCATCGCACCCGGTGAGCCTGAATTCCTGCACGCACTTATCGAGCGGCCCGAGATGCGGTATGTGTCCCCGGAAGCTGTGCGCCAGTGGTACCCAGAGAACAACTATCTCAAGAGCTCAAATCCAGCTCGGGCCGCGAGTTCGCGGGGGAAGGGAGACATCATGCGCAAGAAACTTGTAAAGGCACTGCATGATGCTGGCGCGCGATTGCTGCTCGGGACAGATTGCGGTAATCCGTTCGTCGTTCCGGGTTTCAGCGTTCATCTCGAGCTACGCAACTTCGTGGATGCAGGCCTGTCACCTTTCGAGGCAATTCGCGCGGGGACAAGTGGTGCAGCGGAGTTCATGAACGCCGGCGCTGAGTTCGGAACAGTGGCAGCAGGGAGTCGGGCCGATCTGATCCTTGTCGAAGGCAATCCTCTCGAGGATGTCTCAAACGTCGACAAGCGTGTCGGCGTTATGGTCCGCGGAAAATGGTATCCACAGGCGGAGCTCCAAAGCCAGTTGGAGAAGCTTGCGAACCGATTCCGTCCGGACTCACCGTAAATTGTTTGAAAAGGCGCGCGCTCATGCGGCTGCAGACGCCGCGCTCCGATTCCCGCTGCCGTACGGAGTTCTTCAACAGAATCGGCCGAGAGCGGACCTAGACCGGTTCTCCGCCCTACTTCATCCCCGTCGGATCTGTTTACAGTCATCACGTAGCCTGTGACTCTCAGAATCGCAGTGCTATTATCCAGTTGACCGCGCAACGCCAGAGGTCACAGCGGGTCGACACTACAACGGCCCTGGCGTAAGAGCGGCAAGCAAGCGCAAGGGGGAAGGAGCGATGCGCATCTGGATGCTTGTGTCACTGCTGTTCGCAGTGACGGCTATCGGTGGCGATCGCGGGATGGAGACGTCATCCCGGTTCTTCGATCGTGTGATCGCGACGTCATCGCGGTCGAATCCATTCAATGAGATTCAGCAGGCTGAGAGTGCGGCTGCGGAGAGGCAGTGCTGCAAGGTTTGCTCGAAGGGAAAGCCGTGCGGCGATACGTGTATTGAGAAGAGTGATGTTTGTCACGTGCCGGCTGGGTGTGCTTGTTAGCGCATGGCACGACGACCGCTTACGACCCAAAGCGGACGCCGTTATCACATCGCGAGCACGGACAGGCCTGTCAGTGGACTCGTTCGAGATTGCAGCCTCCACATCTGAGGTCAGTGTTTCCACAAGTGATGAGGCAGTAGCTGTACCACGTGGAACAAAGCTGATGATTCGGCAAGGGAACCCCTCACCCACTGTCTAATATTCCGCAGTGAGTTGCGCAGCGTTTTCCTCGACAATTGCAGGTGTGATCCATCGAGTTTTAGACAGTCATGCCGCCCGTCGCCTTGCGCCTATGAAGTACTACAAGATGATCCCGCGTAAACACGCAGAGGCACTCGTGACTCGCGGCAGCGTGAAGATCAAGACGTTGTTTGAGTGCAAAGCGGCGGAGGATACCGCCGGCAAAGGCAGGTCCGATCCGGAGGAGGGTGACATCTTTCACGACATGACGATCCCTTCAGTTCGGAACTTGTCGCCCGAAGAGCAGGCAGACCCACAGACATTGCAGGAGCTGTGGGAGCAAGGATACGAACCCTTGAATATGGTAGGCATGGAAGGCGAGTGGGTGCAGGTACAAACGCGTCGGGTTTGGCGTCCCAGCCGAGACGCGTACGTGTACTGCGTGGCTCGCCGGCAGACGCGCGCATGTGAGCTGAAATTCTGGACCGGCGAAGACGATGTCTGGGTGGAGATCGATCCGGGGCCGTTCTTCGCAGCCCTCAACGACCACATGCAGGGCCTCGGTCACACGGCTTTGGGAGTACACGACATCCGCTATAGGCCACGCCTCTTTGGTCAGAACCTGCAATCGGGACATCCGGCAACGGTCAAGCCGCGTGGGTTCAAGAACGAGCACGAAACGCGGGCAATATGGCAGCCCGGACCTTGGCCCGTAAAATGGTTCACTCCTGAGGTGCCGGCACTCGCTGCCGCATGCCGCATTCAGCGCGCTGTTGAAGCACGCAAGCCGTTTGAGCACGCCATTGAAAAGTCCTTTAAGGTAGCGTTGGTGGTGGCCTATGAAGCGGACGTAGTACTTGAATTCTAAGCCTATGCCGCCGCCTAAATGCCGCTCCCGCTTCGCCCTATCAACACTTAAAGCTTCCCGATCGAGATTTTGTCCCGCTGCAGTGGACCCGGCTCCGCGAGAACTCTGACCGAGTCCTAGAGTGGATAAGCCCTGCCGAGGCCTCGATAAAGCTGAAATGAATCACGTCGCATGTCCGCGTATGGCTAGAAAGAGGGAGAGCTCTTCCATCTTGGGCGTGGGTCGCTTAGCGGGGACCGTGCACGAGCTTAAGGGGAGGTTGGTGTGACGAAACTTTCAAAGCTGCAGATCGCGACATCGCAGTTGAAAACCGCGATCGTGCTCTATCTCAAGGGTGAAGATCTGGTGTGGGTCATCACGTTGGCCGGCGCAGCGGAGGAAATACTTGGCAAGCTGGCCGCGGGTGCCGGATCGCAACGCATTTGTAAACCTACGGACCCGAGCTCGCAACGAGTTCAAACATGTTGGCTTGCAGGCCGAGATCGAGGTGGATCTTGAGCGTGAAGCAGTAAGCATCTTGCGCCGAGCGATCGAGAACTATCGCAAGCATGATCAGAGTTTCCAGGAGCTCTTTCGGCAATTCGAACAGGAGCTCCTACGCCGAGAGCGAGCACGCGGCAATTCGTAAGCGAGCGACCGGGCCGTGCGCAGCTAAATTCAGAGCCTAACGTTCGCTTTTGGGCCGAAAGCCGACTTCGTATCACGCGGCGTTTTTCTTCGACGACGCCACTGTCCTCGAGTCGCACAGGCGGTGGCGCAACTTCGAGCGACTGTACGCATATACACACCGAATTTTGTGCGCTAGGATTCGACCGCATTGAATGAGTAATCGACTCCCGTCCGAAACTTCCTT
>CAWISC010000049.1:0-10966 GCA_963838635.1 uncultured Gammaproteobacteria bacterium | reverse complement strand
CATCCCGACCGCGAAAGGTCACGGCGCGATGCAGTCGGCCTGCGCCTTCTACAATGAGTCGACGAAGGCGTCCCGGGCGACGACTCCTATGTTCGGATGGTCGGTAGCGTGCCGTCACTCTGGCGCGGGATGATCAGATCCTTGTTCACTCCGACGCCGTCTGCGTAGCGAGCGATTTCGCGCAAGCCCTGCGCGCTGGCCAGGTCGGCATACGTGCGCGGATCCCCCGACACGACGAAATCGTAAGGCTTGCCGGTCGCATTGATGAGTTGCACCAACGGCAACCGCGTCATGCGCCGCAGATCCTTGAGATTGCCGACCTCGAAGGACTGAATGAACACGGCAGCGCCCCGCCCGTCGTAGCCATGGCGGCGCAGCGAGCGCACCAGCGGCTCTTCGAGCGACAGACCGATGGAATCGAAATACGTCGGATGCTTGGTCTTCGGATAGACGCCGAGAGGCGCAGCCGCCGCTTTGCCGTGTTTGTGACCGCCGCGCTCGCGCGTCTCGTTGACGGATTCGACGAGCGCGAGCACTTCGCTGAAAGTCGGGATCTCGAACTGACCGTCGAACCGCGCGTTATCCGGCCGGATCTGCGCAATGCGCTCACGCGCCCGCAGTGTCTTCAGCTCCGCGAGCGTGAAGTCTTCGGTAAACCATCCCGTGATGTTCACACATGAGCGGAACACTGCGCGCTGTTCCGCGCGTTGCAGCTGAGTACTCTCACTCGAGGATCCAGTCATGCCTAACACTCCAGATCGCGGAAAGCAGCAGCCGAATACAGAGCAGCAGCGCAAGCGTCAGCAGTTGAACGACAAGGCGCTACAGGAAGCGGACGACGACAACACCGACGACGAAGGTCGGATCGAAGCGCCCGGCACCGACGAGGATGAGGAGTCCGAGACGCTGCGAACGCAGGATGGCGGCGAGACCGGTGAAGATGAGGATCTGCCTGACGATGAAGCGACCCGGGTGAACTCGAATCCCGGCCGCAAGGGACAGCGCTAGGACGCATGCGACGGGGCCGGCGGCGCTGGCCCCGTTTCTCCGCTGCTAACGGCGCGAACGAGGCCTTTTGGCCTGCGTTGCGGCGAGAGTGGCAAGCAGCTGACGAACGCCGCTCCCAATGTCAGCGCCCATCACGATCGCGCCCGCGCCCGCAATCGCGTCGCCATGCAGTGCGGACGCCTCGCCTCCGACGAATACCGGCCTGTTGGTTTCCTTCACGACTTCTCGCAGGTCACGCTCCAGGCTCGCGGCTTCGGTCTGCAGGGACATGGATATGACGATGCCGTCGCATCCTGCCCGCTTACAGGCTGGGGCCAGTTCGCCGAACGGCATGTTTGCACCCAACACCACGCAAGCGACATTCTGATCGTGAGCAGCCAGCGCGAACAGCAGCAACCCGAGCTCATGATGCTCACCGGGCGCACATGCACACAGCAGCCTCGACCTGGGCGCGATTTTGCGACGATGATGCAGACGCGCACCGAGCTTGTTGCGCGTGTAGGTGGTGAAGAAGTGCTCCTCCGCGATGCGCCCCTCAGCGGATTCCCACCTGCGACCCAGCTCATCGAGGACGGGCGCCAGGAGCTTGCGGGTGACGACTTCGATCGTGTTCAAATCCAACGCTGATTCATAGATCGCATCGAGCGCAGACTCATCGAAACGCATGATCGCCGCTATTGCCTGGCTACGCAGCGCGTCCCACACATCGGTCCGCACCGCGTTGGCGGTGCCGCGACGCACAGCCCGCGCCGCCGCGCCGATGGGCATGCCGCTCGCGAGCATCGAAAGCGTTCGATTGATCTGCTCCACATGCTCCTGCGTGTAGAGGCGGTGTCCGCCTGAAGTGCGAATCGGCTCGATGAAGCCGTAGCGGCGCTCCCATGCGCGCAGCGTGATCGGATTCAAGCCGGTCAGCGCACACACGATGCGAATCGGGTATGTCGGCTGACCAGAATCGTGCGGGTGGCGGTTCGTCATCGCTCACTCATAACGCGCGCTGGCTGCGTGTGTTTCCGTTGTACAGCTTTTGTATCGATACAAGATTGTGCTGCGCCGTTGATCGCGAAGAGCTGCGTGCACAAGTCTGTTGCTAGACAACTTAGCTCGCGAGCAGAAGGAACATCGACGAAGCGACGGAGTTCGGTCACACAGGCAACAAGGTGACTCGCATGAAAACTCTCAATCTCCTGACACTGATTCTGTTGATCGTCGGTGGCCTCAACTGGGGCCTGGTGGGTCTGGCCAACTTCGATCTCGTCGCAGCGATCTTCGGCGACGGCTCGGCGCTGTCGCGCACTGTCTACGTTCTCGTGGGTCTGTCGGCCCTCTACCAGATCCTGCCGTTGACCAAGGCTTTTCAGATCGATGAGCCGCAGGCGCAGGCAGCACGGCGCGCATAGCTCACGCCCGGCGCGCCGGACTCACGCCGGCGCGATGTTCGCGTTGAGCTTGAACAGGTTGGTGGGATCGTACTTTTTCTTGATCGCCGCCAGGCGCGCGTGATTCGGCCCGTACGTGCGCAGAAGACGGCGCTGCGAATCGTCCGGCGCCATGAAATTGACGTAGAACCCGTCGGTCTGCGGCTCCAGGCCGGCCCATCCCGTGCGAGTCCACTGCGTCGAGCGTTCGGCATCCGCCGCCTCGTCCCACGTACCCACGAGCAGCACCGTGTGACCGGCTTCCCGGTGCCAATATGCAGTGGCATCGGGTTTCACTCGGGCGATTGCGCCCCCGTGCTGGATGAAGGATGCAACGCCTCTGCGCCAGGGTGCGGCCTCGAGATAGTCGACGAGCGTGTCGATCACTGCAGGGGTGATCGCGCGTATGAAACCGGACTTGAGATAGTAGCCACGGCCTGCCGGATAGTCCTTGTCGATACTGCTTTGCAGGGCAACGTACGTTGTCGGAGCCACTGCATCCTGCAGCGGCTTGCCGATCTTGCGCAGACCGGCGAGCTCGCGTTCCGCTGCGGCTTTGCTACCGCTGTGACAAACCTCGAGCGCAGCGATGCGCCCGTTCGGCGTCGGCACGATGTCGAACATGACGAAGAGGTCGTCCGATGCGCCGGCAATGAAGTCCGCGTACGCGCGCAACAATGCGCGCGGCTCCGTGAAGGGAAAAACCAGGAGTCCGCCGTGCATCTCCGGAGCGACGGTGTGCAACTGAAATTCCAGCGACGTGACGACGCCGAAATTGCCGCCCCCGCCGCGCAGCGCCCATAACAAGTCGGGATTCTCGCTGGCGCTCGTCGTGACGACGCGTCCGTCCGCACTGACAACGTCGGCGGCTATCAAACTGTCGCACGCCAGGCCAAAGCGGCGAGATAGCCGTCCGAAGCCTCCGCCGAGGGTCAGGCCGCCGACGCCCGTTTGCGAGACAGTGCCCATCGTGGTTGCGAGGCCGACTGCCTGCGTCGCGCGATCGAATTGGCCGAGAACGACACCGGGCTGGACGAGCGCAGTACGCGCCTTCGCGTCCACACGAATGCCGTCCATCTCCGTAAGATCGATCAGCAATCCACCTTCGCAGGTCGAATGACCCGGAAAGCTGTGCCCTCCTCCGCGGACTGCGACCAGCAGCTGGTGGTCGCGAGCGAAGTTGACGGTACGGACCACATCGTTGGTATTCGCGCAGCGCGCAATCAATGCGGGCTTGCGATCGAACGCGCCGTTCCAGATCTTGCGCGCGGAGTCATACTCGGGCTGTTGAGGGAGGAGGAGTCGACCTGCGAGACTCGCTCGCAAGTCTTCGACATCGGTCGGTCGCAAGACGCTGTCGGCAGCGTCAACCAGCCGCGGCCGAATTGCAGCCGCGGCAGCCAGTGAGGAGAGTGCAGATAAGCAGAATGATCTTCGCCGCATGGGGAGGCATCTTCGTGATCATCGCGGCCGCCGACTAGTACGGAAACGATAGTGGCGTTTGACTACTCCGGTGGCTGCGGCGGCGGATCACCCGCCACGGCCGCCGCGATGCGCGACAGCGGTACCTTCGGCGTCCGATCGTCGTAGAGCAGCCCGTTCGCTTCCTGGAACGTGTCCGTGAACTGCGTATAGCAGAAGCCGCTGAACATGGCGGTCGTCCGCGCGACCTCCAGCAACGAAGTCACCAGCGTCGCGTACTCCTCGCGATCCTCGACGCAGCGGTAGCCCCATTCGCGACCTTCCCGATAGCGCTGCGGGTCCTTGTAAGCGACGCCGCCGAATTCAGTGAGGCAAATCGGCTGACCGCGATGCGGATAGCCATCGAGCGTGAGAATTCTGCCGCCGGTCCAGCGCCGGTCGACGACCTCCTGCGGTTTGACCTCCGGCCCGTACCGTACGCGCAGATGCCTGGGATCGCAGTCGTAATCGTGCATGCCGATGACATCGGTTGCCGAGCTCTCCCAGCCGTCGTTGCCGATGACCAGCCTCGTCGGGTCCAGAGTTTTCGTCAGGTGATAAAGCGCGGCGACCGCATCGCGCGCTGCAGGTACCGTTGCCAGGTCCGGAACGCCCCAGGATTCATTGAAGGGAACCCAGATCACGACGCACGGATGACTCGCATCGCGCGCGATGACCTCGGTCCACTCGCGCACCATGCGGGCAATCGCCTTACGGGTGAAGCGGTATGCGCTCGGCATCTCCTCCCACACCAGCAGGCCGAGGCGATCGGCCCAATACAGATAGCGCGGGTCCTCTATCTTCTGGTGCTTGCGAACCCCGTTGAAGCCCATCTCTTTCGCGAGCTCGACATCGCGTCGCAGGGCGTCGTCGGAGGGCGCCGTCATCAACGTATCGGGCCAGTACCCCTGATCCAGGACCAACCTCATGGTCAACGGCCGGCCGTTGAGCAGCAGTCGCTCGCGTTGAGCTCCGATCGAGCGCAGAGCGGTATACGACTTGAGGCTGTCGATCGCTTCCTGGCCACGCATCAGCGTCACTTCGGCGTCGACGAGCGTCGGCCGCTCCGGCGACCACAGCAGCTCGTTGCGATAGTCATCGATTCCCGGATCCGACAGCCCGATCCGGCGATGTACTTCGTGACTGACGACCTGGTAGGTATCGTGGGCGAGCACCTGCTCGCCACAGCCCAGACGCACGGACAAGTACAGATCGCTCAGCTCGCTGCCACCGACGCAGGCGTTAAGGGCAATCTCCCAGCGTTCGACGTTGGGAGTCCATTGCAGGGAGCTGACGTACGCGTCGGGCACCCGCTCGAGCCAGACGGTCTGCCAGATCCCCGTGGTCCGCGGATACCAGATGCTATGCGGCTCCAGCCGCCAGTCCTGCTTGCCGCGGGGCTTCTCCAGATCGTGGGGATCATCCTCCACGCGCACCGTGACCAGCTGCCGACCTGATGGATCGAGCGCGTGGGTGATGTCCGCACTGAACGGTGTGTGCCCGCCTTCGTGCTCGACCAGCGGGATGCCATTGATCCAGACCCGGGCGTGATAGTCGACCGCGCCGAAGTGCAGGATCACGCGGCCGCGCCGACCGACGGGCTCGGCCGCATTGGGCTGAAACTCGAACTCGCGCTGGTACCAGCAAGAGCGATGAAAGCCTGTGTCGTGAATGCCGCTACGGCGTGACTCCGGTGCGAATGGCACTTCGATGGTCAGCGGCCATTGCCGGATATCGCCAGGTGCGCTGTATCGCAATTCGTTGTCGAAGGTAAAACGCCAAGGTCCATTGAGGTTGAGCCACTCGGCACGCCGCAACTGAGGTCGAGGATACGCACTGGTGAGCATGGCCGAAATTTCTCCTTCAGGCGCGGGCGATGGGGACGAAGATTAGTAGTGCATATCGCCGCTCGCTGTCTGTCAGCAGCTGCTCACAGTCGTAGACGACACAACAAAGTGCGCCTGTGCCTCGAACTGAAATGATATTCGCGCGTTAGATTCCGAGTGAAATGAGTCCTGGTCTCCTCCTTCCGGAGAGCGTCCCCGGCGCATCGTCACGATAATCCGGGAGCTCTCATGTCCACGTCGATCATCGTCTTCTCCCACCTGCGGTGGGACTTCGTTTTCCAGCGTCCGCAACACGTACTGACTCGCCTTGCCAGGCGCCATCGCGTTTTCTTTTTCGAAGAACCTGTCGTTGGCTCCTCGCACCAATATCTGCAGATCAGTGAGCCCGCGCCCAATGTGCGCGTATGCCGGCCGCATTCCACGATCGCGAACCCCGGTTTCCACGACGACCAGATTCCGATCCTGCAACAAATGCTGACGCAGTTGCTCGAGCGCGAGCGCATCGACGACTACGCCGTCTGGTTCTATTCGCCGATGGCGCTGCCACTGATGCAGGATCTTGCGCCGAACGCCGTCGTGTACGACTGCATGGACGAGCTCGCTGCATTCCGCAACGCTCCGCGCCAGCTGTTACAGCGAGAGAGCGCCCTGCTCAAAATTGCGGACGTCGTGTTCACGGGCGGTCCGAGCCTGTATCGCGCCAAGCGCGACCGCCATCCATCCGTCCACTGCTTGCCCAGCAGTGTCGACGTCATGCATTTCGCGCAGGCCAAAGATCGCCGTTGCGATCACCCGCTGCAAAAGGCGTTGCCGCAGCCCAGGCTGGGCTATTTCGGCGTGATCGACGAGCGGCTCGACTTCGAGCTCATCGACGCATTGGCTCTGGCGCGTCAGCAGTGGCAGATCGTCATGGTCGGCCCGCACGCCAAGGTCGATCCAGCCACGCTGCCGCGGCGTCCGAACATCCACTATTTCGGACAACAGCCCTATCAGGATCTGCCGCGCTTCGTCGCGGGCTGGGATGTCTGCCTGCAACCATTCGCGCTGAATGAGGCAACCCGCTTCATCAGTCCCACCAAGACGCTGGAGTACATGGCCGCAGAGCGGCCGATCGTCACCACGTCCATCACTGATGTCGTCGAGCCGTATGGCGAGATAGTTTACGTCGCAGACGGCGCAGCAGCCTTCATAGCAGCCTGCGAGCGCACCTTCTATGCCGAAGCCACCGAGCGCCGCGAGCGGATAGCGGGCATGCGTGCGACGCTTGCGCGCACTTCCTGGGATCAGACAGCCGACGACATGTGCCGGCTGCTCGAGGGCGCGATTCATGCGCGTAAGAAGAAGCCGCTGCCGCTGCTCAGATTCAAGCCACCACAGGTGACACACGCGAAGGCGGCCGACACGTCAGCAACGCTGGATCACGAACCGCATCCGGCGCGTGAGGCGGGCGAGTACTCCGCGATCGTAATTGGTGCGGGACCGACCGGCTTGAGCGCTGCGTATCATCTGGGCAAAGGCAGTCTCTTGCTCGAACAACATCCAACGGTCGGTGGTTGGTGCCGGTCAGTGGAAGACCACGGGTTCACGTTCGATTACGCCGGTCACATCATGTTCTCTAACGATCCCTATGTGCACGAGCTTTACCGCAAGCTCCTCGGCGACAATGTGCACTGGCAGGATCGTGAGGCATGGATTTACAGCAAGGGTGTCTACACCCGGTACCCGTTCCAAGGCGCCTTGCACGGTCTGCCGGCGCAGGTGCTGAAGGAATGCATCGTCGGAGCTATCGAAGCTCGCTTCGGGAGTTTGAAACAGCAGCCGACCTCGGGCTCGCCGGCGGCCAACAGCAGCTCCGTGTGTAGCGGCAAGGCCGAGTCGATCACCGATTGCTGCGCAGATGGCGTAGCCGAGAGTACTGCGCCACTCGCAACACCCCGTCGAGCGATGCGCGGCAGCTCGGTCGAGCCCCGCAATTTCGAGGAGTTCATCTACAAGGTGTGGGGCGCCGGAGTGGCCAAGCACTTTGCCATTCCGTACAACCGCAAGCTCTGGACGGTGCCGCTTACGGAGATGGAAACCTCATGGCTCGGCGGCCGGGTGCCGTTACCAGACCTGGAAGAGATGATCGACGGCGCTCTGCGCCCGCTGGCAAAGCCAGTTGGACCCAATGCGCGCTTTGGCTATCCGTTGCGAGGTGGCTTCGCGGCTTTGATGAACGGGTTCCTGCCGCTGCTGCAAGGCGAGTTGCGCACCAACGCGATGGTCACGCGCGTACTGCCGAAGGCGCACAAGGTGGTGCTCGCAGACGGCACGGTTTTTCGCTACGAGAAGCTGGTCAGCACCGCGCCCCTCCCGAAGCTGCTTCACATGATCGGGCGCGAAGCGCCAGCAGAGGTCCTGGCGGCCGTAAGGAAGTTGCGGCACGTGTCCGTGCGCTGCGTGAATATCGGCGTGGCGCGGGAGAAAGTGACCGACAAGCACTGGATCTACTATCCGGAAGACACCGTCTTCCACCGTATCTTCGTGCAGGGTAACGCCAGCCCATATTGCAACCCGCCCGGTGGATTCGGGCTCACCTGCGAAATCACTTACTCGCCGACGAAGCCGCTGCCTTGCGACTTCGAGGCGCTGATCGATCGGTGCATCGCGGACTGCGTCAAGGTTGGCATTCTGCGCAGCGACGAGCGGATTCTCGCGCGCAACCAGGTCGACATGCCCTACGCATACGTGGTCTACGATCACGCTCGCAAGCAGAGTGTGGCCATCGTGCGCGAGTGGCTCGCGGAGCACGACATCCTGCTGGCGGGCCGCTACAGCGAATGGGAGTACTACAACTCCGATCATGCCTTCATCGCCGGCAGAAACGCGGCCCAGAAGGTCCTTGCGCCAGTGCGCACGAGCCCGCGGGATGTCGAAGAATCGGCCGAGGAAGCGTGAGGACGGCATGCCTGCGCTGGAAATGTGGGGCGGTGTCGAATGCACCGTCAATCGTGTCCGCGATGCTTGGCACGATCAGCTGCGAGCGAGCGGTCACGACGTACGCATCGAGGACTTGACGCGTTTCGCGCAGTTAGGACTGAGGCGCCTGCGGTATCCAGCGCTATGGGAGCTGACTGCCCCCCAGGCGCCGGATAGCTTCGACTGGCGGTGGCTGGACCAGCGCTTGCCGCGATTGCGCGAATTGGCAATCGAGCCGATCCTCGGGCTGCTCCATCACGGCAGCGGCCCGCATTACACGAGCCTTCTCGACGAGCGTTTCGCGGAGTTGTTCACAGCGTATGCGTCGGCAGTTGCCTGCCGCTTTCCCTGGGTCACTCACTACACTCCGATCAACGAGCCGCTCACCACCGCGCGGTTCAGCGCGTTGTATGGACACTGGTATCCGCATCGACGCGACGACCGCAGCTTCGCACGCGCGCTCCTCAATCAAGTGCGCGCAACGACGTTGGCTATGCAAGCCATCCGCCGCGTGAACAGCAGCGCGCAACTGGTTCAGACTGACGATCTGGGCCGTACGACCAGTACCTCGAGATTGATTTACCAGGCCGACTTCGATAACGAGCGCCGTTGGCTCGGATGGGATCTGCTACGAGGCATGGTGAATCGCCAGCATGCGATGTGGGCATACCTGCGCGCGGCCGGGATTGCAGCAACCGAGCTCGATTGGCTCATCGACCATGCTTGTCCGCCCGACGTCATCGGGATCAATCACTATGTAACGAGCGATCGCCATCTGGACGATGACCTGTCCCGCCACGCGCCGGACCGGCGAGGCGGCAACGGTCGGGACGCATACGTGGATATCGAGGCAGTCCGCGCATCCGGCAGCCCACCCGCAGGTATCGCGGGAGCACTCGAGGATGTCTGGACGCGCTATCGATGCCCGATAGCAATCACCGAAGCGCAGCTGGGATGTACTCGAGAAGAGCAGTTGCGCTGGCTGCATGGGATCTGGCAAGCGGCGCAGGAGGCACGCGCTGCGGGTATCGACGTCCGCGCCGTAACTGCCTGGGCCCTGCTGGGAAGCTTCGATTGGGACAGTCTGGTAACGCGCGTTCAGCGGCACTACGAGGTCGGAGCGTTCGACGTTCGCGGACCCGTGCCACGCCCGACTGCAATCGCTGATCTCATCAGCGATCTGGCAGCGCGACGGACGCCTCGGCGCGCTGCAATGATCGCTGAGCCTGGTTGGTGGGAGCGCGCCTCTCGAGCGCCGGGGTCCGCGGACCTGCGCCAAACAGTCAGCGGACGGCGCTCACCCATACCGCTGCTGGTGACCGGCGCATCGGGAACACTCGGACACGCCTTCGCACGACTGTGTGAGGTGCGTGGCTTGCATGTCCGTGCCTATCCGCGGTCGGAGCTCGACATCTGTGACGCAGCCTCCATTGATCGCGCGTTGGACGAAGCGTTGCCTTGGGCAGTAGTCAACACCGCCGGTTACGTGCGGGTGGACGCGGCCGAGCTCGACTGGGAACGCTGTTATCGTGAGAACAGCGGTGGCGCCGAGCTGCTCGCGAGCGCGTGTGCCGCGCGCAACCTGCCGCTGCTCACGTTCTCTTCCGATCTTGTGTTCGACGGTCAGCAGCAAACGCCGTACGTAGAAACGCACGACGTCCGTCCGTTGAACGTGTATGGCTTGAGCAAGGCGCGCGCCGAACGGGCCGTCATGCAAGCGCACGCCAGTGCGCTGATTGTGCGGACGAGCTCGTTCTTCGGTCCCTGGGACGAGCACAACTTCGTGACAGTTGCACTGCGCACTCTGGCTCGTGGGGACGTATTCAGGGCGATCGATGACATCGTCGTCTCCCCCACTTACGTACCCGACCTGGTCAACGCTGCGCTCGATCTGCTGATCGACGGCGAGCAGGGCCTGTGGCACCTGGTAAACGACGGCAGTGTGTCCTGGGCAGAGCTCGTACGTCACGCCGCCAAGCTCGCCAAGGTCAGCACAGTGCAGTTGCAGTCGGACAGCTGGCGCACATTCCACCTCCAGGCTCGTCGTCCGTCATTCAGTGTGCTCGCCAGCGAGCGCGGAATCGTCATGCCGAATCTCGAGGATGCGCTTGCGCGCTACGTGGCAGCCAGATGACGGGATTTTTCCTGATGCTGCTCGCGCGCGCTCGGAGAACCGCCTACGAGGGCGTCTCTCACGGGTTCTTTGGCATAGGGCCGCCATTCGTCGCACGACGTGTGGTGCCCTCTGTGCGCAGAGCACATCGAGCTCGAATG
>CAWISC010000048.1:0-13312 GCA_963838635.1 uncultured Gammaproteobacteria bacterium | reverse complement strand
GCGGACTACGTGGGCGGCTTCTCGGCGTCGCAGATCGAGGAACTGCTGGAGTTCCTGGATACGAATCACATGGGCTGGTCCGCGGCGATGGCGCCGGCGATCATGGGCAACGCCGATCGACCCGAGCTCGCAGCAGAGCTCACGAACAGTTTCTGTCGCACCGATCCCGATATAGCGCGCCACTTTGCCCGGACGACTTTTACGTCCGACAACCGCGCCGACCTGCGCGGTGTTCAGACCAGAGCCCTCGTCCTGCAATGCAGTGAGGATGTGATTGCCCCTGTCAGCGTGGGCCAGTACGTTCACCAGCATCTCAGCGGCAGCACGTTCGTCCAGATGCGCGCGACCGGGCATTGTCCGAACCTCAGTGCTCCGGATGAAACGATCGCCGCGATGCGCGCCTGGCTGCGATGAGCAGTGAGCCGCCGGTTGACGACTTCGAAGACCTGTTCCAGAACGCGCCGTGCGGTTACCTGTCGCTGGAACCGAGCGGTCGTATCCTGCGCGTCAACGCCACCTTTCTGCAGTGGACCGGCTACACGGCGGCGGACCTCTACGGCAAGAAGCTGCAGGACGTGCTGAATATCGCCGGCCGCATCTACTTCGAAACGCATTTCGCCCCGCTGCTGCGCATGCAGGGTTTCTTCAACGAAGTCGCGCTGGAATTCACCGGGAAGGATGGACGGCGTCTTCCTGTTCTCGTGAACGCGGTCGAGCGACGCGATAGCGAAGCGCGGCATATGTTCACGCGGGTCACGGTCTTCAACGCGACCGATCGACGTCGTTACGAAAGCGAGCTGCTGCAGGCGCGCGGCGCCGCCGAGGCTGCCAATGCGCAATTGCGTCAACTCAACGAGACACTCGAAGCTCGAATCGCGGACGCGGTAACGCAACGCATGCAGGCCGAAGACTCGCTGCGTCAGAGCCAGAAGATGGAAGCGATCGGCCAGCTGACGGGCGGCGTCGCGCATGATTTCAACAATCTGCTGACCGTCATCATCGGCGGCCTGGATGCCGCACTTCGACACCTGGATCAACTGCCGGCGGGCCCGGAACAAGCGCGCATTCGGCGGTCCTGCGCAATGGGGCAACATGCTGCGCGCCGCGCCGCTACCCTGACGACCAAGTTGCTCGCGTTCTCACGCCGACAGATTCTCGATCCGCGCAGCATCGACGCGAATGCGCTCGTCAACGGCCTGGCCGATCTGCTGCAAAGAACTCTCGGCGAAACCATCGCGTTCGAGACTGTTGCCGGCGCAGGTCTGTGGCGCGCCTTCGCCGATCCCGGCGAGCTGGAGAACGTTCTGTTGAACCTGGCCGTCAACGCTCGCGACGCGATGCCTCAGGGCGGTCGATTGACGATCGAAACCTGCAACACATCGCTGGACGAGGAGTATGTCGCGACCATCCCCGAGCCGGTGCAGCCCGGGCAGTACGTCGAGATCGCCGTGTCCGATACGGGCCAGGGTATGGATGAGGGTACGCTCGCCAGAGTCTTCGAGCCCTTCTTCACGACCAAGGAGGCCGGCAAGGGAACAGGCCTGGGCCTGAGCCAGGTCTACGGATTCGCGCGGCAGAGCGGCGGGCACATCCGCATCTACTCGGAGCTCGGCGTGGGAACCACCGTGAAGATCTACCTGCCGCGAGCGTCGGGTGCGGCCGTCGAAATCGATCACGCGCCGAACCCCGTGACGTCGCTGGACGGCACCGGCGAGCTCCTGCTCGTGGTCGAGGATCACGACGATCTGCGAACGTTCAGCGTCAACTCGCTGCGGGAACTGGGCTACCAGGTGCTCGAGGCCAAAACCGGCGCCGGCGCACTGGAGGTACTCGAGAACAACCACGACGTCGCATTGTTGTTCACGGACGTGGTGCTACCCGATGGCATGCACGGACGAGCGCTGGCCGACGAAGCCGTGCGGCGCCACCCGGATCTCAAGGTCCTGTTCACGACTGGTTACACGCGCAACCATATCGTCAACGAAGGTCGCCTCCATCCAGGCGTGCAGCTGTTGACCAAGCCGTTCACGTTCGCTTCCCTGGCCGCCAAGGTGCGCAACGTACTCGCTTCACAACAGGCTCCAAAGTGACATGCTCGCGAAGCAGCCATAGAAGACAGACATGCACACGAGAATCGCGCGGCGCCACATCGGCGGACGCAGCTCGGGCGCGAGCAGCCGACAATTGACGTAGAGGATGTGAATCGACGCGACCGTCAGCACCACACCAGCAACGTTCGCGCCGATTTGCAGCAGCATGATCGGTTGCGCGAGGCGCAATGCGATGACGCCCCAGATCACGACGAGCGCCAGCACCGAGTAGTACACCGCTCGCACGTCGCCGCCCCGCCAGCTTCGCATGCGACTACTGCCAGTCCAGAGTATGTCCGTGACCGAGCGTGTGATGGCGTCGACGGTGTCTATTTGCGTTTTGAACAGCAGCCAGGCGCCGAGAGTGCCGATCAGGATCCCGACCGCCGGACCGAGTTGTACGCCAACGCTTTGCGCCAGCGCGGCGCTGATGCCGAGGCCGCGAATCTCGGTGCCGTGAGGCAGGAACGTCACATATAAGAGCGCCGGCAGCGCCATACCGAGCAGCGAGCCCACGAAGAAGACGCCCCACTGATCCGCGCGCACGATGCGCCACCAGCCGCGCCAGCGCTGCATCGACTCGGCGTTCGGCACGAACACGAAGCCGTGGTGCGAGAGATTCACATGCTTGCCGGCCACGGCGGCAGGAATGTAGCCCGCGTGCTGGCTCATGCCATAACCCTTGTCGCGCGCCCAGTTGCCGAGCGTGAGGTTCGCAATGCCACCCGCGCCCGCGAACGCGACGAGCGCGCCCAGCAGGAAGAAGTCGACACCTTCGGGTATCAGCACGAAGCGTTGAGTCGTCGCGTCGAACCCGACGAAGCCGAGCGCCATTGCGCCCCATGTCTGGCCGGGCACGAACAGCATTGCCAGGACCAGGAACGATCCGAGCACGCCGGTGACGAGAATCCAGTTGAGAATCTCCAGCGTGCGCTCGATCCGCCGGCCGACGAGCAGCAAGGCGATGCAGACCAGGAAAGTGCCGACGCCGATGAAGTAGACAGTCTCGACGTCCCCGGGCCCTGCCATGCGACCCGCAAACAGATAGAAGACAGCACCGGCCGCAGTGGCCGCCCACGCCGGCCAACCGGCTTGCAGGAAATAGAACACGGCGTAGACCCATGCCCACATCGTCGGGGAAGGCGGCGTACGCATGAAACCGGTGACGACGGGCTCGCCGGTCGCGACCACGTAACGCATCACCTCCGTGTTGAAGATCGTCTGGAAGAAGATCGCCACGACCGTGACCCACAACAGCGTGAGGCCGTGCTTGACGAACACTGCGGGTCCGAGCAGGAACTCGCCGCTGCCGATCGCAATGCCGAGCACGATGACACCGGGACCGACGACGCTGAGCCAGCCGAGGCCCTGCGGCGTCGGCGGCGCGGGGAGGTCGGCGATCTGCCGGGGATCGAGCTCGTTTTTCTTGGTTGCATCCATGGCCGGGATGGAGATTACGCGCATGTGATGTGCCTGGGCCACTTTCGCCGTTCCGCGCGTTGCACCTGGGTAACCCCACTCGAGGATCAAGTCATGCCCAACACTCCAGATCGCGGAAACCAGCAGCCGAACATTGACGAGCAGCGCAAGCGTCAGCAGTTGAATGACAAGGCGCTACAGGAAGCCGACGGCGACAACGCCGACGACGAGAACGCCGACGAGCCAGGTCGAATCGAAGCGCCCGGCACGGACGAGGACGAGGAGTCCGAGACGCTGCGAACGCAGGATGGCGGCGAGACCGGTGAAGACGAGGATCTGCCTGACGATGAGGATCTGCCTGACGATGAAGCGACGCAGGTGAACTCGAATCCCGGCCGCAAGGGACAGCGCTAGGACGCATGCGACGGGGCCGGCGGCGCCGGCCCCGTTTCCCCGCTGCTAACGGCGCGAACGAGGCCTTTTGGCCTCTGTTGCGGTCGAGCGTGGCAAGCAGCTGACGAACGCCGCTCCCAATGTCGGCGCCCATTACGATCGCGCCTGCGCCCGCAATCGCGTCGCCATGCAGTGCGGACGCCTCGCCTCCGACGAATACCGGCCTGCTGGTTTCCTTCACGACTTCTCGCAGGTCACGCTCCAGGCTCGCGGCTTCGGTCTGCAGGGACATGGATATGACGATGCCGTCGCATCCTGCCCGCTTACAGGCTGGGGCCAGTTCGTCAAACGGCGTGTTTGCACCCAACACCACGCAAGCGACATTCTGATCGTGAGCAGCCAGCGCGAACAGCAGCAACCCGAGCTCATGATGCTCACCGGGCGCACACGCACACAGCAGCCTCGACCTGGGCGCGATTCTGCGACGATGATGCAGACGCGCACCGAGCTTGTTGCGCGTGTAGGTGGTGAAGAAGTGCTCCTCCGCGATGCGCCCCTCAGCGGATTCCCACCTGCGACCCAGTTCCTCGAGGACGGGCGTCAGCAGCTTGCGGGTGACGACTTCGATCGTGTCCAAATCCAACGCTGATTCATAGATCGCATCGAGCGCAGACTCATCGAAACGCATGATCGCCGCTATTGCCTGGCTACGCAGCGCGTCCCACACATCGGTCCGCAACGCGTCGGCAGCGCCGCGACGCACAGCCCGCGCCGCCGCGCCGATGGGCATGCCGCTCGCGAGCATCGAAAGCGTTCGTTTGATCTGCTCCACATGCTCCTGCGTGTAGAGGCGGTGTCCGCCTGAAGTGCGAATCGGCTCGATGAAGCCGTAGCGACGCTCCCATGCACGCAGCGTGATCGGATTCAAGCCGGTCAGCGCGCACACGATGCGAATCGGGTACCGTGGGTTGATGAGGATCGTGCAGGTGGCGGTTCGTCATTGCTCATGTCACAACGCGCGCACGCTGCCGGTGTTTCCGCTGTACAGCTTTGGTATCGATACAGGATTTCGTTCTGCCGTATTGCTGCCGTCGCGTGCACAAGTTGCTTGCTAGACAACTTGCTCGCAGTCCGGAGGAACATCGCCGCAGCGACGGAGTTCGGTCACACAGGCAACAAGGTGACTCGCATGAAAACTCTCAATCTCCTGACACTGATTCTGTTGATCGTCGGCGGCCTCAACTGGGGCCTCGTCGGTGTCGCGGACTTCGATCTGGTGGCTGCCATCTTCGGCGAGGGCTCGGCGCTGGCACGTGCCGTCTATGCTCTCGTGGGTCTGTCGGCCCTCTACCAGATCCTGCCATTGACCAAGGCTTTTCAGATCGATGAGCCACGGGCCGAGGCGGCACGGCGCGCATAGCTCACGCCCGGCGCGCCGGCTTCACGCCGGCGCGATGTTGGCGTTCAGCTTGAAGAGATTCGTCGGATCGTATTTCTTCTTGATCGCCGCCAGTCGGGCGTGGTTCGCTCCATACGTGCGCAACACACGGCGCTCCGAATCGTCGGGCGCCATGAAATTCACGTAGAACCCGTCGGTCTGCGGCTCCAGGCTCGCCCATCCCGTGCGGGTCCACTGCGTCGAGCGTTCGGCATCCGCCGCCTCGTCCCACGTACCCACGAGCAGCACCGTGTGACCGGCTTCCCGGTGCCAATATGCAGTGGCATCGGGTTTCACTCGGCCGATTGCGCCCCCGTGCTGGATGAAGGATGCAACGCCTCTGCGCCAGGGTGCGGCGTCGAGATAGTCGACGAGCGTGTCGATCACTGCAGGGGTGATCGTGCGTATGAAACCGGACTTGAGATAGTAGCCACGGCCTGCCGGATAGTCCTTGTCGATGCTGCTTTGCAGGGCAACGTACGTTGCCGGAGCCACTGCATCCTGCAGCGGCTTGCCGATCTTGCGCAGCCCGGCGAGCTCGCGCTCCGCTGCGGCTTTGCTGCCGCTGTGACAAACCTCTAGCGCAGCGATGCGCCCGTTCGGCGTCGGCACGATGTCGAACATGACGAAGAGGTCGTCCGAGGCACCGGCAATGAAGTCCGCGTACGCGCGCAACAATGCGCGTGGTTCCGTGAAGGGAAAAACGAGGAGCCCGCCGTGCATCTCCGGAGCGACCGTGTGCAACCGAAATTCGAGCGACGTGACGACGCCGAAGTTGCCGCCCCCGCCGCGCAGCGCCCATAACAGGTCTGAATTCTCGCTGGCGCTCGTCGTAACGACGCGTCCGTCCGCACTGACAACGTCGGCGGCTATCAAACTGTCGCACGCCAGGCCAAAGCGGCGAGAAAGGCGTCCGAAGCCGCCGCCGAGGGTCAGGCCGCCGACGCCTGTTTGCGAGACAGTGCCCATCGTGGTTGCGAGGCCGAGTGCCTGCGTCGCGCGATCGAATTGCCCGAGAACGACACCGGGCTGTACGAGCGCAGTACGCGCCTTCGCGTCCACACGAATGCCGTCCATCTCCGTAAGATCGATCAGCAATCCACCTTCGCAGCTCGAATGACCCGGAAAGCTGTGCCCTCCTCCGCGGACTGCGACCAGGAGCTGGTGGTCGCGAGCGAAGTTGACGGTACGGACCACATCGTTGGTATTCGAGCAGCGCGCAATCAATGCGGGCTTGCGATCGAAGGCGCCGTTCCACACCTTTCGGGCTGACTCATACTCGGGTTGCTCCGGCAGGAGTAGTCGTCCGGCGAGGCTTGCTCGCAGCTCCTCGATGTCGGTCGGTCGCAGGCCGGCTGCCGCCCACACCCGCGGCCAGTGCAGGGCCGCAAACCCCGCTGAGGAGAGCGCAGCACTGCAGAATGATCTTCGCTTCATTGAAGGACTCGCTGTAGAGCGTGTGCGTCTGTTCCGATGACGCATCTTCGCGATGATCCGCGGCTGCTGACTAGTAGCAGAACGATAGTGGCCGCATCCACTGTTCAGATCATGCGCTCGCACGATGTGAGTGAATTCGAACGTGCCGCGCAGCGCCGGCTCGGAGAACCGCCTAAGAGGGCGTCACTCACGGGTTCTTTGCATGGCGCCCCGGTCCGTCGCCCGACCTGTGGTGCCCTCTGCGCGCAGAGCACTCGTCAACGACTCGATCGCGTAACGAACGCGCTCGTCTGCGGAGTCGAGGTCCGCCGTCTCCTCACAGAGTTTCTTGGCATCGCTCAGCAGGTGCTGCGCTTCGGCCGATGCGCGTTGCGAGGAGATCGGATCCTGCAAGCGTCGTGAGGCGCTGGCGAGCAGCAATCCGCGATGCACGCTGGCAAGAATCGCCTCCTTCGCTTTGTCGGCGTGAGATTCCTGCCTCTGCGAGGTTCGTGTCTGGGCGCGCATCCAGCTCATGAAAGAAGAACGCCGCTGGTGTCGTCACGTTCCACATCGAGCTCGAATGTCCGGAACTACTCAGCGCCCAATACATTGCTGTCTGCACCTGCATTCATAGATCGACAGCCGCCGGCCGTCGATGAGCAAAGCTGATGGACAAGAGCCGCATTCCAATCGTCGAGGAGCGCGCCACGATCGAAAAGAAAGTGGTTGCCACCGGCCGAGTGCGAATCACCAGCAAAGTTGCGGAGCGCCTCGAAATGCTACGCGATGAGCTCGTCGCGCAGACCGTAGCCATAGAACGCGTTGCTGTTGACCGCGAAGTCGATACCCCGCCTGGCATTCGCAGCGAGGGCGACGTGCTGATCATTCCGGTGGTCGAGCAGCGGTTGGTGGTCGAGAAGCGTTGGTTCGTCACGGAAGAGTTGCACGTGCGCAGGCGTGAGCACGTCGAAGTCGTGGAAATTCCTGTGGAGTTGCGCTCGACGCAGGTTTCGGTCGAGCGGGCGGAAGCGGCGCCGCAACCGGGCGACGCTGCGGACTGACCTCTCACAGTTACCAAGGGTCCGAGTATCAAGGTCGAGGAGCTTTCGATGAGTATCAGAACCATTACAGCCATGTTCGATTCGGAGGATGCCGCGAACCGTGCGCGGGAACGCCTCGTGGAGGTTGGACTTCCGTCCGACTCCGTTCAGGTCATCCATCAAGGAGCGACCGGCGACGGCGACGGCGACGGCTCGGATGGCAAAGGCCTGTGGGCAAGCATCAAGGATTTCTTCACGGGCGACGATGACGACCGTGCCACGTATGAAGAGGGAATGCGGCGCGGCGGGCATTTGCTGACGGCACGCGTCGAGGATCAGTACGCGGACGAAGTGGTCGTACTGCTGGAAAACGCCGACGCGATCGACCTGGATCGGCGCGCCGATGAATGGCGAGCAGAGGGTTGGACGGGTCCCACGCGCACCGCGGTGGAGTCGACCGGTACGCAGGCTGCCGGATTTGCCGGCACGTCGGAGAATACCGGCACGTCGCGAGCAGGATCTGAAGAAGCTATCCCGCTCGTTCAGGAGCGACTGCGTGTCGGCAAGCGTGAGGTGAATCGCGGCGGTGTGCGCGTGCGCTCCTACGTCGTCGAAGAGCCGGTCGAAGAGCAGGTCAACCTGCGCGAAGAGCGAGTAGATGTCGAGCGTCGCCCGGTCGGTCGACGTGTGCAGCCGGGTGCTGCGGACGATCTGCTGCAAGACCGCACGATCGAGATGACTGAGAGCGCGGAGGAAGCGGTCGTGTCGAAGGAAGCGGAAGTGACCGAGGAAGTTGTCGTGCGCAAGTTCGAAGGCGAGCGCACGGAAGGAGTGAGCGACACGGTACGCCGCACGGAAGTAGACGTTGAAGACACGCGTGACGACGAAGATTCACGCGACGTCATCCCGCCCGGAGATTCCGGCAGCCGCCGGCGCGGCACCCGGACGGATCGTCCACCACGCCAGTAACGTGCGACGGGCAAAGCAGGGCGGCGCATGTGCGCCGCCCTGCTGATCTTCGTGGCGCCTGTTACTCCATTACTACCGGCGAGCGACCGACATCGCACCCGAGGCTAGCGACAATCCCTCTCGACGCTCGCACACAGGAGATCGAGATGACCTTGCGACTTGGCGATACGGCGCCGGATTTTACGGCCGAAACCACCCGCGGCAGGATCGAGTTTCATTCGTGGCTGGGTGACAGCTGGGCGCTGCTGTTCTCGCACCCGCGCGACTTCACTCCTGTCTGCACGACCGAGCTGGGCCAGGTGGCATTGCTGGAGCGGCACTTCGAACGGCGCGGCGTCAAGCTCATCGCCTTGTCGATCGACACTGTCGTGTCGCACGAGCAGTGGTTGCACGACATCCGCGACACGACGGGCGCAAACGTGCATTTCCCGATCATCGCGGACATCGACCGCTCGATCGCGACGCTCTACGGGATGCTGCATCCGAATCACGACTCGAATCACACCGTGCGTACCGTCTTCGTCATCGACCCTGCGAAGAAGGTGCGGCTGACGATTGCCTACCCACAGTCCTGCGGGCGCAACTTCGACGAGCTGCTGCGAACGATCGATTCGCTGCAACTGACAGATGCGCACGGTGTAGCCACGCCGGCGCACTGGCGCGTCGGCGACGACGTCATCATCCTGCCGGCGATCTCGGACGAGGAAGCGCAGACGCGATTCCCGAATGGTTGGCACGCGCTCAAGCCATACCTGCGCGTCACGCCGGATCCGTGCGTGTAAGCCCGACTGTCGCCAAATCTTGAGCGCTGAGATCAGGAGAACCAACGCAAGCAGAGGCAACAGGATCTCGGGCGAGGTGTATCCCAGCAGCAGCGCACCCATGAGCGTACCGAGGACCGAGCCCGTAGAAATCCAGAGCAGAAATCTCTTCTGCTGAGCCAATACCGCGAAGCTGCGATCGCGGCTGTACCGCATAAAACCGACCAGCATGGTCGGCAAGCTCACCGCGAGCGACAAACTCCCGGCCAGCTTGATATCGATTCCGAAGAGAAGCACCAAGGTCGGTATCAAGAGCTCGCCGCCAGCAACACCGAGCAGCGATGCTACGAAGCCGATGACCAAGCCTGCGGCTGCACCGGCGAGCCAGAGTGTCCAGCCGTCGAATGCTGCACTCCCCGCGCCAGTCACGTTATGGCTGAATAGCAGCACAGCGGCTATCGCGACGAGTAAGACTGCAATCACCTTGTAAAGCGTCGTGCCACGCATTCGAGTTGCCCAGCTGGCGCCCAGCCATGCGCCGATCAGGCTGCCGACCAAGAGATCGATTACGACGTGAGCGTGCGCAAGCATCTCCGCAATCGGTACGCTCTTAGTCCGGAACAGCAGTGCAGAAGCCACGACGATCAGGCTCGTCGCCTTGTTGAGGATGATTGCCTCGAGCGGCGGAAAGCGGAAGATACTCAAGAGGAGCGGGAGTCGGAACTCTGCGCCACCGAGCCCGATCAGGCCACCCAACGCACCTATCACTGTTCCACCCGCAAGCGCTGCCAACGGCCGTCGCTCTTCTGTTCTTCTCATTGTCAGTCGAACTCGATGCGCACCATTCAAAGCTAATATACCGGACATGACGGACGAGCACGGGCGCACGGCGCCACTATGGCGCACGGTCTCGCTGCTGGGTGTCGCACAGATCATCAGCTGGGGCTCGCTTTACTACGCGCTCACTGTGCTGGCCGCGCCGATCAGGCATGAGCTGGGATTCAGCGACCTCATGATCTTCGGCGCCTTCACGCTGGGGCAGCTGTTATCTGGTGTGGCAGCTCCTTGGGTTGGCCGGCGGATCGATACTGCCGGCGGGCGGAACGTGATGACGCTGGGCTCGCTCACTGCCGCGCTGGCACTCGCGGTGGTCGCCATAGCCCACGAGCCGATTCTGTTCACGACGGGTTGGGTGCTCGCCGGGCTGGCGATGGCAGCCTGTCTGTACGATCCAGCCTTCGCGAGCCTCTATCGGATCGCACCTGACCGCTATCGCCGCTCGGTGACGGGACTGACTCTCTTCGGCGGCTTTGCCAGCACCGTCTTCTGGCCGCTCTCGCACGCACTGGCCGAAGCCTGGGGATGGCGCGTGGCGCTCCTCATTTTCGCCGGGCTTCATCTCCTGATTTGCATGCCCATTCACCGCCTCGCGCTGCCCGTGCTTCATGACGCGCAGGTATCGACGAAGGCAGCCTCCGCACCCGGTCGCTCTTATGCTGCTGATCGCCGTTTTGCATGGCTGGCCGCGACTTTCGCTGCTGCGACGTTCGTATTCAGTGCGCTTTCCGCATACATGATCCCGGCGCTGGGTACGCGAGGCTTCAGTGTCGAGCAGGCAGTGTGGATAGGTGCTCTGATCGGGCCGATGCAGGTGCTGGCGCGAATCATCGAGTGGCTCTTCGCCGGCCGGGTTTCCGCGATCGGCGTCGGTTACGCCGCGTGCGTCCTGGCGTTGCTCGGGATGGTGTTGCTGAATCTCATTCCCGGCGCGCTTGGTTTCGGCGTGCTGTTCGCAATGTGCTATGGCGCATCCAACGGCATCCTGACGATTGCCCGCGGCACGGTGCCGGCCGAGCTCTTCGGCTCGCAGCAACAGGGCGCCTTGCTCGGTGCGTTGGCGCGGCCGAGTTTTTTTGCCAAGGCACTGGCTCCCGCTGCGTTCGCCGCCGGCCTGAGCTCGGGATTCTCGCTGCGCTCGGGTCTTGCGCTGCTCGCGATCGTTTCGGCGGGCGGCTTGGTGTGTTTCGCTCTGGCGACGCGACGCTAGCAGCTACCTGGCGGAAGTAGCGTCCTCGAACCCCTTCCCTGTTCGGCATCTGAACGGTGGGCAGCGTTTTCTCACTGAGGACGGTCGCAGGTTTCACTATCTTGTTCTCGGCAAGAATCCAGGCGGTCAGCGCATAAATGTCGTTCGCCGAGAGCTCGCCGGAACCCTGGTACGGCATTGCGCGGCGTATGTAGTCGAACAGGGTAGTTGCGTACGGCCAGTAACTGCCGACCGTGAGGATCGGTTTATCGCTTGCCAAAGATCCTCGGCCACCGACAAGCGCTGCGAAATCGCCGCGGCCTTCACCACGGTCCCCATGACATGCGGCGCATTGCGCGGCATACAACGTTGCGCCCTCCACCGCCGAGCCCTTCCCCGGAGGAAGGCCGGTCCCATCGGGAAGCACCGTCAGATCTCTCGTGGCAATGTCATGGACGGAAGCCGGGCGCCCTATCCCGAGCGACACAGGCGGAGAGCTCCGCTGCCGCCAGCGATCCGGCTGCGAGGAAGAGTCGCGAGAGCGATGCTGCTAGACGTGCGTGATGCTGCCATCGCGATTGACCTTCCACGGCTTGATTCCATGGTAGTGATTGAATCCGTCCGGACCTGCTTTCATCCCACGCGCCGCGATCAGAACGTCTCGCGTCGGTTGCACGTAGCCTGTCTCGTCCGTCGAGCGCGATTGCAGAATCGTTTCTTCGCCTGCCCACCTCCACGGCAACCGAAAGCGTGTCAGCGCCTTGGCATAGATCGGCGCCTGGAGCTCGGCATCCCGCCAGGAGGCACCAGCGTCCGCCGAAACCTCCACGCGGGTGATTTTGCCGCGACCGGTCCATGCAAGCCCGCTGATTTCGTGGAAGCCTTCACCTGCCAAGTGCTGACCACCCGACGGACGCGTAATCACCGAGTTCGTTTCCATCTCGAAACTGAACTGGCGAGCCTTGCCGTTGGGCATGAGATCCGTGTAGCTCGCCGCTTCGTCGCGCGACATCGCGGGTCTGTCGGTGACATGCAATCGATGCAGCCATTTCACGTTCACATTGCCTTCCCATCCGGGCACGATGAGGCGCAACGGATAACCTTGTTCAGGCCGCACGGCCTCGCCATTCTGGCCATAAGCGACCAGCACATCGTCGAGCGCCTTGGCGAGCGGGATGCTGCGAGAGTGTCTCGACGCGTCCGCGCCTTCCGCCACGATCCAGCGCGCAGCATCCTTGAGCTTCGCTTCGCGCAGCAGCGTACTCAAGAGAACGCCGCTCCACTCGCTGCAACTTACGAGTCCGTGGCTCAATTGGACGGTGGGGCCCGGATTGCCTGCGTGCTCGCGACCGGCATTGCCGGCGCACTCGATGAAATGAACTCGCGACACCGACGGGAAGCGCCGCAGCTCGTCCATCGAGAACTTCGAGCGGCTGCTCGACCAGCCCGTGGAGGAGCAGTTCGTGTCGAGCAGGATCGATGGCGGGAACGCCTGAGTGATGGCGCTCGAAATGCAGCGATGACGGCGTGATGATGCCGTAGAGCTCCTGCAGCGGCGTTCGGCTCGAACCTGTGGTCACGGCGGCGCTCGAAGCACCGAACGAGCGCGCACTCTTCTCGAACGGCGAACGATCGCCGTAAAGACGACGTGGATCGCCTTGCACGCGCGGCTCAGCGCCCGCGTGACCGGCAGCGAGCGTCGTGATGCCGGCAACGGACGCGCTGCTGAGGAAGCCACGGCGAGTAATCGGTTTCAT
>CAWISC010000047.1:0-14108 GCA_963838635.1 uncultured Gammaproteobacteria bacterium | reverse complement strand
AAGTGCCCCACATGGAGCACTCTTGTCATTCGGGTCCCCTGGCAGCTGCCGCCGGCGGAATGTTCTGGGTCACGCGGAACAGGTTGGTCGGGTCGTATTTGAGCTTGATCAGCGCGAGCTTCGCGTAGTTCGCGCCGTAGGTTGCCTGCAGCCGGCCGTCGACTTCGTCGTCGCTCATGAAGTTCACGTAGCCACCGCCGGGGTTGTAGGGATGAACTGCGTTCCAGTAGTCGCGGCCCCATTTCTTCAGCAACGCCGCCTTGCGCGGATCGGCGTCGATGCCGGCGATCACCATCGACCACATCGCGTCACGGCAGTGCCAGGCCGTATCGCGGCTGCCGACACGATGAACCGCGCCATCGATCGGATACAGATGCATGAGCGACAGCTCGCTCGGCGATTTCGACGCGTGCTCGATGTGCGCGTCGATGGCGGCGTCGGACAGCTCTCTGACGAAATCTCCTTTCCAATACCACTGCAGACCTGGCGGCAGGAGACCGTCGAACAGGCTCTGCAACGCCGTGAACGGCATTTCAGCCATGCCATTCATGATCGGCTCGGGCAGCGACTCGCGCAGCGGACGTAACGCGCGCTCGCCATCGGCTGCGGACCCGTCGTAGCAGGAGATCACCGCGCAGATCCGTTTGCCCCAGATTTCTTGCGGAAAGGGCGCCGTGGACGGCACGGTCTTGAGGCCGATGAACGGACAGAGCTTCTCCGGCGCCGAGGGCAGGAACTCGCGATACCGGCGCATGATCTGCGCGGCGTGTTTGATCTCCCAGAAGATCGGACCGGCGTAAACGTTGGCGACGGGATGCGCGCGAAACAGGAAGCTCGTCACCACGCCGAAATTTCCGCCGCCGCCGCGCAACGCCCAGAACAGATCTGCATGCTCGCGCTCGCTTGCCGTGACCAACCGGCCGTCGGCGAGCACCACGTCCGCTTCCAGCAGGTTGTCGATCGTGAGGCCGTACATGCGACTCAGGTAGCCGCTGCCGCCGCCGAGAGTGAGACCGGCGATGCCCGTCGTGGAAACAATGCCTGCCGGAACTGCCAGGCCGAATGCATGTGCGGCGTGATCGACGTCGCCTTGAGTGCAGCCGGCTTCGACGCGAACCGTGCGCGACGAAGGGTCGACGCGGATTCCTTTCAGCCGACGCAGATCGATCACGATCCCGCCGTCGCAGCTGCCGAGACCGGCGCCGTTGTGGCCGCCGCTGCGAACTGCGAGCAGCAGATTGCGATCGCGCGCGAATTTCACCGCCGCAATCACGTCCGACACGTCGCTGCAGCGTGCGATCACGTCCGGCCGTTTCTGGATCATCGCGTTGTAGAGCTGGCAGGCCTGCTCGTAGCGGGAATCCGCAGTGGTAATCAGCTCGCCGCGAAACGATTCTGCGAGCGCCGTGAGAGTCGCACTGTCAAGCATCGATTCAATTCCGATGTAGATGAATGTGAGGAGCGGCGCATCCTAGATCGCGCTGTCGCACCAAACTATGATCGCAAGGCGGTACTTATTGACTCAGCGTTGGAGCGTTTGCCCAGCGTTCGCCGCGCTTGATCGATCGTCCCCAGAGGTGCGCATGGATGTTCTGTCCGACGTGTTACGCGAGATGCGCCTGACCGGCGCTGTCTACTTCGACGTCCATGCGGGCGCGCCGTGGATCGCGACGACGCCAGGCTCGGCCAGCATCTGCGCGCGGGTGATGCCCGAGTTCGAGCACGTCGTAGCGTTCCACATCATGATGGACGGCAACGCGTGGGCGCAGATCATCGACGAGCCGCAGTCCGCACTTCACCTCGAAGCCGGCGATGCCGTGATCGTGCCGCGCGGCCACAGTCACACCTTGAGCTCGCAGCAGGACGACCGGGCTGAGCCGGACCTCAGCATGTATCGGCGGGCGCCGCTCGACACGCTGCCGTTCGTGTTCAACCAGTTCGGCGGCCAGGGCGACAGGGCGCGCATCATCTGTGCCTTTCTCGGTTGCAACCTGCGACCTTACAACCCGGTGCTCGAAGCGCTACCGCCGATGGTGCATGTGAAGCGGTCGAGTGCGGCAGGCAGCCTCACGTTCGACCTGATGCGTGTAGCGCTGGAAGAAAGCCGGCAACCGCGCGCCGGCGGCGAAACGATCCTGTCGAAAGTCAGCGAGCTGATGTTTCTGCACGCCGTGCGTCAGTACATCGACAGCCTTCCTGCCGATTCCACGGGATGGCTCGCTGCACTTCGCGACCGCTACGTGAGCGCCGCTTTACGCGCGATGCATGCCAAGCCCGCCGAACCGTGGACGCTCGATACGCTCGGACGCGAAGCGGGGCTGTCGCGCACGGCATTCTCGACCCGCTTCAGCGAGGTGATGGGCATACCCGCCATCCAATACCTGAGCAACTGGCGGCTGCAGCTCGCCGCCGGCTTGCTCGATCGGCAGGGCATGAGCATCGCGCAGGTCGCCGCCGACGTCGGCTTCGGATCCGAAGCGGCGTTCAACCGTGCTTTCAAAAGACAGGTGGGTATGCCGCCGGGTGCGTGGCGCTTACGCAATCGTCCCGAGACCTAGCGTGGTTGAAGCCACTTCGGCAGAAATGAATACGCGTCAGCGTTGCCACGCGGCTGGGCGCGCACGCCGTTATCGGCCAGCAACTGCGTCCTCCAGGATCTCCACCGCGGTGGTCTTCGAATGGAAATCGGCATTCGCTTCATTCTCGAACTGCCGACAGAGGAACCAGCCGTGGATCGCGGCGAGCTCCGCTGCTTTGCTACCATTCCGCTGCCTTTCTCGGCCGCCGGCGTCAGCACGACCTTCGCGCCGAGGAAGCGCATCAGCTTGCGGCGCTCGACGCTGAAGCTTTCCGCCATGACGATCACGAGCGGATAGCCTTTTTGCGCGCACACCATCGCCAGACCGATCCCGGTGTTGCCGCTGCTGGCTTCGATGACGGTCTGCCCCGACCGCAACTCACCGCTGCGCTCGGCTGCTTCGATCACGCCGAGCGCCAGCCTGTCCTTGACCGAGCCGAGCGGGTTGAACGCTTCCAGCTTGGCAAACACTTCCACACCGGGCGGCATCAGCTTGGCGACCTTCACCACCGGCGTGTGACCGATGGTTTGCAGGATGTTGTCGAATCGCGCAGCCATGGCGGGGCCTGGCTAGTAAACGTGGACTGCACCGGCAATGGGCGCGGACATACTCGTCTCCGCAGCGATGAACAGCGTCGCGCCGTCCGGAGTCAGCACGATCGAGTTGCCGAATTCAGCCGCGGTTCCGTCGAATCTCGCCTGCTCGAGCCAGACAGCCCCGACGCGCACGAAGACGAACGCAGCTCCTTCCAGGGTCGGCACACTTCGATCGAACGGTGCGCTGACTGCCAGCTCGTCGCCGCGTGCAGTCAATGACAGCTCGCTGCCGAATTCCCCGAGCTCGATGGTGTTCGAGGGCTTGAGATACACGGGCGTCACAGACCAGCCTGCATCTGCGTGCGTGTAGACGTAAACGGCGCCAGCGCTCTCGATATTCTCGTTGTCGGCCTCCGCAGTACTGGTCGCGTCGCCATCCTCGCCCGGCGCGCCGATTGCCAGGGTCTTGCCGTCGGCCGATAGCGCCACGGCAACGCCAAACGTGTCTTCGATGTCGGCGTTCGGAGCCTTCAGGTACGCCTCGCGTTGCCACTGCAGGCGATCGGTAGTCGTGAAGACGTACGCGGCACCGGACTCCGCATCGCCCTCGTCGTCGAAGGGCGCACCGACTGCGATCGTCGAGCCGTCGGCGGATATCGTCACCGGCCAACCAAAGTGGTCGTTGGCATTGTCATCGGTATGGGGTCCACCAAGCACGGCGCGTTGCGTCCATGAAGCACCACTACGCGTGAACACGTACGCGGCACCGTCGTCGAAATCGGATTGCGGGACGACCTCAGCCAATGGCGCGCCAACCACCAACGTCTGGCCGTCCGCTGCAAGAGCGAGTGAAGTGCCGAAATGATCGCGCGTGCTGAGCGAATCGAACGTGCCCGGCACGGCCTTGAGGTAGGCGTGCAATGCGTACGTCGATCCGTTACGCACGAAGACGTAGACGGCGCCGGAGTCCGGCGTCAGATCGTTTTCGTTCTCGACGGTGCTCGTCAGGGAGCCATCTTCTAACGGCGCGCCTACTGCCAGCGTCTCGCCGTCAGCCGCGAGCGCGACTGCGAAGCCGAACAAGTCGCCCGGTACCTGACTAGTGACGCCGCCTTCACCGTTAGGAGCACGCAGCAACGTCGGTTGCTCATTCCAGACTGCCCCCGTGCGCGTGAAGACATACACCACCCCCTTGTCGCGCTGCTGGCCGTCCTCTCCATCCTCCAACGACGCTCCGACCACGAGCGTATTGCCATCCGCGGAGCTGGCGACGCGAAGTTCGTTGGCGTCGGCGGGGACGCTGAGGATCTGCTTCCTCGCCAACGCGTCCGCGAGATGCGGCAGCAACGGCAGGTCCGTGGCCGGCGTGCAGCCGACGGCGTTGCATGCTTCGACGCGCACGGCGGCGGCACGCCACTGAATCGTGAAGCCGACGGCGAAGGTGAAGTCCAGGATCGTCGCCGACAGGTTTTCGGCGCCGGTGAGCGGCGCGAAATCGGTGACGTTGTCACGCTTCAACTGTACGCGATAGCGCTCCGCGCCTTGCGAGGCGTTCCAGGTGGCAACGAATCGCTGAGTTGCGCCGTCGAAGCGTACGTTGGCGGAGAAGGCGCCCGGTGCGCTCGGCGTACTGCCACCGGGCCCGCCTCCGCCGCCGTCGTTACTACTGCCGCCTCCGCCGCCGCAACCTTGGATCAGCGCCAGTACCGAAAGAAGAACGAGTCGATGTGTTGTCATGGTTTCCTGCAACTAACTGCGACGACGAGGCATCGTAGGTAGCGCTGATGCAGGGGGCCATGACCGAGCGGGAGCGATCGTTGATCGAGCGTTCCGCGATTGATCGTTCGTTCGGCGCGCTTGATCGCTCAGGCGGCGTGTCGCTCGAACACTGCCATCTGCGCGGCGAGCGCGCGTTGAAACGCGGGCCGCGCTTCGCAACGCAGGCGGTAGTTTTCGAGCACCGGGATCCGCGCAACGATGTCCGTGTGACGCAACATTCGCAGCACCGTCGTCATGAGCAGATCCGCCGCAGTGAAACGACCTTCGAGGAAACTGCGTTCGCCGAGGCGGGCCGCCAGCTCCTCCAGACGTTTTTGGACGGCTGCGACAGCGGCGGGCCGGCGCGCCTTCGCCCAGTCTTCCTGCGCGTGGAACAGATCGATCTCGCCGAGGTTCGCAACGCGCGGCTCGATGGTGTTCATCGCGGCGAACATCCATGCGGTGACGCGCGCACGGCTGGCGGGATCGGCAGGCATCAACGTCTCGCACGACTGCGCGATGTGATGGACGATGGCGGCGGATTCGAACAGCACCAGGTCGCCTTCCTCATAGGCCGGAACTTGGCCGAACGGCTGCAAGCGGCGATAGGCCTCGGAGCTCTGATCTTCGGGCCCGATCACCCGCTCGACGTAGGACCGGCCCGCCTCTTCGAGCGCCCAGCGCACGCGCATGTCCCGCACCAGACCCTGGGCGAACGGCGGCACCGCCCGGAATACACTGACCCGGATCGTCGTCATTTCTGCATACCTCGTGTTGTGGACCTGTATGCCAATGACGATCCGGTCGGCGCCCGTTCGACAAAACCTGAAGGCCGTGACTGCTTCGTCACCGTCCTTCGACTGACTTGATAACGCCGGCTGCCTAGACTGGCTTTCGCATTCGGACCACGCAGGACGGGACCCCATGACGAGCGCTTCGATCGACACCCACGTTCACCTGCTTCGCGGCGTCGTTCCGGATGCCGCCGCGGAACCGGCCGACTCCCCGCTCAAAAGCGCTTTCACGGCGCACCGGTTCCGGCGCCTGCTGTCCAAGGAGCTGGGCTGCCCACATGACCGGCTGGTGTTCGACGACATCAACGACGTCCACTGCGATCACTGCGGGAAAGACTTCACCGGCTGACCGTCAGATCCGAAGCCGTGCAGTCCTCCACTCGCATGCATCCACATTCCAGGCTCAACTCCAATCCTCGGCGCATCCGGGCGACGCGCGCGGCGAGCTCGTCCAGCTCGACCAGTTTCTTGCGCGCGAGCGAGCGCCACCGAGCGCTCAGCGGTGTCTCAGAGCCAAGTCCGTGGAGGAGCGACTTGATTTCTTCGAGCGTAAATCCAGCCTGTTGCGCGAAGCGGAGCAAATCGACTCGTCTGACGATGTCAGTATCGTAGCGTCGCTGCCCGCTCACGCGAGTGGGCTTCGGCAGGATGCCGGCGTCCTCGTAGTAGCGCAGCGCCGACGTTCGCAGGCCGGTTCGCCGCGCCACCTCACCGATCGAAAGATCCGCAGCCATGGAGATAGTCCTTGACTTCAAGTTGACTTGAATATGTACGCTTGCCGGCATTCAGGCAAGAGCTGCGGGACAACGGCCGATCCATGAGCACTACAGCTGACGCGATACCGTTGGCATGCGTCCCGGGCGCGATACCAGCTGCCGAGCGCTCAGCGCACTTCGCGTTGGCGCGAACGATCTTCATGGATCTTGCCAGGCAGCGGCAGGACCTTCGCAACGGCTACGCGTTTCAATTTGCCGCAGCAGATCTCGAGTCTCTGTCGCGCTTCATTGCGAATGAACGCAAGTGCTGCCCGTTCATGACGTTTGAGCTGGAGATCGCAGCGGCGTCCGGACCGATTTGGCTGCGGATGACCGGACCGGAAGGTACGCGCGACGTGCTCGAAGCAGAACTTCGGCTCGCCAGAGGCGCCCCGGCGAGCAGCTGCGGCTGCGGGCCGTCAGACGTCATGAATAGTCAACCACCAAGCGCTGCTCGCACGAACCGCCTGCTGCGGTGGACGACGGGTGGCGGTGTGTTCGCCGCGCTGGGTATTTTTGCGGCCTGCTGTCTGTTGCCGTCCGTTCTCCTGAGTCTGGGTATCGCGGGAGCGTGGGTGAGCGCGCTTAACTCGCTCGCGCGCTACGAATGGATCTTCATCGCCGCGGCGGTCTTGCTCGGCTACGGCTTCTATCTGGTTGGGCAGGCATCGAAGAAAGGGGGCGGCTCGCGCGGCGAGTAGAGGTTATCCTTCACTCGATGAACGACGACCTGCTGCCCGCCCTCAAACAACGATTCGGCTTCGATTCCTTCCGCCCCGGGCAGGAAGCGGTCGTGCGCGACATTCTTCACGGCCGCGACGTTCTCGCGATCATGCCGACGGGCGGCGGTAAGTCGCTGTGCTTTCAGCTGCCGGCCCTGCTGCGCCCAGGTGTCTGCATCGTCGTGTCGCCCTTGATCGCGCTGATGCAGGATCAGGTACGGCTGTTGCAGGACAAC
The DNA here is from genome assembly GCA_963838635.1 of uncultured Gammaproteobacteria bacterium. Lineage (GTDB taxonomy): Bacteria > Pseudomonadota > Gammaproteobacteria > Steroidobacterales > Steroidobacteraceae > Steroidobacter. The sequence goes on along the minus strand of CAWISC010000047.1, from coordinate 6,728 downwards.
GGTATCGAAGCGACGTTCATCAATTCATCGCTGGAGCGCGCGGAGATGGCGCGGCGCTTCGCCCGTCTCGATCGCGGCGAGCTGAAGTTGCTGTATGTCGCGCCGGAGCGCCTGCTGCAATCCGAGTTCGAAGGCGATGTGCTGCCTCGGTTGCACGCAACCCACGGAATTTCGTCCCTGGTCGTCGACGAGGCTCATTGCGTCTCCGAATGGGGTCACGATTTCCGCCCCGAATACCGCCAGATCCATCGACTACGCACACGTTTCGCCGACATACCGACTGCAGCGTTCACGGCCACCGCCACCGAACGCGTCCGGCAGGACATCGTGCGGCAACTCTCGCTGCGCGAGCCTTGCATTCACGTCGCCAGTTTCAATCGCCCCAACCTGCACTACTGCGTGCGGCCGAAGACCAAGGCGACCTATACGGAAGTGCTGGAGCGCGCTCGCGCCAACAACGGCGCGGGCATCGTGTATTGCCTCTCGCGCAAGCGCGTCGACGAGCTTGCGGGTCGACTGCAAGACGATGGCGTTCGCGCCCTGCCCTATCACGCAGGCCTCGACGCCACCACGCGCCGCGACAACCAGGAAGCGTTCATTCGCGACAATGCACAGGTGATGGTTGCGACCATCGCTTTCGGTATGGGCATCAACAAGCCGGACGTACGTTGGGTCGTGCACTACGATCTGCCGAAGACGCTCGAAGGTTACTACCAGGAATCCGGCCGCGCGGGCCGCGACGGCGAGCCTGCGCGCTGCGTCCTGTATTTCGGCGCGGGCGACATTCGCACCGCGGAGATGATCATCGCGCAGAAGATCGACCCGGTGAGCTTCGAACCGCTGGCGGACGAGCAGCGCATCGCCCGCCAGCAGTTGCGACACGTCCTGAACTACGCGGAATCGAGCGAGTGCCGGCGAGCCGTGCAGCTGCGCTACTTCGGCGAGATCTTCCAAGGCAAGTGCGACGCATGCGACAACTGCCTCGAACCGCGCACTCTGCTCGATCGCACGACCGAGGCGAAACAGTTCCTGTCGTGCATCGCGCGGCTCGCCCAGCGGCATGAGCGGTACGGCGTCGCTTACGTCATCGAGGTCCTGCGCGGCGGCGAGACTCAGCGCGTGATCAGCCGCGGTCATTCGAGCCTGAGCGTCTACGGCATCGGCAAACATCATGGATTGAACGAATGGCGCGACATTGCCCGCGCACTGCTGCATCAGGGCCTGCTGACTCAATCGCAGGACGGTTATGCGGTGCTGTCGCTGAACGAGGCGAGCTGGCAAGTGCTGCGCGGAGAGCGCGCGGTGCAGGTCGGCGAATCGGTCAAGCCTGCTCGCGGACGGCGGGCGGGCAAGGCTCTCGTAACAGGAGACGGCGACGACGCGCTGTTCCAGGCCTTGCGCACGCTGCGCAAACGCCTTGCCGACGAAGCGGGGATGCCGCCGTACATCGTCTTCAACGACGCCAGCTTGCGGGACATGGCGCAGCGTCAGCCCATGACGCTCGAGGACTTTGCGACGATCGCGGGTGTAGGACAGGCGAAGCTGGCCCGTTACGGCAAGGAGTTCGTGGAGTTGATCCGGACCCGGCGGAGCGACGTGGGATCACCGGCATAGACGAAACGCACCTCGGTCCAGATGCAGGTGATCGTGATGGGCGGCGTTGTATTCCGGCCCGAGTACCGTGTCGAAAAAGTCGCAGGCGCCGTCGTGCACTTCGCGCACGAATCTGCCTTCTGGACCTTCACTCGGCCATGCGGAGAGAACGCGCACCCGGCGCTCGTCACCGATCACGAATCCCGCGACATCGAGCGCATCGGCGGTGGCGTGATGACTCTTTCGGGCGTTCGGCCGTCCATAGACGCCGCGACAGGAATAGCTGCCGAAGTGTTCGACCTTCGTGACGGGAGCGCCGAAATGACGGAGCGCCGCGGGTTGCAGCACGTGCAACTCCCACAGCGCCAGCGACAGAGCCTCACGGCATGAAGCAGCGAACGGCTCGCTGACGCTCGCCCGCATTCGGTCGATGCGGACCGCATTCCGGTAACCACAGCCGGGCGCAGTCGTTTCATCGGCGATCGGCGCATACACCCACGGTGCTTGTTCGAGCGTCGCGCGACAGACTTCGTCGTTTGCGGATGCGCGGCTCAGCTTGTACCGCGTCAGGAAATTCGGCGGGTCGGCGAGCTGCAGCGGCGCCGACGGCTTCCACTCGTCAGGGATTCGCGCGTGCAGGGCCAATGCCGCAATTGCGCCGACGGTCAGCAGAGCGGCGATCGCGACGAAGATGAGGCGCTTGCGTACCACCTCTGGCAAAGCTGGCAAAGCGACTGGTGGTTCCGCTGGCCCGGATCGGAGATTTCTGGCAGCTTTCCCACATGGCAAGGCTGGTGATCCTCTACGCGATCGCGCTCGCTCTGGCAGTCGCCGGGCTCGAGTGGCTCGAGTACCGCTACGTCACGCGCGCGTTCTCGACGGAGATTTACATCGTCCTGCTGGCGGCAGGCTTCGCTGCCCTTGGCCTGTGGGCGGGGCATCGTTTGACCCGACGCCGCGTACCGCCGTCGTCGGCTTTCGAGCGCAACGACGCCGCCCTCCGCTCGCTGGGTCTGACGCCGCGTGAATACGAAATCCTCCAACTGCTCGCTGCCGGCCAGTCGACCAAGGAAATCGCCCGGCAACTGGCGATCTCACCGAATACGGCCAAGACGCACCTCGCCAGGGTTTATCAGAAGCTCGAGGTACAACGGCGCACGCAGGCGATCCACAAGGCGCGCGAGCTGGCGCTGATTCCATAATCCGTTCGGCAAAACCACCGGAATCATCCATCCGGGTGATGGCGCCGACAGGGTTCCGGGGCGAATTTAGCGCCAGCACCTGCGGGGGGACGGAGACAACAATGAGATACGTGCTGACCTACGGCCTGCTGTCCGGCTTCGTGATCATCGTGACGATGATCACCGGGATCGCCCTGTCCGACCACAAGAGCTTCTTCAGCTCCGAATGGTTCGGCTACCTCGTGATGCTGGTGGCGCTGACCTTCATCTTCGTCGGGGTGAAGCGCTACCGCGACGTCGAGCGGGGCGGCGTGATCAAGTTCGGCGCCGCGTTCGCCATGGGGCTCGCCATCGCCGCGGCTGCAGGCGTCGCCTATGTCGCGGTATGGGAGGTCTACCTGGCGATGACCGACTACAAATTCATGGACGAATACATCGCCGGAATCGTGCGCGCCCGGCAGGCCGCCGGCATATCGGCGGCGGCGCTCGCGCAGGAGATGGCCAAAATGGAATCGATGCGCACCAGCTACGCCAATCCGCTGTTGCGGATTCCGATGACGTTCCTGGAGATCTTTCCCGTGGGACTGCTGGTCTCGCTGGTGTCGGCGTTGTTGTTGCGTAATCCTAAGCTTCTGCCCGCGGCCGGCTGAAGTCATCGCACTCGAGGAGAACAATCATGCAGAAGGTTCTGGGCATCGGCGGGCTGTTTTTCAAATCCAGCGATCCCGAGAGCATCGCCAAATGGTACGAGACGCACCTGGGTATTACGGTCGTGCCGACGAGTTACGAGGCGGAGTGCTGGCGCCAGGAAGCGGGACCCACCGTGTTCGCTCCGTTCAAGAAGGACACGACGTACTTCGGCAAGCCGGAGCAGGCGTGGATGATCAATTTCCGAGTGGGTGATCTCAAAGCCATGGTCGCTCAGCTCCGTGCAGCCAACATCGAGGTCGAAGATCCCACGAGCTATCCGAATGGCGATTTTGCCCGACTGCACGATCCAGACGGCAATCCCATCGAGCTGTGGGAATCCAAGCAGCCTGACTAACGCGCCGATGCGCGCGAACGCTGCTGCTCGCGCCATCGCACCGTTTCCAGCGCTGCGACGCAGATAGCGATCCACGCGGCGGCCGATGCGTAGCCCGCAAGCACGTCACTCAGGTAGTGCACTTGCAGGAGCACGCGACTCGATCCGACGAAGATGACGATGGCGATGCCGGCGAGCGCCGCAGGAACGTGCCACGCAGACGGCGTGCTGCGGACGACGACATACGCGAGCAGGCCGTAGACCAGCATCGAGCCGGACGCGTGACCGCTCGGGAAACTCCAGCCTTCCACGGCGGTGAGGCCGTGATCGTGCAACGGCCGGCTGCGCTCGAAAATCGCCTTGAGGAGGCGATTCAGCACTGCGCCGCTGAGCGTCGTGACAACCCACGCTGCGGCCAGGAGCTTGAGGCGTTTGACGGCAAGCACCGCGAACACGACCGCCCCGATCGCGAACAGCACCACCCCATCGCCTAGATGCGTGATGATCGAGAAGACGCGCAGTGTCCCGAGCGACACGTGCTTGCCCAGCGCCGCACTGAGCGCGACGTCGAATTCGGCGAGCGATTCGCCCGCGCCGATCTCATCGGCGAGCTCGACGAACAGCACGAGCGCGCCGACGGAGAGACCGAACCCGATGATCGCGACGATGCCAAGGTAGCGCGCGATAGTGAGCGTGCTGCTGAGAAACCGTCCCACCAGCGGCAACTCGCGCAGCCAACGCGCAAATCCCGACTTACGGGCGCGATCCCAGAGTTCGATCGCCAGCGGCCACGTGCGCGGGGCAAGAGTGCCCAGCACGTGCCAGGCGATAGCGGACAACGCGAGCGTCGCGATCGCGATGACGCTCAGCACGGCGATCGCATGCCGCGCGACGAAATCCGCGACCGCGTACTGCACGGTCTATCGCGAGGCTAACGCAGCTCGACCGTCTTGCCGTCCACGATGATCCGCTCCGCGCGCATTTCGCCCGGATCCGTCTTGTGCTGATAACCCTCGACGGACACGTTGCTGCCGACCTTGACCATCTCGGGCGTCAGGCCGCGGTTCGTCATGCGCGACGGCGGCGCGAGAATGACGAGCCAGATCTTGTCGTCGACCTTCAGCCGGATCGTGCCGTGCGGACTCACGTAGCTCGACTCCTCGATCACACCGCTGAGCTTCTGGGCCTCTTCGTTGTAACCGGTCCAGCCGTGATGCGCGACGGCCGCGGTCGATACCAAGAGTGCCGCTGCGATAGTCATGAATACATGTAGGCGGCGATTCATGCTGGCTCCTGTGTAGAAATTCCAGGCCGGGCGATTGGCAGAATGGCGACGGTGCCGCAACCCCTGTCCCGAATGGAACGTTATCAGCAGCGTACCACGCAAGGAGGTATCCCCCATGAGCACGCGAGTTACGATCGCCGGACATCCTGTCCACCCAATGCTCGTGACTATTCCGATCGGGCTGTGGATTTTTTCGCTGATCTGCGATTTCGTGTACGTCGGCACGGACGATGCCCGCTGGGCGGTGACGGCATATTTTACCCTCGGCGGCGGCATTATCGGCGCGCTCATCGCGGCCGTACCGGGCCTGCTCGACTTGCTTGGAATGCGCGATCCGCGAGCCGTGCGAGTAGGCACCTATCACCTGGTGTTGAATCTCGCGATCGTCGCCGTGCAGGCAGGGAATTTCTGGTTGCGCATGGAGGACGCAGGAGACGCCGCGGTGCTTCCCAGAGCGATCTCGATTGTCGCGATCGTCGCGCTGGTGATTTCCGGCTGGCTGGGCGGCCACCTGGTGCACGTTCTGGGCGTCACGCAGCCTCAACACGCGGGCGAAGTGGCGGGACATCGCGATGAACCGCACCCCCGCACCTGACCGCGCAATCAGCACTCCAAGCCAGCAGCCACTCATTGCGCAGTCGTCCTACCCGCCGATCGCAGACTATTCTGCGATCGGCGACGGGCGCACCGTCGCGTTGCTATCGCGCGCAGGTGCGATCGAATGGCTTTGCCTCCCGCATTTTTCTGCACCGTCCGTGTTTGCCGCGTTGCTCGATCGCGACAGCGGCGGTGTGTTCGCGATCTCGCCTGAGCGGCGATACACGAGCACCCGGCGCTATATCGACGATACCAACGTCCTCGAGACCACTTTCAGCACGACGACCGGCGTCGTACGTGTCACGGACCTCATGCCGATGCCCGCGGATCCGCATCGCCTGGAGCCGATGCGCGAAGTGCTGCGCATTGTCGAAGGCATCGAGGGCAATGTCGCCCTGAGCGTGATCGTGGATCCCAGACCGGACTACGGCCGTCGTCGCGCGAGGCGATCGCGCGTGAATGCATTGGGTTGCGCATGGACCTGGGGCAACGAATTGCTCACTCTGAAAACCGATGCGCCACTCTCATCGGTGTCCGGCACGAACGCGACCGCGCTCGATGCGCGCGTCACCATCGCCGCAGGTACGAAGTACTCATTCTCTTTGTGTTACGCGAAGGGCGACATCGGCTGCACCGCCCCGCTCGGAGCGGCCTCGGAACAGCGACTCGCGTCCACACTCGAGTGGTGGAAGCAATGGGCACGTCGCTGCAGCTACGACGGCCCCTATCGCACTGTCGTGATCCGCAGCGCTCTCGCGCTCAAACTCATGACGTATTCATTGTCGGGCGGCGTCATCGCTGCACCGACGACGTCGTTGCCCGAAGCGTTGGGCGGCAACCGTAACTGGGACTATCGATATTGCTGGATGCGCGATGCCGCGTTGACGATGCGCGCGTTCACCGAGCTCGGCTTCATGGAGGAAGCGCGCGCATTCTTCGCATGGCTCCTGCACACGACGCGACTTACCTGGCCGAAGCTGCAGGTCCTCTACGACGTCCACGGTCGCACCGACGTGCCTGAATTCGAACTCCCGCAGTGGGAGGGCTA